>NZ_CP042904.1:0-1401460 GCF_008033215.1 Wolbachia endosymbiont of Drosophila ananassae | reverse complement strand
ATTTTTATTTCAAAAAAATGAAAAATTTGTAAATGTCGCTTGTATCGAGGATTAGAAGCATGCTATTAAAAACAGTAATACATTATGTATAAATAAGATGTTAAATTTACTGGCAAATAAGTAAAGTATTCATATAAATATAGCTAACCTAATATAGATTTACTGAAGCAAATTTATGATTATATTAAGTAATTTGAGTTGTTATGCTGTATTCGGTATTGAACTAGAGTTTTACATTGAAGGAATAGAAAAAGAATACTTATTTCTGAATAGCATCAAAAATAAAATAGCATCTCTTGAATTTTCTTGCGAGAAGGAGAATTCTACACATCAGTATGAGATAAAAAGTGGTTGTTATACGAACTCCTACAATTTAATTAAGCATTTTGAGTTAGCAAAACAATCACTTACTGAAACAGCACAAAAACTAGGTGGGAATGTTTCTTTTAAAGCAAAGCCTTATTTGGATAGAGCAGGCAGTGCATTAAATGTGCATGTTAATCTCGTGAATTCAAATAACGGTAACTTATTTTATATCAATGAGCAAAAGTACAGTGACTATCTGATTCATAGTATTGGTGGATTATGTGCAATGATGAAAAAACATATGTTGTTTTTTGCTCCAAATGATGATTCATATTTAAGATTTCAGTATCCGGATATTCACACTCCAACTACGATTAGTTGGGGAGTAAATAACAGAACTGCTGCGATAAGAATTCCCTATTTTGGCAACGATTTCAAAAGATGCCGCCTAGAGCACCGCGTTCCCGGAGCAGATTGTGACCTTGAAAAAGTACTCACAGCAATAATTGAAGGTATGGTTTTTGGTATAGAGAACAAAATTGCTCCGCCAAATAGGGTCTACGGCATTGCATCTGATCCTCAATATGAGATGGAGAGGTTAATATAACAACTATCTATCAAATCCTAATCCGTTAAACCCCTTTTGGGTAATTGGCTGTTTTAGCATTTTTTTTACATCATTATCTACATTTTTGCACTGTAATAGCAAGTCTAAAGCAGATAGTTTCTGCGTGCTTTTAGATTCAAGCTCTAGATTGCTTAACACTTGCCCAGGAAGTGGATTACCAGGCACATCCATGTGCTCAGGAAGAGGTTTCATCTGATCCTTTATAGAGCTAGAGTTATTTTGTGTAAGAGTTTTATCATTTAGCATGCTAAGAATAATTTCCTCAGGCACTACCATAGTTTTTGTATAATCAACAGGATTACTATTTTCAGCATCTATAGTCACATGAATTGGTTCGCCAAACGCATTTATAGGACCACCAAGTGATCCTTTCTCCATG
The DNA here is from genome assembly GCF_008033215.1 of Wolbachia endosymbiont of Drosophila ananassae. Taxonomy (NCBI): domain Bacteria; kingdom Pseudomonadati; phylum Pseudomonadota; class Alphaproteobacteria; order Rickettsiales; family Anaplasmataceae; genus Wolbachia; species Wolbachia endosymbiont of Drosophila ananassae. The sequence goes on along the minus strand of NZ_CP042904.1, from coordinate 1,400,147 downwards.
CGTTCTTGTGCTCTTTTCCTTATTATTTCTTCTTCTAACTCAGTTTCAGTTCTTTCTGGTTCTTTTGCGGTATCTTTTTCTTCACCTTCATCAACACTGCTATACCCTTCATCTTCTGAAACTTTCTCTCCTGAAACACCAGTAATTTCAGGCTGTTCTTTTTTAGTTCTTATTTTATGAATCAGCGAAAGTAATAAGTAAGTAACTGCAGCAGCAGAAACGATAATGGCTATCTTTGCGGCAATGTGGATTGCTGTTAAAAATATTAAAGCTGATAAAGCTCCAGCTAATCCAGACACAATAACTTTATTTTTGCCTTTTGTTATATTTAGAATTGCCACCATAATAACCTCTCAAATACTGTTCTAGAATTATTATACAGGAATTTTCTTATACTTGCAATTTTGCGAAAATTTTAATTATTTGCATAAAGTTTTAAAGCTACACAAGGATTAATTAATATGCAATGTATCTCGACTATAATATTGTACAAACACACATATTCAGCTAACATTCAACATGCAGAGCTTACTCATAGAGCGAAACAGGGCGGTGGTATTATTACTTATAGTAATTTTTATCTTCGGTTCATACGTTTATGTAAAAATGCCAAGGGAAAGCAATCCTGATATACAGATTCCTATAATCAGCGTGTTTGTTGGACTTCCTGGGATTTCTGCTCAAGATAGTGAAAAGCTATTAGTGCTTCCTATAGAAAATGAACTAAGATCCATCGAAGGTGTAAGAGAATTGAGAGCTTTTGCAACTAATGATGGTGCTCACATGATACTCGAATTTGGAACAGAGTATGATAATAAAGAAGTGCTCGATAATGTTCGTTCAAAGCTTTCAAACATAAAATCGAAGTTACCTGTTGAAGCGGAATCTCCGATAATCAATGAAATAAACTTGAGCTTATTTCCGATACTCAATGTCGGCTTAATTGGTAATTTGCCAGAAAGAGCCTTAACTGAAATAGCACGCAAGCTAAAGAAAGAAATAGAATCTCTGCCAAATGTTCTCAAAGTTGAAGTGGCAGGTATGCGTAAAGAAACAGTGGAAGTGATAGTTGAGCCCACAGTTCTAACAAAATATAACATTCAATCAAACGAAATATTCCAAGCTATATCAAGCAATAACAGACTAGTGGGAGCTGGGTCACTGGAAAATGATACCGGTAAATATTCGATTAAAATATCAGGGTTATTAAAAGATATAGAAGATATTATGAATATTCCTATTAGATCTCAAGGCGATGCAGTTTTGAGAATCAAAGATATAGCAAAAGTATACCCTAGGTTTGAGGATCACCAAGGATTTGCTCGCATTAATGGATTACCTAGTGTCATGCTAGAAATTTCAAAACGTAACGGAAAAAACATAATAGACACAGTAAATCAAGTAAAATACTTAATGGATAAGGCAAAAGATCAATTACCTGAAAATTTAAAAGTGGTGTACTTAAACGACCAGTCAAAAAACGTCCGCGATGTGCTTGATGACTTGGAAAACGGCATAATATTTGCTGTGTTGTTAATATTGATCATAATGATGCTTTCTATGGGAACAAGGATTGCTATTCTTGTGGCACTCTCGATACCCGGTTCCTTTCTCATTGGGATAATAGCTCTTTACTTTATGGGTATAACCTTAAATATCGTTGTGCTCTTCAGTTTAATTATGGCTGTTGGCATGCTGGTTGATGATGCAATTGTGATCAGCGAATATGCCGATAGAAAGATGATCTGCGGAATGAACAAAGTAGAAGCTTTTTACACTTCAGTTCGTGATATGTTTTATCCGGTTCTATCATCAACGTTAACTAAATTAGCAGTGTTTTTTTCTCTATTATTCTGGCCTGATACTGTTGGTAAATTCATGCAGTACATACCAATTACAATAATCCTAACTTTGACTGGATCGCTCATTATGGCTTTGGTTTTTATACCAACACTTGGTGCAATATTTGGTAAGCCTTCGATAACTTCAAAAAAAGAAATAAAAAAAATGAGTGCTATAGAAAGTGGTGAAATAAAAAATGCTGGGCCTATAATAAGAGCTTACGTACGCATGCTAGAGAAGGTTTTGGATCATCCTAAAAAATTCGTATGTGCTACTGTATTCGTTTTGTTTTCATTTAGTGTGCTGTACTTTACTTTTGGTCCTGGAGTAAAGTTTTTTCCGAAAGTGGATTCAGATAATATTTTAATCAGTGTTAAAGCAAAAGAAAGCTTATCAGCCAAAGAACGAGATCTGATACTCAAAGAAGTGGAAGAACGCATTTTGAGCATTGAAAAAGAAATTCATGTTTCTTATGCTAGATCAGGAGCATTTTCAGACAACGTTATCGCCAGAATACAACTAGAACTTATGGATTGGCGCTTCAGGCGCAAAGCTAAGCACATACTAAATGATATAAGGAGCAGTGTGCAAGACATGAAAGGAATAATAATTAATGTTCAAGAGGAAAAGCCAGGACCGTCGGCTGACAAGCCAATACAAATTAACCTCAGCGGGAGTGTATCCAGTTTGAATTTAGCAGCAGAGAAAATTCTAGAAATTATGAACCAACCTTCATCCGGGTTTATAAATATTCAAGATAGCAGATCAGCACCTGAAATAGAGTGGAATATGAGTGTTGATAAGAATAAGGCTACAAGCTCTGAAGTAAGTGTTGCAACCATTGGCGATTTTATAAAGATGGTTACAAATGGAGTGTTGATTGGAAAATATAGACCAAATAACACGGATGAAGAAATCGATATTGTACTCCGTTTCCCTGGAAAGGATCGCAACATGAAGACTATAGACAATCTTTTTATCAATACAGTTAATGGCCCGTATCCTATGAGCAATATAGTAAAATATGCTCCCGAAAAAAAGGTAAACAAACTAAACAGGATTGATGGATTACGCACAGTGACAATCTCTGCTGACGTTGATACTGGCTATCTTGTTGATGAAAGAGTAAAGTTCATTCAGAATTCTATTGCCCAGGATTGGGACAAGGGAGTAAAAATTGATTTTAAAGGCGACAAAGAAGATCAACAAAAATCAGGAGCATTTTTGTTAAAGGCTTTTATATTAGCGATTACACTAATGATATTGGTATTAGTGACACAGTTTAATAATGTATACCATACATTTATCGTAATGACAGCAGTGTTTTTATCCACAACATGTGTGTTTTTTGTTTTCTTTCTTATCCAACAAGTTTTCGTAGTTGTTATGTGTGGAGTGGGGATAATTGCTTTGGCGGGAATTATAGTAAATAATAACATACTATTGCTTGATGCCTTTCATCACCAAATTAAGGTACACAAAAATGACATCAAGCGATGTGTAATAAACGCTGCAATTTCTCGCGTTAGGCCAATATTGCTTACCGTTGCAACCACAGTTCTTGGTTTAATACCGATGATTACCAGGTTAAATATCAATTTTTTTACGCTACAAATCACATATGATGCTCCATCAAGCCAGTGGTGGGTTGACATTTCAACAACCATAGCAAGTGGAATATTGGCTGCAACGGTTTTAACTTTATTCTTTACTCCTGCGTTGCTTGTTATACAAAAACATGAAAAAACTTGACTTAAATTAGCAATCATTTAACATTTAAGATAGTGTTCTTTGCCCGTTGGAGCTATAATTATAACTAATTACATTGGATTTATTTATTATGATTGCTAATCGTAAAAGCAGTGTTAAGCAGAAAAGTAACAAGAATAACATAGTTGGAAGCCTTGATGTAATAAAAACAGCAGGAGAGCTTTCACTTCAAAAAGGTTTAGATTTTGATGTTGTAATAAAGGCACTAGAAAGTGCTATAGAAGCAGTGGCTCATCAAAAATATGGTAGCAAAAGTAAAATTGTAGTTGATATAGATAGAAACACAGGCAAAGTTACTTCATATAGAAAACTAAAAGTTATTGATGATGAATCAAATGAAAAAGAGAATACTGAGTGTGAATCAATTACGCTTACACAAGCTAAATTAATAAAAGGAGATGCAAAAGTTGGAGATACTGTTAGTGAATTGCTCTCTCTTAACACTGATCTTGCTTCAGCAAGAATTGCCCAGCAAACGATTGCTCAAATAATTAAAGATGAAGAGTCAAAAAAGCAATATGAGGAATTTAAAGATAAAGTGGGAGAAATAAGGTATGGTATTGTTAAACAAGTAGAATATTCAGATCTTATTATAGACATAAATGGCACTAGGGCATATCTTCCATTGCGAAATTTAACTGGTGGTGAATCATTTCGTGAAGGTGATAAGGTTAAAGCTTACATACAGACTGTTAAGCGTTCTGATGATGGACGTCAAATTATTCTTTCTAGGACTCATGAAGGCTTTTTGGAGGCATTATTAAATCAAGAAATACCAGAAATTGCTGACGGATTAGTGACAATTAAAGGTATAGCTAGAGATGCTGGTTCAAGGTCTAAGGTTGCCGTTTTCTCTCCCGACAAGAACATTGATCCAGTAGGTGCTTGTGTTGGAGTTAAGGGAGATAGAATAAAAACTATTATACACGAATTAAATGGTGAAAAAATTGACGTTATAAATTACTCCTCAGATTTGGGTCAATTTGTTATCAAAGCCATTACTCCTGCAGAAGTATCGAAGGTTATTATTGATGAAAATGAAAATTGCATAGAGTTAATAGTTGCTGAAGATCAATTGAGTTTAGCTATAGGAAAAAAGGGCCAGAATGTAAGATTAGCTTCAGAGCTTGTTGGATGGAAAATTGAGATATTAAGCACTCAGCAAGAATCAGAAAGGCGAAGTAAAGAACTTAGTCAATGTTCAGCTTTATTTGCTGAAGCTTTAAACTTAGAAGAGATTATGGGTCAGCTATTGGTAACAGAAGGTTTTTCAAGTGTAGAAGACATATCTAGCGCTTCAATTAAAGAGCTTGCTTCAATAGAGGGCTTTAATGAAGATATTGCAAACGAACTTCACAATAGAGCAAATAAGTACCTGAAAGCAGAAAATGATAGAAAAATAGAAGAGCTAAAAAGTTTAGGTATGGAGGATGATGTAATCAATTTAACTTTATCAATAGACAATAAAATTGCTCTTAGTAAGCATGATATTAAGACTTTAGAGGACATAGCAGATTTATCAAGTTATGAGTTTTGCAGCATACTCTCTTCCTCATCCGATAGCAAAGAAGATCTAAAAGATATAGTAGATTCAATAATCATAGAAGCACGTAAAAAGCTTGGATTAATATAATAAAATAATATGAATAATGAAGATATCAGTGATAAAAAATTAACGCTCCAAGGTTTAAGCAAGCTTAAATTAGACCTCAATTTAAACTCTTCAGCTAGCCCAAGTACTGGAGCTACAGTAGTAAAAAAAAGAAGAAAAAAATCTCATGATGCAGAAGAACATAATTTATTTGACGAGAGTAAATTAGGTTCTTTAACAGAGAAAGAACAAATTTTTCGCATTAATGCTGTGCAGAATGCTGCTTTGCTGAAAGAAAGAAATCAGAGAGAAGAAAAAGAGAAAACAGCAAAAGAAGACAGCAATAAAGAGACTGACGAGAAAAATGAAGCGGACGCTTTATCTAAGGAAATAAATAAGCAAGTTTTAAGTAATACCCACTTAGTTGAACCAAAAGAAGATAGTATTGACCATGAGGACAACGATAAAAAGTCTTTTAAAGTCAACAAAGATATATATTCTAAGCATTCTAAACTGGTAATTGCACAGGCAATAGATGAAAAAACTGAACAACCCCCTGTATTTAAGCAAAGGTTTGGTATAAGAGGTAGAAAGTCAAAGTTTACTAAGGGTAAAAATATATCAAGAGAAGTTATTATACCAGACAAAATAACTATCAGGGAGTTATCTATTCGCATGGCAGAAGATAGCAAGAGTGTGCTAAAAATGTTCAAAGAAGAAGTCGGTGAGAGTTATAGAGTAGATGATCTGGTGGATCCAGATATAGCATGTGAAATAGTGGAAAAATTTAATCATACGGCTAAACGAGTGAGCGATGCCAACAAAGAAAAGGATTTATTTTTTATAGAAGGCAGAGAAAGCCTGCCTAAAAAACCTAAACCACCAATCGTCACTTTTATGGGACACGTCGATCATGGTAAAACCTCATTGCTCGATGCATTTCGTGAATCTAATGTTGCAGAAAGAGAGTCAGGTGGCATAACTCAACACATAGGTGCTTATCAAATAATAACAAAAGATAAGCAAAAAATTACTTTCATTGATACACCAGGACATGAAGCGTTCACTGCGATGCGTGCATGTGGTGCCAATATTACTAATATAGTTGTAATAGTAGTTGCAGCTGACGATGGAATCATGAAACAAACAGTTGAAGCAATAAATCATGCAAAAGCAGCAAATGTTTCCATTATAGTTGCTATTAATAAAATTGATAAATCTGAGCCTGGTGATGTAGAAAAAATAATTAATAGTTTGCCTCAATATGATCTCATCCCTGAAGGGCTTGGTGGTGATGTTATGATTGTGCCAGTATCAGCAAAAAAGAAAACTAATTTAGATAAACTAGAAGAGACGATTTTGTTAATCGCTGAATTAATGAAGCTAGAAGCAATAGAAGATTGTCGAGCACTTGGATGGGTAATAGAATCCAAAATAGATAAAGCGAAAGGAATATCAGCCACATTGATAGTTGAGGAAGGAACGTTAAAGGTTGGTGATATATTGGTAGTTGGTACAACATACAGCAAAGTACGTAGTATGGTTAATCACCTCGGTCAAAGAGAAAAAGCAGCACTACCCTCCGCTCCAATTGAAATTACTGGTCTAAATGGTGTGCCAAATGCTGGAGATAAATTTGTTGTTATAAATTCTGAAAAGCAGGCGCGTGAAATTGTTGAATACAGGCTAGAGTTAATCAAGAAAAAGAAAGAAGATTTGGGCGACAATAATTTAGATATATTCAGTCGTAATAACAGCGAAACAGAAGAACTATCTGTAGTTTTAAAGTGCGATGTAACTGGTTCTATTGAAGCAATATCAAGTTCAATTGATAAACTCGGTAAAGACCAAGTGAAATTAAATATCCTACACAAAGCAGTAGGAGGGATAACAGATTCAGATGTGCTGCTTGCAGAAGCATCAAGTGCAGTAATTTTAGCTTTTAATGTAAAAGTGGACTCAAAAATAAGGGACTTGGCAAAACAAAAAGGTATAGAAATACATACTTATAACATAATATACGAGCTCATTGACGACATGAGAATGTATTTAACTAAAATGTTAAAGCCTGTTACACGAGAGGTTCGTGTTGGCTTTGCATCTGTGAGGCAAATATTTAACGTATCTAAAGCTGGTAATATCATTGGATGTTATGTAAGTGATGGAGTCATAAGAAAAGATTCTTTAATTAAGGTAATGCGTGGTGGCAAATTGGTGCATGAAGGAAAGTTAAAAGCACTACGTAGATTTAAAGATGATGTTAAAGAAGTAGGTGTAAACTTTGAATGCGGAGTATCACTAGAGGGTAATATCGATATTAAAGTTGGAGATATTTTAGAAGCTTATCAATTAGTGCAAGAAGAAAGGGTATTATAGTAGCTGGATATGAAAAAGGAAATTAGAAACCTAAAAATAGCATCGGTATTGCATAGAGCGATATCAAGAGTCCTAATGGAAGGTAAGGTGTTCAATAAAAATGTAGCGGTATCTGACGTAAAATTAAGTAAAGATTTGAAAAAAGCAGATGTATATATTGTGTTATCTTCATTGAATATTCAAGTAGCTGACTACTTAGATCCAGAAAAAAGACGCACTGGAGATCCTTCTGAGAATAATTGTGATATTAACACTGTTGTTAATGAAATGAACCAGTCTGCATGGTCAATACGTAAATCTATATTGTGTTATGTTGATTTGCGATTTATACCTGAACTAGTTTTCAAGCCTGACTTAGCGTTCGATAATTTTGTTAATGTAAGCAAAATATTACATAATCACACTTAATTAATGCATTTCAATCGTTACTTTTCATTAATGAGGTTGCACAGTTTAACGGGTTTGTGGCTTGTGCTATTTCCCAGTTTGAGCGGTATTCTTTTAGCCTCAACTTCTCTATCATATCAGGCTCTTTTTCTCCTTGTTTTGTTTACTATAGGTGCATTTTTAATGAGACCCGCAGGGTGCATAATCAATGATATCTTCGATAGAAAAATAGATGCGCACGTTGAACGAACAAAATATAGGCCACTTGCAAGTGGTGCATTAAACATAAAGCAGGCTTTGGCTTTACTTTCACTGCTACTGTCTATTGCCCTGGTAATCTTATTATTAACTAATAAAACTACACTCATACTTGGAATAATCTCAATGTGTATGATAGCTACTTACCCTTTATTAAAGCGGTATGTTTGGTGGCCACAATTGTTCTTAGGGTTTACCTTCAATATGGGATCGCTCATGGGCTCAGCAGCAATAACAAACCAGATCAGTATAGAATCCTTGCTGTTTTATATAGGATGCGTCTTTTGGACGCTTAGTTATGACACCATATACGCCCATCAAGATAAAAAAGATGATGAAAAACTCGGGATGAAATCTACCGCATTATATTTTGGTGATACAACAAAATCTTGGTTGAAAAGATTTTATTTAATATCTCTTATGACGTGGCTATATGCTGGTATTTTATCATCATTAAATAACATTTTTTATATTGCTCTACTTGCCGTAGGGTTCATATTTCACCGCCAATGCAAAAATTTCAATCCTGACGATCCCAGTCAATGCATGTCCATATTTAAAAATAACTCCTACGTAGGGTTGCTGCTCTTTTTCGGCATTCTTTTAGATAGAATTATCACCTAGGTCTCAAGAGTTTCGGCTCTAATGAAATCAATAGACTCAGGTAGCCCGCAGAAACAAAAAAACTTGCTTGACAAACTCCGCCAGCCCACTTATCATGATAGTGAAGCTATTGTATTTGCTTTCGCCAATCTGCAGATTAAAAGGTAAGGATTACTTAATGTATCGGCGTCTTATGTTCAATTTTTGTATCCGTTCAGGAGAGTGGTTTAAGAAACAATAGATAGGAGATTTTGGAAAGGATTGAGACCCCTTTGTTTCCAAGTTAAGTATAATGAAATTATCCGCTCAAGGAATGTATTTCCCCGCTTTGATTGTGTAAAAGTATCCGTTCAGGAGAGTGGTTTAAGAAACAATAGATAGGAGATTTTGGAAAGGATTGAGACCCCTTTGTTTCCAAGTTAAGTATAATGAAATTATCCGCTCAAGGAATGTATTTCCCCGCTTTGATTGTGTAAAATATGAGTTTTTGCGATAAACGACATAATGCCGAATTTGCCGTTCAGCGTGGTTATTTGTCAGCGGAATATTTTCTGGGTCATCTAAAAATTTCCACATCATTCTTTCAGATCTCAGAACATTTTTTGCAACTCGAGAGGCTCCAATTGCTTCAGGTAAACGAGATATCTCCTTCAAGTAATACTTTGTACGTTTTCTTAATTTTCTGGCACGTCTGACAAACCTCAAAACATCTATCTCACTTTTTAGTAAAGCTTTTTTTAGTGCAAATAATTCAGTGGCCACGTTTCTCAAGTAACAACCCAGAACTTTAACTTCAATATTCCAACTATGTGCTAATCTTTCAAAATCTCTTGATAAATGTGCCCAACAGATTTGCCTGTTTTTATCGGCAAAATAATTGTATGCTGCATACCTGTCAGTTATTACCAAGCTATTGCGATTGCAGAATTTACTATTTTGTAAAACTTTCATTCCTCTTGACTCTGTAAATTTTACAAAACTTGCCGTATTGCTTGCAAACATCCAACACCAAGCGAGTTTACCTTTGTTATAATGGCTCGTTTCATCAATATGTAGAACTTTACTCCTACTTATCTCTTGTTCGATCTGCTCATACATTTTTTTGCATTTTGAAGCAACTCTATGTTCACTATTTGATATGCTACCGACGCTTATGTTCAAATTGAAGATATCATTTACGACACTCGCTATTTCGCGTTTTGAATTTTTGTAGAATCCGCTGAACGCTGCAATTATTGACTTAACCCTTGGACCAAATGTATCTGGCGTAACACCTTCCGGTAACTTGCTACTTCTTCTCTTTCCGCATCTCCGACAACGGCCATGTTCTAACTGATATTCCACTACATAAGGCTTGATTTCTGGAAGATCAACTTTCTGATGAATATATGGTTTTTCACATATTGCAATTTCTCCTCCGCATTCGCAAGTATTAGGCAACTCTATCTTTACTACTTTATCTGCATCCATGTTGGCGCGAAAACTTCCTTTATGACCAACCTGACCGCCAATATTCCTTTCGCTTTTCGGCTTATTCTTTTTTATTTTATACAACTCTTTGGAACTTGGTATTGATGAATTTTTTGAGCTTAAACCGAGTCTTTCTCTTAACTCAGCATTTTCTATCTTTAAAGCCTTATTTTCTGCTTTTAAACTTTCATTCTCTTTTTCCAATCTTTCTATTTTTGCTTCTAACCTTTCTATTTTTTGCTGTAAATTTTTGCAAAGTTCTAAAAGGTTTACCATATTATTTCACTTTTGCTCTATGATTATCTTTTTAGATCACCTTGTCTACCTTATTCTGCCACTCCGCTGAACGGATACGTTTTTGCGATAAACGACATAATGCCGAATTTGCCGTTCAGCGTGGTTATTTGTCAGCGGAATATTTTCTGGGTCATCTAAAAATTTCCACATCATTCTTTCAGATCTCAGAACATTTTTTGCAACTCGAGAGGCTCCAATTGCTTCAGGTAAACGAGATATCTCCTTCAAGTAATACTTTGTACGTTTTCTTAATTTTCTGGCACGTCTGACAAACCTCAAAACATCTATCTCACTTTTTAGTAAAGCTTTTTTTAGTGCAAATAATTCAGTGGCCACGTTTCTCAAGTAACAACCCAGAACTTTAACTTCAATATTCCAACTATGTGCTAATCTTTCAAAATCTCTTGATAAATGTGCCCAACAGATTTGCCTGTTTTTATCGGCAAAATAATTGTATGCTGCATACCTGTCAGTTATTACCAAGCTATTGCGATTGCAGAATTTACTATTTTGTAAAACTTTCATTCCTCTTGACTCTGTAAATTTTACAAAACTTGCCGTATTGCTTGCAAACATCCAACACCAAGCGAGTTTACCTTTGTTATAATGGCTCGTTTCATCAATATGTAGAACTTTACTCCTACTTATCTCTTGTTCGATCTGCTCATACATTTTTTTGCATTTTGAAGCAACTCTATGTTCACTATTTGATATGCTACCGACGCTTATGTTCAAATTGAAGATATCATTTACGACACTCGCTATTTCGCGTTTTGAATTTTTGTAGAATCCGCTGAACGCTGCAATTATTGACTTAACCCTTGGACCAAATGTATCTGGCGTAACACCTTCCGGTAACTTGCTACTTCTTCTCTTTCCGCATCTCCGACAACGGCCATGTTCTAACTGATATTCCACTACATAAGGCTTGATTTCTGGAAGATCAACTTTCTGATGAATATATGGTTTTTCACATATTGCAATTTCTCCTCCGCATTCGCAAGTATTAGGCAACTCTATCTTTACTACTTTATCTGCATCCATGTTGGCGCGAAAACTTCCTTTATGACCAACCTGACCGCCAATATTCCTTTCGCTTTTCGGCTTATTCTTTTTTATTTTATACAACTCTTTGGAACTTGGTATTGATGAATTTTTTGAGCTTAAACCGAGTCTTTCTCTTAACTCAGCATTTTCTATCTTTAAAGCCTTATTTTCTGCTTTTAAACTTTCATTCTCTTTTTCCAATCTTTCTATTTTTGCTTCTAACCTTTCTATTTTTTGCTGTAAATTTTTGCAAAGTTCTAAAAGGTTTACCATATTATTTCACTTTTGCTCTATGATTATCTTTTTAGATCACCTTGTCTACCTTATTCTGCCACTCCGCTGAACGGATACCAATTTTTTGCAGTATATAGATACTGTATGTCTTTACAAAACTTCATCTACATCTAGATTTTTATCTAAATAAGCTGAACGCGCTTATAAAGCGTTACAAGACATCAAAAAATGCCAATACTCGACAGAGATAGTAAAAGACTAGCTAACTCGGGGATTCTTTGTCTTTTTTTCTGCTTAGTAAATTTCTTAAACATTTGCAGCGTAAGTTAGTTGCAATTAAAAGCGGCTGAATCTCGCTTGTCAAGCGTTTAAAACATAAAAAACGCCAATATTTTAAAGCGGATAATAACCCCAGGGCTTCTTTTGCCTTTTTTTTCATTTGGTAAATTTCTTAATATTTACAGCTAAACAACAACCGTCATCCCTAAGTATCCCGCTGCTTGTTAGCTGATGAGATACCGCGGCGGTATGACGGTTCGCGGCAGGATGACGATAAGCTCGTCATCCCACTACTTGTTAGCGGCTAAGAGATACCGCGGCGGTATAGCTATAGGATGACAAAAAAAGGGCACTGTGACGCACAATTATCAGTTAATGCGGCATTATAAAAAACGCCAAACTTTTTTCTGCTTTTATGCAAGAAGTCTAGTCCATATATTCCTCCCACTTCTCCGCGACTTTCCTTACTATTTCCTCACTCATCTCAATTTTCTTTCCCCACTCTCGTTTGGTTTCAGGCGGGATTTTATTTGTCGCATCAAATCCCATCTTACCTCCAAGTCCACTTTCAGGGGAAGCAAAGTCTAAATAATCAATAGGTGCATTTTCTATCATGATTGTATCACGCACAGGGTCCATCCTTGTTGACATTGCCCACATCACTTCCTTCCAATCACGTATATTTATATCATCATCAACAACGATAATAAACTTCGTGTATAAAAATTGCTTTAGAAAGGAAAGTATGCCCATAACAATTCTTTTTGCCTGCCCTGGATAGGATTTTTTTATCGACACTACCGCTATTCTATATGAGCAACCTTCCGGTGGCAGATAAAAGTCCACTATCTCTGGAAATTGATTGATAAGAATGGGCACAAAAATTTCATTGAGTGCTTCACCAAGAATCGATGGTTCATCAGGTGGCTTGCCAGTGAAAGTGCTAAGATATATCGGGTTTTTACGCATAGTAATTGCAGTAATATTAAATTCAGGAAATTGCTCAACAGAATTATAGTAGCCGGTGTGATCTCCGTATGGCCCTTCGTCTTGATATCTATCCAAACTCACATAGCCTTCCAGAACGATTTCCGCGTGAGCTGGTACTTGAAGTGGAATAGTCTTACAATTTACCAGCTCAAGCGGCTTCTTTCGCAGCAGTCCAGCAAATTGGTATTCTGACAATGTTTCTGGCACTGGAGTTACTGCAGCAATAATCGTTGCAGGATCACTACCGATCACAGCAGCAGCAGGAAATTTCATATTTTGTTCCTTCTCTTTCCATCGTTTATGGTGACCTGCTCCTCCACGATGCGCAAGCCAACGCATTAGAGTTGTTTTTTTATCTATGACCTGCATACGATATATTCCAAGATTGAAATTATCTTGTTTGTCTTTCGTAGGTCCTTTTGTCACCACAATCGGCCAGGTGATAAGTGGTGCAGGTTCATTTGGCCAGCATATTTGAATGGGCAGTAGACTTAGGTCCACTTCATCTCCGGTTAGCACTACCTCTTGACATGGAGCTTTGCTCACGACTTTACTTCGCATCGATAACACGACTTTTAGCAGAGGAAACATCTTCATAGCATCTTTAAAGTTTTTTGGCGGCTCAGGTGATTGCAAAAATGCTAAAAGTTTACCAAGATCTCTTAGCTCACCAGGATTTATGTTCAGTCCCAAGGCAATTCTTTCAATAGTACCGAATAAATTCACTAAAACTGGAATCGAATTTTTGCCGTTTTCTGTGACAACATTTTCAAAGATGATAGCTGGCCCTTTGTTTGACAAAACCCTACGGTGAATTTCTGTCATTTCAAGAACTATTGAAACTTCCTCCTTAATCCTAATCAGATCTTTTTTTTCTTCTAAGGCTTTGATGAAGTCACGTAAGTTGTTGTACATATTCCAGTTTTTAAAATTTTAAGTTTACATTTAGTTTTCAAGCACTTTATTGAAATTTGACCTATGCACTACTTTCCTGCCTAGCGAGCTTTCAGTTAATTTGAGATCAAATCTTCATATTGCTTACTAAGTTTGTATTTCCTTCCTCTATTGGAAAAATCTACAATCTTGATAAACCCCATTTCCACCCACTTTTTACAAAGTTGCGCACTGGTACGAGGCTTAAAATTAAATAGTTCGCCAACCTGACTAGCTGTAATAGCGGAAAACTCCTGGAAGAGCTCAAGAGCCCTACGCTGTTTAGGATCAAGCTTACGTATAAGATCAGTCTGATCAGCGTGGTATTCTTCTTTATTTATACGTTGTAAAACGTTCTCAAATGAATTTGCCATACCTTCTACGAAATACTCCACCCACTTAGTAATATCTGCTTCAGCTCGTCCCATGTAATAGTTGTGCGATGGACCTATACTGATTGCTTCATAATACGCTCCTAGATTCTTAGCATAATATTCTTCCAATGAATAAAGTCCTTTTAGGTCATACCCACCAAGGTGTAAAATTAATGTAGTCAACAATCTTGCAGTACGACCATTACCGTCATAGTAATGGTGAATTGTTACAAATTGATAATGCGCAATACCTGCAATAATTGGGCAAGGCACTTGCTCACTGTTACGAATCCAATCAATCATACTGCTCATGAGCTTTGGTACATCCTTTGCTTCAGGTGGCATATAAATTATTGCACGTGTAAGACTATCGCGGATAACATTTTGACCATCACGATAAGGTGTTGATTTTATTTTAGATTTTCCACTTGCCATTACTAGAGCATGCAGTGTTTGAATAGCTTTCTCAGTAATAGGCACTTCCCTTGCTGCCCATTGTTCAACTTGAGTTAAAGCTGCATAATATCCTTTAACCTCATTTTCATCTCTCCTATATTTTGGAAAGTGGCTTTTACCACTTAAAACCTCTTCAATCTGTTTAGGTTCAAGTCGATTTCCTTCAATCATAGTAGAATAGTGTGTGGTATAAAGCCGTGCAGTTTCACGAAGGGACGAGAGCATCGATACAGTGAGTGGCAAATGTAACACTTTTTCTTTTGCTGCTTCAATCCTCATAAGGCAATTAGCAATTTTAGAAGTAATCGTATAATTTGGCATCGGCATAATATCTGCATTACATTACTTCTATATTATGCTGATAAAATGCAGATAATACAACATTTACACGACGCCGACCATAAACAGCAATAAATTCGGCTGATTGAGAAAGAAGTTTGTCTTGTAGAATAGCTATTTCTTTTTCTCTGCCAATTATTGGTTCACTCATATGTTTATTCCGCGGAGTTTGTTGAAATTATACACAGCGGAATAAAATTATCAACTTTGTTTTACCGCCGTATTTACAGCGTGGCGGTAAAAGATAGAGCATCTCACAATTGGCTATTCTGGAGGTAGTTTGGTCACCTACATTATCAAGTCTTCTGATGAACTTTGTGACAATATACCTAATCATTGTACGTAAAGTTTGTATTCGAGGCAAAACTGACTATAAAATACACTTGATATAAATGTTTTTATATATTAACATTAGATGCTTCTTTTAATATATAGATAAATGTGTACTAAAAGTTTTATATTGTAGGTTCTTTAATAAGTATATGTCTAGAATATCGTTTTTATTGATTCTTATACTGGCAGTAGCAAGTTTACCAGTAATAAACAATTGGCTTTCACACCGCGGTCAAACCCTAACCGATGACCAAATAAGTACGAGATTAGATGATTATATCAGTAGAAATTTTGATAAGATCGTAAAAACTCTCAAAGAGGAGTCGATTAAAAGTAGTTACGCTGCTCGAGATAATGTAACCAAAAGTAAAATTTCACAATACAAGGATGAAATATTTGACCTTACTTATCCTTACTCCGGAAATGAAAATAGTAGTGTTATAGTTGCAGGCTTCCTTGACTATTCTTGTGGATATTGCAAAGCTATGAAGAATGATATAAAGCAGTTAATTAACGACGGTAAAATTAAGTATATCTTTAGAGATGCTCCAATACTTAGTAACGCTTCTTTAAAGGCAGCAAAAAGTGCTTTAGCTGTCTATTTTCTCGATAAAGAAAAATATTTCGATTTTCACCATGCTGCTTTAAGTCACAAAGGAGAATTTTCAGACGAAAGCATATTGGATATAGTGAAAAACATAGGGATTGATGAGGACGATTTTAATGATTCCATAAAAGATAACGCGGACAAAATTGAGCAAATGATAAACAACAGTAGGCTTCTAGTAAGAGATTTGGGAGTAGGTGGTACACCTTTTTTAATAATTGGAGATAGCCTGTTTGTAGGAGCAACTGATTTGAATGTATTACGCAAAAAAGTAGATGAATTAAGTCACAAGCAAGGCTAGTTACAGTTTGCCATAAAATTTTATTTTTTTTGCTTGACAACTCAAATGAACCTGAGTATAGTAACTGTGGGTGTGACAGCAGTTTAACTCAGTAGTCTCATCCACTTTCCATAGCGTCATTTACTATGTGAAACGCTTTCAAATTACAACATTTTCTTCAACCAAACTATTTTACTTTCACAGGAGGGTATATGTCATTCACAGAAATTAGATTTCCAGAAAATATATCTTATGGTTCCGCTGGAGGACCGGAATTTTCCACTGACGTTGTAACAACTCATAACGGTTGTGAACAGCGCAACATCAATTGGTCTCATGCACGCACTAGATACAACATAGCTTACGGGGTCAGATCAAACGAGCAGCTACTAGAACTAATAACATTTTTTCATGCACGAAAAGGTAAAGCAATAGGGTTTCGTTTTAAGGATTGGTCGGATTTTATAGCCATTAATCAAGAGATTGGTATAGGAGATAACAAAAAAACGACTTTTCAGCTAATCAAAACTTATGTAAGTGGGGAAGATAAGCATATACGTATGATCAAAAAGCCAGTACATGGGACAGTAAAGATTTATTTAAATGGTAAAGAAGAGAGTGAATATTCAGTAAATTATTCAACGGGAGAAATAACATTCATGAAACCGCCAGTAAAAGATGTGATAATCACTGCGAGCTTTGAATTTGATGTGCCCGTACGCTTTGATACAGATTACTTAAACGCTTCGATTGATGACTATGGAAGCAATAGCTGGAATAACATTCCACTAATAGAGGTAAAATTTTAGTTATAAGCGAGCATAGATCTACATCATAGTAGGGCTACCATAAATTGAAAAAATTAAGCACCACTGAGGCTCTATACCTAAATGAGCCTCAGTATATGCAATTATTTTAAACTTTATCACCAGCTATATACTACAATGTTGCTGAGCTTTGCTAACATTTACACTTGAAGCTTGGGGAGATTCTAGCTTAGTGCTTTCTCCTTCCTGCAAAATAGAAAGCTTCAACAATTCCTTTAGAGTTGATTTTGCAAGTGTTGTATCATCTTTGTTTAAGATGTAGTCTAGCATGTTGTTTTTCTGTAAACGATTAACAAAGTATCTATCTTCCTCATTAAGAACCTCTATCTTGTTAATACAAGATAATACTAAATCCGAATTCTTTGTTGCTAAAATTCCATTCAAAAAGATATCTAATTTTGTTTTGTCTTCAGTCAAGTCTCTAGCTAACCTATTTCTGATGTTATCATTATCAAGCACAGTGTACTCGAGGTACGAGCAAGGCTCAATAAGTATAAAGTCCTCTAAAGGCACTAGTTCTGGATAGGTGCCAGCGTAATCAAGTATGCCACACTCAGTAATACACCCTCCTTTTCTTATAACACAGCAATTGAGACGACCATGATACATTGATAACAAAGAAAAAAGACGTATTATACTTGTACCTCTATCTTTCATTTCCTCGAAAAGCTTCCTATCATTTATTAATTTGTGCAAAATGTAATCCATAGCAGGACCTGGTTTGCGGAAATGAAACATATTATTCTCTTCAAAAATGGCCTCAGCTAATTCGATAGATTCTTTATCCTCATCTACAAAAGCTTTTTCATTTCTATTTAACTGTATGATCTCAGCTTTGCTATCTCTGCGTAGACCAGTTCTCCTTATTAACATCTCAAATATTTTTGTATTCATATATATCCTATATTAATTAAAGTAAATATTAATAATGTTTACTTTTTAAATAAAAATAAATGAAAATTTTAATAAAAATTAAATTTTTTTTAATAGAATAAAAATCTTTTATATTTGCTTGAGTACCAAAAGGGCTTTATTGGTGTAATGCGTTTTCTATTGCGCCTGGCCGCAGCGCGTAATGCAACCGGATTCAAGTGTCAGCTACTTTTATAGCACCACTTCTGCTTCAATAACTGTAAATACTAAGCGATCTGTCTTAAAATCTCCTCTTGTTGCTGAGCATGGACACTAGCATAACCACATGCAGGAGATGCAGCAGCAGGTCTTGCGATACACTTAGGTCTTTTTGCTTGAATATTGAGATTGGATAACACTTCCTCTATCAATGGATTGACAAAAAACCATCCTCCCATATTTTTTGGTTCTTCTTGACACCATATAATTTCAGCGTTTTTGTACTTTTCAAGTTCATTACTTAGTTTATCTGCAGGAAACGGATAGAATTGTTCTAAACGTATCACTGCTATATCGTTTATTTTTTGTGTTTCAAGCATTTCAATTATATCGTAATAAACTTTACCGCTGCATATTACAACTTTTCGTACTTTATCACTTGAAACTAAACCTTTTCTACATTCTGGAATCACCGTGAGGAATTTTCCTTCAAAATCGGATAGGTTAGAAACTGCTCTTTTATGACGCAGTAGCGATTTAGGTGTAAACACTACCAAAGGCTTACGAAAGTCTCTATGCATTTGTCTGCGTAAGACATGGAAGTAATTCGCCGGAGTGGAACAATTAACTACCTGCATATTATCCTCTGCGCAGAGTTGCAAAAATCTCTCTATACGTGCGGAGCTATGCTCAGGTCCCTGTCCTTCATAACCATGAGGCAGCAATAAAACTAGACCGCTTGATCGCAACCACTTTGTTTCTGCAGATGCGATAAACTGGTCGATCATAATTTGTGCACCATTTGCAAAATCACCAAATTGTCCTTCCCAGAGCACCAGTGAATACGGGGAATCAAGGCTATATCCATATTCAAAGCCCATTACAGCATACTCAGATAGTGCGCTATCTATGACCTCAAAGTGAGCTTGCTTTTCATTTATATTGTTTAGCGGAATAAACGCTTCTTCTGTTACCTGATCAACAAGCCTTGAATGACGGTGCGAGAAAGTCCCACGACCAGAGTCTTGTCCTGATAAACGCACTCCTATTCCTTCTGTAAGCAGTGATGCAAACGCAAGACTTTCGGCAGTTGCCCAGTCTATATTACTACCGGAATTTATACTGTCTATTCTGCCATCGAGTATTTTTCTAACCTTATTGTTAATGTTAAAGTTACTTGGGATATTGCTATTTATATGCACACCTAATTTTTTCAGCTCATCTGGCGGAACACCAGAATCCGTGTAGTATTCGCTCAAATCGTTCAACTTTGCTCTTCTTAATTTTGACCACACTCCACCGAACCAGTCAGCTTTTTTTGGAGTGTAAGCCGCTGATTCAGCAAGACTTTTATCTAATTTTGCCCTGAATTCACTGCGCAATTTATTTACTTCATCGTCATCTAATACTTTCTCTGCAGTCAATTTTTCTTCATACAATGTTCCAGGAGTTTTATGCTTTGATATCGCCTTATACATAAGTGGCTGAGTGAAATTCGGTTCATCACCTTCATTATGGCCATATTTGCGGTAGCACATTATGTCAATTACTACGTCCTTTTTAAATTTCTGCCTATATTCCATCGCCAAATTCGCAACAAAACTCACAGCTTCAGGGTTATCTCCATTAACGTGAAACACTGGAGCTTCTATTGATTTTGCTATGTCAGTGCAATAAAAAGAGGATCGTGCGCAGCTTGGGCTTGCAGTAAAACCAACTTGGTTATTAATGACAATGTGCACGATGCCATCCACCCTATAGCCTTCAATATTGCTCAAGGTTAAAGTTTCAGCAACCACTCCTTGACCGATGAAAGCCGCATCACCATGAATTGATATGCCAAGCACAGATCTTATATTCTGTTTTGCTCTTATTCTTCCAGCCAAAACCGGATTTACCGCTTCAAGGTGAGATGGATTAGGGCATAAACTTAAATGTATTTTTTTGCCACCTGAAAGTGCTCGATCAGAAGAGTAACCAAGGTGATATTTAACATCACCAGACACCTCAAGACCACTTGGGTATGCAAGATTGCCTTGAAATTCAGACAGCATTGCTGCATATTCTTTGCCCATAACTTTGGTTAGAACATTGAGTCGTCCGCGATGAGCCATGCCAAGGACTATTTCTTCAATACCAAAAACCGTAGAATCACTAATGATTTTTTCAATTGCAACGATAGCTGATTCTCCACCTTCTATAGAAAAACGCTTATATCCAGGAAATTTCATATGGAGAAATTGCTCGAACATCTCAGATTCGATCAAGTGCCTCAGTATTTCCTTTTTATCTTGTGAACTCAGCGTATAGGTTTGATTTTCGATCTTTTCCTGCAGCCACATCCTCTCCTCATAAGAGGAGATATGCATAAATTCAAAACCGATGTTCTTGCAGTAAATATCTCTATAGATTCCAGCGTCACTTGCCGGATATAGATTCGAATATTTCTGATAATCTACTTCCTTATTCACATTGGGTGATAACGGATTAAGATCCGCAAAAAAATGACCGTAAGATCTGAAAAAATTTGCTACTGAATCATCCACCTTAGTTACATGTTGTGCACCGCAGGTCTCCGCTTTATTAACTTCTAAATTACTTGAAAAAATTCTGTTCCAATCTTCCCCGATTGATTTATCGCCCTGCAGATAACGGCTATACATCTCTTCTACAAATTCTGCATTATCACCATAAAGGCAGCTTAAACTCGACATAATCACTATAAAAAGTATCAAATACTTATAAGTATAACTTAAGTTTTTTAAAAAAGAACTTTTTTAGTTTCTATACGTCATACCGCCGCGGTATCTCTTAACATAGATCCCGCTAACACGTAGCGGGATGACGATTGTCAGGGTGTCATTCCAGCGCGTGACGCTGGAATCCAGTTTTTATTTGCAGCCTACTTGACTCGAAGCTAAGTTTTCTGGATCCAAATAGTCAAGGCACTGGGATGACAAAAAAAGGAGCACTGGAATGACAAAGCTATAGGTTGCAAGCGAGACGTCATACCGCCGCGGCGCTAACAAGAGATCCCGCTAACACGTAGCGGGATGACGGTTGTCGTTTAGCTATAAACATTAAGAAATTTACTAAGCGAAAAAAAAGGCAAAAGAAGCCCCGTGGTTGGCTAATTACTTACATTATACTTTCAAGTATGGCGTTTTTTTATTCTAAACGCTTAATAACCGCGATTTAGCTGCTTTTTAATGCAACTAACCTTTAGTCATAAATGTTTAAGAAATTTACTAAACAGAAAAAAAGGCAAAAGAAACCCTAGGGTAGCTAGTTATTCACTATCCATTTTTAAGTTGGCGTTTTTTTATGTTTTAAACGCTTTATAAGCGCGTTTCAGCTTATGTAGGTAGAAGTTTTATAAAGACATAAGGTGCACATAGTGCAAAAAATTAAACATGAGACGCCAGATACGTGAGTTTTTTTGTCATTTAATCTGTACAGAGAAGATAAATAAATAGCTTCACTTTCATGATAAGGGGGCTGACGGAGTTTGTCAAGGAAGTTTTTTCGTTTAATCCGTTTCTATGAGCTACTTGGATGACGAGGTTACATATTTATGGCAACCTCATTACCTACGCTCAAAAAGTTTTTCAATATCACTGAGTTTCATTTCTATATAAGTTGGTCTTCCGTGGTTGCATTGCCCGGAATATGGTGTTTTTTCCATTTGTCTCAGCAGCTCATTCATTTCATCTAACCTCATTTTTCTACCCGCTCTAATTGATCCATGACAAGCGATAGTGGCCAATATTTTGTTCACTTTATCTTCTACTGGCAATGTATCTTCTATTTCCGTTAATCTATCAATTATGTTAATTAGCATCTCTTTCACATCTATTGCTCCCAAAATTGCAGGGATTTCTTTTACTATCACTTTATTCTCTGATTTGATTTCAATATCAAAACCCATTTCAAATAACTTATCTTTATAGATTTCAATCATCTCCATTCCGGCTTGATTTTTGATTTCAACCGTTTCAGGAAGAAGTAGTTTTTGTCTTTTTATACTTGATTTTTGTTTTAGGCATTCATATACTAATCTCTCGTGGGCTGCATGCTGATCGACTATAATCAATTTGTCTCTTACCTCTGCAATAATATAAGTATTATAGACCTGACAGCGTGCAAACCCGAGCGGGTGGCTCTCTATCAAATCAACTTGCTCTAACACCTTTTTTTCTAGAACCATAGCCTCCGCTTGTGCTGGGAATTTCTGTATGCCGGTATAATCAAACGATTTTGACTGTTCTGATAAGCCTTTTGCTTTTTCATTTGGAGAAGCAAATTCTTTTATTAGTTGATTTTCAAAAGGACTTGGCCTTCTTTCATTTTGAACATCAGGTTTATCAAAAGGATCTGGCAATGTTGAATCCATTTTCTGGTCATGCGCTGGAAAGGTGCCTATCCTTCTTGACAATGCTTTAATTAATCCTCTTGTCATTATCTCATATATGAGCTTCTTATTCTGAAACCTTACTTCTGACTTATTTGGATGCACATTTACATCTACTTGATCATAAGGTATCTCTAAATGTAACGCTGCGAAAGGATACCTATCGCTTGGAATAAAATCATGATATGCATACCTAACTGCGCCAATAAGTAGATTATCTTTGATTGGCCTTCCATTAACAAACGTATAGATCTGAGTGGACTTACCACGATTGACGGTCGGCTTACAGATGTGTCCCGTAAGTTTAATGCCGTCTTCTTCTTCATTAATCTCCAGAGAACTGCCCTGAAATTCTTCTTCTACTTCACACAATCTATGAAATAACGAAGTCTGCTTAGCGTATTTTAAGAGCTTTTTATTACCTGAAGTGAGAGTAAACCCTATATGATAGTTAATCATTGCTAGGTTGTTTACAATATCAACAATGCTTTGAGTTTCTGCTCTTTCGGTTTTTAGAAATTTTAGTCTATTTGGAGTGGCAAAAAATAAATCTCGTACTTCAATATGTGTCCCTTGCGATAAAGAGTAAGGAGTTTGCTCCCCTATTTTCTCTCCACCCTCATAACTTATAGACCATGCTTCACTTGCTTCTCTTGCCTTAGACGATAATTTTATCCTACTTACTGCTGCAATTGAAGGCAGAGCTTCTCCTCTAAAGCCAAGATGCTTGATTTCTATCAACTCACTATCGCTCAATTTTGAAGTAGCATGGCGCATAAACGCAAGTTCTAAATCGTTTTTTTCTACTCCGTTACCATCATCTGTCACAATAATAAGGTTACGCCCACCACTTTCTATTTTAATCTCTATTTCTAAACTTCCAGCATCTATTGCATTTTCCACTAATTCCTTTACTACACTTGCTGGCCTTTCTATCACCTCCCCCGCTGCTATACGGTTTATGGTTTTTGTGTCTAAAAGAATTATTGCCATAGATTTATTATGAAACTGGTTTTTCTTTTACTTCTTTGGTCTGTTTCTCTCTCCACTTTTTTAACCTACCTGCAATTTCACTGTTGGAAATTGACAATATAGATACGGCAGTAATGGCAGCATTATATGCTCCATTTTCTCCTATAGACATGGTTGCAACTGGAACACCCTTTGGCATTTGAACTATAGAGAGTAGGCTGTCCAGCCCATTTAATTGTTTACTATGCACAGGAACGCCGATAACTGGTAAACAAGTTAGTGACGCAACCATACCAGGTAAATGAGCTGCACCTCCTGCACCAGCTATAATAACCTTAAAACCTTCTTCTTGTGCAGATTTAGCAAAATTGAAGAGCCTTTCTGGTGTTCTATGTGCAGATATTATGAATATATCATGTGAAACTTCTAATGCTTTTAACATATCAACAGTATGGACCATAGTGGTGTAATCTGACTCACTTCCCATAATAACAGCAACATCTTTTTTTATTTTTGTCATATTCAACACAATTTTACTTACTAACTAAATAATGTTCCAGCTAAAAAGCAACAAATATTTAAATTATATTATAAATATAATATATAGAATTCTCGTTAAAATAGAAATTTTAAAAATTTAAATAAATATTTATATTAAGATATAGAGATATAAACTTCTTATGTAAGATAAATTTATAAAATAATTATTTTTGTATTTCAAGCTTTGTAATCTTAGCTTGTTCTTTCTATAAATGGTTTTTTCAGATAGACTGATGGTAAAATGGTAATTTAAAATTACTAGAAATTTGATAAAAATATTAATATATAATCAACTTAAAGTTTTAAATATTGATATCATATAATTATTGACAAGTTACATGATATTAATATCTTGGTATATTAAATATTATGTTATAATATTTAATAAAGTTAATTGATATGTGAGTGTAAGAATTATGGAAATAATATCGTTAAATAACTTAGACAGTGCAGGAATAAAAACAAAGTTGCTTTATATAATAAATAAAATTGTAGAAAAAAATGCTTGGACTCAGGCTTTTGCAGCTGAGAAACTTGGTATTGATCAGCCAAAGGTATCGCAAATTAAAAATGGTAAAATAGATGGTTTTTCTTTAGAGCGATTGTTAGGATTTCTAAAAAAACTTGATCATGAGATAACAATCACGATGACAGAAAGCCAAGAAATAAAATCTGAGGCAGAAAAAGTAAAACATGAAGTTGAATCGCAATAGATACAAAGTTGACAACTTGTTTTTTGTGATATAGTATAAAACTTATTAAGGTAGTATCTTATGGCTGAGTCTATTGTAGAAAAGTGTATAGAACGGGTAAGTAACCGTTTCAAATTGGTTCTGTTGGCAAGTCAAAGAACACATGATTTAAATACAGGGGCAAGTAATCCAATTCAAGCAGCTAAGTTTAAAGGTCATAAAAATACCATAGTTTCCTTACATGAAATAGCAGGAAAACAGGTGGATACTCATGAGCTGTTTAGCCTTTTGGTAGGTAGATGCAAGGAATACATGAAAGGAAATATGAATAATGTTTACAGCAGTAATACAAGTAAGCTAGCGAATTTATTAAATTTTTCTGATAACACAGATCTTGATGCAAGTCAAGAAAGCCAAGATTATGAAGTGGATGGTGAAATAGATGATGAAATAAATGATCAAGATGGCGATGAAGAAGTATCCGTTTAGAAATCTACTGAAGTCACATAGTCTTTAAATGATTTGCATTGCTATCTATACACTGTTGTTCTGTATGAGTGTAATGTTGTGTTGCATAGTGTCTAAGTCAAATGATGTGTACAATAAGGTTTTAGCGTTCAATAATTTCTCAACGCAAGTAGTTGTACTTATAACAGCAATATCAATCATTCTGAATAATTTTTTTTTAATTGATATAGCATTGTTGTATGCTAGCGTTAGCTTTATATCAACTATAGCACTAATGAGATTAATGTTGTTTTGATAATTTATGATAGGATCCATTTTCATATTTTTAGGTATTTGTTTGATAATTATTTCAAATATAGGGGTGATCAGATTTCCTGATTTCTATACTAGGTTACATGCAGCAGGTATTACAGATTCTAGCGGTGCAACGTTATTGTTAATTGGTTTTGCTTTGCAGAATGGATTTTCAATCAATACTGTTAAAATAGTATTATTAATTTTTATAATATGGGTAGCTAACTCAACTAATAGCTATATTTTAGCACGCACTCATTATAAAGTTAAGAAAAAAACTGTTAAAGAAGGCTAAGGTGTTAGAAATATTAAATGTAGTGTTACTTTTGTTGTTACTAACAGTGACGGTTTTTATAGTCTTCTCGCAACATTTAGTCGTAAGTGCTGTTCTAATGTGTGTATTTAGTTCACTTATTGCGCTTATATACTTAATTATGAATGCACCTGATGTTGCAATTACTGAAGCTTCTGTTGGTGCGGGGCTCAGTACAGTTTTTACGTTTGCAGCACTCTCCTTGATAAAGAATCATAAAGTAAATCTATCTCATAACCCTATAACGCTTTTTTTTATGTTATTTCTGGCTGTATGTTTGTCATATTTTATGATTCAATTGCCAGATTTTGGCAGCCACAATGCTCCGATCCACTTGCATGTTGCTCCTTATTATGTGGAAAATACCGAAAAAGCTACCGGTATTCCTAATATAGTGACAGCTATTTTGGCAAGCTTTCGTGGTTATGACACGTTTGGAGAAACTATAGTAGTTTTTACTGCTGCGCTTTGTATAACGTTGATATTAAAAGAAGAAAAAGAAAATGATTAAAGATCCGATATTAAATGCAGTAACATTTTTGATGATACCTTTTATCATTTTATTTGGTTTATACATACAATTTCACGGTGATTACACTCCGGGTGGAGGTTTTCAAGCAGGAATAATTATTGCCTCCGGGATAATATTATACTCAATGCTATTTGGTGTATCTACAACTCTAAAAGCAATACCTTATTCTGTGATTAGATTGACTAACGTGTTAGGTATTTTAATTTATGGAGGAACGGGCGTTGCAACAACTTTACTTGGCCAAAATTTTTTATCTTATGATATCTTGTTAACCAATAATAGAACCGGTCAAAAATTAGGTATTTTTTTGGTGGAATTAGGTGTAGCATTTACTGTCTGCTCCTCTATGTTAATTATATATATAAATTTTGCTCGTAGGAAAAAACAATGACTTTATATAATTATACGATTATTATTGTATTAATGGTGCTAGGTTTATATATTATTATAAACGATAAAAATTTAATCAAGAAAATGATAGGGGTAAGCGTCTTCCAAGCATCTGTTTTGTTATTTTACATATCTCTAGGATATATAAAAAGTTCCTTGCCTCCTATATTGGTTTCAAATTTTTATTCATATAGCAATCCTATACCCCATGTTTTAATGCTTACTGCTATAGTGGTTGGAATTGCAACATTTTCAGTTGGATTATCCATAGCAGTAAAAATGGAAGAAAAGTATGGAACAATCGATTAAGACAAGTGTACATAAATTAACAGTATCTTAAACTATATGAAGTAACAAATAGCCACAAGTTAAAAGTAAAATTATAGACTTGCTCGTTGTAAGTTTGTTTGTTAATAAGAAATAAAATTATAAACTATAAAGGTAATGATGTCAACTATTAATGATGCAGAAGATAAGAAAAAAATTATCAAAGATCTGGTAACTAAGAGTATAAAAAAGGGTGGTTTTATCACCTTTGATGATATAAATGATAAATTATCAGATGAAAATTTTTCGTCTGACTTTATAGATGATGCTATATCTTTATTGCAGGATTCCGGAATTAATGTGCTTGAAAGTAGCGAAGATGAAGAAGATATTCCTTCCAACAGTGATGATAGTAAACTTGATGATGATGACACATCGCCAAATGTTACTGCAACTTTAGTACAAAATGATGATCCAGTGAGGATTTATTTACAAGACATGAGCTCCGTAAAGCTTTTATCAAGGGCAGATGAAATCGAGATAGCAAAAAAAATTGAATCTGAAAAGCATAACATGTTACGTGCAATAATTGAAACATCAGTAACATTAAAGGTGATAAAAGTATGGCGTGATGATTTAAGTAATGGAGCTCTCTTACTGAGAGAAATTATAGATCTGGATGCAATTTATAACTCTGATTTTAATGTGGTACCCAAAGAAGAAAGTGAAGAGAGTGAAGAAAGTGCTGAAGATGTTGAGGATTCTGAGGATGTTTCTGAAGATGCTGAGTACTGTAGTGATGATGAGAAAGATAGTAAAAAAAGTGATGATGAGAAAGACGGTAATAATGAAGATATAAGTTCAGTCAATTTAAATGTTTCTATTCTTGAAATGGAAAGTGACTTATTGCCAAAGGTCATAGTTGCATTGGATGAGATAATTACTTTAACAAATGAAGCGTTGATATTAAGAAAAAATTCTAAAAATTTCTCTAATGAGCTAGAAAATTTGTATAATCAAATATGGTCTATAGCATTACAAATTAAGTTAAGTGATGCTGCTGTTGCCAGAATTACACAAGAACTTTATAAGATAAATAGATCCATTACGCTTGAAGAGGCTAATCTTATTGCTGAGGCTAGAAAATACGATATCGATAGAGAAAGTTTCTATAAAGTTTATGATGACGTGCTTTTAAAGCACGAATTGAAAAAGATAAGTCTTTTAAAGATCAATGAAAATCAGTCCTCTTTTACAGGTGAATTAAAAAACAAATTTTTAAGGTTTATAGACGATAACTCTGAACATATAGCTAGTACCTTGAACGGTATTAAGCAGCATATACAGGAAGATAACGTACAAGAATTTAAGGAGCTAATCAAGAGAATACAAAAACACGAACGAGAAGTCTCTGAAGCAAAGCAAGAAATGATTAAGGCTAACTTAAGGCTAGTAGTTTCCATTGCTAAGAAGTATTCAAAAAGAGGCCTTGATCTGCTTGATTTGATACAAGAAGGCAATATTGGTCTTATGAAGGCCGTGGATAAGTTTGATTACAAACGTGGATATAAATTTTCAACTTATGGCACTTGGTGGGTAAGACAATCAATCACTAGAGCAATACCTGAGCAGTCTAAAGTAGTTAGAATACCAGTTCATATGGTGGAAATTATCAGTAAAATCAACAGAGCATTAAGAAAGATGACTCATGAGATGGGAAGAGAGCCGACGTTAGAGGAATTGAGTGTAGAACTGACAATGCCACTAGAAAGAATACGCAAAGTTATGAAAATAGCAAGGGATCCAGTAAGTCTTGAAGCTCCAACAGGAAAAGATGATAGTAGTACCTTTGGTGATTGTATAGAAGACAAGCGAGTCTCCAGGCCAGAGGATGCTGCAATACTTGCTGACTTGCGTGGCATTACAACCAATGTTCTTGCAACTTTAACACCAAAGGAAGAAAGAATTTTAAGAATGCGTTTTGGCCTTGGTAAAGATGGGAAGGAACATACCTTAGAAGAAGTAGGAAAAATTTTTAATGTAACACGTGAGAGAATTAGGCAAATAGAGGCAAAAGCACTGCGCAAGTTGAAACATCCAAGCCGTGCTAGAAAACTTAGAGGGTTCTTTTAAGTATACGTGTCAAGTTAAGAAGAAGCTGATTTTGCCCGGAAAAAGTGGAGAGCAAGTTAGGCCAAAGTTGTATAATTTCACCGCTATTTTTCTTTTTCTATGAATCTAATGAAACAACATGCTAATCTACAGTAAATATTATGACAAACAAAAATGACAATTCTAATTCAAAGTATAGAAATTTTTATGTTCTGGGTGATAGCTTATCCGATAATGGCGCAATCATTGGAATTTTAAATAATTTATCCTTTGCAAAAAGCGTAAAATTTGATGATCCTTTTTATCAAGGAAGATCTTTTAGCAATAGCCCTACTGCTGTTGAATATATAGCAAAATATTTAGATTTAGATGAATTTAAACCTGGGTGGAGTTATTCATTTTTTGGGAGATGCCACGAACAGCAAGGTCAGAATTACGCAGTTTCATATGCAACAGCATCTGAAATTTTTGACCCTATTTTTTCTTATTTCTTCAATAAATTTCGTTTAGCTAACCAGCTAGATGCGGTAATTAAACATCATCCAGATATAGGTAAAGAAGATTTATTTTGCATCATAATCGGCGGAAATGATGTTATGGTTGCCACTGCTTATGACGATACTAAAGCGGAAGAAGTGTTGGAACAAGCAGTGAGTGAAATATGTAATGCACTTAAGGTTCTAAATGAACATGGTGTTAAGCATGTAGTTGTTGCAAATGCACCTGAAGTTGGCTCAATACCAGCTTTTAATAGAGATGAAGAAGCAAGGGAACTAGCTACAAAGCTCACGGAGAGTTTCAATGCAAAACTGGCTAAAGGCTTAGATTATATGAAGAAAAGTACAAATCTTGAAATAAAAGCATTTGATCTTAACTCTAAAATGAGAAGTATGTTTAGCGAATACAAGAGCAAAGGTTTAAATTGTCAAGATGCATGCACATCGAACATTGCAGACCAAGTTGGGAGATTTAAAGAAAATATAAAAATACTCTTAAAGTTGATATTTAAAGGGGAACTTGACGTTCACTATAACCCTGGGTGTAGCAAAGAAACACTAAAGGATTATTTCTTTTTTGATTATTTCCATCCAACTGCGGAACTTCATCATGAAGTTGGTAATGAAGTGTATGAGTTGATTTGACACAGTTTTTTGAACATATCCTTTTAAATAGTAACCAGACTGCATTCTGTGATTTTTAGCAAAACACGATCTTTCATTTGAGCTTTCTTCAATTTAAAATAAATACAGAAAATTGCTGCCTATAGCTAAACTGACTTAGATTTACCGATAATTTGAAAAACCGTCATCCCGCTACTATATAGTTATTGATATATATTTTCTTTTAAGCTCTTGGTTTTGATCGATAAATGTAATCATTTCATCTTCTAAAGTTTTAATTTGATTACGTAAAATTGCAAGAAGTTCCTCTATTTGTTTGATTATAGATGTATCAGTTACCTGTTGGATTTGGGTTTTTTGTATTTTTGCTATTTCTACAAGTTGGTTTCTACGAGATAATTTTTGTTTCAAGCAATCAATATTGCCATTACTAACTGTTAAAGGAGTAACACGCATATCTGTATTATTAATATAACGTGAGATGATACTGCAGTCTATTTTATCAGTTTTTGTAGTAATACCAAGGCTTTTAGCATAGTCTCTCCCACCTTGGTTGAATGACGTACACTTTAAAACCATTGCTTAGTAAAGTATAGGCACATAATTTTTCGTATCCACCAGTTGCCTCAAGACCAATTTTGGTTACATTATGCAAACGTAAAAAGTCCAGCATTTCATCAATGGATTGTACATTGTTTTCAAATATTTTATAATGCTCAAGTGGGTGAATGTGGAGATCTAATTTACTTTTGCTAACATCAATGCCAGCAATAATGTTTGATGAATTCATAATTCCTCCGTAATAATAACATATACTGCATTTTCCAGCCTTATATACGAGCCTAAAAGCTCAATCAGTTGTTCGGAACTTTCAGTATAATAAACCAGAGAAGAGAACCTTGCTGAACAACGATTCTTATAATCAAGGGGCGTGACGGTTCCTCTTCTCTGTGTGTCTTTAATATCACTACTTTGATATTTATAAAGACTTGTTCTTAACATATAAGGGAAGTGTCCTCTAGGTGAGATTGTGGAGCATTCGTTGCAGCATTTGGCTGTTCAATTACGCTAGTTGATTCTTTAGGTATACTATTTCCTTCAAAATTCCCATCTTTTTATTATGTTCTCTTTAGCATTTTGAGAGTGAATTATTCTAGTTTTGATATTTAAACGTTTTGTATCTGCTGTAATGATTTCACTTCCAGTTTGCTATTCTTTACATATTGAATTGCAAGCACTAACGCTTTACTTCCGGAAGCTGTGGTGCTGTAAGCTATATTTTGCAAAATAGCAGTTCTCCTGATATCTTTGCTGTCTGAGACTGACTTTACACCTTTTGAAGTATTAATCACTAGATTTATTTTTCCATCTTTGAGCATATCAACTATGTGGGGTCTGCCTTCTCTCACTTTATTTACAGCTTTTGCAGCAATGCCGTTATTGTTCAGATACAAAGCCGTACCTTTGGTTGCATATATTTCAAAACTCAGTTCTTTCAACATTCGTACAACAGGCAATATATACTCTTTATCATCATCTTTTACTGAAACCAGAGCTGCTCCTTCTGTTGGTAACTTGTATCCTGCAGCCATGTGCACTTTTGCAAGTGCAGCTTCGAAAGATGAGTCGATTCCCATCACTTCTCCTGTTGATTTCATTTCAGGACCAAGTAAAGTATCCACTCCTGCAAAGCGGGTAAATGGAAAAACAGCAGCTTTAACTGCAAAATGATTGAAAGGCTTGTTTTCCTGATTCAATTTTTTACCCAAAATAACCTGAGTGGCAAGCTTTGCAATAGGAATATTGATTACCTTGGAAATAAAAGGAACTGTGCGACTAGCCCTTAAATTCACTTCAAGTATGTATACATCACTAGACCTCTTGCATAACTCGATTTCTGAAGGCAATTTTGTCGTCAAAGCTTGTCTGCGCTCCTCAAATACATTCGAGTATTCTGTGGTGCTCATCTGCACTTTTCCTAAAAATTTCTCATCACAAACAGGTTCTGCAAGAGGTCTATTCTCTTGAACAGCAAACTGAATGTTTATCAGACCTTTCACTTTTAATGCTAATGCTATTCTTTCAGTTTGTAGCTTAATCTCTTTTATTACTTCGTCGCTCAATGTATTTGTCGGTATTGAGCATGTTGAATCGCCAGAGTGGATACCAGCTTCTTCAATGTGCTCCATGACCGCTGCAATGAAAACTTTTTCCCCATCACATACAGCATCAACGTCAACCTCAACTGCATTGACTAAAAATTTATCAAGAAGCAGCGATCCGTGTTCAAAAATTTTGGTTTGATTCAAGACATACTCTTTAAAGCTCTGAGTATCGTGTCTAATCGACATGGATTGACCACCGAGGACATATGATGGCCTGACTACTAGTGGAAACCCCACCTTTTCTGCATTGGTTAACGCTTCTTCTACTGAATAGCAGATAGAACTTCCAGGTTGTTTTAAATTAAGTTGCAAAGCAAGATTCTTAAACCTCATGCGATCTTCTGCAAGGTCAATAGAATCAAACGAAGTTCCCAGAATTTTGAAACCTCTCTCGTTAAGCACTTTGGCTAACTTTAAAGGTGTTTGACCACCTATTTGAACTATTACACCAACCAGTGTGCCATTTTCTTGCTCTTTACTAAGTATTTCAAGCACATCCTCTGCAATCAGTGGGGCAAAATATAAACGATCAGCGGTATCGTAGTCAGTTGAGACAGTTTCTGGATTACAGTTGATCATTATTGTTTCATACCCCATTTCTTTGGCGGCAGAAGCTGCATGTACGCATGCATAATCAAACTCAATACCTTGACCAATGCGATTTGGACCACTTCCTAAAATGACAACCTTTTCTCGGTCAGAAATATTCGCCTCACATTCCGTTTTATTTTCAACATCACCCTCATAGCAGCCATACATATAAGCAGTGCTCGATTCAAATTCAGCTGCACAGGTGTCTACGCGTTTATAAACTTGTTTAATGCCAAATTTTTTTCTTATTTCTTCGATTTGTTTTACTCGATCTCCAGCGTGTAACGCTGGCTGGATCCCAGTGTCACGCACTGGGATGACATTAGAGGGTACTGGAATGACAGAGGTAGGTCTATTACTTAACTTTGCTAATCTTGCATCTGAAAATCCCATTTTTTTCAGCTCTAACATTTCGTACGCAGTTCCAGGAAATCCATTTTCCTTGATTTTTTGTTCAGTTAATATAATTTGCTGTATATTTTGCAGAAACCATAAGTCATATCCTGTAATCGAATTTATTTCTTCTATGCTAATTCCGTGGCGCATTGCGTCAGCAGCAATCAGTAATCTGTTTGGTAGCAATTTTGCTAATTGAGATTTTACGTGATCAATATCAATGTTCTCAGGAAACACTTCATCAAGTCCTGTAAGATCAGTTTCAAGTGAACGAAAAGCTTTCTGCAGTGACTCATTAAAAGTGCGGCCTATAGACATTACTTCTCCCACTGATTTCATGGAGGTTGATAGTTCACAATTCGTTCCTTTAAATTTCTCAAACTCAAATCGAGGAATTTTAGTGACGATATAATCAATCACTGGTTCGAATGCTGCTGGTATTATTGGAGCACAGTCGTTACGTATTTCGTCGAGGGAATAGCCAATAGCAAGTTTAGTTACAACTTTTGCAATAGGATAGCCTGTTGCTTTCGAAGCAAGTGCAGAAGAACGAGAAACCCTTGGATTCATTTCAATTACAACGAGGCTTCCATCTTCTTTAGGATTCACTGCAAACTGAACATTTGCACCACCGGCACTAACATCAATTTCTCTCAGCACTGCTATAGATGCATTTCTCATCTGTTGGTATTCTACGTCACGCAGAGTCAAAGCAGGAGCAACAGTTATGCTATCCCCAGTGTGCACTCCCATCGGATCAACATTTTCTATCGAACAGACTATTATGCAGTTATCTTTACAATCGCGGATAACTTCCATTTCATATTCTTTCCAGCCGATAATTGATTCATCTATCTGAACTTCATTTATTGGCGAAATTTTGAGAGCACTTTCTGCGATATTGAAAAACTCCTCTTTATTATATGCTATGCCACTACCTGCGCCACCAAGAGTGAATGACGAGCGGATAATTGCTGGTAATCCAATGTAATCCAAAGCCTCTTTTATTCGTTCTTGATTTTTTATAATGATACTTTTGGGGTATTTCAGTCCTATTTTATCCATGGACTGGCGGAATAACTCTCTATCCTCTGCTTTTTTTATTGCTTCTCTATTTACCCCTATTAATTCTACGTTGTATTTGTCTAACACTCCATCATCTGCAAGTTTTATTGCACAATTGAGCGCTGTTTGCCCGCCCATTGTTGGCAATATTGCGTCTGGCCTCTCCTTAATTATAATTTTCTCTATGATTTCAGGCAGTACCGGCTCAATATACGTCGCATCAGAAAACTCAGGATCTGTCATTATAGTTGCGGGGTTGGAGTTAACCAAAATGACTTTATAACCTTCACTTTTTAATACTTTACAGCTTTGCGTTCCGGAATAATCAAACTCGCATGCCTGACCTATAACTATTGGGCCTGCTCCTATTACTAATATAGATTCTATATCTGTGCGTTTCGGCATAATTACAATAACGGTCTCTATTCAAGTAATGTTACCAATCTTTCCTGTATATGTGAATTTTTATTAAACCTATTAGCTAATTACTTTTAGGCTTGACGCATAACTGTACGAACATTGCAATTTGCGTGGCAGATTCCAGTGCTTGACACACAGCTGTACAAACATTCATTTTTGAAGGTAAATTGCACAGCAAATGATGTCATTCAAGTAGCTGACACTGGTTCCTTTATGACGGCAGTGCCCAGAGGTGTCATCCCAGTCTGGGATGGCTTTGTTGCATCGCTACTTATGAAAGGCTAACTATAATTAGGATTATAAGCAACTTATTGAAAATCTTGTTTTTTTTGCAATCAATCTGATCAAATTTAAGAATAGTAACTTGTTATTTATATTAATAAATTTAATTCTATTGAAAATAGCTAAAGCATTGAAATTCTTGAATTTTAGCCGGATTAGTGAGTGGTAGTGAAATTTCTTTTACTCAAATTTAGGTATTCACTGACCGTTCTTGTTATAAATACCAGAATAATAAGCTACTGATATTCTCCACCTTTTTTATCTTTAATCCATCATAGCTAGCGATGCAACAAAGCCATCTGGGATCCAGAAAACTTAACTTTAAATAAGTGGCTGCATAATAAAGACTAGATTCCAGTGTCAAGCACTGGAATGACACCATAGAGGCACTGGGATGACATCCTTCCTAGTGGAGATTACTCTCAAATCACAATGTTCATACAGTTGTGGGCTTAACGGTATCTTTGCAGATACTATGGTAATTTATTCGGGAGATTTGCTGAGCGGTAAGATTTTTCCTGATATGCTGCAGTCTTCAGAAGCTAATTCCACAAATTTATCTGTTAGTTTATCAGGTGACACCAATTCAGATCCAGGAAATGCCTGCTCACTACCCACAGGTCCTTCCGTGTATACAGCATTTACACATAATTTTGTATGTTTTGTCTCAGATGCATATATCTGCACCATTATTTCTAGTGCAACTTTACTTGCAGCATACGGCATCCAATATGGATAAGAGGAAGGAGAAAGTGTCACTTCTGAGGTCATGAATATCGCTCTTCCAGCATTAGACTTTTTTAGCATTGGATCTAAGTTTTTTAGTAAGTACCAATTGGCAGTAAAATTTGTATTCATTACGTTCTGTAGCTCTTCAATCTCACAGTCATGAATGGGGTTCAGTTTGCCTAAAATTCCAGCACACGCAACTAATATATCAAGTGCTCCAGATTCTGATAATTTCAGGCTTTCTATCATGTTTGTCAGTATCTTTACATTCTCAAAGTCTAAAAGATCAAGCTGAATTAGTTTCACAGAGCCTTCTTTAAATTCTTCAAGCTCTTCAATTTCATTATATAGTGGCTTGAGATTATCAAGAGATCTTGAAATCAGAATCACACATGCACCTTCTCTTATAAACCTTTTTGCAACAGCAGAGCCTACTCCACCTGAAGCTCCGGTGATTAAAGCTACTTTACCTTCTAACTTACCCATTTCTTTCTCCTTAGCGAGATCCATTGAAATATTTTAGCTGAAAATTGAATTTTGCTCCATATATAAAAATCAAACTTAGCATATAAAAAAATAGTAATGACACTACCACACCACCTAAACTTCCATATATCAAATCCAGTTGGTCAAAGGAAGCTTTTAAGTATTGCTTAAAAGCTGAAGCAGAAATCGTCCAAAGAATAACAGCTACACAAGATCCAGGAAATACGTCTGATAAATTTTGTTTTATGTTTGGTAACATAAAATATAGCCAAGAGACTACTGTGAAAAGTACAAATTCAATAAGTAAATACCTAGTATAACTTAGCCCCTGATAGGAAAAATCAATTAGCATTGGTACTAGTGTAGAAAACACTATAGTTAGAGTTATAATAAGCGTGATTACTAAAAATTGTAATATACTTAGTACTCTTCTTAATATATAAGGCGGCGAAACCGGAACTTTATAGGCCTTATTGAGTATTGTTCTAAGCCCTTCAATTGTCGATGAAGCGGTCCAAACAGCACCTACAATTGCTAAAGTTAGTAAGCTTTGCGGCGGGCCTGATATTATCTCCCTAATACGCGGCATCAAAGATGATAAAATATCCTGTGGCATGTTATCAATGATAAATACCCAGCCAATGTTGTACTGGTCTAAAAAATTTGCGAATGTTGACGCCACAGCCATTAAAACGATGAGAAAAGATACCGTCTTGTTAGTCAACAAAAAAGTCATAAAAATTCTCCAAATTGCATAATAAAATCAAAAAATACTTCCAACTGTGTAGCAGTATACAGATTATAGTTAGTGGATATGTTGATAAGTAAATTAGTTACATATAAAACAGCAGAAATTTACTTATCAACATATCCACTAACCAACAACATTCAATAAATTTGTGTAAGATGCCATTTTACATAAGATGAATTAGAAGCATTTTTTGATTTTAAAGTACTAAACCTTCAGTTAACCTTTTAGCCCTATAGTTCTTGATATGATCTGGATCAAAGGCCTTTTTTGAACTTAAAACACCAAAAACTATATGAAGTAACTTACGCATTGCAGCACCAACTATGGCCATAGCATGCTTGCCTTTCTCTTTTAATCTTTCGCAAGAAGCCATAATGATAGGATTATGCTTTTTAGCTGCTATAGCAGGAAAGTACATTGCTTTACGTAATGTTCGTGAACCGGTTTTACTTAATCTGGGCTTGGCATGTACGGATGAGCCTGATGTTATATTTTGTGGTATAGTTCCAGCATATGCTGCCAATTGCCTAGCATTTATAAAGGCTTTTATACCAGGAATTTCAGCTAAAATAGCTATTGCTGTTTCCTCTCCTATTCCTGGAATAGTTAATAGGAGTTGAAAATCTTCCAACAATTCTTTGTGTTGTTTTAATAGTTCGCGTATGGAGTTTTTTATTGTTTCTATTTTTTGCTCTATGTTCATTGCAAGGTCTTCCCAAGCATTTGCAACTTCTTTAGGCAGTCTCTCTTTCTTTTCTAAATGATTATTTGCTAATGTTAACTCATCCTTTAACGCATTTGAGCAACGATAAAGATGTTTTAATTTTTTCTTTTCAGGAGAAGGTGGTGTCCAACGAGAAGGTTCCTGTCTTTGACAATAATCTGCAATAATCTCTGCATCAGTCTGGTCATTCTTTTGTCGTGTAAGCTTACTTTTTGCATAAAATCTTATGCAAGCTGGGTTTACAACACTAACGAAATATCCAGCGTTGTGGAGGAACTCAGCCAAAGCTTCGCTATAACAACCAGTGGATTCCATGCAAGCTTTTACTTCTTCTACGTTATGTTTTTGTAGAAAGTTCAGTAGACCTTGAAACCCAGTATCATCATTTTTAAATTTCCTTTTCCTAGTTTCACGCTTTCCTTTTTTACTTATGAATGAGAGAGAAACATCAAAGCGTTCTTTTGAAACATCTATACCTAAAAAGTTGTTGATCATATATAACTCCATATACTACTATTAAAAATGAAAAGTAAGGCTTACCTTGTGAATACAGAATTAGAACCATTTAGGCCTTTCTACGATACCGTCCAGCCTCTACTTTTGAGAAGGGAACTCTTTTCTTTTCTACAGATTTTATATCTAAGGAATCTTCCAGAGTTCTTCCCTTCTCCACCTAATGCTTAAGCTTAAAAACACTAGATGCTTTTTTCAAGATACAAGGAAATATTGATAACAGAATTAAAAATGATAAATACCCTGCATGCTCCACTCCATCATTATGAATTGTGTCAATCAAAGCACGATAAAGGCAATAAACGATGCTGTAAAATTTCTGTAGCACTGTAATATAAACGAACCAAGAAAAGTATTCTAAATGAAATAAAGGATACTTTTAAGCAAAAAAATCCTCACCATTTACTTAAATTTAATCAAAATGGTAGATAATCCAGCATTAAATAGAAATTATCGGAGGCATAATGAAAAATTTTCTTCTAGTTGTAGCTCTAATTCTCTCCTTTGCGTTTGATGCAGGTGCTCCTCCTGTTCCCAACCAAAGTACTACTTTTGTTGATACAGATGATACAACATCATCAGTGATATGCAAGATAATAGGCTATACTCACGGCATAGGTGGACCAATGATCACAATAGTGATAATAGGTGCAGCGTTGCTTGCAATATTCGGCAGAATGCCGTGGCCAGCGCTTTTTGCACTCGGTGCATTTACTGCTGTGTTTTTTGGCGCTCCTGTAGTCGTTTCAAAAATAACACCAGGAGGTGTGATTTGTCAAAACGGTGCAGTAGCGAATAAGCCATAGAAATTATTGGAGGCATAATGAAAAATTTTCTTCTACTAGTGGCGTTAATTCTCTTCTTTGCATTTGATAATGCTTTTGCTAGCAGTGTTACTGATGACGCAACGTCAAATACAATATGCAAAATAGTAGGCTATACTCACGGCATAGGTGGACCGATGATCACAATAGTAATAATTGGTGCAGCATTGCTTGCAATATTTGGCAGAATGCCGTGGCCAGCGCTTTTTGCACTCGGTGCATTTACTGCTGTGTTTTTTGGTGCACCTGTAGTTGTTTCAAAAATAGTACCAGGCGGTGTGATTTGTAAAAATGGTGCAACTGCTTGCCCTGATGGTACCAACTGGGATACAAGTACAGGAGCGTGTAAAAAATAGGCGCTGCAGATTTAGAAAAGCATTAGCTAAACGGTGCTTCTTAAAGGAGCACCATTATTCCACAATTGTATAAATGTTGTCCAAGTGAATAACACTGAGATCCGGGAATTTTTATAAACTGATAGGATGACAAATTTACTAGAACCCTTACCATTTACTCAAATTGCAGAATAATCTAACTTAGGACAGAAATGATTGGAGGGTATAATGAAAAATTTTCTTCTACTTGCGGTTTTAATTTTCTCCTTTGCGTTTGATGCAAATGCTGCAGATGCTTTTGTTGATACAAGTGATACAACATCATCAGTGATATGCAAGATAATAGGCTATACTCATGGCATAGGTGGACCAATGATCACAATAGTGATCATTGGTGCAGCGTTGCTTGCAATATTCGGTAGAATGCCGTGGCCAGCGCTTTTTGCACTCGGTGCATTCACTGCTGTGTTTTTTGGCGCTCCTGTAGTCGTTTCAAAAATAACACCAGGAGGTGTGATTTGTAAAGACGGTGCAGTAGCGGATAAGTAATAGAAATTATTGGAGGCACAAACGTAGTTTTCTTTACTTGAAAGTGGTCAAGCTGACCACTTTCAGTGTCTATGAATACCTAATAAATTCTCTTTCTGTAATCATATCAGTTAAAGTTTAGATTCCAGCGTCACGCGCTGGAATGACAAGGCTTATCGTCATGCCGCCGCATACCGTCATACCGCGATTCATTCGCGGTATCTCAGCCGCTAACAAGCAGCGGAATAACGGTTGTCGTTTAGCTATGAATATTAAGAAATTTACCAAATGAAAAAAAAGGCAAAAGAAGCCCTGGTCATTGTCTATTTTCAGTATTGGCGTTTTTTAAGTCTTAAACACTGCAATTTAGCTGCTTTTGAATGCAACTCACCTTAGTTTGAATGTTTAAGAAATTTACTAAGCAGAAAAAAAGGCAAAAGAAACCCCGTGTTAGCTAGTTGTCACTCTCTAATCCTGCAAAATTGGCGTACTATACTGTCTTAAACGACTTATAAGCGCGTTTCAGCTTATATAGGTAAAAACCCAGAAATGTTGTGAAGACATAAGGTGCACATAGTGTAAAAAATTAAAAATAAGACGCCAACTACGTTGTTTTCTTGCTGTTTAATCTGCACAGATGAAGATAACTGAATACCTTCAGTATCATGATAAGGGGGCTGGCGAGGTTTGTCAAGGAAGTTTTGCATTTAATTCATTTGATAATTCAAAAAACTTGAAAGAATAAAGATAGCTATTGAAATTATCTTGATTTACATCAGTTATCCAAGTTTGACATTGAATACTTAACACTTCCTCTATTAACGCCTTTCTGTAATGTTTATCCAGATGAGACATTATATCATCAAGTAGAAGAAGTGGTGCCTTATTGTAATGAATACACCTTGCTTTTACACTGGATAAAATAATAGAAAGCAGTAATAACTTTTGTTCTCCAGTGGAGCACAGATTTATTGGTACGTTTCTTTTTTGACAAAAAACCCGAAAATTATCGTTATGCACACCAAAAGTTACTCTACCAGTCAATGAATCTTTTTCTCTGTTTTCCTTTAGACGATTCTGAAAATATTCTGCAGTATCGTCCAAAGTTAGCTGGCTGCTGAATTTCAAACTTGCCTTCGGAAAAAGCTCACCGGAATGGTTATCAATTGTGTCTTGTAGTGTCTTTAAAACAGACGATCGCATACGTAAAATACTAACTGCATTAACGGCCATTATGTTTTCAAGACTAGAGAGCCAATTTTTGTCCAAGGTGTTCTCTCTCAACAGTTTACTTCGCTCACGTTTAGCTTTTCTGTGTTTCATGTAGCAGCAAGTGTAATTTTCCTCAAACAGTGAGACTATACGGTCTAAAAATTTTAATCTGTCACTTGGAGAATTAAGAAGAACATAGTCCATTTGTGGAATCAGCCATATTACATTGGATATCTTATACAAAGATGAATAACTCGATTGCGTTTTTCCATCAATTTGTATTAGTTTCTTATCAAAACTCTTTGCGATACCAATTGAATTAAAATCCATTCCATTAAAAAAATCATAGTGCACTACCCAATCTTCATTACTGAATCTATTTTGTATCTCACTGGCTTTTGCTTTTTTCATTCCATTGCTTTTAGCAAGCAACGAGATTGCTTCAAGTATATTAGTTTTACCAATACCGTTTTTGCCAGTTATTACAACTGAGCTATCATCTGAATCCAGTTCAAAGTTTGAGTGGCTACGAAAATTATGTAATTTCAGCTTTTTTATGTAGCAATGGGTAGCCATTAACCTATTCTTTAGTTTATATTCTCTTTACTTCTTCCAGAACCTCATCAACATGTCCACTAACTTTTACATTTTTCCAGATCTTCACTATTTTACCTTTTTTATCTATTAAAAAAGTAGTGCGTTCTATTCCCATATACTTTTTGCCAAACATACTTTTCTCTACCCAAACACCATATTTTCCCAACATTTCAGCATTCTCATCAGAAACTAAAGAAAACGGCAGAGAATATTTTGCTTTGAAGTTAGTGTGACACTTAACACTATCTTTTGATACACCAATTATCACTGTGTCAAGGAAAGAAAAATCATCTATTTTATCTCTAAAGCCTTTTGCCTCCATTGTACAACCCGGAGTATCGTCTTTAGGATAAAAATAAAGAACTACATTTTTTTTATCAAAAAATTCACTCAGTGATAAATTTTCACCAGAATCTGTTGGTAAGCTAAAATCGGGTGCATTATTTCCTACTGCTAATTCCATACCTTGCTCCATTAATAACACTTCTATCTATAGTAGTATATTGTAGTCAGAGTATCAAATTTTATATATAGCTAACAGATAAGATTCTTGACGGGGGCTTATTGATGAATTTCTGCCTACCTTCTCGGCTTGCCGCTTTTGATAAAGTGTGGTTTTCGTCTGATGTAAGGCCATATCAAATAGATCCTATTAAAAATCAATCGAATCTTCACATGTTTGTTCTTCATAAAAGAAGTTCAATGTTATCGTAGTACCAAGTTTTGCTTCACTTTTAATGTCAAAAGTTCCACCCATTAACTCTACTAATTTCTTGCTTAACGGTAATCCGATGCCCGTACCTTCGTTTCTATATCCCGAATCTGCTTGGCCAAAAACAGACATAACTTTATATATATCCTGCTGCATTATTCCTATTCCATTGTCATGAAACTCAATGGTTAATAAGTTTTTTTCTATATTTTCTTTTATCACCATTCTTATTAAACCATCTTTAGGAGTAAACTTGATTGAGTTTGATAATAAATTTATTATAACTTGTTTCATTCTCTTGGGATCTGCAATGACTAATAATTGTTTATTAGTCATCTCTTTTTTTAAATTAATCCCGGCTTCTTTTAATTTAGGCAATAGCATATTTACACATGAATCTATTATTTTGTTCAGGTTAAACTTCACTTTTTCTACTGTTAAACTACTTGATTCAGCTTTTGAAAAATCGAGCACATCGTTAATTAAAGCAAGTAAATGCGTCCCTGCATTATATATATCGTCTGCATACTCCTTGTATTGAGAGTCATCCATTGAACCTAAAGTTTCATTTTTGATCAACTCTGCAAATCCAATAATAGCATTAAGAGGTGTGCGTAATTCATGTGTAACGCTTGCAAAAAACTTTAGCTTGTTTGCATTTTCTTGCTCTAATGCCTCTTTTATCTGCTGTAATTCAATGTTAGTTTTATGTTGCTTGGCCAGCATTTTGGTATTAGAAAAGTGCAAATAGAACATTATTAATATCAAAATTATTAATAATAAGCCTAAAAATATTAAAAATAGGCCATATGCTATAACATAAGAATTATTGTAGCTTCGAAGAATCTTCAAAAAAAACGACGGCTTAGCGCTATTTTCATGGAATATAGGGAAAATAGAAGTTAATGTATTTCCTGTAGTATAAAGTATTTCTTGGTCACTTAATAATTTATCAATTTCATCGTTTGTAAGTAACTGTTCATAATCATAATCTTGAGTGTTAAAATTACTGAATATTATTCTGCCGTTTTGATCATACAGTATTAAGCTGAAATCCTTTACTTTGCTCACTGATTGTAATAATTCAGCACGTAGTTTTACTAGTTGGTTTATGTAGTCAAAATTTTTGTATTTAATGTGATGCTTTTCTATTAGTAAATAATGGTATTTTTTTATTATACCATTTTCTAATACACTTTTTAAGTTTACACTTGAATCACGGTAAGAAGAAAGGAAATTACTCCTTAGTAAATAATTACAATATATCACACTGAATAAAATCATAAAAATTGATGAGAATAATGCGATAACTTTTGTGTATTTGTTTTTTCCCAGTGCAGAAAACATTAATTTACCTATCTTATACATATCCTTACTCATTGCGAAACAACGGCTTTTATGTTATTAATAATAAAATTTAGCATATAATATTTTATGACAATTTCTCCTATTTTGCCAGTTTATTCTCCTATTAACATAAATTTTTCTTATGGTAAAGATATTTACTTGTATGATATTGACGGTAAGCGCTACGTAGATTTTCACTCTGGAATAGCCGTTAGCAGCTTAGGTCACACCAATTCACGATTAATTAGTGCTCTAAAATTGCAAGGAGAAAAATTATGGCATATATCAAATACCTATAATATACCTGCTGCCAATAATTTTGCAGAAAAATTAATAAACAATAGTTTCGCTGACACTGTATTTTTCTCAAATTCTGGATCAGAGGCAGTAGAATGTGGACTTAAGATTGCTAGGATCTATCAAAATGGAAAAGGCAATAAAAATCGTCACAGAATTTTAACATTTCATGGTGCATTTCATGGAAGAACCTTTTTAACTTGTGCTACAAACGATAAACAGAAATTTTCTGAATTACTAAATCCCTACATTGATTGGTGTGATAACATCGAGCCCAATATTGAGAGCGTAAAGAAAGCAATTTCAAGTGGTATAGGCGTTATATTAATAGAACCAATACAAGGGCAAGGTGGTATCAAAGTAATGAATGAAGTCTTTATGAAAGAACTAAGAAGGCTGTGTGATGAAAATGACATATTGTTATTTTTTGATTGCGTACAATGCGGTGCTGGTAGGACAGGAAAATTATTCGCATACGAACATATAGGA
Organism: Wolbachia endosymbiont of Drosophila ananassae; assembly: GCF_008033215.1. Classification (NCBI taxonomy): domain Bacteria; kingdom Pseudomonadati; phylum Pseudomonadota; class Alphaproteobacteria; order Rickettsiales; family Anaplasmataceae; genus Wolbachia; species Wolbachia endosymbiont of Drosophila ananassae. The sequence continues at coordinate 1,355,208 of NZ_CP042904.1, read as the reverse complement.
GTGGAACCTGATATATGTGCTCTTGCAAAGGGAATAGGCGGGGGGTTTCCGCTGGGGGCTTGTCTTGCAACTGAAAAGGCTGCTAAATATATGGCAGTTGGTATGCACGGTTCCACTTTTGGTGGCAATCCGCTTGCAACCTCAGTAGGTAATGCTGTGCTCGAAGAATTGCTCAGCCCCGGCTTTTTGAAAAATGTTGAAATTAGAGGTAAATACTTAAAAAATAAACTAGAAGACTTAGCAAGTAAATTTCCAATAATAGAGGAAGTAAGAGGGAAAGGGTTAATGCTTGGAATAAAAGTGAAAGCAGACAATCAAAAGTTTGCAGAAGAGTTAAGTCATCGCGGCTTGCTTACTGTTGGGGTAACATCAGATAACGTTGTGAGAATTTTACCTCCACTCATTATCACTGAAAAAGAGATTGATGAAGGCATCGAGATTTTGACTCAATATTTATCTGAGAAATCTTCTGATTAGATACTTGCATTAATATGAACGACAATCTGGTATGCTTAGGAATTATTACCTCTCCTCACGGAATTAAAGGAGCTGTTAAAGTAAAAACCTTTACTGAAAAGCCTGAAAATATCTCCTTATATGGTAAGCTAATAAGTGGTGATGAGAATTATAAAATAGACTCAGTATCCGTCATAGGTGATAATTTAGTAATAGCTACAATAAGCGGAGTAAATTCCCGTAATGAAGCAGAGCTTTTAAGGAATAAGAAGCTATATATAGAAAGAAGCAAGTTACCAGAGCTAAATGATGAGGATGAATTTTACCAAAGTGACCTTGTAGATATGGAAGTAAGGCTGAAAAGTAATGAATTATATGGCTATGTAAAATCTGTGTATAATTTCGGCTCAGGGGATATATTAGAAATTTTAGTTATCAGCACAAAAAAACGTATTATGCTGTCTTTCACTAAAGAGATATTTCCACATATAAATATAAAGGGGAGGTATATAGTATTAAATATACCAGAATTTATTGACTAATAAAGACTTTGATATTTATATAAAGCTATTTATAATTGTAAGATCAAACTGAAAATGTAATTATGGCAGAAAGAGCTAACGACATTAGACCAGGTCAGGTGTTGGAACATAACGGCGGATTATTTTTGGTTGTAGGTATTATGCATACTCAACCTGGTAAAGGTGGTGCATACATACAAGCCGAAATGAAAAACATCAAAACCGGAGCAAAACACTATGAAAGATTTCGTTCTGATGCAACAATCAGAAGGGCAATTTTAGATGAAGAGGAATATGTTTACCTTTTCACTGAAGGAAACATTGTAAATCTTATGCATCCAAGTAATTACGAGCAAATCACTATAAATTTGGATTTATTGGGAGAAAAAAAGATTTATCTACAGGATAACATGAAAATTAAAGTTGTAGCTTATCAAGACAAAATAATTTCTGCGCATGTGCCTGATTATGTTACACTTGCTGTGAAAGAAACAGAGTCTGTTATTAAAGGACAAACTGCTACTGCTTCTTATAAGCCTGCAATTTTGGAAAACGGAATGCGCGTTAACGTGCCTCAGTTTATAAAAGAAGAGGATAAAATTGTAGTATATACTCCAGATGACAGCTATTATGAAAGAGTGAAAGAGTAAAAAGAAGAATGTCCATCTCATCACCACGAATTAATGTGATGCTTGATTCTGTGCGTAGTGCTTCCAGGCAGCTTATGCGCGATTTTAATGAATTACAAATCTCTAATGTTAAATCAGCAGACTTTATCAATAAAACTTATTCAAAATCCAAGCAAACCATATACGATTGCTTGCACGATTACAAACGAGACTATGATTTTATTTTTGAAGATGATACTGATCAAGAAGTAAAAGATGACACTTATACCTGGTTTATTATGCCTATAGAGGGCAGGGAGAATTTTTCTAGTTGCATGGTTTATTTTGCAGTATCAGTCTGTCTCATTCATAAAAATAAAGTTGTGGCAGCTGTAATTGATGCTCCGGCTCTTAGAGAAACTTTTTGGGCAGAAGAAAAGAAAGGTGCTTTTCTTGAGGATTTTAGATCTCGTCATATAAAAATGCGGGTGAAAAGCCGTGAAGGGGGTCTAATAGATGTAAGTGGTAATTTGTTAAATAAATTGCTGCCTGGCAATAGTAGTGTACGCTCCATCGGTTCAACAATTTTAGGCTTTGCATACCTTGCGGCAGGAAGGCACAGAGGAACAGTTTATTCTGGAGTTAACAAATATAAAACCTTGCTCGGTAGACTTTTTCTGCAAGAAAGCGGTGGAAGGCTAACAGAAGACAACGGATTGATTATTGCTGGAGATATAAAACTATAGCTAAAGTAATTTATGTTTACCTACAATTTGATAGTATCCGTTCAGCGGAGTGGCAGAATAAGGTAGACAAGGTGATCTAAAAAGATAATCATAGAGCAAAAGTGAAATAATATGGTAAACCTTTTAGAACTTTGCAAAAATTTACAGCAAAAAATAGAAAGGTTAGAAGCAAAAATAGAAAGATTGGAAAAAGAGAATGAAAGTTTAAAAGCAGAAAATAAGGCTTTAAAGATAGAAAATGCTGAGTTAAGAGAAAGACTCGGTTTAAGCTCAAAAAATTCATCAATACCAAGTTCCAAAGAGTTGTATAAAATAAAAAAGAATAAGCCGAAAAGCGAAAGGAATATTGGCGGTCAGGTTGGTCATAAAGGAAGTTTTCGCGCCAACATGGATGCAGATAAAGTAGTAAAGATAGAGTTGCCTAATACTTGCGAATGCGGAGGAGAAATTGCAATATGTGAAAAACCATATATTCATCAGAAAGTTGATCTTCCAGAAATCAAGCCTTATGTAGTGGAATATCAGTTAGAACATGGCCGTTGTCGGAGATGCGGAAAGAGAAGAAGTAGCAAGTTACCGGAAGGTGTTACGCCAGATACATTTGGTCCAAGGGTTAAGTCAATAATTGCAGCGTTCAGCGGATTCTACAAAAATTCAAAACGCGAAATAGCGAGTGTCGTAAATGATATCTTCAATTTGAACATAAGCGTCGGTAGCATATCAAATAGTGAACATAGAGTTGCTTCAAAATGCAAAAAAATGTATGAGCAGATCGAACAAGAGATAAGTAGGAGTAAAGTTCTACATATTGATGAAACGAGCCATTATAACAAAGGTAAACTCGCTTGGTGTTGGATGTTTGCAAGCAATACGGCAAGTTTTGTAAAATTTACAGAGTCAAGAGGAATGAAAGTTTTACAAAATAGTAAATTCTGCAATCGCAATAGCTTGGTAATAACTGACAGGTATGCAGCATACAATTATTTTGCCGATAAAAACAGGCAAATCTGTTGGGCACATTTATCAAGAGATTTTGAAAGATTAGCACATAGTTGGAATATTGAAGTTAAAGTTCTGGGTTGTTACTTGAGAAACGTGGCCACTGAATTATTTGCACTAAAAAAAGCTTTACTAAAAAGTGAGATAGATGTTTTGAGGTTTGTCAGACGTGCCAGAAAATTAAGAAAACGTACAAAGTATTACTTGAAGGAGATATCTCGTTTACCTGAAGCAATTGGAGCCTCTCGAGTTGCAAAAAATGTTCTGAGATCTGAAAGAATGATGTGGAAATTTTTAGATGACCCAGAAAATATTCCGCTGACAAATAACCACGCTGAACGGCAAATTCGGCATTATGTCGTTTATCGCAAAAACTCATATTTTACACAATCAAAGCGGGGAAATACATTCCTTGAGCGGATAATTTCATTATACTTAACTTGGAAACAAAGGGGTCTCAATCCTTTCCAAAATCTCCTATCTATTGTTTCTTAAACCACTCTCCTGAACGGATACATTTGATAAGCGTAAAACTCGTCATTCCGCTACTTGTTAGCGGAATCCATGCTGAGATACCGCGAATAAATCGCGGTATGACGTAGGGCTGTACTAGCTATAGCATAAACAGGCTAAAGAGATAGACAACTTCTCAAAAACTTTTACAAGAGATTCTGTTAAATGCTCTATCATTTCATCGGTATGATAAGGTGTAGGGGTAATACGGAAACGCTCAGTTCCTCTTGGAACTGTCGGGTAATTTATATGTTGAACGTATATTCCATACTCATCAAATAATAATTTTGATGCTTTTTTGGATAACTCTGAGTTGCCAATTATTATTGGAATTATATGAGTTTCTGTTGGAATGAAGTTAATTCCTGCATTTCTCAGTGAGTTTTTTACTTTTTCAACGACTTGCTTTTGCTTTTCCCTTTCAATGTTGCTTGATTTTAGGTGTTCAACGCTTGCCTTTGCTGCCGCTGCTAAAACAGGCGACATAGCAGTGGTAAAAATAAATCCTGGAGCGGAACTTCTTATTACATCTACCAAGCTCTTTGAAGATGCTATATACCCACCCATCACTCCAAAAGCCTTCGATAGTGTACCTTGAATAACGGTTATTCTATCCATCAGACCTTCTCTTTCTGCAATTCCGCCACCATGTGAACCATACATGCCAACTGCGTGCACCTCATCCAAATAGGTAATTGCATTATGTTGATCTGCAAGATCACATATCGCTTCAAGCGGCGCTATATCGCCATCCATTGAATATACGGATTCAAGTGCTATTATTTTTGGTGTCTTTTTGTCTATAGACTTGAGTAACTGCTCTAGATGATTAACATTATTGTGTTTAAATATATGTTTTGGCCTTTTTCCTGATTTTATGCCTTCTATCATCGAAGAATGGTTCTTCTCGTCTGAAAAAATTACTACGCCAGGAATAACAGACGATAAAGTGCTAAGTGTTGTCTGGTTAGCGAGGTAGCCACAAGCAAAAGTTAAAGCAGCCTCTTTTTTATGCAAACAAGCTAAGGATTTTTCAAGTTCGACAACCTCTTTTGTTGTACCAGATATATTTCTTGTTCCTCCAGCGCCAACAGATGAATTTTGGATAGCGGCAATTACACTCTCATTTTGTGACATTCCCAAATAGTTATTACTGCACCAGACTATTACTTCCCTATTTCTTTCATAGTCCATAATGTGGGGGAGCCTACCTGGCAATGACGCAAAGTGCGTAAATTCACGGTAGCGCCCCTCCTCTTTTATATCTTTGATTTTATTTAAGAATATTTCTTCGTAGTTTACCAAGTTTTTATTCGCTAATAATTAATATAATTATAATAAATTATTAAATGGTAAACTACAATATTTATTATACAGATACGGTAGTAGATGCTTCCTTCGTGTTGAAAGGTTTGTCAACCTTGTTGTTTTCAACTTGGCTTTTAGGTGTACAGCAGTATATAACTGCAGCAGCAACCAGACAACAAGCTCCAACTGCTATTCCTGCAGCTAGCATTTCCAAATAAACTGCAATAGCTACTCCTGAAACAACTCCAGCTACTGCTAACGTCCATGTAGCTATGGTAGGCCACTTACTCTTTTGCGTATTTTGTGTTGCAGTAATAGAGGTTGATTGATTGTTTATAGCACTAGTTTTTTCTACTGCTGCAGGCTTTTCCTTACTGTTAATAACACCTCCAATTGTAGACACATTGTCAGCATTCGAAGAAACTTCACTTACCCCCAACTTCTTTTCACAACCCGTAATTTCTGGAGTTGTGGTAAGTGTACTATTGCTTCCGGTATTATTAGAACTTGTAGATTGGTCTCCTGAATTTGGCAAATCGTTGTTCAGTGAAATATTAACATTACCTTGTTTTGTATTATGGTTTTTAATTTCTTTTTTAATTTCTTCTACTTTACCCTTAAAGGGACCTTCTTTATTTTTTACATATTGTAGTACAAGAGTAGGAGAGTTACTTTTTAGAATATTTTCGAGTTCTTCTCTTGAGTTAGTACTGGTTTTGCTTATAAGTCCATCAATCTTTTTCTTAACAGGACTGGCAAGTTGCTTAACACCTTTTTTTCCGCTGCCTTTTTTGATTTCACCCTCCTCAAAATTATTAATTAAAGGCTCCTGCGTTGAAACCCCTGTGTTATTTAAGATAGCATTTTCTTCCTCCCCTGCAAGAACATTTTTTTCTGTCTGTTGACTGCCAGCACTTTTGGATTTTGGGTTTCTTTGACTGCTTGGTTGATTGTTATTCTCTTCATTTACTACAGCCGTATCGCCTTTTATAACAGGTGATACTGCATTATCACTGCTGCTTCTTTTATTAACTTGTGTATTCGCTTGTGTATGTATATTTGCTTTACTGGAAGTATTGATTAATTTACTACTTTCTAACAAATTTCTAATTAGATATAGATGACTCAAAGTATCTCTATTTTTTTGATACTCATTACGAGTCATACTTGGAGAAAGTTCCATACTTATTTTTTCAAGCTGTTCTGCAACTACTGGTAAAGCTTTCTAAAATTCTTCCTTGCATATTGCCTGAAGAGCTGCGAATTTTAGGTCAACATGCTGACATAAGAGTACAACAACTTCACAATTAGCTTCTTTTATAGCATTTCTCAGTATACTTTGTATGGTTTGCCTGACTACTTGCTGTTTATTATTGGGTATGCTTTGATAAATTTGAACATGAGCTAGAACACTGGCTATAATGTTTTGACTTCCAGTATTAGACAATGCAACTAAAATCGATTCATATGTTTCATCAAATTCGTTATTTTTAAGTTTATGATCAAAATAATTAATAACATCATTGCTGCACTCAGCACATTCTTTGCATAGGTGCTCAATAAATGCAATATTGCCAGCATCCAATGCAGTTTTCAGAATTAAATCATAAATTTCTTTTCTGCCACGAGCTCCTATGTTTTTCAGGATTTGTTGCCCTAGTATTGTAATAACTTTATCATCCGCAAATGCTTGTTCATATACATCGTAAATGGCATGATCTGCACTATTAGTGTATCGTTTGCACAGGTATTCAATGACAGATGTGTGTTCCTGGCTTATCGCAGTTTCTAATAAAGTAACAAAACTCTTTTTTAATAACTCTTCTGTTGAGGCTTTTTTAGTTAGCTTATTAATATATCTTTCAAATGCACCCAGCACTATCGTGATGAATTCTTCATTTTTGATCAGAGACGCTGTTTCAAGCACACCATACAAAGAATCAGGATTACTTGTTTTTAACACCTGTCCAAAATCTCTTAAAACGTATTCGACAAAAACTGCATTTAATAATTCTTGCTCTTTTCTTAATGCTATAACTGAGAAAAAGTCAATCTTATTAGGTTCAACAAGTTGTATAGTTTGATCTTTTAATCTTCCATAAATCCCATCAGTATCATGGAATCTTCCTATAAAAGCTTTAACGTATTCTTGACCACCAACAAGTATAGGTAAAAGACTTAAATTTCCTTCAGCAAAAAGAAAATCCTGATATTGCTCTACTAGCTTGTCATTAGCTGCAATTGCCAATAGTACCAATTCTTTTACTGAATAATCATACTTGAAACCCTCTTGATCAAATTTATATTGTGATAGTACATTTGAATATATATGTTGATGGTTGCTTCCGTTTTGTAACTCCAAATTAAGTTGATTTGAACAGAAATCTTTGAGATTTTCATTATCCAGCGTAATAGACCTGCCTTCATAATCTTCAATATTTTGTACAACCTTGTCTAATTCTTCACAATTATCTTCTTGTATAGCTTGATTTAAGATATTTATAATCTCAGCAAAAGTTAAGTTTTTAGGAATGATACCATATGAATCTTCATCTTTTAACTCTACAGTAAACGACCTATCACAACCATCAGGAAAGTTTGCAAGTATTGCATTCTCTAAACTTAGATTTTCAGGGGGTGTATCACATGGATTAGCTGGTATCTCTTGACTTTTGCCATCTAAAACTTCAAACCCTTCTTCAATACCTGAATCTTCAGAATCTGATCTTTCAAAACCATGCCAACTTTTGATTAATCTTTCAGAATTTGATTGGCCCTGTGAAGTTGCATCCTGTGATACAAAGTCTCTAAAATTGGAACCAAACATGTTTTACCCCTAATTAATAGCTAAGCTAAGTATAGCATTAAACAGAAATCTTGCCAAGCAAATTATTCAGTCTCTTAGCAAAGCTGCTCGCGTCATCCATCTCTTCACCTTCCACTATACAAGCTTGGTAAAATAATAAATGAATCATGTCTTCCAATGTTGGGTTTTCACCATTTTCAGCGTGAGATTTCATTATACTTTTTATTACAGGATGTTTAGTGTTAATTTCCAGCACCTTTGGCGTGCGGTAATTTAGCTGCTTTTGTTCACGCAAAAAACGCTCCATGCGAAGATCCATAGCACCTTCATCAACCGCTAGGCATACGGGACTATCAGTCAATTTTTTGGAAATTTTTACGCTTTTTACTGAATCTCCAAGCACTGTGGTAAAATATTGCAGTATAGTTTCCTCAGTTTTTTCTCCATTTGATTTATTTTCTTCATCTGTCTTATCTTCTTCTGAAGAGAATTTTTCCAAATCAACATCTGCACGGGTTACAGACTTGATTTTCTGATCTTTGTATTCATGAATTACACTAGTCCAAAAGTCATCAACTGGATCAACAAATAGGAGCACTTCTAGTCCTTTACTGACGAATCCCTCAAGTTGCGGACTGTTTTTCACTGAATCGAGGCTATTTCCGGTGAGATAATAGATATGTTCCTGCTCAGGCTTCATTCTGCTTATATAATCATCAATGCTGATCAACTTCTCATCACCGGTGCTATGAAATCTGCAAATCGAGAGCAGCGCTTCTCTCTCATCAGTTGGCATAGCTTCACAAAGACCCTCTTTTAATACTGCACCAAAATTGGTCCAGAATTTTGTGTACTCCTCTAAATTCTCTTTTGCCTTTTTACCGAGCTCTGATATCACACGCTTAGTGAGAGATTTTCTGATCTGCTCAACAACACGATTATTCTGCAGCGTTTCTCTGCTGATATTAAGAGGCAAGTCCGGTGAATCAACCACGCCTTTCAGAAAACGCAAGTATTGTGGTATAATCTGTACGTTATCTTCAGTGATAAATACTTTATTTACATATAACTTCACAGAGCAACGTCTATCTGGATGGAATAAATCAAAAGGTTTTATAGAAGGAACATAAAGCAAATTTGTATATTCTATTGCACCTTCATTTTTATTATGCAATATCATCCAGGGCTCCCCGCCAACGTGGGCAACACTGCGGAAAAAATCGTTGTGCTCCTCTTGAGTAACGTCATTTTTTGGCTTAGTCCAAATTGCAGCCTTACTGTTTAACTTTTCACTTTTTCCTTCTTCGTCTATAAATTCAACAGGAAAATTTATGTGATCAGAGTAAGTAGTGACAATATTTTCAACACGAAATTTATCTAAAAACTCGTTTTCTTCAGGATGCATAATGAGCGTAATTTTGGTTCCGCGAGGGACTTGATTATCTGACTTGCTGATTGAATATTTCCCATCTCCTTTGGATTGCCAGATCCAAGACTCCTCTTCTCCAGCTTTTCTCGATTCTACTATTACTTCTGATGCAACCATAAAGCTTGAGTAAAAACCAACACCAAACTTCCCAATCAGCTCCACAGTTTGGCTTGAATCCTTGCTATTCTTAATCGCATCCAAGAACTTTTGCGTACCAGAGCTTGCAATTGTACCAAGATTGTCTATTAAATCCTGTCTATTCATTCCAATGCCATTATCAGTGATATATAGCTCGTTCTTATCTTTATTGGAGCTGATAGTGATTTTTAATTCGTCACTCAAATCTAGCAAATTAGGGTTTAGTTGAGATTCATAGCGCAACTTATCACATGCATCTGATGCATTTGATATTAATTCACGCAGAAAAATGTCTTTATTGGTGTAAAGTGAATGAATCACTATATTCAGTACTTTCCCTACCTCAGCGTCAAATTTTAAATTTTCAGTTTCTTGTACATTATGCATTTTGAGCTCCATTATTTGCCTACTACCCTAATAATTTAAGTATTGAATCACGATCTTTCAAGGTCACGTACACCAAAATTAATGTGGGTGTAGTTATTATGACACCCAATTTATGGGATCTCTTGCATAACAAACTTTTGGCAGCGCATTGGATGAAACGAAAAACTTCCTTGACACCCTTCGCCAGCCCCCTTATCATGAAACTGAAGCTATTTATTTATCTTCGCAATCTCTGCAGTGGATTAATGACAAAAAAACTTAATGTATTTGGCGTAAATCATGCTTAATTTTTTGCACTATGTGCACCTCATGTCTTTATCAAATTTCTAGCTACACAAGCTGAAATACACTATTTAAAACATCAAAAAACGCCAACTTAAAAAATGGATAGTGAATAATTAGCTACCCTAGGGTTTCTTTGCCTTTTTTTCTGTTTAGTAAATTTCTTAACGTTTATAATTTAGATTAGTTGCGGCTTAAAAGCGGCTGAGTCACGGTTATTAAGCGTTTAGAATAAAAAAACGCCATACTTGAAAGTATAATGTAAGTAACTAGCTAACCATCGGGCTTTTTTTGCCTTTTTTTTCGTTTGGTAAATTTTTTAATACTTAGATTAGTTGCAATTTAAGAGACCAGAAATGGTCAGTGCTTGGCACTGGAATAACGTCCTCCTTTGTTATCCCAGTGCCCAGACACTGGGATCCAGGAAACTTAATTGCAAGTAATGCATTGGATTTGGTGAGTATGGGTTTTATGTTATAGAATGAAACACTTTTGGTGAATTTGTAAAGAAAACTGGATCCCAGTGTTTGGGCACTGGGATGACAGCAGTCCTACGTCATACCGCCGCGAACCGTCATACCGCGATTCATTCGCGGTATCTCTAGATCCCGCTAACAAGCAGCGGGATGACGATTGTCGTTTAGCCATAAACATTAAGGAATTTACCAAACGAAAAAAAATGCAAAAGAAGCCCTGGGGTTATTATCCGCTTTAAAATATTGGCGTTTTTTATGTTTTAAACGCTTGACAAGCGAGATTCAGCCGCTTTTAATTGCAACTAACTTACGCTGCAAATGTTTAAGAAATTTACTAAGCAGAAAAAAAGACAAAGAATCCCCGAGTTAGCTAGTCTTTTACTATCTCTGTCGAGTATTGGCATTTTTTGATGTCTTGTAACGCTTTATAAGCGCGTTCAGCTTATTTAGATAAAAATCTAGATGTAGATGAAGTTTTGTAAAGACATACAGTATCTATATACTGCAAAAAATTGAACATAAGACGCCGATACATTAAGTAATCCTTACCTTTTAATCTGCAGATTGGCGAAAGCAAATACAATAGCTTCAGTTTCATGATAAGGGCGCTGGCGGAGTTTGTCAAGCAACTTTCTATATAATATTTTCTAAAATAAATAGACTTCTCGCATCCAATTTCGGTAGCGCGCGACACACAACTGCAATGACAAGGTTTTGTAAGATAAACATCATATTCACACGAAGTACTTGACTTCACTTGTACTAAGAAGCATTTTATATATGTTGTGTGCCCGTAGCTCAGCTGGATAGAGCAACAGCCTTCTAAGCTGTGGGTCGTAGGTTCGAATCCCACCGGGCACACTCTTTTATCAATACTTTCTATAAATCTTCAAGTACTCTGGCACCACATTTTCAATTGCTAATGGTCGAACCTTCATTGTTTCAAGGTCAACTGACTTTTCGATTGAACTATTCATCATAACTTTCACCTGATCTTGAGTAAGCATAGGGTTCGTATCTCCGGTTATTGGTTTTAGCAGCATAGAAATAATTTTATTTTCTAAAAAGAAAGCTATTAACTTTGCCATTGGAAAAGATACATTGATCAACAAACACTTTCTGTTAGTAACATTCAGAATAAACTTCAATAAGCTTTTGAAAGAGTAAACCTTTGGTCCACCCATGTTATAAATTTTCTTGTCTTGCTTATTAAAACTGATAATACGATATACCACTTCAGCTAAGTCTGTTACACATATTGGCTGAAATTTAGTTGTTCCATTGCCAATTAGTGGTAAGAAAGGAAGAATAGTTGCTAATCTTGCAAATTTATTAAAGAAGTTGTCTTCTTTACCAAATACAAGGCTTGGCCTAATTATTATTGCTTTTTGAAATGCTGAAGTTACAGCTTTTTCACCTTCCAATTTACTTTTGGCATATTTTGACAACTTGCTATTTTCTATTCCCATAGCAGAAAAATGTATCATCATAGGTACATTTTTCATTTTTGCAGCTTTTGCTATCCTTTCAGCTATTTTAACGTGAACAGCGTAAAAATCGTGCTTTTTTGCTTCATATAATATTCCCACTAAGTTTATAGCTACATCACATTCTTCCATACCCTCCAGAACTGATTTTTCATCAAAAAAATCGCCTTTAAATATTGATATTTGTCCTAAATTGCCACACAATTTTAAACAAGCAGCTTTTTCCTGATTACGAGTGAATATCTTTATTAAATATCCTTCTGCTGCCAAGCGTCTTACGATGTGTTTCCCTATAAACCCCGTTCCACCAAAAATAATTACACGTTTTGTCACAATTAAAGTTCCTAATAATTTGTTACTGTAAATTAATACAATGATTTCGCTTAATATTTTATTACGAATTCCCGTACAATAAGATCCATTTTCATTCCTCGTGAGCCTTTAACTAGAATTGCGTCATTATTCTGAATAATGTTAGCTAAATCACTTTTCAATTGATTAGAATCATTAAAATGCGTGCCTCTTATATTATCTGGCAAAAGCTCATGCAATTCTAACATAAATTTACCAACTGTATAAACTTTATCTATATTATTTTCTGTGATAATCTTAACCAAATCTGTATGAAACTCTATGCTTTCATCACCAAGTTCCAACATATCACCAAGCAAAGCTACTTTTCTCTGATTAGAATATGTACTCAAAGTTTTTATTGCAGTTTTCATCGAAGCAGGGCTGGCGTTATAGGAGTCATCAATTAAATGTATATATTTTTTATTGCATTTGACCTTATGAATATTGCCTCTACCTTTCGCTACACTAAAATTCTTAAGTGCAAGTGGTAATTTTGATAAATCAAGTCCGAGGCTTTGCACAACTGCTGCAACAGCAAGTAGCGAATAAGCAAAATGCTCACCTTGTACACGTAAATTACAGTTTATAATTTGATTATCACTCAGCCTGATTTTTAAACTTAATCTATTAGCAACTCGGTTTGATGTCATTCCAGCGCGTGACGCTGGAATCCAGTCTTTATTATACAACCGTCTGATATGCTCATTTGCAATTGAACTTCCTGGATCCAAGTAGTCAAGCACTGGGATGACAGAAGATAGTGCTGAAATGACAGAAGATTCATCGTTTCTTATTAAGTTTAGTAAACAAACTTCAGCATTTTTATCTTTACCGAAGCTTATTACATTTCTATTGGCGTGTGATGAGAGATAATCATAATATTTATTATCTCTGCTTAAAACCAAAGTACCGTTATTTTTCATACCATACAGAATTTCTAACTTCGCTTGTGCAACGTCAAATAGTGATGAAAAATTTTCAGTATGTGCAGGTTCGATGTTGGTAATGACTGCAATATTCGGATTACTAATTTTTGATAATTCTTTTATTTCACCAACTTTATTCATTCCCATTTCAAGAATTAAGTACTGGCAGTTTTTTGGAGCTTTCAGAATTGTCAAAGGCAATCCTATATTATTATTTAAGTTACCTTCGCTTGCATGGGACACTCCATATTGCGATAAAACAGTATGCAGCATATCCTTTGTAGTGGTTTTCCCGACACTGCCTGTAACTGCAATAACTTTAGCATCAATAAGAACATTTCTAATGTAGTATGATGCCATATCGTGCAAAGCTTTCAGGGTATCTTGTACAATCATGAGAGGGAAACTTTTATATTTACCCTCACTCACTATTGCAGCGACAGCCCCTTTTAAAAACGCTTCATGCAAAAAATTATGGCCATCAAAATTCTTTCCCTTGAGGGCAATAAATAAATCACCTTTTTTTATGCTTCTTGTGTCCGTTGAAATATTTGAGCTATGTATCCAATTACAACCATTTACGTCTCTTCCGCCAGTTGCATCAATGATATTATTTGTGTTCCATTTAAACATAATTTAGAGTATTCTTTATAATAAATTGAACAATAAAAGTAGCGAAAATACTACATGTTTTAGACAATGTGCAAATAATGGTTGCAATCCCTATAATTCTATCTTATAATGGATATAGAAGTTTAAATTTTTTCGTCTATAATTAAAATGTATTTAGTTATAGAAACTACCTTGGAGGTATGTATGGCAGAATCTATTTGGGCTAAGATAGGCGGAGCAGTTAAAACAGGTGTAGAAGCTACAGGTCGGGTGTTTGCTCTTGTGCCTAAAGCACTTATTTACCCTATAAAGAAGCCGTTTGCTTCAACGGGTGAAATGAAACATGATGCTACAGTTTCGTTAAAGAAAGCTGTTGGTATAGATGTACCTGAAGAAGAAAGGGAATATGATCCACCTATAGAAACCACACAGGCTAGTAAGGATCTTGGTGTACAAATAACAGAGCAAAAGAAAGGGATAGGAAAGGTAAGTTTTTTAGTGTCAAGAACTCTGACGGGAGATATACCTTATTTGAATGATGAACAATTGAATAAAATAAAAGCACTAAAAAGTGAGTATTCAAACATCACTATACATAGAGAAGAAAATAAAATTGTAATTGAAGTTGATGTTAAAAAAATAATTGAAGACATTAAAACTGACTCTAAAAATAAAGGAAAGAGTCCAGAGGAGATAAAAAAGCTTGCTATTGAAGAAATTAAACAAAAAGTTGACGGTAACCTTAAAGATCTAGCAAAAATTACTGGTGGAGAATTTAAAGTTCACACAGACTTAAAATTGCTGTATGGTATTGCAGAAAAATTGTATAAGGAATATGATAATCAAAAGCAGTCATCAGACAAAGTTGTGAAGTCTGATGTTGGTCAGCCTTCAGAAACTATAGCTTCAGGTGAGAAAAAATGGGCGCAAGAAGCTATAAAAGCAGGTAAGTCGCAAAGTTGTGGAATGCAAAAATAAGTTATAGGAGAGTATTATGAGTGAAGCTAAAAAAATAGAGGAAAGACATCATAGTCTAACTGTTCCTGGGGATATGTATCACTTACAACCAGGAGTTATTACTGGAAAAAGGGTAAGTGGAATAGAACCCTTTTTGAAAGAACAGCAGGACATGGTAAAAGTAAGGGAACTTGTAAGCTCTTTAAATCTTGAAGATGCTTCTGGTGAAGCGATAAAACCACTATCTACACCTAATGTAGAGAAAAACGAAGAAAGAGGGAAAGGTCGCTCTTAAAATATGAGCAATGAAGTTTATGATAGCGATAACATCTTTGCTCAAATATTAAGAGGTGAGTTACCTTGTGAGAAGGTACATGAAAATGAAAATGTACTAGCTTTTCATGATAAGTACCCTGACGCACCAGTTCACATTTTAGCTATACCCAAAAATCAATATATTTCATACGATGATTTTATTCTAAAAGCTTCTGAAGAGGAGATAGCAAATTTCTTCAAAACTGTAAGAGAGATAGCACATAAATATAATCTAGAAAAAACAGGGTATAGGTTAGTCACTAACTACGGTGAAAATGGAGAGCAGGTTGTACCACATTTTCACGTGCATATTTTAGGTGGTAAAAAGTTAGGAAAGCATGTAAATTCATAGTGTTATATGTTTTGTTAAATGAGCGAATATTTAACCATAGTAATCTTTATCTGCGTATCAATTGTAGTATCTTTTGTTTTAGGTATATTGCCTATGTTTCTTGCAGTGAGTAAGCCAGATAGTGAAAAACTTTCCACATATGAGTGTGGCTTCAATCCACTATCCAGTGCAAGAAAAAATTTTGACATTAAATTTTACCTAGTTTCAATATTATTTATAATATTTGACTTAGAAATTGCTTTTCTTTTTCCTTGGGCTGTTTCTTTATCTAAGATAAGCTATGGTGGATTTTGGTCTATGATGGTATTTCTTGCAATACTCACTATAGGTTTTATCTATGAATGGTGTAAAGGTGCATTAGAGTGGGAGTAGTTTATGACAAATCAAATTCTATCTAATGATGACTGGGGTCGTTATAAAAAAGAAGGGTTTCTTGTCACTAAATTTGGTGATTTAACAGATTATGTAATGAATTGGGCAAGGTCTGGTTCATTGTGGCCAATGACATTTGGTCTTGCATGTTGCGCAGTTGAGATGATGCATACTGCATCCAGCCGTTATGATCTTGATAGATATGGTATAATGTTTCGTGCAAGCCCACGTCAATCAGATGTGATGATTGTTGCTGGCACACTAACTAATAAAATGGCAGCAGCATTGCGCAAGGTTTATGATCAAATGGCAGACCCGAAGTATGTTATTTCCATGGGAAGTTGTGCAAATGGTGGTGGTTATTACCATTACTCTTATTCAGTAGTCCGAGGCTGTGATAGAATTGTGCCAGTTGACGTGTATGTCCCTGGATGCCCACCAACCGCTGAGGCGTTGCTATATGGAATGCTATGCCTACAAAACAAAATAAAACGGACTCGGAATGGATAAAACTGCAAAGTATATACAAAAAAAGACCAAATGCGAGTGCATTCAAAAAGATGATGGCATTATTGTAATATATTCAACTTTAGATGAAATTGAAAAGCACCTATTCTTTCTACGTGATGATGAAAAGTGTAGGTTTGAACTATTAGTTGATATTTTTGGGGTTGACTATCCAAATAGAGAGAAGCGTTTCGAGCTAATATACAATCTGCTCAGCATTGTGCATAATATTAGAGTACACATAAAGCTTCAGTTATGTGAAAGCGACATGCCTCCAAGTGTAGCGAAGATATTTAGTACGGCTTTGTGGTTTGAGCGTGAAGTGTTTGATATGTATGGAATAGAGTTTTCTGATCACCCTGATTTGCGTAGGATTCTAACAGACTATGGATTCAAAGGTCATCCAATGTTAAAAGATTTCCCTCTCACTGGTTATGAGGAAGTAAGATATGATATAGAGACAAAAAAGGTTGTGTATAATCCTATAGATTTACCGCAAGATTTTCGTATGTTTGATAGCTTATCGCCTTGGGAAGGTAAAACCATAAAAGTAAATACAAAGGAGTAGAAAATGACAGTACAAAGAAAAAAAATATCTTTAATCGGTGCAGGAAATATCGGTGGAACTCTCACCCATATGATTGCACTAAGGGAACTCGGTGATGTTGTTTTACTTGATATTAGTGATGGAATACCACAAGGTAAAGCACTCGACATAGCAGAATCATCCCCTATTGATGGATTTAATGTCAATATTACTGGCACAAATAGGTATGAAGATATAAAAAACTCCGATGCAATTATAATAACCGCTGGCATCGCTAGAAAACCTGGAATGAGCAGGGATGACCTCCTGCAAACCAATGCTAAAGTAATGAAGGAGGTTGGCGAAAATATTAAAAAATATTCTCCAAACGCGTTTGTAATAGTGGTTACCAACCCTTTGGATGCCATGGTTTCAGTGGTGCATAAATTTTCAAACCTTCCAACTAATATGATTGTTGGCATGGCAGGAGTGCTTGATTCTTCCCGTTTTCGTTACTTTCTTGCAAGTGAGTTAAATATCTCAGTTGAAGATATATCTGCTTTTGTGCTTGGAGGACATGGCGACACTATGGTACCACTAATCAATTGTGCTTCAGTTGCTGGAGTTCCACTTACTCAAATTATCGATATGGGTCTTATCACACAGAAAAAAGTCGATGAAATAGTTGAACGCACTCGCAATGGCGGTAAAGAAATAGTTGATCTGCTTAAGTCTGGATCTGCATACTACGCTCCTGCATCTTCAGCTATATGCATGTTAGAATCATATTTAAAAGATAAGAGGCGCATATTACCATGTGCTGCTTACCTTAATGGTGAATATGGTGTAGAAGAGTTGTTTATTGGTGTTCCTGTAATTATTGGAAAAAACGGAATTGAAAAGATCCTAGAAGTTAAAATGAATGATAGTGAACAAGAAATGTTTAATAAGTCTGTAAACTCGGTGAGAGAGCTGGTGAAATCTTTAGGTTCATAAGCAAATTAATGGTTTTATAGAGCTTCTTTATAGCTCAAACAGCCTAAAAAAGTTGCTTGTGGTTACCTTCGCTACTTGTTCTGGTGACTCATTCCACAACTCTGCCAAACAATCAACAACGTATTTCACCATTGCTGGTTCATTCTTTTTTCCCCTATAAGGCTCAGGTGATAGATATGGTGCATCAGTTTCGACTAAAACACGCTCGCGTGGTACATTTTGTGCAATTTCTCTGAGTAAGCTCGCATTTTTAAAAGTAATAATTCCAGAAAATGAAATACATAACCCCAAATCTATAGATTGATAAGCAAGTTCTTTAGAGGAAGCAAAGCAGTGCATTACTCCACTAAAAGCACCGGCTTTCATTTCTGACCTTAACATATCGATCATCTCATTATCAGCGCTTCTTGTGTGAATAACTAAAGGTAGTCCAGTTATTCTTGACGCTTCTATATGTAATGCAAAACTTTTTTTCTGATTGTCTTTGTTGTCAGATTTATAAAAATCTAACCCGGTTTCACCGATACTAATTACCTTTTGGTTCTTGGTAAATTCAACTAATTCATCAACATGTATACACTCACCGTTTTCTATAGCAGCATCAAGCGGATGTATACCAACAGAGGAGTAGACCTGATCATAGGATGAAGAAATTTTTAATAACTTAGGAACATCGTCAATGCTTACGCATATGTTATGCAAAACCTTTACACCATTTTGCTCTGCCCTTGAAATTACTTTTGGTATTTCATCGTCAGAAAAATAAATCAAGTGGCAATGAGAATCTACTATCATGAGCTTATTGTTGAGGCTTTTATTATAGAAGAAAACTCTTCTATCACTGTTTTATAAACTTCTTTTTTAAATGATATAGCACTGGCTACTAAACTATCTATACCTTGCCAACGCCACTCTTTGAACTCTGGATGACCAGTATAATTAATATCAATGTCCTCATCCTCTCCGCAAAACTTCATTAAGAACCACCTTTGCTTTTGACCAGAATATTTTCCATTCCAGCATATTGGTATAACTTCTTCAGGCAAGTTGTAGTATATCCAATCCTTGCTTTTAGTTATAACCTTTACTTTATTAGTACCAACCTCCTCTAGCAACTCACGTAACGCTGCTTGTTCCAGTTCCTCACCATCATCAACACCTCCTTGTGGCATCTGCCAGTAAGAATCGCTATCAAAGCGTTTTCCAATAAAGGCATGTCCTTGTCTGTTAAATAGCATTATGCCAACACAAGGACGGTACTTATCTTTCTGCTCAACCACGAGTACGCTCTGTTTTTAAATGATTTGTTACAGAAGTTTTAATTAATTTTCCATTTTTTTCTTTCTTCATCTCTTCAACAATTTTCTTTGCAACTTCCTTTGCACTCAAGTTCGAGTTATCAATTTCAAGCGAACCCTGAGGTATAAATAGCCTTTTCCCTTCAATTTTCTTTATAGCAAAATCCGGATCAGTAATTTTATTTTCCTGATATCTCTCTTCTGATTGGACACGTCTTACTAGTTTTTCATTATTACAATGTAATACTACAGAAAAAATTTCCATGTCCATTTTTTTACTTAAATTTACCACTGAGTTATATAATCTTTGGTCATAGGGATCACCCTCTATCAATTCATTTGTAAATATATAATGTTTTGATTTTACGTAGTGTTTTTCCAGTATTGCTAATACATTTTCCCTAACTGCAAAAATTTTTTCCCATAGGTCATCTGGAACTTCAGCGTTTTGTAATTTAACAATATCAAATATAATATTATTGAATAGATTATTGCTTACTATTACTGCACCAATGATTTTACACAGTTCCTTTGCAGTAGTAAACTTACCACTGCCTGGAAAGCCGATTAAGTAGATGAGAGTCTTGCCCATAATGAATACTAGTAAAAAGCTATTTTCAATTATATAAAAAGTATATACATTGTACATGCTAAAAACATGATGATAAAATAGATGCAGGTAATACCTTTAACAAGTAACTGCGTTGAAAATAGTTCATATTTAGAAATTTTGAGTATATAATTATAAATGAATCATATAACCTGTAAACAATGCTTAGCGATATGGAATCGATAAGAAGTACAATTGAAGAGATAATAGATCAAAATAAAGGTCATGATATAGTAACTTTTGATGTGCAGAATAAAACCGTTATTGCAAAATATATGATTATTGCATCTGGTGATTCAAGCCGTCACGTTAAAGCTTTAGCTGAGCACGTAATAAAAAGCCTCAAGCCACATGATAAAATAGATGTAGAAGGTATGGATGAAGGCAATTGGGTAGTTTTGAATTTTCAAGGCATAATGGTTCACATATTCAGGCCGGAAGTAAGGGAGTATTATAAAATAGAAGAGTTATGGAACTGATTGCCTGGATAGCTGGTGCACAACTGCACAAACGTTGTAATTTTGAAGGCAACTCCTGCACAGGTAGTGGTGTCATGAAAGTAGCTGACACTGGAATCCAGTTTTTCATGCAATTTCATCGAAAACGTTGTATAGTGTGCTTGTTTATAATTAAGTTCCAGTGTCTGGGCACTGGCTTCTCTATTAGGGTTACCTTCGGCATTAATGACAGGATAGACTGGGGTTTATAAAATGAAACACGCATCTGAATTTTTAAATTTCATCCAAGAAAGAGGGTACCTATACCAATGCACAAACATTGAAGGACTAGATCAATTATTATTGCAGAGCAATTATATAGTTGCATACATTGGGTTTGATTGCACAGCACCAAGTCTTCATGCTGGTCACCTAATTCAGATTATGATGCTCTGTCACCTACAAAAATTTGGTTATAAGCCGATAGTCTTACTTGGAGGTGGCACAACAAAAATTGGTGACCCATCCTTCAAAGATAAAGCAAGAAGCATCTTGCCTGTAGAGAACATCAATCAAAATACATCCAGTATAAGGAGAATATTAGAGAAAATGGTGTCTTTTAATGACAGCAAGACTGGTGCAATGATAGTAAATAACGCAGATTGGTTGGATAACATAAAATACATAGATTTTTTGCGTGATATAGGAGCTTATTTTTCTGTAAATCGTATGCTAAGTTTTGATAGTGTGAAAACCAGGCTGGATAGAGAGCAAACCTTAAGCTTTCTGGAATTTAATTACATGCTATTGCAAGCTTACGACTTTATTGAATTAAACAAAAAATATGATTGTCGTCTGCAGATTGGAGGGTCAGACCAGTGGGGAAATATAGTAAACGGAATTGAACTTGGAAAAAAGTTGAATTTACCTGAGCTATTTGGCCTTACCATGCCTCTTTTATTAAATGCACAAGGAAAAAAAATGGGCAAAACTGAAAGTGGAGCAGTGTGGCTTGATGATAATATGCTAAAGCCTTACGACTACTGGCAATATTTTCGCAACGTTGATGATCAAGATGTTGGACGTTTTTTAAGATTGCTCACTGATGTGCCAATTGATGAGATTAGAAAATTAGAGTCTTTAAAGGATCAAGAAATAAATGAAGCAAAAAAGGTCTTGGCAACAGAAGTGACAAAAATATGTCATGGTGACAAAGAAGCGGAACTTGCACAATTTGCTGCAATTTCTGCTTTTGAGAATGAAGATAGCTCACTACTTCCTGATTACATCATAAAAAAAGAACAAGTTGCAAGCGGCATATCCTTAGTAGACCTACTACATGACACCGGTTTTGAACCTTCAAAAGGCGCTGCAAAGCGTTTAATACAGGGCAACGGATGCAAGATTAATGATAATGTTGTAAACAATATTGATCATGTAATAAATTTCGAAAGCTTTAAAGATCAGCCATTTATAAAATTATCTGCAGGAAAGAAACGCCATATAAAAGTTGTGGTAGATTAGGTCTCGAAGTAAGAAAACAAATTTTATACAAGTGAGAAATTAGATATGGAGCAAATTTTCAAAATTCGAGAATTATGTATAAAACAACTGGAAAGATAGTAGAAAGCGAAATTCTATTATATATAGCTAAAGTGGCTTAGGTTTACCTACAATTTGAAAAACAACAAATTCGTCATTCCGCTACTCATTAGCGGAATCTATACCGCGAATGAATCCATAACTGTACGGACATTGCAATTTGGGCCTACCAGGAGGGCAATGCCTCTTATCCAAGTACCCTCTTCTTGTCATCCCAGTGCTTGACACTGGGATGGCTTTGTTGCATCGCTACTTATGAAAGGCTAACTATAGTTAGGATTATAAGCAACCTATTGAAAATCTTGTTTTTTTGCAATCAATCTGATCAAATTTAAGAATAGTAATTTGTTATTTATATTAATAAATTTAATTCTATTGAAAATAGCTAAAGCATTGAAATTCTTGAATTTTAGCCGGATTGGTAAATGGTAGTGAAATTTCTTTTACTCAAATTTAGGTATTCATTGACCGTTCTTGTTATAAATACCAGAATAATAAGCTACTGATATTCCCTATCTTTTTTATCTTTAATCCATCATAGCTAGCGATGCAACAAAGCCCACTGGGATCCAGGAATTTTATTAAGTTGGTAAGTATAAAAGTAGCCGTTTTATGTTAAAACACAACGTTCTTGATGAGATTACGGCAAGGCTGGATTCCAGTGTCAGCTACTTTCATGACACCATTTGCTGTGCAATTTACCTTCAAAAATGAATGTTCATACAGTTATGGAATGAATCGCGGTATGACGTAGGGAAACCTTTCTTGAGTTAGCTATAGCACTATAAAATTGTCCGCAGGGCCATATAAAAGTCGTGGTGAGTTAATAAATTTTTATGGAAGAAAGGATATATTAGAAAATTGAGGGTTTTAAAGGAGGTAAAAATGAGACTGTATTATAAAGATATCACAGGTCTTATCAAAGAACCCTACCGCTCCAGAGGAAGGGATTATTTTGACAAAAGAAAGGTACAGATTATATCTGTTAATGAATCTCAAGCTAAATCAAAGGTAGTTGGATCAAATGTATATCGAGTAACACTAAAGCACGATGGTCCTCTTTTGAGTGGAACATGTTCCTGTCCTGCATTTGTGTATTATGGTCCATGTAAGCATATGGCTGCAACAGGTTTTGCTTTGGTTGCACTTGATAGAAAGGAGTATCGATCGTCTGCGCGCCCAGATGAACAGACTCTCTTTGAAAGGTTTTACTAAGAAAAACAAAGCAAGAGCTAATTTCAATAATTACTCGTTCCAGTAAACATTATCCTGAGATTTTTGAAGAACTAGAGGATAAAGAATATGAGCAATTTATTCAAAGTGAACTTTCAAAATCCGAGAATTATGTATAAAACAACCGGAAAGATGGTGAGATCAGGTAATCTATGGCTAAGACGTCATACCGCCGCGGTATCTCTTAGCCGCTAACACGTAGCGGGATGACGAGATGCCACCACGAACCGTCATACCGCGCGATTCATCCGCGGTATCTCTTAGCATAGATCCCGCTAACAAGCAGCGGGATGACGGTTGTCGTTTAGCTATAAACATTAAGAAATTTACCAAACGAAAAAAAAGGCAAAAAAAGCCCCATGATTGGCTAATTACTTACATTATACTTTCAAGTATGGCGTTTTTTTATTCTAAACACTTAATAACCGCGATTCAGCTACTTTTAAACCGCAACTAATCTAAATTATAAACGTTAAGAAATTTACTAAACAGAAAAAAAGGCAAAAGAAACCCTAGGGTAGCTAGTTATTCACTATCCATTTTTTAAGTTGGCGTTTTTTTATGTTTTAAACGCTTTATAAGCGCGTTTCAGCTTATGTAGGTAGAAATTTTATAAGACATAAGGTGCACATAGTGCAAAAAATTAAACATGATACGCCAGATACGTGAGTTTTTTTGTCATTTAATCTGTACAGAGAAGATAAATAAATAGCTTCAGTGTTTATGATAAGGGGGCTGGCGGAGTTTGTCAAGTGGTTTTTTAGCCACGTTTCCCTGTTATAATGTTCGTTTGCTTGACCTAAGATCCGGGAGTATTTAAACTGAACTCTATATAGTGTTAAAAATGATAGGAAATCTAAGCGGAATAGTTGATGAAGTGCGCAGTGATCACATAATCCTGAATGTGAATGATGTTGGCTATATGGTGTATCTTTCAGCCAAAACTTTAAGTGCTTGTGCAATTGGAAGTAGAATCAAATTACTTATCGAAACCTATGCAAATAACAGAGAAAACACTACTCAGCTATATGGTTTTATAAGCGAAGAAGAACAGCAGTGCTTGAGGTTGCTTGTCAAAGTAAGCGGTGTTAGCTATAAAACTGCAATGTCAATTTTGAGTAAATTAACTCCAGAACAGCTATTTTTGGCAATTATGAATGAAGATAAAGTAACACTCAAGATGAGTGGACTTGGCCTGAAACTCATAAATCGAATCATCACTGAATTGAGTGGCAAAGTAAGTAAACTAGAAATAAATAACAATAATTTTCATCCAATTAATGAAGATGCCCTTTCAGCATTGATCAATCTTGGATATGAAAAAATGAAAGCTTATGATACGATAAAAAAATACAGGCCAAATCTGGACACTAAGGATATTATTCGCATGGCGCTTAAGGAGCTCTCAACATTATGAAATCAATATCGTGCGGTAAAGAATATACTGAAGATGTGCGCAATATTAACATCAGGCCTGAGCAACTTGATGATTTTGTCGGGCAAAAAGACTTAATACAAAATTTAAAAGTGTTTATAAACGCTGCACAGACGAGAACTGAAGCTTTAGATCACGTCTTATTGTACGGTCCTCCAGGGCTTGGCAAAACAACTTTAGCACAAATTGTCTCTAAAGAGTTAAGAGTCAGCTTCCGCGCAACTTCTGGTCCTTTACTTAGTAAAGCTGGAGACTTGGCCGCAGTGCTTACCACTTTAAATGCAAAAGATGTTCTATTTATCGACGAAATTCATAGATTAAATCGCAGCATCGAAGAAGTTTTATATACTGCTATGGAAGATTTTTGCTTGGACATATTAGTAGGTGAAGGTCCATCTACTCGCACTTTAAGGATAGATCTACCACCATTTACGCTAATTGGAGCAACAACGCGGCTTGGATTACTTTCTGCACCACTGAGGGATCGCTTTGGCATTCCTTTGCATCTTGAGTTTTATTCCTTTGAGGAGCTGGTTAATATTATAAAAAGAGGCGCAAGAGTTCTTTCTGCTGAAATTGAAGAGGATGCAGCACGGGAAATTGCCTGCCGTGCGCGCGGCACTCCAAGAATTGCTTTGAGGTTACTCAGAAGAATAAGGGATTTTGTTGAAGTGAAAGATGATAAAAAAATTACTTATGAAGTCGCTGATTCTGTATTACTAAAATTGGGTGTAGATAAAATGGGACTCAATAAACTTGATATGAATTATCTAAGATTTTTATTCAACACTTCAGGCCCTGTTGGAATTGACACCATATCTATTGCGCTATCCGAAGATGTTGGCAATATTGAAGAAACAGTAGAACCTTATTTAATCAAAATTAGTTTTGTAAAGCGCACACCAAGAGGGCGCGTTCTAACCGATCAAGCAAAGGAGTATTTGAGCCTTTAATATTAGAGAGCTTTTCTACCATAATTCAATTATATATATTGATTGGCATAATATCATATACTGGCATCTTTTTGTATGAAGGCATATGTGTTAAATAGCACTGAAACTGTAGTTCAAATTAAAACTTCTCCATTTCGTACTCGCTAGTTATGCTATTCTAACTAATTAAGCTATGGTTTGGGTAATAGGAGAAAACTGGATTCCAGCGTCACGCGCTACCCTATGGGTGACTGCTTGCATATATTCTCTCTTTCACCATCTCAATGTTTCTTTCTTATTATGCCAGTACCATTTTCTTGTCATTCAAGTAGCTCCCCTTCTTGTCATCCCAGTGCTTGACACTGGGATCCAGAAATTCTTAAACTGAACTCTATATAGAACCTCAGAACAAAAATAAAAAATGGGTAGCACAATACTGCCAAGAAATTTCTACGAGCGGCCGACCTTAACTGTAGCTGGAGAGTTATTGGGAAAAGTCCTCAAATTTTCTAACTTTAGTGGAATAATAACCGAAGTTGAAGCCTATATAGGAATGAATGACCCAGCTTGTCACGCGGCAAGAGGCTATACTAACCGAACCTCAGTAATGTTTGGTATGCCGGGGTTTTCATACGTGTATTTTATATATGGAATGTATTACTGTTTAAATATTGTAACAGAAACAGAAGGGTTCCCAGCAGCAGTGTTAATACGGGGATTAAAGCTTATTGAACCACTTGAAGCAAATTTAGGTGGGCCAGGAATATTGTGTAAAAGATTAAATATTACAAAAGAACATAACAAACAGGACCTTACTATAAGCCACAAATTTTGTGTTTATGAATCTCACCTCAAACCAGATTATATTTGCACCCCGAGAATCGGAATTAGTAAAGGCCAAGAGAAATTTTGGCGGTTTAAGATTTTCTAAACTTAAGACCTTGCGTAGACTATTTGCCAATCGGATAATCACCAGTGAAACAAGCATCACAATATTGTGGTATAGCATTGTTACGCACCTCTCCTTTAACAGCCTGATATAGTCCATCAATACTCAAGAAGGCTAGGCTATCTACTCCTATAATTTCCTTAATTTCCTTTACAGATTTATTTGCAGCAATTAAATCTTTGCACTCTGGCGTATCTATTCCATAAAAACAAGAATGCTTAATTGGTGGGCTTGAAATTTTGAGGTGAATCTCTTTTACTCCTGCATCCTTTAACATAACTATTATATTTGTTAACGTACTACCACGCACTATACTATCATCTATTAAAATTATGTTTTTACCTTTCAAAGTGTGCTTATTAGCATTGAATTTTAATTTTATTCTAACTTTACGTACTTCAGCGGTTGGTTGTATAAAAGTTCTTCCTATGTAATGATTACGAATTATTCCCAGTTCCATAGGTAATCCTGAATGCTTTGCATATCCAATAGCTGCAGGTATTCCAGAATCAGGTATTGGTACAACCATATCCATATTGTTTTTTGGTGGGCTCTCTTCTGCAAGTATTCTTCCTATTTCTTTTCTTATATCATATATGGACCTATTCTCCATTATGCTGTCTGGTCTTGAAAAATAAACGTATTCAAAAATACAAAAACTTGATTTTTGCTGTGGGAAAGGAAATGCTGAAGCTAGATTACCATTTCGATCAATGGTGACTAACTCACCTGGTTCTATTTCTCTAACAAACTCTGCATTTACTATATCAAGAGCACAAGTTTCAGATGCAAGAACATAAGAACCGTTTAACTTCCCTAAAACAAGAGGCCTGATTCCAGATGGATCACGTACTCCAATAACTACTTCTTGATTGATTGCCACAAAAGAATAAGCACCTTGTATTTGCTTTAATGCATATATAAAACTCTCTAAAAAGCTATCTTTTTCACCGCTTGCTGTCAGATGCACTACTACTTCTGTATCAATATCTGACTGAAAAACGCACTCTTGTTTAATTAATTGTTCGCGTATTGGAGAAATATTAATTAAATTACCATTATGTGCTATGGCGAAATCCCCAAATTTGCCACTTTTGCCAAACATGGGCTGCACTCCAAATTTACTACCACTTGTTGAGTATCGAACATGACCTATTGCACAATCTCCAGGTAAGGATTTCTTTATTTCATCTATATCATCAAATATGCTGCTCACTTGACCTTGAAAGTGATAAGAGTGCAGCTTATCGTTGTTACTGGTTACTACGCCAAAAGACTCTTGACCTCTATGCTGCAAAGCGTGGAGAGCAAGTATAGAGTTAAAAGCAGCACTTTGGTTGCAACTTATGCCAAATACCCCACACTCCTCACGCATTTCATCTAGCATAAAAACTATTAAGTAAAGTTAAATTTTACTTTAGCATAGGTAAAATACAAGTATTTTGTTGTTCATCTGCTTTTATTGCTAGCAATAGCCCTATACATATTAAGCTTGCAGCAGTTGTACTTCCTCCATAGGACAGAAATGGCAATGGGTCGCCTATTACAGGTAAGAGGCCCATTGTCATTCCGATGTTTATAAAGAAATGAGCACTAAAAAAGGCAAAAATGCCGATAGATACCGACTTAGAAAAATAATTTTTTGACCTATAAGCAATAGAGAGCATTATAGCAAGCAATGTAGTATAGAGTAAAATTAAAGTCATGCTACCTAAAAATCCCCATTCCTCACTCAGCACTGCAAAAGCAAAATCTGTACGTTTCTCCGGCAAAAATCCAAGTTGAGTTTGACTTCCGTTAACAAAGCCCTTACCAAACAAACCTCCTGAACCAATAGCTATTTGAGATTGCTGCGCATTATAACCTATTCCAAGTGGATCCACTGATGAATCCAAAAATGACAATATCCTTTGCTTGTGATAAGGACGTAAAAAAGGCCAAATAGCCGGTACTGCAAAAATGCCAAGAGTTCCACATATTACTGAATGAGATCTTTTTATTATTGTTGTGAATATAATTGATATCCCTATAAATAACATTATCATAGCTGTGCCTAAATTAGGTTGCTTTAACACCAAGAACACGGGTAAGAAAATAATTATAAGTGCCTTAAGCAATCTTTTAAATTCCATCATTTTATACACACTCTGCTTATCAAAATAGCGAGCAAGCGCAAGTATTAAGCCTACTTTTGCAAATTCTGATGGTTGCAAACTAATTGATCCAATTCTTATCCACCTTGCTGCACCCATTATGTGTGAGCCAAAAAAATTTACTGCTAATAGTGAAATCGCTGCTGCTATATAAAAAAAGTAGGCGTACTTCAAATAAAAATCTAGCTCTATGAATGACATAGCTATAGCGAGTAGGAAAAAGAAGGAGAATATGATCAGTTGGTGAATCGCAAATGGCACCCACTTTCCTCCAGCAGAAGAGTATTGAACAACAATGCCAACGCAAAACAGCGCTATCACGTTAATGACTAATAACCAATGAATCTTCTTCAGCCTATCCACAATAAAGACCTTATAACCTTAAAGTATAGTAAAATATGAAACAAAGATAAAAATCAAAAAACCAACTTCTCAACTACTAACCGAATTGGAGTGCTATATATTCCAGTTACTACTGTTAAAGCTGCCATAAACAATAGACAGAAAAGCATAGGAAATGGCACATCATTAATTTTGCCTAGTGTCATTCCAGTGCGTGACGTTGCATCATTTTCAAAATACATTTTCTCTACCATCTTCCACATATATATCAATGCAAGGAAAGAGCCAGCAGCAAATGTTACAAGGGAAATCCACGCATGAGATTCAATAATTGCTTTCATTATATACCACTTGCTTACAAAGCCATTTGTTAAAGGCACACCGATTAATGCTAAACTGAGTAGAGTGAACGCAAGTGCTGTATAAGGCATTGATTTCTTGAGTCCCGATAAATTCTCTATTTTTGTTGTATCAAATTTGTAAGAAATACATCCTGCAGCCATGAATAAAGATGTTTTTATTATGCTGTGGTTTACTATGTGAAGAATTGCTGCAAATACACCTGTTTTTGAGTTAAAACTCAGTGCTAAAATTATATAACCAATTTGGCTAATACTAGAGTGAGCAAGCAGTCTTTTTATGTCTTTTGCGGTTATTGCAAATATCGACCCAAATACAATAGCGCAAAGTGCGAGGATAATTATCACATTGTCCAACAGCGGCTTAAACAAGAAAAAATTTTGATGAAAAACAGTATAAAAGATTCTGATGAAAACATATATCATCACTTTTGTCACTGTGCCTGAAAAGAATATGCTAATGAAACTTGGCGCCTCACTATATGCATTAACCAGCCACCTGCTTAATGGAAACAGTGCCATTTTGATTGAGAGACCAACAAAAATGAACAACGTGCCAAGTTTTATGATGTTGTTATCGTATAATGGAACTATTCTTTCAGCCATGTCAGACATATTGAGCGTTCCAGTCATTGAATACAAGAGCCCGATGCCAAATAAATAAAATGTTGCACCTATTGTTCCACTAATTAGATATTCAAATGCTGCAACTAAGGCTTTTTTATCCCTTCCCATTGAAACTAATACATAAGAAGAAAGAGATGAAATTTCCAAGAAAACGTAAAGGTTAAATATGTCGTTTGTTACTAGAATCCCGAGCAGTCCGCTTAAGCACAGTAGAAATAGAGAGTAAAAACCAGTGATTTTGTTTTTGCTAATCTCTTTTTCGTTAATATAAAAGCTATAAAGCACACTAATCAGCGCTATAAAATTCACTAGGGTTAGAATTAAGGAATTTAACACGTCGATTCTTAACTCTATTCCATACGGAGGAGCCCAATTTCCAAGGTGATAAGTTATAATCTCGCCTCTATATGTTTTTATGAGTAGTATTGATGAAATGATAAGAGTGATTGTTGTTGCAATAAAAGAAATAAACCAAGATACCTTGTGTTTCTTGGCAAGAAAGCAAAACATTGATGCAATTATTGGGATAATAACTTGTAAGATTGGTAATTGCATTAAATTGTTGTTAATATATCGTTAAAGTATTAGTATATATAATACTTTTTGTTTTAATACCCTTATGTTATCTAAAATTTGTAATGCAATAAAACGCCTATTACGAAGAGAAGATAAATTTGTAGGAAGAGATGAAAATGGAAATTCTTACTATGAATCAAGTAAAGGAAAAAGGTGGGTTATGTATAGCAGTGTTTCTGAGCCTACAACAGTGCCTCCGGAATGGCATATATGGCTTCACTATACTGATAATGTAGTACCAGTTAATAATAAAAAAAGAAAAGTAAAACATACTCCTAATTTAACGGGTACAAAAGATGCATACTATCCAAACCAAAAAGTGAAAAATTACTATAAAAGCTGGAGTCCTGATAACTAAAGATGCGAAGGTCAAATATACTTGAAATAACCGCTGGATTATTTGTATTAATTTTTACTATTTTTCTGATTTTCTTTGCTATTGATAAGCTATCTTACATAAAGAAAAACTATAAGGATTGCTATAAAATATATGGTCTTTTTGCTAACGCTAACGGTATAGGAGTTGGTGATAGTGTCAAGATCTCTGGTGTAGATGTTGGAAGCATAACTGGTGTATCACTTGACAAAGCTACCTACGTAGCACGAATCGATATGTGTATAAGCAAAGACATAAAATTGCCAATTGATAGTTCAGCTCTGATCACTAGCAGTGGAGTTGTTGGCAGTAAATTTGTTAATATATCACCTGGATCAGATATTAAACTAATCTTGCATGGTGGTAAAATAGAGTATACTCAAGCTGAAGCAAATATGGGTGGAATAATGGACAGAATTCTTGGTATGTTTACAAAGTGAAAATGGCAGGATTCCAAGTATATCCGTTCAGGTAAAGCCTCCTGTAGTTCTAAAGTATTTAAGGAGTTTGCCTTATTTCTTGCCTTTTCTACCGCTTGCTTTGGGGTTTATAGTATAGAAAGTGCCTTAACAGTTGCAGTGCATGTCTATCAATGATAAAATAAAGATTAATTTATTTTGATATTATGATTGGTTTACTGTTTGCCGTACTGTTGTTCCTCTGTGGTAGTGATGCACTTGCAAAACAGGAGCCACGTTCAATAGCTGGAGATAATCACATAAAGGTCATAAATTATAACCCACAAGCCATACATAAGTATACGGGTTTTTATGGTTATCAGTCCAGTATATTGTTTGAACCAGGGGAGGTAATACAAAACCTTTCAATGGGTGATTCAACTGGTTGGCAACTCCTTCCTCAAGGTAACAGATTGTTTATTAAGCCTATAGATGATATTGCCGATACTAACACAACTATAATTACCAATAAAAGAGTTTATTACTTTGAATTTCATGCTGAAGAAGCAACTGGACTAGATGATCCAAGATTAGCATATGAAGTAAGGTTTCTTTATCCACTATTTAGCAGTGATGAGATTTACACAACAAATAACGGTGATATCCTCGAACAAGCTAGTCATACCATTATTCCTGATATAAACGATATTGAAGTTGTAAAGAAGGGTTTAAATTTTAATTATTCCATCTCGCACGTTAAAGGCAGTCAGTCAATAATACCAATCAAGGTTTTTGATGATGGAAAATTTACATATCTACAATTCAATAAAATAAACTCTGATTTCCCGGCAGTTTTTATGGTTGATTCTGCAGGATATGAGTCTTTAGTAAATTTCCGTACAGTTGATAACTACCTGATAATCGAAAGGGTAAGTTCAGTGTTTACCTTAAGGAATGGATCGAGTACAGTTTGCCTATTTAATGAAACCATACCTTTCAAAAAAGGGTAAAGGCTATAATGCCCGAGATATGGGTGCAAAATTTCTTCTATGATGTTCTGTAATTCCATAAAGGCCAATAGCGTTAAGGTGCTCTTTTGTCCCATATCCTTTATTTTTATACCAATTATATTCAGGATGCTTATTGTGCAATTCTTGCATAAGCCGATCTCTCGTAACTTTTGCAACGATTGAAGCTGCTGCAATTGATGTACTCAAATTATCACCATTTACTATGGATTTCACTTGCCATTTCACTTCAGGTGGTTGATTACCATCAACTAGCACATAATCTAATTCTAGGTCCAAGTCTATCAACGCACGTTTCATTGAAAGTTTTGTTGCTTGCAAGATATTGTATGAATTTATTTCTTCTACGCTTGCCATTCCTATACCAAATTTTGCAACGGATATTATTTTTTCATATAGGACTTGCCTACATTGAGGAGTCAACTTTTTCGAGTCGTTGATTCCATCAATAATTGTATTTCTATCAATAAACACTACGGCTGCGGATATTACTGGACCAGCTAGCGGACCTCTTCCAACTTCATCCACTCCTGCTATCACTCCTGATAATTTATTTTCTAATGTAAAGTCTGGGTATTTCATAGGTTTTTATAATAAGAAAGTTATAGTAAAAACTGAACAGATAATAGAAATTATCCAAAATTTCATAACGATTACATTTTCTGACCATCCCTTCTTTTCAAAGTGATGATGCATTGGTGCCATAAGGAAAACTCTTTTTCCTTCTCCATATTTAAACTTTGTATATTTAAAATATGATATCTGAATAATAACAGATAGAGTCTCTATTACAAAAATTATTCCAATAACGGCAAAAAGCATTTCTCTTTTAATTAGGACACTAGTTAACCCTAAGGCTGCGCCTACCGACAAGCTACCAACATCACCCATAAATATTTTTGCTGGATGTGTGTTAAACCACAAGAAACTTAGAATAGCTCCTATAAATGCAATGCAGAATAAAGTAATATTCATATCTGCTTGAGTTATATATGCAATTAGCCCCAAAAAAGCAAAGGAAGTGATGACTTGAGTTGCAGCAAGGCCATCCAAACCATCTGTGAGATTCACAGCATTAGAAGAGCCGACAATTACAAACGCAGCAAACGGAACATATAGATAGCCAAAATCTATTATTACTCCTTTAAATAGGGACGTTTTTGTAAAACATTCAGCAGAGTATAGCTTAAGTATAAACACACCAACCAGAGCAACAATAAACTGAATAAGTATTTTGGTTTTTGCACTTAAACCTCGATAGTGATTTGTCTTCAATTTTAAATAATCATCAATAAATCCAAGTAGAGCAAAAAATAGAGTTATCAATATCAGCAGCAAAATTTCTGGTGTTAACTGAACCCAGAGTAAAATTGGTAATAAAGAAGAAGTCAGTATTATTATTCCGCCCATAGGTGGTACATTCTTTTTTGTTATTAAATGACTTTCTGGTCCACATGATCTAATTGGTTGCCCATCTTTGCTTATTTTTTTTAGAAGCTTTATAAAATAGGGAAAAAGAATAAACCCAAAAACAAATGAGGTAAAAAATACTTTTGTAGCTAAGATCATCTGCTTACTTAAATTGACTGAGTGTCATACCACCTATAGCTAATAAAGTCAACTTCTGTCATCCTATAGCCTGACCCACAACTGTACGAACATTGTGATTTGGGCCCATCAGTAGGGTGTCATCCCAGTCTGGAATCCACAACTGTACGAACGTTGTAGTTTGGACCACCAGTGGGGTGTCATCCCAGTGCCCAGACACTGGTTCTATGCAACTTAATTAAAAACGTTTGTTTTAGTGTAAGACAATTACCTTTAGCTTATCAGCTCAGTTATAAGCAAAATTTCTGGATTCCAGACTGGAATGACACCATTTGCTGTGCAATTTACCTTCAAAAATGAATGTTCGTACAGTTGTGAACCTGTGGCAGGTATTACATAAGAGCATTTCCCTCTTCTAAATTAAAACGCACTTTTGCCTCCTTTGCAGTCTATACTTTAGATGTATTTAATTTACAAATACTAATTATTTATTAATAATGGTGATATGTAAATATAGTTATAAAATAATTGTTACACTTGAATTCCTTCCTGGTTTCTGTTGTTATCAGAACATTTAAAACACTTTAAGAAAGCTGCTTAGTTAAATTAACTTAGACAAGTAAATAGCAGTTTTGCAGCCTGTTTTTATGAATGATGATAAAATGTTGTAGCCAAATGCGCTTTCAGCATTGTGCTGAATTGCAATATCTTTGTGCTCTAACTCCTCGTCGCGAAATTTACTTATAGTTTCTCTTAATTCCCCATCTTCTAAATGTGAAACTTGCTCTTTGTAGTGCTCCCCGATAACTTCTTCAACTGCAGCAGTGCAAGCCATAGCAGCTTTTTTGCCCATAATGGCAGTTGCAACGCCAAGCGACACTCCTAAAACACGCCAAACAGGCAACAAAACAGTAGGACGAACTTTTTGCTCTTTGATTTTCTCATTAAAATAGTGAAAATGCTTTTTTTCCTGCTCTTCCATTTCAATTATTTCATTGATTATAGAAGATTTCTTAAGAATAAATTTTTGACCAGAATAAATGCAAATAGCTCCATATTCTCCAGCGTGATCTACTCTAATTGCCTGTTGCAAGAACTGATTGTTGCTGTACCTTAAATTATTTAGATTTCTTTCTTTCTCCACAATACACCTTACCTGATACGAACAGAGCTACTATGAGATAAATTAGATTCCATGTTGCTAAGGAAACACCTAGAACGTAATGAGGTCTGTCACAAGATGGAGAGTAATTAGGATTTAGTAGATTATTTCTGAGCTCTTCTATACTAACGTTACCACTTGCTTGCTCTGTACAACCTAAAACATCATGAAATAAGTGGAGTTCAAGACCTATATGATAAAAAGATATTACTGCACCTATGAGGTAGCTGCAAAACATTGCATAGATTAGAATTTTGTTGTCTTTAAGCATGCACGCTACTGCAAGTAATCCGGCGATATAGTAAACTATTCGCTCGTATGTACATAACTTGCATGGCAGCATGTTGAAAAAATATTTTAGCACATATGCAAAAATTAGAGCAGCGGCACTCGACAGCAGAAAGATTGCAGGAATTCTGGAATTATTACACATAACTTTAAGTAAATTATCCCTGAAAGTATAAAGCAGAGTATTCATTTTACATAGGGATTTTTATTTTTTTTCAAAAGCAATCTAACTGGCACACCGTCTGCAAAGAAATTTTTTCTGAGATCGTTAATTAAATAGCGTTTGTAACTTTCATCAACACTTTCAGGTATGTTACATATCAAAGAAAAAGCTGGAGGTTTAGTACCAATTTGAGCGATATACTTCATTTTAACTGCTTTGCCTTTTACAAGAGGGTGAGAATGTTTTCCTACAGCATCTATGAGCCACTTATTCAGTTTTGCAGTGCTGATCTTCTTGTTCAAGGATTCACTCACTTCAAGACACTTATCTATCACATCACCGCAGCGCATGCCTTTTAACGCAGAAATTGTTATAGTTGGCACTTCCAAGAATAACCTGGTTACTTCCTGTTGTTTGACAAATTTTATTAACCTGCTTCTGTCATCCTTACCTATTAAATCCCACTTATTTAAAACAACAATAATCCCTTTCCCTCCCTTAATTGCAGCTTCACCAATTGATAAATCCTGCTGCTCAATACCAACTAGGGAGTCTAGCATTAAAACTACCACATGAGAGCGCTTGATTGATTCCATGCTTTTCTCAACAAATCTTGATTCTAAGCCATCTACAACATTCGCCTTTCTGCGGATTCCGGCAGTGTCAATTAGAGTAATTAACTCTCCATCATGATCATATGTAATATCCACAGAATCACGTGTGGTACCTGGCTCTGAACTTGTTATTAGTCTGTTTTCTGCAAGTAAACCATTTAAAAAAGTTGATTTTCCAACATTCGGACGTCCGATGATCGCGATCCTCAGCCTACTCAGTTCATTGTTAGGTAACTCAGTGTTCTCGTTAAAATTTTCAATAACACCAGCTAATGCATCATAAAGATCAACCATGCCAAGATTATGCTCGGCAGAGATATACACCGGGCCAAGAAAATCAAAAAACTGCAAATAATCAACATTTTCGGATTTATGACTCTCGCATTTATTTGCTATCAGTATCACAGGTTTATTTATTTTTCTCTTCAGCCACTTTGCAAACTCTTTATTTCGCTCATTTTGCACTTTTGCGTCAACAAGAAAGAAAATTATGTTTGAACTGGATAAAGAAAACTCTATTTGCTCAATAACTTGCAGTGAAAAACTAGTTTGGTCGTTCCATCCTCCTGTATCTATAACTTTAAACTCCAAATCGCTAATTCTCCCCATTCCCTCTCGCCTATCCCTTGTCACTCCTGGAATGTTACTCACTACTGCTGCTTTTCTTCCTACTAATCTGTTGAATAGGGTCGATTTTCCAGCATTTGGTAGGCCTACTATGGCGATTTTTAGCATAATTCAAGGGCATGTTCTATATGAAGTAAATTATAACCGAAACTTTTCAATTTAACTATTGACTTCGTAGATTATATAAGCATACTACAGTTAGAATTTTTTTATTTCGTTATGTAAAATATGAGGTAGTTATGCTAGTGTCAGAGCAAATAGAGAGTGTAGATAGAGAAGAATTAAAGCAACAAAATCATATACATAAAGATACAGAGTGTTCGGAAGAGACGACAATATATGGGCATATTAATCAACATATGGAAAAAAACATCTCAAATACATTGCATGAAATATATGATGCTCTTATGTCATATAACGAATCGGAACAGCCAATGGCGTCAACTTAAGAACTTTCATTAGCAAACTCTCCTAAAGACATGATGGCGTTTAGGCTTATCTACTTTATTGCGGCTGTCCCGGTCGGATTTTAACTTTAGCGCGTATACTTAAAAAGGGCTTGAAAGTTTTTTGGCGCAATAAGTACCTGATAGAGTTTCTGCCTCATTACACCAAATAAAACTGAAAAATTTAAACGATACTCAGTAATTTGATCTGGGTTCCAAGGCCCTTGTGCATCACATATATGAAGCGATAATATATTGCACATGACCAAGTTTGCCCAAAATTCTTGTAATACAGCCTCTCCAGAAAAATTCTCTAACTCTGCTCCTACTTTGAGTCGTTTCCTCTATGTGCCACCTTAACACATAAGCTTTGCTCCAAAGTCTCGGTCAAAAACTCTGTTTCTCAGTTGGCTAATGTCAGCACTATAACTCTTACTTTCTGTCCTTTCATTTTATTTTTTAGCTTTTCATTTTCTAATATAAAATCAAAATCTAATTCGCCAGCGTTCCCATAGCTTACTATAATTTCTTTTTTGCAAGCGAAAAATAAAATCTACTTCCAAATCATAATGCTGCTGAATGAATTTTACTGAAGACGATCATAGATAAATAATAATTTCTCTTGATTTAATAAACGCATTTGAGTGATAACTTCGGGTAATTGCTCTGCCGCCAACGTTTGTTCACCTATATTCCAAGCTGCAAGACGAGCACTACAAATCAGCGAAGTACACAAATCAACAAACAAATTGCCAATGGTGCCTGTTGTTCCATTTGGTTCAAACTCGGATACAATTTCCCCAGAGCTGGGTAATCTCATACCAGAACCATCTGCTGCAATAAGTCTATAGCCTCTCCAACTCAGGTTCATCCTGATAGGCTGTTTGGATGCTTAAATTCTTGAAAGCCTGTATGGCAAATCTTATACCTTGCTTTAGAAAAAGCTTGCTTTGAGGGTACATGTCAATGGCTCCATAAGTTCACATTCTATTCCCAAACTTTTTTTAACTAACTTTAAAATCATAGAAAATACTGTCGAAAAAGGAAGTTTTCTTGTTCGTGTAAAACTCAACACAATGGATTTTCTGAAAAGTTTTCGAGTATATTATATTTTTAATTTGTAGAATAAGGTTTTTTCCTTTTTGCATATTTCACCTAAAAAAGACACATTTTAAACTTTTTTGTTGCAATAAAATAGAAACAAAAGTGCTGTTTCTTGCACTCTTTGGATAATTTAATGATAAAAAATTTAGAGAGAAATTTTATACACTATCGCTGATATTTTTCCTTAAGTTGACTCCATTGCCTGAACGGATACAACTTAATTTTTAATCTGCAGGAGTCAAGTTGAGAATGTCCAATTTTCCACTTTCTTTATAGCATAACATACTTCAGCGCCTCTTGCTCCTCTTGAAGTCCAATGGGCTCACCACTTATGTGTAAATTAATCGTTAATGTTGTACACGTTCTTTTCTTTTTCTACTCTCTCTTGCTCTTCAATACAATATATAGCAAGCGGATTAGCTTTAAGTCTTTCGACTCCTATTTCTTCTCCTGTTCCATCGCAGTAACCATAAGTGCCTAATTTTATTTTTTCTAACGCCTCCTTAATTTTTTCTTTTCTATCTTTTCGGCGCTTGATTAATTCCTCGTTTCCACTATCTTCATCAGAATAGTATGTATCAATACTATTATCTTCTAGTTCTTGTTTCTCTAACTCAGCGAGTATTGATTGTAACTTTAAGCTGAAGTATTCCAGTTGTTTTACGCTCATATATTCTTCATCTTCTGAAGGATTGTAATCTTCTGGTGACTTTATTTTTGGTAACTTTTCCATAATTGCATTATCAAAAAAATAATAAAACCTATATAACTTATGAACAAAAAATTATACTACCTCAAAGTAAACACTATAATTTATAATAAACATTTAAAAGCCTAGTATGATTGGCTCAGTAAAAAAATTAGTAATAGATAATAAGAACCTTACCTATGTAGTATGTATTTTTATTATAATGTTAAGTTTATCTTCATTTACACTTGAAAACAACAATAAACAAGAAGTTATGTTAACATTAACATGGATATGTGCTACATTTGTTTTGCAGATCTCTACAAATAATTTGTTTACATCTGATTATCATGATGGAATATTAGAGCAAATCTTTGTACAGCCACTTTCTTCTAGGCTTATAGTTGCTTATAAAATTTTCGCTCACTGGCTATTATTTGGATTACCAATTTCAGTGATTTCTTCCATATTCAGCTTTGCAGTTCTATGCAATAGTATTGAACACTCAATAGCAGTTGGAGTGTCTTTATTATTTAATACACTGATAATCATTAATATTTCAGCTACTGGAAATGCATTGATGATTGGTCGAAACAACTTAGCATCAGGAGTATCGCAAATTCTTGTTTTGCCAATGATAATGCCAACCTTTGTGTATTTTAAAATGCTAACTCAATTTGAAAATTTGTCCTTGAATATTTATACACTACTAATCACCATCTTAATTTTTGTCATTTTGATTGTTAACAGTACCATAACTACTCACATGGCACTAAAATTTGCTGTGGAACAGGATTGAAAAATCTTACTGTTATTCAGT
This sequence comes from Wolbachia endosymbiont of Drosophila ananassae, assembly GCF_008033215.1. Classification (NCBI taxonomy): domain Bacteria; kingdom Pseudomonadati; phylum Pseudomonadota; class Alphaproteobacteria; order Rickettsiales; family Anaplasmataceae; genus Wolbachia; species Wolbachia endosymbiont of Drosophila ananassae. Next base: position 1,315,320 of record NZ_CP042904.1, on the reverse strand, counting down.
AGACTTCTTGCATAACCTAGAAAAAAGGCAAATAGTTATTATAGATTTAGGTTTATCGACAATTTGAAAAACCTTCATTTCAGCATCCTTCCCTGTCATCCAAGTAGCCCTTCGTTGTCATCCCAGTGTCAAAAACTGGGATAACAGCTAACCTGACAACCGTCATCCCGCTACTTGTTAGCGGCTAAGAGATACCGTGACGGTATGACGGTTCGCGGTGGCATGACGATAAGCCTCATCATCCCGCTACGTGTTAGCGCCGCGGCGGTATGACGATTCGCAGCGGCATGACGAGAAAGGGGCTACTTGGATGATACCTTGTATCTTGAAAAAAGCATCTAGTGTTTTTAAGCTTAAGCATTAGGTGGAGAAGGGAAGAACTCTGGAAGATTCCTTAGATATAAAATCTGTAGAAAAGAAAAGAGTTCCCTTCTCAAAAGTAGAGGCTGGACGGTATCGTAGAAAGGCCTAAATGGTTCTAATTCTGTATTCACAAGGTAAGCCTTACTTTTCATTTTTAATAGTAGTATATGGAGTTATATATGATCAACAACTTTTTAGGTATAGATGTTTCAAAAGAACGCTTTGATGTTTCTCTCTCATTCATAAGTAAAAAAGGAAAGCGTGAAACTAGGAAAAGGAAATTTAAAAATGATGATACTGGGTTTCAAGGTCTACTGAACTTTCTACAAAAACATAACGTAGAAGAAGTAAAAGCTTGCATGGAATCCACTGGTTGTTATAGCGAAGCTTTGGCTGAGTTCCTCCACAACGCTGGATATTTCGTTAGTGTTGTAAACCCAGCTTGCATAAGATTTTATGCAAAAAGTAAGCTTACACGACAAAAGAATGACCAGACTGATGCAGAGATTATTGCAGATTATTGTCAAAGACAGGAACCTTCTCGTTGGACACCACCTTCTCCTGAAAAGAAAAAATTAAAACATCTTTATCGTTGCTCAAATGCGTTAAAGGATGAGTTAACATTAGCAAATAATCATTTAGAAAAGAAAGAGAGACTGCCTAAAGAAGTTGCAAATGCTTGGGAAGACCTTGCAATGAACATAGAGCAAAAAATAGAAACAATAAAAAACTCCATACGCGAACTATTAAAACAACACAAAGAATTGTTGGAAGATTTTCAACTCCTATTAACTATTCCAGGAATAGGAGAGGAAACAGCAATAGCTATTTTAGCTGAAATTCCTGGTATAAAAGCCTTTATAAATGCTAGGCAATTGGCAGCATATGCTGGAACTATACCACAAAATATAACATCAGGCTCATCCGTACATGCCAAGCCCAGATTAAGTAAAACCGGTTCACGAACATTACGTAAAGCAATGTACTTTCCTGCTATAGCAGCTAAAAAGCATAATCCTATCATTATGGCTTCTTGCGAAAGATTAAAAGAGAAAGGCAAGCATGCTATGGCCATAGTTGGTGCTGCAATGCGTAAGTTACTTCATATAGTTTTTGGTGTTTTAAGTTCAAAAAAGGCCTTTGATCCAGATCATATCAAGAACTATAGGGCTAAAAGGTTAACTGAAGGTTTAGTACTTTAAAATCAAAAAATGCTTCTAATTCATCTTATGTAAAATGGCATCTTACACAAATTTATTGAATGTTGTTGGTTAGTGGATATGTTGATAAGTAAATTTCTGCTGTTTTATATGTAACTAATTTACTTATCAACATATCCACTAACTATAATCTGTATACTGCTACACAGTTGGAAGTATTTTTTGATTTTATTATGCAATTTGGAGAATTTTTATGACTTTTTTGTTGACTAACAAGACGGTATCTTTTCTCTTAGCTGTGTAAAAGTACAAAAATTGCAGCAGATGGCATTATGATATATAGCAGTAGCTTTTATACAGGGTTAAAGCCAGATCCACTGCTCAAAGTATCAGAGTGGGCAGATAAGAACCGTCAGCTTTCGACGATAGCATCATCAGAACCAGGAAAATGGAGGACAGAGAGAACGCCATACCTCAGAGAAATAATGGATTCACTATCTTCGTCTTCACCGGCTGAAAAAGTGGTATTCATGAAAGGAGCGCAGATAGGCGGAACAGAAGCTGGGAATAACTGGATAGGATATATAATCGACCAAACACCAGGGCCAATGCTGGTAGTACAGCCAACAGTAGAAATGGGCAAGCGTTGGTCAAAGGGAAGATTTGCGCCGCTCATTGAAGATACGCCATGTTTAAGGAGTAAAATAAAAGATCCAAGGTCGAGAGATTCAGGCAACACTGTACAAAGTAAGGAATTTCCGGGAGGAACGGTAGTAGTAACAGGTGCCAACAGTCCAGTGGGTCTGCGCTCTATGCCGGTAAAATATCTTTTTTTAGATGAAGTAGATGCATATCCAGGAGATTCAGGAGGAGAAGGGGATCCAGTTCTTCTCAGTATCGCGCGAACTAATACATTTACGCGACGAAAAATCTTTTTAGTTTCAACACCAACGGTTCACGGAATAAGCAGAATAGAGAAGGAATTTGAGAGTTCAGACAAACGATACTTTTTTGTACCTTGTCCACATTGTGATCACTATCAGGTGCTGAAATGGCCACAGATAAAGTGGAAAGATAAAGATCCCTCAACAGCCCACTACGTTTGCATAGAGTGTAGGGGAGAAATAAAAAATCATCAAAAAACAGAGATGTTAGCTAGAGGTGAATGGAGGCCTACTAATCCAATAAAAGGTGAAAAAAAAGGATTCCACCTTTCAAGCTTGTATAGCCCAGTTGGCTGGTATAGCTGGAAACAAGCAGTAGAAGATTATCTGCATGCAAAGGAAAATGAACAATTACTGAAAGTTTGGATAAATACAACACTCGGAGAAACCTGGGTAGATAAAGGAGAAGTACCAGACTGGAAGCAACTATTTAACCGAAGAGAATCTTATCCGATAGGCATGGTGCCAAAAAGTGGAAAAATAGTATTGACGGCAGGGGTTGATGTACAAAAAGATCGTTTAGAAGTAGAAGTGGTAGCGTGGGGAAGAAACCGAGAAAATTGGTCAATAGACTACCAGGTATTAGAAGGTGATACTGGCAGTGGAGAAGTATGGGAAAAACTGTCAGAGCTTTTGAATCATCATTTTATCGGTGAAAATGGTCTTGAATACATGATAAGCATGATGGCGGTAGATGCTGGGTATGCAACACAAGAAGTATACAACTGGGTAAGAGGTCACCAAGGCTCTGGAAGAGTAATGGCAGTAAAAGGGGCAAACAAAGCGCTAGTGCCACTTAGCAGCCCAAGTAGAGTAGATGTAACAGTTAGCGGACAAAAGCTAAAGAGAGGAATGAAGCTGTGGCCAGTCGGGGTATCGATATTAAAGTCCGAGCTTTTCCAATTACTTAATGTTTTAACAGAAGGGGCGCCGGGGTATTGTCATTTTCCAGAGTATGCACCTGAATATTTTAAGCAGCTAACCGCAGAGCAACTAATTACCAAAGTAGTAAAAGGATATACCAAACAAGAGTGGCAAAAGATAAGAGACCGAAATGAAGTACTAGATTGCAGAGTTTACGCAAGAGCAGCATCAATAGCACTGGGAATAGATAGATGGCCAGAGAGTAAATGGGAGAGTTTAGCAGGTGAAAAGGCTAAAAAGTCAAAAAGAGTGAGAAAGAGCAAGTGGCTAAGCGAGAAAAATGTACAGTGAAGAATACTTAGCACAAGTAGAAGAAGCGATAAAGAAGCTACAGAGCGGGAAACGCGTAGTGTCGATTGCATATGGCGATCACGTGGTTAGGTACGGAGAAGTGCAGATAAATGACCTCTTGAGCTTAAGACAACGCATTAAATCTGAATTGAAAGTCGCAGGTGTGAAGCCGAAGAGAAAGATTGTTATTGCAACTAGTAAAGGAGTTATATGAGAAGTTATATGGTGGAAAATGAGTATCCGGACTTTTTAGAGCATTTAAAGTATATTATAGCTACAGGTAATATGGCATCAGGAAAGTTTATAAATGCAATAGTAGACCTCTCGCATTGGGATAGGAACATAGATTTTAAATTAGCAAAAGAAGATGGGATATTAGGCGTAATTCACAAAGCCACCCAGGGGGTAGAGTACGTAGATCCTGAATATGCAAAAAGGAGAAAAACCGCTGAGGAAGAAGAAATTCTCTGGGGAGCATACCATTTTGGAGTAGGAGAAAACGGCAAAGACCAAGCTGATCATTTTCTCGAAACAATAGGTGATAGTTCGGATGTATTGCTAGCCCTCGACATTGAGGAAAACAAAGGTGGAAAAAGCATAACAGCAAAACAAGCTGAAGACTTTGTTAATCGAGTTTATGTAGTAACGGGACGTTTACCATTAATTTATGGCAGTCCTTATTTTCTGAAAGATTTTGCAACGCCGATTTTAACTGAATGCCCACTATGGTTATCAAAATGGGGAGCAGAGCCAACATTACCAATAGGATGGAAAAAATGGACTTTATGGCAGTATACCGATGGTAAAACAGGTCCTAAACCAAATTCAGTAGAAGGCATAGGACCATGCGATAGGAACAAATTCAACGGAACATTAGAAGAATTAAAAGATTTTTGGATATCATGATGTTATTGAAATCATTCAAACAATTATTTCGGAAACCAACAAAACCAAAAAGTTCAGCATGGGATGCGTCAGGCTCAGGAAGGAGATTATTGCACTTTCAACCAGAGACAGGAAGTATAAATAGCTTACTCTCGCATAGTCTTGAAACTTTAAGAAGTCGATCACGTGACATGGTAAGAAAGAACTCCTATGCAGCAAACATCATCGATACGATAGTGAGTAATTGCGTTGGGACAGGAATAAAACCGCAGTCAAAGGCGAAAGATGCAGAATTTCGGAAAAAAGTGCAAGAATTATGGCTGAGATGGACAGATGAAGCAGACAGTAGCGGAGTAAGTGATTTTTATGGATTACAAACTCTAGTATGTAGAAGCATGATAGAAGGAGGAGAATGTTTTGTAAGACTCCGAACAAGAAAACGAGAAGATGGACTTTGTGTGCCGTTGCAACTGCAAGTACTTGAATCAGAGCATTTAGATAATAAGAGCAATCAAACCCTTGCCAACGGTAATGTAATTAGAAACGGCATTGAGTTCAATAGACTTGGGCAGAGGGAAGCATACTACCTATTTAGAGAACATCCGGGTGAAGGATCATTTGGAGAGTCAGTGAGAGTACCAGCAAATGATGTTTTACATATCTATAGACCACTAAGACCTGGGCAGATTCGAGGAGTACCATGGTTGTCCAGTGTACTGTTAAAGCTCTATGAACTTGATCAATACGATGATGCGGAGCTGGTAAGAAAGAAGACAGCAGCGATGTTTGCGGGATTTATTACCAGACTTGATCCTGAAGCGAACATCATGGGAGAAGGAGAGAGTAATGAACATGGAGTAGTGCTGTCTGGCTTAGAACCTGGGACTATGCAATTACTTGATCCCGGAGAAGATATTAAGTTCTCGGAACCATCAGACGTTGGGGGAAGTTATGAAGCATTCATGAAACAGCAGCTTAGGGCAATAGCAGTAGGCACAGGGATAACTTACGAGCAGCTAACAGGAGATCTAAGTGGTGTCAATTATTCATCAATAAGAGCTGGGTTAATAGAGTTTCGTAGGAAGTGCGCGATGTTACAGCATAACGTGGTAGTATTTCAGCTTTGCCGTCCAGTATGGGATAGGTGGCTAGAATTAGCAATACTATCTGGAGAACTGGACATAGGTGAAAATTGGGCAAAAGAAACAGCAAAAGAGGTAAAATGGATACCGCAAGGGTGTGCTTACGTAGATCCGCTAAAAGACCAGCAAGCACAGCAAATGGCGGTAAGGAATGGGTTTAAAAGCAGGTCAGAAGTAGTATCAGAGCTAGGTTACGATATAGAAGAAATCGACCAAGAAATTGCTGAAGATCAAAGGCGTGCTAGTGAATTGGGTTTAAGTTTTGACTCGGACGTCAGTAGTTTTGATTCTAATACGGAAATAATATAAGTGAGCTGGCTCAATAAACCGATGATGATAGAGCAAAGAAGCTTTGATTTATTGTCATTACATGCAGAGAAGCATCCAACGTTTAAAAATATAAAACATGCAGTAAGAAATAGTGAAAGGGGAATAAAAGTAATACCAATACATGGAATCTTGACGAAGAAGTCAGAGGCTTTTGATGATGTGTTGGGGATGACATCGTATGAGAAGATACGTGAAGAGATAGAAGAAGCTTTAATAGATGAAGAAGTAGAAACAATAATTTTGGACATAGACAGCCCCGGAGGAGAAGTAAACAGTTTATTCGATCTTTCTGACTTTATTTACGAAGCAAGGGGATTAAAAAAGATCGTAGCAATAGCAAATGATGATGCGTATTCTGCGGCGTATGCAATAGCGTCAAGTGCTGAAAAAGTATTGGTAACGAGAACTTCAGGAGTTGGAAGCATAGGAGTAATAGCAAGTCACATTGATCAAAGTGGATTTGATGAAAAGCAAGGGATAAAATATACAACTGTTTTTGCTGGAAGTCGAAAAAACGATTTAAACCCGCATGAGCCAATAACGTCTGAAAGTCTGGAAAGCTTACAAGAGGAAGTAGGCCGCCTGTATGAGATGTTTGTCGAGCTTGTAGCAAGAAATAGGAATCTTTCCACGGAAACAATCAAATCAACGGAAGCAGGGCTATATTTTGGTGAGAAAGCAATAGAGATTGGACTTGCTGATGAAGTAATAACATATTCTGAATTTATAGATAGGAGAAACAATATGAGTAAAGCTGAATTTAACTATAAGGGCCACACCATCGATGCTGATGAGTTAATGGAAGAATCAAAACGAATAGGTTATGAGAGGTGCCGCAAGGAAGTATTAGAGGTAATACGATTATGTAATTTATCAAAGATGCCAGAAAAGATAGGAGAATTTATTGAGCAGGATGTAAATGCAAAACAAGCCCAAGAAATATTAATGTCGATACTAGCAGAGAGAACAAAGAAGACAGAGATTTTGAGTACAATACCGCAAAGTACACCGGAAGACTTGATGATGCAGGTAGCGAAAAGTCGAGCAAAATCGGGCATTTGATGGTAGCCTACTCTTAACCACGGTATATAATGCTAACATACGCCGCGGTAAAATAAAGTTGATCATCTTATAACCGCGGTATATAATGCTAACATACGCCGCGGTAAATTGTATGAGTGAACCAATAATTGGTAGAGAAAAAGAAACAGCGATTCTAGAAAATAAGCTTCTTTCCCAATCAGCCGAGTTTATCGCAGTGTATGGTCGACGTCGTGTAGGAAAAACATACTTAATAAAACAATTTTTTAGCAAGCGAGATGTAGTCCTATTTGAGCAGACAGGCCTTAACAAAGGTAAATTAAAGGCGCAGCTTGAGATCTTCGTAGAATCATTGTCTAGAGCTTTTTACAATGGCATAAGAATGGCTGTACCTAAAAACTGGATGGATGCGTTACATCAATTAACTCTTTCGATTGATATATACAGAGATAAACAAGTTGTGATATTTTTTGATGAGTTGCCATGGCTTGCTGCAAGAAAATCTGGATTCTTAGTAGCACTAGAACACTTTTGGAATGTATATTGGACATACCGGAAAAAACTTATATTGGTTGTTTGTGGTTCAGCAGCTTCTTGGATGTTAGAAAATTTAATATATAATAAAGGAGGATTACATAATCGTATTACTGCAAGAATAGGATTACAGCCTTTTAACTTACGTGAAACTAAAAAGTATTTAAGATATTTAGGAGTCAATCTTAACCATCAGCAGATATTACAGATCTATATGGCAATGGGAGGAATACCACATTACCTAAAAGAAATAAGTAAAGGATTGTCAGCGACACAAAATATTAATGAGATCTGCTTTCAGAAGGAAGGTTTGTTATTTGATGAATTTGATATGCTATTCCACTCTTTGTATGAAGAACCAGAGACATATATAAATATTATTCGCACGATTGCAAAAAAGCCAAAAGGAATCAGCAGAAAAGAACTGATAAAAGCAACAAAAATCACTGAAGGAGGGTACTTAACCACAAAACTAAGGAGTTTAGAAGAAGCGGGATTTATAGGAGATTTTTTACCACTGAATAAAGCAACAAGAGGAGCATATTACAGGGTAATGGACGAATATGTGTTATTTTATCTAACGTGGATTGAACCATTCAGAGAAGTAATGAAAAAGGCAATAACAAGAGATGTTCATTATTGGGAGTTAGCAATAAAAAAACCAGCTTGGCTAACATGGACAGGACAAGCATTTGAAGCAGTGTGTTTTAAACATGCCAATACGATTAGAAGAAAATTAAATATAGAGCATATGGGGTTTATATGTGGAGATTGGCAATATCACTCAGGGAAAAACAGTAAAGAAAGTGGTGCTCAGATAGACTTGGTGTTTGATCGAGAGGATGGATGTACGACACTTTGTGAAATAAAATACAGTGATAAGCCTTATACGATAACAAAAGAATATATAGAACAATTAAGAAAAAAAGAGGCAATTTATAAAGAAAAAACTAGGTCAAAGAAACAAATATTTTGGGTACTTATTGCTGCGAACGGAGCAACTGAAAATCAGTACTTGAAAGATATAATCAATAATGTGATCACATTAGAAGACTTATTTTAATTTAACATCGAAATTTCAGAAAAACTTACACAGCTTTTTTTGAGTAACAAATATAGGAGGGAAAAAATGACAAGTATAACAGAAGGAAATAATTTAGGTGACCTATTAAAGTATGAGGCATCAAATCTATATTCAAGAGACCAAATAACAGTAGCAAAAGGGCAAAATCTAAAACTTGGTACAGTTGTTGGGTGTGATACTAAAGACGGTCTAATTAAGTCCTTAAATCCAACAGCTACAGACGGCACGCAAACAGCAATAGGTGTAATAACAAGTGATGTAAATGCAACGGAAACCACCAAAGCAGTAATCATTACTCGTATAGCAATGCTAGCCGATCATGTGGTTGTATGGCCAACAAATATCACTGAGGAGCAAAAAGCTGCAGCAATAAAGCAACTTGAAGCACGGGGCATCATCATTCGTAAGGGAGTTTAAAACTGCTCAACTGAAGAGCAAAACCAACTTAAAACACTAAAGGGGAAAAACATGCAAAATCCATTTACAAATCCAGCATTTAGTATGACGGAATTAACTAAAGCAATAAACATATTGCCGATAAATTATGGTCGAACAGAAAGCTTAAATTTATTTCCAAGTAGATCGGTAAGATTTCGACATATTACAATAGAAGAGCAAAACGGAGTATTGAGTTTATTACCAACGCAAGTTCCCGGAGCACCAGCAACAGTGGGAAAACGCGGAAAACGAAAAATAAGAACATTTACGATACCACATATTCCCCATGATGACGTAGTGTTACCTGAGGAAGTGCAAGGAATAAGGGCATTTGGGTCAGAGAATGAACTGAAAGCATTGGCTAACGTGGTAACAGATCATCTAGAATTGATGAGAAACAAGCACGCGATAACGTTAGAACATTTGCGAATGGGGGCGCTCAAAGGGATTATTCTGGATGCTGATGGCAGTGAGTTATTAAACCTTTACAACGAATTTGAAATTACGCCAAAAGTAGTAAATTTTGCACTGGGAATAGCAACCACCGATGTAAAGCGTAAGTGTCTGGAAGTATTGAGGCATGTTGAGGACAACTTAAGTGGTGAATATATGACCGGAATTCATGCCTTGGTAAGCCCAGAGTTTTTTGATGCACTAACTTCTCATGCCAAAGTAAAAGAAGCATATGAGAGATGGCAAGAAGGGGCAGCGCTGAGGAACGACATGAGGTCAGGATTTACGTTCTGTGGAATAACATTTGAGGAGTACAGAGGGCAAGCAACCGACCCTGAAGGAAATGTGAGAAGGTTTATAGAAAAAGACACAGGACACTGTTTTCCACTTGGTACAGCAAGCACATTTACTACTTACTTTGCGCCAGCGGACTTTAATGAGACGGTGAATACCCTTGGTCAGCCATTGTATGCAAAACAAGAGCCAAGAAGATTTGATAGAGGGACTGACCTTCATACCCAATCAAACCCTCTACCAATGTGCCACCGCCCAGGTATACTTGTAAAACTTGCTGCATAACAGGTGAGGTAAACAGATTGTTTTTAATACCCCGAACAGGAAGCATTATATCAACTAAAGAATAAAAAGCAACTAAAAAATTATGTTTAGAGATATTAAAAGATTATTTGCAGATTGTTTTGCACATCTAGGAGAGCAAGCGTTGTATGAGTCAAAGGATAAGTCATATATGGTGCAAATATTAAAACAACAGCCAGATAAATTATACGAGATTGGTGAAGGACAATTTGTAGGGGAGATGTTGATTTTGGAGGTGAGTGTCTTTGATATATTGCAGCCAGTAGTAGGAGATATCTTTATTATTGGTGACCGTAGATACAAAGTACACTCACCGCCACTTAGAGATAATTCTGGAATGGTATGGAAAATACATGCAGTGAGAATGTAAAATGGTTTTTAGTGTTAAAATCAAAACTAACGATAGTGAAATTGTTCAATATATCGTATCTTTAATGTGTATATAAAGTGATCTTTCTAGAAAAGTTTTATGAAACTAGCCATTTTTTTTATTGCTTTCTTATTGAGCACAAGTTGTGTTATTGCAAAAGATGGGGTAGAGCCTAGCTTAGAAATAAAAAATAAATATAGGTGTCACCCGTGGAATAATCCAAGTAGAGAGTTTTCTCAAGGTTATATACAACCAATTCCTATACACGAAAGTTATGAGCTAATTATTGGTGGTGATGGGGTATTGTACAACACAGGGTGGTACTGGAAGGATGTAGATTTATCTGGTAGTCATAAAACAATTGGTAGAATGAGTGCTACTTGCAGTGAATATTGTAGAGAAATTTACTTAGCAATAGATAATGTGCTATATGCAATAAATAGAGATAATACACAATATGAAATAAATGAAGACGCAGTTATGTGGAAAAAGGAGTTAAAGTCTTTGGTGAAAGGAAACCCTACAATTTTTAATGATAGAATAGCAATTTTGACTGTAGATAACTATTTATACATGCTGAACATAGAGAATGGTAATACAAGCTGGTTCTATCATATGTCTAATGGTAGTAATCAAATAAATTACATATCTCCTGTGGTTATACACGATAAGCTAATAGTTCCATTTTCAAATGGAGAGTTAGTAGCTTTTGACAAAGATGGGAAAAAGTTGTGGTCTTATAAGTTACCTTCTACAAATATTTTAGACACTCAGCTTGCAGATATCACAACTACTCCAGTAGTAAAGAATAACACATTAATAGCTACAAACAATTCTACCATTGTTGCGATTGATATAGGATCAGGAGATCTTTTGTGGTTAAAGGCCATGGAAGCAAAAAATATCAGTGGTGGTGGGATTATGCCATGGCTGTACCCCGATGATATAAATGGTAACGAATTTTTTGTAGTAAACACAAAGAATGAAGTTATGAAAGTTGCAATACCTGATGGTCAGATAATTTGGAGTACTAACTTAGTGGTAAATGATGAGCTAAATGATAAACTAAAAGACACATATTATGCTAGACCGGTGATAGATGGAAAATTATTTATTGTGAGCAATAAGGGAATCATGTTTCTATTAGATGAGAATTCAGGCATGATAGAAGAGATAGTCAGCATTCCAGAAGATGTGTATCATACGCCTGTAACTGATCTTGGAGTTGGGGATTACTACTTTACAACTGAGAAAAAAGGTGTGTATAGCTGCATTGATCCAAATATCAGCAGATGAAATATTGCAGGTAATAAGGAAGAGATGTGCCATAGGTAGCACCACTTAGGAGGAGTATTGTGGAAAATTCAAGCGTCAGGGGTGTAGATGCGTATTAACATCGAAGTCACCGATAGCATCGAAAAAGTTATGCAAAGCATAGATGCAGAGAAAGCGAAAGTGGAAAAAGCGACGGTGAGGGCATTAAACAAAACAGCACTATGGGTAAGATCGCAAACTGTTAAACAAGTTAGCGAAGAAAAACAAATACCAAAAAAAGCAATGAGAAAAAAGTTAAGTGTGGATAAAGCAAATAGAAAGCGTTTATGGTCGATAGTAAAGCTCAGTTCGCAGTAGATAGGAGTAGCAAAACTTGGGAGTATAAAACAGACAAAGATAGGAGCAAAAGTAGGAAGCCGTACATATGAAGGAGCATTTATAGCAACAATGAAAAATGGTCATATAGGAATATTCAAAAGAAGGTATACCACGTCTTTGCCAATAGATGAAATTAAAATAAACACGCAAGCTCGGGAAACAATGAAAGAGTTAGTTGATAATGAAGTAGAAAGAGTATTTGAGAAGTATTTTGATCAGCAAATGAGTTATATGAAATAATGTTCTGGGGAAATTTACATCAGGCAATCTGTAATAAGCTCAGGGAAGAGATACCAGCAATACAGACATGTGAAGTGTATAGAGCGGTACGTCGAGAAATAATAGCGCCAGCAGTGTTTGTAGAGCTTGCAAGTTTAGAACCAGGGAAAGATCCGGGAACAGAGGAATTAGCACTAAGAGCAAGATTTGAGGCAAGCAACGAACAGATAAAATCTGTTAAACGATGAAGAAACTCCATTACTTATGCTTTTAACAGTCTTTGAGTATAATTTTGTGGAAGCGCTTTTGCAGTTATAACCGGACTATCCAATGGTGCCATAAGTGCCCGCAGGCAAGCATGGTTTTGGAGGAAACGGTTAAACTATTGATGGAGTCTTTTAGACTACCTCGCTTAGAAGATTGTATAATCTAACCGTCCCCAAGCTGAAGCGCTTCTCCATTATAAGTTATATAGGAGGAATTTGACATGACAAAAGCAAAAAGTAAATTAGAAATAGTGAATCCGAATGCATCAGGAATAGACATTGGTTCAGCCGTACACTATGTATGCGTACCTGAGGGAAGAGATAAACAACGTGTTCAGAAATTTGGCTGCTTTACTGCAGACCTTCATAATTTGGCACGCTGGTTGAAGAAGTGCAAAGTTACAACTGTGGCAATGGAATCAACAGGAGTGTACTGGATTTCTTTATTTCAAATACTTGAATCATATGAATTCGAGGTCAAGTTGGTAAATGCACGACATGTAAAGAATGTACCTGGCAGGAAGTCTGACGTTCAAGATTGCCAATGGCTTCAACAATTGCATAGCTACGGATTGCTTCGTGGATCATTTAGACCAGATAATCAGATGTGTGTATTGCGTAGTTATGTGCGGCAACGTAAAAAACTTACTGAGAGTGCATCCACGCATGTTCTGCGTATGCAGAAGGCATTAATTCAAATGAATATTCAATTACACAAGGTTATTAGCAATATTACTGGAGTGACTGGTATGAAAATCATTGAGGCTATAATTGAAGGCGAAAGAAATCCTGAGAAATTGGCTGAATTCAGAAGCTCGAATATAAAGAATGATAAAGCTACTATAGCAAAAGCATTAACAGGAGACTATAGAGAAGAACATTTGTTTGTATTAAAACAAGAACTTGAGCTATATAATATTTACCAGGAAAAAATAGCAGAGTGTGATGAAAATATAGAGAATTACTATAAAACATTTGAAACAAAATTCTGTGGAAATAAGCAATGTAGTAAAATAAAGAATAGGTCTACAAAAAACAGGCCAAACTTTTCTATACATGAGGAATTGCATAGAGTAACAGGTATGGATTTCACTAAAGTTCCAGGGCTTGATGCATTAAGCATACAAACCATAATTTCAGAAACTGGTATAAATCACAATAAATGGCCAACAGAAAAGCACTTTTCGTCGTGGTTGGGACTCAGTCCTGCTAATAAAATTACAGGAGAAAAAGTGTTTAGCACAAGAACGTGTAGAGTCATTAATCGTGCTGCGAATGCATTTCGAATGGCTGCTCACTGTGTATCAAGAAGCAACAGCGGAATAGGTGCATATTGTAGAAGATTAAAGAAACGACTAGGTGCACCAAAAGCGATTACTGCTACGGCAAGGAAATTAGCATGTATCTTTTACAGTATGCTAAAGCATGGACAAGAGTATGTTGAGAAAGGGATTGACTACTATGAGAAACTATATAAGGAGAGAGTATTGAAAAATTTAAGCAAAAAGGCCAGTGAACTTGGTTATGTTTTAACAAAAAAACATGAACTAATATAGGGAGTTTGTTAGAAGTGATAGTTGATGGAACAGTCGAGGATTCCTCGGTGGTTGTAAGGTCACTGGCAGCGGAAATTACAAGGGTAGTGAATAAGAATACTTGGGACGTGGAAAATGTTTCAGCAGGTGAATTTATATCAGCAGGAGGGGATGATTTTAGGCCAGAATTAGATGCATATCTAGTGTGGATGGTTGAATGGGTGCATGAAATCCATGTAGGCAAGTCAATATTTTCAGGCGGAGTTACGCCACATGTTATCGAAATAGGTAAAGCACATGTTAGACCATAATTTTGCGATTGCAGAGCTAAATAGGAAGTTAGCGAATATTATCCGTATTGGGCTTATTAAAGAAGTAGATTATGAAAAGGCAAGAGTAAGGGTAAAGGTAGGGGAATTTATAACCGATTGGCTTCCGTGGATAACGGCAAGAGCAGGAGAAGATAGAAGTTGGTTTGCGCCGAATATTGATGAGCAAGTAGTAATATTTTCGCCATTAGGTGAACTATCGTTAGGAGTTATTTTGGCTGGAATATGGCAACAAAAATACCCTGCTCCGGAAAGCAAAAAAGAGGTAGATTGTTTTTTATTTGAAGACGGAACAAAAATATCATATGACAAGAAAAACCATCATTTGGAAGTATCTGTAGTTGATAAGATTACTTTTAGAGTTGGAGAATCAAGTGTGAAGATTACCAAGAGAGGCATAAAACTCAAAGCAAAGAGAATCGACCTTAATTAAGTATGGCTAAAGCTGTGGTTTGTATAGGGGATTATTGTAGTGGAATACCGGCACATGTTTGTATGAGTGGTAGTAAGAGGTTGTCCGGAAACAAGTAAAAGGCTATAATATCTGAAATTTTAGTACGGGGTAAAGATGAGAAAAAAGTATCCAACAGATCTAAGCGAAAGGGAATGGGCAAGAATAGAAAAACACTTCAGAGTATCATACAAGAAAGGAGGAAGGCCGCCAAAGTATAGCAAAAGAGAAATATTAGAAGCAATTTTCTATGTATTGCGTACAGGGTGTCAATGGCGGTATTTACCAAATGATTTTCCGCTATGGAAGACTGTGTATGAGCAGTTCAGGCAATGGAAGAAGCAGGGAATTTTTGAGAAAATGAATTATGAAATTACAAAATATAGTAGAAGAAAAATAGGAAGGAATGAGCAGCCGAGTGCCTGTATAGTAGATAGTCAATCTGTAAAGACTACAGAAAAGGGGGGATCAAAGGCTATGATGGAAGTAAAAAAGTAAAGGGTAGAAAAAGGCATATAATTACAGACACTCAGGGTTTTATACTAGGTTGTTACGTAGGCGCTGCTAACGAAAATGATAGAGATGGTATTAAAATAGCATTAAACAATATGAGAACAAAATATACTAAAGTTAAAAAAATGTGGGCTGACATGGGATACCAAGGAAGAAATTTAAAGAATCACATAAAGGAAGAATATGACATAGATATTGAAATTGTTAAAAGGCCTCCATGTAGATTTTGGGTGCACAAAGATACGCCACCTGAGCTACTACCAACAAGAGAACAAGGGTTTAAAGTACAGCCAAGAAGATGGGTTGTAGAAAGGACTTTTGCTTGGGTTAATAGGAATAGAAGGCTATCGAAGGAGTATGATTTACTCACAACATCCACTGAGAATTTCATATACCTAGCTATGAGTAGGGTTATGTTAAAGAGGGAATATGCTTGAATTTACTAGTTTCCGGACAACCTCTAACGACGTTTTTGTAAACGGTAGATCTGTGTGTCGAAAAGGAGATATCTTAACTATGGGAGAGACACTAACGCAAGGATCAAACAGCGTATTTGTTAATGATATTGGCATAACAAGAACCGGTGACTTGGCATCGTGTGGTTTTCATGTAATGAGTATTAGCAAAAATGTATTTGCGAGCTAAAAATGCGTGGGATGAGCAATAAAACGGGAAAAGAGCTTGAAGGAATAGAACATTTAAAGCAATCAATTATTGATATATTAACCACGCCGATAGGCAGCAGAATAATGAGGAGGGAGTATGGCTCAAGGTTATTTGAGTTAATTGATCGGCCAATAAATAGAGATTTTTCGTTAGAAATTTATGCAGCAACAGCGGAAGCACTGGGAAAATGGGAAAAGAGATTTAAGTTAGAAAAAGTAAAAATCACAGAAGTAAAAGAAGGGAGAGTAACATTGGATTTAGAAGGTGTCTATCTTTCAGAAGGTAAGTTCATAAATATTAATGGAGTAGTTGTTTAAAAATGCAGCAGCCAGAGATAATTGAAAAACTGAGCTACGAAGAAATATTCTCGAGAATGAAGGAAGAGTTAGTTCTTCGTGACCCAAGCTTTACTGCTCTTATTGAAAGCGATCCAGCAACAAAAATTATGGAAATAGCGGCCTGGAGAGAGCTTTTGCTAAGAAAGAGGGTTAATGAAGCAGCAAAAGCAAATCTGCTCCGTTTTGCAACAGGAATAGACCTTGATCACCTAGCTGAATTTTATGGCGTTGAGCGAAAAGGTGAAGAAGATGATGAACGATTTAGAAAAAGAATCAAGGCAAAAATAGAGGGCTGGAGCACAGGAGGTAGCAAGGAGCACTACCGCTTTCATGCGCTTTCAGCAGATAGCAGAGTTAAGGATGCGCTGGTTGAATCAAAAGTGCCAGGGAGTGTAGAGATCTCGATTTTATCCACGGAGTTATCCACAAATGGCATAGCATCTGAAGAACTACTGGATATTGTAGGAAAGCAAGTCACCAGGGATGATATAAGGGTATTAACAGATACGATAACAGTAGTTGGTTGCAATATTATTGAAATAAATATCCACAGCAGAATTAGTATTAAAAGACCAGATATTGTTGAAACAGTGAAGAAAAGATTTATAGAAAAATTTGAAACAACGAAAAGATTGGGATGGAGTGTAACAAGGGCGTGGATTATAGCAAATCTATTTATAGAAGGAGTGGAAAACGTGGAATTAATAGAGCCAAGAAAAGATGTTGTGGTAATGGGGAATGAGTGCGTTTGTTTAGGCAAGCTAGAAATCGAATTAATGGGCAAAAGCTAATGTTACTTCCACCTAATAGCACAAAAGAAGAAAGAGCCATAGTAGAGGCTATCGATTACAAAGTTGATCCAAGCAGGATAAAAGGATTTAAGTTTAATTCTAAAGATGAAATACTACCGTGGATAATAGAAGAATATGGATTGGGGGAAATTCTGCGTTGGGTAACAGACAAAAGAAAGGCGATAAAAGAAGGGATAAAATTTCAAAGACTGCGTGGCACACCAGAATCACTTAAAATAGCATTAAAATGGGCAAATATAGAAGATATTACGATCATTGAAGAGCCACCCGGTAAACACTTTTTTGAGTTGCAGGTAGGGATAAGAGATGTACCGAATGACTTCTTCGTGGATGCAGTAGTAGAACTAGCAAAACTATCATTGCCAGCAAGATCGAGGCTAATGAGGCTTTTCAATGACCACTATAATATTGGAAGATTTATTTTAGATGAAAGCTTTTTTGGCAGTTTGTTATCGGATTATTCAGGGGTAAAAGTTGAAAAAGATGGACCAGTGTTATCATTTGGAAGAGTAAATTTTTTCAGGTCTAGTGGTCCAGTTATTAGGATTATAGAGAACTATCTACGCGATCATTATGAACAAGCTTTGAGCAATGATATATATCGCCTAGATGTAGCAATACTTGGAGAAACCGAGCCTCACACAAAGAATTACAGAGGTATTTATGAAAGGAATCATGTGTGGTATAACTTCAAAGCGCTATATCCGCTACCACAGAGCTTATTACCGGCAATTAAGTTTGCTAAGGCACAAATAGTATTATCAGATAGCTGGAACTTAGGGGAAATAAACGCATGTTTTCCGGTTACTAGTATAGAAGAGGAAGGGGATAAATTTTTATTGGGAAGTAGCAAACTATCTGAACAACTGTGGAATTTAAAATATAAACCAGTTTTAGAAAGGTTTAGCGTTACTCACCACTACAAGGTAGAAGATTTTACCAACCAAAAAGTTATAAGATTTGGTGTGGCAGAGCACAATGTTCATTTTGAAAGCGATTTAAATTCAGAGCAAAAGGATTCAATACATGAACCGGAAAATTACATTTTAGTGTTTTACCCAGGTGTACTAACATGGCACGAACATCGACATTTGAACAGGTCTTGGAAAGAGACGCAAGTAATATGTTTAATGCGTTAAGCATATATATTTATATCTTCATATACTATATTAGTATTTAGTTAAAAAAGGTGTACTACACGAAAAAAGACTTGCCTTTTTATGCTAAAACACGCATAACTTAAATAGTAGCAAGTAAACATAAGAAATTTATCTTGCGCTAAAAAAGCTAATTTTGTGAGGTACATATGTTATTTACGTTAAACAAAAAACTGGAAAAATTAAAGGAGAATTCATTTCGTGGAATAAATGAAAAAGACGCAGCAGGTTGCACAATATTGCACCGAGCAGCACAAGTGTCAGACCCAGAAGTAATAAAGTTACTGATAGAAAAGGGAGCAAAAACAAATATAGAAAACAAAAGCGGAGAAACACCACTACACCTAGCAGCATTCTATGGAAAGGTAGAGAATGTAAAAGTACTATTGGAGGAAGGAGTAGATGTAAATGCTAGAAACGGTAAAAGAAATACGGCATTACATTATGCGAGTCTAATGGGGTATGAGGAGACGGTAAGGGAGCTAATAAAAGGAGGGTCAAATGTTAATACTGGGAACTACATAGGAAGGACCCCCCTACATGAAGCAGTATTTATGAGGGAAATAGGGAATGTGAGAGCGATATTAGAAGCGGGAGGTGACGTAAATGCGAGAGACCAAAAAGGATATACATCACTGCATATAGCATGCAAAACAGGAGAAGGAAGGATAACAAAAGAGATAATAAAAGAGCTAGTAAAAGCTGGAGCAAATGTAGAGCAAAAGGATAAATTTGGCAAAACAGCAATGTATTATGCGAGAACTGAAGAGTTGCTAGAAAAACTAAGGGAGTTATCGGAGCGGACAGTAGATGCGATATTGAGCCTAAACCTAAAAGAAAAAGGAGAAAGAAGGTTTGAAGAAATAAGGGAAAAGCTAGAAGAAGCACCATTGGTCAAGAAGGCACTGATGGAAGTGGAAAAAGAGCTAGAAGATATGGATGAGAAGATAAAAGAGCTATAAAAAGAGCTTTCTGTAAGAGAAGGGAGTAAAAGGTAGGCTACAAGATAATAGGAATAATATGGAAAAAAAGATCATTAGAGGGAAAAAAGGAGCTTGATGATTTGGGAGAGTGCTCAATTGATGAAAGATAGCGTATGTGTTTCTAAAATTTTGCATAAAAGCTGAGAAAAACAAGGGTTAACAGTTGCGTCTTTTTCGCAAGAGTGACTGATAAATGGATTTATGGAAAAAAAGGAGTGCCCGAACTATAAAAATATTTACAGGAGAAACTATGAGAAAAAAGGTATTAACTGTAACTTGTCGATATGAACCTGATGAGTTAGCAGAGCAACATCTAGCAGACGCTTATGAGCTGTTACTAAGATATGCGGTAAAAAGAAACAACGAAAAGGAGATGAAAGAAAATGACAACAGTAGCATTATATGCGAGAGTTTCATCGAAGAAACAAGCGCAGAACAATACAATAGAGAGCCAAATTGCCGAGCTCAAGTGTAGAATTGCTGCGGATAAACATGAGTTATTAGATGAGTATGAATTTAAGGACAATGGCATTAGTGGGTGGATTTTAGGGCGTGAAGGTTTAGAAGCGTTACGTGATAAAGTAGCAGAAGGTGAAATTGATAAAATTTATATTCATTCACCTGACCGGTTGTCAAGAAAATCTGCACACCAAGTGGTATTACTTGAAGAGTTTGAGAAAGCAGGAGTAGAGGTAATATTCTCAAATCATAAGATTGAAAATAATCCAGAGTCTAAATTATTGCTAGGAATGCAAGGATTATTGTCAGAGTACGAATGTACAAAGACTATGGAACGTAGTCGTAGAGGAAAACGCCATAGGGCAAGAAAAGGTTGTATAAGTGTAATTGGTATTGCGCCTTTTGGTTATAAACGTATGAAGCATGTAGATAGAGAAAAGACAAGTTTTGAAATCAATGAAGAAGAAGCAAAAATAGTAAGGCAAATATTCATGTGGATAGGACAAGAAAGAATAAGTATAAGGGAAGCTATACGTAGACTAAAAGATATGTCAGTAAGAACAAGAACTGAAAAGAAGGTTTGGCGTCCAATAATAATTTGGAAGATGTTAAGAAACCCAGCGTATAAGGGACAAGCAGCGTTTGGTAAGTTAAAAAGGGTTGAAAGAATATCAAGAAAAAAAAGTAAACAAAAGGTAAAAAATGTTTATGTTTATCGTACAGATGAAGAAAGTTGGATTTATATACCAGTACCAAAGATAGTTGATGAAGGATTATTTAACAAAGTACAAAAGCAACTGGATGAAAATAGAAAAAGAGCAAGAATGCAGAGAAGGGAAGAGATAAATCTACTACAAGGTCTAACTATATGTCAAAACTGCAAAAGTACGTATAGTGGTGTGCATCATAGAGATGGGGAAAAAACGTATAGCTATTATCGCTGTAGTAGTATAGTACGTATTACTGATGATGAGGAAAAATGTAACAATAAATTAGTCCGAGCAGATATGTTAGAAATAGCTGTATGGGAAAAGGTGAAAGATGTACTAAAAAACCCAGAGATGATAAAAAAGGAATACCAACGTAGAGTATTAGAAAATAAAAATGATGAATCATCAGAGAAAAAGTTTGCAAGAAGAAAAAATCAAATAAAAGAAGGTATCGAAAAATTAATGGAAGATTATTATAGTCAAGAAAATGCAGGAGAGAAAGGATATATAAGCGAGGAAGAATTTAAACAGACAATGAAAAAAATGAAGGAACGCTTACAAGGGATAGAAGAAGAGAAAAAAAAGGTAGTTGATCAGAAGGCAGTAGAAAAAGGAATAAGTCTTATTATAAATAGTATAAAGAATTTTGTATCCGTTCAGCGGAGTGGCAGAATAAGGTAGACAAGGTGATCTAAAAAGATAATCATAGAGCAAAAGTGAAATAATATGGTAAACCTTTTAGAACTTTGCAAAAATTTACAGCAAAAAATAGAAAGGTTAGAAGCAAAAATAGAAAGATTGGAAAAAGAGAATGAAAGTTTAAAAGCAGAAAATAAGGCTTTAAAGATAGAAAATGCTGAGTTAAGAGAAAGACTCGGTTTAAGCTCAAAAAATTCATCAATACCAAGTTCCAAAGAGTTGTATAAAATAAAAAAGAATAAGCCGAAAAGCGAAAGGAATATTGGCGGTCAGGTTGGTCATAAAGGAAGTTTTCGCGCCAACATGGATGCAGATAAAGTAGTAAAGATAGAGTTGCCTAATACTTGCGAATGCGGAGGAGAAATTGCAATATGTGAAAAACCATATATTCATCAGAAAGTTGATCTTCCAGAAATCAAGCCTTATGTAGTGGAATATCAGTTAGAACATGGCCGTTGTCGGAGATGCGGAAAGAGAAGAAGTAGCAAGTTACCGGAAGGTGTTACGCCAGATACATTTGGTCCAAGGGTTAAGTCAATAATTGCAGCGTTCAGCGGATTCTACAAAAATTCAAAACGCGAAATAGCGAGTGTCGTAAATGATATCTTCAATTTGAACATAAGCGTCGGTAGCATATCAAATAGTGAACATAGAGTTGCTTCAAAATGCAAAAAAATGTATGAGCAGATCGAACAAGAGATAAGTAGGAGTAAAGTTCTACATATTGATGAAACGAGCCATTATAACAAAGGTAAACTCGCTTGGTGTTGGATGTTTGCAAGCAATACGGCAAGTTTTGTAAAATTTACAGAGTCAAGAGGAATGAAAGTTTTACAAAATAGTAAATTCTGCAATCGCAATAGCTTGGTAATAACTGACAGGTATGCAGCATACAATTATTTTGCCGATAAAAACAGGCAAATCTGTTGGGCACATTTATCAAGAGATTTTGAAAGATTAGCACATAGTTGGAATATTGAAGTTAAAGTTCTGGGTTGTTACTTGAGAAACGTGGCCACTGAATTATTTGCACTAAAAAAAGCTTTACTAAAAAGTGAGATAGATGTTTTGAGGTTTGTCAGACGTGCCAGAAAATTAAGAAAACGTACAAAGTATTACTTGAAGGAGATATCTCGTTTACCTGAAGCAATTGGAGCCTCTCGAGTTGCAAAAAATGTTCTGAGATCTGAAAGAATGATGTGGAAATTTTTAGATGACCCAGAAAATATTCCGCTGACAAATAACCACGCTGAACGGCAAATTCGGCATTATGTCGTTTATCGCAAAAACTCATATTTTACACAATCAAAGCGGGGAAATACATTCCTTGAGCGGATAATTTCATTATACTTAACTTGGAAACAAAGGGGTCTCAATCCTTTCCAAAATCTCCTATCTATTGTTTCTTAAACCACTCTCCTGAACGGATACAAATTATTTGTAACCGCTCACACTTAATTCTTCAATCTCACTAATAGAAAGGCCAGTAAACTTGACAATAGTGTTAACATCAACATTATTATCTTGCTTTGTCTACCTTATTTTGCCGCTCCCCTGAACGGATACAGAATTTTTATTCTAGTGTAAAATCGAACCTGGAACAGCTAGATTGGCAAACTAAGCGCGGCATTATTAAAGCATTAATAGGACAAATTAACATTGGTCGTGATCAGGTAGAAGTAGGATTTCAGATCGAAGAACCAGAGCAGGATGGGGGAATTCTTAATTTGTATCATTGTACTACACATCATGATAAGGGGGCTGGCGGAGTTTGTCAAGCAAGTTTTTTCGTTTCTATTTCCAATAAAAGTTCGTTATATGGTTATGCAAGAAGTCTAATGAATCGCGGCATGACGTCTTAGCTATAGATGCTGGTCTGTGTGATTTCAAGAGAAGCTTAGTAGATAAGTTGTGTTTTAAACCAGATTCGGTATTTTAAACTGAACATTTTCAATAATACCACCTGGCATAACTGAAACTTCTACATTCATGCTTACTTTTAGGTAGTCCATTAATTCATCAACTAATATGTCAGGAGCAGAAGCACCTGCAGTGATCCCTATCTTTTCTACGCCCTGAAACCAGCTTTTATTCACACATCTGTAATTATCAATCAAGTAGGCTCTTTTTCCTCTAGCAGTGCACAGATCTAATAAGCGGTTTGAATTTGAGCTATTTTTACTTCCTACAACTAATACCATGTCTACAATTTCAGCTAGCTTTTTAACAGCATTTTGTCTATTTTGCGTTGCATAGCATATGTCCTTTAAATCTGGACCTGTTATGCCTGGAAACCTTAATTTTAGGGCAGCAATAATGTCACGGGTATCGTCGATGCTTAACGTGGTTTGTGTAACATAAGATAAATTATCTGGATCTTTAACCTTTAAATCATATACATCCTGCAAAGTTTGCACTAAAGTGATAGGATTGTTTACTCTTCCCCTAATTCCCTTAACTTCTGGATGGTTTTCATGCCCAATGAGAATTAATTCTTTACCACTGTTTTCATACCTTTTTGCTTCTTTATGCACTTTGTTGACTAAAGGACATGTTGCATCAATCACTTGAATACCCTTTCTTTTTGCCTCATCTTCTATATTTTTTGACACTCCGTGCGCGCTGAAGATCAGTATTCCTCCATTATCTTCAATTTCCTTGATACTGCTTACAAAAACCACTCCTTGTTTCTTAAAGTCCTCTACTATATATTTATTGTGAACAATTTCGTGTAGCACATAAACTTGGCGCTCGTTTTTGTATTTTTCTAAAGTAATAGCTAATATGTCCACAGCTCTTTTTACCCCGGCACAAAAACCTCGTGGTTCAGCTAAGATGATTTCCATTTTTGTCAAATCAAGTAAATATGCAAGCATTACTTAAAAATAAGCTCCGCTCACTGTGTTTTATAGTACCATTATTTATATTTTATATAATAATTATTTTTCGCATATTCTCTTTAACATTTGATCAACTTACTACTTCAGAAAATTTTAGAAAAGATAATATAGTACATAAACAACCCGATATTTTAGATAGAAATGGAGTGGTAATAGCAACAAATGTGCCCACAACATCACTATATATAGATGCAACCAAAGTAAAGAATCCGGAAAGTATAGCAGCACAACTGTGTTCTACTTTGCATGACCTCGAATACAAGAACTTATATAGAGTACTTACTTCAGAAAAGAAATTTGCTTGGATAAAGCGGCACTTGACTCCAAAAGAATTACTAGCGATCAAAAACGCTGGTGTACCAGGAGTAAATTTTTATGACGACATAAAGCGTATATATCCTCACAGTAATTTATTTTCACACGTGCTTGGTTACACTGACATAGATGGCAACGGTATTGCAGGAGTTGAGGCATATATAAGTAAAAATAATGAGCAAGAAAAGCCCATAATACTATCCTTAGATACACGAGTGCAAAGCATAGTGCATGAAGAGCTAACTAAAGCTGTAAGCAGATATCAGGCACTTGGCGGAGTAGGAATTGTTTTAAATGTGAGAAATAGTGAAGTTATCTCGATGGTCAGCCTACCTGATTTTAATCCCAACTTACAGAATAAGGCAGAAGACGTACAAAAGTTTAATCGCGCCAGTCTTGGGGTATATGAGATGGGGTCGGTATTAAAATACTTTACAATAGCCGCAGCGCTTGATGCGAACGCTACAAAAACTAGCGATTTATATGACGTATCAACACCAATCACCATTGGAAAGTATAAAATTCAGGATTTTCATAAATCTAAAATTCCAAAAATTACTGTGCAAGATATATTTGTAAAATCATCCAACATTGGTGCAGCAAAAATTGCAGTCAAACTAGGTATTGAAAAACAGGTAGAATACTTTAAAGCTATGAAGCTATTTTCTCCTTTGAAAATAGAAATACCAGAAAAATCCACACCGATAATCCCGGATAAATGGAGTGAAAACACTTTAATAACAGCATCTTATGGTTATGGCATAGCTGTAACTCCTATACATCTTGCACAAACTGCAGCAGCATTAATCAACAATGGGATATTTCATAACGCAACCTTGATGTTGAATAAAAGAAGTATAGGAGAGCAAATTATCTCAAGAAGAACTTCCAGGGAAATGAGAAAATTATTACGTGCAGCAGTAACAGATGGCACTGGCAGAAAAGCAAAAATAAAGGCATATTCAATAGGAGGAAAAACTGGATCGGCGGAAAAAGTTGTAGATGGTAAATATAGCAAAGATGCAAACATAGCATCATTTATAGGAGTGCTAACTATGCTTGACCCAAGGTACATAGTGCTAATTGCTATTGATGAGCCTCAAGGGATGCACCATACCGGGGGAGTAATTGCTGCGCCTATAGTAAGAAACATTATAAATAGAGTAGCACCTATACTAAATGTTACACCTGAGATGTAAAATTATGATTGCTTTACTATAATTTCAAATTTATCATTACCAAAATCCTTATTAATATACCAAGAACCATCATCTTTAGTTACAAATTCAAGACCTTTAAGGTCTTTTTTTATTGTCTTTCCATTTTGACCATCAATAGCGATATTAATATCGAATGTAATAATGTCTAGATTTATCATAGCTTCTTTCCCGCTGCACGAATTTAGACTGAACTTGCCTAACATGACATCATTAAAACTCACTTCCCCTGTATAGACATCACACTGACCGTCCACACAACACGTAGTTTCAATATAGAAAAGATCTGACATACAAAATACCTTAAAAAAAAGAACTAAACATATATGGCCACTACACCACACCGCTAACAAGTAGTAAAGCGTCGATAAACCTAAGTTACTTTAGCTACGTAGCCATAATACAGCTAGAAATGTAAAATTCAACAGTTAATTGTGTGATTAATAGAGAAGTCTTATTTAGTACACCTTATAGGAATGGCTGTTTAGTTTTTTTGTTAATCTTTTTTACCATGCTGTCAATCATATGCTTTATCCCTTGATATACAGAGTATGTACTTTCGTCGCTACGCATATAAGCAGAACAGGAAAATACATTATGTTCTTCGTCTTCTATTGATAACTCTGTATCGCATTTTATGTGCTCGCCGCCAAGCCTTTCTATCAACTGTTCTCTGTCATCTCCTATAGTTACCTTAACCTTACTTTCTTCTTTACCTATCTTGCTACTTAAAATTGAAACAATGATGGCTGGAGATATGCATATCGCTCCTATTGGCTTTTTTGTAACAAAAAATTCTGAAACTAATCTTTCAAATTCAGGCATTACTGTCACCATGTCTTTACTTTCAGCTAAGTCAGATAAATTTTTCGCAACCCCGTATCCACCAGGTACAACTAGCATGTCAAAATTTTCAGCTTTGGCTTCTTTTAAGTCATATATTTCGCCTCTTGCGATTCTTGCTGCTTCCACAAGTACATTCCTTTTTTCTTTTGTTGCCTCTTTTGTTCTATGATTCATAACTTGTGTGATATTGATATCAGGTGCAAAGCATTTAACATCCACTTCCTGCTGATCAAGCACAAGCAAACTTAAAACCGCTTCTCTTACCTCTACACCGTCAAGGTGACCACACCCTGATAAGACCACAGCAGCTTTTAATTTTTTTTCACCCATAAAGTACCTTGATTTCATATAATCTAGATATTTTAATACAAATTCTATATTTGGAAAGGGGTATGTTATATCAATTATAATATAATTAATGATTAGTATGTATAATTAGGCATATTTATAATCAACGAAGCTGAATATGGAATCTAGCAATAGTATGTTTTTTGACACTGACTATCCAGAACTAAGAAAAGCTATTTCAGATATAATAGAAAGTATTGCACAATCCTCACAAGAGGGGAAAAAAGAGTTATTTACAACCCTATCAGAACAAGTTAAAGGGATGAACCTCAAAGATTTAGGTTTAGCGATTAATGACCAAGGCTTGCAAAAGAAGGTAAATAAAGAATTATTTATAAAACTCATTGAAGAAGCACTTAAAGATTTAACTTCTGAAAATGTTGACTCAAAAATAATAGAAGAGGCGTTAAAATCTGTTAACCAACAAGCAATAAGTAATGTTATAAATAATAATAAAGGTCCACTGGACAATCTAGTCAATTATTTTAAATCAGCATCTGCAAATAAAAAAATTGGAATAGCTTCTGCCGTAATGGTATTAGGAGCAGCATTTTCTCCACTTATTGTGCTTGCTACATTAATAGCGCTTGTAGCTATTGGAGCACGTTATGTAGGAATAGGTATAGGAAGGGCGGGTGAAAAAATAAAAGAAGGTGCGATTGAAACAGGAAAAGCAGTGAAAAGTTCATATAAGGATTTAATAGATAAATTACCTACAGTTCAAGCAAGAGAGAATAACTTTAGCAGATTAAGAACAAACGTGCTTGAAACTATTGCAAACATTAGTCTTAAAGATAACAAAAACGTTGACACTAAAAAAGGTTTTGATGATGGGAAAAAAATATTAGAAATGCTTCAAAATGAAGGGCAGCGATCTGCTATACAAGAGTTAGTAAAGAATGGAACCATTCAAAATTTTTCAAAAGATGATATGAGCAGACTTCTGGAAAAGGGCCTCAGTACTCATGTAGCAGATATGAAAGCACTTAATGACCTTATAAATAAATTTCAACCTGTAATTATGGCAATTGGTAGTGACATAAAAGAGGTAGAACAAAAAGTTAATGAGAAAGCTCAGGAAATGAAGCCAAATTCTCACTTAGGTATTTCAAGTGCTGCACGAGTTAGTGAAGGAGGAATCACAGGACCGAGTTGATGCATTTTTTGACGCAAAAATTACTATCAGAAAGAGGGATTGCGCTACTCCTTTTTATCCACTTTTTTGAGCAATCCACTTTCAAATCTAACACACATTTCAGTGATTATAATATCCAATTTTTGATCATGTTGTTCTACAGGTAGATTTTTACAATATTGTTTCTCATAGGCTACACCTATAAATATTTTTCCAAGCGGCCGTAATTTTTTTATCATTGTATCATACCAACCACCGCCAAAACCTAATCTATTAAAATGATCATCAAAAGCAATAACAGGAGTAATGATTGTGTCAGGAATTACGTCTTCATTTGTTTTGTTCCATTCCTCAAATTTTAGTAACTTATTTTTATTAGGAATTGCTACTTTATAATCTAAATCGAGTAAACTATGCATCAAAGGCACAACATCTATTTCCCCATCCATTGGAATGTAAGCCGCAATTGTTTTGCCTTTAACGTAGCTTAAGTTCTGATTAAAGAGATTAATAAGGGAATTTGCTGCATAACTGGAATAACTTTCATCAATATCTTTTCTTATAGCTCTATATTGCTCTCTTATTTCCTTTTTGTGCTGTTTAATATCTTTGAACATGATCTATCCATTTCGCAGTAAGTTTTTCTTGTAAACTATTTTGCTTCAAGCGCTCACTTAAAAAGTCAAAGTCAATAAACTCCATATCCTGGTCTTGATTACTGCAACTATAAACAAAACTTCTTTCTCCTGTTTCCTTATTTATATGTTGCTGAACACATTGAGCACAGATTTCTTTCATCATACACTGCATAGGAGAATTAACTGACGATATTGCTATATGACTTGACTTCAGATATGGCTTTAAAATTGTTTTTCTAGCTTCATTCACAGCTTTCATCATTTTATCAGAACCAATAGTGATAATTTTATCTATAACGTTCAAATTAATACCTAATCTTCCTTGTTGATAAGAGACTATTGCATCAACTATATTACCATGAAAGGATTTATCTTGATCTCTGCTTGTTTCTATCAATCCTTCTTCACATACCCAAACTACCGCATTTGATGCACGCTCTATCAGTGCTCGTTTAAATACATCACTTAACTTCTTATAGCCAGCGAAGTACAAAACCTTGTTATTATTTTCAAGACATGCCTTCCCTATCGAAAATAACACTGCATTTCCAACTCCACCACCAATTAGCATTATATTCTTCATGTGCTACTTTAACTACATTTGTTCAAATTTTTTGAAATTTTGTAGAACAAAGGCACACAAAGACAGAGACAAGGACACTCTCTGACTTCAACTATACCGATAACTGATAGCTGCATTTTTACGCATATCATCTAATAACAAGTTGCTTTGTATCATAATCTTTTGTTGGTACATTTTCTGTTTGATTGCTTCTATACCCGCTACATTACTCTTGATATCACACAACATCATCAACTTTGCAGTGCCATTTTCTCTCAATTCTACTATTTCATTCACACTTGTTTTACTAAATAAAATCTGTAAATCAGGATTTAAATCTCGCATTTTTATTTCAAATTCTTTTGCGTTTGGCAGCTTAAAATTATCTGCTAATTTATCAAAATTTAAACAATTAACTTTTTGCTCCTTGAGATTATCTAATAAACTTTCTGAACCTTCAACCACAATCTGTTTTAATTTTAAAGTGCTTTCCAGCAGTGCATGATTAAGTTGTACTTTATCTATTACTTTTATAACGGAGTAACCTTCACTGAAACTGAATGGACCTGCTATGTCGCTGGTTTCTAATCCTTCTAAAACGCTCTTGAGTTTTCCTTTTAGCTGACTTAAATTAACTGTTGCTTTACGCATCTTTATTGGAGATTCTGGGTTATTACTGTTGCGTAATTTTTTTACTAAATCTTCAGCTATACCATAAACGTCCTTGTCTTTTTGATCAGGAATTATAAACTCTTGGAACGTGATAAGATAATTCGGCTTTTCTGTTTGCCTTTTTACATCATTTATTTCTTTATCGCTTATATTAATAAATGGCACAATTCTTACTTCAATAATTTTGCTCCACAGTAACTGACATTTTATTTGTTTTCTTAAAATACCAAGATCTATATTATGCTTCTCTATGTATTGATCAACTTCATTAGCCTTAAGTTTAAAACTTTGGGTTAAAAATAACATAATAGCATTATCTAACTCCTCGTTGCTCAATTTTATATTCAGCCTCTGTGCTTCATTGATAATGACAATTTCGTCTATTAGCTCCCTAAGCACTTGAGGCTTTGCTTCTTTTTGATTAACACTTTGAGTGCCAAACAATGAATTTATAAAGTTGATGCGTTTTTCGATATCTAAATTTGAAATTGGTTCACCATTTACATCTGCAACAATTTCAATCTCGGTTGCAAGCAACCTAAGTGGCAACACTATCAACAGTAAAATTAGTATTTTATACATACAAGTAAAGTTGTTTAGTTAATAACCAATTCTATAATAAATACTGAGTCAATGCTAGCCAACTTTTTAATAGTGATCTCAGTGACAATGGAAATAAAAACCATTGCAACAAAATCAGGTACGCTGGTAAATAGGCTAAAAACATGCTAATATAGCGAATTTAAACCGTGCTAAAAACAGTATACGGAAGGAGAGGGATTCGAACCCTCGATACGACTTTTGGGTCGTATAACGGTTTAGCAAACCGCCGCCTTCAGCCGCTCGGCCACCCTTCCAAATTTAGAACCTAAAGATTATATAATACCAAGACCTCTACCACCTGTCTAATGCTTTTAATTGCAATATTTGTATCTGTTCAGATGCATGGCTAATGCTGAAACAAAAATTCCAGTGCTCCCTTTCTTGTCATCCCAGTGCCCAGACACTGGGATCCAGGATTTTGATTAGCACTAAGTTGGTGAGCATATAAGTGTTATGTTAAAATATAACGTTTTTACGGAAAGTCTGGATCCCAGTGTCACGCACTGGGATGACATCATTTACTATGTGCCATATTGCAATGTTCGTGCAGTTGTGCGCGGTATAGATTCCGCTAACACGTAGCGGAATGACGAATTTGTTATTTTTCAAATCGTAGAGCCACTTTAGCTATAAATCAACAAAAACTAATTTCCGCTTTTAATAGAGCTTGCAACAATTTGTTTTGCTTCTTCTACACCAACCCATTCTCCAACTGCTACCGTTTTTCCCTTTTCTAGATCTTTATAATGAGAAAAGAAATGAGTAATTTTATCTAGTAGGCTTTTAGATAAGTCAGAATAGTCCTTTATATTGTCATAATAGCTATCAACACTGGAAACAGGCACAGCTAATATTTTCTCATCTTCTCCTTTTTCATCTTTAGTGAGTAATGCGCCTATTGGACGCACCGATATTAAAACACTAGATGCTAAGGGAAATTGAGTTAGCACCAAAACATCCACAGGATCACCATCACCTGCGCAGGTATTTGGTATAAACCCATAATTGCAAGGATAAGTCATTGAGGTAGACAAAAATCTGTCAACTTGTAACAACCCAAACTCTTTATTAAATTCATACTTTACAGGCTCAGCATTCGCACTTATTTCAATTACCACATTCACCGCATTTGGTCCCGCTGTTATTTTACTTAAATCCATAAATTACCTCTTAACTTAAGAATAAGCATTATACAATATGTACTTTTAAGTTGCTACATTTATGTAGTTCTAAGCTTGTTTTGCATGGAGCGGTCCTAAATTTTCATTCATCATCTTATTGACTGTTGAAAGTGGTGGTTCCTGTGGTGGTTTCAATAATTGAAATAAGGCATATACTATTACGATAGTAAGCACTGCAGCAATTACTAGATTAACAAAATTATCCTGTGGTAGGACACCTTTTATTGGATTAAATAATTTTTGCTCCATAAAGAAATAATCAGCAACGTATAACCCAACAGATAATACAAACATACCTAAAATAAGTTTACAGACTGTGTTTTTATGGTCTTTTTCTTTTTTCTTGCTGGTGATAGGATTTGGCCTACATTCATTCTCTTCTTGCAGCACTGAGTAGTATATATTATCAGGGCTCGTTATTAATTGTTCAAATTCATCACTATTTTGGTTTTTTAACAGTTGCTCTAGGGTGTTTTTTGTATTTATAGGATATATTAATCCATCCATTTTCAATGCTTTCTCTTGCCGATCCACATTCTCATGGTCGATTGTATATTTATCTCTACTTGATAATCCGATCATGTGTAGTTTGCCAGCTAAGAACATTATATAGCTCTCTATTAACTGATTCTCACATATCTCTAATACTTCTCTTTTTACTGTTTTGTTAGATGACGAAAGTTCTTTATAGTGACCACCCAAAGAAAAGAACAATGCTATATCTTTATCTGCTTTTATGTCATGAATGGAATAATAGCTGCTGATAACGCACTTATTTAATGCAAATTCTCTGTCATATTTGTTTAATGTATTTCCTTCACTTAGTAACTTTCTAAGACCAATGAGTACTTTATTTTCAAAATCTTCTTCTGTTTTAAATATTGGTTCTCTCTTTGGATTTGCTAAGATGTTAAGTAAATCTAATTTTCTTCCATCTACTACTTCATTTATATATTCATTTAACTCAGATCCTTTAATAACTTCATATATTTTATCTATGACATCTTTAGTATTCAGGTTATTGTTTTCACTTAGAATTCGATAAGCTTGAGCATAAATTAAAAACAGCCCTTGTAGACTAAATTTTAAGTTAAAATATTTATCTAATGGTTCCTCTTTTTTTCTAATGAATTCAGACAAACCAAAATGATTTCTGTGATCCATAAAACGACCTAAGTCAGCATGTTGAAAGCTACCTAAAAAAATAAATAACGTCTCTAATAAATTACCCTTACCAACAATTTTTATTAGTTCTTCAATTTCTTTTATCATTGCTGAAACCCATAATGTTCTACTTTATAGTATAAGGGATACATGGCAAAATAGCAACAAATGTTATTAGACTTCTTGCATAACCCAAACTAAGTAGAAAAAGGTATAGCTATACCGCCGCGGCACTAACAAGAGATCCCGCTAACACGCAGCGGGATACTATCTACACCGTCATACCGCGATTCATTCGCGGTATCTCTCAACATAGATCCCGCTAACACGTAGCGGGATGACAAGGCTTATCGTCATGCCACCGCGAACCGTCATACCGCCGCAGCGCTAACAAGAGATTCCGCTAATACGCAGCGGGATGACGAGACTTATCTTTATGCCGCCGCGAACCGTCATACCGCGATTCATTCGCGGTATCTCTTAGCCGCTAACAAGCAGCGGGATGACGGTTGTCGTTTAGCTACAAACATTAAGAAATTTACCAAATGAAAAAAAAGGCAAAAGAAGCCCCGTGGTTGGCTAATTACTTACATTATACTTTCAAGTATGGCGTTTTTTTATTCTAAACACTTAATAACCGCGATTTAGCTGCTTTTAAGCCGCAACTAATCTAAATTATAAACGTTAAGAAATTTACTAAACAGAAAAAAAGGCAAAAGAAACCCTAGGGTAGCTAGTTATTCACTATCCATTTTTTAAGTTGGCGTTTTTTAATGTTTTAAATGCTTTATAAGCGTATTTCAGCTTGTGTAGGTAAAAACCCAGAAATTTGATAAAGACATAGAGTGCACATAGTGCAAAAAATTAAACATGAGACGCCAGATACGTGAGTTTTTTTGTCATTTAATCTGTACAGAGAAGATAAATAAATAGCTTCAGTTTCATGATAAGGGGGCTGGCGGAGTTTGTCAAGCAAGTTTTTTTGTTTCTATTCCCAATGTTATATGGTTATGCAAGAAGTCTATTGTATGTTTACACTCTGCATTAAAGCTTTTAGTTAAGAGCATATCCATCCACCGCCGATAACTTGTTCACCTTTATATGCCACGCAGGCTTGACCTGGACTGATGCCAAAGTAATCGTCGTTTAAAATGACACAGGCTTTATTTTTTTCGTCAGTTGAATGTATTGTTGCTAAACTTCCCGCATGTGATGATCTCAGCTTCACAGTTACTTCCATACCTTCCTTTGGTTGTTCTAACCAATTTAACTCCTTGATCAATATTTTTTTTTGCATTAATACGTTGATCGGACCTACTATAACCTCATTATTTTCTGTATTAATTTTTATCACATAAAGAGGTTCATTGTGTGCGATACCCAAGCCCTTTCTTTGCCCCACTGTAAAATTTACTATGCCACTGTGCTCGCCTAGCACTTTTCCATTAACATCCACTATTTTACCTTTCTGTACAGATTGTGGAGCTAATTTAGCTATTGTTTTACTATAGCTTTCGGAAACAAAGCATATATCTTGACTGTCTGGCTTTTCAGAAATTTGTAAACTGAAATATTTTGCTAATTTTCTTATATCACTTTTATAGAACCCACCTAGCGGAAATCGCAAAAGCTTTAACTGCTCTTGAGTTGTAGCAAACAAAAAATAACTTTGATCTTTACTTTTATCAATACTTCTGCACAACTTTACCTCACCATTTTTTTCTAACCTTCTCACGTAATGTCCTGTTACGAGCACATCCGCACCAAGATTTTTTGTAACTTGCAATAGATCACGAAATTTTACCGTTTGGTTACATCTCACGCATGGTATGGGAGTTTCCCCACGCATATAGGTACTCGCAAAATCCTCTATTACTTCCTTTTTGAATATTTCCTCATAGTTTAAAATATAGTGAGGAAAGCCAACACTTTCAGCTACACGCTTAGCGTCATAAATATCCTGTCCAGCGCAGCATGCACCCTTTCTTGCGTTAGCATTGCCATCAGTGCCATATAGCTGAAGAGTTACACCTATCACCTGGTACCCAAGGTTATGTAGCAGTGCTGCAGCAACCGAGCTATCAACTCCCCCGGACATTGCAACAATAGCCTTGATCTGGTGCGGAGCTTTATCTTTTAGCAGAGGTTCAATTTCAAATTCTTTTAGCATAATCGCCTTAATTTATAAACGCAAATCTTGTGTCATTCCAACATACAACTGTGCAAACGTTTTGATTTGGGGGCAATTTACATAGTAGATGATGTCATGAAAGTAGCTGACACTGGAATCTAGCTTCTATTACACAAATTCATTAAAACAGCATATTTATTTGTAATCAAGTTTCCTGGATCCCAGTGTTAGCTACTCGGATGACACCCTTTTCTGCTAGAAGTTGCCTTCAAATTACTTGGTGCATGACACTGGGATCTCATTTATATTACATAATTCCATCAAAACAATTCAATAAACTACCTTCAAAAATAATTTAATCTTGCTTGAATAAAACATGGCCAAAATAATCCATGTTTTCAAGCACTTTTCCACTACCTAAGGCAACACAACAAAGTGGGTCATCTGCAACACGAACCGGTAATTTTGTTGTTTCACTGATAACTTTACCTAGATTACGTAATAATCCACCACCACCGGATAAAACTATTCCTCTATCGACTATATCAGAAGAAAGTTCAGGTGGAGTGCTCTCCAGCGCAGTCTTAATAGCAGAAATTATCTGATGTACAGGCTCTATTAAACTCTCTGCAACTTGGTATTCTGATAAAAGCATTTCTTTTGGCATGCCACTCACTAAATCCCTGCCTTTAATTATCATTCCCTCTTTGTTATTTTCACCTGGCAGACTAGCTGAACCTATGCTTTTCTTAATTTTCTCAGCGGTTGTTTCACCGATTAATAACTTATGATTTTCACGAATATATGATTTTATTGCTTCATCCATAATATCGCCACCTACTCTGGCAGAACGTGAATAAACAATTCCGCCTAAAGAAATAATTGCAACTTCAGTTGTACCGCCTCCTATATCAACGATCATAGAACCCTCAGGTTCAGTAACCGGGAGCCCAGCTCCGATTGCTGCAGCCATTGGTTCTTCAATTAAAAATACTTCATTTGCACCAGCACTTTCTGCTGCATCTTGTATAGCACGCCTTTCAACTGGCGTGGATCCAGATGGAACGCATATGATAATATTAGGTTTATTAACAGTGAATTTTGTGTTTGCACTGCGTATGAAATATTTTAGCATTTCTTCCGCACTTTTAAAATCAGCAATAACTCCATCCTTTAAGGGCCTTATCGCCTCTATTTCTCCAGGCGTTTTTCCAAGCATCATTTTAGCTTTTTTACCAAAAGCATAAGGAACGTAGCTTCCTTTTTCTTTTATTCTTGCTACAACTGAAGGCTCATCAAGCACTATTCCCTGATTTTTCTGATAAACTAAAGTGTTTGCAGTGCCAAGATCTATAGCAATATCGCTAGCAAACAAACCTTTGAAAGTAAAAAGGCTATAAAACTTTCCGGTTAATTTTCGAACAAAATTCATACATAACTCAAGAAAACCATTTATTAAGACAAATTATACTTTTCAGATAAGTAGTAAGTAACACACTCAACGTCTAAACCCTTACCTGTTACTTTTTTTAGCAGTTCCAGGCCACACTTTGCACTGTATACATTTTGAGATAACCAACTGATAAGTAAACTAAAATCTCCTTTTATTATAGCACTTAATGATTCGTAATGATTCTTTTTAACGAAAGAGAAAATCTGCACAGCAGCAATTAAAGCAATAATTTTTATAGGAAAGTAGCCCATAACACCGCTTGCCCAATATTCATCTTGAAAATAAGTGTTTAGCTCATTTTCAGCTTTTACTGGAATTTTATAGTGCTTCATACCTTCCAGCCACGCATCATGCAGGTCTTTGACTTCCAATGTACCATTTATTATATCTTGTTCTAACCTAGTTCTCAACATAATATGAGCTAACAGACTAAATTCATCTGCATTTTTTAAAAAAGAAGAAAGGTTTATTTCATTGAAAATCAAGTACAAATTTTCAACACTGCTAACTTTCTCGTTAGTTTTGCCTTTTATAGCAAATTTCTCTTTTATGTGTGGTTGAATAAACTCAATAAATTCTCTGGATGTTCCAATCATCCTTTCCATGAATAACCCTTGAGTTTCATACATAACATGTCTCGTAATTGGACTACTTATAGAATTTTGCGCTAAACATTTTTGATAAATTGCATAACCACTATGCCGTAAAAGTGAAAATAAACCATAACAAAAATCAGATTCATCATAATCTATAGGGTAGTAATAAGAAGTACGAATCTCATTTAGTGCAATACCCATTTGCTGTAAACATAATGAGCCAAGTTCAATCTGTTTCTGAGTAGCAACTTTTTGTATATTAGTAACCTTATCCTTTTTCTGCTTTTCAATTATTTTATCTACATTTTCGCTAAAAAATTTGCCTACCTTGGGGAATACTTCCCTTATATTCTTTTCTGTGATATCAGAGTCATAGTCAGCAAGCAGTGAGTCGTATTTTGAGCATTTTAATTGCTGCGATTTTATAGAAGCTACTTCGCGAATGAGTGTGATTAAATCAGTAAAACGTTCTTTTAGTTTTTCTAAGTTACTGGTTTCAGAATGAGATAGCTTCCATAAATCTTGGCATTCAACCTTAGCTTTGGATAAAGACTTTACTAAATCAATAGGAACAGCACTGTTGCTTTTATGTATTCTCTCTATTAACTTTAGCTGCTGAGTATTTGCACTTTTTTTGTTACCAAGAGCATCTGCTAATGATTCCTTTATTGCGTCATGAGAGATAATTTCATGTCTGATTTCTTCTAGAAGACTCATTTGTTCAACTTTGTCCTCTATATTCAATTGGCTTTGGTTTAGTACTTTTAGCGTATTTTCGATATTCTTTACCCTATATAATACTTCCTCTAAAAACTTATAAGATTGCATATTTGTTCATTATTTTAGAAAACATCTGTTTAATACCGTAATAGATTAATAATAAAGTTAAAAGTATATTTGCTTAAAGTACAATAAAAAATTGTACTTTTTATTCTTTTATTGGATTTTTCTACTCAGAGTCCAGCATATTATAGGAAAATTAATTGTAAGGTTGTAGAAAAAGTATTTAGTATTTTATTTCTCTTGACTATATTACAATATGGAGAGATATTAGCTACTGAAATTAAAGTTACGCACTATTTAAAATTTATGGAGGTTTAGTAATGTGGAGTAGACTGGTTATAATGTGCTGTTTTTGTTTATTACTTACTGGTGTAAGTTCTTGCCCAAAAAAAGGAGCAAATACAACAAATAAAATAAATTCTGTTGTTAAGCAGATAGGTAATAAAAGAGTTTTCTTTGGTTATGATGAATCTAGTATTGCTGAAGTAAGTGCAGATGCATTACTTGACGTAATGGAGGTGTTACAAGATAACCCTGACGCGAAGGTTACTTTAACTGGTCACACTGACAACCGTGGTTCTCATGAATATAATCTTGCGCTAGGCGCTAGAAGGGCAGATGCAGCTAAAAAATTTATGGTTAGTTGTACACCCTACATAGAAAACAGAATAAAAACTGCTTCTAAAGGTGAAACTGAGCCTTTGGTTAATGTAAAAGATGATTCTAGAAATTCTAAATATGAAAAAGAGCATGCTAAAAATCGTAGAGTGGAATTTTCATTTTCTGGAATAAAGAAATAGTTTCTTGCATTAAAACCTGGATCCCAGTGTCAAACACTGGGATGACATAAAGAAAGGGCACTGGGGTAGACAAAAAAGGACAAACTTGTCATATTTCGTTGCTTGTTAGCGGGATCTATATATACCACAAATAAGTCGCGGTATGACGTAAGAGATCTGACCTGTCTGGCCATCAAGAGACATAATGGAATTAGAGTTATTATTTCAAAATGTGGTTAATAGTTTTGCTTTCTATAACAATCAAGTTGCAGTTGCAGTATCAGGTGGTGTAGATAGTATAGTCTTACTGCACTTAATGACTAACTGGGCAAAAAAAAACAAGCTTTCACTTCCTACAGCATTAACAGTAAATCATGGGTTACGTCCAGAGTCTCAAAAAGAAGCTGATTTTGTTGTAAGTTATGCAAAGGAACTTGGAGCAAAGGAATCGTTCATATTAAATTGGGAGAAGCAAAATATTAAAGGCAATATTCAGTTACAGGCACGAAAAGCACGGTATAAGTTACTAGCAGAGTGGTGTAAAAATAATAATGTTAAATATTTACTTGTTGCTCATCACAAAGATGATCAAGCAGAAACGTTCTTGTTAAGATTAGAGCGAGGTAGTGGCGTAGATGGATTATCATCAATGGACTACAAGTCTTTCCTAAATGGTATTTATATATTTAGGCCATTGTTAAATTTTAGTCGTAGTGAAATAGAAAAGTACGCTAAGCTTCATCGGTTAAAATGGATCGAAGATAGAAGCAACTATGACTTAAAATACAGGCGAACTTTATACCGTAACTTACTTAAAGCAAGTGATAATCAAGAGATTTTAACAGAGCGAATATGCCTCACAGCCCTTCATATGAAAAGAGCTGCAAAAGCGTTGATGCACTACACACGCCTTGCGTTTAATGACTGCGTTAATGTGCATGATCTTGGTTATATTGAAATTAAACTAAGTGAGTTTTATCAATTGCCAGAGGAAATAGCCTTGAGGCTTCTTCTTTACTCCATAATGGCAATTGCCAGTAAACATTATAAACCAAGGTACAACAGCCTTATCGTAATATTTAATAAAATATTGCAAAAGGATAGTAATGTTAATTGTACACTTTCTGGGTGTAAAATAAGAAAACATGGAGAAAATATCTTGATAATTAGAGAATCGTCAAAGATACAAGAAATTACCTTAAACCTACCTTTAAATGAACCTACTCAATGGGATAACAGATTTAGCTGCACAATACTCGGAAATCAAGAGTGTTCAGTTATCATCGCTCCATTAAAAAAAACACAAAAAGTTCCTGAATTTCTGAAGGATTACAACTGCTGCCCTGAAGTTTTCTATTCTTTGCCTGTAGTGCTAAAAGATGGAAAGGTGCTTGCTTATCCTGATGTAAAT
Source organism: Wolbachia endosymbiont of Drosophila ananassae (assembly GCF_008033215.1). Classification (NCBI taxonomy): domain Bacteria; kingdom Pseudomonadati; phylum Pseudomonadota; class Alphaproteobacteria; order Rickettsiales; family Anaplasmataceae; genus Wolbachia; species Wolbachia endosymbiont of Drosophila ananassae. The sequence continues at coordinate 1,275,240 of NZ_CP042904.1, read as the reverse complement.
TATAACGGAAAAAATACCAATGACGATAAGGTTCAATGCATTATTAATAGCACGATAAAACAAAATTTGGTAAGCTTGATTAGTATTTAGTTAGAAATAGAAATGAAAAAATTTTTAGAAGGCTTATTGATCTGGTTAGTAATTATTGTTCTTATTTCAGTTGCTTATATTCAGTTCAGCGGAAATGTAGGTAAAAGTAAAACAATTATACCTTTTTCGGAATTTTTAACTAGACTAGAAGACAATGATGTAGAAAATATTGTCATAAAAAACCAGAGCATTGAAGGCAAGTTCAGGGACGGTTCAAGTTTCAATTCAAGCGGTGTCATATATAGCGACCTAATAAAAAATTTACATGATAGAAAAGTGAGATTCTCCTTTTCAACTGGAGATTCTGCCATGAACGTAATTGGTGGATTACTTATCTCATGGGTCCCAACATTTATCTTTATTGGCTTCTTGCTATTCTTTCTTAAACAAACACAAGCGGGGGGCAACAGAACTATAAGCTTTGGCAAGTCAAGGGCTAGACTCATGACTAGTGGAAAAAAAGTAACATTTGATGATGTTGCCGGAATTGATGAAGCAAAAGAAGAGCTAGTAGAGATCGTTGATTTTCTTAAACAAAGGCAAAAATTTCAAATATTAGGTGGAAAAATACCAAAAGGGTGCCTTTTGATTGGCTCTCCTGGAACTGGTAAAACTTTACTTGCTCGTGCAATTGCAGGAGAAGCTAATGTGCCATTCTTTAGTATTTCTGGATCTGATTTTGTTGAAATGTTTGTGGGTGTTGGTGCAAGTCGTGTTCGTGATATGTTTGATCAAGGCAAGAAAAATGCTCCTTGTATAATTTTTATAGATGAAATAGATGCGGTGGGTAGACATCGTGGCATTGGTCTTGGTGGCGGCAATGATGAAAGAGAACAAACATTAAATCAGTTATTAGTTGAGATGGATGGCTTTGAGTCTAATGAAGGTGTAATAATAATTGCTGCGACTAACCGTCCGGATGTCTTAGATCCAGCACTGCTTAGACCTGGTCGTTTTGACCGACAGATTACTATTTCTTTACCCGATATAAATGGGCGTGAAAAGATATTAAATACTCATATAAAGAAAATATCAATAGCACCAGATGTAAACGTGAAAACAGTTGCAAGAGGAACACCAGGTTTTTCAGGGGCTGATCTAGCAAATTTGGTGAATGAATCTGCACTTATCGCTGCAAGAAGAAACAAGAAGATTGTTACCATGGATGATTTCGAATATGCACGTGATAAAGTGATGATGGGCGTAGAAAGGCGATCTCTCATTATGACAGAAGAGGAAAAGAGACTGACTGCATACCATGAAGCTGGTCATGCGATGATTGCTGTTAATATGCCTGCTTCTGATCCTATACACAAGGCAACAATTATTCCACGCGGTAGGGCACTCGGTTTAGTTATGAGACTACCAGAAACAGATAGAGTGTCCCTCACAAGAGAAAAGATGCTAGCAGATATAACTGTTGCAATGGGTGGAAGAGTGGCAGAAGAGCTAATTTTTGGCTACGATAAAGTCACAAGCGGTGCATCTTCGGATATAAAACAAGCATCTGATTTATCACGCGCTATGGTAACAAAATGGGGAATGAGTGACAAAATAGGCCCGATCTATCACAATCGCGAACAAACCATACATGGTTCTGAGATAATTTCTGAAGATACGTTAAAACTTATAGATGAAGAAGTGAAGAAAGTTGTATCTTCTTGCTATGAAAAAGCAAAAGACATTTTGACCAAGCATAAGAAAGGCTTAGATCTCATTGCCGAAAATCTACTGGAGTTTGAAACTTTAACAGGAGATGAAATAAAGGACATATTAAATGGAAAAAAAATTGTTAGAGAGGAAAATGAGAAGAATGAGAAAATAAAAAAATCCTCTCTCTATGAGAGTTGACCTCATCTTAAAAATGCTAATCAGCTAACGCTGCAATAAAACATTCAGAATTGTAACTGTCAATATAAATTGTATTAAAATATTCATAATATTGCATTTTCATCACAATAATGCTATCATTCAGTTAGTATTAATGTTTAATGAGGTGTGAGTAATGATTGATATAGCTTCTATTGGTGTAAGTACAGTTATTGATCAGAATTATAGAAGAAAAGCACAATTATGTTTATCAGGATTATTTGTAACTGTGTCAATAGCAACTGTTACCTGGTTTATTTTCCCTGCGTCACAAAATGTATTAGCTCCGTTTTTACTTCCGGCTATGTTCTTGCTCTTCACTTTATCGATGGGTTATTACATGTTCATATTTAGTTGTGAAGAAAAATCTTTGGTAAAGAATGTTCTTGGTATGGTTGAACCGGCTGAATCGGTAAAGAGAGTGCATTGCCAAGAAAATATTAAGTCCTTATTAGCAGAAGTGAGAAGTACTACGAAAGATAGGTTTCGTAACGTGCTTGTTAATCTTTGTTTTGAAGATCGTAGTAAAGCACACAAACTTGCATTATATGTGAAAGAAATTGACAATATTGTGTCTTCAATAAAAAATAAAGACCTCTTAGACCATTTTGATCAATTTTTTACTATTACTGAAGTAAGCAATAAAAAAAATAGAAGTGAATTAATGAACCTCGCAAGGGCATATAAGATGATAAGTGAAGAAGATCCAGACAAAATACAGGATTTTTTAGCTACTCAAACAAAAAGTTATTCATATGAAATAATGTTACCTGAAATTGATAATTTTCTATCACAAGCTAGGTGATTTTATCAATAATTTCATTGTGTACGTGATTATCATTTTTTGTTTCAATTCCAGTGATAACACTGCACCTAACGGGCTCTTTTATGGCTATTTCCTGAAATCCTTTTCTGACCTTATTGTAAAAATTAACATCCATTTCTTCATATTTATTCTTGTCTTTTGCTCTATTTAACCCAACTTTAACATCAATATCTAGAATAAATGTAATATCTGGACATTTAATTTCTACTAACTTATGTAAGTCCCTTATTAGCCCTAAATCAACACTAAGCCCATATCCTTGGTATGCAATAGTTGAATCAATAAACCGATCACAAATCACTATTTTTCCTTCTGCAAGAGCTGGTAATATTAATTTTTTCATATGTTCGCGCCTCATCGAAATAAGTAGCAAGAGTTCAGAAATAGGATCAATATTATTCGTTAACAACACTCCTCTTATCTTTTCTGCAAAGTTAGTGCCACCTGGTTCTCGAGTCAATACCACATTATTTTCGCCGTGAATTTGCTTAAAATGATTTGCAAGTAGCTTAGATTGTGTTGTTTTACCAGAGCCGTCTATTCCTTCGAAAGTTATGAACATAAGTTTTATAATTATAATACTAAAAAAGAATATGCAAACAGTATACATAGAAACCGTTTGACATTTAAATAATAAGACCGTAAATTACATGTGGTATAATAATAGTCTATGGTTGCTCTGAATACTCCTAAAGTCGATTTTAGTTTTACTGCAAAAGATTTTAATCTTTTGGGAGTAGACAATAAATACTATACATTAAGTGACTGTTGTGGAAAAAATGGTCTTATTGTAATGTTTATATGCAATCACTGTCCTTACGTTCAGTCAATTATTAGTAATCTGGTAAGCGATGTTGATCAATTGAAAAAAGATTATCAGGTAAACACCATTGCAATAATGCCAAATGATGTAAATGAATATCCAGAAGATTCCTTTGAAAATATGATTAATTTTGCCAAGGAAAATAAGTTTACATTTCCATATTTAATTGATAGTACACAGAAAATAGCTAAAGAATACGGGGCTGTTTGCACTCCTGACTTTTTCGGCTTTAATTCCAATTTAAACCTTTGCTATCGTGGACGTTTTAACGACGCAAAAAAAGAAAAGGTTCAAAGCTATGAAGTAGGAAGTAGTGACTTATTTCAAGCTATGAAATTTATTGCAGAAACTGGTAATTCTCCAATTGACCAAAAATCAAGTATTGGCTGCTCAATTAAATGGTCTAATTCTACAGGTTAAATATCATGCACAGTGGCTCTCAGCATTTGTTTGATATTATAATTTTGCTTTCTGCTGCTGTGTTTATAGTCATAGCATTTTGGAAAATGAATATTAGTCCAGTGCTTGGTTACTTCGTTGCAGGTGCAGTTATTGGTTCTCACGGATTTAATCTGATACACTCAGCTGAAGCAATGGATAATCTTGCAGAATTTGGTGTAGTTTTTCTATTATTCATTATAGGCCTTGAATTGACATTTGAACGCCTGATCGCTATGCGTATTCATGTATTTGGGTTCGGTTCTCTTCAAGTTATAGTTACCATGGTAGCAATATGGTGCATCGCTCTTGCTTTCGGAGTGAATACGAATATAGCAACAGTTATTGGTGGTGGGCTTGCGCTATCCTCAACAGCAATAGTGTTGCAGGTTCTGCAAGAAAAAGGTTCTCAAGCAAGTCAGGTTGGTAGATTGTCGATAGCAGTGCTATTAATGCAAGATTTTGCAGTGGTACCATTAATAGTATTGGTACCTTTACTTACTGGCAATTCTGAGCACAGCCTGATAAGCTCATTGGCAGGTTCATTGGTGCAAGCAGCTATTGCATTAGTGCTGATATTTATAACTGGTAGATTATTGCTTAGACCTTTATTTTCGGTTATTGCTAAAATGGAAAGTAATGAGATCTTTATATCAACAACGCTTTTAATAGTATTAGGAGCAGCATTTATTACTGAGCAATTCCATTTATCGTTAGCATTAGGTGCATTTGTTGCTGGATTGTTAGTTGCAGAAACAGAATATAGACACTCAGTAGAACACGCAGTATTGCCATTTAAAGATTTGTTTCTTGGCTTATTTTTCATGACTGTTGGTATGTCCATCAATACCGAACTTTTACTCAATAAGTTACCACTAATTACTTTATTATCGATTATCCTTATCGTTTTAAAAACATCTATTATATATATATTGTGTAGATTTTTTGGGTTTAAGAGTGCACCTGCTATACAAGCTGGGTTACTGCTTTCACAAGGCGGTGAATTTGCGTTTATTTTATTTCGCTTAGCAGATGAGCTAAATGTGCTACCAAGTGAAATCGCTCAAGTACTTATGATGGTAACTACAGTAACCATGGCTTTCACTCCTCTTTTATCAGGGCTTGGAGATTGGATAGCAAACTCATTTAGCACTGAGAAAACAATATTAGATGATGAAGCTGTTGAAACAGATACACAAGATCTTTATAACCATGTGATAGTTGCTGGATTTGGTAGAGTGGGATATATGGTAACAAAAATGCTTACGGCAGAGCATTTAAGTTACGTTGTTGTAGATATTCAATCGAAAATAGTCAAAGAAGGAAAAAGTGATAGTTTTCCTATATATCTTGGAGATGTTACAAGATGTGAAATTTTAAAATCGGTAGGAATAGAAAGAGCTCAAGCTCTCGTTATTTCAATAAAGAATGAAGTTACTATAAAAAAAGTTGTTTCTTTAGTTGCAGCAAATTTTCCGCATGTAAATATTGTAATACGCTTACCAGATCTGAGTAATGTGGAGGTTTATAGAGATCTAGGAGCTAGTAAAATTATTCCTGAAACATCTGAGATAGGATTGCAGCTAGGTGGAGCTGCACTGAGCCTTAGTGGTATTAGCGAAAGTGGAGTTACGTCTTTAAAAAGTAGATTCAGAAAAGGCAATTACAGTATGTTAAAAGACCTTGGTAGTGATAAAGATGAATAACTACTTCTCTAATTTTATGTACAGAAAGCTTCAAGCTTTATTGAGGTTTTGCCTATGGTAAATTATGCACATAATCAACCAAGTTAAGGAAAGTGCAAACCAAGTGATTGCATATTCCAAATGCTTCATTGGCTGTATAGCTAATTTGCTGCCAAAATTGTTCGGCCACAATATACACTTCTCTAGCTTAATACCTAACTCATTGGAAATTTCCTCTGTACTCAGGGTAAACCATGTATTCGAAGCAGTATCGTTCTTGATAAACCAATTTTTGCTTTTACTGCTATTGCAATATAAAACTCCACCTGCAGCTACTTTTTCAATTTTTGCTCTTTCCTCTTTTTTTTCTTTAACTATTCCTTTGTTCACTAGCATATAATTTCCAGTAGTAAGTAGCATAGGAGATAACACATGATAGCCATGTTGTCCTGCAAAAACATATAGTTCTATGTCACTTAGAATCCCATCAATCTTGACATGCCTATAGTTAAATTTTTCAAGGTCGTTATTGGGCAATAGATGAACAACTGGAAGACTCATATTTTTGATAATATTATTCTTCCAGTTCAATCTGAATACTTGCCATAATCCTAATAAAAAAAGGAGCAAGCAAGGTACAATTAAAATAAATACTATTTTTTTTAACACTCTATATTTGTGTTCTTAAATAGTTTTCAACACCCATTAGTTCAATAAGGTCAATCTGTTTTTCAATCCAATGGAAGTGCTCTTCTTCATTTTTTAACATCTCTTCTAATAACATTACACTAACAAAATCTTTTTCTTTCTCATCGATAGAAATCGTTTCTTTGATATCCTTAATACCTTTTCCCTCTAATTTCAAATTAGCTTCTAAGATTTTCCGTATTGTGTCTTTTGTAAACTTTCCATCATGCTTTGATATTTCGTTTGTATCCTGAAAATTTGGAACTCCTTTGAATAACAAAATTCTTTCTGCCAACTTGTTTGCATGTTCAAGTTCTTCGTTAAGCTCATTTTTTACCTTTTCTGCAAGTCTATTAATTCCATTGTTTTTGAGAATCGCAAAATGCAAAAGATACTGGCGTACAGAAGTCAGCTCATTGGTCAATAATTTGTTCAAATGTTTTACTATCTCTTCATTCATAATCTTCCCTTAGTTCAATTCATCAGCATAATTTATATGATAACGATAGTTATAGCAACTCATTTAATAGTTCCTTTGATAACAACCGTATTAAATAGCATGTCGTGGTATGTCTGTTTTTTCTTAGAGAAGCAAGCAACTAGATACCAATAGAGGGTGAGCAGCACTATCATTACTTTCAATGCACTCAAGACATTCACTAATACTTCCTGATCTTGCAAAAATTCAGTAAGGATAACTGCTACACTGTTTAACAAAGGAAGAAAAAACTGGGAAGTGCTTCTGTCAAACGCTAAATTCAAGTCTATTTTAGAATTATCTAAATTGATAGTATATATATTCAGTAACTGTTGGCCGGGAGTTGCTTGGGCCTTTGAAGATATAAAATATGTGAAGTAACTACAAATTACACACATGTATGATAGATGTAATATCAACGGAGAATCCTCTAATAGCAGTATAATTAATAAAGTTGGAATTAATAAAATTGCTACATCTACTAAATATGCGCAAAAGCGCCTTTTTATGCTGGCAATCTCTGTCATTACCTATCTTCTAAATACTTTATTATAAAATCTGTAAGTTTATCAAAATGTTGAAAACATAACAAATCTTCATAACCGCTTATTGATTGACCGTATATAATAGGTAAACAATTGGCATTTTGTGCACACAGAACATCTGTGATGCTATCACCAACGAAAAACACATTTTCTCTATTTATAGGCAACGTACTCTCTTCTAGTGCAAATAGCAGTGGGGTTGCAGATGGTTTATCTTCCGCGGTATCGCATGACCCAACCACTCTTTCAAAGTAAGAATCTAGTTTAAAATAGGCAACTTCTTTACGTAAATTAGTATTTTTCTTATTACTTACTATTGCTAGATAAACATTGTGGCTTTTCAGTGTCTGCAACATTTCCTCTACTCCTTGATTCAGAGCAATGTTTTGTAATAGCGCATTATCTAAGTATTGTTGATATATCTGATTTGCTTTTTTCCACTGATCGCCAAATAAACTGACCATATAGCTCTTTCTCGACTCATGGGAATTTCTATCAGCAGCTTTATTACTATACCCCATTGAGTTTATGGTATGCTTAATAGCATTAAAAATATTATCTTGAGTGTCAACTAAGGTATTATCCCAATCGAATACTACTGCTAATGAGCTATCTTTCATCTCTTATATAATTATACATTTTAACTTAATAAGTAAATAGCATTTTAATGAAAAAGATATAAATAGGACGCCCTTGATAAACACTTTTTACCACAAGTTATGTTAACTGTTTTTTATATAATTAGCTAATATACTGATTATATGATATGTTTTAATAGGTAACAGGTATGGCCCAGACATCTAAAGAAAGTGTTGAAAAAAAGTTTAAAGATGTTTTTGAACGTTCTCCAGGTGCTTTTCCAGAAGGTACCTCATTAGAAAAGAAGGTTAATTATATCGCAAAAGGAACAAAGGCTCTAAAAGCTGTGAAAAGTAAGGAGCTTGAGAACAAAATGAAAAATGTTGCAGAATTGAGTCAGAAATTTGAAAGTCAAAAAGGACGTGCAGATGAAAAAGTACGTCAAGATTTTGAAAGAATTGCTGAGCTTGACCAACAATATAAAGGGAAGGGCATCTTCACAAGTGAAAAAGTTGCAGAGCCAAAAAGTGACAAAAAACTCCAAGACACTCCGAGAAAAACTACAACAGCAGTTAAAGACCTTGAACATAATACACAAAAAAAGACTACTGAAGCTTCTGTGCAAACAGCATCAGAGCACGATTCACAAACCGTTAATCCCTCAGTGAGCAAGAGTTCTGTAAAAGAGAAGCTCAACACTGAGCCGGACAAAAAAGATAACACGCCTCAACCACAAGAAAATCAAAAAGAAGAAGGGTTTTTGAGTCTTCTGAAGCGCTTTGTTAAGAAAATATTAGAAAAATTTTTAGGTGAAGGTGAAAAGGATGTAGAGAATGCTCGTGGCATGAAAGAAGATGCTCAAAGAGATACGTCAAATAACGAAGAGCAACAAAAGAGTAAGCAGCTTGATGAAATTTTAAAGGACAAAAGTGTAAGCGAGGGTTTGAAGCAGGCAACAAAGCTTGAGAACCCGGCAATAACGCCTGTTAATACTCCTAAAGTGAATGAAGTAAACACGGGTCGTGAAAGGTGATCCGCTTTCAAGCTTCATTATACCGCCACGAACCGTCATACCGCCGCGGTATCTCATCCGCTAACAAGTAGCGGGATGACGATTGTCAGGGTGTCATCCCAGTGTCCCTATGATGTCATCCCAGTGCCCTGACTACTTGGATCTAGCAAGCTTTGCTTGCAAATAAGTCTAATACGCGTCGCGTTTTATGCCAAAACACAATTGGAGTTACATGCAAAATAGATCCCAGTGTCAGCTACTCGGATGACAAAAAAAGGAGCACTGGGATGACATCATTTGTTGTATTTAACAAAGTTCGTACTTAGCTTCATGTTAGCTATAAACATTAAGAAATTTACCAAGCGAAAAAAAAGGCAAAAGAAGCCCCAGCTAATATCTATTTTAGAACATTGGCGTTTTTTAAGTCTTAAACACTGCAATTTAGCTGCTTTTAAATGCAACTCACCTTAGTTTAAATGTTTAAGAAATTTACTAAGCAGAAAAAAAGGCAAAAGAAACCCCGTGTTAGCTAGTTGTCACTCCCTAATCCTGCAAATTGGCGTACTATACTGTCTTAAACGACTTATAAGCGCGTTTCAGCTTGTGTAGGTAAAAACCTAGAAATATTGTGAAGACATAAGGTGCACATAGTGCAAAAAATTAAAAATAAGACGCCAACTACGTTGTTTTCTTGCTGTTTAATCTGCACAGATGAAGATAACTGAATACCTTCAGTTTCATGATAAGGGGGCTGGCGGAGTTTGTCAAGTAAGTTTTTTCGTTTCTAACGGTTGTTGCCAAAAACTATGCAAGAAGTCTATTGACAGGTGATTAAATTATAATGTAGCCTATCGCCGTATATCCGGGGGTGGGTTGTTGTGAGGCTTTTTCACTTTTTATTCTTGTTAATGTGTTTTTCTCTGTATTACTATGCGGGTTTTATATTTTCGCCCTGCCCAAAAGCTACGGTTTGCTTTTCACCTGGAGAAGATTGTGCTGTACCGATAATCAACGTAATAGATCAGTCTAAAAAATCTATCTTAGTTCAAGAATATACATTTACTCTTGGAACAGTTGCAAAATCTTTGATTAATGCTAAAGAACGCGGTGTTGATGTTAAAGTCATCTTAGATAAATCGCAACTCTACTCAAAATATAGTGTTATAAATGAATTATTTTCAGGTGGAGTACCAATTTGGATCGATGATAAGCCAAAGATTGCTCATAATAAGATAATGATTATTGACAATCAAAAAGTCATCACAGGGTCATTTAACCTTAGTAAGACAGCTAAAAAAGGAAATGCTGAAAATTTATTAATTATTACAGATTATCCTGAATTGATTCAGCAGTATGTGAAAAACTGGGAGGCACGAATGTCACAATCTTACAAATACGCTCCCAACTAATCGAGAGCGCTTGCTCAAAATCAGTTTTAAAAACAGCAAGGGAGAGCTTTTTTGATTGATTGGCATAATGATTATGATATAATGAACTAAAAATTTAAGGAATAAAGTAATGGATTATATAAATGATGCTGCCGGTAGCTACACTGCTATTCATGATTTTTTTCAAAACAACGGTGTTGGAGATTACAAAGTTCAATGCAATTATGGTGGGGTGCCGTATGCTACTGATGAGTACGTGCATTCTGGCGATAAATTTTGGAGTAATAATTTCATAGACTCACATTTTGGCAGGGAAATAAAAATGTATCCTCAAAGTGAACTTTTAGCTAAAGAATATGCTGGAAATACGTTGCCAGTTTCAATATCACTAGATAAGGATTTAATAAAAATGAAGGAATGTCAGAAAAAAACGAAATTTGTGGAACTAGAAAGGGAGTCAGGTGATTTAGTGCATGATAAGCAAAAGTATGTAAAGTGTTACACAACAAAGCTATCATATGATGATGTACATATTTACAATAACGATAAAGTTTCAACATTTAGCATAAAATACGACGTGCCAAATGATCCGAAATACAGTTTAAATATAACATTTACAAAGGTTAATGATAATAAACCAGGATTTTGGCAGAAATTTAAAAATATGTTTTAACGTGACCATTCACTGGTTTTTACTCAATCAACCAACAACAGTTAATATCAAATTTTTATAATTAAAAAATATGCTATTTTTTAAAACTTTCATTCTCCTTGACTCTGTCAACTTCACAAAACAACTCTTGGACCAAATGTATCTGGCATAACACCTTTTGGTAACTTGCTACTTCTTTTTTTCCGCATCTCCGACAACAGCCATTGATATTCCACTACATAAGGCTTGATTTTTGGTAGATCAACTTTTTTATGAATAATACTATGCTTCTCCTTAAATTGACCATTTACCCTAAACGCTATTAGCTTCCTTAAAATTTACATTAATGCCTATTTTGCCTAAACTGAAGCGTCTTTTCCAATTTTTTCTAGCATCAACTCAGCAGCTTTTTGTTCAGCAATCTTTTTACTAGAAGCGCATGCAGAAACTTTACCATAATCTTCTATGCAAACTGATATAGTAAATTCAGGATTGTGCGCTGGTCCAGTTTGTTTTACAAGCTCATACTCTGGTAAAGGCAATTTGTTTTTCTGAGTCCACTCTTGCAGTGAGGTTTTAGGATCTTGAGGGGGGTCAAGCATGCCTTTAGCTAGCTTTTCCCAATATTGGATAATAAATTTTTCAACATTTTCAAGCCCGCCATCAATATAAATTGCACCTATTAGTGCTTCAAGCGAGTTTTCTAAATTTTTTAAGTTACATCTCCCTCCATTGCAGCGTTCACTATTATTCATGATGATAAAGCTGCCTAATTTTATTTCTTTAGCAACATTAGCAATGGTGTTGCCACAAACTAAATCCGTCTTTCTTTTTGCCAATGCTCCTTCTTTTTCTTCAGGAAATAGTTTAAACAGTGTGGCAGATACAACCATATTCAAAACACTATCGCCCAAAAACTCTAGTCTTTCGTAGCTTACAATCTGGTTTTTGCTATTCCTTTTATTTACGCTTGGGTGAGTTAGTGCCTCTTCTAATATTGCATAATTTGTAAATTTATAATCAATGATCTTAGATATTGCATCATTCAAACTCTTCATACCAATTATTTAAAAGAAAAGCACTTTCTACCACCTTTATACCAGAGAATTAGTTTTATTTTATTAAAATAATACCACCAACTTCCAAAATTAATGTATACAACCCACCACCTCACTAATGTTACTAAATCCATCTCTCCTTATTAGTTCTGCAAGTTCTAGATTAATTTTGTTTACAACTTGAGGTCCGTGGTATATGAGAGCAGTGTACAACTGCACCAAAGAAGCTCCTGCCTTTATTTTTTTATATGCATCAGCACCACTTGAGATTCCTCCGCACCCTATCAATAATATTTTGCCCTTAGTAAATTTGTACATATCGCCCAATAACTCGGTTGAAAGTTTAAACAGCGGTTTGCCACTCAACCCACCACTCTCATTATGGTGAGAATGCAGATTATCTCTACTTACCGTAGTGTTGCTTACTGTTAATCCGTCAATCTTATATTCCAACGCAAGCTCAGCGATATTTTCTTTCGTTTGCTGATCTACATCTGGTGAGATTTTTAATATTATTGGTATGGATTTAGAATTATCAATTGATTTTCGGGTTAGAGTTACGGATTTCAACAATTCCGATAATTCTTGCTTATTGTGCAGATTGCGTAAATTAGGCGTGTTTGGGGATGAGATGTTCAGCACTATATAATTGCTCTTTCCATATACTATCTTTATTAAGTCAACATAATCGCTGATTTGGTCCTTTGATGTACTGTTTTTTCCTATGTTGATGCCAAAAATGCAGTCATCAAGCTTGGTTTCACCTATTTGTTTAAGAAAATAGTCTATTCCTTTATTGTTAAATCCCAATCTGTTAATTACCCCTTGATCTTTAATTAACCGAAAAATTCTTGGCTTTTTGTTTCCATATTGTGGATTACGAGTTACAGTACCAGTTTCAATAAACCCAAAACCAAATGAGAGCATAGGCCTTATAACTTCTGCATTCTTGTCAAAACCTGCAGCCAGACCTATGGGGCTTCTGAGCTTATTACCAAAAAAATTCACACTCAAAGATTCTGGTAGCTCTATAGGATTCTTATAAGGCATTTTCTTTAATGCCATAATTGCCAAAGAGTGAGCAACTTCGGGCGGTAGTAAAAATAGTAAATTACGTTTGTAAAACACTTTGCTTATTTTTAGTTTATTTTTTACCATGAAACGCTATAAGAGTATAACCATAACTTGAAAAGAAATTGATTTTACTATGGACAAGCTTTCTCTATAGGTTACACACTTAAAGCTACTGTTAACTTTTACTAGATATAGAGAATGAAAGAGGCCGGGACCGGAATTGAACCGGTATAAAAGGATTTGCAGTCCTCCGCATAAGCCATTCTGCCACCCAGCCGTTTTTTATGTGTAGATATCCATTATATCTTTTAGCATAGATAAAGCCTCCTCCCTTTTGCGTTGAAAAGTGTTACGTCCAATGATTGAACCATTACCGCCACCCTGCTTAATTTCTTTCGCTTCATTGTATATGTTATCTACTTCCTTCGATTCACCACCAGAAAAAACTACTATTCTTTTCCCTGCAAAACAAGACCTTTTAACATATTCAATTCTTTTAGATAATGATTCAATATTTTCTGTTTCTATTTTCTCCCTTTCCAAATATTTAGTTGGAAGTTTTACTTTTATTATATTAGCGCCAAGCAAAGCTGCTATGTGTGCAGCATAGGCAATAACATCAACTGCTGTTTCACCTTCTTTGGAAATTCCTTCACCGCGTGGATAAGACCATAGCACTACTGCAAGCCCATAAGATTTGGCTTCAGCTATGATTCCACGGGCTTCCTCCATCATATCGAAACACTTAGCAGAACCAGGATATATAGTAAATCCGACAGCTAAGCAGCCCAAACGCAGCGCATCTTTCACAGAAGAGGTTATTGCCTGATCAGAAGTCAGATTCTTCGAATGTAAAGAGTTGGAACTATTAAGTTTCAAAATAAGTGGGAGCATTCCAGCATAAGTTGCAGCACCAGCTTCAATCATACCAAGTGGAGCAGCATATGCACTTACTCCCGAATCAACCGCAAGCTGAAAATGATAATGTGGGTCATAAGCATCAGGGTTAACTTCAAAACTTTTAATTGGACCATGCTCAAATCCTTGATCTACTGGCAGAATCACTAACTTGCCAGTGCCGCCAAGCTTTCCATGCATGAGAATACGAGTAAGATTTGCTTTTACCCCGGGGTTTTCACTTTCGTAGTGGTTTAAGATTTGTCTTATTTCTTTACTCATTAACGCTATGAAGTTCATTTAAAGTATAGCAAAAACCACAGTTGAAGCAAAGATCTTTTTATGGTTCTTGTCCTGCAGGTGTACCTAAAGATGTAACGTTAGGATTGGTGGTGTGCTGTTGTGGCTTTTTTTGGATTAAATCTCTAAAATACATTTTGACAATAGGAAGAACAAGTGGCATAAGCACTAGCTTGTAGTCATACCATGCAAATTTTTCTTTATAGCTAAATTCTGCATCTTCTTCATATAAGCGCTGAATGCAATGTTCACTATATAGTTCAGATGCCTTTGTAAAAGTTCTAAGTAAAGCAATAAGTAATAAATCCAATGCTAAATTAATCATCAGCATTGTTCCATATTGAGCAGGCCAGCCATTTTGTGCTACCTCTGACACTAGACCACATATAGCAAATGTTGCTGCGATACATATCACATAATTATCAGCAGCAATAAGTAGATTGTATCTTCGATTTAATCTATCCAGATTTTCCTCTTGTGAACCTTTTTGTTTACTTGCTGCATAAATAATACCACAAAAGGATATAATAAATAACAACGGCCAAATCCCTATGCTAAATGCATAAAATTGATAAGCGATGCTTTGCACCGTGCCACTATTAGCAAGTTGCGATAAGCAATACTCAACTTTCAGCGATGGAGTAAACACCGCATTTGCTAATATAAAAAATAAAAGTGCTCTATTTATAGCTTTGCTTCTACGTGATAATATTCCATAAATTTTTGTTTGCCTCCTCCGTTCTTCTTCACTTGATAGCCTTTCATATTGACTAGGAGTTTTTCCTTCTTTTAAAGCGTTGAGATGCTTCTCTAGCTCTTTTTTATCTGCACTAAGTTTTTGAAACTTTTCTGTAGCTATCTTTTTCTTCTCTTCATCTTTTTCTTTGTCAGGGTGGCACTTTAATGAAAGCTTTCTAAAGCTCCGTTCAACTAACTTGAGTATATCGTCAAACTCCTGGCTTATTACTTCTTCTGCTTTTATTTCTAGTCTTGAAAATAAATTCTGTAAATCGCGATTACTGTAATACTGATTTCTAGTTAAACTTGCCACTATAGCCTCATTATTCTTAAAATAAGTATACTATCAGTGTAATAAAAAAACAAGAATTTCAAACTATATCAAAAGCAATTTTATTTTCTACTTTATTCATATAGATTCTTAATTTCTTTCCTTTTATTAATTTACGATTCAGTATTTCTTCCGCTAAGTAACTTTTTATCTCTTTTTCAATAAGTCTCTCTATCGGACGTGCTCCCATTTCCTTACTATAACCTGTTTGTGCAAGATAAGATTTCACTTCATCTTCTACCAAGCAGTTTATGCCTTTTTGCGTCAGCTGCTTTTTCAGTTCCTGAATAAATTTATCTACAATATGCAGAATTATATCCGCATTTAAGTCAGAAAAAGAAATAATCGCATCAAGACGATTACGAAATTCAGGGCTAAAAACCTGTTCTATCGCTTTTTTACTATCACCAGTGTTAAATTTTTTATGCCCAAAGCCAACAAAACTTTTGCTGCGTTCAGCTGCTCCTGCATTAGTTGTCATAATTAAGATTATATTGGAAAAGTTAACTTTACGTCCGTAAGTGTCTGTAACGCAACCATAATCCATAATTTGTAGCAATATATTATAGATATCGCTATGAGCCTTTTCAATTTCATCAAGCAGCACAACACTATATTGATTATTAGATACAGACTCTGTGAGTAATCCACCCTGATCATAACCTACATATCCAGGAGGAGAACCAATCATCCTTGATATCGTATGAGACTCAATATATTCGGACATATCAAAGCGTATAAGATTCATGCCCATGCTTTCTGCTAATTGTTTTGCTAGCTCGGTTTTACCAACACCGGTTGGCCCTGCAAAAAGATAATTTGCTAAAGGCTTATTGTAATTTCTCAACCCAGATTTAGCAATTTTAATAGAATTAACAAGAGATTCTATTGCCTGCTCTTGGCCAAAAATCACCTTCTCTAGATTAGCTTTTAAAGACTTTACTTTCTGCAAATCATCAGATTCAGATCCGCAAGGCACATTTGTAATTCTAGTAATGGTATTCTTAATATCTCTACTATTTACAATTTTACCCCTGTTTCTTAGCAATTTACAATATGCCCCTGCCTCATCAATAACATCAACCGCTTTATCAGGTAATATTCGCCCAGTAATATACTTATGCGAAAGTTCAGCCGCAGACCTAATGGCATTCTTTGTATAATATACTCCATGATACCCTTCATAGTAGTGCTTTATACCATCTAGTATCTTTATCGTTTCATTAACAGAAGATTCTTTAACATTAATTTTTTGAAACCTTCTCGCTAGTGCTTTATCTTTTTCAAAACTAGTGCTGTATTCTCTATATGTAGTTGCACCTATACAACGCAGTGTACCTCTTGCAAGTGCAGGTTTGAGCAGATTACCGGCATCAAGAAAGCTACCACTTGTAGAACCTGCTCCAATGATAGTGTGTATTTCGTCAATAAAAAGGATAGCACCTGGTTTTGCCTCAATCGCTTTTATTATGGATTTTATTCTCTCTTCAAAATCACCTCTGTAGCGTGTCCCTGCAAGGAGTGATCCTAAATCCAAAGCATAAATTATACTGGACCTGAGCACACTCGGAACACTGCCTTCAATGATTTTGAGTACCAAACCCTCAACTATTGTGGTTTTGCCAACACCTGGATCTCCAACATATAAAGGGTTGTTTTTTCTACGCCTCAATAATATTTCTATAGTGCGATTTAATTCATAATCACGACCAATAACATAATCTATTTTTTTGCTTCTTGCATAGTCATTTAAATTTTTACAATAACTTTGTAGAATTTCCTCATCTTTTAGTAGCTCACCTTTATTTACTGTAGTAGGAGCATCATTATTTTTATCAAGTTTTACTTTATGATTAGTGGTGTATTCATCTATATCGTTAGAGTATTTCATGTTAGATATGTGGTAAATCAAATTGGAATCTTTCGCACTTTGTTTCTGCAATAGATCTTCAACGTATAAATCTTGCCCAGACAAAATTTCTACTAGAACACTTGCTCCATTTATTTCTTTTTTCCCCAAGCTATGAGCCCGTATTATTGCTCTGTGTATTATGCATTGAAACATTGAGCTAGGTTTAACTCCACTGATAATCAATTCAGAACTGCTTTGTAAAAACCCTTTTATATTATTATTATAATCATTAGCCTTAATATTGCATCTTGATAGAATGTTATCCATACTGATGATTTCATCGGCTCTGATATTACATCTTGATAAAACGTAATTTACATCCACGTCTTTAGTTAACGCCAGCAATAAATGTTCTACTTTCGCATATTTAAGATTAAAATTAGAAGCAATGAATAGTGCTCTATTCAAACTTGCCTCTAAGTTTTTGGAAATCATCTCCTATTCTCTTTAAAAGTGGGAACTCATATATAATGAATAGCACACAATTATTAAAAAATTTGAAATCCAGCAGTTCGCTGTAGCCAATTTGAATCCCACTCTGGATCTACGTCATAGCACCGCAATATCTCAGCATAGATTCCGCTAATGAGTAGCGGAATGACGAGTTTTACGCTTATCAAATTGTAGGTAAATCCTATTTAATACGCTTTTTCTAGTACTCTGCTTTTCTTCTTAAATGCATTGATCTTTTTTCTACCGTATTTAGTCTTTAACGTACTTGGCCTTTTAAAGACCTTTTTGCTGTTACGTTTTTTAAATTGCACACTACAATCAAAATTTAGCTCTCCTTCTTTGTCTGCCAGTACAGGCAGTCTTCTCTTATCTTGAGGTGTAACAAAAGATAGCGCATACCCTTCAGCTCCAGCGCGTGCAGTTCTACCTATACGATGAATATAGTCAGCTTGCGATTGTGGTGCATCATAATTGATAACATGTTGAATGTGGGGAATATCAAGGCCGCGAGAAGCAACATCTGTTGCAACCATGATTTGATTACGGCCACGACGAAAAGAATTAATGACCCTTTCGCGCTTGTGCTGCCTTAAATCACCATGAATTGCTAAAGCGCTATAGTCATCTTTGTGCAATCTGTGAGCTAGCTGATCCGCTCCTCGCTTTGTTTTGACAAAGATAATGATTGATCCTTCGCGCTGACATAGTTGTGTAACAAGCTTTTCATATTTTTCTGATTCTGATGCATAAACAATTTCTTGCTTAATTTTTACAGAAGTTGTAACCTCACAATCAACAGAAATACGTTCTGGTCGATTAAGGTACTTCTCAGCAAGTTTTACTATATCTCCAGGAAGAGTTGCAGAAAACATAAGAGTTTGCCTTATTTTAGGCAAATGCTTCATAATTTCTTCAATCTGAACTCCAAAGCCCATATCAAACATACGATCCGTTTCATCAAGCACAAGAACGCTAACATTGCGAGTAATCAAAGTTTTACGCTCAATATGGTCTATAATACGACCAGGAGTACCTATTACAATTTGTGGTTTTTTCTGAAGCTGATTTAGCTGCCTAAAAATAGGCTCACCACCAATCAACAAAGCGACCCTTAGTGCAGAATTTTGAGATAAGAGTTTTCTTATCTCATTTGTTACCTGATGCGCAAGCTCTCTGGTTGGCACGATGACTAAAGCTGAACCAGTGTTAGGCTCATTCAGCAACTTAGCAACCAACGGAATAGCAAATGCTAAAGTTTTTCCAGTCCCCGTTTGAGCAGATCCGAGAATATCTTTACCTTGTAGCGCTAAGGGAATCGCTTGTATTTGAATCGGAGTTGGGACGAAAAGATTATTTTTATCTAGAGCTTGTCTAAGCGAAGCTGGGAGACCCATCTCATGAAAATTATTCACAATACGTTAATCCTGTTAAAAGACTTCATAATAGATTAATCTTCCAATCTTAAATTTATTGCAGATTTTTTATCTTCTCCGTTTCTACCGCGCTCCTCTTTAACCTCATAACTCACCCTTTCTCCTTTTATTCCCTTCTCTTTATTCTCTCCTTTAAGTGCCTCAGGTCTTATTCCCGAACGTTCCAATGTGCTAATATGTACAAAAACGTCACCCCCTTTACCTTCTGGCTTGATGAAACCATAGCCTTTTTCGGCATTAAACCATTTTACATTACCAAATTCCATTTAAACAACTCCTAAATTATTAACTAACATTACTAATGTGATGAAAAACTTTGAAATTACGATTGAGAATGCTTTAAGCTTAGCTATTGAAACTAAACCTTTATACTCCATAGTCTATTCTTAACATTACATGACAATAATACACAATTGTTGTACTTGATGCAAATAAATTTTTTAATCGTTAAGCGAACCTGCAACCGTCATTTCGCTAACTTTAATCGTTGGTGAATTAAATTGCCCACAAAAAGTTAGATCATCTGCAACGACTAAATTGCTAAACATATCCTTCAAATTGCTAGCAATGGTAATCTCATGTATTGGATACGTTATTTTTCCATTTTCTATAAAAAATCCGGAAGCGCCTTGGCTGTAATCGCCATTGATTAAATTGACACCAAAACCAAATAAATCAGTTACATATATTCCCTCTTTCACTTCCTGAATTAATTCTTCAAACGATACATCACCATTCTCAATGTAGAGGTTACTAGCTGCAGGAATAACTGCAGCATTACTTGCACGAGTTGCACTTCCGGTTGTTTCTGAGTCTAATTTTCTAGCCGAGTATAAGTCTAAAATCCAATTTTGTAATATTCCGTTTTTTACAAATATATTTTTCTTGCTAGTTATCCCTTCTCCATCAAATGGTCTCGATGCTATGCCTCTTGGCAACAATGGATCATCGATAATATTAATTCTATCGTTGAAAATCTGAGCGTTTAAACTACCCCTCAAGAAAGAACTGTTGCTTATAATACTGCTCCCATTTATAGCAGAAGCAAAACTTTTTACTAGCCCTTTTGCTGCTCTTTTTTCAAAAATAACTGGAAATTTACCAGTTTTCATTGTACGTGAATTCAATTGATCAACTGCTCTTTTTGCTGCTTCTTTTCCCATTAACTCTGGCAACTTTAAATCACTAAAATTACATGCTATATCATAATCGTAACCAACCTTCATTTCACTTTCTCTTCCAGCAACAACAGAGACCTGATTAGCAAAGGTTGATTTACTAAACGAGCCAATAAAACCAGAAACAGTCGATAATACTGTATTCACTAAAGCGTATGAAGAAGAGGCTCCTTCAGAATTAGTGATACTCTTATGTGCAAGGGCTGAATTTTCTGCAGCTTCAGCAATTTCTTTTAGGTTATCAACGGTTACAACATTATTATCTGAGATACTTAAATCTGCAGAAGAGATATAATTACTACCATTTACAGCAAAATTAATGCAAGGATCTTCTGGTGCATTCTTTGCCATTTCTACCACTTGGCTTACTGTATCACTCAGATTATTCAAATCGTTTGTAGAAATATACGCAGCTTTGTTTTTACCTGCTATAGCTCTGATTCCTACAGTGCAATTTTTAGATTGTGATATTTGCTCAATTTTTGATAGACGCTGAGAAACTGAAGTCTTATTAGTTTCATATATTGTAACTTCCGCATCTTGATTTTGCTTTTTTATTAGTTTAGTAATATCTGCTGCAATATTTAATATATTCATTTTCTATTCCTTAGATTTCTATAAAGATTCTGCACCACCTATAACTTCAATTAAATCAGTCGTAATCGCTGCTTGACGAGAACGATTATAAAGCAATGCTAATTTGTTCAGTATCTCTTTAGTGTTTCTGTTTGCTGATTCCATAGCAACCATTCTAGCACTATTCTCACTCGTTGCACTTTCAAGTAAAGCAGAGTAAAGAGCAATTACAACGTAATCTTGAACCAAAGATTTTAAAATAAATTCAATATTTTGTGGTTCATACTCATAGCCGTAATCTGTTATTGGACCAGCCAGAGAGTTATCAATCAAGGATGAGTCTTTACTCCATGGTTTTATTGTTTCCAACATTGGTTTTTGCGTGAAGGTATTATAGAATTTGCTATAAAAAACTTTAACTTTATCGTATTTACTTAGATCTATACCACCAACCAAAGCTTCTACGTGCTTTAACGTGATTCCCTTACTATTTTCAATTTTTAAGATACTTTTAGAGTCAAATCTATTTTTCCCTATATCAAAAGCTTTTTTACCAAGAAATACAATATCTACTTTTTTGCCATTTGTGATTAACTTATTTTGACTAAATTTGACAATAGAAGAGTTAAAGTTGCCGCACAAGCCACGATCAGACGCAACAATGAATACTAGGTAAGAACCGTTGTTACTGACATTTAGAATTTTTGCCAGTAATTCTTGATCAACTGATAGCATTAATGAAGAAATAATGCTATGCAGCTTAGATATATATAATTTTGAATTTGATAATTTCTTTTGGCTTTGTAATAACTTTGCTGCAGAAACCATTTGCATTATTTTCGTGGTTTTCTGTACAGACCTAATATTCTTAATTCTTAAGGATAATTCCTTTAAGCTCTTCATTTTGTATACAACCCTGATTTATTAAAATATATAACTGTTAGTGTCTAAAAGCAAGTTTTTTTGACATTAAAACCAAGTCTAGCTAAGAAACTTGCAGGTTTATTGTTTGGAGATAAGGATTATATTAAGAAAGTGCTCTAACTTCAGCAATATCAATGTGAAAGTAGCCTAATGGTAATTTCTACACTTTGTGGAATTTTATAATATATAATAAACACAATTAAAACTATTACAACTTGAACACTTATGATCCCATTGTTCTAGTTCCCTGTTACAATTTTTACATTTCCAGCCTGGATCAGGCAAAGCTTCTGAGCCCATCTTGTTTAGCCAATAAATTACCTTGTCGTGTTCTTGCAATGTAACCTTGAGTTGTATTACAATAAAGTAGATTGACATGTAATTAGCTTTTTTCATAGCAGTGTCTAAATATTGACTTGCAAGATCATATTTACCTGAACTCATTGAGGACAAAGCAAGTAAACAGTAACTAAAATAATAATCAGGGCGTAAGTTGTATAGTCTTTCAGCACCTTTACTATTTAAATTGATGTACATTTTAGCTGACTGAGGAGTAGGATTTACTGTATACTCTGCCTCTAGCACTGCAGAAGCTTTTCTGATTTTTCCAAGTTTAATATATAATTCTGCCTTTAAATAATTGATGGGCTGAAAAATTGCACTATAACGTTGTGCTCTAAATAAAGACTTTATAGCCTCCTTAAAATTTCCTTTACTTTCATATTGCTTTGCTAAAGCGCAATAAAACACTGCAAACATTTCTTTATGATCAAAGGGGAGAAAAATATTGGACTTAACTGCTTCCTTCAACCTCAAAATTGCATTAATCCAATCTTCTTTCAATATGCAATGCTCTATTTGAAAGGGAATAGATAGCATTTTATCGTTAATTGAACTAGAGCAATATTCTATAAATTTTTGAAAGACTACTTTTTCTTGTTTGAGGTGGACAATCAGCTTATTGGCTAGAAGTAGAGCTAAGTTACGATTTTTATTTGCAATATTTGTTAAACCGTTACTGAAAAAGCTGTAATTTCCCGTCTTACCTGAGTTAAAGAGCTTTATTAAAGACAACCTATCGCTCTCCTCACTCAGACTTTTAACTAGCTTTTGGGCATTCTCTATATTGTCTAAGTCTATGCTAAAGAAAGCTTCAAAGAGAAGCAATTCTTCCCTATCCCTTCTTCTATTTCTTATGTTGGCAAATGTTGATGAAATGGAGGAAAAAAAGCGTACAAGTGTAATTAATAAAAATAATAAAACTACACAAGTAAAAATAATGAAATATAGATCAATACTTATAGTGTAATTGCCTAATTCCAATTTTATTACTTCACCACTTACCTTGACCCATATACCAAATAAAAACGAAAAAGCGAAAATTATAAAATAAATCATGAGATATATTGTAATAAGTGATGATATATTGTTGAAATATTCTTAGAAGCTACAATAAAACCATTCAATTTATTCAGCCATGGCTTGAATTCTGAATGCGTTAAATTGCTTACTGTAACAGTTATATTTTGCCAATCATTATCATTTATTGACTCCTCAATTTCTGCGAATTTTACTCTTAATGGATCATTTCGGTCGTCTACCTTTATCCAGTTTGAAATGATCTTTTTAGACAATGTACTTTTGTTGTAATCGATAGTATCAATAGTTTTTTCAAAAGATAACTTCAATTCGTGTAAGGTATTTATCTCTTTCAAATTTTCTAATTCATCTACTGCATTTTCTATCTCTGGATCGTCAAGCTCTGATATCAAAGGCTTTATTGAATTTATATGGTTATAAAATTTTGCTTCTCGCAATAACGAATTCTTCATTTTAACCACAAGTAATAGCAATTTTGCAAGGTTCTTACATCTTGAGTTATTATCACCTTGCTCACATTGAGTATGCTGACTTCTCTTGAGGTCAAATATCTTTTTTTCTATTCTAGATTGATTAACTTCAAGCAACATTCTAAATTCATCCATGTTTTCCGTTAAAGCTTTCACATTGTTTTCACTCTCTTGCTGATTTATTTTTAAAAAGATTATGTTATTTATTGTGATGTAACCGGTAAATAACAATACAATTAAGAACCAACCTATGTACTTTTGCTGAGTATCATTCATAACGTAGTATCTCCGCAGGATCTTGTGCAGCTGCCTGCAACGCAGGAGCAATTGTCGCTAAAAATGATAAGAGTAACGCAAGTGCAGAAATATTTACTACGTCTTGGGGTACTAATATCACTGGCAAACTTGAAAAAAAGTATATCATAGGATCAAACAGCTTGACGTTAGTAATGTTTTCTAAAAACACTCTAATGCTTTCGATATTGAGAGAAAAAACGACACCTATAATACAGCCAAGACAAGTTCCCGTAAAACCGATTAATAGACCACAAGCGCAAAATATACGCATAATGCTTCCACTTGTTGCACCAAATGTACGCATAATTGCAATCGCGGATTTCTTTTCTTGCACTATCATCATTAAATTTGAGATAATATTAAACGCTGCTACAACTATAATCAAAGTGAGAATTAAAAACATCACATTTCTTTCAGTTTTTAAAGCACTAAAATAATGGCTTTGCTGTGATTGCCAACTTTCAGCTTCCATTCCTATTTCTTTTTCTATAGCATCTGCCAGCTTATCAGCTCTAGTAACGTCGTCTACAAGTACTTCTATATTTTTTATGCTATTTTTATAATTAAAAAAGGCTTGTGCTGATTTTAGAGGCATATATATCAAGGTATTATCATACTCAAACATACCCATATCAAATATTGCTATAACTTTATATTTTTTCATTCGCGGCATTTCACCAAGTAATGCATCAAATTCTTCAGATGATATAAACGTAATTTCGTCGCCATAGTCAACGTTCAAAGCTTCTGCTAAGCGTGCTCCTATTATTATTCCTTCATCAAATTTTTTTACATCACCTATAATTACATTATTTGTAACGGCAGTACTATCAAGCAAGTCTTTAGTTGATACACCTCGCACTACGCTACCTGCAATTTTACCGTTTGCTACAATAATAACTTGATCATTGGTCATAGGAGTAGCTTTTAATATACCAGGAATTCTCTCAATAGATTTTGAAACTGCGTAGTAATCTGAATTTATGTTCCTATCAAAATAAACATTAATATGGCCATCAATGCCAAGTATTGAGTCAAGCAACTTTGCTCTGAATCCGTTCATCACAGACATCACCACTATTA
Organism: Wolbachia endosymbiont of Drosophila ananassae; assembly: GCF_008033215.1. Taxonomy (NCBI): domain Bacteria; kingdom Pseudomonadati; phylum Pseudomonadota; class Alphaproteobacteria; order Rickettsiales; family Anaplasmataceae; genus Wolbachia; species Wolbachia endosymbiont of Drosophila ananassae. Next base: position 1,250,064 of record NZ_CP042904.1, on the reverse strand, counting down.
GTGTTGCAACTCCAAGGGCAATGCCGATAATAGAGAACAAAGTCATTATAGAGCAAAATCTGGCATTTTTCGCTCGCAAATAGCAAGCAGCCATAGTAATTTCAAAGGCAATGGACATTACAAAATATTTTGAGGTTAAACATTATATTTTTGAAACTTCGTATAATTGTAGACTTTTCTTTATTTGAAAACTAGAGATTTTTGCTTCCTTAAATTTAGCAGGCTTATAGAGTATCTTTAACATTAGAATTTCAAAATCTTCCATATACATCATCCAACCTCACTATATCATTATCAGATAAATGCTCTCCTATCTGAAATTCAACTATTTCAAGTGGAGAGCTTATGCTTCTATTTTCAATCCTATGGGAAACTTCCCTTGGGATTTCTATCATATGGTCTTTTGCTATAGCATATTCTTTGTCTTCTAAACTAACATACCCAACTCCTGATAGCACTATATGGTATTCATCTCTATAGTGATGGAATTGCTTAGAAGTGCAGCTTAATGGATTTATAAAAAGATATTTTATAAGAAAATTTTCGCTCATTAAAATTATACTACAAAATCCCCATGGTTTAACTTCTTTCCTTATCACCTTTACTTTCTTAACTTTATGAATAAATGAAATTAGACTTTTGTTTGGTTGCTTACAAGCTCCACCCAATAAATTTTTATTACTTTTTGTCGTTGAAACTGGTTCTTTTTCTCTAATCACATGCTGAAATGACACCGGTTCTTTACTAAACTTCTCACTCAATTCTAAAACTGAATTCCAAGTTCCAACATCCAACCAATCGAAATTAGCTTCTATCATTGCAACGTTTTTTGCTTTCTCCATCACCAAGTAATCAATGGATATGCCTTCAATTCCTGCAAAATCTCGTTGTTTTAAATACAGAAATCTCTCTTGCGGTGTGAAATATTTAAAACATAAATTGTAAAGATTCGGGGCAGATTTTTTAATCTCATCTATGTAGCGTTTTGCTTTAAACACAAATATTCCAGAGTTCCAATAATGATCGTTACTTAACTTACGCTCGGGCTTTTCTGTAAAATCTTTCACTATATGACATTTTTCTTTCTGATCATATACTGCATTTATATAGCCGTATTCAGAATTGAATTCATGAGGCTTAACCCCAAAAGTGACTATAGAGTTAGTTTCAGAGGCTAACTTAGACGCTTTTTGAGTAGAAGCATAAAAACTATTCAAATCACCTATAAAATGGTCTGAAGGCAGAATTAACATTGTCTCGTTTTCATTGCAGAGAAGTGCAGCAATTAATATTGCCGCTGCTGTTCCAATTTTCACTGGTTCGAAAATCACTTTATATTCTTGCAGTGCATGCAATTCCTCCATCACTAATGACTCGTACTGTATATTTGTAGCAATTATGGGCGGCATATAATCGCTTTTTAGCCTCAACAAAGTGTTGTGAAACATAGTGTTCTGACTAAATATTTTCTGAAATTGCTTTGGCTTAGATAAAGGCCAAAGTCTGCTACCACTACCACCACACAATATTACAGGGCGCATTTAGTTAAGATATTAATTAAATAATTAATATCTTATACTGAGGGCAAAATACATGCAAGTTTTTGTTGTGGAATAGTTAATAAAGAAAATAAATGTTGATTTAAAGTAATTGCTAATGAGAGTGATCATGTGTAGCGCCTTGCCCTTGCTGTGAATTTCTTCTATTTTGTAATTCCTCAACATGACCTTTTCTTTTATCACTTAATATTTCATTACCCTTATTTTGTTCTTCCTCAGGACTCTTTAGTATTTCATTACTCTTGCTAACTTCTTTATCATCCCCTTGTTTCTTTGGCCTTCTAGCGTTAAGCTCATCCCATGTGCCCACTAGTGAATCACGATTCCCATGATCCGGCTTTAGCCTTTCTTCACCTTTAATAACATTAAAGTCACTTTTTGCTTCTTCCAAACATCCTTTCAGTTGGTGTTTCCACATGGTGTAGTAAGCATCACCATATTTTTTCTCATTTGCTACAAACAATAAAATTGGAGCCTTAAGTATGGTAGCTCCCATATCCACTAAATTTTTTACTGCCGCTGCAGGAGTGAATAAAAGATAACCAAAAGACTTTGCAATTGGGTTTTGTTCGCTTATTAAATGCTCCCCTAACTTTATAGGAAGAGAAGTCAACAATTTAGTACAAACTTTAGCTAAACTTGTAGCAAAAACGATAGGAACAGATATAAGACTTTTATCTAGCTCTAGATTACCATTCTGATCTCTAATTTCTGAAAAATGGGTGCTTAGCTTCTTGTAATCACTAGTGTATAATAATTCTCCATTTCTTCCTTTTTCATCAACAACTTCCTGAACTTTACCTTCTTTATTTTTTACCTCTTTAGTTAGCACAGAAGAATTAGTTAATTCAAATGGATATTGAGGATCCTTAGTTTTTTCAGCTTCAAAAATTGGCACGTGTTTTTTCAAATCCATTCTCGAAAAGCCTAATGGCTCAAAATATGACTTATGCAACTCATTTATCGGAATTTGCTTACCCTGATTGTCTATATAATTGATAGTAAAATAAGATCTATCATTATCTTTATCTTTGGTAACTAAAGATAATCTGAAACTTGGTTGTTCTCCATTCTCATCTTTTTGACCATACAAAAGTTTATAGGTTGGATTTTTATCTTTATCTAGTATAGCATTTCCATGCATATCCCTGTTTTCTATGATTTTAGCAGACTGTACAATTTGATCATAATTTTTTGGATACTGGCATTTCCTTCCATCATACATCATTACCTTTCTAAGGTCTTCGACGTAAACTTGAGATTCAGGTGAAGTAAGCAGACCTTTTGCTTTAAGTGTAAGATCTATTGCTCCCTTTTTTAATGCTTCAAACATATTGTCAAACCAAAATCGCTATAATGCTATAGTTCAATAATAAAACTAGTACACTAATAATATATTAACACAGCACCGGTGATTTTACAAGAAAATACGCCTGTAGAAGATAAAGATTGTAAAAGCGAGGGTTATATAAGTAATGCTTGATAAGTACTTTATGCATGTAATTGTAAAAATCCTCAAAGGTACGCTGTGTATATAATCTTCGCATACTACCTGCATTCCAAGAACTGCGTGCCAAAAAATGCAAAACAACAATACAACAAAAAATAAAAGCTCTAGAGGGTGATTAATAAATTTTTCACTAAAAGACAAAGAGCTATCAGTATAAAATGTGCAAGAAAATGAATAGATAAACCAAGGAAACAGGAACAGTAAAATTACCGCAGAAACACGCTGAACCCACCAATGATGTACTGAATTTCCAGACTGACTCATATAAACATAAATAAAAAAGCCATAGTAGAAAGAAGTAGCGTTACTGTCAGCAGTATAGCACTCCTTGAAACGCCAGTAATTTCTAAATTAAGCCCAGCATCCCACAATAAATGACGAATACCATTAAGAAAATGATATACAAAACTTATAAAACATAAGACATAAGCTAATTTAGCAACAGGAGTGAATAATAATGCATTTAAGTACCTTACTATAAGTAACTCAGGAAAGTAAACATGTAATATGAAATACCAAGAAAGTATCATTAATAAAAGGAATAGCAAGATACCAGTCAATCTATGCATAATAGAGAAAAAACTAGTAACTTGTACTTTATATATTTGTAAATGTGGAGAAAGAGGTCTATCACTCATAAAATTCCGTTATCGGGAAATTAAAATAAAGTAGAAGTAAAGACAGCAGTATAGCACATAACAACACCATCATTAAAAATGGTAAGTTATGCGCAAAGCCTAAGGAGGTAATCCAGCTGCAGATTCCCCTACTGCTACCTTGTTACGACTTCACCCCAGTCACCGATCCCACTTTAAATAACTCCCTCCTTGCGGTTAGGTCGTTAGCTTCGAGTGAAACCAATTCCCATGGCGTGACGGGCAGTGTGTACAAGACCCGAGAACGTATTCACCGTGGCGTGCTGATCCACGATTACTAGCGATTCCAACTTCATGCACTCGAGTTGCAGAGTACAATCCGAACTGAGATGGCTTTTAAGGGATTAGCTTAGCCTCGCGACTTTGCAGCCCATTGTAGCCACCATTGTAGCACGTGTGTAGCCCACTCCATAAGGGCCATGATGACTTGACATCATCCCCACCTTCCTCCAGTTTATCACTGGCAGTTTCCTTAAAGTCCCCAGCATTACCTGATGGTAACTAAGGATGAGGGTTGCGCTCGTTGCGGGACTTAACCCAACATCTCACGACACGAGCTGACGACAGCCATGCAACACCTGTGTGAAACCCGGCCGAACCGACCCTATCCCTTCGAATAGGTATAATTTCCATGTCAAGGAGTGGTAAGGTTTTTCGCGTTGCATCGAATTAAACCACATGCTCCACCGCTTGTGCGGGTCCCCGTCAATTCCTTTGAGTTTTAATCTTGCGACCGTAGTCCCCAGGCGGAATGTTTAACGCGTTAGCTGTAATACAGAAAGTAAAACTTCCCATATTTAACATTCATCGTTTACAGCGTGGACTACCAGGGTATCTAATCCTGTTTGCTCCCCACGCCTTCGCGCCTCAGCGTCAGATTTGAACCAGATAGACGCCTTCGCCACTGGTGTTCCTCCTAATATTTACGAATTTCACCTCTACACTAGGAATTCCTCTATCCTCTTTCAATCTCTAGATTAGCAGTTTTAAAAGCAATTCCAAGGTTGAGCCTTGGGATTTCACTTTTAACTTACTAATCCGCCTACGCGCCCTTTACGCCCAATAATTCCGAATAACGCTAGCCCTCTCCGTATTACCGCGGCTGCTGGCACGGAGTTAGCCAGGACTTCTTCTGTGAGTACCGTCATTATCTTCCTCACTAAAAGAGCTTTACAACCCAAAGGCCTTCTTCACTCATGCGGCATGGCTGGATCAGGCTTTCGCCCATTGTCCAATATTCCCCACTGCTGCCTCCCGTAGGAGTCTGGACCGTATCTCAGTTCCAGTGTGGCTGATCATCCTCTCAGATCAGCTATAGATCATTGCCTTGGTAGGCTATTACTCCACCAACTAGCTAATCTAATATAGGCTCATCTAATAGCAATAAATTTTTCCCCCGTAGGGCGTATACGGTATTAGTTGCCGTTTCCAACAATTATTCCGTACTACTAGGTAGATTCCTATACATTACTCACCCGTCTGCCACTAAGTTATACCATAGCAAGCTACAATATAACTCCGTTCGACTTGCATGTGTTAGGCCTGCCGCCAGCGTTCATTCTGAGCCAGGATCAAACTCTCAAATTTAGACTTCAACCTATAAAAGGTTGAGGGTACATCGGATAAATCCGACAAAAAATAATTTAGCTTAATACTGCTGTCTTTATTTCTACTTTAGAAATATTTTAATCTCCAACTATTCAAACAACCTTAAGAATATTATTATGTGATATAATCACTATGTCAATATGTTTTTGCAAATCAAAAGCATTAATGTATAAATATATAACTATTTGGAATATTACCATGAAAAAATACATCTTTCTGCTTGCACTCGCGCCAATGTTAGTTGGCATCACATTATACTTATTGCGCAACATTGATAACACAAAACAATCTATAACTGCAGGTGACAAGTTTTACGAAGTATTATTCTTAAAAAAAGATAATAAGCCGCTGCTAGAAGAAATAGATTCAAATTGGGAGTATTTAGCAAATTTTGAACGCGCATTCAATCATATCTCAGATTCAATGCCAACAGACACAGCATCTATTTATAATGATTTGGCAGATGATAAAGATGCTCCTGGTGTTTTGCGTGAGTTAGCACAATATTTAGAAGTAATGAGCTTACTTCACTCCAACGGTGAAAAAATAAATAAAGATAAAATTGATAATTTAGAATCAAGTGCAGTGTATCCTTATTCAAGCCAAGAAGCTATCGCTGTAGTAAAGATACACAATAACGACGTTAAGGGTGCAACTGAAATATTGCATTCCCTATTAAATGATAGAAAATGCCCTATCCTAATCAAAGCTAATGCACAAGAATTACTCAGGATATATGGGAGTTAACTCATTGGACTTTTTGCATAGCTTTTGGCAGCGCATCGGATGAAACGAAAAAACTTACTTGACACCCTTCGCCAGCGCCCTTATCATGATAGTGAAGCTATTGTATTTGCTTTCGCCAATCTGCAGATTAAAAGGTAAGGATTACTTAATGTATCGGCGTCTTATGTTCAATTTTTTGCAGTATATAGATACTGTATGTCTTTACAAAACTTCATCTACATCTAGATTTTTATCTAAATAAGCTGAACGCGCTTATAAAGCGTTACAAGACATCAAAAAATGCCAATACTCGACAGAGATAGTAAAAGACTAGCTAACTCGGGGATTCTTTGTCTTTTTTTCTGCTTAGTAAACTTCTTAAACATTTGCAGCGTAAGTTAGTTGCAATTAAAAGCAGCTTAATCTTGCTTGTCAAGCGTTTAAAACATAAAAAACGCCAATATTTTAAAGCGGATAATAACCCCAGGGTTTCTTTTGCCTTTTTTTTTATTTGGTAAATTTTTTAAATATTTATGGCTAAAGATTGCACGAATGTTGCAATTACAAAAACGATTTCTACTAGGGTATCACGCACTGGGATGACACCATTCTTTTTCCTGGATCCAAGTAGTCAGGGCACTGGGATGACAGCTACCCTGACAATCGTCACCCCGCTGCTTGTTAGCGGATACCGCGGCGGTATGACGTAGAAGTTATACTTTTATGCTTACCAACTTAATAAAATTCCTGGATTCCAGTGTCAGCTACTTTCATGACACCAACAGTTGATATTGGTTTGTTGCTTTGCTAGCCAACTACTAGCTATGCCTCAAGTTTCCTATTCAAAATTTTCAATATCAAATCCAATTCATTTGGATTATCATACCGTATCATAACTTTACCCTTAGAATTGTTGTCATTAATTTTGATCTTTAAACCAAGTTGAGAAGATATAGCGCCTTCTATTACTGTCATATCTTGATTTCTAGTATATCTCTGCTCTTTTTGATTGTTGTTTTGATGTAGGTCCTTTATCAGTTTTTCAGTTTGTCTAACGCTTAAGCCCTGAGAAACTATTTTTTCTGCAATACTTTCCGCATTTTCAACATTAATCAACGCTCTTGCATGACCCATAGACAATTTTTTCTCATTGATCATTGTTTTCACCCTATCAGGGAGCAACAACATCCGAATCATATTGGTTATGTGGCTGCGGCTTTTGCCTATAGCTGAAGCTAATTCCTCATGTGTATAGAAAAACTCATCTATCAGTTTTCTGTAAGCTTCACCTTCCTCTATTGGATTAATATCTTGCCTTTGTATGTTTTCAATAATGGATACTTCCAAGCATTCCTTGTCGCTCAGATCTTTTATGATAACCGGTGCACTATCAAGATTTGCAATCTTGCTTGCTCGCCAACGACGTTCTCCAGCTATTATTTCATAACCATCATCATTTGAATCTTTGCGTACCACGATAGGCTGTATAATGCCACTTTTCTTTATCGAATTTGCAAGTTCTCTTAATGACTCCTCGTCAAAATGTTTCCTCGGTTGAAATTTGCTTGGGTGCAGTAATGAAATAGGCAAATGCTCTTGTCGATCTTCTTTATTATCATAATTATCGCCTATGAGACCGGCAAGACCTCTGCCGAGGCGTCTATCATCCTTCATACCACGCCCTCGCTTACTAGCTTCTTCTCCTTACAACTGCTCGCGTGCTTTTTTAAAATTTCCCTTGCCAAACTTATATACGCTTGTGCACCAGGACATTTAAGATCATACACAATAGCAGGTTTTCCATGAGAAGGTGCTTCTGATAACCGTACGTTACGTGGAATAACAGTCTCATACAATGGGATGATAGTTTTGTATACTTTATCATTTAAATACTGACAAATATCGTTTTTAATCTGCTCACTAAGTTTGTTGCGCCTGTCATACATTGTTAACACTATCCCTTCTATTGCCAAAAAAGGGTTTAGGTTATTTCTTTTTATCAGCTCTACAGTTTTAACTAAATGGCTTAATCCCTCCAAAGCAAAAAATTCACACTGAAGAGGGACAATAATAGAATTAGCAGCAGTCAAAGCATTTATGGTCAAAAGCCCAAGTGATGGAGGGCAATCGATGATTATATACTCATAATTATCGCGTATCTTCTCTAATGCGCTTTTTAGCACAAATTTTCCTCGCTCAAGTTGCGATAATTCAATTTCTGCAGCTGATAAATCAACTACTGACGAAATTAGTGATAAATTTGGAATTTCCTTTATATTGAAAATTGCCGATTCTATCAATTTATTTTCGCTGCTTAGTAGTATTTTGTATATATTTTTTTCTTCCCTACTACGATAAGAAATCCCGAGCCCGGTGCTAGCATTTCCTTGAGGATCAAGATCTACCAATAAAGTGCTTTTTCCCACAGCAGCAAAGGCTGTCGATAAATTTATACTAGTTGTGGTTTTGCCAACTCCACCCTTTTGATTTACTATTGCAATAATCTTGCTCACGCCTTTTATCTTATGTATAAAATAATTCTATTGTATATATGCAAGAAACTTTTGCATTAGAAAATTTTTTTGTTGTTAACCACACTAAAATTAGACTGTCTTTTTTGCTTTGTGTAACACACTTTGAACCTTGTTTCCTAATTCATTCAGAGTGAATGGTTTTGGCAAAAAGTGAAAATCTTCTATATTGATGTCATCACTCTTTAAAAAAGCATCTTCTGCATACCCAGAAATAAAAATAACGTTGATATTTGGCCTATGGATCAATGCTTCTTTAACTATTTCTGGGCCGCTCACCTCTGGCATGATTACATCAGTGATTATAAGATCTATATGTTGACTTTTTTTACTGATTATTTCTAGCGCCTCGCTGCCTATGCTTGCTTCTATTACATCAAATCCTTTTCTTTTGAGTGCTTTAGAGATGAATTCCCTTACTGAATCTTCATCTTCGATTAATAAAATTATACCATTACCTTTAATTTCACTTACTACCGGTCTTTCTGTTTCTTCACTATCTTCCTCTCTATCATTTTCATCTGATATGTAAACCATGGGCAAAAATATGCTAAATTTAGTTCCATGATTTACTTTGCTAGCAACATAGATGTATCCTTCAGTTTGTTTAATAATGCCATATACAGTAGAGAGGCCAAGACCTGTACCAGAGGTAATATCTTTGGTAGAAAAAAATGGATCAAAGATCTTTTCAGTTGTATCACTCGTCATTCCACATCCAGTATCAATTACTTCAATCACAACATAATTTCCATGTTCAATCGCTTCCTTGTCTGGAGAAAACATATCCTGAGGTGTAGAATTTAATGAGTCAATCTTTTGATTAAAGGTTCGTATAGTTAATTCTCCGCCCTTTTCCATAGCAGCACTAGCATTGACTGCTAAGTTAAGTATAACTTGCTCTAATTGCCCTTGATCAGCCCTAACAGCACCCAAGTCTCTACCATAATAAATATTAAATTTTATATTTTCACCTATTAATCTTTTTATCATTTCATAAAGATTAGCTATAGTATTATTTACATCAATAATTTTTGGCTGCAAGGTCTGTCTTCTTGAGAAAGCAAGCAATTGTCTTACTAAATTTGATCCACGCTTTGCATTTTGCTGTATCTGTATTATATCTCCAAAAGATGGATCACCAGCTGAATGCTGGAGTAAAAGCAAATCGCAAAATCCTATTATCCCAGTCAATATATTGTTGAAATCATGCGCAATACCACCTGCTAACTGCCCTATAGCTTGCATCTTTTGATAATGCTCAAGCTTTATCTCTAGGTTTTTGTGTTCAGTATTGTCAATAAAATAACAAAGTATGAAGATCATTTTATTATGAAGAAACTTATTGAAATATATTTTTATGTTATTACCGCCGTTGAGCTGTACATCAAAAGACGCATTATTTATTCTATTACTCGAAAAATATTCACGTATTTTCACATGATAACTATCCAATATCAACGTAAAGATTGAATTATTATCTGACCCTGCAAGCTTTATTAGTGCCGTATTTTTCTTTACAAAGTTGCCGTTTATGTCACATTGTGCAATAGCAATTGATGAATTTGCAAAACAAGGGTGTAATTGATAATCAACAATATTTGATTCGGTTGGTGTTATAAAGCCATATATATAGCTATGGTTGTATTTATCACAAAATATAGCAGTGCTCATATAAGCCTTGAATGGAATACCACTTATAGTAAAAAACAAAATTTCATTATCGGTTGTTGTATTGTTATATTTAGATTGAGATATAAAATCACTGATTGAGCTACCTTTTTCCAGTTTTTTTAGTTCAAATATGTCTAAAAATCTTTTATTTACAGATAAAATCACCCCTTTGGCATTTGCAATGTAAGTTCCTATGCTGTGTTTTTCTATTAACTCTTCATATATCTGCTCCTTGTTTATCTGTGTTGCTTTTAATACAAAATACCCATCTGGCCTTGCTATTGGCACTAATGATAAATTTAAAATCTTATTACTATTTATAGCAATTTGGGGATTATCTGGTATTGACTCAAAGAGCAAAAGAAAGTTAGATACTCTATTCTTCTTGTTTAAGGAAATGCATACCTGTACAGAAGAGTTATTTTTTAGTGCATGATAGAGTACTTTTTTGTCTGCTTCTGAAACATCTCCTATTTCAAGAATCTTGCCTAACGTAATGTCATCATCTATTATATGATCTTTAAACCTTTCGTAGAACCTTGCATCAGCATAAATAACACCCTCATCTTTATGTAAAATAAGGCAAAATTCTGTATTATGATTTAGTGCATTTGCAAATATTGCATTTTGAAATTCTATAGTGTTAAGTAGGTATCTGTAGCGTTTTACATTATACATCATAAAGAGAGTTGTTAGAATGCTAACTAATAAATTAATCTCTATATTAATATGCTGACTATATATATCAAAAAAGTAGAGTATCGATATTGCTACTGGAGGTAAGAGCATAATAACTGCCATCACAACAATTGACATTCCATAATTTCTTAGTATGAAGTCAACCCTGTTCTCTTTTTTGTTATCTATGTATCTTTTATTCATTATTGTTACTTGGCATTGTTGTACATACGAAAATGTTCTATTATATTGATTTAATTATTATAGATTTATTAACGTCTTTGATAGATAATTATCATCCAAATCTAATTAAGTTCCTTAAATATCAGATATAACAATGTTAATAAGCTAGCAAGAGGATATTATGGAAAAACAAAAAACACAAGCATTTAAATGGTTCTGTGCACTAAGAGATAAGATCATAGAATCTTTCTTATTAATTGAAAAACAATCATCCGCAGAGCCAAAGATCGAAAAGAGAAAGTGGGATCGCCCAGGTGGTGGAGGTGGTGAATCTACAATTATTTTTGGTAATGTTTTTGAAAAAGTTGGAGTAAACGTTTCAAAAGTACACGGAAAATTTGCAGATTCAGCCATCAATGAAATTCCTGGTGCAAGTGAAAGTAACGGAGAGTTCTGGGCAAGCGGTATATCTTTAGTGTCTCATATGCAATCGCCCCTTATCCCTGCAGCGCATATGAACACAAGGCTGATATATACTTCAAAACAATGGTTTGGTGGAGGAATGGATTTTACGCCAATATATAGAAATGAAGAAGATTGCAAGTATATTCATGAATCAATCAAAATGATATGTGATAGATTTGACACCGGATATTATCCAAAATTTAAAGAGCAATGTGACAATTATTTTTTCTTACAACACAGAAAAGAGCCACGTGGCATTGGTGGTATTTTCTATGATAATCTGAGTTCTGGTAATTGGGAAAATGATTTTGAGTTCACAAAAGCAGTAGGTGAAGCCTTTTTGGAAATTTATTTGCACATCATACGTAAACATATACAAAAATCTTGGACAAAAGAACAACGAGAAAATCAATTAATAAAACGTGGCAGATATGTAGAATTCAATCTGTTATACGATCGTGGCACAAGGTTTGGTTTAATGACTGACGGCAATCCAGATGCAATTATGATGTCAATGCCACCACTTGTTAAGTGGTTATAGAGAGCTGCTATTAGTAGAAAATAAATCATCATAGTTTAAAATTGTACCATGGTAGTGAGCTTTTATATAGGGGGTATAATCATGGGCATAATAGATAATTTTTTAATTAAATCTGTCAAAAACAATGACATAAAAGGTGTTAAACTGACTCTAATTCTCTATGATGCATTAAATAGTTTTAGAAAATTCTTTTCAAAGACTATGTCTCTCAAGAATACAGGATCATTTGATATAAATAATAATCAAGCTTTAAATCAGGCTTTAGGACATGCTACAGATCACAAAATAATGGAATTGCTGATTAATCGTGGAGCTGATATCCACTCAATAGATGAGAATGGAAAGAATGTTATAATTCGTGTTATTGAGAGTTTAGCAGAATCAAAAAATCTAAAATTGGATAGTGAGAAAAACTTACCAGCAGAGATAATTCTTCACCCCACAGTTTCCTTTTTACTAGGAAAAGGCGCAGAGTATTATTCTACAGATGATTTGAATATTGAAGCTATACAACAAAAACCTCCTAGAACTTTTGAGTATAAGTCAAAGAATACTAGCTATGATGCTTTGCCTTCAAAAGAGCCCATTTACGCTGAGGTGTATGATGCTAAGGTTAGTAACTCATTAGGGGAGAATGGTTATTTGAGTGTATCAGAAGAATCTATTTATGCTGAAATATATGATTCACATAAAAAATCCACTGAAAATTTATCATTGGAAGATAGTGGTTATTTGAGTATATCAGAAGAACCTATTTATTGCACTATAGATGATCTTTCAGAACAAAAAAAGCCTACTAGCCTAAAACAGAAAGAGCCAGAACAGTCGTCAGAACCTATTTATGCTAGGGTAGATTTGTCCAAGAAAAGAGCAGAAAGAAAAGCAAAAGACATAAAAGCTAATTCTGGAACTTGCCATGGGTTAGTGCAAGATAAAGTGAATGATTGGCAAGTGAAGCTAAATGAGCTAAGTGCTAATAAGTCGATAAGTCAGCAACAGACTAATGATCAAAAAATTAAGACCAAGGCTGGCTTTAGTGTAGAAGAAATAAGGCAGAAATATGAGCGTAGAGATTCTGGCTACGATTCTGGCTATGATTCCGATACAAAAGTTGAACAACAATTAGAATTAGCTCCTAAATCTGAGATAGGTTCAGTGAGTATTGAGCATGGAGTAATAGGAGGCTGTCGATATAAGATTACTGATATATCCCTCTAACTATGTGATTCAAAATAATTGAATTGACTTTATATATGTAATCGATATAACCTAGTTAGATTCAAGTTGACTCTTTCGTCTAGTGGTTAGGACACCACCCTTTCACGGTGGTAACACGGGTTCAAATCCCGTAAGAGTCACTCAAGTAGAATATAATTAAAGTTTTGAATGGGAAAAATTAGGCTCTATGTTGAAGAAGCTTTATCACAAGGCGTGAGTTTAGCACTTAATCCACAACAAAGTCACTATATTTGCAATGTAATGCGGCTTAAGAAGTATGATAATCTCTCTCTTTTTAATGGAAAAGATGGAGAATGGTTAGGAGAAGTAGTTAATATATCGCGTAAATTGACAGAAGTTACACCCAAAGAATGCACTAAACAACAGCAATATGAGGAAAATTTATACCTGTATTGTGCCATGGTAAAAAGTGCTGCTTTGAACAACATAGTAAGACAGGCAACTGAAATGGGAGTAATCTGCATTCAATTTATTTCAACGGAACGTACAGTGGTAAAAAATATTAACCTAAGTAGAGCAAAATTACAAGCAATCGAAGCAGCGGAACAATCAGGTAGGATAAGTATACCAGAGATTTTGCCTCCTATTAACTTTTGTGAGTTACCTGATTCCCAGAGTAAAAATTTTGTTTTGTGTGATGAAACAGGTAAAGCTGACAAAGTGCTGAAAGGCAAAAAAAATGTTGCTATTATTGTTGGCCCTGAAGGTGGTTTTTCATCTTATGAACTTGATCTTGCCGATAAGTTTTGTCAAAAATTGAGTCTAGGAAAAAGAATTTTAAGGGTCGATACTGCTGTAGTTGCTGCACTCACTTTCACCAATTGGTGTAGCTAGATTTTTAAATATGACTAAGGTTTGGGTCATAAAGAAATCTGGTTCAGTGTTGCGCGCACAAAAACCCTGTAGACTTTCTACGAAGCAGTCTGTTGTTAAAGAGGAGCTAATAAAAAACATATTCTAAGATAATATTAAATCTCATATTATATTTTTTCTAAAGTAAACAAATGAATCTTGCATTTTGCCTGAGTTATTGATACTCTGAGTAAAGAAGTCGGGGCGTAGCGCAGCCTGGTAGCGCATTTGGTTTGGGACCAAAGGGTCGGGAGTTCAAATCTCTCCGCCCCGATGTTAGTACGATTGTAAAAACGCTGCAATATAAGAGCAATCTCCATCAGTAAGCAAGTAGCTGACACTGGAATGACATCATTTACCATGTAAATTGTGGCATATTATATTTTAATGCTCAAGTTTATAAAATAATTGACAATGTTAATTTTCTAATTTATAAATAGATTTTGAAATGATTACCGAAGGAGGTATAGAGTTTGATAGAAGTATCAGTCCATTATGGTGATGTAGACAGAGCTCTTCCAGTATTGAAAAAAACAATTCAAAAGGAAGGAAGAGGGTTGAAAATGAAAAAACAATATCATGAAAAAAAATCAGAAAAAAGAGCTAAAAAGAAAGCTGAAGCTAAAAAAAAGAGGTACCAACAAGAGTGCAGAAGGCAGCGTTATGGTTGGTAGTTTGTACTCAAGTTAATAGTTTATCATTGGTTATTTTATGAATATTCACGAATATCAAGCGAAAGAAGTTTTACATAAATTTAATGTCTCAGTGCCAAAAGGTTTTGTTGCTACATCTGCGGAAGAAGTAAAGACTCAAGTAAGTCAATTAAAATCTGACGTGTTTGTAGTTAAAGCTCAAATTCATGCAGGTGGTAGGGGTAAAGCCGGTGGCGTAAAGCTAGCAAAGTCAGCTGAAGAAGCTCAACAGTTTGTAAAGGACATGATTGGTATGACTTTAGTTACTCATCAAACAGGGCCAAGCGGGCAGCAAGTAAGAAAAGTGTACGTTGAAGAAGGCTCAAGCATTAAGAAAGAGTATTATTTAAGCCTGGTAATCGACCCGAAGCTCAGTAGGCCAATATTCATATTTTCCTCAGAAGGTGGAATGGACATTGAAGAAGTGGCGAAAAATTCTCCCGCAAAAATTGTGAAATTTGATATTGATTCTGCTACAAGTTTTGATAGCAGCAAGTTAAGCAGCAGTTTTCATTTGAGTCCAGAACAAATAGAAAAAATAACAAATGTTGCAAAAAATATATATGATGCGTTTATTGCAACTGATGCGAGCCAAATTGAAATTAATCCACTGGTTGAAACAAGTTCTGGAGATTTTATTGCGCTCGATGCGAAAATTAATTTCGATGATAATGCTTTATATCGTCACCCAGAAATTATGGAACTTCGTGATTATGATGAAGAAGTGAAAGAAGAGATAGAGGCTTCAAAGTATGGGCTCAGTTACATCAAAATGGATGGCAGTATTGGTTGCATGGTAAATGGTGCAGGTCTTGCTATGGCAACAATGGATATAATAAAATACTACGGAGCAGAGCCTGCTAACTTTTTGGATGTTGGTGGTGGAGCGAGTAAAGAAACTGTAACTGAAGCATTTAAAATCATATTGTCTGATAGCAACGTAAAAGGAATTCTGGTTAACATATTTGGTGGTATAATGCGTTGCGATATTATCGCAAGTGGAATTGTTGCGGCTGCAAAAGAAATGAGCATTAAAGTTCCTCTAGTGGTTAGATTATCAGGTACTAATTTTGAAGAAGGAAAAAAAATCTTAGAAGAGTCAGGATTAAATATTATTGCTGCAGATGAACTGGGTGATGCTGCACAAAAGATAGTAAAAGAGGTAAAATAAAGCATGTCCGTTTTAGTAAACAAAGATACAAGATTAATATGCCAGGGTTTTACTGGTGCACAAGGCACATTTCATTCAGAGCAAGCAATTGATTACGGAACGAAAATGGTGGGAGGTGTAACTCCTGGAAAGGGTGGTAGCACTCACCTTAATTTACCGGTTTTTAATACTGTAGCAGAAGCCAAAGAAAAAACCGGTGCAAATGCTACAGTTATATATGTACCTGCTAAATTTGCTGCTGCTGCAATACTTGAAGCAATAGATGCAAAAATAGAATTGATAATTTGTATTACAGAGGGCATTCCTATACTTGATATGGTGAAAGTTAAGCGTGCGCTTATCGGCTCAAAAAGTCGATTGATTGGTCCCAACTGCCCGGGAATTATTACACCTGAAGAATGCAAAATAGGAATTATGCCTGGCCATATCCATAAGCGTGGACACATAGGAATTATGTCTCGCTCCGGAACTTTAACTTACGAGGCAGTAGCACAAACAACCGCTGTTGGTCTTGGTCAATCCACGTGTATCGGAATTGGGGGGGATCCAATTCATGGTATGACATTTGTCGACTGTATGGAGCTCTTTTTAAAAGATAACGATACTCATGGTATTGTAGTTATTGGTGAAATAGGTGGAAACGAAGAAGAAGATGTATCACATTTTGTGAAAGCAGAAAAAACTAAAAAGCCAATCGTTGGTTTTGTAGCAGGCCAAACGGCACCTCCAGGAAGACGTATGGGACACGCTGGAGCAATCATTTCTTCCAGCGGTGGAAGTGCTGGTGCAAAACTAGAAGTTATGCGGAGTGCCGGGATTGCAATTGCTGAAACCCCTGCAGTAATTGGTAAGAAGGTATTGGAAGTAATGCATCACTAGAATTAGGGTCACAAAAACCCTATATCACCGGTCATGAATACGTTATTTGCCCATTCGATTAATAACTTCCCTCCTGGTAAATTTACTGAAGTCTGTTGGACAGTCAGATATCCACGTAGTGTGGATGTAACAAGTGCTGCACAGGCTGCACTACCGCATGATGCAGTAATGCCTGTACCTCTTTCCCAAACTCTTAAAGCTATTTCTCCAGACTTTTCAACTTGTGCAATACTAATATTAATTTTCTGAGGAAATAATGCGTGATTTTCTAGCTTTGGTCCTAAACTTTGCAATGGTATTTCATTTACACTATCAACAAAAAAAACTATGTGAGGATTACCAATATTTACTGCAACAGGATCTTTTAGCATTTCAAGCTCTATAGGTAAGTGAAGAGTGTCACACTCAGTAGACAAGGGAATTTTATGCCATTTTAGCAAAGGTTTACCCATGTTAACCTTTATGGATTTATCACCCACTTTAAAACACTCTAAAATGCGTTTGTTTACCAGCTCAATAGTGATATACTCAGTACCTTTTTCTGACATTAGCAAATATCCAACGCAACGTGCTGCATTTCCGCACATTTCAGCTTTGCTACCATCAGCATTATAGATATGCATAAAGCAATCGGCTAAACTGGAGTTTGTTATCACTATGACTTGATCGCAACCGTTTTGGTTAGCAATTTTTTTATAGTTCCAATTTAAATCATTTGCTGAACATGAGTCTATGATAACGAAGTTGTTACCAGTTCCGTGCATTTTGATAAAATTTTCAGAATTTTGGCCACTCATCATAAAAAAATATTTCTTCTATTGGTCTTCTTTTCTTCTTACTTGTTTCAGCACCCTCTTCTTCGTAACCAACCGCTATCACTGACATTACGTTAAAGTCATTGGGTATATTGAACTCTTTCACTATTTTATCTCTATCAAATCCACCCATTTGATGGGCCATTAAGTTCATAACTGCAGCTTGTAACATAAGTCCATAATTTGCTGCACCAGTATCATGACTAGCCCAAAGATTTTCTCCTTTACCTTGTTTACGGAAGTTTTTAGCACTTAAAGATATGATTAACACTTGTGCATCTTTTGCCCATTTTTGATTAGATTCATCAAGGCAATTTAGCAGCTTTTCCCATGCGCTTTGATTGTTCTGTTTGTTGCATATTACGTATCTCCAGGGTTCATCACCAAAACATGAGGGAGTCAGCCTTACAGCTTCCATTAAAATATCCATGTCTTCCTGAGATATTGCTCTTGTAGGATCGTATGAACGTCCGCTGTGTCTTGCTTTCATCAACGATAATAGATCTTGTTTACTCATCATTTTTAATTTAATAGTGCATAAATAATTCATTGTAGCACAATATAAGCAAAATTTAAATTGCAAAACCTCTCATACACATATATTACATTTAATAAGTTATTTTTATTGGGAAGGTATGTTTATAACACAATCTAGCAGCAGATCAACACTGGCTGAAATATTGTCTTGCGTTTTACTTTTATTCTTGATGGCTCAAATAAGTATACCATTGCAGCCTGTGCCTATCACATTGCAAACTTTAGGAGTAATGCTTATTGGGCTTAAATTTAACCGCAGAACAGCATTCTATTCTGTGCTTACATATCTATCACTTGGTGCAGCAGGATTGCCTGTTCTTGCAAATTTTTCTGGTGGTTATCACGCTCTCCTTGGACCAACAGGTGGATATTTAATTGGCTGTTTAGCTGCTGTTATGGTAATGAGCAAAGTAAATGAATTACTGAACTCTAAGTATAAATCATTTGTATGTAATTCTTTAAGTTGTCTGGCTGGTACAGTTGTAATCTTTATTTGTGGTGTTAGTTGGCTTGCTGTTTACTTGGGTCTGGAACAAGCAATAATGGTGGGTGTTTTACCATTTATCCTTCCTGGTTTGGTAAAAATTTTTCTACTTGTAGCGGCTTTGCAATATTTGAAAAAATGATAAAGTTTCGCCCTCATCATTTCATGTGCACCCTCGCGTTTCGGGGATATGGGTATTCTCAGGGTTTTGTAGAAAATTATAGGAAGATAGCAAGTGAAGTGGTTAGTACTCAAATCGAAGTAGTTGGTAACCTTGATAGTATCTGTAGTGCTTGTCCAAATCAGACTAAACAAGGTAAATGCACCACACAAGCTAAAGTTTTAGAGCTAGATAGAAGGCATATGGAAATTTTAGGAGTAAAAATTGGCGAGACTTTAACTTGGAATGAGGCAGTAAAAAAGATTAGAGAGAAAATGTCTTTAGAGAAATTCGAGTACGCATGTGAGGGGTGCAATTGGCAGCCATATGGAATATGTAAAAATGCCCTTTTAAATCTACAAAGGTAGTTGACAAAATGTTAAGATAAATCGAAGCATTTTTGTGGAAATAAAGCGAAATATGGAAGACAAAAGATAAATGCATTCTGAAAGGCTACACAGCATGTTCGTCCCGCTAATTAATAATATCTTTATTATTGTATGAGATAGGTAATTTAGCATTTATGAATTTGTAATGTGTTGCATATAGCTCAAAGAAATAAGGTTTACTGGTTACACGCTGCAGCCAATGCCACAACACTAGGACCTATGTTTATCTGCATGTTAATTTGCGTTGTGATTTTATGGAGGTCTTCTGTTACCTATGCTAGTGAAAATTTGGAGATACAGAAGGCCTTTGATAGTGTTGTCAAGCATATAAAAGCTGATAAAAAATATAAAGATCTTGATGTTATTGAGAGAAAAAGTGATAAATTTAACATCAAAATTGCACAGAATTCTGGCAAGAGTTTTGACATATACTCTACTTTAAAAAAAGCAAAAGATTCCTTTGAATCAGGAGATAATGAAACAGCTATTTCTCTCCTTAATCAGATCATTGCAAAGTTTCCTTATCATAAAAATGCTTTAATTGGATTGGGAAATATTTATTACGCTAATAAAGAATACAAAAAAGCTGTAGAGATTTACACAAGACTGTTAAAAGAACACCCTAGTAACCCTTACATATTAAAAAATTTTCTGACGATAATCTCACAATATGATCCTGATCTGGCGTTGAGTGAAATGTTAAAATTGTATGATATACATAAAAATTATGCTCCTTTATTAGCAAATTTAGGTCTGATCTATATGAAAAAGGAGGATTATGTAAAAGGTAAAGAGTATATGATAACTGCTATTTCCCTCGATGAAAACAATATTTTTTATACTTATAATTTAGCTGTTATTCTAGATAAACTTTCAGATTTTCAAAATGCTACAATATTCTACTTAAAGTTGTTAAACATGGCTACAACTTCGAAAGATGTGAGTGAAAAAATACCTTTATACAAAGTGACAGCAAGACTAAAATTTATAAAACTCCACAGCACGCACCCAAAGATTTCATAAAAGCTTATAGCTTACCTAAATCTAATTTATCGTATCTGTTCAAGGGAGTGGCTAATGTGCAAATATTGAAGCAAAGTGTGTGACACACAGCTGTACGAACATTTGTTTGCAAAGGTAATTTGCACAACAAATGCATAACTGTACGAACATTGTGATTTTGGCCCATCAGGAGGGTGTCATCCCAGTGCTTGACACTGGGATCCAGGAATTTTATTAAGTTGGCGAGCATAAAAATAGCTGTTTTATGTTAAAATACAACGTTTTAATGATTATGAAAAAGCTGGATTCCAGTGTCAAGCACTGGAATGACACCATTCTTTTTTCTGGATCCCAGTGTCGGCTACTTGGATGACACCATTTATTGTAAGGACTTACCTCACATTTACTCTATGATTATCTTTTTAGATCACCTTGTCTACCTATTTTGCCACTCTGCTGAACGGATACAATTTATTGCTATTTTTGTTTACAATAATAATATTGAGCTATAGAATTAGATCTAAAGGGGCAATTAGCTCAGCTGGTAGAGCATCTCGTTTACACCGAGGAGGTCGGCAGTTCAAGTCTGTCATTGCCCATTTGCTTAACTGAATGTTAGTATTATTAATTACTTCAATTAAAGTATAGAAAATGCAGGATAATATAGTACCAATCTCAATAGTAAAAGAGCTGGAAGATTCTTATCTTTCCTACGCAATGAGCGTTATCATAAGCAGGGCTATACCTGACGTGCGGGATGGATTTAAACCTGTTCATAGGCGTATATTATATGCAATGTCGAGAGCTGGATTCGATGCCGGTAAGCCATATAAAAAAGCGGCTCGTATAGTTGGGGATGTAATGGGGAAATATCACCCACATGGTGATGCAGCTATTTATGATTCCTTGGTTAGGATGGCCCAAGATTTTTCTCTTCTTTTACCACTTATTGATGGGCAAGGTAACTTTGGTTCGATAGATGGAGATCCACCAGCTTCAATGCGATACACAGAAGCAAGACTTCAAAAAGTGTCGCACTTTTTACTGAATGATATTGATGAAGATACAGTTGATTTTAGGCCAAACTACGATGGAAATGAAACAGAGCCTGTTGTGTTGCCTGCAGAGTTTCCGAATCTATTGGTAAACGGTGCAAGTGGTGTTGCAGTTGGTATGGCAACCAATATTCCTTCTCATAATCTTGGAGAAATAATAGATGCTTGTATGTTATATGTAGATAATCCTGAAGTGACTTTGGATGAGTTACTTGAAGTGATGCCAGGGCCGGATTTCCCAACTGGGGGAACAATTCTTGGCAGGTCTGGAATAAGATCAGCGTTTGCCACAGGTCGTGGATCAATTGTTGTGCAAGGCAAGACTCACATAGAAGATCTGCCACAAGATAGGCAAGCAATAGTGATTGATGAAATACCTTACCAAGTAAATAAAGTAAAATTAATTGAGAAGATAGGTGAGCTTGTAAAAGAAAAAAGAATTGATGGTATAACAGAAATTAGGGATGAGTCCGATAAGTCTGGTATTAGAGTAGTAATTGACCTCAGAAGAAATGCTGAGGCAAGTTTTATACTTAATCAAATATTGGGGCTAACTCCACTAAGAAGTAGTTTTAGTGTTAACACTTTAGTGCTCAATAACAACAGGCCTGCTTTGATGTCATTAAAAGAAATCATAGAGGCCTTTATTGATTTTAGAAAAGAAGTATTAATCAGGAGAACAGAATTTCGTCTAAGAAAAACGAGAGAAAAAGCTCATATATATATAGGGCTCTACATTGCGGTCCTCAGCATAGATGAAGTGATAAAAATCATCCGCGGTGCAAAAGATCCTGCGGAAGCAAGTAGAGAACTTTTAAATAAAGAATGGAAAACTTCGAATGAAATCAACACTATTATCGAGTTGATTTCAGATAGCGCAAGCTTTTTGAAAGATGGAGTGTATAGATTAACTGAGCTACAAATTAAGGCTATCCTTGATATGAAACTGCAGCGTTTAACAGGCCTTGAAAAAGACAAATTAGAAGCTGAGCTAAGTTCAATGATCAACCTGATAAAAGAATATATCGCTTTTCTTGGCTCAGGAGAGAAGTTGATGAAAGAAATAAAAAACAATCTACAAGAAATAAAGAACAGATTTGCTGTGCCGCGAAAAACTTCAATAGAGGAATCAGATACGGACATTGAAGCTGAAGATCTAATTCCACAAGAGGATATGGTGATAACCGTAACTATGAATGGTTATATCAAGCGTGTGAAGCTTTCTCACTACAGAACTCAGCGTCGTGGTGGAAAAGGAAAGCTAGGACAGGGATTAAAAGAAGAAGACGTAATTACAGAATTATTTGTGACAAATACTCACACTAGCGTTTTGTTCTTCTCTAACATTGGTCGAGTTTATAGATTAAAAGTTTATAAGTTACCTCTTGCAGAGCCAACTGCACGTGGAAGAGCGCTTGTTAATATATTCCCTCTTGCTGAAGGTGAAACTATAACTAATATCATGCCGTTACCAAGTGAAAATGACGAAAATCAAAACATAGTTTTTACTACTGCCTATGGAAACATAAGGCGTAACTCTTTAGCGGACTTTCACTATATTCCAAGCAATGGAAAAATAGCAATAAAGCTCGATGAAGGAGACAAATTAATATCGGTTAAAGTATGCAATGAAATTGATCATGTTTTTCTTTCAACAAGATTCGGCAAAAGTATCAGATTTGTTGTAAGTGATGTGCGTCAATTTAAGAGTCGCAATTCAGATGGCGTAAGAGGTATCAAACTTGCAAAGAATGACAGCGTGATATCCATGACCATATTAAATGGGATAGGTGTAGCAACAGAAACAAAAGAACTTTACTTAAAAGTTCCACTTGCAAAAAGACTGGGAACTGCAATTAATAACTCCATTGATTCTAAATTGGAAAAGACTTTGAATGATTTAGGAATAGATAACGAATTATTCTTAAAACTTGCAGTGAATGAGGAGTTTATATTAACTATTACCGAAAATGGCTTTGGTAAAAGAACTTCTGCGTATGAGTATAGAATAACTAACAGGGGTGGTGTTGGTATCACCAATATTCTTACTACTAGCAGAAACGGTAATGTTGTTGCTAGTTTTCCAGTTGAGCAGGGTGATAATATAATGCTTATTACAGATAAAGGAAAGTTAATTCGTATTTCAGTAAATGATATCAGAATTGCAGGACGTAGCACTCAAGGAGTCACTCTGTTTAAAACAGAGAGTAGAGAAAAAGTGGTGTCAGTAGCGAAAATTGAAGATCCTGATTCCACTGAAGATAGTATTTCTGAAGTTGAAAACTCTATCTCTTCTCAACTGTAGTACAGATTAAACAAAAAGCGCAAGTTTTTGTTGATTAATACGCAGTATTTAATTTAAAATATATACTTATGGCTGAGTAAAGATCAATGGACAAAAAATTGACTAAAAATAAAAAACCACTGGCAAACAAAGAGGATAAAAAAACACCTCCCGTTAAAGATCTTACTAAAAATAAGAGTAGGAGAGATTTTATAACATTAACTACATGCGCTATGGCAGGTATAGGAGCTGTAAGTGGGCTTTGGCCACTGGTTAAATCTATGAATCCTTCTGCTGAAGTTCTAGCAACTTCCACAGTGGAAGTGAATTTGTCTGGAATTCAGGAAGGACACGGAGTAAAAGTAAAGTGGCAAGGTAAACCAGTATTCATTCGTAGACGCACAAAGCAAGAAATTGAGGCTGCAAGAGCTGTGAATGTGAAGAGCTTGAGGGATCCTCAATTAGATGAGCAGAGAGTATACGAAGGAAAAGACGAATGGTTAATCATGATCGGAATATGTACACATCTTGGGTGTGTACCGGTTGACCACGCTACAAGAGATGGTAATGGTTGGTTCTGTCCTTGCCACGGTTCATATTATGACACATCAGGCCGAGTGATTGGGGGTCCTGCACCAAAAAATATGGTTGTACCTGACTATTTTTTTCCCAGTGAGAATGTTGTAGTAATTGGCAAGAAGGCTTAACGGAACTCGTTAAAAAAAACTCACAGGATCAACATCTATTATCACTGCAATACTCGAATTCAAGTTACAATTTTTAATCCAATATTTCAGCTTTTTTTGTATAGATAAACTGTGTTTATTGTGTATTTTTAATAATACCCTATACCGATACTTATTATTTAAAAAATTTATTGCTGCTGGTGATGGGCCAAGAATTTCAAATTCCTTTTTGTCTGCACTGACATTTTTTTCCTGGATACAAGTAGTTGAGCTACTTGGATGACAAAGAAGAGATTTTACTATTTCATTCGCTGCTTTTTGTGTTGCAATCCGATTCTTACCACAAATGATAAGCGCTATTAATCTGCTAAATGGTGGCATTTTGGCTTCACGTCTTGACTTAAGTTCGATTTCATAAAATGAGTCTCTTTTTTGATGCAGCAATGCTTTTATTATTGAACTTTCAGGATTATTAGTTTGCACTATTACCATTCCTTTTTCATTAAACCTTCCTGATCTGCCTGCAACTTGGTGCAATAATTGATACGTCTTTTCCGCTGCTCTTAAATCAGAATTTTCGAGGCTCAAATCTGCATTTATTACTCCAACCAAAGTTAATTTGGGAAAATTGTGCCCCTTAGCAATTATCTGTGTGCCGATTATAATGTTCACCTCTTCCTTTAACACTAAATCAATGATGTTACTAACCGACTTCTGATCGCTGCTTATCATCGCAGTTTTTGCGTTTGGTATTAATTTCACCATTTCTTCAAGTAACCTTTCAATTCCTATGCCGTAGAGGGACAATGGCTGTTCACTTTGGCAATTAGAGCATTTTTCTGGAAGTTTCAATTGATAAGAGCAGTGGTGGCACAAAAGAGCATTTTTTTTCTTGTGATATGTAAGCCAAACAGCACAATTTAAGCAGGAAATTTTATATCCACACTTTTTACAAATTGCCAGTTGTGCATACCCTCTGCGGTTTAGAAAAAGCATAACCTGCTGTTTTTTCTCTATGGTTTGTTTGATGCTTTCAAAAAGCTCAGAGGAGATCCATTGCTTGTTGTTCCTCATATCTACTACTTTAATGAGTGGCAATTCTGCACCACCAAATCGCTTAGTTAGCTTTACATGATTGTAATTCCCGTTTTTAACATGATGAATCGTTTCAAGCAGTGGAGTAGCTGATGATAAAATAATCGGAATATTTTCAAATTTGGCTAAGATTATCGCCATATCTCGAGCATTATATATAATTCCCTGTTCTTGTTTAAAAGATGAGTCGTGCTCTTCATCAACGATAATCAATTTTAGGTTTTTATAAGGCAAAAAAAGCGCTGACCGTGCACCAATAATTATCTGCGCATTTCCATTTGCTATATTGAGCCAATTATTCCGGCGAGTTTTTGGAGTGAGCCCTGAGTGCCATTCAACTAAGTTTTTTGATATCTGACCGCGAACACGATTTACCAATTGTGAAGTTAAAACAATTTCAGGTAGGAGGATTAAAATTTGTGTATTACCTTCTCCTGATGTCATTTCAACATATTCTGGTGTCATACTAGTACGTGGCAAAGACGGTATGCTAAATGTTACAGTGGGTTTTGCCTTGAGTATAAAGGTGTCATTCCAGTGCTTGACACTGGAATCCAGGAATTTTGATTGTAAATTAGGTATTGGTTTTAAGTTAAAATAAACATTTGTAATGAGGTTATATGAAAAACTGGATCCCAGTGTCAGGCTACTCGGATAACACCCTCTTGGTAGACCCAAATTACAATGTTCGTACAGTTGTGTCTCTGGGCACTGGGATGGTAAAGTCTGAGCAGCATTTGGAACGGCAGTGTAATTCTTAATCAATTGTGCAATCACAGAGAGATAAACTTCGGTTTTTCCAGATCCTGTCTCACCGTCAAGCAAAGTCACTGAATACTCGTTCAAATTGCTTATTATTTTATCACTAGCTATCTGCTGTTCAGGGCTTAATTGGCAACTTATTTCACTTGTTTCCTGCTTTTGTTCAACACAAACCAATTTATCTATGTGATTTACTTTTAACACTCCTCCCATTATCACTTTGGCAAGCATACCAATAGGTATTAAATTGTATTGTGCAACCCACTCTGCAAATGCAATCAATTTTGGTCTAATATTTGGTAAATCGATTTTTTGCTCAATAAATTTTAATTCTCGGTTACTTTTATCACTGTATTTCCAAACTATTCCGATTAAGCGTTTTTTGCCAAATGGCACCACTACGTAATCTCCAAGTAAAATCTCAGTATTTTCCTCAATTGCATATGAAAATAACTGATCAATTGGAAGTGATAGTAATACGTCAACTGTTTTTGCCATAGTGATTGAGTTTAACATTGTTTTAAAGAGCTTGTAACTTTATTAAGCCTGGCAATATAGATGAATCGGTACAGAGAAAATCTTAACGTTTAACACATTTTTCATATTACAGACCGTATGATTGATAAATAAAATGATTTATAGAATTTGTGGAGGCTACCAATGGTCAACGACAAGATTACTTTGAACTTTGAAATAGAAAAAGGCGAACCTATAGATCGATACTACTTTTCTGCACATATAAAGCTTACAGATGAAAGCAAAAATCTTTTGCGGGAGAAGCTTGGCAGTACAATTCAATTCGATAATCTAGATGATCACTTCAATCTTAACCATGAGAATTTTTATATCTACTACAACAAATATAGTGAGCACAATGGTAGAAGTGAGCTACACGTTAGGGATGATAACGGTAAATATTTAACCTCCAATCTTCCACTTAATTACTATGGATTCTCAATGGAACTATCACCTGACGGAGCGTCAATTGCAGATTATGGTTTTTATCCTCTGTATGCAATCTATAACCCAAATCACTATAATAAAGCAAAGGAAAAAGTATTTGATGATCACGGTGAATTGTCACCAATTGCATCAAATGTGTTAGATAATTTTTTAAGCAACACAAATAGCTTAACCACACAAGATATATTACAAAATGTATTCTCACAACTGCAGAAGAAAGCTGATGAAGAAGCAGAAAGATTGGCAAGAGAAAGAGAAGCAGAAAGACAAAGGGAGGAAGAGTTAAATGAAAAGAACGAGGAGTTAAAAGAACTTGTAGAAAAGGATGAGATTAAAATATTCAAAGTGGTAAAAGGTAATGATTTAGGTAATGGGCATTCAGCAGTAGTTTTACAACTTGATGGGGAAGAAGGTGACAAGATACCTCTCGACTCTAGTAAATACTACATAGCAGAGTATAGACACCACCCAGAATGGGAAGGCGATGAATATTTAAATTTTGTTAGCCCTGATAGTGATATGCTGGTTAATTATGAAAACTTATTTTTTGTGCTCAATCAAAGCTCCTACTCAGACTTTGAAAGTGGGTTTTATTCAGAAAACAGAACCGATCCCCATAATTATGCTAAATATTCAAAGGAACCATATTTGAGTGGTGACCAGCTATCTGAAAAATTATCTAATGAATTGGAGGAAGATAGCAATCAGATAGGTACTGAATTTACAATTGATGATGAGCAAGTAGACGAAGAAGTTGTGGTAGAGAGTGAAGCCAAGTCTGGGGAGAAAGGAACGGTTGGTGAGGATAACGCAAAAAATACTATACAGGAAGAAGAATCTAACTATATAGATCAAATGCAAGCGGATGATAGCAGCAGTTATAAACCAGCTTTGCAAAGCAATCGTGATGATTATGCTGATACGAAAAAAGCTCTGCAGGAAAAATTGCATGGAGATGAAATACACAAGCAAAGTAATGAGAAAGCTCAAAAAGATATAGAAGTAAAAAAAGTAACTGTGGAAACTGACAGTAGCAGTAATAAGACTGAAAAACAAACAAAACCAACAGAAGATGAACAAGAAACTGTTATGGCAAGTGTGATAGAAAATATGGATAAAAATTCTGATATTGAAGCAGAAACTTCTAACAGTGTTGCAAATTCACAACATCCCTTAAAAATAAAGACAGGAAGTTCTCTTGAAGTGGGAAAGTATAAGGTGGAGCTGCAAGTGACATATGATGATGTAAAGAATTTTTATGATACCGTACGTGGTAAATATCATGCTGGCGATGGATATAACTACGAACAAGTAATGGTTTTATATAATGAAATTGTTAGGCCCGCTCACAATCATCATTACGAGCTGTTTACTCTTGATGAAGCACATGTTGCTAATGATCACCTGTTTATCAAGGGTCAGGATTTTGGAACTCTAAATGATTTTAATGAGATGTTCTATAAAAGTGATGAGTTAATGTGATGTAAAAAGCAAGATTCAATCTGGTGAACGAGAGTTAGAGGTTGTCCGGAAACAAGTAAAAGGCTATAATATCTGAAATTTTAGTACGGGGTAAAGATGAGAAAAAAGTATCCAACAGATCTAAGCGAAAGGGAATGGGCAAGAATAGAAAAACACTTCAGAGTATCATACAAGAAAGGAGGAAGGCCGCCAAAGTATAGCAAAAGAGAAATATTAGAAGCAATTTTCTATGTATTGCGTACAGGGTGTCAATGGCGGTATTTACCAAATGATTTTCCGCTATGGAAGACTGTGTATGAGCAGTTCAGGCAATGGAAGAAGCAGGGAATTTTTGAGAAAATGAATTATGAAATTACAAAATATAGTAGAAGAAAAATAGGAAGGAATGAGCAGCCGAGTGCCTGTATAGTAGATAGTCAATCTGTAAAGACTACAGAAAAGGGGGGATCAAAGGCTATGATGGAAGTAAAAAAGTAAAGGGTAGAAAAAGGCATATAATTACAGACACTCAGGGTTTTATACTAGGTTGTTACGTAGGCGCTGCTAACGAAAATGATAGAGATGGTATTAAAATAGCATTAAACAATATGAGAACAAAATATACTAAAGTTAAAAAAATGTGGGCTGACATGGGATACCAAGGAAGAAATTTAAAGAATCACATAAAGGAAGAATATGACATAGATATTGAAATTGTTAAAAGGCCTCCATGTAGATTTTGGGTGCACAAAGATACGCCACCTGAGCTACTACCAACAAGAGAACAAGGGTTTAAAGTACAGCCAAGAAGATGGGTTGTAGAAAGGACTTTTGCTTGGGTTAATAGGAATAGAAGGCTATCGAAGGAGTATGATTTACTCACAACATCCACTGAGAATTTCATATACCTAGCTATGAGTAGGGTTATGTTAAAGAGGGAATATGCTTGAATTTACTAGTTTCCGGACAACCTCTTATAGCATTTCTTATAATAGTCCGAACAGGTCATAGGAAGGCAGAATCAACAGCACGACGAAAGGATTCGAATAGAGGAATGTTTTTCCTGGCTCTGTTTTTTATAGCAAATCAATGATGCTCAATTTTGTTGAAATCTGGAGAATAAGGCGGCAGATACAAAATTTCTGCACCAACCCCTTTAGCAAGCTCGATAATCTTATCAGACTTATGAAAAGTAGCATTGTCAAGAATGACAGTCTGTCCAGGTTCCAAGATCGGTGTCAAAAATTGCTCAAACCATCCATTAAAAACATCCATATTACAGTGGCCTTCAAAGGTTAACGGAACAACTATCTTTCTTCCACTTAAGGCTGCAACCATACTGATTCGTTGAGTTTTCTTTCCAGATTTTAAGGCATAAAACCGCTGTCCTTTCTGGCAATATCCGTAGGGGTAGTCTTCGGTGTTATCAATGCCAGACTCATCTATATACACTAAGTTTTTAGGTTCTTTTGTCGCTATAATTTTCAAAAATTCAGCACGTTTTTCTTCGTTTCTTTCCTTGTATCCATATGTCTTTTTTTGCGCGTAAATCCAATTTTTTTAAGGGCTCGATAGATCGTTTGGATACTAACGTTGTTCCAAAGTTTAGCCATTTCCGATAGAGTCTTTCCTCCGTGTTCTCTGGCAAATTTGGCAAAGGTATCCCAGTCGGTAATTTTGTGATTGTAACCCCCATTTCCAAGTTTTTTTGATTGAAAGTCTCCTGTTTCTTTTCTTCTTTGCTGCCACTCCCATAAAGTAGTTCGTCCAATCTTAAATCTTGCTGCCACTGTTTCTCTGCTTTCTCCTTCGTCTAGCGCTTCCATTGCTTTTTTTCTTAAATCATAACTATATGCTGCTGGCATTCAACCTCCTTATCATCATCTACCCTTATCCTATCACATCCGGACTTTTATGGAAAGAGCTATAACTGACAGAGGAGATTGACACGTATGCCTTTATCTTTAAGATTGTTTATCAAGTATAGACATCAGCTCGCCCCATTCTCTTTTACCAATATTACTTTCTTTTCTAGTAACGTTTTCCCCTTTAATTAATTTGCGAATTATTTCTAGACCAGTTCTTGAAATACAGGCTGATTCTAGGCAATATTCAACAAAGGCATTGTAGGCCAGTGGAACCCATTTTTTTATTATATCCAGCATAACTTCTGCATAAACTCTGATTTCATATTGGGCATGCTTATCAGCTCTAAGCTTCAAAAAATGAAGGAGATTATGCAGATCTATTTTCCAATAAAATTGCGTGTAGTAATTAAGCATTAGGTTAGTTCTGGCAATTTCTCTTGCAAGCCCCTGCTCAATAAATTTTTCATAATGAGAATATACTAAATTAGAGTCATTTGTTAGAGAATCTATTATTTCCTTTGAGGTATCTGGATCAAAAGCTTCCCCGCTACCTTGTTTATTATTGTCAGATTGTTTTGCAACTTGTTCTGGTTTAGGTGTATAAAATTCATCATCAAGTATTGAATACCTTGCTGAATATTCATTCACATTTGCAGTTCTATGCCTTATCCATTGCCTTGCAACAAAAATTGGAAGTTTCACGTGAAACTTAATTTCACACATTTCAAATGGAGTTGTATGATGATGTCTCATTAAATACTTTATAAGTGCTTCATCCTGACTTATCTGTTTTGTTCCCTTGCCATAAGAAACACGAGCAGCTTGAACTATAGCGCTATCAGAGCCCATATAATCCACTACTCGAATAAATCCATGGTCTAATACCTTATGTTCTTCATATAAGATTGCATCTATTTCTTTTACTATAGTTCGTTTGGTTGCTTCATTCATAAAATATCCTCAAGACGAAATGGAGATATCAGCTCCACATGAATTGAGTTTTTCATGCATTGCTTCATATCCTCTCCATAAATGATGTGAATTGTTTATTATAGTTTCTCCACCGGCTACCAAAGAAGCAAGCACCAAAGCTGCTGTTGATCTTAAGTCAGTAGCATATAGATTAGCTCCAGATAAGCTTTTTATTCCACTTATAGTAGCTTTGCTTTTCTCGATGCTGATATTAGCACCTAACTTTCTCAATTCATCTGCATGTGTAAATCTGTTTTCAAAAATGTTCTCTTCAATTACTGATATCCCATCAGCGATGCACATTGCAGACATCAGTTGTGGTTGCATATCACTGGGAAAATTGGGATATGGATCTGTCGCAACGTTAGCAGACTTAATAGAGCCATTTTTTCTGGAAATAACAATGCCTCCATCATACAGTTCAACCATAGCTCCTATAGTCTCCAACTCATTTGTAATACACCTTATATCAGATAGATTTATTCCTTCCAACTCCAACTTACCACCGGTTATTATAGCAGCTAGTGCATAGGTGCCTGCTTCTATGCGATCTGGTATTATTTTATGAACACATCCATTTAGTGCTTCAACTCCTGTTATTACGACCTTTGTATTATCAATTTCAATATCAGCACCCATTTTCTTCAGAAAATCTATTAAATCAAGAACTTCCGGCTCAGTTGCAGCATTGTTTATTGTTGTCACTCCTTCTGCAAATGTTGCTGCCATTATTACATTTTCTGTTGCGCCAACACTTATTTTCTCAAATGTGATTTCTTTTCCTTGTAGCTTTCCTTTCACTGTTGCAATTATATTATAGCCGTCAATTTCAATTTTAGCTCCCATTTCTTCTAATGCTTTAATATGCATATCAACGGGACGCTTTCCAATGTTGCATCCACCAGGAAATGCTGTTCTCGCTTTGCCAAATCTGCTAAGCATTGGACCCAATATTAGAAAAGAAGTTCTTAGCTTACTTGCGGTTTTATATGGCATCACGTGATTGTTGATATTGCTGCAGTCAATTTTCAAAGTATGGTTCGCTTTATAATTTTTATTGTGCATAAAGTTCACTTCTGCTCCAAGACTTTCAAGCAACTTAGACATTAGATGCACATCAATTAAATCAGGCACATTATGCAAAATTACCGGGGAGCTACTTAATAGACTTGCTGCCATTATTGGTAAAACAGCATTTTTTGAGCCATTAATCTTGATTTTTCCGACCAAAGGTTTGTAGTTATTTCTTATTAATATCTTGTGCATTTAATTAGATATAAAGTATAATTCATTAGTTTATTGAAGTCTTACTAAGTATAATAGATTGACCGTAAAAGGCAAAATTTGCTTTTTCTTCCTCATCATCCCAGTGTCATGCTACCTGCATGACACCTGATGCGAATTGCCCCCGAAATTTTATACTATGAATTACTCAAATGACGCTCTCGAGCTTTATCAAACCAAATAACACCAATTGCAACAATGAAATAACCAGCTGCTCCTAATGTAAGGCGAATTACTGCATCGAAAGTTGACAGAGGAGGAGACGGCATTAGAATGCTCAAAACACTATACACAAGATTATTTGTTGCATGAGCAATAGTTACTGGCCAAATCGAGTTGTCTTTTTCAAACAACCAGGTAAACATTATAGACATTGCACAAATATAAAGGGTATAAGCACAAATAGTCGGGAATGTAAAGCCATCCTTCCACAAAGCTGAGCCAGCAACCACATAAGTTGGTATGTGCCATACTGACCAAATAATACCGACAATAATTGCTCTGATATAAAAATTTGATATTTTGCTTTTAAGATTTTTCAAAAGATAGCCACGCCAACCGATCTCTTCACCAAGAGACATAATGATCCACATCACAAAGGTTGATAATAAAACAAATAACATCACTAATGGACTCAAAACTGCACTCAAATCCTTTACACGGTCTAACGTAAAAGACTCTCGGAAAAATGAAAAACCGCAGTAAATTGACAAAAGACCATTGGAAATTAGCATACTTACCAGAATAAGTATAAACCCTAATAGACAGTTTTTTGGCGAACTAAGTTTAAAAAGATCCCTTGTATCTTGAAAAAAGCATCTAGTGTTTTTAAGCTTAAGCATTAGGTGGAGAAGGGAAGAACTCTGGAAGATTCCTTAGATATAAAATCTGTAGAAAAGAAAAGAGTTCCCTTCTCAAAAGTAGAGGCTGGACGGTATCGTAGAAAGGCCTAAATGGTTCTAATTCTGTATTCACAAGGTAAGCCTTACTTTTCATTTTTAATAGTAGTATATGGAGTTATATATGATCAACAACTTTTTAGGTATAGATGTTTCAAAAGAACGCTTTGATGTTTCTCTCTCATTCATAAGTAAAAAAGGAAAGCGTGAAACTAGGAAAAGGAAATTTAAAAATGATGATACTGGGTTTCAAGGTCTACTGAACTTTCTACAAAAACATAACGTAGAAGAAGTAAAAGCTTGCATGGAATCCACTGGTTGTTATAGCGAAGCTTTGGCTGAGTTCCTCCACAACGCTGGATATTTCGTTAGTGTTGTAAACCCAGCTTGCATAAGATTTTATGCAAAAAGTAAGCTTACACGACAAAAGAATGACCAGACTGATGCAGAGATTATTGCAGATTATTGTCAAAGACAGGAACCTTCTCGTTGGACACCACCTTCTCCTGAAAAGAAAAAATTAAAACATCTTTATCGTTGCTCAAATGCGTTAAAGGATGAGTTAACATTAGCAAATAATCATTTAGAAAAGAAAGAGAGACTGCCTAAAGAAGTTGCAAATGCTTGGGAAGACCTTGCAATGAACATAGAGCAAAAAATAGAAACAATAAAAAACTCCATACGCGAACTATTAAAACAACACAAAGAATTGTTGGAAGATTTTCAACTCCTATTAACTATTCCAGGAATAGGAGAGGAAACAGCAATAGCTATTTTAGCTGAAATTCCTGGTATAAAAGCCTTTATAAATGCTAGGCAATTGGCAGCATATGCTGGAACTATACCACAAAATATAACATCAGGCTCATCCGTACATGCCAAGCCCAGATTAAGTAAAACCGGTTCACGAACATTACGTAAAGCAATGTACTTTCCTGCTATAGCAGCTAAAAAGCATAATCCTATCATTATGGCTTCTTGCGAAAGATTAAAAGAGAAAGGCAAGCATGCTATGGCCATAGTTGGTGCTGCAATGCGTAAGTTACTTCATATAGTTTTTGGTGTTTTAAGTTCAAAAAAGGCCTTTGATCCAGATCATATCAAGAACTATAGGGCTAAAAGGTTAACTGAAGGTTTAGTACTTTAAAATCAAAAAATGCTTCTAATTCATCTTATGTAAAATGGCATCTTACACAAATTTATTGAATGTTGTTGGTTAGTGGATATGTTGATAAGTAAATTTCTGCTGTTTTATATGTAACTAATTTACTTATCAACATATCCACTAACTATAATCTGTATACTGCTACACAGTTGGAAGTATTTTTTGATTTTATTATGCAATTTGGAGAATTTTTATGACTTTTTTGTTGACTAACAAGACGGTATCTTTTCTGCATTATTGATCTTTATTCATAAATTGTCAATAAAATACTTCTTCAGGGATGAATAGAATATTTGTATCCGTTCAGGAGAGTGGTTTAAGAAACAATAGATAGGAGATTTTGGAAAGGATTGAGACCCCTTTGTTTCCAAGTTAAGTATAATGAAATTATCCGCTCAAGGAATGTATTTCCCCGCTTTGATTGTGTAAAATATGAGTTTTTGCGATAAACGACATAATGCCGAATTTGCCGTTCAGCGTGGTTATTTGTCAGCGGAATATTTTCTGGGTCATCTAAAAATTTCCACATCATTCTTTCAGATCTCAGAACATTTTTTGCAACTCGAGAGGCTCCAATTGCTTCAGGTAAACGAGATATCTCCTTCAAGTAATACTTTGTACGTTTTCTTAATTTTCTGGCACGTCTGACAAACCTCAAAACATCTATCTCACTTTTTAGTAAAGCTTTTTTTAGTGCAAATAATTCAGTGGCCACGTTTCTCAAGTAACAACCCAGAACTTTAACTTCAATATTCCAACTATGTGCTAATCTTTCAAAATCTCTTGATAAATGTGCCCAACAGATTTGCCTGTTTTTATCGGCAAAATAATTGTATGCTGCATACCTGTCAGTTATTACCAAGCTATTGCGATTGCAGAATTTACTATTTTGTAAAACTTTCATTCCTCTTGACTCTGTAAATTTTACAAAACTTGCCGTATTGCTTGCAAACATCCAACACCAAGCGAGTTTACCTTTGTTATAATGGCTCGTTTCATCAATATGTAGAACTTTACTCCTACTTATCTCTTGTTCGATCTGCTCATACATTTTTTTGCATTTTGAAGCAACTCTATGTTCACTATTTGATATGCTACCGACGCTTATGTTCAAATTGAAGATATCATTTACGACACTCGCTATTTCGCGTTTTGAATTTTTGTAGAATCCGCTGAACGCTGCAATTATTGACTTAACCCTTGGACCAAATGTATCTGGCGTAACACCTTCCGGTAACTTGCTACTTCTTCTCTTTCCGCATCTCCGACAACGGCCATGTTCTAACTGATATTCCACTACATAAGGCTTGATTTCTGGAAGATCAACTTTCTGATGAATATATGGTTTTTCACATATTGCAATTTCTCCTCCGCATTCGCAAGTATTAGGCAACTCTATCTTTACTACTTTATCTGCATCCATGTTGGCGCGAAAACTTCCTTTATGACCAACCTGACCGCCAATATTCCTTTCGCTTTTCGGCTTATTCTTTTTTATTTTATACAACTCTTTGGAACTTGGTATTGATGAATTTTTTGAGCTTAAACCGAGTCTTTCTCTTAACTCAGCATTTTCTATCTTTAAAGCCTTATTTTCTGCTTTTAAACTTTCATTCTCTTTTTCCAATCTTTCTATTTTTGCTTCTAACCTTTCTATTTTTTGCTGTAAATTTTTGCAAAGTTCTAAAAGGTTTACCATATTATTTCACTTTTGCTCTATGATTATCTTTTTAGATCACCTTGTCTACCTTATTCTGCCACTCCGCTGAACGGATACGAATATTTTTTCTTTTTGAATTGCTATTGATAGTTTAATTTTTATATGTATTCCCTTTCACAACCGTTTGTCATCCCAGTGTCACGCGCTGGGATGACAGTAGGAGAGCTGCTTGCATGACAAGAGGAGGGTACTGGAATGACAAGAGGAAGACACTGGGGTGACATCAACTAAACTTGTCCAAAGATGAGAGATGCATTAGTGCCACCAAAACCAAACGAATTAGAAAGTGCATATTGAATTTTATGCTCTTGAGCTTTAAGCGGTACAAAATTTAAATCACATCCTTCTGAAGGTTTATGTAAATTTAAGGTTGGCGGAATAATTCCATTATTTAACGCAAGAATACTGAATATTGCTTCAACGCTCCCTGCAGCACCAAGTAAATGTCCTATAGAAGATTTAGTTGAAGAAACAGGTATTTTATAAACGTAGTCACCAAATAACTGTTTCATTGCTATTACTTCAATTTTATCTCCAAGTGGCGTTGAAGTTCCATGTGCATTGATATATCCTACTTGATTTGGATTAATTTGCGCACTTTTTAAGGCAAGCTGCATTGCCTTAAATGCGCCTCTTCCTTCTGGATGTGGTGCTGTAATGTGGTGTGCATCTCCTGTCAGTCCGTACCCAACCAGTTCAGCATGTATTTTTGCTCCCCTTTTTTTTGCATGTTCGTATTCCTCCAGCACCAATATACCTGCTCCTTCACCCATAACAAAACCATCGCGTTCTGCATCCCATGGCCTTGAAGCTTCTTCCGGTTTATCATTGAATTTAGTTGATAATGCCTTCATAGACGCAAAACCTGCAATTCCAACTCTACACAGTGCACTTTCTGCTCCACCTGCAATCATAACATCCGCTTCACCAAGTTTTATAGTTCTTGCTGAGTTTATGATTGCATGCGCACCTGTTGCACATGCGGTTACTGCTGAATCGTTTGGACCTGTAAATTCGTATTTAATAGAAACATGGCCAGATATCAAATTTATTAGACTTGCAGGGACAAAAAATGGACTGACACGTCTGGGCCCTTTTTCCTGCATGGTAATAACATTTTCCTGAATTGACGGAAGACCACCTATACCAGAGCCAATAGTCACACCAACACGTTCCCGATTGATATTTTGGCTTTCCAAAATTAATGAATCATCTACTGCCTGAATAGCTGCTGCAATACCGTAATGGATAAAACGATCTGTCCTTTTTGAGTCTTTCTCAGAAATATAATCTAGTGGATTGAAATGGTGCTCAATGTTGTCTGATTGCAACGGCACCTGCCCTGCAATTTTGCAAGCAAGATCAGAAGAGTCAAATCTATCCGTATTGATTGCTTTTATGCCAGACTCACTTTTTATTAGCCTTGACCAAGTGTTGTCAACATCTGCCGCTAGTGGAGTGATTAAACCAACACCAGTGACTACTACTCTTCTGCTCATTTAACACTAACTATTAGCCTTTTTTATTATTAATGTACTCAACTATTTGCTCCATAGTTTCCATTTTTTGTGCGTCTTCATCTGGAATTTCTATTCCAAACTCTTCTTCTGCTGCCATGATGATTTCAACTGCATCTAAGCTGTCTGTACCATGCTCCGAAAGCTTTGAAGAGCTGTTGAATTTCTCTACATCCTTACTAATATGCTCTAGTATAATCTTTTTCACTTTTTCTTCTATGTCTTCTCTAGTGCTCTTTGCTAGTTCGCTATTCACATTTCTTACCAAAAAAATAACCTATTCTTTGATGTTATAAAAAATTTTTATGTTTGCAATATCTTTTATAACTGGTAAACTACAGTAAAGTTTTCTACTGCCCTAGCTGGCTAGCGTTACGTGCTAAACAATTAACAATTCAAAAATGCTAGACGAAACAACAAAAAATTTGCTTATTGTAGAAGTAAATAAACTCTTACCCGAAAATAGCGAGAATAAGCTTATATCAGCTATGCGTTATATACTCCTTGCTCCTGCAAAACATATACGCTCCTTTTTAGTCGTAGCTTCATCGCGAGTGTTTAACGCGGAAGCTAAAAAAGTAATATCAGTTGCTGCAGCAATTGAATTTGTTCATGCTTACTCTCTAATTCACGATGATTTACCGTGCATGGACAACAGTGATACTCGCAGAAGCCAGCTAAGCTGCCATAAAAAATTTGATGAAGCAACAGCAGTGCTTGCCGGAGATGCACTACTTACTCTGGCTTTTGAGGTATTATCTTCGTTAAATGAGAAACGCTGTGAGATCATAAAAGTGCTCTCTCAAGCAATAGGAATTAGGGGAATGGTGGGAGGACAGGCTTTAGATATTGACACAGATTTTAACAAAATAAAAGAAATTCATTTGATGAAAACCGCAAAACTATTTGCAGCTTCATGTGAAATAGGTGCTATAATAGGGGGTGCTACAGATGAACAACGGAGAGCGTTATATAACTTCGGGATAAACCTAGGGCTTATCTTTCAAGCTAAGGATGATATTGAAGACTACGAACAAGATAAAACAAATAACCTAATGTCTGTGCTTGGTAAAAGTGAAGTAGAGGACTATATAGACGGCCTCTTTAAACAAGGCTTGGATAATTTGAGTGCGCTTTCAGGGGATACTAATTATTTATATGATTTATTGAATCAAGTAAAGAAAGATGGTTAGAAAAATTATATTACAAATGCTTATTTCCGTAGTAATGATTCTCACTTTAACTTCTGCTTTTGTGTTTACTATTGTCTATATAAACAAAGGTAAACCGGAAAAAAAGGACAAGCTTTATGAGATAAATGCCACGCATGGTGGTTTGATACAGACGATAGCATATTACCTAGTGAAGCCAATACTTGAATCAGCACTTGACCGCTATATTGAAAAGCATGGGCTAACAGAATATTTAGAAGAAATGACGCAGCAAAAAGAAGAGGATTCGATAAATTTTTATGAAATTACTGAAGGCAGTGGCAGCAAGGCTTTTTGTGGCCTGGAAGTCCTATTGCAAATATATAAAATTTCTAATAATAACTCAGCAACACTCCCTAGCAAAGTTTCTGATGTTACTTTGAAAATAGGTCAAGATGACCTAAAAGAAGTGAGTTTAGGGGTAATAGGTATGAAAGAAGGCGGAGAGCGTGTAGTTACTATTGCCAATGAGAACAAAATGAATTTTAATTCTTATTACGTCAAACTGATCGAAGTAAAGGATAAATATCCCGACTCAGTAAATAATCTGATGGTTTTTAATGACTTAATTAACAAGACTGGAAAACAAGTAAGGTGCGGTGATGAGATATCGGTTAAATATAGCGTAAAGGAGCATAATGGGGAATATATAGTCAAAGATCAAACAGTGCAATTTAGGGTTGGCGATAAAAAAATACCACTTGCTATAGAGCTTGGAGTTGTGGGAATGAGAGCTGGTAATAAAAGAACTATTCTTTCTCCGCCTGACCTTTTGACTATTACTGACGATATGTTAATAAAAGACATAGATTATGATGAAGAAAATATCTCAATAATTGACTTAAGCTTAGATGTTAAGCAAGAGGTCGCAGCACACCATTCTACTGTTGAAAAACAGCCTAAAGAATATAGCTGAAATTTTGTATCCGTTCAGCGGAGTGGCAGAATAAGGTAGACAAGGTGATCTAAAAAGATAATCATAGAGCAAAAGTGAAATAATATGGTAAACCTTTTAGAACTTTGCAAAAATTTACAGCAAAAAATAGAAAGGTTAGAAGCAAAAATAGAAAGATTGGAAAAAGAGAATGAAAGTTTAAAAGCAGAAAATAAGGCTTTAAAGATAGAAAATGCTGAGTTAAGAGAAAGACTCGGTTTAAGCTCAAAAAATTCATCAATACCAAGTTCCAAAGAGTTGTATAAAATAAAAAAGAATAAGCCGAAAAGCGAAAGGAATATTGGCGGTCAGGTTGGTCATAAAGGAAGTTTTCGCGCCAACATGGATGCAGATAAAGTAGTAAAGATAGAGTTGCCTAATACTTGCGAATGCGGAGGAGAAATTGCAATATGTGAAAAACCATATATTCATCAGAAAGTTGATCTTCCAGAAATCAAGCCTTATGTAGTGGAATATCAGTTAGAACATGGCCGTTGTCGGAGATGCGGAAAGAGAAGAAGTAGCAAGTTACCGGAAGGTGTTACGCCAGATACATTTGGTCCAAGGGTTAAGTCAATAATTGCAGCGTTCAGCGGATTCTACAAAAATTCAAAACGCGAAATAG
Organism: Wolbachia endosymbiont of Drosophila ananassae; assembly: GCF_008033215.1. Lineage (NCBI taxonomy): Bacteria > Pseudomonadati > Pseudomonadota > Alphaproteobacteria > Rickettsiales > Anaplasmataceae > Wolbachia > Wolbachia endosymbiont of Drosophila ananassae. The sequence goes on along the minus strand of NZ_CP042904.1, from coordinate 1,209,212 downwards.
CGAGTGTCGTAAATGATATCTTCAATTTGAACATAAGCGTCGGTAGCATATCAAATAGTGAACATAGAGTTGCTTCAAAATGCAAAAAAATGTATGAGCAGATCGAACAAGAGATAAGTAGGAGTAAAGTTCTACATATTGATGAAACGAGCCATTATAACAAAGGTAAACTCGCTTGGTGTTGGATGTTTGCAAGCAATACGGCAAGTTTTGTAAAATTTACAGAGTCAAGAGGAATGAAAGTTTTACAAAATAGTAAATTCTGCAATCGCAATAGCTTGGTAATAACTGACAGGTATGCAGCATACAATTATTTTGCCGATAAAAACAGGCAAATCTGTTGGGCACATTTATCAAGAGATTTTGAAAGATTAGCACATAGTTGGAATATTGAAGTTAAAGTTCTGGGTTGTTACTTGAGAAACGTGGCCACTGAATTATTTGCACTAAAAAAAGCTTTACTAAAAAGTGAGATAGATGTTTTGAGGTTTGTCAGACGTGCCAGAAAATTAAGAAAACGTACAAAGTATTACTTGAAGGAGATATCTCGTTTACCTGAAGCAATTGGAGCCTCTCGAGTTGCAAAAAATGTTCTGAGATCTGAAAGAATGATGTGGAAATTTTTAGATGACCCAGAAAATATTCCGCTGACAAATAACCACGCTGAACGGCAAATTCGGCATTATGTCGTTTATCGCAAAAACTCATATTTTACACAATCAAAGCGGGGAAATACATTCCTTGAGCGGATAATTTCATTATACTTAACTTGGAAACAAAGGGGTCTCAATCCTTTCCAAAATCTCCTATCTATTGTTTCTTAAACCACTCTCCTGAACGGATACGAAATTTTAGGTCTACTGGCTAATCTTCTGAACACTCTCTATACTACTTAAAGTAGGCTTTTCGTTTTTCCTAAAGTATAAACTTAGATAAATCAAGCTGCTTCGAAATTGACTCAAGTTTATCTTTTACATACTTGCTGTCTATAATGAATTTTTCGCTATTTTTCTCAGAAGCAATGAAACTTATTTCATCTAAAAGCTTCTCCATGACAGTGTGAAGCCTTCTTGCACCTATATTTTCCACTTGCCTATTAACTGTAAACGCTATTTCAGCTATGGTTTTTATACCATCATCAGTGAACTCAAGTGTCACATTTTCTGTTTTCATTAAAGCTATGTACTGCTTTAACAAACTAGATTCTGGTTCCTTTAATATTCTTATTAAATCCTCTTGAGTAAGTGCCTTAAGTTCTACCCTGATCGGTAATCTGCCCTGCAATTCCGGTAAGAGGTCAGATGGTTTAGACTGATGAAAAGCACCAGATGCAATAAATAATATATAGTCTGTTTTTACATGGCCATACTTAGTTGTAACAGTTGTTCCTTCAAGTAATGGTAACAGATCGCGTTGCACTCCTTCTCTGTTTACTTCACCTTTTACTTCTGTACGCGCTGCAATTTTGTCTATTTCATCCAAAAATACTATACCGTCATTACTAACAAGATCAATGGCTTCTTTGATTATCTTATCTTCATCCATTAGCCTTTCACTTTCTTCATTAATTAATATTTCACGCGCTTCTTTTACCTTCACCGTAATAGTTTTTGTTTTTTTGCTCCCGTTAAACATCTTGCCCATTATTTCTGTTACATTCATCACACCAACTTGCCCACCTGGCATGCCTGGTATATCGAAAGTAGGTAACATACTCTTGCTCTCTCTGACGTTAATAGAAACTTCTCCGTCCTCAAACTCTTTATTCCTCAACCTTTCTCTAAAAATTTTTTTACTCTCTTCGGTTGCATTTTCGCCTACCATAGAGTTTACTATTGTTTTCTCAGCTAAAATTAAAGCCTTTTTAGCTAAGGCTTTACGGGCTTTCTCTTTAACTAAAACTATTGCTGCATCAACTAAATCGCGTATTATCGAATCAACGTCACGTCCAACGTACCCTATTTCAGTAAACTTCGTTGCCTCAATTTTTATGAACGGTGCACCGGCAAGTTTTGCTAAGCGACGAGCTATTTCAGTTTTACCAACCCCTGTATGACCGATCATCAATATATTCTTAGGTATGATTTCATCACGCAATGGAAATGGAACCTGATTGCGACGCCAACGATTTCTGAGCGCAATAGCAACAGCACGCTTTGCATCATCCTGTCCGATTATGAATCTGTCCAATTCTTTAACTATCTTCTGTGGTGGCAGGTCATCTAACAAAACTTGAGTGCTGTCATTAACTTGAACATCGCTGTCATTTGAATCAAAACCACTCTTAGTATCTTTATAGAGGTTATCTTTTTCATCGTAGGTGTCACTACTACAAGACCGCCCTTCTGAAAGGGTTATGGGCTGATTGGAAAAATTGGTGCATAAAGTTTTTTGCTTGGAAGACATATCACTCCTCTATCTTTTCAATAACTACATTATGATTTGTATAAACACATATATCGCCAGCTATCTTCATAGCCTTTTTCGCAATTTCCTCTATTGATATTCCTTTAATGTCAATTAAAGCTCTTGCTGCAGATAGAGCAAAATTTCCCCCAGAGCCAATAGCTGCAACTCCATCTTCAGGTTCAAGAACATCACCTGTTCCCGTAATTACTAATGAAATAGATTTATCTGCAACGATCATCATAGCTTCTAATTTCCTCAGATATTTATCCATTCTCCAGTCTTTTGCAAGTTCAACACATGCTCTCATTAATTGCCCTGGGTGCTTGTCAAGTTTAGATTCTAATCTTTCAAAAAGAGTAAATGCGTCGGCTGTTGCCCCGGCAAATCCAGCAATTACGGAATCACCAGAAAGACGCCTAACTTTTTTTGCTCCAGATTTTATAACAGTGTGGCCCAGTGAAACTTGTCCGTCACCTATTACTACTACACTTTTATCTTTTCTAATTGATAATATAGTAGTGCCATACATTTTATTGTTATCGTGTTGAATCATTTTTCTATCACTTTAAATAAGAATCTCATTATACTTTAATCTTTAGTCAAATTTACTAAATATGTTCAACTATAGCTTATAATATAATACCTTCCTTATAACATTTAAAGTGCAGATGCAAAACATAATTCACCCAGATTTGGAAAAAAGTATAAATAATTGGTTCGAAGCAAAATTTAATGGCCTTACATCGCCATTTTATAGCTCTATAGATCTTAGAAACTCTGGCTATAAAATCGTTCCAGTAGACGCTAATTTATTTCCTGCGGGGTTCAATAACTTAAGTGAAGAATCAAGAACGATGGCAGCAAGATTGATAAAAAGCTATTTTAAAAGACATCAATACAAAAAGGTTCTTATAATACCGGAAAATTATACACGCAATAAAATGTATATAGAAAACGTATTTGTTATAGAGAAAATACTACAACTCGCAGGTTTTGAGACTAGAATTGGCCTTTTATATAATGAAGTATACAATTTAATAGAACAGTATGAAACTGTTGTGAAAGAAAACTCTCTGCTAAAGACAACTTCAGGATTTGTGCCTGATGTTATTATACTGAACCGTGATATGACGAGCCACATTCCAGGCACGCTGAAAGACGTAAAGCAAGATATAGTACCAAGCCCACTATACGGTTGGCATAGCAGGCAGAAATTTAAGTATTTTGAAATCTATCAAGAATTAGCATCTGAGTTTTGTGGCAAATTTAAAATAGACCCATGGCTAATTTCTGTGCTTACAGAGAGCTGTGATGGAGTTGATTTTGATGATGATTTGTCACTAGGAGCAGTAGCAACTAAAGTTGACCAAATATTATCTCTAGTGCAAAAAAAATATGAGGAATATGAAATAAAAACACAACCTTACGTTTTTATCAAAGCAAGCAATGGCACATATGGGATGGGCATTATAACAGCAACAAGTGGAGAGGAAATATTAAACCTCAATAAAAAAAAGCGTCATAAAATGAAAAAGATAAAAGAAGGAATAGCAATCAATAGCGTTATTATACAAGAAGGTGTACCAACCATTGACATGTTTAAAAGCAGTTCTGCAGAACCGCTAATATACTATATAGGAGATACTCCAACATGTTACTTATACCGATGTAATAGCAGAAAAGATGTATATTCTAGCTTGAATGCCACTGACTGTGAGTTTCATGATGTTAGCCAGGTTGTAGAAGGTAAAATTCTATCACTTTGGAGTATTGTTAGCAAATTAGCAGTACTAGCGTTGGCAGTAGAAATAAAATCTTTTCATCCCTAATTCTTATACCTCTACAGTGCTGTCATTAGAATGACCGTTTATATTATGAACATCATCAAGTTCAGTGGAAGGATCATCATTGACAGGTTGTTGAAACAATTTGTCAAGCTGAACTGCAAGAAATACTGCACTATATATTATGCTGACTGTTACGCTTAAGTTGAAATTATAGATTATACCATTACCTAAGTTTATTGGTATAGTTGGAGTCTCTATCCTTCTTAATATGAAGTTTAATAAACCTAACGACAAAGTTAATGTGCTAATAATAAGGTCCTTCTTACACTCAGCAGACTTTTCAGGATCCTTATTATCCAGATATTCCTTGCATGTATAATAATAGCTTATAGGTTCTGAAATGAACAAAAATAGGATCGTTGAGGTTAAGTTAATATAACTTATTATGTCTGTATTGCTTCCAGTGCAAAAATGGATGATTTTCAACATCATTAGCGCTTCTATGGTGCTGCTTGCAAGATTAGCCGATTTACCCACAATTTTTGCCAGCTCTTTTTTACTCTCAGGGTTTCTGTAATCCTTAATTAGATCCTGTAGAGTAAATGCAGAATGGGCAATGTATAGAATAGATGTCGGAAACTTTACTAGTCGAGCAACATTCCGTATAAGAAAGATATTGGATCTATTATTGTCAATGAACTCGCAGCAAAATTGCAGTGAAATCTTACACAATAGGGCTGTTAAACCTGTTGTGATGCAGATTACCTTCCTGAAATCATGATCATAAATATCATGCACCCTTTGTGCGAGTATGTTAGATTTCTTTTTTAGCTTGTTTGGCATGAAATAGTTAATAACTTCCTGTTATTCTATCACATAAAATCCTAAAAGAAAAGCCCTATGAATCAGGACTTTAAGGGAGATTTATGCACAAATCGGCTAAGCATTTTATAAACAAGGGATCGGTACTGAGAGTTGGCACACGAAAGTAATATCCATCCTTGATAATTGCTTTATATTCTATATCAAGTTCAACTAGAGTTTCTGAATGCTCAGAAACAAAAGATATAGGTGATAGAACTACAGGTACACCATCAGCTTTTGCGCGTAATAGCTCACTTTCAGTGCTTGGCTCTAGCCATTTTACAGGACCAATCTTACTCTGATAACATATTGACCAATCTAAGTTATTGATAGCTAACTTTTCTACTATTAACTCTACGCTTCTTTCTACCTGTGAAGCGTAAGGGTCGCCCTTTTTAATGATACTAAGAGGTAAGCTATGGGCTGAAAATAGGACTCTTGGTTTACCGATTTTTCTAGCCAATTTATAGTACTTAGCTATCAGATTAGTGTGAGCTTCAATAAAATCTTGGTTATCATAATAACGGTGAATCATTTTTGTATTGCATTTTAGGCCATACCGTTTAGCATTTTTTTGCCAATTCTCGATGGATGACAGAGTTGTGGTAGTTGAATATTGTGGATACAGTGGCAGCAGAATTACTTCGTCAGGATCAAACTGTTTTACACTTTCAATAACTTCGTCAGCAAATGGACGCCAATAGCGCATGCAGATGAATACCTTGTGTACATGGTTTCTATTTTCGTTTAATTTTAGTTCTAAAGCATTAGCTTGCATTTTTGTATTCTCTAGAATTGGCGATTTACCTCCAATTTCCTCGTATATTTTTCGTGCAGTATTTTCTCGTTTCGCAGATATAAACTTTGCTAAAAGAAACCGAAAGGGATTCGGTAGATTGATTATTCTCCTGTCATAAAAAAGGTTGAATAAAAAAGGACGGACCGCATTTAGTGAATCAGGCCCGCCAAGATTAAATAAGATAACTGCCTTTTTCACCTACGCACTACTACAACAAGTTACTTTCGGGGTACCTATAAAATTAGCTACACACTCATCAAATTTAGTTATAGGCACTAAATTTCTCACATTTGCATACAATAAGTGGCCAAATCTCTGCATGTTACTCTGTGTGGATTCAAAACTTCTATCAAAAAACAGATCAACACAAAAACTTGGCACGGTTTCAAGAAGTTCAACAGCAGCTAAAGATAGCATTATACAACTTTGCAGGACCTTCAAAAGAACCTTTAGAGGGAAAAGTAAAACTTTAACGAAAAGAGAGGTGCTACTCGTTTCATTCAGTGGTTGCCCTGAATTGGGCGAATTATACTCGATGTGTTTTCTATTTTGATCAAAAATAGGAAATTTTATAGTATCTTTCTTAAATTCCGCGTCTATTTCTTTTCTACTATGGTTAGTGATTTTTTCCATTAACTTCTCACGCAGATGAAAAGTTCTGACAATAAAACATGTGGCAATCATTAAGGCAGCACATAAAAGTGCGCATTGCATGAGGCTCATACTGCCTAGCATAGCTGGCAGTGCAAAACAAACAAGCGGTGCTATGATTGTCATTTCAAGAAATGGAATAGTGTTTCTTTTCATTGCAAAGGCAGCACCTTCTTTTAATTTTGTATTATGATGTGAACTATATTCCAAATAACTTAAAAATGCCAGACTAAAAGTCAAAAACCCTTTTGTTCCACACAAAAGCGATGACTTAAAGTTACTTACTAATTTTTTAGTAGTAGATTCAGCTTGTTTAGTAGTGTTATTTTTACAACATTTACCCATACAATACCTCCTTGATAGTTCATTCTTAACTATAAATAAAAAATCACTTTTATGAAATTAAAATTTATAATAAGATAAATCTATAAATATACTATTTTACTTAATATGAGGGAATAATATGGCAATTGAGAAGACACTTTCAATATTAAAACCTGATGCAGTAAAAAATAATATTACAGGCAAGATAAATTCATATATTGAAAGCTCTGGACTGAAGATTATAGCACAAAAAATGATGTTACTGACAAAAAAACAAGCAGAGCTGTTTTATGAAATTCATAAAGATAGGCCTTTTTTTGGGGAATTGGTAGAGTTTATGACTTCTGGTTCTGTGATAGTTCAAGTTTTAGTTGGTGAAAATGCAGTAAGTAAATACAGACAAATCATGGGAGCTACCAATCCAAAGCAGGCAGATAAAGGCACAATCAGGGGTGATTTTGCTGATGATATTAGTGAAAATAGAGTCCACGGCTCGGATAGTCTAGAAAATGCTCGTAAGGAGATAGCTTTCTTTTTTGCTGAATGTGAGTTGGTGTAGTTAACTCAGATTGGCGTCATCCAAGTAGCTGACAACATAGAAACGAAAAAACTTACTTGACACCCTTCGCCAGCGCCCTTATCATGATAGTGAAGCTATTGTATTTGCTTTCGCCAATCTGCAGATTAAAAGGTAAGGATTACTTAATGTATCGGCGTCTTATGTTTAATTTTTTGCAGTATATAGATACTGTATGTCTTTACAAAACTTCATCTACATCTAGATTTTTATCTAAATAAGCTGAACGCGCTTATAAAGCGTTACAAGACATCAAAAAATGCCAATACTCGACAGAGATAGTAAAAGACTAGCTAACTCGGGGGTCCTTTGTCTTTTTTTCTGCTTAGTAAATTTCTTAAACATTTGCAGCGTAGGTTAGTTGCAATTAAAAGCGGCTGAATCTCGCTTGTCAAGCGTTTAAAACATAAAAAACGCCAATATTTTAAAGCGGATAATAACCCCAGGGCTTCTTTTGCCTTTTTTTTCATTTGGTAAATTTCTTAATATTTATAGCTAAAGTAATTTAAAAGTCCGTGAAGGGTGTCATGCCAGTGCTTGACACTGGCATCCAGTTTTCCATATAATCTCATCAAAAATGTTTATTTTCTAGCTACTTTTATACTTATCAACCCAGTATGCTTACTTACAATTAAAATTTCTGGATCCCAGTGTCTAGGCACTGGGATGACAGCTAGCCTGACAACCGTCATCCCGCTACGTGTTAGCGGCTAAGAGATACCGCGAATGAATCGCGGTATGACGGTTCGCGGCAGTATGACGTAGAGCTCACGTTAGCTATACTTTTATGCTTACAAACTTAATAAAATTCCTGGATCCCAGTGTCTGGGCACTGGGATGACAAAAAAGGAGGCACTAGGATGACAAAGGAGAGCTACTCGGATGATACCTTTTTCTACTTAGTTTGGGTTATGCAAGAAGTCTATTATAATCAGGCTTTAAGTGTGCGGAAGTAATTTTTTGCGTTAGAGTAAAAAATTTTTTCTATAGCTAATCAAAGTGGATCAAGAGAAACTTACCACTTTCTTTACAAAGGGTTTGATGTTACCATTTGACTACCTATTCTGAATTTATTGGATGAACATTAACATAAAAAATCTAGTTCATGCTTTCTCTAAATTGCCAAGTTTAGGGCCATCATCATCACGCAGGTTAGTTATACATTTACTCCAAAACAAAGAAAAAGTTATGCTACCACTTGCATCTTTGATTAAAGAGCTAGCAGATCTTATAATAGAGTGTGAAGTTTGCGGAAATCTAGATACTAAGTCACCTTGTTCTATTTGTACTAACCCAAAACGTGACACTAAGTTACTGTGTGTAGTAGAAGAATTAGGTGATCTATGGGCGTTTGAAAAAGGAAATATATATTCAGGTTTATACCATGTTTTGGGTGGCAGATTGTCTGCAATAAATGGCATAGGTCCAAAAGAACTCAACCTTGACACTATTCTGAAAAAAGTGACAGAGTCTAAAATTGAAGAGATAATTATCGCAATTAATCCGACATTAGAGGGCCAAGTTACTGCACAATATATAATTGAATTGCTAAAAAATTTGGATGTGAAAATATCACGCCTTGCTTGCGGCATACCAATGGGCGGAGAAATTGACTATCTTGATGAAGGAACGCTGAGGATAGCACTTACTTCAAGACAAGAATATGAGTTAAATATAAAATAAAACATGTGCTTAAAAAAACTTATATCGCTAATAACATTCAAAAAGAAAAAAATAGTGCCACCACTTAAAGTGGTGGCTTGGGAAAATGACCGCCTAAGCTATAAGCAATTTTCAGGTAAATTCAACACTATAATTAAAACAATTGATCAGTCTTTTACAATAATATCTTTAGAAGGATATGATGGATGGGGCAAGACGTTTTTTTTGAAAGAATGGGTAAAAGAGTTAAAACAGCAAAATGAAATTGTAGCTTATTATAGTGCATGGGATATCAATGCACTAGATCAACCACTTCCTTCTTTTTTAAATTTTCTATTTGAAGATTTATTTGCATCGTACGAAGTAAAAAGAAGCGTTATACAACAGTTCAAGAACATAAACCAAGAGCTATTTTCTTTAAACACACTAGGAAAGCTAATCAGTAAATCTCCACTTGCTATGCTTTCCGTATTGCTTGATGCTACAAAAGAGGCCGATAGAAAAGATATTGGTTCTGTGCTGAGAGAGTTGAATACTCTTCAAAGAAGAGAAGAAAACATTAAGGATTTTAAAACACAATTAGCGAAAATAGTTAATAGAATCAGAAAAGACAAAAACATTTATATAATGGTGGATAATCTTGATGTGTGCCGCCCTAAATTCGTTGTCGATTTTTTGGAATCTATAAAGTATATGCTTGATGTGGAGGGGCTGGTTTTCATTATTTCTGTAAGTAAAGATAAGAGTAATGTACAAAGAGCAATCAGCACAATACTTGGACCAAATTTTGACCTAAAATCTTTTACTGATCTCTCTTTACATTTGCCAAAACAACCGATAGAAAAATTTACAAAAGAACTATTTGAAAATATTAAATTACCGAAAAAGTCAAAAAATTTGATTGTAGATAGTTTTATATTTTATGCAGAAAGCCTGTCACTATCGTTAAAAACAATAGAATACTGCGTAAAAAAAATAAAGCTGTGTCTTCTGAATCACACAAGAGAAGAATTACCTGATCCGAATTTGTTTGCATTTTTGGTAATACTGCAATCAATAAATATTGATATATATGAGGAACTAGATTCCTCATGTCAAAGATCCTTGGAAAAAATTGAAAATGAATATAAATCTTTAGTTCTAAATGGTCAAGAAGAATGGGAAAAACTTAAAACCTCTCTAGAAACTGCTTTTGCAGAGAGGGAGTCAAAAATTAACAAAGCTATAAAGGATATACTATTTTGAAAAGATACCCTACCTTCACATATACAAAGATAGGGTAACATTTGATTAACGCCCTTTTACTATGTCATTACCTTGTTCAAACTTTCTGATTAATTCGCTTACATTGACATTAGATAATTTTTTACCTGCAGATTTGTCATTATGTGAAGCATCAGGTTTACGAAGGTCTTCCTTACTGTTACTCCTAGTAATATTACATCTAACAATGTTTGAATTATTAGACTTATCGCTTACATCTGAAATATTGCTTTTTTCACTACATGAAGACGAATTACTCGACATATTGCCTAAGCTAAAGAGCTTTTTACCTTGATAGATTGGATTCCAATCAAGTGGATTATAAGTTTTTTTGCTAGTCTCAACCTTTTGGTTATTTTGCTGTTTAGGAGAAAAACCAAGTTTTTCTCTTTCTTTCTTGCTTAGCGTTTTGAGAAATTTTACGGTTTCTAATTCATCAGTTGCTTGTACTTTATGTAAATCAAAGCTTTTTTGATGGTTATCCTGCTTAACATTTTCCATCATTTTATCTTTTATTGTTCTATCCTCATCATCAGAAGTGCTGCTACTAATATCACTGATACCACTATCCCCTGAATTGCGGCGTTGTTTGTTAGGAGTGCTATGAATGTTGTCTTCCATGAGTTTTTGCATTGTTGGGCCAAATGTTCTTCCAAGATTGCTACTCACTGTTTTATTACTATCATTTGCTTGAGAATGAGGTACATTTCGCTCAAAAATTGCTTTTATTCCAGCAAATTTAGCTTGGGAAGATTTCGGAGGAACAGGTGGGGCAACCATGCCTTTTGAGTTAATCTTTCCTTCATTTTGAGGAAAAATTTTTGGATTATTTTTTTCTACTGTAGTATTCATTTTTTTACCTCTAAACCTATTAACTAATAAAAGTATAAACTTAGAGGTATTAATTTTGTAATAACAATGCTAATAGATTACCGCAGTTTCAATAAGCATCACCAGAGGATTCTCTATATAATGCTTAAAGGCATTTAAAAACTTTGCTCCGAGTGCCCCATCAACTGCTCTATGGTCAACAGAGAGCGTTACTGTCATTATTTCTGCTATTTCTATTTTCTCATTCATAACAATTGGTTGTTTTTTAGATGCACCAACTGCCATAATGCAAGATTGCGGCGGATTGATTATAGCACTGAAGGCTTTTATACCAAACATCCCTAAGTTGGAGATAGTAAACCCTCCTCCTTGAAACTCTTCAGGTTTCAATTTTCCAGATCTTGCTCTGCTTACTAAATCTTTCACTTCTTTTGATATAGATAAAATACCCTTTTTATCAGCATTTTTTACTATAGGAGTAATTAGCCCATCTTCAAGTGCCACAGCGATTGAAATATCTATATTTGAATATCTCAGTATTTTATTATCTATCCACGAAGAATTTATATCAGGAAATTTTTTCATGCTGAAAGCTGCAGCTTTTATGATTAGATCATTAATTGTTACTTTATTGTTTTCATCTGCTGAGTTAATCTCGTTTTTTAACGATATTAACTTATCAACCTGGCAATCTACAGTTAAATAAAAATGTGGAACATTCTGTTTTGATTCAGTCAGGCGCTGTGCTATCACTTGGCGCATGTTGCTTACTTCAACTATGGTATCTTTCTCAGGACTTTCAGTATGTATACCACTGCCTAAAAACTCCAACACATCAGCCTTAATTATGCGACCATATGGTCCTGTACCTTTTAATTGCTGCACATTAACCCCTTCATTTTGAGCTATTTTCTTAGCTAATGGGCTTATTTTTGTTCTACCTTCTGCATAACCCTCTGTCATCTGAGTAGCTGACACTGGGATCCATTCTTCTTTTCTAGATCCCAGTGTCAAGCACTGGGATGACATTGAGGGGTTGGATTCCAGCGTCACGCGCTGGAATGACACCGAAGAATGACTTATTGGCTTTCCGTTTAAATCTTGGTGTTCTGATTTTTGATTATCAACAGCACTTTTTGTCACTTCCTTTTTAACTGCACTATTGATGGAAGTTGAAGTATAGTTGTTAAGTGCACTTTCATCTTCTCCTTCTTCCAGCATTAAAGCTATTGGTTGATTTACAGGCACGCCACTTGTTCCTTCTGTTACTAAAATTTTTGCTAAAACTCCTTCATCTATAGATTCAAACTCCATTATGGCTTTATCAGTCTCTATCTCAGCAATTACGTCGCCTACTTCAACTTTGTCTTGTTCTTTTTTATGCCACTTTACAATTTTTCCTCCAGTTTTGCTCATTGTCGGTGAAAGAGCAGGCATTAATATTTCTATAGGCATTGATTTTGCATTTAAAGATCTATTCAATTTTTAATTTACTCTTTATCTTATGTCAACCTAATCGTGAATTATGATGAATAAGTCTGTTACACTATCCCTCACGTTATCCCAGTGCGTGACACTGGGATCTTGGTTCAGTACTATTATCCTATTGTTTTTATTATTTAGCCATAGCTTGTTTGCTAACAACTTTGTTTCAACCAAATCAAATAAGATCAACATGAGAACGGGGCCAGGGTTTCACTATCCTGTAAAATGGATATACACTTGCAAAAATCTGCCCCTGAAAGTGATAGAAGAGTTTGAGAGTTGGAAAAAGGTCTGCGATATAGATGAAGACTGCGGATGGATAAAAGGCAATCTTCTTAGTGATAAGCGCTACGCGATTGTAAAAGAAGATACTTATGGATATCAAAAACAGAGTGTAGACAGCAAGATTACTATGAAAATAGACAAGTTTGTTGTGATGAAGATAGAAAAATGCAACGAAGAATGGTGCTTTCTTTCCACCCCAAAACGCAAAGCATGGGTACAAAAAAAACATATATATGGGGTTGATTAGGTTGACAAAAGATCTGAATTAACACTAGTTTCTGGGCCTTCTGTAGCATGCTCTTCAGATGAAGCAGAGGGTTCTTGAGGCTCTGGAGACTGTACAGGGCTATCACAGAAACTCCTTAACATCTCCTCAGCGGATGAATCTAAAATTTGTACAATAGACTTTTCACTCTGCTCTCTTAGCGATTGATCCACTCTAGAAATCAACTCAGAAAACTCGCTACCTGATTTTTCAGCTTCACTTTTTATTTTACTTTCTATGCTTGCAATATTACCTTGGTCAATTTCTTCTTTTGTTATGTTGAATGACTTTGCAACATCTTGATATCCAATCTTGCAATTTCCACAACCAATTATGCAAAAAGTAATAGAATCAGATATTTCGCTTGCAGCCCACTTATGTATAGCGTAAGCCAAATAATTGTCATGGTATTTAATGCTAAATTGTTGTTCTATTAACTCAGAAATTTTATTCTTTAGAGACATAAAGCACCCTCCTCTTACATTCGTTATACCTTTTTGTTAAGATACAGCAATTACACCATTTACTACATGCTTTACTTTAATTAATTATTAAAACAAGAGCATCATTTCCAGAGCTATATCTTTTTACCTTGATAATTCTTTTTTGACTTCCTCTTTAATTATCCCACTTATATTCACGTTAAGATCCCCTACCCAAAAATCAGTCATAGTTTCAAGATCGTATAGATCCTCTATTACTTTTTTAATAGCAGCATTTATTTCTTCTTCGTCAAATTCCTTTATAATAGGTCTAATCTTCACATACCCTGGAGAGCCTTTACCATAAATTCCTTTGCTTTTATTAATGCAGCCACCTGCACCAGATCTACTGCTTCTCAAACCACTTCCACACTCTACTGTTTCATACTTGATTTCACCATTTTCTATATATGCTATTTGATTGTCTTGTGTAGACTTCAGTTTATCTGCCTTTACAATTTTCTCCTCTAGCTTTAAATCTTGCTTATGAATTACTGTTTCCTCATAACCCTTACCACCGTATGTTCTATACTCACCTCCACCTGCAACAGTAATCAGTTGCTGGCAATGTTGCTTCTGCGAATTGCACATTTCTATGAAAACAGGTCCCCCGTCCTTATCTGAGAGGTTACTTTCCTGGTTACCCCCTCCCTCTGTGACTTGCACCTTAATTATAGGATAATTAGGATCGATTTTCAGTTTAGCTTTAATATAATCTCCTGGCATCCCTACTCTGCTTTCAGTAGAATGGCATTTTTGATTGTCACAGCCACTACCTTGTATATGACCTGCTTCACCACTTCCCCACGCTTCTATTTTAATACGATCAAATTTTATTGATAAGTCATCTGTATAAACATCTTTATTTTTATGATCATAGGATTTTTCATTATTTTTTTCAAGATCTGGTTTCTTATTTTTCAGATGTTCCTTGATTATCTCTTTTAATTTTTCTTTTAATTTCTTTTTGAGACCTTCTAAATCGAACCTACACAATTTATCAGCGTAAAAGACCTCTGTTCTGTTTGTTTTAATTGGTGCTTCTTGTTGCGTGACAACGCCATTTGCATCTTGTGAAACCTTTGTATAAAAAGATTGAGTGTTTTCTTTATCTACATATCGTGTTGAACGGCTGCATGTTCCATTAAAGCAGATGCAACCATCATCACCTTGATTACATTTTTCTCTATGCTCTACATCCGTCAATTTGTATACTACTTTCAGTCCTTTACTAGATTTAAATGTATCGTCTATCTCATCATTTCTTTTTACACAGTAACTGCATTTTCCCTTTTCCTGCTTATTTTCATCAGGGAAGAAAACATACCCTTGTTTATTGAATATTATTTTATCTAACTCACTCTGATCTCTGTTTAAGAGATCGGCTCTTTTATTTTCCTTGCTTGGAAGATAATAGAACTGATTTGATTCCTTGGAGTAAACAGCATTGTATTTAGTATATCTTGTTCCCATTAATTTTAGTGGTATTATTTTATTTTCTCTTTTAAGAACAAACTCCTCTGGTTCTGGCTGCCATCCAGAAAGACAAAGCATTTTACTGTTAGAATTTCCTTTATACTTTACTTCTATTTCCGGCTGCCCAGAGTTATTAAATTCACATTGAATAGATTTGTCTTTTAACTTTTTCTCAAAATCATTAAAACTATAAAAACTTCCGCCTTTAGAACATTTAATTTGCACATCAGGAACATAGCCATATTCTTTCAGAACTTTAAATTGTTGCGGATTACTTTCTAATATACCTTCTATAATATTAGAGATATTACTATCAGTTGTTTTTGCTACTATTGCTGGTTTTACTACTTTTAAAGATAGGGGGCCAATATTTACAGCGGTATTAACATTAAAAGTACATAAACCATCACTGTAGGTTCCACGTGCTTCATAAGTACAAGTGCTCTCGCTCATCTTCATTCTTATCTTTAACGTGTCACTCTGCTTTCCAGACGTGTTACTTTGTACTATTTCTACTACTTCAGGCTCTGGAGCAGGTGGTGCAGGGAAACAGCGGACGAACTGTGGATTTTTTTTGTCTATACTTTGAGTTCCATGGTATTCAGCGCAGAGCTGGCCCTTTTTTCTATAGGTTTTGAAGTAGTACGTGATGCCATCTTTGTCTAAAATAGAGCGCCACTCAGCTTTATTTTCTCCATACCCTTTAGGGAAATCTAATTCTTTTCCAATCTTTCCGTCTTCTTCTATTAGATCACCAGCTATTACCTTAACTTTAGGGTTGAAGTAATCATTATCTTTATCTGTTATAGGAACAATTCTAACTTGTGGAAGCGACATTGCAAGTTGCTCACAAAATGGAGGAGGACCAGGTGCAAGTGGAACAGGAGCACATTTTATTTCTGTTTGATAGCAAGTATCACAAACGTTTTCCATATTGCCTGGGCGGAAAATATTATATCCTGAAAATGCTTTAGCACCCCATGCAGAAGCACCACTCATACAAGCACCTTTTTGCATGCAAGCACATATCTTAGGAGAATTAGCAAATTTCTCTTTTTCTTCATCAGTTAGACCATCTGCCCATTTCCATTTAAAACCTTCTCCCATTTTTGCACCAATGGATGTCTTATTTCCTTCCCAATCAATGAAAGTCATTGCAGAAACACCAGCACCGGAAGCTTGAGTTGTGCCATTGCCATATATTATTTTACATGAAGTTCCACTATATAATTCATAGCAATACTCCGGATAATTCTCTCCACCCTTACTGCATACCTTAATTTTCGGATTGAAATAACCATCAATGCCTTGATCTTTTATAGCTATAACTTGGATCTCTTTACGCCATCCTGTCCATCCAAATGTTGAAGAAACTTCAGTATTACTTTTCGCATTCCATGGGCAATCAGCAGACCCTTGATATGAAAGACCAAATATCAATAAGAATATCAATAAGAAATTAAGCTTTACACTTCTCATAAAACACCGGTAACCACTCATTAACTTCTTCTCCTTTTTCTTTTATTGCCTCATACATATACTTTATAGTCTCTTTGTTAGCTGAAAGTACATGTATTTCTTGCATATCCTTCAAATCCAGATTTAAGGTTACTAATCCTTTGTACTGTTTTATCAAAAATAAACCTTCCTGTGTTGGCGTCTGCAGAATTATATTCAGCTCCTCTTTCGATAGAGAAAATGCCTTCATGTATAATCTATTTGCATTGACGTTCGGCATCAAGATTCTTGTATCAACATGTTTATCTAAATATTGAGTAAATTTGCTAGCAAATGCGAGATTTAAATTCTCAGTACTTAGGATTACTACAACATTTAGTTCCGTCATTCTTTGCATCCAGTTATCAAACTCTTTCTCTGTAGGAAAAATATTACTTATCTCCCATGCTTCATCCAAAACAAGTATTGCAGGCGAGCCATCACATTTTGCCTCAAAAGAATATAAAAAATAGTAAAGTATCACGGACATACATTCCTTTTGTTTTGTAAGGTTTGCGGTGTTGAGAGATATAATTTTTGTTTCCCAGTCAATATCTGATTCATCACCATCTTGAAATAAGTAAGCAAAGTCACCATCGTCACACCATCTACTTATCTTACCCCCAAGGAGCAAGAGCACCTCAGAAATTTGTGAAATAGAACGTGATTCCTTGGGTATAGCAAATATAGAATCCACAATTTTTCTTATCTTTTCTTCTACGTCCACCAAGCTCGTATCGGCTACCATTCTTCTGATCAGTTCAACCAACATATTGCGATTGGAAGCACTATCTTCAATGTTTAGTGGATTAAATTTTAGGCTTTTGTCCTTATATTTTGGATCGATTATGTAATATTTACCACTCACTGCTTTAGTAAAAATTATTGATTTTCCAGTGTTATCCAATATGACAATTCTTGGGTTAAACTTTCTTGATTCTGATAATAGAAAATTAATGAGTGAAGTTCTGCCTGAATTTGGAGCTCCGAGTATCGTAGTATGGCCATTATTTCTTTTTCCATGAAAATTAAAGAAGTAAGGATTTCCTTTTTTTGAGAAAAAAATCATTACCGCTTCTTTCCACCTTCTTCCTTTTAATGTACCTGACGTAAAATCGTGCAGCATAGCAAAGCTGCAAGCGTATTTTGTTAAGATATTTTTCGGTTGCGTAATAAAAGCAAAATTGCCTGGAAGTTGTGCCCAAAAATGACTTTCCATATGTAAATCAGTTCTAAACATCATGAAGCCAACTAATGACATTATAGAAGATAAATCACTAATACTTTCAGCTAACTTATTCCTATCATCTGCAAATATTGTAAAAATAATTTTCTGTTGGCAGAAGTCTATACTAGAGGTCTTTTCAAGCTCTATTATTTCTTCAATTCCTGAGCTTTTAAGTAAGGTATTATCCTCACTAATTTGCAGCATGTTGATTTGTTTTTTAAATTCTTTTATTGCTTTGTTATTACTAGTAAATATCATTATTTCTGTAATGATAAATTCAGATTCAAGCTGCAAGCATCTATCTATATTACCTAAAGAGATTTCCCGGTATTCTTTTATGCTGAAAATAGAGCCAAATTTCTGTTGATTTTCAAATATTGTTTGAAACGTATTGAAACCAAAAGCTATTTTAAAATTTCTAATATATTGCGACAGGTCCCTTTCATGTATTGGATAATCTTTGTGCGTTAATGTAACAATATAGTGGAGAAATTCTATCATTTCAGAATATATTTTACCTTCACTAAACCTTAGACTCAGTTTTTTAGCTCCAAAAGGTCCTAAATCATTTTGAATTACGTCAGTTATCTTTTGCAACTCCTGATGGCTTTCTTGTAAAGACAACTTATGCTTATTCTTTATTCTATTGAAAAAAAACGAATTATTAGTATGCTTGCCAAAATCGCTAAACAATATTACAATGTATAGTTCATTTATATACTGTAATTTACTATCAGTTAGTTTATTAAACCACGTTGAATGTAGGTTGTCAGAGAAGTCTTCAGTTTTATTCCATTTTAAGCTCAGTTTATTGCGCTTTCTAACGGTATGAATCCAAACGGTAAAATACAGGCTATTAATATTTTTTGATATGCTTTTTCTAATTTCAGTTCTGAGGTCGCTGTAGTTATCAACAGAAGAATAATCTTCTAACTTGATTATTTTTAACAATTCTCCCTGTTTTGTTAGTATGGTTTCTTCATCGTAATGACAAGCATAAGGAACAAAATCTAAATCAATGCTTTCTAGTAATGCTAAGTTGTTCTTTTTTTTAAGCTTAGAGTTAACTGTTGGTACTTTTAACTGCATATGCGTATTCAATAAAGATAATTAAAAAAGATAAAAATACTATCTTAATTTTTATCTTTTTTTTCGCTATCGGATTGTAATTTTATATCTTTTGCAAAGTTAAATTTTTCTTTTAAGTAGTCTGTTGCCTTTTCTGTACTACCGAACATCAGGACCAGTACACCAAACATTATCATAAAAAAGATTAGACCTCTGAACACTACTGCAAGTATCACTGCAGCTATACACAACCCTATGATTGTTGAAGGACTCATATTTTCTACAGTATCTTTAACTGAAAATGAAGAAATAAAATTTTTTACCGTTTCTTGTACATCCTTTAATTCATCACTCACCGAACTTGCTTCGCTAGAATATGATGCAAAAATGAAACTTAATAAGGCTATAAAAACCAAAACTTTATTCAATTGAATGCGCATCAACTAAATACCTTTTAAACATTTTTTAAATATAACAACTTTTATATCAATAGGCAAGAACTGAATTCACTTATCCACTACAAGTAACACATATTTAATTTTTACAATGCTGTAAGCTCTTTATCATCAACAAGAGGACTCACATTAATGGATGTTAATTTACTTGATAGGAAGTTTGAATGCAATTCAGCTACTGCTGCTATAGCAAACACTGCAGCCATAGCAAGTAGTCCTGCTCCTATCAATCCTGATGTCATTGCTCCTGCAACAATGCACCCTATTGTGGAGAGAGCACAACCTGCTACAAGTGCAACGTGAAGATTTCTGTTATTGGGTTGGTTTTTAAGTAGGATATCTTTCTTAACTTGATCTGGATTTGCTTGACCATCTGAGTTTTCATTTTCTTGCATTTTTGGCTCTTTTTTTACAGTCTGCTCTGGCTGCACTTGAGTCTCGTTTTCTTTTGGGGATTCCAAATTTGATTCTAATAACTCAGTTTTTTCTCCACCCTCTGGTTGTAAGCCATTATCTTCTTCAACAGAGCTCAATGTTGAGTTTAAACTTTCCTCAGATGAAGTGCTTGCTATTGATGTTAAACTGTTTTTTCTACTATTTATTGGTGATATCGAGTTTTTTTCACTCAGTCCAGGTGAGTTTATTCCACTATCTGAACCACTACCGTTACCAAGCTTAGGAGTTTTTATATTCTTCTTTAATTGCTCCATAACTTTACTATATTTTCTAGATACCCCTTTCGGAATATCTAATTGGCCAAGTATTTTATTATCACCACTTTTTTTCTCAGCTACATTCAAGGGTGTTTCTTGTGTGTTGTTTTGCTCTTCAATATGTTTTAGCTGCATTTGATCTTCAATATTTTCTTCAACAGCATTTGGTATTGAGCTTACACTGCTGCTCCTGTTAGTAATATCCAAAATTGTTTTTACTATTTTTCCTCTTATTGTTTGTGGTCTTTGTGATTGTTCTCTTTCATTGTTAAATACTGTAGGTACAGCTAGTTCTTCTGATTTTATTACTTCATCTTTCAATGCAGGAAGAAAGTTTTCGATATAATACTTATAATGTTTTTGATATTCCTCTTGTTTTTCTGGTGATTTTTCTAATTGTTCTCTCAGCGATTTTTCTAATTCAGTTAATACCTCAGGACTAGCTCCTTCCTTGAACAACTCTATGCATTTTTTGATAGTTCCATCTCCCTTTTGTGGGCTTCCATATTTATGATTTTCTTTTGTTACCTTTTTGTATATAGTGTCGTGCAATTGTTGGTTAATATCTTTTTTAGAACTTAGCATAGACTCCTCCATACATAACAAAATGTATAGATACCTCTTTAGCGTTAATTTTACATTAAAACTGGGCAATTATGCCATATTATAAATAATTGCGGCAACTTGCTTATTGGAAGGTCGCTTAACTATTTGCTTTCTGGGCTTTCTACTTCTACAGATTTGCTATTAATATGATTCTTTGCTTGTTGAACTAACATATCCACTACTTCTTTTACAGGCTTTTCCTTATCAACCATGCCAACACTTTGGCCAGCCATTAAAGATCCCGTTTCAACATCTCCATCAATTACTGCTCTTCTTAAAGCTCCAGCCCAGAATTTTTCTATTTCAAGCTGCCCATCTTCTTTTGAGATCTGTCCCTTTTGGTATTCATCAATAACTTCTTTTTGACGCTTCATGAAGTCATCACTTGCTTTGTTGGCTATAGCTCTTACAGGAATTACAGGAAAATCAGCACTTATCTGTACAGAAGGTATTGCATTACGTGCGGCCGATTTAATAAACACTTCCTTGAAATTTTTGTGGGCAATTGACTCATTAGTGCAGACAAATAATGTACCTATTTGACAGCCACTTGCTCCCATTTCCAGGTAATTAATTATCATTTCACCTCTTCCTATTCCACCTGCAACAAACACTGGTATTTGTTCATTTTTAAAATGAGGCAATATCTCTTGTGCAAGAACAGAAGTGCTAACTGGACCTATATGCCCACCTGCTTCCATTCCTTCTATTATTAATGCATCTACTCCCATTTTTACTAACCTTTTCGCAAGGCTTAATGCTGGTGCAAAGCACATAACTTTAATGCCCGCACCCTTGATTTTTTCTATATTAGGCTTTGTTGGCAGTCCACCGGCAAGCACTATATGGCTCACTTTCGTTTCAATACACACATCTATCAACTCACTCAACTTTGGGTGCATAGTAATTAGATTTACACCAAATGGCTTGTTAGTTAATTGCTGCGTCTCTATGATTTCTTTTTTTAGCAAGTCTGGAAACATTGCACCACATGCAATCACACCAAAACCACCAGCGTTTGAGATTGCTGAGACCAAGTTTCTCTCTGAAACCCAGCTCATAGCACCACCCATTATAGCAAACTCACTGCCAAGAAAATCTGTTCCTTTTTTCCAGAGGCTACTTAACATATAACCTATATCATACGTTTAAAAATGTTTTGCTTATCTATAAATGTGTGCTTCAAAGCGCCAAGTATATGTAAGATTATAAAGAGTACCATAAAATATGCAAGCATCGAATGTAGCTCGTTAGCCGTGTTAGCTAGATCTTTGTTTTGATTAATCAACAAAGGGATATGAAAAAAATATTTGATCTGTTTGCCAGAAGCAGAAGACATGACATAGCCAGATAGTGGCATTAGCACCATTAAAGAATATAAACCAAAGTGCACTGCTTTACTTGTATTGATTACAAACCGAGAAAAATTTGCTGGAAGTGGTGGAACATAAGTAAAGACGCGAAAAAATATGCGTACTATGATTAGTCCAAGAATAGTGATACCGCAAGCCTTATGAATAGCGTATATGTTGAACTTAATTTCATTGCTAAGTGGTAAGCTTTTCATATAAAGTCCAGAACAAAGCATACCGATAATAAAAACAGCCATCAACCAATGGATAACTCTTAAACCTAGGCTATATTTATTGTCTTCCATTTTGACTACTCTAAAGTAGCATTTATATAATAGAAAAACTATTTTTCAATCAAAATTATTAAAGCAATTTAGATTTACCGACAATGTAGCTATACAAATTCGACCCAGCCGGAAGTCAAGGGCACCTAAATCAAGAAACGGATGAAACGAAAAAACTTACTTGACACCCTTCGCCAGCCCCCTTATCATGATAGTGAAGCTATTTATTTATCTTCTCTGTACAGATTAAATGACAAAAAAACTCACGTATCTGGCGTCTCATGTTTAATTTTTTGCACTATGTGCACTCTATGTCTTTATCAAATTTCTAGGTTTTTACCTATACAAGCTGAAATACGCTTATAAAGCATTTAAAACATCAAAAAACGCCAACTTAAAAAATGGATAGTGAATAATTAGCTACCCTAGGGTTTCTTTTGCCTTTTTTTCTGTTTAGTAAATTTCTTAAACATTTATGACTAAAGGTTAGTTGCATTAAAAAGCAGCTAAATCGCGGTTATTAAGCGTTTAGAATAAAAAAACGCCATACTTGAAAGTATAATGTAAGTAATTAGCCAACCACGGGGCTTCTTTTGCCTTTTTTTCTGTTTAGTAAATTTCTTAAATATTTATGGCTAAACGACAATCGTCATCCCTGTAAAGGTCAAGTATCCCGCTACGTGTTAGCGGCTAAGAGATACCCGGCGGTATGACGGTTCGTGATGGCATGACGATAAGGTTCCAGTGTCAAGCGTTTGGCATGCAAATTTCCTTAAACGTTCGTAAGCTTAAAACTTTACTTTAGATCAAACTGCTGTATAGTGACTTTATAGCTTCAATTTTGTAATGAACATACCTAGTATAGAAAATTGTGATCTTCACAATAAAGCCGTCTTACTTAGAGTTGACTTCAATGTTCCTATAAAAGATGGAGAAATTCGTGATGTCACTCGTATTTTGAGAGCATTGCCTACTATTCAGTATTTAGTGAATGCGAGTGCAAAGATTATTATTATATCACATTTTGGACGCCCAAAGGCCAGAGACAATAATCTGTCGCTAAAAAATGTAATTGACACTTTATCGCAGTTACTAAATAAAAAAGTGAAATTCATTGATGATTGCGTTGGTGAAAAAGTGCAAAAAGCAGTGAGTGCTATGGATGCAGGAGATATAATATTACTGGAGAATCTAAGATTTTATGAAGGGGAAAAGGAGAATGATGCAAACTTTGCCAGACAATTAGCATCTCTGGCGGATATATATGTAAATGATGCATTTTCTTGCTCTCACAGAGCTCACGCTTCTATTTCACGCATTACAGAGTTTTTACCTTCCTATGCAGGATTTTGCTTGCAAGATGAGCTAAAGTATCTTGAAAAAGCTGTATCGTTTAAAGCTAAACCTATTACTGCGATAGTTGGGGGAGCTAAAATATCAACTAAAATAAAAGTGCTTATGAAGCTAACAGAAAAGGTTGATTACCTAGTTCTAGGTGGTGCAATAGCCAACAATTTTTTGTCATTTAGCAAAGTAAATATAGGGAAATCTTTCTTTCAAAATGGTGTTGACGACCTTCTACATAATATTGTTGAAACAGCAAATAAAAACAATTGCAAAATAGTTGTGCCAGAAGACGTTCTGGTTGCAGTAAACTCTGATTACAGCACTAGTATTTCAAGAAAAACTGAGTCCATTTTGGACGGTGATATAATTTTGGATATCGGATCACAAACTTTGAGTACAATAAGCAGTATAATAGCAAGCAGTAAGACTCTGCTGTGGAATGGACCTATTGGTGTTTTTGAACATTCAGCTTTTGCAAGCGGTACAATAGGGGTAATGAAAATCGTAAGTGACTTAACGCACAAAGGAAAGTTAACCAGCATAATAGGGGGAGGTGATAGTCTATCTGCAATAAGCGCTGCAGGCCTTACCGATAAGGATTTTACATATGTTTCCACTGGTGGAGGAGCATTTTTAGATTGGTTAAGTGGCGATGAAATGCCGGGAGTTGCTGCTCTGCAAAAACGATTAGATTAAAACTTTTTTAAATTATTTCTTATAGGCTAGCTTTTTTGTGAACGTGATTATGTCGAAGACAGTTAAACTAATTTTGTGTTTAATAATACCAATAATAGGATTTATTTTTTATATTAAGGATCATTATTTTCACACCGGCTATGTAGAAGAAAATGTTGAAGTCAATTTTGAACCATTTTTCAGTTCACAACCAGCCACCGTTTCAGAATTAACTGACTTCGATAGAGGAGTGTTGAAAGTTTGTGGAGATTGGGGAGCACATCCAGATAAAGAAGATTTCAAAATTTTACTTAGTTGTCCGCAGCATCAAGAAGTAGTGAAAGGAATATATAAGTGATTACGCCAGATGCGGATTTGGAGTTACTTAAAGATGAACTGGCTAACATTTGGTTTACAAATAGTGGAAGTGAAAAAGAAACTATAGGGTTTGGACATATTTTTTGTGGTGAGCCAAACGATAAACTAGGTGGTATGCATTTTGTAGGTAGATATGTTGAAGCTCAAGAAGATAAATGGGCAGGTGCAATTTGGAATCCTATGCAATAAATCAGATATTAAGCCGCCAGTTTATACATTTGGAATGAAATATTTAGGTAAGGATGGGGAAGTGAAAGTTAAATGCCCAAATGGATACGCATATAACCTTCATGCCGATAATTTCTGCAACTAAGGCGTTTAAGGAATTAGGAAAAGATGGAATGTGTCTATATGAAATGGAAGATGACGATTATCAATCAGTGTTTGTAAGAAAGAATGATGCTATACTCACGTTCTATCCTGACTTAACACCAAAATGTGATGATAAGAGTACTTATTGTAGTTGCAGTAAATCTTAATTTCAAAACCAATAGGGTGAACAAATGATAAAAATGCTATAGGGTGTAGCAAATCCAAATGAGTTAAAATTTTGATTAAAGGGTTTTGTGAATAATAATGAAGAAGGGCATTATTCGTCTAATAAAAGCAATTCAATACTCTTGTGAAGGAATAAAATCAGCTTTTATATCAGAAATTGCGTTCAGACAGGAGTTACTGCTTTTTATAGTATGTGTCTCAATTTTGTTTGTTTTGGATGTAAGTAATCTAGAACGTGCAGTAATGATAAGCAGCCTATTCCTGGTGTTAATTGTGGAAATTGTTAACACTGCTTTTGAAACGACAATTGAGCGTATTTCCAGTGAACAACACATACTTTCAAAAAAGGTGAAAGATCTAGGTAGTGCAGCAGTTTTTCTTTCATTAATTAACTTCCTGATAACATGGATGATAATATTGATAGGTTAATACGAATGTTATTAAGATATGTTGTCAAACTCACCAATTAAAGTTTTTATATCTTGCGGTAAATCAGAGACAAATTCCATGTATCCCTTACTTTTGGGGTGATATAAGCCCAGTGTATAAGCATGTAGTGCTTGTCTATTGAAATTACGAATAAAACTAGAGTTTTTAGCATATTTTGTGCTTTTACTACTATTTTTTCCATAAACTTGATCACCAACTATGGAATGTCCTATGTGGCTCATGTGGACTCGAATTTGGTGTGTTCTGCCTGTCTCTAAAGTGCATTTAACGAGGCTTACTTGTCCTATAACTTTTTGCACTAAATAGTGAGTGATTGCTAATTTGCCTGTGATTTTTGTTACACACATCATTTCTTTATTACCGCGTTTGGGAGCAATGTTAGTTTTTATCGTGCCTTGCTGAGAAGATAATATTCCCCAAACTATTGCTAAATATTCTCGCTTTATTTTACGATTTGATAACAATTCAGACAAAAAACCATGGGCTTCTTCATTTTTTGCAATTACCATCAGCCCACTAGTATCTTTATCGAGTCTATGAACAATTCCTGGTCTTACATGGCTGTAAGGGATTTTACCAAGGTGAGCGATAACTGCGTTCAAAAGCGTATCATTGTTTGTCCCAGCACCTGGGTGCACTGTTAATCCACTTTGTTTACTCAGAACTATAATGTCCTCATCTTCATAGACGATATCAAGTTTTATGTCATAATTAGGCTCAATTGATGTGAATATGTCAGGTTGAACGAGATGTACTATATACTCTTCACCTGGTTTTACTATGTGATCATTATTAATTATCGGTATGCCAAGTAATTTCACCTGCCCATTTTGTATCAATCTTTGAGCTTTACTGCGTGATATGTTGCATTTTTCAGCTATATAGGTGTCTAACCTTAATTTCTCTTTATCATTATTAACACTTAAGGTTATTATTGAGTGATCTATAGTGATTTACCCCGCGCCATTTCCCATGCTGCTTGAACATTTGGGTCTGTAAACATTGTTGCACTAGACTCAATTTGCAGATCACCTTGTTTTTTAATATGGCAAATTGTTTGAGAGCCATCTTTCCAGTAGATTGTAACTTTATTATCAAAATCTCGTAATGTTGCCTCAACCTTTTTTTCTTTATTATCTTTTTCTTCCAGCTTAATAGATTCTAATAAATAATATAGAAAGTCACTTGGTTTGCCGTTGATTTTTTCTTTCCATTCATCTGTTTTTTCTTGTTCAGGTTTTCTTTGTGTTAACTTCTGCTCTTTTTTTATCAGCCTATTGTTTTCTTCTTCTAGTTCCAAATTTCTTACTGTTTTACGTCGTGCTTTTACTGTATCTTCTAATGTTAATGGAAATTGGTCAATATTATCTACATCTTCAGATCCTAAAGCGCTATCAGGACTGCCGTTTGCTTGCAACGTTGCAAGCTGTTCTTGTATCGGCTCAAGCTTATTCCGTACCACGTCATTTATTATTTTACGTACTTCTTGAATTATTTCTTTTTTATTTTCCTCAGTAAGCGCAAAACAATCAAAGAACTCCTCCTCATCATCATCACTTTCCAAAGAGTGATTTTGATCATGAGAATCTCCAGTATTACCAGCTTGTCTGTTGCTTGTAGTTGGCACAAATTTAACAAGATAATTTCCTATTCCTGAAGGCTGAAGTTGGTTAAGTTTTTCTTTCAATTCAGTACGTATCTCTTTCAATGACTCACCTATACTTTTACTAATGCCTTTCAAGCACGTAGTTATCTCTGTATTAGCGTTCTTTTTCACTTTATCTACATCTTGCTCTATAATCTCTTCTAAATTATTGAGTAAAACTTTTAAATCACCTCTTATATCATTAAGCGTTTCTTTAATGTCAATACTTGCAGGCTTTAAAAGACTATTATCAAGTAAATCGCAAGCTTTTTTAAGGTTACTGCCAAATGAGTCGCAAAACGGACTAAGCAGTTCTTTCATTAGAGATATTAGTTCATTTTCCTTTTTACCAAGCTTATTTTCTATTACTGATACAACCATGCCCTTTCCAGACCAGTATGGAAGTAGAAGACCTAAAGTACTGTGGTTTCTAATAGTATGATTTTCATGATCTACGCTATTACTTATTAGATTGCTAAGTGTTGATATGATGCATACAAGAACAACGACTAATAAAGATATTAATGTTATTGGAGCATTAATGGATTGTGATATTGCTGAAACTACTATAATAGCACCAAATACATATGATCCAGTAAATAAGAAAATCCTATTTCTATTTTCTGCTTTTATATCTTCTAGTATTTCTCTCTGCGTCTTAGAAATTGGTAAAACTATTAAAAGCTTTTTCCTCTTACGATCTAAATTTGTTACAATTTCAATTTTTTCGGCTTCTTGAACAATCTGGCTGTACTGTTCATCAACTTGACAGTTTCCTACTTTTTTATCTATCTCATTCTCTTTTATTTTTTGTGTATTTATAAAGTTTATAACAGCAGTAAATAAGAGAACTGCAAGAGGAATAAAGGCAAGAGGTGCTGGCGTGAACGCAAATCCAGCAATACTTACTATAACAGGCTGAATAGAAAAGGTAGTAAATGCTATAAGAGCAGCAATGGTACTTGCTATCGATATAGTACCAGAATACTTTCTTATAGAGCTCAAAATTCTACTGGGCTGGTCAGAAAGTTTTCTAAATCCTAAAAAATCAAAATAGTCTTTGAAAGGATCTTGAGTGTCTGTAACCATAACATTTTTCTAGTTTAAACTTATTTAGGTATACATTAACCAAACCTTAAAATCAAGTTTCTTAATTTTTCAACATGTGCCAAGGCCTATTGGAGCGCACTGTATTAATCTTTACGTAACGATTTGTTAACCAAACAGAATGTGTGCCATACGTTTCTAGATCAGCATGTTTAATAATTTTAGTGTTGCAAGCTGAATAGTCAAACTCACTTAATTGAATTGTTAAATCAACTTTATCACAATTTTCTGAAATATCTTCTTTTTTATAAGCTAGCAACACTGACTTATTATTTCCTTTATTGTATATACAGCCATATTTTAGTCTTTTATCTGGGTTGCTATATTTTGTATGATTCAAAATTTGGTTCTGTCCGTTTTGCTTTGCCCACGTTTTGATAACAAAATTTCTGCTTTTTCTAGTGAGAGAATATAGTAAGTTATCACTCTCCTTTGCAGCAACATTATCAGCATTTATTAGGATGTCGGGGGTTTTATATGCAGCGCTAAAGCAAATACCTAGTACAATAAAAAAAAATCCCAAAAAACGCCAATTTCTTTCCCACAAGCACAGCCACAATAACCCAAATGTTATTATAATAATTGATGAGGCAGGAAAAGTACGAATGGGAATAACCAAATACTGAAGACTAGCGATAGCGTTTGTTATATACAAAATGCTGTTAATTGGGCGCTCTATAAATGGCGCTATAATCCATTCAATACCTAAAGGAATCAATAAGACATAAATTATTCCAAGTGGAATAATAATTAATGTAACTATTGGTATAGCAACTAAATTTGTGATAATGCCACTAATTGAAAAATAATTAAAATTATATATCGTATACGGAACAGTTGCTAAACTTGCTATTACTGAGCTGATCATTATCGACACAAAATATTTCATTATTTTTATTTTGAATAATTTATTAGCATTAATTTGATAACTGGCAACCAGTGCCAAAACAGCAGAAAATGACATCTGAAAGCCAGGCTTTAAAATTGCTTCAGGTTCTATGATAAGTATCACTGCAGCAGCAAACGCAATTGCTATTAACCCTCGATATTTTCTCTCTATCATTATTGCAACGAGTACTAAAATCACCATGATGTAGGCACGCTGAGCAGAAATTTGCATACCGGTAATCAACAAATAAAACGTGGTTGGCAAGATAGTAAGGAATGCAGATATTTTCTTGGTGTTATACTTAAGAGTCAAAGTTTCAGATATTGCGAATAAATTACGAAACACTACAAAAAACAGACCAGCAACGAATGATAAATGCAAACCAGATATGGCAAACAAATGTGCTATACCTGAATCTCGTATCGCGTCCATAGTTTTTTGATCTATGCCATCTTTTTTACCGATCAGTAATGCAGAGATTATATCCGCATGTGGTTTCTTGATATTTTGCTGCAGGTTTTCATAAATGTATTGACGGAAAGATTCTATATATTCTTGAAATTTCCTTGCTTCAGCCTTTTTGTGCAGGGCTATTTTGCTTGTTGCAAAGCCTGTTGCACTTATTTTCTGGTAATATGCTATTCTTGCAAAATCGTATGCATACTCCGAGGGCGCAATCTTTAGAGGGAAGAGTTTTGCTGATAATTTTACTTGATCGCCTATTTTAATGCCTTTTTCCACTTTGGTTCTAACTGATATTCTGATGTTATCTAGAGCTCTATCCGGTGTCATTCCAGCGCGTGACGCTGGAATCCATATCTTTTTTTTCTGGATCCCAGTATCAAGTACTGGGATGACAAAAGGGGGCGCTGGGATGACAGGAGAGGATTTTGAGATAGTAGGGGATTTTTCAACAGAAAGCAGAAATTGTTTATATGAGCCCCTGTCGTTAATATCCTTCACTGTGGCAACGATATCTTTTACATATCTCTCTTTATCAAGAATTTGAGTATCAACTAAAGCTGTTCTTAATTTACTAGCTGTAAATCCTATGAGCACTGCAATTAAAGCGATACACAATATCGCGTACCTTTTATACAATATTGCAATCAAAATTAGTGTGGGTAAAAGCAAAAGAAAAATAGATATGCAGCTTGGTTCAAAACTTAGGGAAAAATAGGTTAGAATTCCTACACACTGAAAAACAGGAAACCACAGTATCAAGTTATATTGTTCATTGCGCAGATTGTTACGTATATAACCAACTATTATGTCAAGAAAAGTTAATAAGTGTGTCGATATTTGCATGTGGTGAAATTTTATTTTTCTTTTTTCATTATTTGTATATATAATAACTAAATAAGCAACGACGCGGGATGGAGCAGCTCGGTAGCTCGTCAGGCTCATAACCTGAAGGTCGTAGGTTCAAATCCTACTCCCGCAACCATTTTTAAGGATATAGTTGTTCCACTTTCCAATCGCTTCCCTCAACAAGAGTGTATCTAAATCTAATATGCTTCCTATATTCACCTTCTTGCCAAAATTCAATTACTTTTGGGATTACGCAAAATCCCACCCAAAAGTCAGGACGAGAAACTTGTGTATTGTGAAATTCTTTTTCCTTTAATTTTATAGCTTGCTCAAAATCTTGCCAATCTTTCAGAATGCTCGATTGTTTTGAGCACCATGCGCTAATTTGACTATCACGTGCTCGAGAAGAGAAATATTCATCAGCTTTTTTACTGTTTAGGAGTTTAACCTCTCCTTCAATTCTTACCTGCCTAGAAAATTCTATCCAGTGAAACACTAATGCAGCTTTAGGGTTCTCGGTCAATTCTTTTCCTTTTCTACTATTTATGTTAGTGAAGAACACAAAACCTTCTTTACTATATTCCTTTAGTAATACTACTCTTGCAGATGGAATGCAGTCTTTGCTACACGTTGCTAGCGTCATTGCAGTTGGTTCTCTATATGACGAATTGAGTACTTCTTTATACCACTTTGAAAATAAATCAATCGGATCTTTTTCAGATGAAAATATCATATCAAAAAATAAAATCTTAATTCTGGCACGCGTTGCAAAAATAAGTGCTACGGCCATTTTGTCGTATAAGTGTTATGATATTATTGCAAATCTTGCAAGGTTTTTGAACTTTACCATATACGTAAAAGTTATTTTGAAAGTATCCAGCAGATCCAGATGGCTGTGCATAATCTTTCAGTGTTGAGCCGCCTGCAGCAATTGCATCACTCAGAGTATTTTTTATTTCAGCAGCAAGTTTTTCGTACTCTCTATAGGTCAAGTTTTTTGCTGGCCTGAGTGGTGATATGCGGGCTCTAAACAAGCTCTCAGAAGCATATATGTTGCCTACGCCAACTATTAATTTATTGTCCATTAATGCTGATTTGATATTTGCTTTTTTGTTTTTCAGCAACTCCTGTAAATAGTCTCCACTGAATTCATCCGTGAGGGGCTCTATTCCGAAATCGTCAAAAAAATTTATTTCCTGTTCTTTATTTAAAACAATAACTAATCCAAATCTTCTTGGGTCATTAAAAATTATTGAAGTATTGTCAGAAAACAAAAACACTACGTGATCATGTTTATTCTGCGCTTGATCGTGTTCAGCATATATAAGCTTTCCACTCATGCCAAGATGTATGATTACAGCCATACTACCATCTGTATTCCAGATCGTATACTTACCTCTACGCTTGATGTTGCGTATGACTTTGCCCTTTAGCATATCATCAATATTTTTTGTTATTGGGGCACGTAAATTCCAATTATTAACTATAACATTACTAATTTGCTTGTTTTTAATTTTATCAAGCAAGAAGTTAGATATGACTTCCACTTCCGGTAGTTCTGGCATCTTGTCTACTCTGTTGCTGTTTTTTTCTTTTCAAAATGTTTTGCTTTAAAGCTTTCGCTAATCTTTTTTTCTCCTCTTCTTTTTCCTTATTCCTTTTTGTATTATTCATTATCATAATATATAAGCCTGCCGTTGTAGCTCAGGTGGTAGAGTACGTCATTGGTAATGACGAGGTCCCAAGTTCGAGTCTTGGTAACGGCACACTGATTACACTTATAATATTGCATAACTTGTAAGCAAGGCTTAGAAGAAAGTTACAGAGGTAAGTTGTCATGCTTTTTCCATATCCTTTCTACCTTCTTGTTTTTGAGTAGCTCTAATGCTTTACAAAAGTGATACCTTGTTTTACTTGGTACTATAATGTCATCAATGTATCCATGTGATGCAGCAAAAAATGGATTAGCAAATTTCTCTTTATATTCTTTGATTAACGTTTGCTGGTCTTTTTCATGCCTAAATATAATTTCAACTGCACTTTCAGGGCCCATCACAGCTATTTCAGCAGTTGGCCAGGCATAATTTATATCACCTTTTAGATGTTTCGAATTCATAACAATGTATGCACCACCATACGCTTTTCTAGTGATAAGGCTAATTTTTGGCACGGTCGCTTCAGCGTAAGCGTAAAGCAGTTTCGCTCCGTGTTGTATTATATTATTGTATTCTTGATTTGTACCTGGCAGAAATCCTGGAACATCAATAAGTGTGATGATGGGAATGTTAAATGCGTCACAAAACCTTACAAACCTTGCAGCTTTTCTTGAAGAATCAATATCCAAACATCCTGCAAGGTGCATAGGTTGATTTGCAACAATACCGACAGTATTTCCTCCAATTCTACCAAAACCAGTTATGATATTACGAGCAAAATCAGGCTTCAGTTCAAAGAAATTCCTCTCATCGCACACCTTTTCAATGAGTTCATACATATCATAAGGAGTATTAGGATTGGTAGGAATTAGAGTGTTTAAGGATTCATCAATGTCGTCAACATCATTACAGATTGGTGCAGATTTTGGTGATTCTTGATTATTTGCTGGTAAGAAAGTAAAGAATTCACGCATTTTTAGCAGCATTTCAACATCATTATTGAATGCAAAATCCGCTACTCCTGTTTTGCTTGTATGAATTTTTGCTCCACCGAGGTCTTCGAAACTTACATCTTCGTAGGTAACCTTTTTTACTACATCTGGCCCGGTTATAAACATATATGAACTGTTTTTCACCATGAAAGTAAAGTCAGTTAATGCTGGGGAATAAACTGCACCTCCTGCACATGGGCCCATAATTAAAGAAATTTGTGGTATAACACCCGATGCATTTACGTTTCTTTGAAAAATTTCTCCATAACCAGCAAGAGAATTTACTCCTTCCTGAATTCTGGCTCCACCAGAATCATTTAGTCCGATAATTGGAACTCTGGCATTAATTGCCATATCCATAATTTTGCATATTTTTTTTGCATGTGACGCACCAAGTGAACCACCAAAGACAGTAAAATCCTGAGAATAAACAAAAACTTTTCTGCCATAAATAGTACCATGACCAATCACTACCCCATCACCTAAAAAATTAGCATTTTGCATGCCAAAATCATTTGCATGATGTTTTACGAATTTATCGTATTCTGCAAAAGAACTTTCATCGAGCAATATACTGAGCCTTTCTCTAGCAGTTAATTTCCCTTTTTCATGTTGTTTGGTAATCCTGTCAGAACCGCCTCCTTTTTCAGCTTCTAGTGCTTTGGTTTTTAGATTTTCTAGTATTTTAAAGTCTTGCATACAATAAAGTAGTTTTCAAATTAGTTGTAGACTTTATTAAGTTTACAAACCCTACTAACTATACACATACACTATTGCTATATGCAACAGTGTATGTGTATAACAATTATTAAAACTTTTTCAACCTCGATTTCGGTCACTACTCTGTAAACTTTTGACATTGCTCTGAAGCTGCTGAACATTAGCATTGTCTACAGAAGAAAGAGGAGATTTGTTTTGCACAAAACTTTTAGCAGCTTCAACAACCTTGCTTATATGTGGTTCTTTTTCTAGCTCTTTTAGGTACTTTGAGAATATTTCACAACTTTTATCATCCATGTGTACCATTATTTTGCCAAAACCCTCAGCTTTTTCAGAAGATAAGGTCATCACAATCTTTTCACTGTTGCTTATTGGAAAAGTCATCTGGAATCTGCCCTTCATGTCACGATATTGTCTATTTTGTGTTCGGATTACGTTACCTTCTCCAATCTGTAATGCTCCATCTAAATTTTGAAATTCTGGATTACTCAGAAATTTTGCAGGAGTTATAACACTTTCTTCTGGACACTGTACACAATAAAATTTATTATCTCTTTCTACTACAATTTCTTTTTTTTTGTCATTTTCAATACTATCACTTACAATTTGTTTTAGACGTGACAAATATTCGCCGCGTTCTTTCAGTATATCTTCTGGCAATAATCTCCGAACTTCTTGGCTCACATCAGTGCCTGTTGAAACTAGATTAAACATTTCTAACATAAGAGGCCGTAGTTTTTCTTTTCCAGTCTCAGTAACATTTTTATCTTGCTCCATGAGGTGGTATAAGATCAGTATCGAATAATCTATTATTGATGACTTTTTTCTCCTTGGAATACATCAACACTAAACATGACCTTGTGCTTTTTTGCATCGTCTATAGATTTTTGAAGTCTCTTTGCTATGTTTTCGATAGCTTCATCATTAGGTAAGTGTTCAGGCAATGGCATCAACTTAAGGAAAAATATCAGCGATAGTGTATAAAATTTCTCTCTAAATTTTTTATCATTAAATTATCCAAAGAGTGCAAGAAACAGCACTTTTGTTTCTATTTTATTGCAACAAAAAAGTTTAAAATGTGTCTTTTTTAGGTGAAACATGCAAAAAGGAAAAAACCTTATTCTACAAATTAAAAATATAATATACTCGAAAACTTTTCAGAAAATCCATTGTGTTGAGTTTTACACGAACAAGAAAACTTCCTTTTTCGACAGTATTTTCTATGATTTTAAAGTTAGTTAAAAAAAGTTTGGGAATAGAATGTGAACTTATGGAGCCATTGACATGTACCCTCAAAGCAAGCTTTTTCTAAAGCAAGGTATAAGATTTGCCATACAGGCTTTCAAGAATTTAAGCATCCAAACAGCCTATCAGGATGAACCTGAGTTGGAGAGGCTATAGACTTATTGCAGCAGATGGTTCTGGTATGAGATTACCCAGCTCTGGGGAAATTGTATCCGAGTTTGAACCAAATGGAACAACAGGCACCATTGGCAATTTGTTTGTTGATTTGTGTACTTCGCTGATTTGCAGTGCTCGTCTTGCAGCTTGGAATATAGGTGAACAAACGTTGGCGGCAGAGCAATTACCCGAAGTTATCACTCAAATGCGTTTATTAAATCAAGAGAAATTATTATTTATCTATGATCGTCTTCAGTAAAATTCATTCAGCAGCATTATGATTTGGAAGTAGATTTTATTTTTCGCTTGCAAAAAAGAAATTATAGTAAGCTATGGGAACGCTGGCGAATTAGATTTTGATTTTATATTAGAAAATGAAAAGCTAAAAAATAAAATGAAAGGACAGAAAGTAAGAGTTATAGTGCTGACATTAGCCAACTGAGAAACAGAGTTTTTGACCGAGACTTTGGAGCAAAGCTTATGTGTTAAGGTGACACATAGAGGAGTGCTATAAACGACTCAAAGTAGGAGCAGAGTTAGAGAATTTTTCTGGAGAGGCTGTATTACAAGAATTTTGGGCAAACTTGGTCATGTGCAATATATTATCGCTTCATATGTGTGATGCACAAGGGCCTTGGAACCCAGATCAAATTACTGAGTATCGTTTAAATTTTTCAGTTTTATTTGGTGTAATGAGGCAGAAACTCTATCAGGTACTTATTGCGCCAAAAAACTTTCAAGCCCTTTTTAAGTATACGCGCTAAAGTTAAAATCCGACCGGGACAGCCGCAATAAAGTAGATAAGCCTAAACGCCATCATGTCTTTAGGAGAGTTTGCTAATGAAAGTTCTTAAGTTGACGCCATTGGCTGAACGGATACGGAATGACACCATCCTTTTTTCTGGATTCCAGACTGGAATGACACCTCTGGACACTTCCGTCGTAAAGGAACCAGTGTCAGCTACTCGGATGACACCTTTTTTCTACTTAGTTTGGGTTATGCAAGAAGTCTATTCCTTCATAAGGAGAAGTAGTTAAAGGAATTTACTCTATTTCTCCCTCTTTTTTTATTATTTTTAATCTATAGTTAACGTAAAAGAGATATGCAAAAACTCTATTGATCCATAGTCTGCAAATTATTAATAACACTTACTTTAAAGAACCTCACTTTACGCTGATCTTTGAGCGCTCTTCTGTGGTATTTTGTAAGAGTATAACTTGTGAAATCGTCTTCCCTATAGATTAAAGAGTTACACTGCTTTATATGTGATGCTATCCACTCTGCATAGTCCTGATGATCGGTTGCAATGAATATTTCCCCTGTTATAAGTATTTTTTTTGCTAATAAATTTAAAAATTCCGTATTAATTAATCGTCTTTTATTGTGACTTCTTTTTGGCCATGGATCTGGAAAGAGAATAAAGAATCTTTCAACACTGTTATCAGGAAAATTTGCAATCAATTCTCTTGCATCTTCTGTCCACATTAAAATATTTTTTATGTTCTGTATTTCTATGTTTGTCAGCAAGCGAGAAACCCCCTTTAAGTAGGGCTCACATCCTATAAATAATAGATCAGGTTCATTGAGCACCTGGTAAAGCATATTTTCACCGTTGCCAAAGCCTATTTCTACCCATATTCTTTTTTGTGAATTTACAATTTTCTCTATAGATTCCTTGCTGTTTTGAATAGAATATTTTTCCAATATTTCATCAACATCAGGTTTTAGCCTGGACCTTCTGGAGAACGATCTAATCCACTTGCTATTCTTAAATAGCATATTCTTGATACATATATAATTTTCTCACTATATTTTATATAGCTTAAACAATTCTCGAAATGAGTTAATGAAAAATTACTTGTCAATAATTGTTAATATTATATAATATATGAGTTCTAATAAAGTTTAAGTTAAAGGTATGAATAATAATAATCCAGTCGTAAATCTACCGGTTACTATCAGAAAGCTATCATCAAACAAATTTATAGAAGAGATATGTCAAGGCCAATTTGAGGATCAAGATAATACCTTGTTTGAAGATTCTTTTGTTAACAAAATTAAAGAAGGAGATGTGGTAGAAGGTGTAATTACAAGAATAAACCCTAACGACGTTGTGGTTGATATTGGTTTAAAATCTGACGGGAGAATTCTGATCAAGGAACTCGGTTGTAATGATGAGGTCATTATTGGCTCGAAAATCAGAGTTTATGTGGAAAGAATTGAAGATTATCATGGTAATGTTGTTCTTAGTCGTGAAAAAGCAATTAGGGACGAAAAATGGAATAAGTTGGAAGAAGATACAGTTACAAGGGCTGAAGTAAGCGGAGTTATTAAACGCTCAATTAAATGTGGCTTTATTGTTGATCTTGGTGACGGAATAAGCGCTTTTTTACCGCTGAGTCATGTGGATTTGAAGCAAGTAAAAGATGCGAAGCACCTTATTGAAACTGAACAAAAGTTCATCGTGCTTAAAATGGATAAGAAGCAGGGCAATATTGTAGTATCAAGAAAGCTGGTGTTAGAAAAATTGCACGCTGGTGAAAAAATTAAATTTTTAGAATCTTTAAATGAAGGCGATATAATAGAAGGGAAAATAAAAAGTATCACTCATTACGGTGTATTTGTCGGTATTCATGAATCAGATGTAGTGGGAGTTATAGATGGATTGTTACATATTACAGATATCTCTTGGAGTAGGGTAAGTCATCCGTCTGCAGTTTTTACTTGTGGTCAGACTATAAAAGTTAAAATTATAAAAATAGATAAGGAAAATGCTAAAATTTCCTTGGGTGTGAAGCAGCTAGAAGATAGCCCTTGGCAAGATGCAGAGTCAAAATATCCAGTTGATAGTGTGCATAAGGGTTATGTAACAAGCATAGAAGATTATGGATTATTTGTTGAGCTTAGACCTGGAATTGAAGGTTTAGTGCACTCGTCAGAAATAACTTGGGTTAAGAGTAATTTACCAGTTAGTAGTCTCGTAACAAGGGGACAAGAAGTATATGTAAAAATTCTCAGTATTGACATTGCTAAGAGTAGGATGAGTTTAAGCATGAAAAGGTGTGTAGACAACCCTTGGCAAGTATTTATCAATAAATATCCTCCTGGTTCTATTGTTTCTGGTGAAGTGAAGAATAATACCGGCTCATATGTATCTGTTGCTTTCGGTGATTCTGAAATAGATGAGAACGTAGAAGGGACAATATATGTGAAAGATTTTAGTTGGTCTAAAAATGGTTCAGATGAGATAAAGAAGTATAATGTAGGTGATAAAATAGAAGCAAAAGTAATAAGGGCTAACGTGAATCGGGCAAGAATTTATCTTGGAATAAAACAAATAGAGTATGATCCTCTTGAAGAACTGATAAAGAAAGTTAAGGTAGGTGATAAAATACAGGTTATTGTAGGTAAGAGAGAAGATAATGGACTAGTCGTTGAAGTTGAGAACGATGTAACCCTTCTAATAGATCAAGAGCATTTACCAGAGAATAAAAAATTCTCTATATCAGAAAAAATAGAAGTTGAAGTATTGGGTGTTGAAGAATATAACATAGCATTATCTGCTAAGTGATAAGGTTTACTTATTTTGGCTTCATATAAATGGCAACAAAGTCTGATATAATAGCGAGGGTAGCAAAAAGACATCCTTTTTTAGATAAGATTGTTATAGCAGCTATAGTTGATAGATTTTTTGGGATACTTTCAAGCACATTGAAACATCATAATAGAGTTGAAATTAGGGGGTTTGGTTCTTTTTCAGTTAGAAGTTATAACTTGAAAGAAACAAGCCATTTAATGTTACAGAAGTTTACAAAGAATCAATACTTTAAAACATATTTTCGTAGCAGTAAAAAATTGTCTGATTTGGTAAATGAATAAAAACTTATACCATAAATAAGATAAAAGTGGGAATTTAAGTTTATATTGTACAGTAAAAATTTTTAGCATCATATGCAAGTAGTAGAAATAGTTATACGTAATAACACATACAAAATATCTTGCGAAAGTGGGAAGAAGAGCCATTTATTACGCCTTGCTAATAGTTTTGACAAGCTAGTTGGTTCTGTATCTCAAAAAATTGGAGGTAAGGGTTCGGATGCATTAAATTTCTTACTTGCAGCACTAATTCTTGAGGATAAAATTTTAGAATTAACAAAGCGATTAGATGAAGTAAATCAAGAGCGCAAAAAGTATAGAAACGAGAAAAGAATAGAATATACTGAGGTACTAGATAAGGTAAATAAGATTATCACTAATCTTGAGTGCATAAAGGATTAGCTTCAATAAAGCAAGCAATTAAATTGACTATCTGACTATTCAAGCCAGGAGGGAGGTTTGTCTTACGAGTTATGTAACAATATAATTCGTAATCATCAAGATCAACTATTTTTTCGTATTCGATTAGTTCGCTTAAGGAAAATTTATCAAGATATTTCAATGCGAAATGCCCTAAAAGTATATCGGTTTCTTTGCAACCCCTATGCCAGCTTCTATATATTAATTTTCTTCTGAGTAGTGAGGTATCTGTCATTACAATTAAACTTTTTTTAATTTAAAAGTTAAACTAAATACTTGTCAAGCGAGGCGCATTTTAATATACTTAACATTTTGTTAAGATCTAAATATACAGGTGGAATTAATTTCTAATCTTATCCATCAATTTAGCGATGGAATATATTATTTTTTATCATTTTCTTTAATAATTTCTGTCATAGTATTCGTGCATGAATATGGGCATTATGTTGTTGCCAAAGCATGCAAAGTTAAAGTTGAATCTTTTTCCATAGGTTTTGGTCCTGAAATTTTTGGTTTTAACGATAAGTCTGGAACTAGATGGAAATTAAGCGCTGTTCCATTGGGTGGTTATGTTAAAATGCTAGGAGATACTAATGCAGCGAGTGTCCCAGCTGATCAACAAGAATTAACGGAAGAAGAAAAATTGTATTCATTTCATACAAAACCGCGTCATAAAAAAGCAGCAGTAGTTTTTGCAGGGCCTTTTGCAAACATGGTATTTGCTGTTATAGCTTTTACAATATTTTTTAGCATAGCAGGTTATTATCGCACTCCACCGGTGATTGAAAATGTAATCGAAGGTAGTGCAGCTAAGCAAGCTGGTTTGTTGCCAGGTGACACTATTACACAAATCAATGAGCATAAAATAAAATACTTTGAAGATATTTCACGTGTGATAATGTCGAATCCTAAAACAAGAATGGAGATTGAGTATAGCAGAAATAATGAGAAGCACAGGACCAGTTTAACTCCATTAATAATCAAGGACAAAGACGTTTTTGGCAACACAATAGAAAGAGAAACTATAGGGATTATTTCAGTCAATACATTAAAGCAGTCGTCTTTTCTTGGGGCTGTGAGCTTATCAGTAAGTGAAACTTACCACACTATGTGCTTAACGATCAAAGCTCTCTTTCACATTATTGTTGGTAAAAGGAGTATCAATGAAATAGGTGGACCAATAAAAATCGCAAAATATTCAGGACAATCAGCTAAAAAGGGATTTATTATGGTTCTATATTTTATGGCAATCATTTCAGCTAATTTAGCTGCAATTAACTTGCTGCCAATACCACTGCTAGATGGTGGGCATTTATTTCATTATATCATAGAAGCGGTTATACGTAGGGATTTAAGCTTGAAATGTCAAAAATATGCAGCTATTTTTGGTGCTTTAGTGTTGTTTTTGCTTATGGCAACTGGAATGTCAAATGATATTAGGGATCTTTTTTGAAATAAAATATGAAAAAGCTATTTTATATACTGGTAGTGGTTTTTATTTCTTTTCCTGCCCTGCTTGTTGCTTTAGGAACTGCGGAAAAAGTGCAGGTGAAAGATGTCAAATGTATTGGTAATGAGAGGGTAAGCAACCAGACAATAGGGTTCTATATAAAACTAAAATCTGGTGATTATATAAACGACGATGATATAGACTCAATTATAAAAGATCTATATAAAACAAAGTTATTTGCTAGTGTTAATGCTTACATAGATGATAAAAAAAATTTGGTAATAAAAATTCAAGAAAATCCACTAATTAACAAGATAATATTAAAGGGTAATAAGTTATTTAATAGCAAAGAGTTACTAAATAATGTGATTCAGTCAAAATCGCTAACTATTTTCACTGAAACAAAATTGCAAAACGATTTAATGAATTTAATCACTACTTATAGAAATAACGGTAAGGTTGGCGTTAAAATTGAATATGAGTTGGAGAAGCTCGATAGTAATAGGGTCAATCTAATTTTCAAAATAAAAGAAGGCAAAACCTCTAAAATTAAGGATATAAGATTTATAGGCAATAAAAACTTTTCTGAAAATGAGCTAGAGCAAGTTATTAAAAGACATAGTAATGACATATTTAGTAAGTTATTTAGAGCCATTTTTAAAGGCGAAAATCATTATTCACCGCAATATCTATTGATTAACACAGAATTGCTCGATCGTTTTTATTCGTCTAAGGGATATATTCAAAATAATATTCAACCAATTGTTGAGGTTGATAATAACAATCAAACAGAGTTAACTTTTTTGATTGACGAAGGACAGCAGTATTTGTTTGGAAATAATGAGGTTAATATTGAAA
The DNA here is from genome assembly GCF_008033215.1 of Wolbachia endosymbiont of Drosophila ananassae. Lineage (NCBI taxonomy): Bacteria > Pseudomonadati > Pseudomonadota > Alphaproteobacteria > Rickettsiales > Anaplasmataceae > Wolbachia > Wolbachia endosymbiont of Drosophila ananassae. The sequence goes on along the minus strand of NZ_CP042904.1, from coordinate 1,167,176 downwards.
CTGAAATTCAGGATTTGAGCCTAAAAGAAGAAATATTGGATTTTATAACAGAGGAAAACGATAAGATATTTAATAGAGTTAAAATTAATAATACAGTAGAAAAAATAAACAAATATTTAAATGAAAAAGGATACATATTTGCAAAAGTTAATCCAGAGTATGCACAACGTGACAACGTTGTAGATGTAACCTACAGAGTGCTGCCGGGTAAAAAGATTTATATAAATCAAATTACAATTGATGGTAACGATCGCACTTTAGATAAAGTGATCAGAAGTAAGCTAAGTGTAGCAGAAGGTGATGCATACAATATATCTGAGATTCAAAAGTCACGTAAAAAACTAATGAGTAGTGATTTTTTTGAAACAGTGAAAGTAAATAGTTACGCAGTTAATGATAATGCAGTAAATCTTGACTTAAGTGTTAAAGAAAAAAACACTACTTCGTTGTATTTGGGAGGAGGTGTGTCTCTTCCTGGTGGAGCATTGATTAAAATTGACCTCAAAGACCGTAATTTATTTGGTACTGGAAAAGAGCTCTCTTTTGCTCTTGAAAAAAGTCAATACGTATTTTCTACTGATTTAGAGTTTGTTGAAAATAATTTTAATGATTCTGATACGTCACTAGGTGTAGACGTATTTTACGAAAAACAAGATAAGCCAAACACTACTTTTGATAGTTGCGATATGGGATTTTTTACAAAGTTATCATATAAAGTCACAGAGAACTTAACTAATTCCCTTCGCTATTCTTATAAGTATAATCATATACACATGGATAATAAGGGTGGACAAGACACCGATATCTCTGAAATAATACTGGACCGAAAAGGTGAACATCAGATTTCATCAGTGGGATACACGTTGGCATATAATAAACTGGATAACCTCTATACTCCAAAAGAAGGGTATTTACTGCGCTTAAGTCAGGATATTTCAGGATTGGGAGGAAACGTGAATTTCCTAAAATCTGAATTCTTATCTTTTTATACGCACCCTATATTAAGCAAAATTGACGATGATATAACGCTACGCTTTAAGATGGCAGCAGGTCATATTTTTTCTTATACTGATGAAAATCTAAACATTGGCCAGCACTTTTTTAAAGGGGGTAATGAGATTAGAGGGTTTGACCTTTCCGGTATTGGACCAAGAGCAGAAGACAAAAATAAAAGCTCATTGGGAGGCAAAACTTATTTTAATCTAACACAGCAAGTGGATTTTCCTCTACCAAAACTATATGACTATGCTGGTATCAAAGGCTCACTATTTGTTGACTATGCGACACTTTTTGGCTTAGATGATAAAAATAAGAAGTATGAAGGGAAATACTATGATAGCAAGCTTGTGAGAGTGTCACCAGGTTTTGGCTTTTCAATGCTTTCTCCTTTTGGTAGACTTAGATTGGATTTCGGGTTTCCTTTAGTAAAGGAATCTTATGATATAATACCATCACCAAATGTTAAATTTTCTATTGAAGCGGGGATTTGAATGAAATATATACAGTTATTTATATCAGTTATTGCCTTAATTATTTCCTTATTTGTGGGGTATAAGTTTGTAGGATATCAACCTCAGAACACAAAGGCTGCCATTATTGATAGTGACAAAGTCATCAATGAATCTCTTGCTCTGCAAAATATACAACAACAAATAAAGGAGCAGAATTCTAGATTACAACAAGAATTTGAAAATGAGTTAGAAAAACTTAAGCCATCAAAAGAAGAATTTGAACTTTTGTCAGAAGAAGCAAAAAAGGAAAAGACAGGACAATTTAATAAGCACACTGTAAATACTAGAGATAATTACGCTAAAAAAATGTTACATTTAGAAGAAAGCTATAGAGAAGCAGTAGAGAGTGTCTTTAATAAAATAAAAGAAGTTGCTAAAAGAACGGCAGAAAAAAACAACATAGATTTGGTACTATTTATTTCAAAAAAGAACCAAGTTTTATACTCTATGGACGAAGTTGATTTATCAGATGTGGTACTAAAAAATGTAAACAAGGAAGTACCTGAATTTGCTTTGAAAGGCATTGAATAGACTTATGCAATTTAATATCAGTGATATTATAAAAATATTGCCACATTCTTATCCGTTCCTCTTGGTTGATAGGGTTATAGAGTGTGATCCTGGTAAAAGTATAAAAGCAATCAAAAATGTGACTTTCAATGAACCATTTTTTATTGGTCATTTTCCTGGTCATCCAATAATGCCAGGAGTCTTGATAATTGAATCTCTAGCTCAGGCATCTGCCATATGTGTTCTTGGTAAAGAAACAATAGAAAATAAAGTTGTTTACTTGAGATCCATTGAAAATGCAAAATTCAGAAAGCCAGTTACTCCAGGGGACACATTGATTCTTCAAGCTAACATTCAAAGTGTGTGTTTAGGTGTACACAAATTTAGGTGTATTGCATCTGTTAGCGAAGAAAAAGTTGCAGAAGCAACAATCTCAGCAGTACTGCAAAATAAATAAAATCTTCATCTGTAAGAAACAGCATGTACACTTTATAGTATAGCAATGAAGCTGAATTTCAAAATCTCATTTTCGAATCTATATACTCGCAATGGATTAATAAAATTAGATGAGACATTTTTGAATTATATTAAATCATGTGATGAAAGCTTGTTTTGTTCATTAATTGAAGCAAGAGAAAATCGCATTGGCGATAGCCAGTTGATTATAGACCTTTCGTACTTACTTGATGAATTTATTGCAAAACTTTTCAATATTAAAAAAGAAATAGAGGAGCTAAAGAAAAAGCACAACGACTTTGCTGTAATATATAAGTGCAAAAGGTTATTTGTCCAACGCTACGCATTAAAGAAATACACTAATGTGGAGAATATAGATATTACTAACAAACTAAGTCATTTTCTCACTTTGCCAACAACAGAAAAAAATTTCGCTGAGCAGGTGATGCATTGGTTTGAAGATAAAGAAAATCACAAAGAGGAAATAGAACTTGCGGCACAATATGCAGTGTGGAGAGTAAAAAATAAACAGAGCATATTATTTAGCATACATAAAAAAATTGACCACGAAAACCTCATACCATTTTCTAAAAAAGAAGTAGACAAAGTTGAAGTGCTGCATTCAAATGAAGTAAAAAGACGATATGGTTTTGATCTAACAAGCAAAAAGGTGAGTTTGAATAAAGCACTAGATAATGCTCATTACTGCATATTTTGTCATAAGCAAAGTAAGGATAGCTGCTCAAAGGGGCTAATTAATGATGACAATACTTTCAAAAAGTCTCCACTTAGAGTTGAACTGCACGGCTGCCCACTAGAGCAGAAAATATCAGAAATGAATCTGGTGAAAAGCGAAGGGTACAGCATAGCAAGTCTTGCAATTGTGATGACAGATAACCCATTATGCGCGGCTACTGGACACAGAATATGCAATGACTGCATGAATTCGTGCATATATCAAAAACAAGAACCCGTAAATGTGCCAGCAATTGAAACAAGGATTCTGGATGATGTGCTCAGTTTACCGTACGGATTTGAAATATATTCTCTGCTCAGCCGTTGGAATCCTTTAAATTTTCAGCGTTCATTGCCAAGAGGAAACACTGGAAAAAACGTTCTAGTTGTAGGCCTTGGTCCTGCTGGTTTTAATTTAGCTCATCATTTGTTGAATGATGGGCATAACGTTATTGCCATTGATGGACTAAAAATTGAGCCTTTGATCGATAATTTCCAGCTAATTAAAGATTTCAAACACGAAAAATTGAGTGAACGCACGGCAGGAGGGTTTGGTGGGGTGGCAGAATATGGTATTACTTCTCGGTGGGATAAGAATTACTTAAAGATTATTAGATTACTGCTGGAAAGACGTGAGCATTTTGCACTTTATGGAGGCATTCGTTTTGGTGGCACGATTAATGTTGATGACGCGTTCAACTTGGGTTTTGATCACATTGCCCTAGCACTTGGCTCTGGTAAGCCACGAATGATCAAAATAAAGAATATACTAGCTCGTGGAGTACGCATGGCATCTGACTTTCTTATGTCGTTACAACTGACTGGCGCTCTTAAATTTGATTCTATAGCAAATCTGCAAGTTCGCATGCCGATAGTTGTCATAGGTGCGGGGCTTACTGCGATTGACACTGCCACTGAAGCTTTAGCGTATTATCCAATTCAAGTAAAAAAATTTCTTCTTCGTTATGAGATATTAGTTGATAAGTATGGAAAGGACTGTGTTGAAAAAGATTGGACAGAAGCAGAACGCGAAATTGCGAATGAGTTTATATCGCATGCAAAGTTGATCCAAGCAGAGCAAGAATTAGCAAAAAAAGAGAATAGAGAAGCAAAAATATTGGAATTAATGCAGAGCCTCAGGGGAGTGAAAGTTGTATATAGAAAAGAGCTGAAAGACTCGCCAAGTTATCGATTAAATAGCGAAGAGGTACAAAACGCATTATCAGAAGGGATTTACTTTATTGAAAACTTAGAGCCAGTTGAAGTTGTGACGGATAAATATAACCATGCTGAATCAATAAAACTAATAGACACAAAATCCGGCGAAATCAAACGTATAAAAGCACGTTCTATTTTTATAGCAGCAGGTACTGAGCCAAATACAGTTATTGCAACAGAAGATAAAAGGCATTTTAAATTAAGTAATGGGTATTTTACTCAATTGAATTCATTGGGAAAAGAAATAGATCCAATATTTTCTCCAAAAATGCAAAATAAAGATAGAATATTAGTGTATAAGCAAGGCAATAAAACAATCAGCTTTTTTGGTGATCTTCACCCTTCGTATAGCGGTAGCGTCGTGAAAGCTATGGCAAGTGCTAAGAACGGCTACCCTATTATTTCCCAGCTTTTGAATAGAGTTAATAGCTTCGTTTCTGTCATTCCAGTGTGTGATGTTGTGGGCCAGAAAAAAAATGCGTGGTCAAGCATTGAAGATCTGGCTAACAAAGAATTCTTCAATAGAATCAAAGAGCAATTCGCTGCAAAAGTCATAAAAGTTCAATATTTAACAGATAAAGTGATAGAAATAGTGATTAAAGCACCACTTGCGGCAAAGAATTTTAAGCCTGGGCAATTCTTTAGATTGCAAAATTTTGAAACCAATGGCAGAAAAACTAACCTTGCTATGGAAGGTATAGCTGTGACTGGCACTGAAGTAGACAAAAAAAAAGGAATTATTTCCACTATTGTGCTGGAAATCGGCGGCTCCACTAATTTATGCAGACACTTAAGAGAAGGCGAGCAAATAATTCTTATGGGCCCAACTGGCAGACCTACTGAGGTTTACTAAGTCTCAATATTAAAGTGATGCCAAATTTTATTTCAAAAAGTAAATAATTTACTAACGCTCGTGCACAAATTAAAAATAAATTATGCACGAGTGTAGCGTTATGAATTAGGAGTGCTATATTAAAGCTTACCTCACTATTAAAGCTATCGGTCAGATTAGATTAAAAACCTAATCTGACCGGTTTCTCTATAACCCTCTAAACTCTGATATAATTATATGATAATTAGTTTAATTAGTGGTTAATATGCAAATTGATTTTATTCATATATTGAGATAGCATAAACCATATTGGTTTTAATTATTGTGCAACTTTATAAATCGTCACTGTTACTTCTACTGACTGTATTAATAGTTATAGTCCTAAAATTACCTGAAAATTTGAGCATTGCAGTAAATTGGTCTCTCCCAATTCTAGATTTTGATTTATCTTTTCGTACCATACTAATATCTTTTTTATCAGTTGCATTTTTAGCTGTTCTACCAGCACAAAATTTGACTTTTTCAGAGATGCTATCTTTTGCTGCTTACACTATTAGTTCACTTTATGCAGTTTTATCTGAACATATGATATTGGTTATAATATTCTGTGAATTAATGACCATCAGTGCATTTTTTATTATCGCAGCTAGCTGTAGAGATAGTGGACCTGCAATAAGGTACGCTTGTGTACACTTTTTCGTTGGAGTTATATTAATAGCAGGATTGGCACTTCAAAGCACTAACCTGATAATTTTGGGTTTATTGATAAACTGCGCTTGTTTTCCTTTTTCGTTTTGGGTTGTTGATGCATATCCTGCTGCATCGCTATATGGCACTACATATCTCTCTTTATTTACCACTAAAGTCTCTTTTTTAGTGATGCTTTTACACACTTATAACCTATGGCAAAATTGTGCTGAAATGTTAGCACTTGTAGGCACCATCACTGCAATTTACAGCATTATATTTGCTTCTCTCGAGCAAAATATTCGTAGATTTTTATGCTATAACGTTGTAGGACAAATGGGCTTGCTGATTATTGCAGGAGGTTTACTCAGCCCTTCGGAAAAGGCAATACCAATTTTGATACTGCATATAATCTTCTCTCTTGTTTATCAATCATTATTGTTTGTGGTCAGCAATTCGATTATTTCACGAACAAAAACAATTAGTTTTAATGGAGTAGGCAAACTGATGTCAGTGGAAGGCATGTGTGCTATAATCGCAATACTTACAATGGCTGCATTTCCTGGAACCGCTGGATTTATTAGCAAATCATACATTACAGCCGAGATTGAAGCAAGTGGTGCTAATTTAGAAGTGTATAAAAACTTATACAAGACTCTAAATTTGCTGCTTTATTTAAGCGTGGGGCTCAAGTTTCTTTATTATTTATTTATTGCGAAAAGTAAGTCAAAACCTTTAGCAGAGGAGGGAGGAAAAATGACTATGATTATTTTAGCATTTATATGCGTTATTGCTGGCAACCCTTACTTACCTATTTACAATAAACCTTCGATTTTCGATTTTGTGTACAACACAAAAAATATTTTGTCGCAATTTAATTTGTTATTATGTACCACTTTATTGTTCATTCTTTTACGCAAGTTATTTTACCCGAGAATAAATTTTAAAATGGATGTTGATTGGATTTTTAGAGCTTTCATACCCTATATTATCTTGCTGTTCAATCAATTGGTCTTTAAAGTGAGAGAAATGTCTGCCAACGTACTGCAAAACTTGACTAATTCACTTACTAGTTTATACTTTGATAATATTACTAAACTTAAGGAAGTGCTGGGTTATAACTCAGTGAGTTTTGTTTCAGCTTCTTCTCTCTTTTTAATGAGTATTCTACTAATGCTATTATGTTTAAGTCGTTAACCGAAAGTTTAAATTCTGTATTTAGTAAACTAAGAGGAAAGTCAATCATTTCTGAAGATGATTTTAATCTTGCCATGCGTGAAATACGCATAGCCTTAATTGAAGCTGACGTTTCACTTGAAGTTGCAAAAAAATTCATCAACGACATTAAAGATAAAGTGATTGGGGAAAAAGTCATAAAAAGCGTTTCTCCAGCACAAATGATAATCAAAATTGTGCAGGATAATTTAGTTGCAGTTCTCGGATCAGAGAAAAGTGACTTAAATCTAGCAGTTAAACCCCCTGCTGTGATTATGATGGTGGGCTTACAAGGTGCAGGTAAAACAACTACCTCAGGAAAGCTTGCTTTAAAGCTAAAAAAGCAAAAGAAAAAAGTGATGCTTGCCTCTTTAGACATTTATAGGCCGGCTGCCCAAAAACAACTTGAAGTGCTAGGTAAACAAATAGATGTGCAAACTTTACCTGTAGTAATAGACGAGAAGCCCATTACAATTACAAAAAGGGCACTGGCAGCAGCAAAGAACGATAATTATGATGTATTAATACTAGATACCGCAGGCAGGCTTCATATTGACAATAATATGATGAATGAGTTGAAAGCCGTAAAGGAAATAGCTTCACCTGCAGAAGTTATTTTAGTAGCCGACGCAATGATAGGCCAGGATGCGGTCAACATTGCCAAATCATTCAATGAGGTAATAGGTGTAACCGGCATTATTCTTACCCGTGTTGATGGTGATGCACGTGGTGGTGCTGCTCTTTCTATGAAAATGATCGCCGATTGTCCAATTAAATTTATTGCTTGTGGTGAAAAATTAAGTGACCTCGATGATTTTTATCCAGATAGAATTGCAAAAAGAATACTTAGCATGGGTGATGTTGTCTCATTGGTTGAAAAAGCTGCTGAGATTGTTGGTCAGGAAGAAATTGATAAGTTACAAAAGAAAGTGAAAAAAGGTAAATTCGACCTAAACGACCTAGTGGGAATGTTAAAAACTCTGAGTAAAATGGATGGCATTAGCAACATAATGAAATTCATTCCTAGTTCATTTACAAAAAAGCTAAGTAGCAGTGTGCCAGATGACAATAAAGTGAAAAAATATATAGCCATCATAAACTCAATGACTGAAAAAGAAAGGCAAAATCCAGATATTTTAAATGGCAAAAGAAGACTTAGAATTTCTAAGGGGTCCGGAACAACTGTAACTGACATTAATCTTCTAATTAAGCAGTATAATCAAATGAGCTCTATGGTAAATAAGTTCAGTAAAGTTGACCATAGTAAACTCAAAGAATCTGATTTGATGAATATGCTAAGCAGAAAGTAAGTCAGCAGGTAGTGGAATGAGACAAATCATCAGTAAACCTTTAGCTATATCAAAAGCGGCTTAGGTCTCGCAAAAAAATTTACAGCTTCTTGCTAGCCAAGAAATTTATTATTAATTTTAAGAAATACTATAGCTGACCCAAGCAACACGTCATACCGCCGCGGTATCTCTAGATCCCGCTAACACGTAGCTGGATGACGAGCTTATCGTCACGCCGCCGCGAACCGTCATACCGCGATTCATTCGCGGTATCTCTAGATCCCGCTAACAAGCAGCGGGATGACGAATTACTTAACCATCATTACACCGTCATACCGCGATTCATTCGCGGTATCTCTTAACATAGATCCCCTACTATACCTTAACATAGATCCCGCTAACAAGCAGCGGGATGACGAGCTTATCGTCACGCCGCCGCGAACCGTCATACCGCGATTCATTCGCGGTATCTCTAGATCCCGCTAACAAGCAGCGGGATGACGGTTGTCGTTTAGCCATAAATATTAAGAAATTTACCAAATGAAAAAAAAGGCAAAAGAAGCCCTGGGGTTATTATCTGCTTTAAAATATTGGCGTTTTTTATGTTTTAAACGCTTGACAAGCAAGATTTAGCTGCTTTTAATTGCAACTAACCTACGCTGCAAATGTTTAAGAAATTTACCAAGCAGAAAAAAAGACAAAGAATCCCCGAGTTAGCTAGTCTTTTACTATCTCTGTCAAGTATTGGCATTTTTTGATGTCTTGTAACGCTTTATAAGCGCGTTCAGCTTATTTAGATAAAAATCTAGATGTAGATGAAGTTTTGTAAAGACATACAGTATCTATATACTGCAAAAAATTAAACATAAGACGCCGATACATTAAGTAATCCTTACCTTTTAATCTGCAGATTGGCGAAAGCAAATACAATAGCTTCAGTTTCATGATAAGGGAGCTGGCGGAGTTTGTCAAGTAAGTTTTTTCGTTTCTATTGTAATGACAGTTATGGCCTGTGCAAGAAATCTATTGATTTACAGCAGGTTCTTTGTTACAGTCCACAGTTATGCAAAGAAACTTAAAGCCTCATGAGTTTATTTACAGCCAGTGGTTTACATAATTTGGAACTGTATAGCTGAGTATTGTATATGATAATATTGATAACAAACGATGATGGCTTTGGAAGTGAAGGAATAAAATTACTCAAAGAGATTGCACGGAATTTTGCGCCAGAAATATGGATAGTGGCACCAGATACTGATAGAAGCGGAGCTGCAAGATCTCTTGATTATCCAGTGAAACAATCTATTGGAATAAAACAACATAGTGAAAGGGAATTTAGTGTGTCTGGTACTCCTGCAGATTGTGTCATTATTGCGCTAAATAAAGTTATGAATAAAAAACCAGACTTAATATTGTCCGGAGTAAATATTGGATCAAATGTTGGGGACGATATTTGTTATTCAGGAACAATTGGTGCTGTAATGGAAGGTGCTGCAAGGTCTATACCTTCTATTGCGCTAAGCCAAGTTTATCATGATAAAATAGACTGGCACAATACAAAGGTTTTTGCACCAAAGGTTATTGCCAAGCTAGTTAAGGTTGGTTGGCCTAAAAACATAGTGATGAGTGTAAATTTTCCTGCTACGGAAAAAGTAAAAGGAGTAGAATTTGCTGAACAAGGTGAATATAACATTGATGGGGATTTAACTTTTACTGAAAATTCGAATGGCTCTTTTAGCTTAAATTGGTCTCGAGAGCACTCAGGCAGTGGTAGTATAAATAAAATAAAAGAAGGATTTATTACTATTACACCGGTAAAATTAGATTTTACAGATTATGATACATTGAATACTATGAAAAATTCTTGTGCAGACGAATTTTCTTCTATAGCTGACTGAGAAAAACATTTGCATTGCTCCTAATAGATATTTTCTATTGTGTTATCGCGAGCAATTATTTTTTCTTCACCTGTATTCATGTTTTTAATCTTTAAAGTTTTACTACTCAATTCTTCATCGCCAAAGATTAAAGCAGCTTTAGCATTTGCTTGATTTGCTTTTTTCATTCGGGTTCTGAGCGTTCCGCTATATTCATAGATTACATATAAACCATTTCTGCGCAATTCATTCGCAAGTGTTAAAGCATGTTTTTCAGCCTCTCTACCGATTGGAATTAGGTAAATAGGTCGCTCTTCTTTCGGAGAATAATTGATTAACTCCATTATGCGCTCAATACCCCCTGCAAATCCTATTGCTGGAGTGTGTTTTCCACCTACTGAAGATACTAAATTATCGTATCTTCCACCGGCAAAAACTGCCCCTTGTGCACCTAAATCCTCTGTAACAAACTCAAACACTGTGTGGCAATAATAATCCAAACCTCGAACTAGTTTATTGTTTACGGTATAAGGTATATCAAGAATTGTTAATCCATTTAGTATTTGTTCAAAGAAATCTGAGGACCCTTTCGTATAATAATTGCTGATTTTAGGCGCATCAGAAATTATTGATTTATCTTTCTCATCCTTGGAATCCAGTATTCTGAGTGGGTTTTTGATCAACCTATTTTTGCTATCTTCTGATAGATCATTTTGATACTTTGTAAAGTATAAGATCAAAGCTTCTCTATACTTAGTTATTGTTTCACCATCACCTAAAGAGTTGATTTCCAGCTTTACATTTTTATTGATGCCAAATTCAGTTAGTAAGTGCTGAACGAGTGATATCAATTCAATATCAGCTTTTGGATCTTCTATGCCAAAAACCTCAAAATTTATCTGATGAAATTGCCTTTGTCTTCCCTTTTGCGGTCTTTCATAGCGAAATGCAGGTCCTGTTGAGAATAATTTTATCGGTGTTTGCAGTTTTTTTTCAATGAGTAGCCTGACAATCGCTGCAGTGAACTCAGGACGTAAAGTTATGCTCTTTCCCCCTTTATCATTGAAGCTATACATCTCTTTAGTGATGATATCTGAGCTATCACCTAAGGTTTTTGTAAAAACCTCCGTGTATTCAAATATCGGAGTTTGAGCAGGCAAAAAGCCATATAGATTTGAGATTCTGCTTGCTGTTTGCTCTATGTGTTTAAACTTGTACCATTCATCAAACAGGAAATCTTTTGTTCCTCTAACCGTTTGATTAGTCATAGTGTGGTCTCTATACCTGCAATCTCTGGTATGTGGTAGCTCAGCATATTTTGCACTCCTTGCTTTAAAGTAATTGCAGCACTTGGGCATCCAGAGCAAGCTCCTTGTAACTCAACATAAACTATCCCGTCTTTATAGCCACGAAATTTGATATCGCCACCATCTTGAGCAACTGCAGGTTTGATATAACTTTCCATTAATTCTTTTATTCTATTTACAATTTCTATATCATTTTTATCAAAAAATTCTTCATCCGGTATATTATTATCATTTACTCCTTCTTTATCTAGTGCTTTTCCACCTGAAGTAAAGTGATCCATGATTGTAGTTAAAATTTCTACTTTTAATGTATCCCAATTAATTCCACCCAATTTTGTTACTGAAATAAAATCATGACCAAAAAACACTCTTACCACATGTTCTATTTGAAAAAGATTTGCTGCTAGTTTAGAATTTTTTATCTCATTTGCATTTGAAAAATCAGTCGTTTCTCCTTCGTTTAAAATTTCAAATCCAGGAAGGAATTTTAGCGTATTTGGGTTTGGTGTTTCTTCAATCTGGATGAACATGTTATTTACCATGACAATTATAATTGTTACTATTTAATCATAAAATGATAAAAAAATATACATGTCATTCATCTTTTTTCTTTTTTTAGTATTCATAGTAATTACATTTGTCTTGCCTAGCGTTGTTATATTTTTTCTTTTCCTGACAAAAAAAAATAATATGAGTTTCATGATGAACTCTATATTGAGTAAGTTTTTGAACGAATTTAGTAGCAGTAGAAGTTATACTGAAAATTACACTGGTGATAACATGTCCAAGGATGAAGCATTAAAGATACTGGGGCTGAATCCTGAGGCAAGTCAAAATGAAATCAATAAAGCATATCAAAATTTAATGAAATTAGTTCACCCAGATAAGGGAGGCTCGGAATATTTTGCGCAAAAGCTAAATGCGGCACGTGATAAATTGTTAAAAAAGTGATCTTAAAAAAAGTTTTCGTTTAACGAATTTCTTCCTTTGCTTTTTCTAAATACTCCAATATTGCTTCATGTAGTGCAGTCCATGTTATCTGTTCTTCCAGGGAAGGTATAAATTCTTGTCTCCAAGCATTCTTAAACTCCTGAAACCACTGTTTTTCAAAACCCTGAAATTCTAAAGAAATATCTACTTTAAAGCTATCAATTAAACTGGAAACTTCTGCAGCTTTAGAGCTATCTAGTGATTTTAAAGATAACACTCCACTCTTTAAAATCTCTAACTCTTCCAATACATTAAGCTTAAATGGTTTATAGAGTGAAGACCATATGCGATATCTTAAATAAGAATCATAGTATAACTTAATTTTGTACATTAAAGTGGTAGATGCATCAGGAGAAATGTTATTCTCATATTGTGCAAGAGAAGATAATAAATTCTCATAATCTACTTTGCTTAAACATGGTTGTAGAGTCGATTTAATTTTTTCACTAAAGGTTAGATAACTAGAAGAAATGCCATGACTATATTCACTAAAGAATTCAGGAAATATATCTGCTTGTTCTAGTTTAAGAGGTAGATCTTTTCTAATTTCTCTTGGTAAATTATGTATTGAAAACTGATAAATAACCCATACAAAATTCTCATCAAACTCATCTGAGTAATCAGCATTATTATCAGGAAAAATTACATTACCTTTCTTATCATTCCAAGGTTCTATCTTATAGAAAAATCTGTTCAGCCTTTGTTTTAATTTCAAAATACCTTCATTTCTATCACCTGCTTTATACAATGTTTTGCCCATTTTGTGTTTAGCATCTTTAGGGTTTATTCTGTCACTTATGTGCAATCCAATTTCATTTTTCTCTAATAACTCCCAATCAAACAATTTGTGTGGATCTGGTTTACGCATTGTATAGCCAAGCTCTGGATCATACACTATAGTTCCTATTTCAGAATGACTAAATATCATATCCCTTTTAATTTTAAAACGCTCCATAAGGTATAAAATCAGCTCTTTAACAGATCTCATTTGCTCTTCCGGAAAAGGCTCAAGTCCTGTGTTTACAATTTCAATACCTACAGAATAGTTGTTAAGCTTCCGTAACTCTTCAAGCTTACTATCTACCTTAACTCTTGCATAACTAATACCAGCATGCCATGCTTCTTTCTCTAATGGAACCATTAAGGTGATGTTGCCATCCCTATCGACAATAAAATGAACTGACAATCCTCTAGCATTCAGCGTATCTTTTGTACCTTTTAGTGTTGATGTTTCAGTATGGTGAACTATAACCATTAACACTTTTTTACCTGCCCTATCACCATAATTTAAAGCTGAAGCTGGATCTAAAAATAACAAATCCTGATCTTTCAATAATGGTAATTTTTCTTGTAAATCTTGAAAATCATTCTCGATATTGCTTGAACTGGATACTTGCCCAGATATGAGAAATGCTGAGACAGTAATCAGTAAAACTAATAAATATTTGTTGACTTTAGATAGTTGGATTTTCATACCATCTTCATAAACACTTTGTAGATAATTTTTCATTATATAGTTAGAATAGGGTTGTTGAATAAATTTACAAGACAAAATCATACTAGTCTGGTAGTAGTAACATGTTCAGAGATGGAGCATTTAAAGTGCTAGGAATAGATTCTGGAGCGAACCAAAATGAAATCAATAAAGCATATCAAAATTTAATGAAATTAGTTCACCCAGATAAAGGAGGCTCGGAATATTTTGCACAAAAATTAAACGCAGCACGTGACAGGTTGCTGAAGAGGTAATTAATATTGCTTTAAAGTTTTTATTTGTGCGTAAAGGATAAGTTGCTACAATAAAAAAATAAGATAAAAGTAGCAATGGACATGTGTTCAGAAAGGTTTAAGTTATGCAGGAAGATAACAAAAAAGAAACAATAAAAGAAGAAAAAGGCATATTAGGATGGATAGAATATAGATTGCCTATATTTTCTTTTCTAAGACACACTGCTTCTTACCAAGTGCCAAAAAACTTAAATTATGCTTGGAACTTTGGCTCTTTGGCTGGTATAGCGCTGATTTTACAAATAATAACAGGTATATTTCTTGCTATGCACTACACTCCGCATGTTGATTATGCGTTTAATAGTGTAGAGCGCATAATGCGAGATGTGAATTACGGGTGGTTAATACGCTACACTCACGCTGTTGGAGCATCGCTCTTCTTTATGGTAGTCTATGTTCATATAATGCGTGGATTATATTACGGATCTTATAAAAGACCGAGAGAGATGGTGTGGTTTATTGGAATATTTATATTTTTTGCAATGATGGCAACTGCCTTTATGGGATATGTATTGCCTTGGGGACAAATGAGTTTCTGGGGTGCAACAGTTATAACCAACTTATTTTCTGCTATACCTTTAATTGGCAATAAAATAGTTATATGGTTATGGGGTGGTTTTTCAGTGGATAACCCAACCCTTAACCGTTTTTTCGCTCTGCATTATCTTCTGCCTTTTGTTATTATTGCTTTAGCTATGCTTCATGTGATAGCTCTGCATAGGTTTGGCTCTGGTAACCCAAGTGGAGTGGAGGTAAAATCAGATAAGGATACCATCCCTCTCTATCCTTATTATATAGTCAAGGATTGCATAACTTTTGGTCTGTTTTTTGTAGTTTTGTTCGCATTTGTTTTCTATGCTCCCAATTATCTTGGGCATCCAGACAATTATATAGAAGCTGATTCTATGGTCACTCCGGTACATATAGTGCCAGAGTGGTATTTTTTACCTTTTTATGCAATGCTACGTTCAATTCCAGATAAACTTACTGGTGTGCTTACCATGTTTGCGTCTATTTTAGTGTGGTTTTTGTTACCTTGGCTTGATAAATCAAAAGTTAAAAGTGGTGCTTATCGCCCGGTGTTTAAGAAATTTTTTTGGGTTTTTGCAATAAATTTTGTACTTCTTGCCTGGCTTGGAGGACAAGAGGTAAAAGAGCCTTACATCACTATGAGTAGGCTATCTACTCTTTATTACTTTGCATACTTTGTGATAGTTTTACCACTGCTTAGTAAGTATGAAAAGCCAAAAGAACCACCAAAAACCTTAAGTGATTCTGTGCCGGAGATGAGGTGATGTCAATTCAAAGCAGATCTCTTACAAAATTCTCTGTCATCCCAGAGCTCTCTTCTGTCATCCCAGAGCCCTCTTTTGTCATCCCAGTGCTTGACACTGGGATCCAGAAAAAAAATAAATGGATTCCAGCATCATGTACACAATTGTATGAACGTTGTATACAACACACAGTGTCATTCCACTATCTTCCGTTGTCATCCCAGTGCTTGACACTGGGATCCAGGTATAAAAATACTTACAAATCATGCAATGGACAACAGATTCTAGGAGTGCATGATAACCATAATGTCAGTGATGAAATAAGCTGGATTCCAGTGTCAGCTACTTGCATGACATCAATTCGAAATTTACTAAAACAGTGGTTATGCATGGGATCTAATGTATTTGCAATCTTCTGCATGTTATTTCTATCTAGTCTTATATCTGCAGAAGAATTTAAATCATTACCAAATAAGAAAATAGACTGGAAATTTGATGGAATTGTCGGATCTTTCGATAGAGAGTCAATTCAGCGTGGCTATAAAGTGTATAAAGAAGTCTGTGCTGCTTGTCATTCAATGAATAGGGTAGCATTTCGTAATTTGCAAGATGTCGGTTTTTCTGAAGAAGATGTAAAACAAATAGCAGCTTCTTATCAAGTTAAAGATGGTCCGAATGATTTGGGTGAAATGTTTGACAGACCTGGAGTACCTTCGGATTATTTTATTGCGCCTTTTGATACAAAAGAAGCAGCTGCAGCAAGCAACAATGGTGCAGTCCCACCAGACTTATCATTAATTATTAAAGCAAGGCATGATGGTGCAAATTATGTCTATTCATTGTTAACAGGCTATCAAAACGGCGAACACGATGAAAATGATTTATATTTTAATTCGTATTTTCCAACAGGCAGATTAGCTATGGCGCCACCACTTTCTGAAGGAATGGTGGAATATGATGGTGCAAGGCAAGCCACAGTTGAAAATATGGCGTATGATGTGATAAATTTTTTACAATGGGCAGCAGAGCCAGAATTAGAGCGCCGGCATAAACTTGGATTAAAAGTAGTGGCGTATTTTATAATTTTAACAGTGTTTTTTGTATTAACTAACAACAAAGTTTGGAGCAAGCTCTATAAAAAGAAGTGATAGTCAATTTTGCCTCAAGCACAATGGTTGTCATCCAAGTAGCTAACACTGGTTCCTTTATGACGGTGTCATCCGAGTAGCTGACACTGGGATGGCTTTGTCGCATCGTACCTTATACGGTAATAATTTACGATAAATTCATGTAGCCATTTCGAATTTAGCCATACCAATGTCAGTAAATTTATTAAGCAAATAGCACTTAATGAGCAGTTCTTTTTCACGATTTATAGCTCTTTTCATAGAAGTCCGGATGTGATAAGGATAAGGAGGTTGAATGCCAGCAGCATATAGTTATGATTTAAGAAAAAAAGCAATGGAGGCGCTAGACGAAGGAGAAAGCAGAGAAGCAGTGGCAGCAAGATTTAAGATTGGACGAACTACTTTATGGGAGTGGCAGCACTGTAGGCTTGACCATAAATTATGTTAAGATAGAAAATGACTATTTTAGATAGAGCTTGATGTAATGCAGTGCGATACAAAATAACGGTAGAATATAATGGTAGTAGTTTCTCTGGTTGGCAAAAACAGCAACACTCTGCTAACTCAATCCAGGAGAAGATAGAAAATGCTATATTTAATTTTAGTGGTGAGAAAATTGCCTTGTACTGTGGTGGAAGGACCGATGCTGGGGTTCATGCTTTAGGACAAGTTGCTCATTTTGATATGGAAAAGGAATGTGAGCTTTATAGAATAAGAAACGCAATAAATTATCATTTAAAATCAATTCCTATAGTTGTGCTTAATGCAGAAGTTGTAGATGATGCGTTTCACGCACGGTTTTCAGCAAAAAAAAGATATTACGAATACAGAATAGTTAATCGCTATGCTCCTGCCGCTCTGGAGACGGGTTATGTATGGCAAGTGTTTAGCCCACTTGATGTAAATATTATGCGTGAAGCTGCTAAACATCTACTTGGAAAACATGACCTTTCAAGTTTTCGTTCAAAAGATTGTCACGCCGCAAATCCGATAAGAACAATTGATGATATCGATATAGTACAAAACGGGAATCATATACACATCAAAATATCTGCTATTTCCTTTTTACATAACCAAGTGAGGATTATTGCGGGTACTTTAGTTGAATTTGGAAAAAATAGAACCAATCCGCAAGAAATGCTACATATATTAAGCCAATGCAAAAGAAGTGCTGCTGGGGTTACCGCGCCGCCTTTTGGCTTGTATTTGGTAAAGATAGATTACTAATTTAATAAAAAGTAACGTTCTTAGTGAAATAAGTGTCATACCGCCGCAGTATCTCCAGATCTCGCTAACAAGCAGCGAGATGACGAGTTTAAGTTCTCATTGGCATCACTACATATAATACACTTGAATCATCTTCATCAGTGATAATTGTAGCACTATTACCATCGGCTAAGCTAAACTTACATTTATTTTTTATGCAAGATAGAACATCAAGCAAATAACGCGAGTTGAACCCTATTTCTATAGGGGCTTCATTGTAGTCCACTTCTATGGATTCAGTTGCATCACTGCACTCTTGGGAGTTTGAATGCAGAGTTAGCAGCTTTTCTTGTAGTGAGAATTTAATAGATTTTACTTTATCAGATACAACAACGGAAACTCGATCTATAACATCTGAAAGTTTTTTACTTTCAATAATCATATGCTTATCTTGAGATGCTGGAATAACTGCTTTATAATTTGGAAAAGTCCCATCTATTAATTTTGATATTAGAATATATTCACCGCATGTAAGCTTGATTTTTCTGTCTGAGAGTTTTACTTTAATTTCATTACAATCGTCCAATATTTTTAACAGCTCCATAACAGTTTTACGTGGAATGATCACACCAAATTCGCCATTGATGTTCCCAGGCTTTGGCCTCTTTATACATGATAAACGATGGCCATCAGTTGCAACGCAGTACAGAAACTGCTCATCTGTATGTAGATATATTCCATTTAAATTATACCTTGTATCATCTAGTGATACAGCAAATTTTGTTTTAGTTAATAAGTCTATCAGGTCCGTATTTAGTAGAATAAAATCATGTTTATAATTGTCTTCTTCAAGAGCAGGAAAGCTGCTTGAAACTACATTCGGTAAAGAAAAGTTTGCATTTCCGCAAGACATCAATAATTTTCCTTGGTTGTTTACTTCAAAATTGACATCCAAATCAGCGGGTAACTTCTTCACTATGTCATGTAAAGTATGCGCTGAAATTTTTACTTCTCCTTCTGTTAATACGGTTGCAGCAAGTGAGGCAAACATTGAAATGTCAAGATCAGTTGCCATTAATTTTATGCTGCCGTGTTGTGCTTTGATATTTATACACGCCAAAACATCTATTGAATTACGCCTTTCAACCACTCCACTTACTCTGGATAATGTATTTAAAAGACTTGTGCGGCTCACGCTAAAACGCATCTGCTCGCACACAGAATTTTGCTTTTTGATTTCTGTATCTACACCTGCAACCTCTGACATTGCTAACTCTCAAAAATATATTTTAAATGATATCCACATCCCATATAAAGTAAAGTGCTATTTATATTTCCATTGAAAGAGTAGTCTAGTTTATACTATAGCTGGGTATTCTGTTACAATAATTTACTTTGTATGGCATAAATCATGCATTTTTTGATACGCTTTTTGAAAACCAAGTAGGGAATAAGTATCATCAATGGTCACTGTTTTTGTTTTTCCATTAACTACCATTGATAATCCCTGCTTCATTTTTAGAATGAGATCTTGATCTATTTTTGTATGCTCTGCCCACGCAAAACTTCCCTGTATTATGGGCAGTGTATATTTAATTTTTTTGTCGATATTGAGAGCTACAGGCTCCTTATCATACTGAAAACCAGAGGTAACGCTTACCTCATCTGCTTTTTTATCAACATAACTAACCATTACATACGGCTTGCGATTGGTTGTATAATATTCGCTTTTTTTTTTAGGATAGGATACAATATAACATACTTTCTCTCCATCTTCCAATGCAGTATACACGAGCCAATCTTTATATTTTTCCTTCAATTGTACATCACTAACCGATGCAAAAGCGCCTATCGAAAAAAATATTAGAAATATAAAAAAACTACGCATGCAAACAAAATTTCAAACTTTCAGATTGTATATATTGTTTTACCTTAGCCATCGCCTGCTCAGCCAACTGCCTTATTCTTTCTCTTGAAACACAATATTTTTTACTAAGTTCATCCAGAGTTTGAATGTTTTCAGACAAATATCTACTGATAAAAATGTCTCTTGCCCTTTCGTTGAGGCTCGCTAGTGCATTGTTTAAAATTGCTTCTTTTAATTCTTTTTCTTCATGATTCTGATAGGTTACTTCTTGACTAACCAAGTTACATGGGATCATATCTTGTAGCTCCCTTTTAGAGTCATCACCTATTTTTATGCAATCGTTTAGCGACTGATCCTTACAAGCCATACGGTAATTCATCTGCAGAACGTCTCCTTCGGATACAGAAAGCTCATTAGATATTGCTTTTATTTCTTCATTATTTAAGGTTTCCCTGTTTGTATACTGTAAAATTCTTTTTTTTATTTTACGTAAACTAAAAAACAATCTTCTTTGTGCTTGCGTTGTGCCTATTTTCACAAACGACCAAGATTTCAATATAAAGTCTTTTATTGAAGCTTCAATCCACCACACCGCATAAGTTGAAAAACGAAACCCTAAATCAGGATTAAACTTTTTCACTGCATGCATTAAACCCATATTTCCTTCCATGACCAGGTCCATCAACAATAGTCCATAATTTTTGAATTTCATTGCAATTTTCACTACCAAATTCAAATGGCTGGTAATCAATTTATGAGCAGAAGAAACATCCTTATATTGGTTCCAATTTTTTGCTAATCGTACCTCTTCCTCTTGAGACAGCATAGGAAATTTTTGCACCCTAGCAATATATTGCATGAGATTGGTTCTGCTATCGACACATAAGTTTGCCATTGAGGTCAACATAACAACTTAAATTAAAACTTCATGCATATAATATATTGATTTTCCAGCAAAAATTCAAGCTTTGATTTGAAAAAAGTACAAATTTTCCATCTAATTTCTTGGAGACAGTAGGCCGCAGTGTTAGCTAATTGGATAACATTATGTAACTTTAGATGATATTCTACCAGTACAATGGTAAACGTTATAGCTTAAACACATAGCAAATAGTGTTATTCCAGTGCCTTGACACTGGAATCCACATTTCTTTTTTCTAGATCCCAGTGTCATGCTACTTGAATGACAAGAAAAAACCCACTGGGATAACAAGACTGAGATAGACTAAAAATTAAACGCTACTCCAGCTTCTGCACCAACAGTGCTGTAAAGAACTTTGAGTTCCCCCTTGTCTTTGCTTGCTGCAGCAGTATCTTTATCAAAATGAGCACCAAAAGAACCGAAATAACGAGCTCCAGCATAAAGTTTGACTTCTGGAGTTACATCATAACTAACACCAGCTTTTACTTGACCAGCAAAACCAAATTTACTTTTTTGATCATTCACAGCGTCTTTCAAAGGAGTGCTAATATACGCTGCACCAACACCAACACCAACATATGGAGTGATAGGCATATCTTCAATTGCTATATCGTAATAAACGTTAACTAGCCCTGAAATTGCTGTTAAACTGTCTGCAACAGTATCTGGGTTAAATGCTGCACCTGTAACATCATTTTTGTTTAGCTGTGAATAAAGCCCTTCAACATCAACCCTGATGTCGTCCATTTTGTAACCAAATGCACCACCACCAGCTATAAAAGATGCTTTTAATGGATTATGAATGTCTGTGGCCTTTTTATATTCAATACCTTCAATTTTTGTGAAAAGAGGTAAAATTTCACCGTTGTATTGCAAACGAACGTAGTAGCTAGTTTCTTCATCACTTATTGGACCAACAGGATCTGAAAAAGCAGAGTTTGATAAACTTAGCAACGTTGCTAAAGCGGCTGCTGAAAAAAACTTTTTATAATGCATAATTGTCCTCGTAAAAAAAATTAAAATTCCACTTTAGCAGTCTAAGTAACAACTAAAGTTAAGTCAAGTGCTAACTTAATAACACAAAATATTCTACATTTTAACTAATTTTTAGGAGAAGACAAAGATTTTATTAATGAATAAATACGACTTTTGATTTTTTGGTATAGCTAACACAGGTAAGATTTACTATCGAAAGACCTCGTCATCTCGCTGCTTGTTAGCGGATGAGAAATCCACAACTGTACGAACATTGCAATTTGGGCCTACCAGGAGGGCAATGCCTCTTATCCAAGTACCATCTTCTTGTCATCCCAGTCTGGGATCCAGGAATTTTATTAAGTTGGTAAGCATAAAAGTAGCCGTTTTATGTTAAAACACAATGTTCTTGATGAGATTACGGCAAGGCTGGATTCCAGACTGGAATGACATCGTTTACTATGTGCCATATTGCAATGTTTGTACAGTTGTGGAATGAATCACGGTATGACGTAGGGCTATGCTAGTATAGGTACATTATATGAAGAAGTACTAGCGTTGGGAATATTAGAAAAAAAATACTTACACTAAAAGAAACTTCAGTAGTAAATTCAAAAAGGAAGTTTAAACCCAGATGGTAAACCCATCATACCTGCAAGATCAGAAGTTGCATTCGCCATATCTTCTTCTGCTTTTTTAACGGCATCATTAAACGCTGCTGTTACTAAATCCTCTACTATATCTTTTTCCTCATTTCTCATAAGTTCTAAGTCTATGTTCACCTTTTTAGCTTTATAGCTACCTATTTTTATGACTTCCACTAATACAGAAACTTTGCCACCACCAGAAATACCTTGAAACTCTTTTCCAACATATTTTTCTTGAGCTTCTGCAAGCTTTTTTTGCATCTCTTGCGCTTGTTTCATTATTTGACTAAAATCCACAACTTACTCCTTATTTTCTATATTAACTACTTTTGCACCTTTAAACGTGTCAAGGATATCCTTAACTGCAGGTGCATAATTTAAATTACTCACTTCCCTGTTTATATAACCTGTATCAACTGCAATAACCCACTCTTGCTGAGTCACCTGGTTTAAGTAATTTTTTAAATCATTGCAAAAATTACTATCCAACTTAGATACAGCTTTTAATTTTAAATATCCAGGTTTACAATCTATTAATTGTAGATTATTACACAGTTGTTTGTAAAGATAAATTTGGTTACTTCGCCTTAATAGTTGCAAAATCTTATCAAAATCGTAATTTTGTTGTTTATTTTCCACATGGATCCCAGTGTCACGCACTGGGATGACAGAGTGGGGTTGTTGTTTACTTTCCACATATTTTTTTGGATCCGAGTAGTCAGCTACTTGGATGACAGAGGGGGAAGGTGCAACAGGTCTGCCCTGTCTATTTCCTTGCTCTACATTCTGCGAAAGAACTTTTTTGATCACCTGTTCCGGAGAAGGCAGATCAGAAAGATAACAGAGGCTAATTAACATCATTTCAGCAGCAACATCGTTGCATGTTGAAGTTTTTATATCTTGAATACCTTTAAGCAACATCTTCCACAATCTCGAAAAAAATATTAAAGATCTCTTTATACTTAAATCTTTTATCCTATTCTTTTCATGCTCTGTAACTGCATTATCAATCTCTTTTGTAATCAAAAAACGGCATACTAACTGAATTGTTTGCAATAGACCTTCAAAAATACTAAGTGGGTTTGCTGTTTTTACCGCCTTGTCAAACACTGATAGAGCTTTCTGTAAATCACCTTCTAATATTGCCCCTAATAGATCGAATATAATATCTTTATCCACTAGGCCAAGTATGTCTGTCACATTTTTAGTGGATATTGCACCATCTTTGCTATATAGCACTGCTTGATTCATCAAAAACAAGGCGTTACGCATTGAATTTCCAGAGTGTCGTGCAATTAATTCTAATGCTCCCTTTTCAATGGAATAACTCTCTTTTTGTGCAACATCATTTAAACGTTCCACTATTTTAGCTACAGGAATGTTGTGTAAATCAAATCTTTGACAACGTGCAATAATAGTTATTGGTATCTTTTTTATTTCCGTAGTTGCTAAAATGAACTTTACACTAGATGGTGGCTCTTCTAGGGTTTTAAGTAATGCGTTAAATGCACTGCTAGATAGCATGTGTACTTCATCTATAATGTAGACTTTGAATTTAGAGCTTATAGGTGAATAGCAAATATCTCCCAGGATTACTTTAATATCGTCAATGCTAGTGTGACTTGCTGCATCGATTTCAATTACATCTGGATGGCTTGAATTTTTTATTGCTAGACAATTTTCACATGATCCGCAAGGTTCAAAAATTGGCCCCAGGGAACAATTCAAACATAAAGCTATTATCCTTGCAGTGGTGGTTTTACCAACTCCACTACTACCAGAGAGCAGTATAGATTGTGGGATTTTGTTTAAAATAAAAGCATTTTCTAATACACGCACTAATATATCTTGACCTACTAGATCTTTGAAGCTACTAGGACGATGTTTTAATGCTATATTCATAGCCTCGGATAAAACAAATAATGAAATAGGTATGCAACCCAAAAAGGTTCTGATATGGCTGCTTCATTTCTGATCTGACCAAATTACAGAGTTTTTGCCTGCATACCTTATAAAATATTATACTTTTTTTTTTATTTAGCAAGGTATATCCTATATTAACCTTAATAATTTATATGTTAGATCTCTTGCAACATTACTTTGGAGTAAACAACTGTTACCCAAAATACTCTTCTTCTGTCATCCCAGTGCTTGACTACTTGGATCCAGAAAACTTAATTTTAAATGAATACATCAGGCTGTTGTATAATAAGAGCTGGATTCCAGTGTCAGCTACTTGCATGACACCACCTGCTACGCAAACTTCTGTGGACTACAAAGAAAGTTCGTACAGTTGTAGGTCAAGCCATAGGGTAACAAAAAAAGGATATTGGGATAATAAAAGAGGAACATTATGATTTTATATCATTTTCCTCTTTGTCCATTTTCACGAAAAGTTAGAGCTCTTCTCAAAGAAAAAAAGTTGGGCTGCGATTTAGTGTATGAAAATCCATGGGAAAAGCGGAATGAATTTATGGAGATCAATCCAACCGGGCAAGTACCAGTATTAATAGATAATAACTTTGTAATAGCGGATAGTAATGCCATTTGTGAATATATAGAAGAGACTTACAATAGCAATGTCAAATTATTTGGTTCATCCACTATTATTAAGTCTAAAATACGCGCTCTAATCAATTGGTTCGATAACAAATTTTACAATGAAGTTACTAAGTATATTATGAATGAAAAAGTAATTACTAACCGCAGCCCTGACTCTAGATTTCTTCATGCAGCTCAGCATAACCTGCCTTGCCATATGGAATACATCGAACACTTAATTAACAAGAACGTTTGGCTTGCAACTGATAAGTTCACTTTAGCTGATATTACTTTAGCATCGCATATTTCCGTAATGGATTATGTAAGTAGTTTTCCATGGGAAAAAAGTAAAATTTTAAAAGAATGGTACTCCATTGTTAAATCAAAGCCTTGTTTTCGTGAGATATTATTAGAGAGAGTTTCCGGTTTAATCCCTCCTAAACATTACGCTGACCTTGATTTTTAACTTATGTTAGCTTTAAAGCTACAGTCATTCCTTCATCAGTTGGAATCAATATAGAGAAATATTTTTTTTCATCTGATAATCTATTATTAAACTCCCTCATAGCATGCCATGATTTTTCTGATACTTCTTTTGGAGGCGATTCTAAAAATACTGTGTTAAACAATAGAGTGTTATCTGCAACGATTAGCCCATCTTGTTTAATGTATGACTCTGCCCAATCTAAATATTTAGGATAACCACCTTTATCAGCATCGATAAATATCATGTCAAATGGTGCTTTTGCTGATAATTCATTAAGTTTTTCCAATGCATTGCCTTCTATTAGAGTAATTTTATCACTCAGATTAAAAGCACTAAAATTTTTTTTTGCTATTCTTGAGTATTGAGGGTTATTTTCTATTGTATATATGTGACCATCTTCCAGTAGAGCTTTTGCCATGCAAATCGACGAATAACCGTATAACGTGCCAATCTCAACAATACTTTTGATTTTATGGATTTTTATAAATAAACTTAATAGCTTTCCTTCTTCAGGGCTAATCTGAATATGTTGCTTTTTTTCAAGAATACAATATTCTTCTATTGTTTTATATTCTTTTGCAAATAGATTTCTTATGTATGACAATTTTATACTAAAATTATTACGCATATATTATAAATTAGGGAGGCTTAATTCATACACAATTTATAAATATAATAATATAGTTTGAAATAATAAAAATATTTATTTTAAGTTATTATTTCATAGTATAAAATTTTAAGTGACAAGGATTATTATATATTGTACTATAGTTAACTAGTATAATAAGCAGTCGATTATTGTGCTGGAATTAAAGAGATTGTTTATGCGCATTTCTCTTTATTAAAATATAATTTTTATAATCAATTAGAGGGGGTTATATGTCTTATACTATTGCTAGCGAAGTTGAAACGTTAAACAAAAAATCTAACAAGAATGAAGGGGTTATGTTATTAAATAATCCAGCTTATCGTGAAAAGTATAAAGAACGTTTTGATGAAGCTCAGAGAAAAGTTATGGATATGGTTCAGTTTTATGATGGAACAATAGTATTAATAGAGAATAAAATTGCTATGTATTACTACGCTTGGCACAGTAAAAAAAGAGAATTTGAGCGTAAAAAACAACAAACAGTCGTAAAAAACAATGACTCAGCATAGAGTCTTTTATATGGTAAGCTACAGTGGTATTACTTCACTATAGCTTTTCCATATAATTTATCTATTACATCAGTGAGGTATTTCAGCTCTTTATACCCTTCATGTTTAACTTTATTATGCTCTATATATGACTTACCATCGTTAAGCTTGATGAAAAATATTGGGGTAGCTGTGATACCAAGTTTATTAATTGCCAGTGATTTATCATTTATGATTTTATCCATAATTTTCTTATCATTAATGCATTGGTTAAATGCATCTTGCTTTAAGTTGCTTAGTGCAGCAATTCTTTGTAGTAAAGTCAAATCACTTAAATTGTAGTAATTCCACGAATCTATTGAGTTAAAAACAGCTTTGTTAAAATTAAAGTAGTCTTCTTGTTTTTCGTAGCAATGACTTAGCATTGCAGCCTTTAGCCCTCTGTAATCCAAAGGAAAATGACGAAATATATATAACATCTTACCTGTGTCTATATATTTCTCTTTTATTTTAGGAAAAACATTCTTATGAAAAAGAGAGCAGTGATAGCAAGTTAATGAAGCATATTCTATCATTAGAATTGGTGCTTTTGGATTTCCTAATAATTTATCATCGGGTAATAGTGATAGTAACTCCTTTGATGTTATTTCATTAGTTTCTTTTTGAATATGTTGGTTAACAACTGCATAAGAATTAACACTTATAAAAATTGATAAAAGCAATAGTCTAAAAATCATTACGATATAAATACTTAACTTACTAAAAAAATTATATATTTATATAAATAATGTCAAGGTAACTTTTGTTTAGCAAGGCTTTCAGCCCTGTCTTTAAATGCAGCAATTATTTTACTTTGTGTATATTTATATACTGAGTTTAATAGGGTTGAAAATGAGTTGGACTTAAACTTAAACTCTATATAAAACTTTACCATAGTTTTATTTTCATCTATGGGAATGAATTGCCATTTATTGCATAGATGTTTAAATATTCCATTTGATGATACAGCTTTTATCCAACCTTCATTTGTTCTACTTGGAGAAAGAAAGGTTACCTCTGATGTATATCTTCCTTTAATTCCATGAAAAGCTGCTAGAAGGTCCACAACCATTTGATTGTCAATTTTTTCTTTTATATAAACGGCTTTGCACCAAGGAACAAAATCAGGATACCTTTCAACATCAATTACAATTTGGAATACTTCATTAGGCGAACATAGGAAGGTACCTTGTTCTCTGTATTGATGAAGCATAAATTTAGTACCAATCAAAAAAGGATCCGTATCTACCGTCAGCCTTAGTAGATTCCTGAGACCTGAAGTTAAGGTGGGCATCGCATATTAGTTTCAACGAAACCAGCAGAGGCAATTCCCTTCTCTAGAAATTATCGCTCGGGAAATTTAACTTAACTCATAACGCATAGCACAGACCCCTACTTGAATTATAGATGATTTACACAGAGCATGTCTATAGGTATATTAAAGTCAGCGATTGTTATTTAATCTTTATTAAACTTTGCATTTTAAGTATATCTTATGAATATTACTAAAGTTTTAACTATTATTGTTTTTATTGTAATGTCTTCAAGTGCTTACACTAATTGTACAGATCACAAAATTTTTGTGCATACTATGAAACAACAAGTAGACAGCATATCTACAAAAGGAAATAGAAAAAACCTAGGGCATGTACACGAAAAGCTTCAGGAGGTCATTCAGAATAATGTTAACCTCAAAGAAATATCTCGATTTGTCATGGGAAAATATGGGGTTTTGACTACCCAGAAGGAAAGGGAAGATTTCTTAAGAGAGTATGAAGTGTATCTTACACGTTTGTGCGTTAAAATTTTATCTAAATACATGAGTAATAGTGAAATGATCATAATGAGTACAAAAGCAGTTGACGATGAAACTTGCTTAATTGGCACAAGGTTCTCTTACGGTGATGAAGAATTTACAAATATTGATTTTAAAGTTACTAAAAATCACAGTTCTTTCTTGATAAGTGATGTTGTAATGAGTGGAATAAGTATTGCTATTAATCAACGTTCTCAATTTAGTGAGAAGATTGACACGCATGGCATAGCAAGTGTGATAGGTGAATTAAAATGTAACAATAATCTATGATATATATGCCTCATTGGCCTAAGCCACTTGGTAGCAGGCCGAATGATTTTTCTCTTGATCGCATAAAAAGCTTTCTTAGTAAACTAGATAATCCCGAGAAAAAAGTGCCTCCCGTAATTCATATAGCTGGAACTAATGGGAAAGGCTCAACACTAGCATTTATAAGATATATAATGCAAGCAGCAGGGTATAAGGTACACGCATACACTTCTCCACATTTGGTGAATTTTAATGAAAGAATAGTTATTGCAGGCAGTTATATCGACGATAATGAATTATATAGCTTGTTAGAAGAATGCCGTGCCGTAATTGCAGAACAAGCTATCACTCTGTTTGAAGCTGCAACTATTGCAGCTTTTTTAGCTTTTTCTCGTCATAAAGCCGATATAACTTTAATTGAAGTGGGTATGGGTGGAAGACTTGATACAACAAATGTTATAGATAGTCCGATTTTAACAATAATTACTTCCATTGCACTTGATCATACGGAATATCTTGGCCCTACTATAGAAATTATAGCAGGTGAAAAGGCTGGAATAATGAAACCTAATGTTCCTTGCGTGATAGCACCACAAGAAAAATCTATAATGAACACGCTAGAATACCACGCAATAAATAAGAAATCTCCCTTATATAGAGGAGGTTTTGAATGGAATTGCGAAAAACAAGATAACAGGATGGTCTTTCAATCAGCTATTCAATCAATAGAATTTTCTTTGCCGTCTTTAAAGGGTGATCACCAAATAATCAATGCAGGAAACGCCATTGCAGCATGTAGCATTTTGAGTGGAAAATATGGATTTGACATTGGAGAAGAGGATATCACTTCAGGTTTACAGTGCACTTATTGGCCTGCACGACTGGAGCGTATAAAAGAGGGCAATTTAATTTCTTTATTACCAAAAGATTGGCAATTATTTTTGGATGGTGCGCACAATAATGATGGTGCTAGAGTACTATTTCAGTGGGTAAAAGATAATTTTGCTGAAGGTATCTATATAATTTTTGGTGTTACTCGTAACAGAAATGTGGAAGAGTTCTTAGAACACTTAAAACCATATATCAAGTTATTATGTGCGGTTTGTGTTAAATCTGAGCCCAAAGCAACAAATACAAACTTGATTAGGGAAAAAGCCAATAACATAGGAATAAAAGCAATTGAGTGTGAGTCAATTGGCGATGCAATATCAAATCACATATTAAAAGCCTCTATCCAAAACGTCAAAACCATACTGATCTGTGGCTCATTGTTCCTAGCTAGAGACTTCGCTATGGAGAATAGCTAACTTTGATGATATTAACTGACCGATGGGGAAATAACTTTGATTGCTCATAGTACTGCTTGGCTTTTCGTTACCGACTTCTATAAACTGATCATCACCTTTAAATTGCTCCTCAATTGAATTTATAGCTGTCTTTTTGAGAATATAATTACTTGCAGCATTTAAAATAGGTGAAGTAACAATTAAAAGCGTGAATGGTAATGAAAGTAATAAGCCGGATAACATCATAGAGTTAGTTATACCAAAGCCGTTGGCAACTAAATCTAATCCCACACTGAAAAACATTAAAGGTGTACAGATTGTGTTGCTCAAAATAACTGAATTTTTTAGCCACTTTAATTTAGTCCTATCACTCTTTGAAAAATTTTCGCATTCTTGGTCAAAGTTAAACAATAATAAAATATTAGTCTGATGATTAAACTCTTTCCCATTTCTAGTATAAATGCTCTTAACAGCTAGACTCAAAATAGATCCTGCTAACAAGGGAGCAAGAAAACCTACTGCTATTGGTACATTAGAAGAAATACCATTAATTATTAAAAATGCAATTGATGTGAAGGATACTAAAAGAACTCCTAAGAGATTTGAATAAGAAGAATATTTTACATAAGCAGTTACATTATTGTTAATTGACTGCTGCTTATTATAGAGTTTATTTCTGCACTTATCATCTAAGTATTTTTGCAATTCTTCATAACTGCGACTCCACAACTTACCGCGTAATTCTTTTATTAAATTATTTCTTTTATTGAGACCTTTCTCCAATGGCTCTATTATAAATTCTTCAAAAAATGGCTTATTTAATGCAATAACCTTAAATTTCTCCTCCGCTTCTTTATTGTTTGGGTTTTTATCTGAATGATATTTTAACGATAATTTACGGTATTGTTGACTAAGCTTTTTCTTAATATGCTTAATGTCAGAATTTACCACATCCTCCTTTTGAATATTAAATGTTAAAAACAACTGCTTTAAAGCGTGGTACTCATTTTCATTCAAAACATTTCTAGCCACATTACACCTACAAATTAACTAATACCAACTCTCATTGTTGGCCAGTCAAATAGGAGACATTGCAGAGTTGTTTAATTGTGGAGCTGGCAAGAGAAGTAATAAATTTGCACAAAGCACCCTCAAGCAGAGCAATTGTATCGTATATTTTATTGCGCAAAATGTTCTGTTTTATATATAACCAAAGCCTCTCAACAGGATTTAGCTCAGGTGAGTACGGAGGTAGGTATATAATATCGATATTTTTAGGTACCTTTAAATTTTTTGACCTATGCCAACTAGCACAATCCATAACAAGAAAAGCCTCTCGTGTTTCTAGATATTGCGACATCTGCTCAAGAAATATGTTCATGCAATCAGTGTTGACATTTGGTGCAAATAAGCTAGAACTCTCTCCATTTCTAGGATTAACCGCACTATAGAGATAGAAATTTTGCCTACCTAATTTTGTTTTAACCTGTGTTCTAATCCCCTTTTTAAACCACCCATGTCCAACCTTTGAATGTGTGCCAAACCGTGATTCATCAAAGAAAAATAGCTCTTTTTCTGGATACTTGCTAATAGCTCCATTGAGATTTTTTTTTGAATTCCTCTTGTTTGCTTTTATCTTGTCCATTATGAACTGGTCTTGGTGTAATATATGAGAATTTCATCTTTTGCATATAGCGGTGTACTGTAGATTTGCTGATATTTAATCTGAACTTTTCCTGGATTCTTATTCTCATTTCTTTAATGGTAATATTAGGATTTTCTTCTATCCACTCTTCAATTTGCTGTAGTTGAACCTGATTTAATTTAGTTTTTCTACGGCGTTGTGGAGGAGCAAACAGTTTTTCTTCTCTGCCAAATTTCAAGAGTTTTACCCACGAAGTTAGTGCGCTTCTTGAAATGCAATATATTTTTGCTACAGCCGTTATACTGTACTTTTTTGCTGCAATTACAGCATTTAGTTTTTTTGAAACATATGCATTATTCCTTACTTTCTTCAGCATTTCTTTTGCTGATTCTACTACTTTTTCATCCAATAATTTTGATCTTAATGCCATTTATACCTCAACTATTTTACTTACTTCATTATGGCTTTTCTTCCATCTTTGTCCATCTGTTTGCCGTGTAATGGGAATTGGTATAAGAGGTTGTCCGGAAACTAGTAAATTCAAGCATATTCCCTCTTTAACATAACCCTACTCATAGCTAGGTATATGAAATTCTCAGTGGATGTTGTGAGTAAATCATACTCCTTCGATAGCCTTCTATTCCTATTAACCCAAGCAAAAGTCCTTTCTACAACCCATCTTCTTGGCTGTACTTTAAACCCTTGTTCTCTTGTTGGTAGTAGCTCAGGTGGCGTATCTTTGTGCACCCAAAATCTACATGGAGGCCTTTTAACAATTTCAATATCTATGTCATATTCTTCCTTTATGTGATTCTTTAAATTTCTTCCTTGGTATCCCATGTCAGCCCACATTTTTTTAACTTTAGTATATTTTGTTCTCATATTGTTTAATGCTATTTTAATACCATCTCTATCATTTTCGTTAGCAGCGCCTACGTAACAACCTAGTATAAAACCCTGAGTGTCTGTAATTATATGCCTTTTTCTACCCTTTACTTTTTTACTTCCATCATAGCCTTTGATCCCCCCTTTTCTGTAGTCTTTACAGATTGACTATCTACTATACAGGCACTCGGCTGCTCATTCCTTCCTATTTTTCTTCTACTATATTTTGTAATTTCATAATTCATTTTCTCAAAAATTCCCTGCTTCTTCCATTGCCTGAACTGCTCATACACAGTCTTCCATAGCGGAAAATCATTTGGTAAATACCGCCATTGACACCCTGTACGCAATACATAGAAAATTGCTTCTAATATTTCTCTTTTGCTATACTTTGGCGGCCTTCCTCCTTTCTTGTATGATACTCTGAAGTGTTTTTCTATTCTTGCCCATTCCCTTTCGCTTAGATCTGTTGGATACTTTTTTCTCATCTTTACCCCGTACTAAAATTTCAGATATTATAGCCTTTTACTTGTTTCCGGACAACCTCTAACTATTAATGTTCTATAATATACATATTTCCAAACTATGTCAATTATTTTATAAATATCTCTGGTAAAAATTATTTCTGTTATGACTAGCATGATAAGTGTATGAAGCGACTAAAATTGTCATTACAGCGCTTAGTGTACGACAGTGCTCCAACATTTAGGGTTGCAGTTTTCATGGCAGATCTGAGTAGCTGACCCATCTAAGAGGTGTCATTCAAGTAGCTGACACTGGAATGGCTTTGTTGCATCGCACCTTATACGGTAGTAATTTACAATAAATTCATGTAGCCATTTCGAATTTAGTCATTTCAGTGTTGGCTACTTGGATGACACCACCTGCTATGCTGCAAATTGCAACGTTCGTACACTAAAGTATAGTGTGTTACTAACGAAGGCAAACAAATATCTGCTTTATGAAAACGTTAATATTTTTCATTGAAATAATACATAAATACTAGAAAAACCTTGGCAGGTTATTCGCGTTTGATTATCATAGAGAATTATATAAATTAATAAATGATCTATGGCAAGTAACCCAGAAGAAAGAAATAGTGATAAACAAAAAGCGCTAGATAACGCAATAAGCCAGATTGAAAAAGCATTCGGTAAAGGTGCAATAATGAAGTTGAAGCAAAACCCTGTAGAAAAAATAGACACAATATCCACAGGATCAATTGCGCTTGATTCGGCTCTAGGTGTTGGAGGTCTGCCAAAAGGGCGTATAATTGAAATATTTGGCCCCGAGAGTTCTGGTAAAACCACTCTTGCCTTGCACGTGATTGCTGAAGCACAAAAAAAAGGAGGATCATGCGCATTTATCGATGCAGAACATGCATTGGATGTCTTATATGCTCGTAAACTTGGGGTAAGCACTGATGATTTAGTGATTTCACAACCAGACACTGGAGAGCAGGCGTTGCATATTGTTGAGTATTTAGTGTGTTCTGGTGCGGTTGATGTGATAGTTATTGACTCTGTCGCAGCATTAACTCCAAGAGCTGAAATTGAAGGTGATATGGGTGATCAACATATGGGGCTGCAAGCAAGGCTTCTAAGTCATGGGCTACGGAAACTAACCTCTGCCGTTTCAAAAGCGAACTGTATATTGATATTTATTAATCAAATTCGTATGAAAATAGGAGTAGTGTATGGAAATCCTGAAACTACCACGGGTGGAAATGCATTAAAATTCTATACTTCTGTAAGGCTTGATATAAGAAAAATTGGTGTAATAAAAGACAAAGAAAATATTACAGGCAATGAAACAAGAGTTAAAGTTGTAAAAAATAAAGTTGCTCCTCCATTTAGAGAAGCGAAATTTGATATAATGTACAATGAAGGTATATCAAAACTCGGAGAAATAATAGATATGGGAGCAAAGCTTGGTGTGCTTGAAAAAGCAGGCGCTTACTATTCATATAACAACACACGTCTTGGGCAAGGAAGAGAGAATGTAAAAACTTACCTAAAAACAAACAAAGAAGTCGCAAATGAAATAGAAACGAAAATCAGAGATTTACTCAGAAATCATGATAATTCTATCATAATAGACGAGGATAGTGAGCAACTTTTAGAAGAATCAGTTTTCTGATCTAAACTTAGGCATTAGATTTTGTGTCGGACGGGTTGTTACAGTATGACGGTAATTCTATGTGCTAATATAACAATCTGTAATGTTACCTTGTATCAAAAAGACTTTGCTGAAGCAGTTAAAAAAAGCTTTTCATGAGAAATTATAAATGATAAATTGTTAACAATAGGTTATTGTTAATAAGATTATGTGTTTTGGTTTACCTAATATAAACAGGGAAGGTTATTCATTTATAGTAGTTTCCTTTATAGTAACGTGTATAGCATTCTCTATATCTTGGGGGTTTGGCGTTACGTGCTTGTTTCCGACATTATTGTGTACTTATTTCTTTCGTGATCCAGCAAGAGCTGTGCCAAACAATAAGAATCTTATATTAAGTCCTGCTGATGGTGTGATTTCAAAAATTGAAGAAGTTAATTATCCTTTATCAGCAGAAAACGGAGAGGAGAAGAAGTTTACGCTTGTTAGCATATTTTTAAGTGTTTTGAACGTCCATGTGAACCGTATACCAATATCTGGTACGATAAAGGAAATGAGTTATAAAAAAGGCAAGTTTGTATCCGCAATGAGCAATAGGTCTAGTAATGAAAATGAAAAGCAGGTTATTGTAATTGAATACGAAAAGGGGAAAGAAATTATTGTGGAGCAAATAGCTGGATTAATTGCACGTCGTATCGTTTGTAATTTAGGAATATCCCAGAACGTAAAAGCAGGTGAAAGGTTTGGAATTATAAGGTTTGGCAGTAGAGTGAATATCTATGTTCCTGCTGATACAGAAGTCAGAGTTTCAGAAGGGCAAACTGTTATTGGTGGTGAAACAATTATAGCAAACTTAAATAAGGAAAACGTTCAAGAGAAGCTTACTTTTGATGTTATATGAATAACGATGAAAGTAACAGTAGATCCTTACCTATTACTAAATTATTCCCAAATTTTATAACTTTATTGGGTTTATGTTCTGGTCTCACTTCACTTAAATTTACATTTAATGAACAATGGGAATTCTCAGTAATTTTTATCATCATTGCAGCAATACTAGATGGAATGGATGGCAGAATAGCTAGAATTCTAAAATCAACTAGCGATTTTGGAGCCCAGCTTGATTCTTTTGCAGATTTTCTAAACTTTGGTGCAGCGCCTGCATTTCTTTTGTATTTTTGGAAGCTAAACGAAATCAAAGTCATAGGTTGGATTTTAGTAATGATATACGTAATCTGCATATCAATAAGACTTGCAAGATTCAATGTTTCGCTACACTCAGAACAATCACACTGGGAAAAATTTTTCTTTTCTGGTGTTCCAGCTCCAGTGTGTGCTTTACTTTCTTTGTTGCCAATAATTATTACCTTTCAATCTCATGAGAGTGAATACTTACTTCTCATAGAGCGATTTTTTAACACAAGAAACGTAGCTTGTTACTTTCTGGCCATTTCATTTTTTTCGATAAGTCACATTCCAACTTTCTCCGCAAAATATATTTATATTCCCAAAAGCCTATCCTATATATTTGTGTCATTTTTTGGAGTACTTATTGTATTTTTCATCAGTAAGCCCTGGATGACTCTACCAATTTTAGGTATAGTGTATACACTTACTATTCCAATAAGCATCGGGTTTTACATATATTTTACATATAAAACTCGTTAGCTATATCAAAAGTAGTGAGCAGCATGATTGTAAAAGTAACTGATCTATTAAACTCTCTTCTATATATAAAGATATTCAACATTCCATTTATAATTATTTGGGTAATTGCAACTGGAATCTTTTGTACTGCCCAGTTCAAATTCATTAACTTTAGGTTACTTAAATATGGAATACAGACACTATTCAATCTAAAGTGTAATAACAGCAACAATGGCATAATCACTCATATTCAAGCGTTTGCAACAGTAATTTCAGGAACAGTTGGTCTTGGAACAATATCAGGAGTTGCAATAGCTATCACAATAGGGGGCCCAAGTGCAGTTTTTTGGATGGTAATTACCGGAATACTTGGTATGTCGATAAAGTTTGCCGAGGTGGTGCTTGCATTCACTTATCGCTCTGAAAATACAACTGGTGGTGCTTTTTATTACATGGAATACGGGCTTGCAAAGATTGGATTTGCAAAAACTGGTAGATTTCTTGCCTTCACTTATGCGATTATGCTACTTATTGCAATGATTTTGGGCGGTATACCATTTCAAGCAAATCAAATAGCAGCACTATCAAATAACCTCCTAGAATACAACGCATCCATTATTATATCCCTGCTTGTCTTTATTGTAATATTGGGAGGAATAAAGCGCATTGCTTTCGTTTCAACGAGCTTAGCACCAATTATGATAGTGCTATATGTGGGTATGTGTATATATTTAATTTATGTAAACAGAAGTAATTTGCTGAATGCTTTATCTATAATATTTCAAGACATTTTCAATAAATCTGCTATAGGAGGCGGAGTATTGAGCGGATTAATAGCCGGAGTGAGAAGATCAGTGTTTGCTAACGAAGCAGGTACCGGAACAGCAGCTATAGCACATTCAGCTGTAAAAGAAGAAGATCCAATTAAAGTTGGGTGCGTTGCAATGATTGCACCGCTTATAGACACAATATTAATCTCATTTTTGACTGGTATTGTGATAATTATCACTGGTATGCACAGTACTGATAACGTGGGTGATATTACACTAATTAGTTCGGTATTTTCAACAGCTTTGCCCTTGTTTAGCAAGTTAGTTTTTCCGCTAATGATGTTTTCCTTTGCATTTTCCACAATAATAGCTTATTGTTACTACTGTGAAGTTGCTTTGCTGTACTTATTTGGTAATAAAAAAATACTGATACTGTTCCAAATTCTTATAGTGGTTTCAGTGTATATCAGTTGTATGTCAAAGAATATAGAATTTATATCTTATCTAGGTGACAGTTTGTTTATGTGCCTTATGATTCCAAATGCTGCTGCAATATATCTACTAAGAAGGGAAGTTTTGAATACAATAGATTCTTATTACAATTCTAAAAGGTATTAACATGATTTATAGATTGCTTTGTATGGTGTTATTTTGCCTATTGTTTAATGATGTGTACGCTGCTTCAGGTTTTTACGAAGGTTATGATGCTGTGTTGAATGGAATAAATAACTTCATGAATGAAGTGCTGTTTTTCAAAATCTTTTATATACCATTCATACTTCT
Organism: Wolbachia endosymbiont of Drosophila ananassae; assembly: GCF_008033215.1. Taxonomy (NCBI): domain Bacteria; kingdom Pseudomonadati; phylum Pseudomonadota; class Alphaproteobacteria; order Rickettsiales; family Anaplasmataceae; genus Wolbachia; species Wolbachia endosymbiont of Drosophila ananassae. Next base: position 1,129,340 of record NZ_CP042904.1, on the reverse strand, counting down.
TCTACTATCCTTTGGTTATGTATTTTTAACCTTACGCTTTAAGTTTCTCAACATAAGAATGTTTAAGCATGCGTTTGCTATTTTATGTGGAAAATATGACACGAATCACCATGATGGTCATATTACGCATTTTCAGGCATTTATGACTGCACTTTCAAGCACAGTAGGTCTTGGAACTGTTGCTGGAGTCGCAATTGCAGTTTCAATGGGAGGGCCAGGAGCGGTGCCTTGGATGATGATTACAGGTTTTTTTGGTATGTCAGCAAAATTTGCTGAGGTAACGTTGGCGTTTAGACATAGAACAGAAGATCAGGACCAATTGTTTAGTGGTCCCTTTCAGTATATAAGGAATGGTCTGGAGGAATTTGGATTTAAAAAACTTGGTATTGTGCTGGCTGCCATGTATGCAGTATTCTTTGTATTATCAGGTCTTGGTGGAAGTGTAGCGTTTCAAACCAATCAAATGGTTTCAATATTATCTGGCTATTCAAGTTGGGTAGATGGTCACTCTTGGTTTCTTTCTTCCATAATCTCTGCGCTGCTTGCTCTAGTGATTATTGGCGGAATTAAAAGGATAGCTAGAGTATCTTCTGCACTAGTGCCTATTATGTCACTTATATATATCTTTAGTTGTATTATTATTATTGCATTTAATATTCATAACCTTGGTTATACGTTAAAAATATTATTTTCCACTATGATAGATTTCAATGCTGTTGGTGGAGGGATGGTAGGAGCATTTGTTGCTGGAATTCAAAGGGCAATCTTTGCCAGCGAAGCGGGTGTTGGTTCTGCTTCAATTACTCATGCAACAACTAAAGATGAAGAACCAGTAAGAACTGGGCTTGTTGCTATGATAGAACCATGCTTTGACACAATGTTAATTTGCTGTTTAACAGGAATAACAATAGTAATAACAGGTGCATACCAGACTAGTGTTGGTGAAGGGATATTAATTACTCAAAAGGCATTTGAGACAGTTTCTCCATGGTTTCCTATACTTTTAACCATAGCTGCACCTTTGTTTGCATTTTCTTCAGTAATTTCGTTTGTATATTGTTGTGAAATGGGGTGGCTATATTTATTCGGTGCAAAAAGTATAGTGATATACCGCATAGCGGTAATAATTGTGGCGTTTTTCTCTGGTCTTTCTAAAGATATAATGGCTATTGCCAATATCGGTGGAACTTTATTCTCTTGTTTAGCTCTCATCAATATGACAGCGCTTATACTGTTTAGTAATCAGATTAACGAGGAAGTTCAGTGCTACCTAAAAAGGCTGAGGAATAATAAAATCAATTAAATTTTGGCATATGCGGAGAGGTATAGCTATAATAAGTAAGATTTCCCTACGTCATACCGCGATTTATTCGCGGTATCTCAGCATAGATCCCGCTAACAAGCAGCGGGATGACGAAATTTTGCGATTATTAATCAGTAAATTTTACCTGTGTTAGTTATAGTCCTTACACTATCCTACATACTCGGTTCAATACCGTTTAGCTTAATTATTACAAGAATAAAAGGGATAAACTTAAGAGAAGTAGGTTCAGGAAACATTGGTGCTACAAACGTTGCAAGGACGGGAAATAAATTTCTTGCTGCTTTGGCATTATTTCTGGATTCCTTTAAGGGATTTATTGCCGTTTATATAGCACAACAATTTTGTGATAATAACGATTTTTATATATATGTATCTGCAATTTTAGCAGTTTTAGGACACATGTTTCCTATTTGGCTAAAATTCAGTGGAGGAAAGGGCGTTGCAACCACTCTAGGGATACTGATAGCATTTAACATTGATATTACTTTAGTATTCGTAATAATTTGGATAATAGTCTTTCTTGCCTTTAGATACTCTTCCCTTGCTTCACTCAGTGCTACTTCAACGGCTGTAGCATGGTCCTTTTTTTTTCAGAGGAATTTGTTCTTAACATTACTAATTATAGGAGCACTGGTCTTCCTAAAACACCACAGAAATATTGTGAATCTTCTGCAAGGTAAGGAAAATAAATTTTTATAAGTGTGCTGACTCTGTTGCTATATTACTAACAGATACTTCATGCGAGAAACGACTTGAGACTACTTCTTCTACTTCTTTTATCATTTCTTCCATGTTTTTTCCACTTTTCTTACATGCATCATCAAGTGCTAATTTTAGTTTACGTATATCATTCTCTTCTAGCATCTTATTCATTTCTTTTTTCGTTATCTCTAATTTTTTTAGTAAGATGTTCTCCATTATCTCTCTCTCATCACCTTCATACTGGCCACTTAGTCTGCTATATGCAATGCAACACTTCTTTTCTCGCGGCAAGGTTGACAGACCCCGCAATGTAACATCCACTTGAACTTCTATAGAGTTAACTTCCCTAGCCTTTTCAGCAGCTTCTGACCTAAATTTCTCAACTTCTCCTATTATTATTTTGTTAGCTATTCTTTTAGCTCCATCCAAAGATGAATCCTTGAGAGAAAAATCTGTCTCGAGTAGATCTCGATTTAATAGCTCTAAGAATACTTTTTTTCCGATGTTTTCGAGTAAACTTTCTTGGTCACCTAAACCATGCTCCTGCAGTTTATTTCTCATGTGCTGAACCAGCTCACAACATTGTAATTTATTTAACTTTATAGAGCTAATATTTTTCATTAACGTCAGCACAATTTGTTCACTATATTGAGAAGTAATACTCAATAATTTTCTCATTAAAGGAATACTTACTTCTGAAATAAAATCATCAACTATTTTTTGACTTTCATCATCTTCATAACCATTTTGAACGTCATACCAAGCCTTAAAAATTTCTTTATTGTTTTTCTTGTTTTTTAACCTGTCTAACATGAACTTACGTGCTTCATTTTGTGCTTCTGGAAGTAATATTTGCCTTGGAGGAGTAAATCTAATTTCTGGATCAGGATGAATACCTTCTAATGTACTTAACATCCTATAAACAATACCGGTAAAGCAGGTGTTAGGAATACGCTCTTGTCTAGAGAAAGTTTGGCTATCAAGCAAATTTGTAATTAACGCGTCTTTTTTATTTTTTACAGCTTCTCTGTCTCCATCATTGCAGGCTTTCAGAACTAAAAGTAAAATCCGTCCACCTGTAAAGCGGGAGCTATGCTTTTGATCATCTTTGCAAAAGTCATTTAAAAATGCAATTACTCTTCCTTTATCTTCATCACTAAATTGACGATAATTAAGTTCATATAAATCATTTATATATTCAATAAATTGCTTAAATTCTCTATCATTAATAACGTCTTCGGATACTTCTTCACCATACTTATCTTTTAATTTATCAATATTTTTAATGATATCATCATTTAATTGATGGGGCAGTAAATGTTCAAGCTTAACATCAAAACTATTAACCATACCACGTAAATTCTCTTTTATACCTTCCAAAAAGAAATTTATAGAAGCTTTAAGCAGCGTAAATGGGTTAAAATCTTTTGGCCTTAGTTCACTCTGCAATAAAATTAATAGCATTGTAAGTGGTATAGTTCCCAGTAACGAAATAAGCAAGAAAGTGGTAGTGAAAGTTAGATATGTTATGAAAGCAGAAAACAAGAGGAAGGCTGCTACCTTGATTGTATTGTTTTTAAAAAATATTTCCCAATATTCCCTTTTGCTCATTTTTTGCTGTTTTGCCGTTTTTATTTCTTTGTAGATATAAAGAGTTTTAATTTCAGACCTGAAGAACATAGTACCAAGAGAAAAAAGAACATTAACAGGATTAGTGATAATGCTTAACGAGACAAAAGCTCCAAAGTAGCTAACAAATTTTAGCTTACTAGAATCCTTTGAAGGAAATTGTATTTGAGAAATACCTATCATAGCTTACCTTCAACATCATTACACTCTAGTAATAGCATAATAATTTAAAACGTCAATGTTTAAGTATCTTATTATCCGCACACTCATCGTATTCGATCTCGACTGTAGAGTGTGCTATCTCGAACTTATCTAGCAATATTTTTTTTATTTCATATAAAACATTGGTGTGCTGCACATTTTGCTTTATTTTAGCATGCATGGTAATTATAAAATAATTATCAGACAGCGACCATGTATGTATGTGGTGCACATCTATCACTTCAGGTAATTCTGATGTGATCTTACTTTTTATCTCTTCAGCAGATATACCCTCAGGCGTACCTTCAAGGAGTATATGGCAAGAATTTTTGAGAATTTTATAGCCGCTATTTAGAATTATCACACTAACAAATACTGATAAGATTGGATCTACTATTTGCCATCCAGTAAGCATGATAATTATAGATGCAAGTATAGCAGCTACAGAACCTAAAATATCTCCTATAACGTGTAGTACAGCACTTTTTATGTTTATATTGCTCTCGCATTTACTATGTAATATAAAAAAGACTATTATGTTAGAGACAAGACCGAGTGTAGCAATTATTAACATTACTTTCCACTCAACATTGACTGGAAAAATAAACCTCTTTATTGACTCAATTATAATGATTACTGCAATGAGGAATAGAGTTAAACCATTAACAAATGCTGCAATTATCTGCAACCGATGATATCCGTATGATCTCTGCAAATCGGATTTCTTAGCTGAAAACCTATGTGCTAACCAGCTTAAAACCAAGGCAAAGAGGTCAGTAAGCATATGCCCTGCATCTGACAATAGAGCAAGCGAATGTGAAATTATTCCACCTACTATTTCCATAAACATTGTTATCGCAACTATTATTATGGAATAGATTAAGCGCTTGGACTGCGCCGCTGAGTGTTTGCCGTTGTGCACTGCTGTCATATAAAATCTTTTCATGAACAAAAACGTGGGTAACACTGGGTTCGAACCAGCGACCGCTTGCACGTCAAGCAAGTGCTCTACCAACTGAGCTAATTACCCATCGTGGTTTTAGTATAGTGCTTTGGTGGAATGAAAGTCAATAAACCACTTTGCTTTTGTCCTTGTCCAATGTGATTCCGGAATATAGCTGTATAGAATTTCAGCCATATTCTAAATTTTACATATTAAGTTAACTATCTATACTTTATTTATTAAGATATAAATTATATTAATACAGGGATTTACGTTTTTTTTAGGGAAATTACTTTAGAGGTTGTCCGGAAACAAGTAAAAGGCTATAATATCTGAAATTTTAGTACGGGGTAAAGATGAGAAAAAAGTATCCAACAGATCTAAGCGAAAGGGAATGGGCAAGAATAGAAAAACACTTCAGAGTATCATACAAGAAAGGAGGAAGGCCGCCAAAGTATAGCAAAAGAGAAATATTAGAAGCAATTTTCTATGTATTGCGTACAGGGTGTCAATGGCGGTATTTACCAAATGATTTTCCGCTATGGAAGACTGTGTATGAGCAGTTCAGGCAATGGAAGAAGCAGGGAATTTTTGAGAAAATGAATTATGAAATTACAAAATATAGTAGAAGAAAAATAGGAAGGAATGAGCAGCCGAGTGCCTGTATAGTAGATAGTCAATCTGTAAAGACTACAGAAAAGGGGGGATCAAAGGCTATGATGGAAGTAAAAAAGTAAAGGGTAGAAAAAGGCATATAATTACAGACACTCAGGGTTTTATACTAGGTTGTTACGTAGGCGCTGCTAACGAAAATGATAGAGATGGTATTAAAATAGCATTAAACAATATGAGAACAAAATATACTAAAGTTAAAAAAATGTGGGCTGACATGGGATACCAAGGAAGAAATTTAAAGAATCACATAAAGGAAGAATATGACATAGATATTGAAATTGTTAAAAGGCCTCCATGTAGATTTTGGGTGCACAAAGATACGCCACCTGAGCTACTACCAACAAGAGAACAAGGGTTTAAAGTACAGCCAAGAAGATGGGTTGTAGAAAGGACTTTTGCTTGGGTTAATAGGAATAGAAGGCTATCGAAGGAGTATGATTTACTCACAACATCCACTGAGAATTTCATATACCTAGCTATGAGTAGGGTTATGTTAAAGAGGGAATATGCTTGAATTTACTAGTTTCCGGACAACCTCTTATGCTTGATATTGAAAGATCAGCAAATTAGAGGTTAAAATTATGACAATTAGTCAACAAGTAAATAAAAATATAACTAAAGAAGGATACTTCAACAATAACGGCAAAGGGTTTAATTCGCCACATGTTATAGAAGTTGAAGATTTAAATATTAAAGTAGAGGTTTATTCTCACAATTTAAGAGCAAGTAAAGTTGCTAACATTGAAAGTGAGATAAGAGAAACAGCTACTAATTTTAAAAACGCATTCGAGTTAGAACGCGGCAGTTCAGAACAAACATTTAAAATTTACATGTTTGATGACAAGGATGATTACACTCACCTTGGCGGAAGCGAGCGTTTCGGTTCTTACCTTGGAGACGAAGGTGGTAAATGTTACTACAAAGGGAAAGCTGACGTTTTTGCTGAAATGTACGTCTACCAGCAAGGTGGCATTCATAACCTTCAGCATGAATTTGCACATGGTTTAACTTACTTGGCTACAGGAGGCAAATCTTTACCTACAGTATTAATGGAAGGAATTGCAGACTACTTTGAGCATCATTCAGATCATAAATTCAATTCTCAAGGATCAAGTATCGACAAAACTGAAGCTGCAAATTTGGATTTAGATAAAATTTTAAGTTTAGAATACTCAAAGGACAGCGAAGCAAATAGCTTGGTTTATAAAACAGGTCATGCGTTGATAATGTACTTACAGGAAAAAGATCCTAGTTTATTAAGAGACTACCTAGATGCTTTACGTCAAGGTGACTCAGATGAGTCAAAAAGTTTCTTGAAAGACATAAAAGGACATGATGCTGACTTCAAAAGTTGGCTTGCTGAGAATGATACAGAAACTGCAATGGAACATCTCAACGCTTTGCAAGTTACAAAAGGAGATTTCATAGCAATTGGTCAAGAAATAGTGGGTGGAGAAATTAAAAACGTATCCTACTATAAAGCAAATATAGAAAAAATGGATGGAGAAAACGTTGGAAGTTTTTCTCCTGTAGAACACGTTGCATTTTATGATGTTGCTCGTGCTATCAATAGGGCAACAAATGATACACTTGATATATCAAAGGAATATCATTTCCTTAAGGTAGTAAAAACTTCCGATGGACAGGATAAACTAACTTACTCTGACGAACAAGGTAATGAATACCGAAACAGTCTAGAGTATAAAAATCAGGCTTTTAGAATGCTATCAAAGTATGATGAAAATTTAAAGAAAGCTTATGATGATGCATTAAAAAATCTGGATGAGCAGAGGCAAATGGAATATCCCAAGATAAATAAAGAATATAGCGAAGGGAAGATTTCTTACGAAGAGTATTCAGACAAATATTATTCAATTCCCTCCAAATATGAGGAATTAAAAAGTACCTTACTTGATGAAACCATAAACACTGGCTTAGAACAAGTAAAAGCGACTAAGAACATCGATGTAGAAAAGATGTTAGAAGAGATGATCAATATCGATTCAAACTTGATAAGAGGTACAAATCATATTGATCTACAAGAAGGTAAGATTTTTTCTATGCAAGCTCATGGTCAAGGAGATATGGGTGCACTGTCTATATATGACGGAAATACAAAGCTTGGAGAATTATTGAGCGAATCAGGATTTTTTAAGCAAGTTGAAGGCCAAACTAAAGAAACTTTCGTTTTTGAGGATATATTACACAACTTAAATGTTTCATACGAAGGCGGTGCTTACATGGCAGTTACAAAAGAAAATGGTCATCATAAAGCTTCTCTAATAGACGGCAGAACAGTTGAACGCGATGAATACTTTGATGAAGCGCATTTACATGAGAATGAGTTGTTGCATCCTAGCACTGGACACATCCAAAAAGATTTAGATTCTCTGCTTCTTAGAGGTACCAAAATTTTGAATCATCAGGATTCAGAACATGCACAATATTCTGATGAGCAAAAGGCAAATGGAGTAATCGTGGAAAAAGGGAAATTACTGGATAATAAGGGAACAGATAGGACAGACGATGATGTATATGAAGCTGTCGTAAAGCAAGGAGACGAGCGCTTACATGAATTTAAAAATATGGGCTTTTATATTACCGAGAAAGGTGATCTATTTATTCATGACCATGGAGCAAATGTAAGGTTTCAACTACCACAAAGTATTACTCATCTAAAATTAGTGGAAAAAGACGGAGCATATAAGCTTGTTCCGGTGACAAAAGATGGTAATGAACATCCAATAGGTATGCCAAATATATCAGATGAATATAGATACATAGATCCAATATTTGCACATGAATATGAAAAGAGAGATTATTCCCATAAACATGTAAATGTGGGCCTTATAAACTTAGAGAAATATGGCTCTGGCAAACTTTTTGCTATAAAGTACGACCCAAATGATTATCACATACAAAGAAACTCCAGCGGTGAAATAGTTAGAATAAAAGATCAAACATATTTCACTAAAGTAAAATTGTTTGATGGTGATGAAGAAATTGGAATGTTGTCTAATAACTTTCACAATTTCAAAGGGAAAATATTCTTTTCTGCTGACTACAACTACAGTTATAACGATTTCCTAGCATCTGTTTCTCCTCAAGTTGAAATTGAAGATATGGGAAATGGAAGTAAAAAAATAACTTTTGATCAAGGCAGTGGCGATATCGGTGATACTAATAGAGGCTACACGGACTATCAAAGAATATTTACAAAAGAGAAACAAACCGAAAGTCCAAAAGGGCAAGTAAGTGAAACTAAGACAGAAGTTCATAGTACTACTAATGTTGTTGCACAAGCTGCTGAAGAGAAAACTGCATCAAACGACAATAGTGAAATGCAGTCTGATCAGCCACAAATTCCAACAAGGGCAAAAAGGTCAGCTTCAGTGGAGGAGAAAGAGCAAGAACAGGTAGTATTAAAAGACACAATTCTCAAAATAGAAAAGAGCTACGAGCAGGACTCAGAAGGGAAGCATAAGGCAAATGTAACGATAAATTATAATGATGTGAAAGCCTTGTATGATAGAGCGGAAGGAGCAGAAAAGCAATCTGTGTTAGATTTTTGGAACAAACTGCACACATCAGATTATAAGGTTGGTGCTTTGCCGGAAGACAAATACTATTTTGAAAAAGGCAAATTCGTAATCCACGATAGTGGCACAAAGAAGCTTATAGTGTTACCTGAAGATAAGGTGTCCATCAAGATAATGAAGGATGGTGATAGTTATAGTTTAGCTATATCAAGTGGTAATGGCAAAGTAATAAACAGCATTAGTAAAATAGATAATCCAAATTACGAATTGCTGTCAGATTCAAGTCATTTCAATTCAGGGGAGCAAGATAATATTGTATTATCAGATCAACATCACGAATATAATCTTTATCTAGAGAATGGTTTTGTGAAAATGTTCGATTGCGCAAGCGATCACATTTATCACGACCACAACTCGGCCTATATCTAATACATACAAGGAGGGCAGTGCCCTCTTCTTGTCATTCCAGTGTCAAGCACTGCCGTCTTGGATGGAAACCAGCGTCACGCCCTGGAATGACAGGGTTTGTCATCCGAGTAGCCCCTTCGGTGTCATCCCAGTGCCCAGACACTGGGATGGCTTTGTTGCATCGCTACTTATGAAAGGCTAACTATAGTTAGGATTATAAGCAACCTATTGAAAATCTTGTTTTTTTGCAATCAATCTGATCAAATTTAAGAATAGTAATTTGTTATTTATATTAATAAATTTAATTCTATTGAAAATAGCTAAAGCATTGAAATTCTTGAATTTTAGCCAGATTAGTGAGTGGTAGTGAAATTTCTTTTACTCAAATTTAGGTATTCACTGACCGTTCTTGTTATAAATACCAGAATAATAAGCTACTGATATTCCCTATCTTTTTTATCTTTAATCCATCATAGCTAGCGATGCAACAAAGCCCACTGGGATCCAGAAAACTTAACTTTAAATAAGTGGCTGCATAATAAAGGCTGGATTCCAGACTGGAATGACATCATCTGCTACACACTTGGATTACAAGAGGAGAATTCTGAAACAACAAGTTTCAGGGAAGTCTTATGCAAAATCTAGCATTTACGGAAATTATATTATTTTTATGCACTCTATGGTTTTTATAATCAATGGAGAGTGTGGTATGACGTTAGATGAACCTTTAGAAGAATCACTCATAAACAATAATGATTTTGTAAATGCTCTATTAGCAAAGCTCAAAGCAGGGGCTGATGATAATGGTGTTTATACTAAAAAAGGTGTGGATGATGAGTTGAAAAAGAAAGCTGACACAGCCGCTCTAACTAACAAAGCTGACAAGAATTACGTCGATACTGAGCTAAGAAAGAAAGCTAATTCAGCTAATTTAGCAGCTAAAGCTAATACTGCAGATGTTTACACTAAAAAAAATGTAGATGATGAGTTGGCAAAAAAAGCTGACACAGCCGCTCTAGCTAACAAAGCTGACAAGAATTACGTCGATACTGAGCTAGGAAAGAAAGCTAATTCAGCTGATTTAGCAGCTAAAGCTAACACTGCAGACGTTTACACTAAAAAAAATGTAGATGATGAGTTGGCAAAAAAAGCTGACACAGCCGCTCTAGCTAACAAAGCTGACAAGAATTACGTCGATACTGAGCTAGGAAAGAAAGCTGGTGCAGCTGATCTAGCCAACAAAGCTAATACTGCAGATGTTTACACTAAAAAAAATGTAGATGATGAGTTGGCAAAAAAAGCTGATACAGCCGCTCTAGCTGACAAAACTGACAAGAATTACGTCGATACTGAGCTAGGAAAGAAAGCTAATTCAGCTGATTTAGCAGCTAAAGCTAACACTGCAGACGTTTACACTAAAAAAAATGTAGATGATGAGTTGGCAAAAAAAGCTGACACAGCCGCTCTAGCTAACAAAGCTGACAAGAATTACGTCGATACTGAGCTAGGAAAGAAAGCTGGTGCAGCTGATCTAGCCAACAAAGCTAATACTGCAGATGTTTACACTAAAAAAAATGTAGATGATGAGTTGGCAAAAAAAGCTGACACAGCCGCTCTAGCTGACAAAACTGACAAGAATTACGTCGATACTGAGCTAGGAAAGAAAGCTAATTCAGCTGATTTAGCAGCTAAAGCTAACACTGCAGACGTTTACACTAAAAAAAATGTAGATGATGAGTTGGCAAAAAAAGCTGACACAGCCGCTCTAGCTAACAAAGCTGACAAGAATTACGTCGATACTGAACTAGGAAAGAAAGCTAATACTGCAGATGTTTACACTAAAACTGCTGCTGATACTGCTTTTGCTAAAATCAATGCTTCCAACCTTATAGAGGCAGTAAACAAAAAAGCTTTCGCGAAAGCTATACTTCCTGCAAAAGACGGCGACAAATCAATTCTAGTGGATAAATTAGGAGAATTCCTTGATAACTCTACTGACAATAAGTATGGTGCCAAAAGTGATCAAACAGCAAAGATACCGTCTTGTTAGTCAACAAAAAAGTCATAAAAATTCTCCAAATTGCATAATAAAATCAAAAAATACTTCCAACTGTGTAGCAGTATACAGATTATAGTTAGTGGATATGTTGATAAGTAAATTAGTTACATATAAAACAGCAGAAATTTACTTATCAACATATCCACTAACCAACAACATTCAATAAATTTGTGTAAGATGCCATTTTACATAAGATGAATTAGAAGCATTTTTTGATTTTAAAGTACTAAACCTTCAGTTAACCTTTTAGCCCTATAGTTCTTGATATGATCTGGATCAAAGGCCTTTTTTGAACTTAAAACACCAAAAACTATATGAAGTAACTTACGCATTGCAGCACCAACTATGGCCATAGCATGCTTGCCTTTCTCTTTTAATCTTTCGCAAGAAGCCATAATGATAGGATTATGCTTTTTAGCTGCTATAGCAGGAAAGTACATTGCTTTACGTAATGTTCGTGAACCGGTTTTACTTAATCTGGGCTTGGCATGTACGGATGAGCCTGATGTTATATTTTGTGGTATAGTTCCAGCATATGCTGCCAATTGCCTAGCATTTATAAAGGCTTTTATACCAGGAATTTCAGCTAAAATAGCTATTGCTGTTTCCTCTCCTATTCCTGGAATAGTTAATAGGAGTTGAAAATCTTCCAACAATTCTTTGTGTTGTTTTAATAGTTCGCGTATGGAGTTTTTTATTGTTTCTATTTTTTGCTCTATGTTCATTGCAAGGTCTTCCCAAGCATTTGCAACTTCTTTAGGCAGTCTCTCTTTCTTTTCTAAATGATTATTTGCTAATGTTAACTCATCCTTTAACGCATTTGAGCAACGATAAAGATGTTTTAATTTTTTCTTTTCAGGAGAAGGTGGTGTCCAACGAGAAGGTTCCTGTCTTTGACAATAATCTGCAATAATCTCTGCATCAGTCTGGTCATTCTTTTGTCGTGTAAGCTTACTTTTTGCATAAAATCTTATGCAAGCTGGGTTTACAACACTAACGAAATATCCAGCGTTGTGGAGGAACTCAGCCAAAGCTTCGCTATAACAACCAGTGGATTCCATGCAAGCTTTTACTTCTTCTACGTTATGTTTTTGTAGAAAGTTCAGTAGACCTTGAAACCCAGTATCATCATTTTTAAATTTCCTTTTCCTAGTTTCACGCTTTCCTTTTTTACTTATGAATGAGAGAGAAACATCAAAGCGTTCTTTTGAAACATCTATACCTAAAAAGTTGTTGATCATATATAACTCCATATACTACTATTAAAAATGAAAAGTAAGGCTTACCTTGTGAATACAGAATTAGAACCATTTAGGCCTTTCTACGATACCGTCCAGCCTCTACTTTTGAGAAGGGAACTCTTTTCTTTTCTACAGATTTTATATCTAAGGAATCTTCCAGAGTTCTTCCCTTCTCCACCTAATGCTTAAGCTTAAAAACACTAGATGCTTTTTTCAAGATACAAGGTCTCTTTTAAAAATAGAAAAAGTGAACTTTTTCCATCATCCAAACTTGAACCTGGAAAATTTAGTTAATGCATAAACTACTTATGTTGGCTATGAGTTCAACTGTATAAAATTCCGGTAAATTAAAATAAGTATTCATAAAAATATTGTTTTCTATAAACAGAGTATCTATAATACTAGCTTTGGGGTAAAGTATTGCAGAGGAATTTTTTAATCTGGTTGTTGGCGTCACTGTTTTATGCATACCAATATATATTACGCGTAATTCCAAATATTATAATTCCTGAATTGGTAGTAAGGTTTAATATAGGAACAACAGAAATAGGACAATTTTGTGGACTGTATTATGTAGGTTATGTGTTAGCACATATTCCTGTAGGTATTCTTTTAGATAGATTTGGTTCTAAAGTTGTTATACCGATTTGTATTGCATTAACATCTTTAGGTGCTTTACCTTTAGTCAGTTCTAATGATTGGAGTTATTCTATTATTGGAAGAATAATTACTGGTATTGGATCCTCTGCTTCAGTACTTGGACTCTTTAAAATAATAAGTATTTATTACCGTAGAGAAAAATTTGCCATGATGTTTAGTATATCAGCTATTATTGGCATCTCAGGTGGTGTATTTGCCACTAAACCGTTACATATCTTATTTAATAAGTTTGGGTGGGACTATGTGTTTGTTACATTTATAACACTGGGATTGTTGCTTGCTCTTGTTTCCTTTATGTTTATACCCAAAATTGATACTTCAGAAGAAAGATTAAATATTAAAAGTTTAAGTGAAGTTATATTCAATAAAAATGTTCTATTAATAAGTTTATTTGGTGGCTTTATGGTTGGACCATTGGAAGGGTTTACAGATGTATGGTCTGCAACATTCTTGCATGAGATGTATGCTATAGATAGACAGGTTGCATACAATATTTCAAAATGGATACTGATAGGCTTTGGTTTTGGATATTTATCACTTTCTTACTTACTAGAAAAAAAACCAACCAAACACTATGAGATAATAATTTCTTGTGCTATGGCTATGATAATTGTGTTTTTATTACTTTTTATATGTAACATTAATTCACTTTTAGCATCCATATTACTATTCATAGTTGGTTTTGCTTCTGCGTACCAAATTGTTTTGACTGCCAAAGTTGTAAATCTTGTGAAGGATGATGCGGTAGCAAGTGCAGGATCTGTAAGTAATGCTATAGTTATGAGTTTTGGCTATTTTTTTCATACCGTTATTGCAAATATAATGAATTTTTATTGGGATGGTAAGATCGTTGATGAAAAACCGCTTTATGGAGCCGATGTAATGGTTAAATCTATGTTAATAATACCTATATGTTTACTAATAGGTATGATAGGCTTTTGGCTACTTAAAGTTATAAGCTGTAAAAAGAGCTAAGCAGATTTAGATGATTAATATAGTATTGTTTTTTATAACTAAAGTATCTATAATCCTAAATTTTAGCTGAGATTCATGTTGCAGAGGAATTTTTTAGTCTGGCTGTTGGCGTCACTGTTTTATGCATACCAATATATATTACGCGTAATTCCAAACATAATTGCGCCTGAATTGATAACAAAATTTAACATAAGTATTACAGATGTTGGCCAGTTTGGTGGGTTATACTATGTAGGCTATACGCTGGCTCACATACCTATTGGTCTTGCTCTTGACAAATTCGGGCCAAAATTTGTTTTGCCTATTTGTATTATCTTAACATTTACCGGAACATTACCACTTATATGCTTTGATGAGTGGTATTATTCAATACTTGGCAGAATAGTCGTTGGAATTGGGTCATCCGCTTCAGCAATTGGGCTTTTTAAAGTTGCAAGCATGTATTTTGCGCAAGAAAAATCAGCAAGAATGGCCAGCTTATCTATAATTATAGGAATTTTGGGAGGGATATGTGGCGGGTTACCTTTAGACTTCTTACTCGATAAATTTGGCTGGAATTATGTTATCTATACATTCTCAGCATTTGGGTGTTTACTTGCTCTGTTGCTGTTCTTAGTAACGCCTGAAAGCAATGCTCAACAGGAAAAAGTTAGCATTAGAGACTTAAAAAACATACTTTTCAACAAGCATATTATTCTAATTAGCTTTTTTGGTGGACTCATGGTCGGTCCAATGCAAGGTTTTGCCGATGGTTGGGTGAAAACATTCTTTTTTGAAGTATATAAAATGAATGAAGACTTGGCATCTTCTCTCTCTTCCGTAATATTGATAGGAATGTTAATAGGATCATTCTCTTTGGCTTATTTATTGGAAAAATATAAAAATAAGCATTATGAAGTAATAATTGCATGCTCATTTGCAATGATCGCTAGTTTTCTTTTGCTTTTTACTCAGATTGGTGGCTTGTATGTTGTATTACCTACGCTTTTTATTATTGGCTTCACATCTGGATATCAGGTGGTTACCATTTACAAAGCGATAAGTTATGTAAATAATAACTTAGTAGGCCTGGCTACAGCTGTGTCAAACATGATAGTTATGGTTTTTGGCTATTTTTTTCACACTGGGATCGCAAAAATAGTAGATTTGTGTTGGGATAGAACAATAATACAAGGAAATCCTGTGTATGGTGCTGAATTGCTGATAAAAGCAACATCAGTTATTCCTGTATGTTTGCTGGTGGCTGTTTTTGGGCTCTTATGGTTAAAAAATAAAGATTTTAGAGAAGTTGATTGTAATAAGTAGATAATTTATCGAAGGCTCGTATGATAAAATCGTTAGATGTACTAATTTAAGGCTCTTGTTATTATGAAATATAATACTTTATTTTACTTTGATATTTTTGTTTTAATTGTAATTGGGTTTTATTAGGTGGTAGGTATGTCGAAAAGTAATTTTTTTGTATGGTTGATAGTATCTCTTTTATTTTACTTATAATTTTTTCTACCATATCTACAACTGGCTCATGAATAAGGTATATGAAAAAAATTACACCACAAATGATAAGTATATTTATGATTTTACCCTTATTCATCTTTATCTTGAGCTTCACTTTTGTTACAAGATCCATTTTATTTATGTTTTTATTTCATGCTGACAATTATATCTTAAATACCATAATTTTCAGTAAAATTTGACTTCAGAAGTATTCTATTAATTCAATATTAACCTTTTTATGTGTAAAATAGTTAATATAATATTAAAGCAGGCTGATGAATATAAGCACGATAGATAATACGCTGCAAAATTACATAACAAAATACATTGAACAAACATTCGCTACACACGTGCTAGGCAATAGATACGACAAATTGTATAGGAAACTTCTAAGTGGTATAGAAGAGATAATAAAGCTTGCTGTAAATGAAGCAAAACACTACGATGAAAATTTAGAAGATCTATATAAAGATTCAAGATTTAATAAGAAATTTATTCAAGCTGTTGCTAAACATCAGGTGTCGGAATTTTTAAATACTTATCCGAAAAGAAAAGATACCGTCTTGTTAGTCAACAAAAAAGTCATAAAAATTCTCCAAATTGCATAATAAAATCAAAAAATACTTCCAACTGTGTAGCAGTATACAGATTATAGTTAGTGGATATGTTGATAAGTAAATTAGTTACATATAAAACAGCAGAAATTTACTTATCAACATATCCACTAACCAACAACATTCAATAAATTTGTGTAAGATGCCATTTTACATAAGATGAATTAGAAGCATTTTTTGATTTTAAAGTACTAAACCTTCAGTTAACCTTTTAGCCCTATAGTTCTTGATATGATCTGGATCAAAGGCCTTTTTTGAACTTAAAACACCAAAAACTATATGAAGTAACTTACGCATTGCAGCACCAACTATGGCCATAGCATGCTTGCCTTTCTCTTTTAATCTTTCGCAAGAAGCCATAATGATAGGATTATGCTTTTTAGCTGCTATAGCAGGAAAGTACATTGCTTTACGTAATGTTCGTGAACCGGTTTTACTTAATCTGGGCTTGGCATGTACGGATGAGCCTGATGTTATATTTTGTGGTATAGTTCCAGCATATGCTGCCAATTGCCTAGCATTTATAAAGGCTTTTATACCAGGAATTTCAGCTAAAATAGCTATTGCTGTTTCCTCTCCTATTCCTGGAATAGTTAATAGGAGTTGAAAATCTTCCAACAATTCTTTGTGTTGTTTTAATAGTTCGCGTATGGAGTTTTTTATTGTTTCTATTTTTTGCTCTATGTTCATTGCAAGGTCTTCCCAAGCATTTGCAACTTCTTTAGGCAGTCTCTCTTTCTTTTCTAAATGATTATTTGCTAATGTTAACTCATCCTTTAACGCATTTGAGCAACGATAAAGATGTTTTAATTTTTTCTTTTCAGGAGAAGGTGGTGTCCAACGAGAAGGTTCCTGTCTTTGACAATAATCTGCAATAATCTCTGCATCAGTCTGGTCATTCTTTTGTCGTGTAAGCTTACTTTTTGCATAAAATCTTATGCAAGCTGGGTTTACAACACTAACGAAATATCCAGCGTTGTGGAGGAACTCAGCCAAAGCTTCGCTATAACAACCAGTGGATTCCATGCAAGCTTTTACTTCTTCTACGTTATGTTTTTGTAGAAAGTTCAGTAGACCTTGAAACCCAGTATCATCATTTTTAAATTTCCTTTTCCTAGTTTCACGCTTTCCTTTTTTACTTATGAATGAGAGAGAAACATCAAAGCGTTCTTTTGAAACATCTATACCTAAAAAGTTGTTGATCATATATAACTCCATATACTACTATTAAAAATGAAAAGTAAGGCTTACCTTGTGAATACAGAATTAGAACCATTTAGGCCTTTCTACGATACCGTCCAGCCTCTACTTTTGAGAAGGGAACTCTTTTCTTTTCTACAGATTTTATATCTAAGGAATCTTCCAGAGTTCTTCCCTTCTCCACCTAATGCTTAAGCTTAAAAACACTAGATGCTTTTTTCAAGATACAAGGTGTTCTTAGGAGGTAAAGGGCTAAAGGGAGATCAAGGAAACACCGGGCCAAAAGGAGAGAAAGGGGATACTGGTCTTAAAGGAGCAGATGGAGCTCAAGGCCCAAAAGGAGATAAAGGAGACACCGGGCTAAAAGGAGAGAAAGGGGATACTGGTCTTAAAGGAGCAGATGGAACAAGTCCATCAGCTACTGAAATAGCTGCTGAGAAAGCCTTACAAGAGCATGTAACAAAGATAAGCATAGAAAGTCCAGAATTTAAAAGAGCTGTGCAAGAGGAAATGTCACAACCGTATTTTGAGCCTCCAACAAGTGATGATGCTGCACTTAATTGGACTTGGTAATCCAGCGCTAGATCCAAGTAGTCACGCTACTTGGATAACAGGATAGGGAAACTGGGATAACATTCCGCTACGTCATTCCAGCGCGTGACCAGGTCTTTTTAGCTATCATAGGATGACAGAAGCAGACACTCCACTTTGTCATTCCAGTGCCTCCTTCTCCTGTCATCCCAGTGCCTTCTTCTTGTCATCCCAGTGCCTTCTTCTTGTCATCCCAGTGCCCAGACTACTTGGATCCAGGAAAAAGAATGGTGTCATCCAAGTAGCTGACACTGGGATCTAGCAAGCTTTGCTTGCAAATAAGTCTAATACGCGTCGCGTTTTATGCCAAAACACAATTGGAGTTACATGCAAAATAGATCCCAGTGTCAGCTACTCGGATGACAAAAAAAGGAGCACTGGGATGACGATTGTCGTTTAGCCACAAACATTAAGAAATTTACCAAATGAAAAAAAAGGCAAAAGAAGCCCTGGGGTTATTATCCGCTTTAAAATATTGGCGTTTTTTATGTTTTAAACGCTTGACAAGCGAAATTCAGCTGCTTTTAATTGCAACTAACTTACGCTGCAAATGTTTAAGAAATTTACTAAGCAGAAAAAAAGACAAAGAATCCCCGAGTTAGCTAGTCTTTTACTATCTCTGTCGAGTATTGGCATTTTTTGATGTCTTGTAACGCTTTATAAGCGCGTTCAGCTTATTTAGATAAAAATCTAGATGTAGATGAAGTTTTGTAAAGACATACAGTATCTATATACTGCAAAAAATTGAACATAAGACGCCGATACATTAAGTAATCCTTACCTTTTAATCTGCAGATTGGCGAAAGCAAATACAATAGCTTCAGTTTCATGATAAGGGGGCTGGCGGAGTTTGTCAAGGAAGTTTTTCGTTTCTACCAGCTACTTGGATGACACCACATAAATTAATAAATAGGAAAATTACTACAAATCCTTTCAACTTTAGCTTTTACTGCTTTTTCGACACTTGAGCTATTTCCGCTGATTAATCCTTGAATTACTTCATTTATTAGATCAGCTATCTCCTTAAAATTTTCTGCCTCAAGTCCGCGTGTTGTCTCAGCAGCGGTGCCAAAACGGAGCCCTGAAGTGATGGTCGGCTTTGCTGTATCAAATGGTACAGAGTTTTTATTACAGGTAATACCGGCTCTCTCAAGGCTATCTACAACGTCTTTTCCAGTTAATTTCTGCGATCTTAAGTCAACTAGCACTATATGAGAGTCAGTGCCACCGGTTATAATGTCGAGTCCATGCTTTTGCAATTCTTGAGCTAGTACTTTCGCATTTTCCACGACTTTCTTGCTATAAGTTTTAAATTCTGGCGCCAATGCTTCTTTAAATGCAACAGCTTTTGCAGCTATCACATGCATAAGTGGCCCGCCCTGCAATCCTGGAAAAACTGCAGATTGAATTTTTTTGTGTAATATTTCATCATTGGTCATCACTATTCCACCACGAGGACCACGCAAAGTTTTGTGAGTTGTGGAAGTCATAACATGTGCATATTCAGCAGGAGACGGATATTCACCTGCTGCAATAAGCCCTGCATAGTGAGCAATGTCTGCAAGCAAATAAGCACCAACTTTATCTGCAATTTCGCGAAAGCGTTTGAAGTCCATTTTTCTCGGATAAGCAGAAGCACCAGCTATGATCAATTTCGGTTTATGCTCCAGCGCCAGCTTTTCTATCTCATCCATATCCAGCAAGTAAGTGTCTTTATTCACTGTATATTGAATTGACTTAAACCATTTACCAGAAAGGCTTGGTGCCGCACCATGAGTTAGATGCCCACCGCAACTCAGTGATAATCCAAGTATTGTATCGCCTGGAGTAAGCAGTGAAGCAAATACCGCCTGGTTTGCCTGAGAACCAGAATGAGGTTGAACGTTTGCAAATTTAACACCAAACAACTTACAAAGTCTTTCTATAGCCAGACTTTCAATTTTGTCCACATGCTCACAACCACAGTAATATCTTTTACCTGGATAACCTTCTGCGTATTTATTAGTCAGAAAAGAGCCTTGTGCCTCCATTACCGCTTTGCTTGCAAAATTTTCTGATGCAATTAATTGCAATTGTGATTTTTGGCGTTGTAATTCTTTTTCTATAGACTGATAAACCTCGTTATCAAAAGACTTTAAACTATTTTTAGAGCCACAGATTTTTTTTAAAACACTCATCATAGATCAAACCTCGCTTTAATTTTAAGATGCACAAGCAATTTTAAGACTGCTTATCCTGCTTTTTTAACCATAAGAGCCCAAAAACAGCTATCAGCAAACATACAGGAATAATAGATGTTGCTTTTATCAGCAATTCAGCACTATACACAGGATTTCCTTGTATCACTGTCCTATCCCAACACAAATCTATTATTTTTGCGATCCCAGTGTGAAAAAAATAGCCAAAAACCATGACTATCATATTTGACACAGCTGTAGTTAATCCTATTAAGTTATTATTTACATAACTTAATGCTTTGTACAGTGTTACTATTTGATATCCAGAAGCGAAACCTATAACAAGAAGTGCAGGCAATACAATATACAATCCGCCAGCCTGTGTAAAAAGTAAAAGGAAACTAGCAATCATTGCAAAGGAACAGACAATAATAACTTCATAATGTCTATTTGGATATTTTTCTAATATGTGAGCAAAAGAGAGCAATCCAGCTGCAAATCCTACATATATAACAGAAGAAATTGAAGACGCTAGATCACCGGCCATTTGATATACCTCACATAAAAAAGCTTTTGTCCAAGCATCAGCGAAACCTTCTAGTGGACCTACCATTAAGCCACCAAAAAAACTAATTAGAATGATATATTTATTGAAAAGCACAGTTTTTAGATCCTTCATGCTAATTTTTTCTTTTCGAAAGTTGTAAGCATTGTAAGGAATAACTAAAAATAAAGATAAAGCGAGTAAGAAACCAAACCCTGAAAGAATATAAATTACATAATTCCAACCAAACTCATCAAGCAAAAGTTCTATTGGTAGACCACCATATATTGCCCCTTGTATCACTGTCCTATCCCAACACAAATCTATTATTTTTGCGATCCCAGTGTGAAAAAAATAGCCAAAAACCATGACTATCATATTTGACACAGCTGTAGTTAATCCTATTAAGTTATTATTTACATAACTTAATGCTTTGTACAGTGTTACTATTTGATATCCAGAAGCGAAACCTATAACAAGAAGTGCAGGCAATACAATATACAATCCGCCAGCCTGTGTAAAAAGTAAAAGGAAACTAGCAATCATTGCAAAGGAACAGACAATAATAACTTCATAATGTCTATTTGGATATTTTTCTAATATGTGAGCAAAAGAGAGCAATCCAGCTGCAAATCCTACATATATAACAGAAGAAATTGAAGACGCTAGATCACCGGCCATTTGATATACCTCACATAAAAAAGCTTTTGTCCAAGCATCAGCGAAACCTTCTAGTGGACCTACCATTAAGCCACCAAAAAAACTAATTAGAATGATATATTTATTGAAAAGCACAGTTTTTAGATCCTTCATGCTAATTTTTTCTTTTCGAAAGTTGTAAGCATTGTAAGGAATAACTAAAAATAAAGATAAAGCGAGTAAGAAACCAAACCCTGAAAGAATATAAATTACATAATTCCAACCAAACTCATCAAGCAAAAGTTCTATTGGTAGACTACCATATATTGCCCCTAATAGCCCTATAATAACAGATATGCTTGCCATTTTTGCTGATTTTTCTCGCGAAAAATACATACTGGCAACTTTAAATACTCCTATTACTGACGCAGACGAGCCAATCCCAACAATTATTCTACCTAATACTGAATAATACCACTCATCAAAGCACACAAGAGGTAATGTTCCAATAGATACCAAGACAGCACAAATAGGTAAAACAATTTTTGGACCGAATCTATCAAAACAAAGACCAACAGGGATATGAACTAGTTTAAATCCCACATAGTAGAGACCATTAAATTGCCCTAAATCTGCAATGCTTATATTAAATTTTGTTATTAATACAGGCGCAATTATGTTTGGCATGACACGTAACACATACTGGTATGCATAGAAAAGATACCGTCTTGTTAGTCAACAAAAAAGTCATAAAAATTCTCCAAATTGCATAATAAAATCAAAAAATACTTCCAACTGTGTAGCAGTATACAGATTATAGTTAGTGGATATGTTGATAAGTAAATTAGTTACATATAAAACAGCAGAAATTTACTTATCAACATATCCACTAACCAACAACATTCAATAAATTTGTGTAAGATGCCATTTTACATAAGATGAATTAGAAGCATTTTTTGATTTTAAAGTACTAAACCTTCAGTTAACCTTTTAGCCCTATAGTTCTTGATATGATCTGGATCAAAGGCCTTTTTTGAACTTAAAACACCAAAAACTATATGAAGTAACTTACGCATTGCAGCACCAACTATGGCCATAGCATGCTTGCCTTTCTCTTTTAATCTTTCGCAAGAAGCCATAATGATAGGATTATGCTTTTTAGCTGCTATAGCAGGAAAGTACATTGCTTTACGTAATGTTCGTGAACCGGTTTTACTTAATCTGGGCTTGGCATGTACGGATGAGCCTGATGTTATATTTTGTGGTATAGTTCCAGCATATGCTGCCAATTGCCTAGCATTTATAAAGGCTTTTATACCAGGAATTTCAGCTAAAATAGCTATTGCTGTTTCCTCTCCTATTCCTGGAATAGTTAATAGGAGTTGAAAATCTTCCAACAATTCTTTGTGTTGTTTTAATAGTTCGCGTATGGAGTTTTTTATTGTTTCTATTTTTTGCTCTATGTTCATTGCAAGGTCTTCCCAAGCATTTGCAACTTCTTTAGGCAGTCTCTCTTTCTTTTCTAAATGATTATTTGCTAATGTTAACTCATCCTTTAACGCATTTGAGCAACGATAAAGATGTTTTAATTTTTTCTTTTCAGGAGAAGGTGGTGTCCAACGAGAAGGTTCCTGTCTTTGACAATAATCTGCAATAATCTCTGCATCAGTCTGGTCATTCTTTTGTCGTGTAAGCTTACTTTTTGCATAAAATCTTATGCAAGCTGGGTTTACAACACTAACGAAATATCCAGCGTTGTGGAGGAACTCAGCCAAAGCTTCGCTATAACAACCAGTGGATTCCATGCAAGCTTTTACTTCTTCTACGTTATGTTTTTGTAGAAAGTTCAGTAGACCTTGAAACCCAGTATCATCATTTTTAAATTTCCTTTTCCTAGTTTCACGCTTTCCTTTTTTACTTATGAATGAGAGAGAAACATCAAAGCGTTCTTTTGAAACATCTATACCTAAAAAGTTGTTGATCATATATAACTCCATATACTACTATTAAAAATGAAAAGTAAGGCTTACCTTGTGAATACAGAATTAGAACCATTTAGGCCTTTCTACGATACCGTCCAGCCTCTACTTTTGAGAAGGGAACTCTTTTCTTTTCTACAGATTTTATATCTAAGGAATCTTCCAGAGTTCTTCCCTTCTCCACCTAATGCTTAAGCTTAAAAACACTAGATGCTTTTTTCAAGATACAAGGAGTAATCGTTCTTGTGATGCACAGGCTACATCAGGAGGACTTAACCGGACACCTTCTCTCCAAGCCAAAAAACATATGGCATCATATTTGTTTGCCAATGATTTCTGAAAATAAGCAGGTTATTTATTCAATCAAAAAGCCAATGCCTCCCGTTCCTGTCATCCGAGTAGCTCAGCACTGTGCGACCAGGCGATTATATAATAAACCAGCGTCACCTGTAAGGATATTATATTCAAGAGAAGAAGGTCAGTTGCTATATCCCCTCGATGGAGGAAAAGAAGAAGTTGAGATGATAAAAGCTGAACTTGGGAGTTATGCTTTTGCTGCGCAATATCAACAAAACCCTCTGCCGCTTTCAAGTGGTATAGTCAAACGAGAGTGGCTAAAGCGCTATAAAAATGTTCCTGATAATCTCTCGCATGTAACACAAAGTTGGGATACTGCGGTTTCAACAAGCGACATGAGCAACTTTAGTGTCTGCACCACCTGGGCAAAAATAGATAATAAATTCTATTTACTTGATGTATATCGCGCAAAGCTTGAGTATCCAAAGCTTAAAGAACAAGTTTTATCACTAGCTGCAAGATGGTCACCACACGCGATTTTGATCGAAGCCAAAACAAGTGGTCAGCAATTAGCACAAGAGCTGAAGGCAAACAGTGATTTACCCATTATCGAAATAGTGCCACATGATGGTAAGCTCACTCGATTCCACCGGATTGCTCCGATGATAGAGTCTGGCAGGATTATTTTGCCGCATCAAGCAGTATGGCTAAATGATTTTGAGTATGAAATTTTAATGTTTCCAGAAACGCGCCACGATGATCAAGTGGACAGTACCGTGCAATATTTGCAGTGGGTGAGAAACAGTACCTCTAGGGTTACGGCTGTACGGGCATTGTGATTTGAGAGCAATTTCCACAAGGGAGGATGTCATCCCAGCGCTCCTTTTTTTGTCATGCAAGTAGCTGACACTGGAATCTAGCTTCTCGTTGCTGCTGCGATCATATACTATTGTAATGAGCCTTCAAAGTCACTTAAAAATAGCAACGTCCAAGGGTTTTCTGAAAAGGTCCCACAACCAGGTTCGTAAAATTCACAAGAACCATTAAAATATTTTTTTACTTTTCATCGTATATTTCTCAACATATTATCTTTAAGTACTAAAATAATTAACAATATGGCATTATTAATAGTTGAATCACCTGCGAAAGCAAAGACAATAGGTAAATATTTGGGTAAAGAGTTCAAAGTAGCTGCATCCTTTGGACATGTGAGGGATCTTCCAGCAAAAAACGGTTCTGTCGATCCGGATAATGATTTTGCTATAAAGTATGAAACCATTGAAAAAGCAGAAAAGTATATAAAAGAGTTAGTAAAAGCCGCAAGCAAAACATCAGATATATATCTTGCAACAGACCCAGACAGAGAAGGGGAAGCAATGGCTTGGCATGTGATAGAGACATTAAAAGAAAAGAAAGCAATCAGTAATGAAAACAACATTTATAGAGTAGTCTTTAATGAGATAACAAAGAGAGCAGTTCAAGAAGCAATAAAAAATCCACGTGAAATTAATATGGATTTAGTGCGTGCACAACAAGCACGTAGAGCTTTGGATTATCTAGTTGGATTTAGTTTGTCACCACTGCTGTGGACAAAATTGTCGGGAAGCAAGTCTGCAGGGCGAGTGCAGTCTGTTGCATTAAAGATTATATGCGAACGAGAAGATGAAATTAGTAAATTTATAACACAGGAGTATTGGAGCATAAAAGCAGAAATGCAAAATAGCAAAGATGAGGCTTTTTTTGCTATGCTAAGCCACTATGACAATAAAAAGCTAGAAAAATTTGATATTAAGAATGAAGAAGAAGCAAAGAACTTAGTCAGGGAGATTGAATCAAGGCAATATGCTGTAAGCACAGTAGAACGCAAGCAAGTTAAGAGAAACCCGCTTCCTCCGTTTATTACTTCAAGTCTTCAGCAAGATGCAGTGAATAAACTGTATTTTAATGTGAAAAGTGTTATGCGCATAGCGCAAAATTTATATGAAGGTATCGATATTGGTGGTGAAACTGTAGGGTTGATAACTTACATGCGTACAGATGGGTTTCATATTGCAGATGAGGCTATAAACTCAATTAGAGGGTCAATTAAGTCATTATATGGTGATAAATATTTACCGCAGTCTCCTCGTAAATATGTAAAAAAGGTCAAAAATGCTCAAGAAGCACATGAAGCAATTCGTCCAACTGATATCAATAGAACGCCGGGTAGTATTAAGGATTACTTAACGCCAGAGCAATTTAAATTGTACGATTTAATCTGGAAAAGGACCATTGCAAGTCAAATGGAATCGGCGATTCTTGATCAAGTGGTAGTTGAAATTAGTTCTACTGATCAAAAAGTAGTTCTGCGAGCAAGTGGGTCGAGTATATTCTTTGATGGTTTTTATAGAGTCTATCAAGATAACATGGAAGCCGAAAATGAAGGCCTGCTACCTGCCATGAAGGAAGGGGAAGCATGCAAGCTGATTTCAGTTGAGCCAAAACAGCATTTCACTCAACCGCCACCACGTTACAGTGAAGCGAGTATCGTAAAAAAAATGGAAGAAATCGGTATAGGTCGACCATCAACTTATGCAACAATTATTTCGGTATTACAAGATCGTGAGTACGTTTCATTGGATAGCAAAAGGTTTATTCCAAGCAGTCGTGGTAAAATCGTTACTATATTTTTAGAAACTTTTTTTCAGCGTTGTGTAGAGTATGATTTCACAGCACAAATGGAAGAAAAGCTTGATTTAATTTCAAATGGACATGCAGATTGGAAAAAAGAATTAGGCCACTTTTGGGTGCCATTTTTTGGTCATGTAAACTCTGTCAAGCAAATGACGCATGATGAAGTTTTCAGCGGCATTCACAATTTGGTAGTCGATTGGTTTTGTTCAGAAGAAGGAAGAAAAGAGGTGAATACGAAATGCCCTGCTTGCTTAGGTGGCATATTGAAATTGAACTTTGGAAAAGCCGGGGTGTTCCTTGGATGTTCTAACTATCCTGAATGCAACCATACAAAAGAAATTACAGGTAGTAACGACAATTCAGAATATCCAAAAAGTTTAGGTGTAGATGGTATAACAAACCAAGAAGTGATGATCAAAAAGGGTCCTTTTGGACTTTATCTGGAGTTTAATAACGAGTTAAAAAAGAAAAAAACGGTTTCCATACCAAAAGATATAAATGTTAATGAGATTGATCTGAGCACCGCTACTCAGTTACTTTCCTTGCCAAAAGTAATCGGAGAACACCCTGAAACCGGAAAGGAAGTAAAAATAGGCCTTGGGCGATTTGGGTACTATATTTTCTATGATGGTAAATACTTTTCTCTTAAGAAAAGCTCCAAAGAGGTGCTGAATACAGAATTGAGCGAAGCTGTACAAATTATTGCAAACAGTCCACGCAAAGAGTTAAAATCTCTCGGGGTTAATGAAAAGGGAAAAGAAGTTTTTATCTGCAATGGTAGGTATGGATTCTATATAAAATGTGGTAAAACAAACGTTGCTTTGGGCAAGAGTGCAGATATTGAGAGCATAGATCTGGAGAAGGCTTTAGAGTTGATTAAGGGCAAGAAATAGACTTCTTGCATAACCATTATCTACGTTAAAAATCAGCTTTTTTGTCATTCCAGCGTGTGACGCTGGAATCTAGAAAAAAAGAACCTGGATGCCAGTGTCTGGGCACTGGCATGACACCCTTTCTGGTAGAGGTTGCTCTCAAATCACAACGTGCATACAACTGCAGCAGTATGATGTTTTATTTATTATAGCTATAACACTGAAGTTTACAATCAGAACAAACCACTTGGCCACGTGGAACTGATTTCAGTTTATCAGTTGAAACTTGATTTGAGCAGAATATGCATTTTATTGTGTTGCTTGGAGTAAGTGAGTTATCAACAGCAATTCTATCATCAAAAACAAAACATTCTCCTTTCCAATTACCATTTTTATTATAAGTTTTTTCAAGGTAAGAAAGAATGCCGCCTTTAAGATGGTAAACATCACTAAATCCAAGGCTTTTCATATATGCTGTAGATTTTTCGCATCTAATCCCACCAGTGCAGTACATAGCCACTTTCAGGTCTTTACTCTCAGAAAATGACTCTGTCCACTGAGGAAACTCACGGAAACATTGTGTGTGTGGATTAATTGCATTCTTAAACTTGCCTAATTTCACTTCATACTCGTTTCGTGTATCTATTACTAAAACGTCAGGTTGAGAAGTAAAATCATCCCAATGCTCTGGATCAACATATTTACCCTTAAGGGAAATATCAAGATTGCTTACACCAAGATTCACAATCTCTCTTTTTAATTTTACCTTCATCTTGCTAAATGGTTGATATTTTGCTGCACTCTCTTTCCATGTAAGGTCCCTTAGCCTATAATCAGAACGTAGAAAATCGAATATTTTATCAATTGCGTTTCTTTCACCAGATATTGTTGCATTAACACCCTCTTCTGCAAGGAGTATAGTGCCCTTTAACTCAACGTTGTTGCATGCAGCTTTTATTTCGTCTTTCATGTCATAATAATTAGAGAGTTCTACAAAGTGATAGAAAGTTGCAATGACGAAGCTCATGATTATTCACTTATCAACTAAAAACATGATATACAAAATTATAAAGATATTCAATAGTACGGCTGTTAATTACTGGATATCTTCAGTTTTTACATATAACATTTTAATATAAAATATAGATTCAAATTAATGTTTTTAAGAGTATTTAAAAATATATTCTTATTTTTAGTAAGTATATTATTCGTCTGTCCTATACTATCGTTAATATCAATCTTATTTACAGATTCAGCGAATTCCGAATGGGTAATCAGTACACTTTTTCCTGAATATATACTGAGTACGTTAATTTTGATGGTAGGAGTAGGGGGAATATCTTTCATATTTGGAGTAATTCCAGCTTGGCTCACCACATTTTTTTCATTTCCTGGAAGTAAAATTTTTGAGATTGCTTTGTTCTTTCCGATATCGATTCCTGGATATATAGTAGCGTTCGTCTATGTAAATACGCTAGAGTTTTCAGGTCCGGTGCAGAGCTTATTAAGAGACATTTTAGATTGGAGCAAAGGTGACTATTGGTTTCCTGAAATAAAATCCCTAGGTGGTGGAATATTAGTAATGGGATTCAGCCTATATCCATACGTTTATATGTTAGTCCGCTCAAGTCTAAAGAATGTTAGTAACTCAGTCACTATTGCGTCAACACTTGGGTTCTCCTCATTGAAGAGCCTGTTTTCTGTCATCATACCCTCCATACGCCCATCAATTATAGCTGGGTTGTCTTTGGTACTAATGGAAGTAATTACAGATTTCGGCACACCACAGTTTCTTGCTATCGATACTTTTACGACAGGAATATATCGCACCTGGTTTTTACTGCATGACAAATATTCAACTACTGTTTTAGCAGTTGCAGAATTAATTTTCGTTGTGATACTAATAGCTATCGAAAAAAAACTACAAAAAAAAGGAATATCTTACTCTTCAATCAATACCAATTCAGATTATCACAATAAACGGAGTATAAGTGGCGCTATACCGTTGATCTTTGCTTATCTTATGTGTGTATTGCCGATATTAATAGGTTTTATTTTGCCAATGATTCCGCTCATATATTGGAGCATAGAGAAGGGGTTGTTCATATACGAAGCAAGATTCTATAACATAATAGCAAATAGCATTAGTTTATCAGTTATTACCGCACTAATCTCAATTAGCATTGCAATAATGATTGGATATACGGCGCGTAAAAATAAGGTAATCAATAATGTAGCACGTCTCATTTCTTTAGGCTACGCAATTCCAAATGCAATTATCGCAATTAGCATAATAATATTTTTAAGCAGAATATCCTCTTTCATTACTCAATATATTGTGGAAATTAGCTTGGTAGGAACTATTGGCGCATTAGTTTACTCATATTTATTTCGTTTTTTTGCTATATCTTTCAAGGCGGTAGAGTCAGGGCTCAAAAAAACACCAAATGAAATTGAGTGGACTGCATATACTATGGGTCATGGACCTATTTCCACATGTTTGAATGTTCATATCCCTCTCATCAAGAAGAGTATATTATCGGGATTTTTGCTCGTATTTATGGATACTATCAAAGAGCTCACAGCAACACTTATTATAAGACCATTTAATTTTGAAACTATATCAACTAGAATATATGAACTTGTAAGCGATGAGCGCTATAGAGAAGCTGCCCCATTTTCGTTAATAATAGTTATAATAGGCTTAATCTCTACAATAACCTTATTTACACTTGATGATAAGGATAAAAAATAAACGTAACCGTTCACAGATTTCCACTTAATTCTTCAATCTCACTAATAGAAAGGCCAGTAAACTTGACAATAGTGTTGACATCAACATTATTAGCCAGCATTGCTTTTGCGACTTCAATTTTCCCTTCCTCTTTACCAATTTTTTTGCCTTTTTCAGTAGCAAGATCAAGTCTGTATTCAAGAATGGCTTCTTCTTTCCGTAGATCCATTATCCTTTCTTCGTAAGCTACTAAATCTTTTTCGTTCCAACGAAACTTGTCTAATTCATCATATGCTAGCTTTATTATTGGCGCTTTTTCTGCTATCTCTTTTAAGTCCTCTTCTGTTGTTTCTTCTGCGTATTTAAAAAAGAAACACCACCTTTCTACTATACTTTCTAACTGCTCTACTTTATTTTTTGCGAATTTAGGCAACTCAATAAAGACAAACTGAAAATCTTTTAAGTAATGGCCGTTAGTTTTTATATCACGTATATTGTGAGTAGAAATATAATCAACTTCTTCAGGAAGTAAGTTACAATTTGATATAGCAATAAAGAAGACTTTCTTTAAATCAATGTAGTTGCCAGATTTATCTAATTGTCTTGAGTAGGCTTTAGCAGCATAGAGTTGTGCGCGCTTTTCAAAGCCCTTGTCTCTAGCGAGCTGGTTAGGTAAGGAAGTAGTATTGCTACTACTCCCTCCCTTAGAAACGCAGCATGCAGGTTTCCCCACACTACGCTTGAGCCCCTTATCTAAGTCCTTCTTTTCTCGAACCGGCTTGTCCTTCATGATTCCTCAGAAAACATCATTCTTAATGGTGACACCAACAGTAGAGAACCTTCTCTTGAGAAAGAGCTTGCTAACATTTTTGTTTGTTTCACTCTTTCATCAAAATACTTTTTCCATTTTAAGTCAAGTGGATTTGCATCCGCCCTGATTTTAACATGTCGTCTGATAGGTATATCAATCAACCTAAGCAGTCTTAAATACCTTATCTCTTTCGGTTTGTTCTTGCATATGGGTGCAGCAAAGACCCATTGGCGTTGTTTCATTACCTTGAAGTAACGATTCTTTATCCAACGTAATCCTTTACGAGGATGTCTTTTCTTTGCCCATTTCCATAGAGCACACATAATTTCATGGTCTATTTTGTTAAAAGCTCTTTTCGCACACACATGGCTGTAGTAATTTCCCCATCCCCTTAATAGGGAATTGAGCAACTTGATTAGTACGGCCTGAGTGTTCGCTATGTTTGCCTTTATCAATGTACGTGCTTTATTAAGAAGTTTCTTAATACTTTCTTTTGAAGGTTTTATAATTAACTTCTTATTATACCTGCGTACATTACAACCAAGAAAGTCAAACCCTGTTGTAATAGATGTAATTTTTGTTTTCTCTTCGGAAAGGATAAGACCTCTCTCCTGAAGAAAGGACGATACTAGAGGTTTTACTTCATTTTCCAGTACTTCACGTGTGATTCCTGAAATGATAAAGTCATCTGCGTACCTGATTACATTTACTCCACTTCTGATTTTGCTTCTTCTTTTACTGCCAAGTTTACCAAATTGACTTTCCAATGATTTTTCAAGTCCATTTAGGGCTAGATTTGCTAGTATTGGAGAGATGATACTACCTTGTGGGGTACCTGCAGTTGTGGAATACAGAGTTTTTGATTCTAGGAAGCCAGCTTTTAACCAGCTATGAAGAATTTTCTTCTCCATAGGAATATGCTTCATGAGCCATTCATGGTTAATGTTATCAAAACACCCTTTAATATCACCTTCGAGTATCCATTGTAGTTGGTTACGGCTTGCCAGTAACAAGTGACAAGCCACAGTAGCGTCTGCGCAGGATCTTTTTGGTCTAAAACCATAAGAGTGACGATCACTGATCGTTTCAGCTATCGGTTCCAAAGCAAACAAGTATAATGCTTGCATGGCTCTATCTTTTATCGTAGGGATTCCAAGAGGTCTTCTTTTGCCATTAGACTTACTGATGTATATCCGTTTTAGCGGAGAAGGTTTGTATCCTCTTTGTTTTAATAGCTTTATTCCTTGAAATTTTGTGTTGCAAGTTGACCATATTTGACGATCTACACCTGCTGTGTTTTTTCCTTGGTTTTCAGTTACTCTCTTAACCGCCAAAGCTTTGCCGCTAAAAGAGCGTGTGAGAAGGTGTTGTAAAGTTTTCACCTTACCCCATCTGCCTTGTTGGACAGCCTTAACAATACGCCTCTGTAGCCTCATAACAACTTTTTGGCATTTCTTCCAGGGTAACTGGTTCCATGCTTCGGAGTTATTGGTAGGTGCACTTACAGTTGTACTTGTAATCATCTGCTTTCCTACCTTAAGTGGTTAACAAAGTTTCTTGTCATGAGGGACCAAATGGAAGTCTGCTCGTTTTCACGCGAATTAATGTTACAAATTCTATCCATTTCGTTACAAAATGGCATTCGCTTTCTCCATTATCCTTTACCTGCACATCCATCAGCATTCCTTGCGGGTTGCCTGCCATATAGGCGAAAATACAGGCTTATCCTGTTCCTTTTGTCATACAATAGTGGGTTAGGTGGCTTCTCTATACCGGTGGAATTATTATTTGCGTACATCCAGAAATGAAAAATGTAACTCATCCACATTACCTTTTGGTCGGAGCTTATCAGCATCTTTAGCTCTTTAATCGTTACGATACTTATGAAGCTTCACTTACGTTCACCATACCACTAAGCCTAGCCCTCCAACCACATGATGCTTGTAGTTTATGCTTTCTCTCACGATTGAGCATCTTCTTTATCAAGAGGAGGTTCATTGTCCGCGTCGCTCGGCACCAACTGGTTACCCAATTCGCACTGATGCGTAGACTCAGATGGCAAAACATCTGGTTCAATAAGCTTTAGAATCCTTTCAGTTTCTTTCTGAATGAATTCCTCTCCTTTTAAACAATATGACCGAAGGCTTTCAGGTCGCACCATTTCGACTATCACTTGCAGCCCATTTTTATCTCTACAAAGAACATCAACAATGCTTTGTTTTTTAGAAGCAATATCAGGATCTTGAATAGTACTTAAAAACTCTATATCCTGTATTGCATTTGTTCCAGCAAAGCCGAGAATATCATTAAGAAAGTGAATAAGGATATCTTTATTTTTTTCAGTACCAAAGATGCGCTTGAACGATATATCATTCTTGGGATCGAGAAACTTCGAAAGAGCCATAGGAAATCCACTTAAAAAGCATTAATAATTATACACAATTGTGAAGAAATATTCAACTAAAATTCAAACATAGAAAGAAGCATCCCTTTTGTATATCTTTATTTGGTAGTATTAACCTGTATAATATTTATGGCAAATATCTCGATAAGGTACAAAATAGCACAAAAAGTAAGGAGCTGGAGGTTAAAGCGAGGTTATACTCAAAAAGATTTAGCGGGAAAAATTGGCGTAACGTATCAAGTAGTACTACAATATGAAAAAGGAACACGTAAAATTTCGATTGAGAAATTGTATGCTATAGCAGAAGTGTTATCGGTTGGCATCATAGATCTTATTCCTGTATCAAGTGAAAAAATTTGCCTTAAAAACGAAGAAGAGGAAATATTAAATCTAGTAAGAAAATATAAAACGATTAATGATCAAGAGTTGCGCAAGGTGTTTTACTTGCTAACAAAATTTACCCGAGTTGGTGAGAAAAGTAGTAAAAAAGCAGAGAAGGTAAAAATTGCAAAGGGTATGGTTAAAGCAGGAATTTCTGTTGATATTGTTTCACAAGCAATTGGCCTCTCTGCTAATGAGTGTGTTGAAGAAAAAACAGGTTCTATCTACTACCAAATAGGAAAAAAGATAAAAGAATGGAGGCTAGTGAGAGAGTATACTCAAAAGGATTTGGCTGAGAAAATGGATACAACACGTGATGAAATAAGCAACTATGAGCAAGGACGTGTGGCCATTCCACTGGAAAAATTATATGCAATAGCAGAAACATTATCAATTAGCATTACAGATCTGCTCATAGAGGAAGATGAGATAGTAGAAAGTGAGCTACCTGATTTAATAAAAGAATACAAAAAAATTGAGAGTCAAGAATTACGCTATGCGCTAATAAAATCTCTGTTTGAAAGCATACAAATTTGCGAAGAAAAAGTGAAAAGAGCAGAAAAGATGAAAATTGCAAAGGATTTAGTGAAAGGAGGAATTTCTACCGATATTATTTTGCAAATAACAGGCCTCTCTTTAGGCGAAATTCAACAGATTTAAAATAAAAAATCAGTATATATTAATATCTTTACTCTTAGATGAAAAAATAAGTAAAAAAGATTGAGAAATTGATTTGACTTCACTCGAAAGCTATGGCTTTATGCCAATGCTGATAAAAAACAGCAGTAAATATCTAAAAAAAGTTTGTTGTTAGTGAAAGGTAAATTATATGAATAAAAGTAAAGAAGAAATCGAATTCAGAATATTAGAAAGCAAAGGCAAAGCACTACTTGATCGTGAAATAATGGAAACGTTTCTAAGTGCAGTACATGAAAGCCCACAGGCTCAAGAAATTGCTAAAAATTTGGTGAATACTTATACAGGAGTAGGAAGGATTTTAGGTAGAGAAATGGATGACCTGAAAGTTATAGAAGGAGTAACTGATTCTGCAGTAGCAATGATTATGTGTGTTAAGGAAACACTAGAAAGGGTACTGAAAGAAAAGCTTAAGAGTGAGCCAATCATGGACTTACAAGGGATAGTAGAGTACTTAAACGTAAGTATAGGCCACTCAGAAAGGGAATGTGTAAAAATACTGTACTTGAATAAAAGGCGTCAACTAATTGGAGAAGAATCCTATATTGGTGAAATGGAAAAAGCACCAGTATACATAAAGGAAATTACAAGAAAGGCATTAATGAAAAATGCAACATCAATAATAATGTCACATAACCATCCTGGAGGGAGCTTAGAGCCATCAGAAGAAGATCAAGCAGTAACGAAGAGCTTAGCAGCAGCATGTAGTACTGTAAGCGTAAAATTGTTTGACCATATTATCATCACAAGTGGAGGCTATTTCAGCTTTCGAGAAAATGGATTGTTATAGTAGAAAGTATTTGCAAATCTACTCATTATAATTTATAATGAGTAGTAAGATGTATAAAGTTTATTGTACGCTTAAAAAGTATTTTTAATATGAGGTTTATATGACTAGTAAAGATCGGAATAAAAAGACTAATGTTAATCACAAGAAAATATTTGGTGCTCTTGAAGGCGTTGATATAAAGCAGTCTAAATTTGTGAGTAAAATTAATAACCAGAAGGAGATAAACCGGGAGGCCTCCCCTAGCAGAAACATTCGCGAAAACAAAATCAACTACGGGAAAAGCCTTGACTATGTTTATGGCACAAAACCTTTAAATGATCAAGCAGAAGATTTAAATCCATTTGCTTCAAATTTGCAAAAAATAAAACCAAGTGCAAGCGAAAGTGAAAAGTTGAGCTGGTTTAAGAGTGCTGTAGTAGAGACAAAAAACGTAAATGCATTGCATAAAGTTATAGAGCAAGTATTAGCCTCTGGAGCAAGAGTAAATGCATGTAATGATGGGGAGTGGAGCTTCGCAGAATACATGATATTGGGCACACACTTTCACAGATTAGAAAAAAGTGATCGAAAAAAGATAATGCGTAAGCTAATGCTAAGTGGTGCAGAGTTTCATGATACTCTACTACAGAATAAACTGATAGGTGAAATCTATAATGAGCTACAACCAGAAGTTCAGCCACAGATAGATGAGAGACTAGAAGAACTAGAGAAAGCTGGCGAAAGTGCTGTGCAAGAAGGAGAATTAATAGATGTTGAGATAGATAATACAACATCGTACATAGAGTTTTCTGGGAATAGCAAGGTAGAGGTAGCCAAAATACTGAGAGAGTTAGGGAGTAACATTTTAAAAATGGGTAATAATGCAGTTGAGATCAGAAGGGAGGAAGGAGGTGCAAGAAATTACGTTGATGTATCAGATGGTAGCTCCGTTGTGTTAGAATTTCCTACAAGCCTTGGTAAGCTAAATATTGTATTGTACCAGGACGTAAAAAACTGCAGTCAGGTACAAGTAAAAGTAGCGGATAAGGAAATGTGGGCTGAATTACAAAAAAGAGGAGAAGAAATTGGAAAAAATTGCCTTTTTGGGGGAGTGAAACTTAAGAAAGTGGTAGAAAGAGGTAATTTCACTAGGTGCGGCATATGGAGTGAAAAGCAGAAGGAAGTAAGTGAAAAATTGTTTTCATGGGCAGACAAAGTACGTGAAAATAGTAAAGAAACTTGTAGGGCACTTTAATTCATCAATTTAAAGGTTCCAGAGTCTGGCTATTATATCTGGAGCCTTTGAGCTATAGTATAAAATATTATATGTATGGTTCTTTTTGTGGAAAAAAGTCTAGATTATAAAGTGGGAGAAAAATTAAAAAGTTGGAGGTTAGAGAGAGGGTATACTCAGAAAGATTTAGCAGAGAAACTTGGTGTAAAGTACTGGGTAATACTTCAATATGAAAAAGGGAATCGTAGAATTTCAATTGAAAGGTTATATGCTATAACTGAGGCACTATCAATCAGTATTACGGATCTAATTCCTATATCAAAAAGCTGTCTTGAAGATGAGGGAGAAGAAATCTTAAATCTAGTAAGAGAATATAAAAAGATTAATGACCAGGAGTTACGTAAGATGTTTTGTTTACTAACCAATTTTGTCCAAGTTAGTGAAAAAAGTAGTAAAAAAGCAGAGAAAATAAAGATTGCAAAAGGTTTGGTTAAAGCAGGAGTTTCTGTTGATATTGTTGCAAAAACAATTGGCCTCTCTGCTGATGAATGCGTTGAAGAAAAAGGAGGTTCTATTTACTGCCAAATAGGAAAGAAGATAAAAGAATGGAGGCTAGTGAGAGAGTATACTCAAAAAGATTTAGTAGAAAAAATGAGTACAACACGTGACGAAATAAGCAACTATGAGCAAGGAAGGACTGCTGTTCCACTTGATAAATTATATGAAATGGCAGAAGCATTATCGATTAATATTACGGATCTACTAATAGAGGAAGGGAGTAAAGTGAAAAATGAGCTACCTGATTTGATTAAAGAATACAAAGAAATTGAGAGCCAAGAACTACGGCATGCACTAATAAAGTCTTTGTTTGAAGGGATACGGATTTGTGAGGAGAAAGTGAGAGAGATAGAAAGGATTAAAGTTGCAAAGGATTTAGTAAAAGGGGGAATTTCTATTGATATTATTTTGCAAATAATCGGTTTATCCGTTGATCAAATTGCATGAAAATTTATTTCTAAGTAAGGTATATATGTTTGTTTCTGTAAGCGATATTAGTTCTATAAGCTACAAAATAGGACAAAAAATAGAAGATAGCAGGTTAATGCGAGGGCATACTCAAGTAGAATTGGCAAGTGAAATAGGTTTAACATACCAAGAAGTAAACAGCTATGAAAATGGGTATATTCCTATTCCAATTGAAGTACTATATGTAATAGCAAGAGTATTGTCAGTTAATGCTATAGATTTATTACCCGAACCAGTAATAGTAAGGGAAGACAGCTATGAAGACGAGGAAATACTCTATCTAACGAAAATATATGAGAATCAAAAGTTAGGCAAAATAGTACCTTCATTAGTCAGGTTTGTTCATATTAGCGAAAAAATTAATCAAGAAGAGGCAAGGTTGGAAATAGCAAAAAATCTAGTGAAAGAAGGAGTTTCAGTTGACATAATTTCCCAGGCAACCGGCTTATCTATTTACGAGTATGATAATACAGAGAGAGAAATCTGCACTGATTCTATATATTACAGAATAGGGCAAAGAATAAGAGAATGGAGGTTAATAAGAAGGTATACTCAAAAAGATTTAGCGGATAAAGTTGGCGTAACACTCAAGGAAATACATGAATATGAAAGAGGTTATACTACCATACTATTTGATAAATTATATGAAATAGCAGGAGCATTATCAGTAAATATTAAAGTCTTGCTACCTGAAACGAGAGAAAGTAAAAAGCTATTGAGTTTAATAAACGAGTACAGAGAACCGGAATCATTAGATGCGTTAGTCAAATCTCTATCTGAAGATATGAAAAGCGGCAAGGAAAAAGTTAAAAAAGCAGAGAAAATCAGGGTTGCGAAAAATCTAGCAAAGGCAGGTGTTGCAATTGATATTATTGTGCGAGCAAGTGGCCTAACTGCTGATGAGTGTGAAAATTGAATTGTGTTAAAGACGGTACTGAGAAACATTATATTAAGATATAAGTAAAGATGGTTACGTATTTAATACATCTATTCTGAAAATTTGTTTAGCTGACTCAACTGAAGCATTTTCGTAAAGTTTTGCTGCTAATTTGCTTGTTTGATAACTTTCTTTAACGTCTTCACAGCTAACACTGAAAACACATATTGCTAATGCTAGCAGAGAAGCTAGTTGGTAAAATTGCCACAGCCGTCAGTACTCCCGATTACTTTTCCTGATAATGTGATAGTATTCGCAAGTATTATCATATATTACAAAAAAATCAGTTAGCATTTCTGTTTATTAAAATTATACAATAAAGCTGCACTTTATATAATACTTCTCAAATCATTTCTACTAAATATTTATGAATATGGTTAAACAGTAGATAGAGGAAAACTTGTCTAGTATTGATCTTTTTTATAGTAAAGTTATCTCATAAAATATTAAATTGGGAGTTTTATGGATCACAGATTAAGAGCTTATTTGCTTGGAGTTACCTGGTTTATACTCAGTTTACTTAGTAGTGTAGCTAATGATACTATATCAAAATATCTAAGTTTACATCTCCAAAGTTTTGAAGTAATCTTTTTCCGCTTTTTATTTAGCACTATTACCCTTGTACCTTTTATGCTTTACTATGGAAGAGAAGCTTTTAAAACAAGTCAAATATCTATTCAGATAACTAGAGGAGTATTGTTATTTGTTGGAATAACCTTGTGGACCTATGGGTTAGCTATTTTTCCCATAGTAACTGCAACAATTATAAGTTTTTCTATACCATTATTTGTTATACTTCTTGCAATCCCTTTACTAAATGAAAATATAATTTGGCAAAGATGGTCAGTAACTGTTATTGGCTTTGTTGGTATTGCTATTACTACCAAAGCTTATAGTGAAGACTTTAATCCTAAAATTCTTATTTTTATTGTATCTACATTAATCTTTGCTATATTAGACATACTTAATAAGAAACTCGCAATAAAAGAGTCCGTAATAAGTATGTTATTTTATTCAGCTCTAACAACAACTATTTTTTCCACTGTGCCTTTGCTGTTTTATTGGCATTTGCCTTCCTTGTTAGAATTAGTATTACTACTGATTTTGGGAATTAATTCAAATCTAATTCTGTTCTTCACATTAAAAGCTTTTACTCTTGCAGATGCTACTGCACTTGCACCATATAGATACATAGAGCTAATAATTTCTGCAATAGTAACATATGTTATGTTTAATGAGTTGCCTGATAAAAGTGCTTTGTATGGTATTTTAATATTAATACCATCGACTTTGTTTATAGTTTATTCAGAAAGTAAAGTAATTAAGAAAAATAATGTATGCAACGCTAGAGTAAAAATTTATGACTCTAATTGTTAATGATGTTCTTTTTAAATGTTTAAGCAGTTGAGCTACATTAGGATATTTTTAAGGTGATGACAAGATGTATATAACCATTATAGGAATAGGGTATGTAGGTTTAGTATCTTGTGCAATGTTATCAGAGCAGGGTCATAACGTTGATTGCATTGACATAAATACTAAGAAGATTGAGTTATTGAAATTAGGAAAAATTCCTATATATGAGCCTGGATTAGCAGACTATTTAGAGAATAATATAAAGTTACAAAGGATAAGATTCTTCGATTCGTATTCTCAAATAAATCCCAACACAGAAGTAGTGTTTGTAACTGTAGATACTCCATCAGACTCCCTAGGAAATGCAAATTTACAGAATGTATATAATGCAGTAAGTGAAGTTTCTGAGAGAGTTAATCAAGATTGCTTAATAGTGATAAAGTCAACTGTTCCTCCTGGTACTGCAGAAAATATATATAATTATTTATCTAATAAGGGCTATAACTTTGATTTGGGGGTTAATCCAGAGTTTCTCAAGCAAGGCTCTGCAGTATCAGATTTTTTATACCCAGATAGGATAATAATAGGAGTAAAAACTAAGCTAGCTAGAGCAAAACTAGAAGTTATATATAGATCATTTATAGATAAGAATATTCCGTTAATAGTCACTGATACAGTTACTGCTGAAATGATTAAATATGCTTCTAATGCTTTTCTAGCAACAAAGGTTGCTTTTATCAATGAGATGGCAGGTTTATGTGAGCTATTAGGAGCAGACATTGACCTTTTAGCTAACAGTATGGGAATGGACCATAGAATAGGTAAGGAATTTCTCAAAGCTGGTCCAGGATTTGGAGGATCATGTTTTCCTAAAGATTTGTCAGCTTTAATAAGGCTTGCTGAAGATCACAATGTCAAGCTACAAATTTTAAATTCAGTTAAGGAATCTAACTATAATCATATAACAAACATTGCTAAAAAGGTAGAATATGTATTAAATGGAGTCCAAAATAAAAAAATAGCAATATGGGGGCTAACTTTTAAGTCTGGTACTGATGATGTAAGAAATAGCCCAGCTATAGATATTGCACAATTGTTAGTGAATAACAAGGCTAAAATTACTGCATATGACCCAATGGGGATGGATAATGCTAGGCAAGTTCTAAAGGATATAGAATACGCGGACAATGCTATAGGGGCTGCAAGGGACGCGGAAGCCTTGTTATTGTTAACGGAGTGGAAAGAATTTAAAAATCAAGATTTTGCAAGTTTAAAGAGTATTATGGCTGCACCTAATGTTTTTGATTTCCGTAATTTATTAGATAGCGAGCTATTACTAAGATATGGTTACCATGTTTATTCCTTGGGTAAAAAATCTATCTACAAAGTTTAACTGTTGAGAAATTTTTTTTACACCGCTTTACTTAGTTTTTTTAGATCTTTGCTTGATAGTATGGAAAAGCAAACGAGTGCAACAACAGAGCAAATGGAAAAAAATGAAAACATAATACTGTTACCACAGTGCTTAACAAGTACTCCTAAGAGCACGCATGAAAATATTGAACTTGCAATATACCCAAATAATCCTGTTAAGCTTACAATTGCACATACATTATTTTGTGGAGCAATTTCTACAGCTATAACACCTGTCAGTACTTGCACTCCAAATATAAAGAATCCTGATAAGATTGCACAAAGGTTCATAAGAATTATGTTTTGACCAAAGTTCATTGCAATAAAAGTGAGTGCTATACCCAACATATAAAGTGATGCCAGCAAGCTTCTATTTTGAAAGAAGTACATATCACTAATTCTTCCTGTTATTAAAGTTCCAAGGATTCCACCTAAATCATATACGCCTGTTATTAGTGAGGATTGTACAAGAGAAATTTGTAATTTATTCTTTAAAATTATAGGAAACCAAAAGAAGATTCCCATTTTTATAATATAAGCACAAAAAGTAGCACAACATAGAAACCATATGGAACTTGTTACCTTGATACCTATTTGAGATTTCTGCACCTTATAATAGGTAGTAAAGTTGGCACTTTCTTTGTAATATGCCTTTAATATTATATAAATTCCAAAAAGTAAGCATAAGAAACCAGAGTACAAAAATGCACTTTTTGCATTATATATTTTAATTATACTTGGTAATACAATTAAAGTAATACAAGAACCAAGTTGCTGAGATGCGCTCATAACTCCCCATGATGATGCAATTGAAGAGATGCTAGAGTTTGTAACCATAAACTTGGTAATAGCTGGCCAACCTAACCCTTGTGTCCAAGCTAATAATATTAATGTTAACAGTAATAAAGTTAGATTATTATATGATAAAGTTATACCAATGGTTAATAATCCAGTTGCAATATTGCATAGCCCAAACATAAATAATGGATTATTTTTGGAGTCCATGATTATTCCATTAACAAATTTTGATACTCCATAAAAAAAAGAAAAGCAGGCAAAAAAATAGCTTAATTTTACATGGTCAGTATCTATTAACAGTGGTAGAGCAATTGGTATACTTTGTCTTGATAAATAAAGCAGCATATATCCACAGAAGAATAGTAAATATTGAAAGAAGACAAAGTTCACACCTATTCCCAAATAGCTCTATGCAGATGCTAGCATAATACTATATTGGTATAATATTGTTTGACAAGAAGTTTGCAAACAATTAGTGCAGAAAATTACTTAGTATCTTTCTTATAGCAGATACAGTAGTATTAATATCTTCATAGCTTATATCTCTATGTGTTATAGCTCTGATTTTACCTTTGATGTTAGCCATTCTAATTCCATAATTTGTCATTAGTACGTTTATTAATTCTTGAGTAGATATACAATTAGTACGTAATGAAAAATACGCTATATTAGTTTTATACAGGTCGATATCAATTATAACTTGATCTATGGAGTCTAGGCCTTCTATAAGGTGCTGCATTTTTTTATGATCTTCTTCTAAAGAATTTACATTATTACGTAGAGCATATAAACATGCAGCTGAAATAATGCCAGCTTGGTGCATACCTCCGCCAATTTGAAACTTATAGTACCAAGCTTTTTCAATAAAATCTTCACTTCCAAGCAATATTGCACCCATTGGAGCACCTAATCCTTTACTAAAATCAATGAATACCGAATCAAAATAACTTGCATACTCCTTTGGAGATATTTTAGTATGAGCACAAGCGTTGAACAGTCTTGCTCCATCTAAATGAGTGAATACGTCATTCTCTTTGCAGAGACTTGAGATCTCTTGAATATATTCTAAAGGCCACACAGCTCCACCACCAAAATTTGTCGTTTGTTCGATAGAAACAAGCCCAACTCTCGGAATATTTCTTAAACTAGGACGAGTAATAAACTCAACAATTTGTTCTCCAGTAAATATTCCTCTTGTACCTTTGATGGGCAAAGGAGTAGCATGTGCCTGGGCTGCGATCAAGCCAGATTGTACTATGAGTGGATGTGAAGTTTCATCAAGCAGCAAGTAATCACCAGGTCTTTGAATGTGTACTTTATAAGCAATTACATTGGACATCGTTCCTGAAATCAAAAAGATTCCTGCAGGTTTACCTAATATTTTACATGCGGTTGCCACTAATTCGTTCACAGTTGGATCTTCACATGCAGCTTCGTTTCCAACTTTTGCTTTAGCCATCGCTTCCCTCATTTTAGCTGAAGGGTCAGTGTTTGAATCGCTAAAGAAATCTATTTTTACTCTCATATTAAATTTAACACAACCTCCTTTATAATTTCAGCAGCTTTCATGATGTCTGTTTCCTTTGTGCCAAGATGGGTAACTGCTCTTATATG
Organism: Wolbachia endosymbiont of Drosophila ananassae; assembly: GCF_008033215.1. Taxonomy (NCBI): domain Bacteria; kingdom Pseudomonadati; phylum Pseudomonadota; class Alphaproteobacteria; order Rickettsiales; family Anaplasmataceae; genus Wolbachia; species Wolbachia endosymbiont of Drosophila ananassae. The sequence goes on along the minus strand of NZ_CP042904.1, from coordinate 1,085,728 downwards.
AGACTCGAGCCAAGGAAAAAGCAATAAACCATAAGCTTGGCACTTACTCAAGAAAACCTCATTAGTTACATTTAGTGCTTTTATACTAAAGCTTACTATATTAGTTTCTGGATAAGGTAGTACCAGTTTTATGTGTGGAATTTCCTTAATCTTGTCTGCAAACAGTTTGGCGAGTTTATTGTCTTCTTTAAGCCTAGAAATATTGTTCTGTAGTACATACTTTGCTGCATTAGCACAATACCCTATCTGATGATAACCACTACCTAGCCAAACCTGTAGCTTTTTAGCCCTTTCAATTATCTCTCTTTTACCCATAAGCATTGAACCAAAAGGAGCTCCAAGTCCTTTGGTAAAAGAAAAGCTCATTGTATCCACATATTTAGCATAATCTGCTAAAGCAATATTTGTTTCGACATGAGCATTAAATATTCTTGCACCGTCTAAATGAAGATTTACATTGTGAGCTTTTAAAAAGTGATATAACTCGACTTGTTTTTCAAAAGGATAAATTTTACCATTAAACCCGTTTATACTATTTTCTATAGAAACAAGACTCACCTGAGCAAAAATTTTGTACCTTGGCTTAGAATTAATAGCATATTCTACTTCAGCAACATCTAAGATTCCGCTATTATTTCTAATACAATTAAATACGATATTATTTACTTTTGCATTGCCTGCGCTATCGAAAAAATTAACGTGATAATTATAATGAGTTATTAGTTCATCACCAGGACTTGTTTGACTGGCAATGGCTAATCTATTTGCAAGCATACCGCTGGTTGCAAATAATGCTTCTTCTACTTTGAATAATTGTTTGCAATATTCTGATAAGTCATTACAGCTTTTGTCTTCACCATAAGCAAAATCTCCAACAGTTGCATTACTTATTGCATGTATAACGTTGGAGCTCTGCAGAGTTGTAGTGTCACTTCTCAGATCAATAATTTTTTCCATCTTATTTTTTGCCATTCAAACAACCAATTTGAGCATTCCAAAGTTCCTTGTAAAGACCTTGCTTAGAAACTAATTCAGCGTGTTTACCATCTTGGACAATTTTTCCTTTGTTAAATACTAGAATTCGGTCCATATGTAAAAGTGTAGAAATACGGTGTGCTATAGTAATGGTGGTTTTATTTTCCATCAACTTAAATAAACTCATTTGAATTGTTTTCTCTGTTATAGAATCTAACTGACTAGTTGGCTCATCGAAAAATAATATCGGAGCGTTTTTTAGAAATGCTCTCGCTATGATTATTCTTTGTCTTTCCCCTCCAGATAGCTTTATGCCTTTTTCTCCGACTACAGTTTCATATTGATCGGGTAGAGTCATAATGAAATCGTGAATACCAGCCAGCTTTGCAGCTCTTATTATTTCTTCGATAGTAGATTGAAGTTTACCATATATAATATTTGCTAAAATAGTATCATGAAACAACAATGGTTCTTGAGGTATTACAGATATTTGTTGCCTCAAAGAACTCTGTGTAACTTCCGATACTACTTGATTATCAATCTGTATATTACCTTTTTTAACATCAAATAGCCTTATGATTAAGTTTATAAAAGTAGATTTACCACCTCCAGAATAACCAACTAGACCTACCTTTTCGCAAGGATTAATGGTAACTGAAAAATCTTGAAATAATGACTTCTGACCCTCATAAGAAAAAGAAACATTATTAAACGTTATTCTTCCACTTAATAAATTTAATTTTTTAGCATTTTCCTTATCTTGAATTTCTGGTACGGTAGTCAAGATTGGCAATGCATCTGAAACTTTGCCGAAATGAGTAGAAAATTGGGTAAGATTCCTAGTTAGATGGTTAAGAAACTCTATAATCGATATATTAATTCCAAGTACAAGAGCAATATCTCCTATTGCAATCTTGTTCAATTGATAATCATGAATTAAAAAATACAAGTTTACTGCTTGGAGTATATCAAATGAATAGCCATATATAAACCAAAGCCAAAAGTATGCCCATTGTAATTTTCTTTCTGCAATAGTTTTTTTCTTGCATACTTGAAAAAATTTATGCCTCTCATGCGCTTGCCGAGAAAATAACCTTACTGATATAACATTTAAAATACTGTCGGCTATACCCGCTATTACTTGTGAACTTTGTTTAGAATGATCATCGGCTAATCCGGTAAGCACCCGAAAACTGAAAACCGAAATCAAAATAAAAATGTTCACCCAAATGAATGTAGCTATTGCAAACTTTATATTTACTAGTGATAAAGTATAAATAGCCAAGATTAATGCTATACTATAACTAAAGAAACAGTCTATAAGCAGTCTTATTAGCTCTATCACACTATCCATTAAGTTACTGACCTTATATACTAAACTTCCGGATAGGTTGTTTTGATAATAGGAATGGTCTTGCTGAAGCAGCCTGTAAAAAGACATATCAGCTATTTTTTGACGCATTGAGGTAAACATTCGAATGTCAACAAAATAGCCATAGAATCTAAAAGCAGTAGTAATAAGTAATGCCATACAAACATAAGCGCTTACAGGTAATAAAAGATTTTCAATTACATTACCTTCTTGATATTTTACAGCTGTATCTAAGATATTTTTTACTAAATACTTTCTAAAAGATAAATCAACAGCCACTACTAGGGCAACCAGGAACATTACAAGCACATTAAGCTTAAACTTGGATAAGATATTCAAAATGAACACCAATATATACTTGAAACTACCAACTCTACTTTTGTTCATTTATAATGCTAGCTCCACCACATTGACTTTTTTATTGAGAAATACAAGCAGTGAAAACCATAAATTTTTGTATATTTTTCCTGAAATGTCTCCAGCATCATGTAGTGCTGACGCTTGATTCAGAATAAGTAGCTTATATAAATCTCGCTTAGCTTCAGCAGTGTTGACCTCAGAAATATTTGTAGTTGTGTCTGTAATAAAGGCTAACCAGCTCTTAATAAGTTCTTCCATATTTTTTGTTTTTATACTTTCCTGGCGACGAAATAATGATAAGTATTCTCTCAGTATAAATTCTGTTAATGCACCACAGTTTAATATACCAAAAACTGAAGGCTGAGGTTTTGGCACACAAGGAAGACTTTTATCTTTTACAACCCATCTCGTAACATAAGCAAACCTATCTTTAGCATCTATATTCTTATCACTACCATGCCATAACCGTGAATCAAAAACTATCGCATCTCCTGCTGAAATAGGTAGTGACTTAATTTTATAATTTTCCCGGTTATCCGAGTATTGATCCAAAAAGTATGGATGCCAAAAATCAACTAGAGGCTGTATTTTCCAGTTGTGACTATCTTCTATAACTTGTAGTGCACCTGAAGTTTTATTGACATTATTCAAAGCTAGCCAAACAGAAAAATGATAAGGGTCATTAAAGCTATAAGAGATGTCCTGATGGAAGGGAACTGCATCTATTAAATCAGCAGTTTTACATATAACATTTGATTTTTTCTGCAGTATCTGGCATTGAAGTGACTTTTCAAGATAATTTTTAATAATTTTATCTAATACTTGAGATACAATTCTAGTTACCTGAGATGATGTACCCCATCTTCCAGTGCAGTTTAAATAGTCAGAAGTTGAAACACCTAATTCTTGAGATAACTTTGATATCTTGCTTATTATATCATTTAAAGACTGAGTTATTAACTCTAAAGGAACTAGATTTTTGATAATAAAAAAACCATTTTTTTGCAATGCTTTCATATATTAACACCTAATGTCAATAACTGATAAATAATCTGTTAAAGGTACAATACTAAAAATTTTAAGCCCTTTTACTTGTTTTAGTATTCTTTTCCAATCGCTCAATGTCCTTAGTTTACCCCCTGTTTCAACCATTACATTAATATCTACAGAACCTCCCACTGGGGAGTAGTAATCTAGGATAGTTTCTATCACTAAAACGCGTGGTATTCCTTTATTTTTTACCAATTTTAAATAAGACAATACCTTATTATCATCATAATGCTGCAGAAAGCGGCAAAAGACACCTAATTCATAATTTGTAGCTGATAATTCTTCTTGAGTTATGAGTTTAATTTTTAAATCTTCTACTGCCTGCCTAGGCACTTTATGTTCGTTGTAATAATATAAGCCTATAGAACCTTTATTGTGTATATCAGAATAAGCAAGAAATAAAGAGTGTACGCCAAATAGCAATATATTTTTAGCACCATCTATATTAACCCTAGAATTAAACTCTTTAGTGTCAAACCTGGAATATCCTAGCAATGCTTGGTAAAACGCTATTTTCCTGTCTTCTGATGTTTCTTTCTCCTTAAAAGATTCAAATGAAGATATTGACTCCTGCCTTAATATATCGGCAATTTTTAACCAATTCTTTTCAGCGGCAACCCTTGCCCACATTGCTGCTGCTTTAGGCAAAAATGGTATTTCCTTAAAACACTTACCTTTTGATGATAGTTGCCATAAGTCCTTGTTCTTATCGTAATCAATAAACCCTATTTCCCACAACGCCCTTAACAGCCTTTCTAGATTTGGAACGATAATATTTAACTTTTGAGATAAAACTGGCATAGTTGCAGGTAAGATATTTAACAAATCAAGTTCAATAGCAACATTTGCGAGGTAAGTTTTCCAAAAGGCTGAAAGTTCTGCAGAAATCTTATGCACTTGAGATTCTTTATCTAAATCAAAAATACTAAACTTTACGTTTCCGGTAATATCGATCTGTCCTAATACACCTTCAAAAGTTTCAACTTTTGCCATGCCATTATAGAATGCTTCTACCATTTTAAATCTTTGCCGGTAAACAGGATTGCCATTAATATCTATATGAAACCAGCCATGCTTATCTTCTGCAATAGCAAATCCTTTATGAAAAACATTAAGCTTTTTATACCATTTATTATGTACTAACTTTCCATGATTATTAATATGTGTAGCTTTACCATCTTTATGGACTACAGCGATACCATCCTTAAAATCCCCAACATAATTGTATTCTTGCTCATAAACTCTATTGCCGTTCAAATCAATATGAAAAAACTTATCATGCTTTCTAATCACACAAATATCTTCTTGGTAATTTCCAATCCATTGATACGAATGTTTGTATACTCTACATCCAGATGGATCAATATGGTAATACCCTGTGTCATCTTCTACGGCTGCTCTATTGCAGTAAAATCCAAAAGTTTTTAAAAATCTGTCGCGATAAATTGCTTCTCCCATTGCATCGATGTGATAAGCGCCTGTCTCATCATAAACTGGTGCAAGGCCAGGCTCGTGAAATTTATCAACTCTAATAAATCTATTTTTGTACAAAGGATTTTCTGACAATTGGTGAAACCTTTCACAGGGGGAAACCCTAATAGATTTAAGGTACTCACTATCTTTCATTAATTGACTAATGGTTTTCTCATGTTGCATGTTTTGCATAATTCATAGTTTAAATAATTCTTTTGTAAGTTTAGGTACTCGCTACTTTGCCATATTTCCTCCAGTTTAACTTCATTAACATTGCCAAAATCTCCTAATGTTTTGCGTAGTTCATCTGGAGCACAGCAGGGACTAAACTTGCCTTCATTGTTTATCCATGCTTCTTTACCTAAAAATGGGCACTGACCACCTGGAGCCAAATCCTTGATACCCTCTTGAGAAAGGATCGTAAAATTTTCTAATTTTATCTTTTTACCATTTGGCAATAGCATATTATCCCTAAGTTCATATAACCTTCCCACCTCCGTATTCCATCTACTAATTGCTAATTCATCTCTCCTCATAGATAGATCCTTAATTTCCTTAAAATGTGCCCAAAGATGATGTCCTTTAACTCTATCTATGCCATTTTTTATAGCCATCTCAACTATGTCGTAAAGTTCATGTAAATTACTTTCTAAAAATGTTAATTGTAAAGTAACGGTACACCTTTCACCTGTATCGCTAAAGTATTTATCTCTAACTTCAAGGAAAGTTTTTAAATTTTCTGTCACTACTTCCCATTTTGAACCTTTCATGATTCTTTCATGAGTTTCTTTAGTTGCCCCATTCCAGGAAATCTTAACATCAGATAAAATTGGTACCAATAGTTCAGCCCATTTTCTAGCTCCTTTAATAGGAAAAGAACCATTGGTCGTGAGGTTAAGCTTCAGGCCGAACTCATGGCACAAATTGATTATTTCATCAAAGCTTTTATACATTAAAGGCTCACCCATAGTAGAAGGAATGATTTCCCTTAAAGGTGTTCCATCTGCTTCCTTAATTACCTTCCTGATAGTTTCTATTGACATTATCTTGGGTTTTATCCCTTTAGCTTTCTTCTCCTCTTTAACTTTACTATATGGTGAAAAGCATTCACACATTACACAAGCAAAGTTGCAGTAATCTGGATTAGTATCAAAAGTAATTCTCCAAGGACCAGGTTTTGTAGCCACTGATTTGCCTTTATTTTCAATAACATTACGGTAAATTTTGTTAAGTTTCTCAGTATGCTCACTTATAGAAGGTACATTACCATTTTTAGTATAAAGATAGCCTCTTTGGGTCAGTTCACTGTATAATTCCTGGTCTGTAGATAGGACTTGCATTTTTTCTGACAAACTATTTGTATCTCTATGCTTAAATAATAGTCCGTTTATTCCATCTCTTACATATTCTGCCATGCCACCATAATCAGCCGTTATTACTGGTACACTCAGTTGCTGTGCTTCATGTATTACTAATGGTGAATTTTCACCCCAAATTGAAGGAACAACTATCGCATCAACTTTATTAAATACATCAGTAACTATATTTTTATTGTTATAACTTCCCATCCATTCTATCCTTTCTTTAACAGCATGTGGAAACTGATCGGCAATCGCTTTTAAAGTTTTAGTTTCTTCCCTTGCCGCTCCCCAAATTCTAAGTTTTGCTTTAGATGATAAGCGAGAAAAAGCCTTCAATAATAGGTCAACACCTTTCTCGGGAGTATGAGTACCTATATAACCGAAAATAAACCCTTTTTCTTGCACCCTATTTCTATTCTTAAGACGATTTAGATCAAAACCATAATCAAGATAAGAAATTTTGTTTATCGGAACATTAAAGTCTTGAGTAAATTTATCCATTAAGAATTTTGACGGAGCAATGAAGTAATCTATATAGTCCACTACTTTCTTTGTTTGCTTCATTCTAGTTGCAACCCATTGTTCCCAATAATTTAAGTCTGAATTCAAGAATTCTTCATCTCCTGTAAAATGCCCCTTGTAACATTGGGTTGCACATTTTTGATCCTTCTGTCCATCACAAAGCCGTAACAAATCTTCAGAATTACGTTGAATAAATCTTCCTCTTGGACACATTAACCAAAAATCATGTAGCGTAAAAATTGTAGGTATATTTTCTTTAAAAGCAACTTCTGGTAAAGTAATTGATAGATGATTAAGATGACCAAAATGTATAAGATCTGGTTGAAAGTTATCTATTATTCTTTTAAATTTTATATTTACTTCTTCATTGATAAATTTGTAACGATATTTAGTTGTAGGTATATTAATTAAATTCAGTAAGATCCGGGAATCACTACAGTCCAGAGCTATAGTATAATGGAAATCAGGTAAGAAGCTGTTTTCATGCCTAGTAAATATTTGTACCTCATTATTATTGGCTAGTTCATGGGCAAGAGTTTGGCTGTAAACCTCCGAACCAGCGCTATAATAAGGAGGGTAACCATGAATAACTTTTAATATTTTCATATATTACCATATCTATATTGTTAGGATATTCTTGTGTATTGTTTTGTAGACTTTTTATAAATTTACCTAATCCTACTTTTAATGAATGCTTTGGAGACCAACCAAGTAGCTCTTTAGCTCTAGTAAAATCACCATGGAACTTAGTTACGTCAAAATTTCTTGGAGGATAAAAATCAATTCTAGAATCACTTTCCGTGACTTTTAATATTGTTTTTGCTAAGTTTTCTAAAGTACATGGGCTATTAGTAGTAAGATGAATAGCAGGAAGAGAAGATTTCTCGTTTTGTAAATATTTAACAGTTAAGTATATACCCTCTATAACATCATCCAAATAGGTAAAATCAAAAACACATTCTTTACCTTCTATCCTAATTGGATCGCCTTTCAATGCATTGATACAGAGTGCAGGAATTACTCTACTACTATGATCTAGTAAACCACCATATACATTTGAGAAGCGTAATATTGCTACATTAAAGTTAGAACCTTTTAAATTTATTACTTGTTCTTCAATAAATGCTTTACCTTTGGCGTAATTATTTATTGGGTTGATACTAGCAGACTCTGCAACTGGTAGTTCCTTTTGTTCTCCATATACTTCTCTACTGCTTGCATATATAAACCATGGTTTATTCGGAAGCGACTTGCAGAATTCTAAGAATTGGATTGTACCATCGACATTAACTTTTTGGCACAATTCAGGATAAAGCTCACCATGTATAACTCTAGAAATTGCAGCCAGATGAATAACCCCCGTACACTTAGCGAGTAGCGGCATTATATCTTCTGAAAAAAAACTGAGTGGGTTGTCGCGAAACCTAATATCGCAGCTTATTACTTCATAACCCTGCTTTTCTAACTTTTCTACTAAAGCCGATCCTATCAAACCTGCAGCACCTGTTATTAATATTCCCATGTGTCCCTCTCACTACAACCAGGAAAATCTTTCACACCTATCATCTTACAAGTAAGACTTAAAAAGCATTATAAAACTAGTATAAAACAAATGTCAACTTAAATTAAGGATCAATGAATAAAAAAATATAGTTATGAAAGAAGGGTTGGTTGTCTTCTTCTATTTGCCTGAAAATAACGTTCTGCTTTGACCAAATCCTCTTTGTTATTTACCCCCATTGCTTCCTTTTCGTCAGCGACTACATAACCTGCACGTAAGTTATTGCTTGCTGCAATGGGTATTATATCATTAAGACAACATTCGTTGGTCGAATCATTAAATTTTACTTCTTTTATTAGGGTATAAAGATCTTTAGCGTATGAAACCATTATTCCAGAGTTTGCAAGAAGAATTTCATCTTCACTTTTCAAGACTTTTTGAACATTGTCATTATCATCAATTACTAATCTTCCATATTGCTTATCTTGACTATTAAATCCAAGAAGAACTAAATTTTTATTATTACACTTTAAACAATCAGTCATTCTCATAACTGTATCACTAGATATAAACGGGGTGTCTCCGTACTGTATTAAAACTATGTCTTGGTCAGATAACCGCTCCAGGCTTTCTAGGGCAATTTTAACTGCAGTGCCAGTACCTGTAATATTTTCTTGAATTATCAATTTTATATTATATTTATCAATTATATCTTTTAAGGTACTAAATCTTTCTAACTCCTTTAGAAAAGGCTTGCTAATGACAATTGATAGACTTTTTAAACTCAGCGGTTTTGCATTGTGAATTATATGCTCTAAAAGAGTAAAATTTCCTACTAGGTGTAGTGTTTTTGAGTACTGTGAATTCATTCTACTGCTTTTTCCTGCTGCTAATATTATCAACGTGTTATCCATACATAACTCAAGAACTTACTAGGAGGTAAGTTAAGTGATAATTAATGAGTTGTAAAGTCTACTATAGTTTCCTAAATGATCCAGAAAAAATAATTAACATGCTTGAAATATATAAATCCTCTATGACGCTAATATAGATTAGCCGATAAAGTAAGCTTCCCAGAACTACTCATTTATATTGACCCATCAGTACTTATACAAAAGCTAGTTGATCGAGAAAATAGGCAAATCCTTATCAACGGCCTACTACTTTTCCTAACTTATGCTTCCTTGTTATATTGTTGAGTATACTTTTTAAATAGTTTTTTTCTGTTTTCTATCAACCAATAGAAGTTTCTTTTAGCCCATAAGGATATTTATATAGGAACTGATATTTTCTATGCTGGCAAGAGTCTTGACGCCGTAAAAAAAACTACTCAATAATTGGGTAACTTCTGATGACATTTTCACTGTACATTTATCGCACAACATTAGTGCTACAATCACAGGTGTAAAGGTATTAAACAACCTTTAAAAAGTTTCACTTTTCCCTTAATCAATTTTTCCTTTGATATAAGTGTTTATTGCTTTTGCCCTCTCTGTTGTTATAATTAACATTTTGTAGTAGTTCAAGATGAGTTTTGCATATTCAGAGAAAATCGTCCATAGAATCAGCATCTAGCTTATCTAGGTTAAAATATATAGTTTTACAAGATGACTATTTATGGAAGAACATGGTGGGGTAAGAAGTGGCTCCAGTCTTTTGACGGAATAGATTATGATAACCGTCTTCCACGTGGCAGAACTTGTGCTAATACTGGTCGAGCTTTTGGTATTAAAATTAATGGTCACATAGTTACAGCTAAAGTTCATAGCTCAGGATCTTACCCATATCGTGGTTCAAAACCTCAACCATATAAAGTCAAAATTATACTCAATGAATTAAGCTCATCAGAACAACAGACCATTCGTCAAATTATTGAAACTTCACCAGCTATATTAGCTAAATTGATAAATAGACAATTATCAGCCAGCTTGTTTGATAAGCTTAATGATCTTGGGATTAAATTATTTCCTTCAAATTGGCAGGAGATGAATGCAAGTTGTAGTTGTCCTGATTGGGCTATGCCTTGTAAACACATTGCTGCTGTAATTTATCTTATTGCTGCAGAAATTGATAAAAACCCCTTCATGATTTTTAATATTCATAATTGTAATTTGTCAGCACTTATCGATGATTTTGGGAATGGAAAATTAGAAAATGCTCAAAACATTTTAAAGATAGATGATATATTTAAGGCATGTTCTAAAATTAGAATACATAACCAAGCAATTTTAAATGATATTGATTTATCAACTATTCCTAACCTTTTTGATTGTATCAGTAGTATTTTAACAGATAATCCACTTTTTTTTGAAAAAAACTTTCATAATATCTTACAGATAGCTTATAAGCATTGGCAAAAGTATCCTGCAGGAAGATTAGTGTACTATCCAGCTTCTAAGAAGGAACTATCAGAAGAGGAGCTATTTATTAAAAGATGGGGAAATATTGAGAATTGGCAAACATTTCAACTATTCATTGATGATCAGCATTACCTTACTCAAGTGAGCAATGGTACAACTAATTTATTTAGGCTCAGTGGAAATGTATTGAGGGATGTAGCACGATTTTTAAATGATATTCCTAGTTCGTTACTCCACAAACTTAACCCTGAACTTCGCTTCATGCATATGATTTCACAGTTTGCACATATGCTAATGGAAAAGTCAGCGCTAATACCACAAGTATTACAAAACAAAAGAGGAGAAGTAATAATTAGGTGGATTCCGGCGTTGTTTAATGAGTCAGTTAAGGAAATTCATAGCAAGATATCATCTATTTGTCCGCCTCTATTGATTAAATATCAAGAAATCGTTATGGAACCAGAGGAACAAGTAAATGTTGCTATCTCTCTCATCCTTTTAGGGTATATAGAAGATAACTTTCCTGCATCACTGGATAAGCATAGAGATAAATCCATCTTTGAATTATTCTTTACTGGAAGATCATACAAGTTTACTGAGTTTAGCAACAAGGAAATACCGCAAGCAATTAATCTCTGGCTTTCACGTCTTTATTTAGCAGATAAACCTTACAAACTCTATTTAATGATAAAAGATCACCATGAAAAATTTGAACTTGAGGTACAGTTATCACTGGATGATGAGAAGTCATTCATCAAGCTGGAAAAAGCACTCTCTAATCAAAACGTAAAGCTTAGTATTTTATCTGATCTTGCACTTTTGTCTGAATATATACCTGAACTAGAAAAGTCGATTGACGATAATAGCACATTATCATTTAATTTAGATAATTTTGCACCATTATTTTTGCATATCTTGCCTGTACTAAGAGCAATAGGCATCAAAGTTATTTTGCCGAAATCTTTACAAAAAATCTTAAAACCACAATTAAGTCTTAATTTGTCTACTAAAGATAAAATAAAAGAAGATCGCGAAAGCTTTTTAACGCTGGAAAATTTATTGAAATTTGATTGGAAAGTAGCAATAGGAGATAAAAAACTAAGCGTTACAGAATTTAAAAAATTGCTAAAAGATTCCCGAAGGCTTGTGCGAATAGTCGATCAGTACGTCCTTTTGGATGACAAAGAGGTAGAAGCTTTATTAAAAAAACTTGATAAATTGCCTGATTATTTAAGTCAAGCAGAGCTTATGCAAGCTGCTCTAACAGGAAAAGTAAATGAAACTAAAGTAGCATTTGACCAGCAGCTTACAAGCTTATTTAATAAACTTAATACTTACACACCTGTTACTACACCAAATAATCTAATAGCACAACTACGCCCATATCAAGAACGTGGATTTAGTTGGCTTGTACAGAACATAGAAAACGGGTTTGGTAGCATAATTGCTGATGATATGGGTCTTGGTAAAACATTACAGGTTATAGCAGCTATTCTGTGTTGCAAAAATACAGGGTTTTTGGATCGGGACAGAGTCTTGGTAGTAGCTCCCACAAGCATATTAAGTAATTGGCAACGAGAGATGGAACGTTTTGCACCAGAATTAAAGCTTTTCGTCTATCACGGACAAAATCGAGAATTGGCAAGTGATTATGATGTAGCTCTAACATCCTATGGTCTTGCACGTCGTGATAAAAAAGAACTTAATAAAATTCGCTGGTTTTTGCTCGTGATTGATGAAGCACAAAATATAAAAAATCCTAATACCGAACAAACCAAGGCAATTAAAACTATTGCAGCAAAACATAAGATAGCTATGAGTGGTACGCCTGTTGAGAATAGGTTGCTTGAGTATTGGAGCATTTTTGACTTTATCAACAAATCTTATCTTGGTACTCCTAAGCAGTTTAAAAGCAGCTTTGCAACACCGATTGAAAAAGCAAGAGATAAAACTTGTCTAGAAAGGTTTATGAAAATCACTAGCCCTTTTATGTTACGTAGGCTTAAGAGTGATAAAAGCATTATTCAGGATTTACCAGATAAAATTGAGAACAATCGTTATTGTTCCCTCACTTCAGAGCAAACAGCGCTTTATCAAAAGGTTGTTGATACAACTATGGAGAAGATAGAAAAAAGTGAAGGGATTGAACGTAAGGGACTAATCTTTAAACTTATCAATGCTTTAAAGCAAATTTGTAACCATCCATCACAGTTTGGCAAGAAAAAGCGTGCGAGTATTGAACAATCCGGTAAAATGCAGATGCTTGAGGAAATATTGATTAGTATTGGTGAAGTTGCAGAAAAATCATTGATATTTACTCAATACACTGAAATGGGTGAGATTATAGCTAGGCTACTTGAAGAAAGGTTTGAATCAGAAGTGCCATTTTTACATGGAGGACTTTCTAGAAAAGCACGTGATACAATGATTAATGACTTTCAAAACTTATTCCAGTCCAACATTCTTATAGTGTCTTTAAAAGCTGGTGGAACAGGGCTTAATTTAACAGCGGCAAACCATGTAATACATTACGATTTATGGTGGAATCCAGCAGTGGAAGCACAAGCAACAGATCGGGCCTATCGTATCGGGCAAGAACGTAATGTCATGGTGTACAGGCTACTTTCAACAGGTACATTTGAAGAGCGTATTGATGAGATGATTCAAAGCAAGAAGGAATTAGCAAACCTAACTATAAGTAGTGGCGAGAGTTGGATTACAGAATTTAACAACGATCAATTAAGAGATTTAGTTAATATAAAAAATGCACTATAATATAGCTGAGTTATTTAATGTAAAGAACCAGCTAACTACCGCTAATAGTTCAAAATAGAGACAAAGATTTATATTTCGTACTTTATGTCTCATTGGTAGGCAAAAAGCCTGTAATTACGTTTTAGAGGTTGTCCGGAAACAAGTAAAAGGCTATAATATCTGAAATTTTAGTACGGGGTAAAGATGAGAAAAAAGTATCCAACAGATCTAAGCGAAAGGGAATGGGCAAGAATAGAAAAACACTTCAGAGTATCATACAAGAAAGGAGGAAGGCCGCCAAAGTATAGCAAAAGAGAAATATTAGAAGCAATTTTCTATGTATTGCGTACAGGGTGTCAATGGCGGTATTTACCAAATGATTTTCCGCTATGGAAGACTGTGTATGAGCAGTTCAGGCAATGGAAGAAGCAGGGAATTTTTGAGAAAATGAATTATGAAATTACAAAATATAGTAGAAGAAAAATAGGAAGGAATGAGCAGCCGAGTGCCTGTATAGTAGATAGTCAATCTGTAAAGACTACAGAAAAGGGGGGATCAAAGGCTATGATGGAAGTAAAAAAGTAAAGGGTAGAAAAAGGCATATAATTACAGACACTCAGGGTTTTATACTAGGTTGTTACGTAGGCGCTGCTAACGAAAATGATAGAGATGGTATTAAAATAGCATTAAACAATATGAGAACAAAATATACTAAAGTTAAAAAAATGTGGGCTGACATGGGATACCAAGGAAGAAATTTAAAGAATCACATAAAGGAAGAATATGACATAGATATTGAAATTGTTAAAAGGCCTCCATGTAGATTTTGGGTGCACAAAGATACGCCACCTGAGCTACTACCAACAAGAGAACAAGGGTTTAAAGTACAGCCAAGAAGATGGGTTGTAGAAAGGACTTTTGCTTGGGTTAATAGGAATAGAAGGCTATCGAAGGAGTATGATTTACTCACAACATCCACTGAGAATTTCATATACCTAGCTATGAGTAGGGTTATGTTAAAGAGGGAATATGCTTGAATTTACTAGTTTCCGGACAACCTCTTAAAGTGATTCCACTTTAAACTGTACCCTTTAGCACCTGTAATGCCCTTTAAAATTTGAATAAAAAGCATCTTTAATAATTCTATTCATGAACCAAAAAGTAATTGCCGTTTTCAGAAACTTTTCATTTTTACAGATGGCTTGAAAAGATTATCATTAATAGGTAGGCCAAACTCCTCCAAAGAAAAAAGTTTTTAATTTTTTCAGAAAAAGTCATAAGAAACCCGGTATATATATAGTAGAGGGTTTTCTATCAAAGACACCATTATGAATTATATAGCAGAAAGAAAACATTAGTTTTTTTAATTTATTTTAAATATATCAACAGAATAAAAACTAAGTGGTTGACATGGTGAGTAAAATGTAGTAGAATTATAATAGAGTATTTTTCCTTAAAAGAAAGAAGATACTAAAACCTCACTTTTCACCTGAACTGACTTCCTTTACTTGTTAATATATTTTTCAAGCTTTGCCAAGAGAACCCCCACCGTAGTTTTTACTTACATAATGAAAGAGTAAGACCCCAATCAAAACAGCCTTACTCAAAAACCTTTCAAACGCTTAATCTTAAAAGGAGTTTCAACTTATGGTACAAGATTTTTTAACTGATGTCAAACAAAAAAATACTTTAAATGATGAATATTATGATTTTAATAATACTGTAGAACCATTAGAGCAATTTGATGTAGAAGAAATAAAAAGACAACTATTATTAAACATAAGATCATGCCTTTCTTATTTATTCCCAAGGGGAACTTTTCATGGAGATGAATTCCGAATAGGTGATGTGCATGGTAACAAAGGACAAAGCCTCAGAGTAGCATTAACTGGTGGAAAAGCCGGACTCTGGCAGGATTTTGCAACTGGGCAGAAAGGTGATGTTCTTGATATTTGGGCAGGTGCACAGGGAAAAGATACAAAGAGAGACTTTTGTGAAGTGATGGCCTCTATAAGTGAATGTCTTGGATATAACAAGAAATGCGCAAAGGCTGACGAAGACTTCGAGAAATTTATTACCCACAGTTGGAATTATTATGATGAAAATGGTCAGGTCATTGTAAAAATTTATCGTTCTGATCCTCCTAAAGGAAAAAAGCAATATAAGCCTTTTGATGTTAAACAATCTCGGTATGGTGCGCCAAAAGTAAGACCTCTCTATAACATACCAAGTATTTTAAAGTCTGATAAAGTTGTTCTGGTTGAAGGGGAAAAATGTGCAGAAGCGCTGATAGAACAAGGTATCACAGCAACAACAGCAATGTCTGGAGCAAACGCACCAATTGATAAAACAGACTGGTCACCACTTAAAGGTAAGCATATTATCATTTGGCCAGATAATGATGAAGCAGGTAATAAATACGCAAAAAATGCTGAAAAAAAGCTTTTAGAGATCGGAGTTGCATCACTTGCTGTGCTTGAAATTCCTCGAGGTAAGCCTGAGAAATGGGATGCTGCTGATTGTGTAGAGGAAGGTATAGATGTCAAAGAGTTTTTAGCTTCAACTCCGTTGCTTACTATTGATACTCCAGCTACTGATACTTCAAATATGAAAAGTTTAGAAAGATCCACAAAACAGCCACTTAACATTTTAGATTGGAGTGCAGAGCGCTTTGTAGGTCCGGTACCAGAGCAAAAGTTTCTTGTTGAAGGTCTATTTCCTTTAGGTGTTACTTCAATAATAGCAGCAATGGGAGATACAGGCAAAGGTATGCTTCTTCTTGACCTAGCGCTTAAGGTTGCAAGTGATAAGGATCAGATGTGTGGCTTTGGTTCACTTGTTACTGAACATGGATCAGTAGTGATTTTTTCAGCAGAAGATGATGCAAGTGAGATACACCGCCGCTTAGAACGACTCGACCCTAAGTGTGAAAGGTTGAAACATAAAGATAAATTATTTATTGTACCACTGCCAAACGTCAGAGGATCACTTACAATACTCAGAAATGTTCGTGGTAAAATCGTCGAAGTTTCTCCTGAATTCGAATCCGTAATGAAACAGCTCGAGGAAATTAAAGATCTGAAATTGATAGTATTTGATCCACTTGCTTCATTTATCCATGCAGATATAAATGCTGATCCTGCTGTAGGGGATTATCTAATGTGCTTATTATCTGATTTAGCATGTAGTACTGGAGCTTCGATAATTACTGCTCATCACATGAGAAAGCCAAAAGGAGAAAAACCAATATTAACTGCTGAACAAGCACGCGATGCAATTAGAGGTACCTCTGCTCTTGTTAATGGTGTTAGATGCTCATACGCTTTTTGGCCAATAGAAAATACAGCTAGGCTAGAAATCTTTAAGGCAGTAGGAGAAACACCAAGACAGAATGCTTTGTTTCATGGGGCAGTTGTGAAGGCCAATGGTTTAGCTGATCGCACTGTAAGAACTTACCTAAGAAATCAGGAAACAGGGCTACTAGAAGATATAACAATACAACTAACAGTTAAAAATGCTAGTGAAAAAGACCTTAAAATATGTCTTACTGATGCAATTACACGATCTGCTGTTGCAGGACACCCATTTACTCACACAGGAAGCACAGGAGTATATAAACAACGGCATAGGCTACCTGAGATTTTCCACAGTATGGGAAGAGATCGACTAGAGCGTATAGTTCAGGAACTTTTACAAGCAAAGCAGTTAGTTAAAGGAATGTCTACAGGTGCAAAAGAGGATAAGTGGCTTGACATTCCAACTGGACCATTTGCTTGTGGTATAGGAAAGTTCACTCTTGGAGCTGAAGATTTTAGCTATAGGCAAAATTTAATGTTAGGATAAGTCTTTCTTTATGGGTGGCTCTTTAAATATTTTAGAGTTGCCCTATTTTCTCTATTCAATCTACCATCTACTCAATCTAACTTCGGAGCCACAACCCTATTATAAGTTATGATTTCAATTAAAAAGGGATAAGACATCAAATGGTTGAATTATATTCCTGATTCCTTGGTTACTAAATAAGTAATGAGAAACTAGGAAGCTAAAGATCGCTTGAATCCTAACCTTTTGCCCTCTATTCCTAAAAGTGTTCCTAGTTATTATGTGTCTGAAGTCAGCCAGTATAGCGGATTCTGCGTTCCTAAAACCCTTATATATTATATATATATAATAGTAATAAATAATAATAGATAATATAAAATAATAGTAAAATACAAATAAAGTACAATAACTTAAACAGCAAAAAGAAAGAAGTCCAGAAAGGCTGCCACAAAATATTATTAAGATATTTACATTTAATGAAAAATACAATTAGTGCGTTTTTAAAAGGCTCTTACTCTCATCTTTTTTTTATGCTGATAAAACTCAAATAAACGTTGGTCTGCTAATGCGGTTTTAAAACGATTCTACGACTTCAGGGTACAATTATACCACCAAGACCTAAGTTGCTCATGTAAGGTAGCTTAAAAATCGATTATGAGGCATTTCTAAATTATTTTTTATCTCAAATTTTTATTTATTACAAAAAACCCTAAAGCTAGTCTATCATGTTTTTTTGTTGGTTGCAAAGAAAATTTTTCAAAAAAGATTGAACAACTTGTGGTGAGTATAAGGGGTTAATGGAGACTATATGAGAATACAACAACTTTTATTGCAAACCTCTGAGCAATTGATTGCAAAACTCTCAGTGATGAAACAATCTTTATCAGCAAATTGTAGATGAAGCTAAAGGAAAAAAGTTTGAAGTTACTGCCATAGAAGAAGAGACAGAAGCTCGTAAAATTTGATTGCTGCTTAAAATGGAGACAAAGAGCAAAGTTTATTTACGTCTCCAACAGAAAAGCTTCTTTTGTAGTAGTCAAAAAAAGCAGAGATATAGGGCTTTCTGAAGGGAGGGGGTCTGGTAGAGACTCATGACCTTGAAACCAGCGATTTGGTCTCATAACCATAGTCTCCCCAAAAGAACCGTGCTTGCGGATTTCCCGCACACGGCTCCACAATACAGCGTTCACACTAGTGCTCCTGTGTATAAAGAAACATATACCTTTGGTTTTGGTAATGGATTTACTTTTAAATAGTGTATAAATTGTTCCCAATCCATACTTTTCTTTTGACTACGTCGGTTTATCCACTTAAATGCTAACTTTGTTACCGGTCGATAGAATTGAATCAAACACCGATAATTTCCGCTAACTCCGAAGTAGCTATAGTGTCCTGTTAGTTTGGCTTTAAGTTTCTGCCACCAATCTTTGAGACAGATACGACTTCGTACCATCTTCAACCATTCTTTGATTTCTTTAATCTTTCTGGCTAGGCTTATTTTTGAAGTTTTCTGCTTCATCATAAGTTTACCATTACGACTTTTTCCACAATAATGTGTAAATCCTAGAAAGTTGAAGCTAGCCGTCCTACGTTTCTCTCTTTCTGCTTGATACCATTCTTTCTTACCAAACTTTACTATTTTTGTTTTATTTTCAGCTATTTCCAACCCAAATTTACTTAGTCTTTGTTTCAGTAATTCTAGAAATTCTTTTGCGTCTTCTTCCCTCTCGCAGCCAACTACAAAATCGTCGCAAAACCTTATTAGCTGTAAATATCCTCTGGCTTTTGGCTTAAATTTCTTTTCAAACCATAAGTCCAGCACATAGTGTAAGTATATATTAGCTAATACAGGGCTTACTATACCACCTTGTGGTGTGCCTTGATCGGTTGCTTTATAACATCCAACTTCGACTATTCCTGCCTTTAGAAATCGTTTTATTAACCACAATAAATTTGGGTCAGCTATTCGTTCCCTTAGACAATTCATTAGCCATTTATGTTGAACATTATCAAAGAACTTCTTGATATCCACTTCTACAATATAGTTAATTGGTTTGTGCATAACTGCTTTATCTAGAGCGTTTATCGCCTGATGACAATTTCTTCCTGGTCGAAATCCATACGAGCTGTCCATAAAGTTTGCTTCATAAATATTTTCTAATATCTTCTTTAGCATTACCTGTACCAACTTATCTTCCGTTGATGGTATTCCGAGACCGCGCTTCTCTTTGCTCCCGGCTTTGGGTATGTATACCCTTTTCACTGGTAGCGGTTGATATTGTTTTCTCTTCATACTATCCACTAGTGTTTTAAGTTTCTCTTCTAGATTTTCTCCATAAGCTTCCACTGTCACACGATCTATACCACAAGCCTTGTTGCGTTTTAGTTCCTTATAACACTCTGCAAGATTCTCTTCATTAATCAAATGAACTAATGATGTAAATTTTACTCGCTTATCTTGCTTAGCCCTTACTGCTATCTGGTTTAGTTTTCCTTGCATACTCCTCCAATCTCTGTTGTATTGGTATAGCAATCCCTATACCAGTCACTATATTGCTAACCGCTTCCCCTTGTATGTGGCTTTCCCACACTCCGAGTACTATCAGTTAGTCCGACTTCCTTTGCATCTTCCTCCAGTCCTCGCCTTTATTGACTTGTTCCAGAGTACCCTTACAGGAATACAAAGGATCTCCCAAGTTCACGTAAGGTCCATCTCAACACATGACGCGGCCTTCGATCCCGATGAGGTGAGTAATATCTTGCCTTAGCGTTATTACCCATGTTGCCTTCCACCAAATGTAAAGTGTCAGCCCCCATGACGCGTGAATTACGGGACTCAATACCTTCACTTTCGTTGCACCCTATGTTGTCCATTCCATTAGCTTTACTACGCTCGTTACCTTACGCAGCATAATGGTTTGTTCCAGGTTGCCGGCTAAGCTTTACCCGTGTTGGATTTTCACCAACTGTTCCTTACGCACTTCTTGGCGCACACAATTTTTCACCCCCCTTAAAATTAAAACAAAAGGTGGTAAACAAGATGTCAAACACAGATAACTCAACTACAAGCTGGTTTTTGTTGTAGTTAGATAGTTATTTTCTCACTTTCTTTACTTGCTTTAATTAATTCATCAAAATCAGATTCATGTAATTTGTCCTGTATAACTCTGTACTTTTCGTATTCTCCTTCAGCCAGGGCTTTTGCAACTTCAGCACTAACTTTACCGGCATCTTTAAGTACTTCATAATCATTGAATAATAGAAATGCATCCAATTTTTCAGCCCAGTCTTGCATTTTCATCAGCCGATTCTTTTTTGCTTGAAGTTCTGCATAATCTAGATACATCGAAACAATGTGGTTTAGTTCACTTAGTTCTTCTTCAGTTAAGTAATTTTTCGCAATACTTACATCACTCTTGTGAATTTTTTTACCTGGACCATCTTTCCATGTAGTTAGCCCCATATGTGGTTTTTTGTGATCAACCCGAGAACATATCAACTCTGCTGCAGTTAAACCATAAATTGCCCAATATAATTTGTTTTGTACTTTTGCGTAAAATTGTTTTGTTATTTCTGAATTTGGATCGTAATCTGCAGAACATTCGGCATAAATGTCGGTAATCTTCTGGTAAAATCTACGTTCGGATGCTCGTATTTCCCTGATTTTTTCAAGTAATTCATTGAAGTAGTCTTTGCCAAACTTTTTCCCGTTTTTTAGTCGTTTACTATCTAAAGCAAATCCTTTGATAATAAAATCCTTCAAAACTTTTGTAGCCCATACTCTGAATAATGTTGCTTTTTTAGAATTAACTCGATAACCAACAGCTATAATTGTATCTAAATTGTAAAGTTGTGTTGGGTAATTTTTACCGTCTGCAGCGGTTACCTCAAAAGTGGAAACAACTTCTTTTTCCTGTAATTCACCAGATTCAAATATGTTCTTGATATGCTTACTAATAGCTGGCAGTTGTACATCAAATAATTCAGCCATCCTTTTTTGCGTAAGCCAAAGATTTTCATCTCTGCATAAAACTTCAATTTCTATATTTCCACCTGGAGTAGTATAAAATACAATCTTATTCTCATCCATTATCTATCTCCTATAACTTACAAACAAACCATTGATCATCAATAGGAATTTAACCAATTAATTGTCTCTACTGCAACTAAATTCTTTAAAACGTCTTTAGAGGGCTATTATAACTTATTAATGAGCTGGATAGAGGGGAATATCTGTTTTATCAAAAATTCATGTGACCTCTTCTCAGCTCCAGTAAACAGTTATTTCCAAAATGGAAACAACTCAAATAGTAAGGTGTCTAGGAGGTCGGACTTCCGTTTAGCGGGTTCTTAAAGTTTAGGCTCTCTTTAATTTCTGAGCTGCATTCAAATTATTTTAACTTTTTTTCAGAAAATCCCGGAAAAAGTGGTGAGAAATCCGGAGTATAGGGGCATTGAGTGTAGATGTGCTTCAAACACAAAAGTCGGCAAATAAACAGAGTAGAAAAGATTGAAGGAAGCAAAAGAAATTTAGGCTTTTGGTAAGTTACGTAATTGAGAATTTGTATTTTTTTAGATGAGGTAAAAACTTTGTTTTAAGGCTAGATGCAACTTTAGGGTACAAATACTACTATTACCAAAGAACGCATATAATACCCCTTAGAACTCGAATAAATGGCATTCTTAGCAATTCTATTACTGTATAGCAAACTCACAGGTGAGTTTAGCACGTTTTTTACGCTTTGCAAAGAAAAATTAAAAAAAAGTGAACAGTTTTTGTAAAATCGGTGAATATATATAATACCAAGTCCTAACTAAGGTAGGTAGCATAAGATTCTTGTCATTGGCCAACAAAAACCCATTCATAGCGTATTTTGAAGGAACCAGACGATATTTAGCGCTACTTATAGTTTTAAATAATAGCAAATGTCAATCCTCACACTCGACCTCGGCAAACAAACCGGCTGGGCAATTCTAACAGATGGAATAATTGAAAGTGGGAGCAAAAGCTTTCATGGTAGTCGTTTCAGCGGAGGTGGAATGTGTTTCTTAAACTTTTGCAATTGGCTCAATTCTTTGAAAGACATTTCTGCAGTGTACTTTGAGGAGGTGAGAAGACATTTAGGAACTGATGCAGCCCATTGCTACGGTGGGTTTCTTGCAGTGCTGTCTGCTTGGTGTGAAGAGAACAATATTCCCTACCAAGGTGTTAATGTTAAAACTATAAAACGCTTTATAGCAGGCAAAGGCAATGCAAGTAAGAGTGAAGTTATTGAAGCGATACGTGAAAAAAGTTTTTCACCTAGAGATGATAATGAGGCCGATGCTTTGGCATTAATGTTCTATATTAGTAAAGATATTAATAAGACGAAAAATCCATAAAAAGTGGGTCCTTTCAGCCAGAATGGCGGATTTGGTGGGTTCAACCCCAGGCCTTCTTTAGCGTCAGAGATATTTTGAATATTAACTTTTTAATTATTAAGGATTTAAATTATATGAATTTAGCAATCCACTACTATCCTGTTGAAAACCTCGTCGAATATAAGCGTAATCCTCGTAAAAATGATGATGTAGTAAATAGAATGTGTGCTTCAATCAGGGAATTTGGCTTTCGTATACCAATAGTTGCAAAAAGCGATGGAACTGTGGTTGATGGTCATTTAAGACTTAAAGCAGCAAGAAAACTTGGTATGGAGAGTATTCCAGTGGTCTTAAGTGATAATTTAAATGAACCACAAACTAAAGCTTTTCGGTTACTGGCAAATCAATCAGCTAACTGGGCAAAGTGGGACGATGAGCTTTTGAAAGTGGAAATTCAAGAGTTAGAAGATTTGCAGTTTGATCTTAAAATGACTGGATTTGAATTGGAAAAAGTTCAACGTTTTCTCGATGATTTTGATGGAAAAGAAGAAGTAGAAAGAGGAGTTTTGGAGTTAATTGATAAAAAGGTAGAAATAGCAAAACCAGGGGATTTATGGATTTTAGGTGATCATAGAATCTATTGCGGTGATAGCTGCGTAGTTGAATCATTTAAAGCAGTATTAGATGATAAAATGGCAGATATTACTGTTTGTGATCCTCCATATAACGTTGATTATGGTAGTAGCCAGGAGAGAGAAGATAAAAAAATATTGAATGATAATCAAGGTGAAAAGTATGAGCTTTTTCTCTACGACATCTGTTCCAATATTTTAGCATATACGAAAGGAGCAATTTACATCTGCATATCATCATCAGAGTTTTCAACGCTGCAAAAAGCATTTGAGGAAGCAGGAGGAAAATGGTCAACATTTATCATTTGGGCAAAGAATCATTTTACGCTAGGCAGGTCTGATTATCAAAGACAATACGAAGCAATGCTCTATGGATGGAAAAGCGGCAATAAACGTGAGTGGCATGGAGGTAGAAATCAAAGTGATCTATGGTTTTATGATAAGCCAATACATAACTCACTGCACCCAACAATGAAGCCAGTAGAGCTAATGGAGAAAGCAATAGTTAATAGCAGCAGACCTGGGGATACTGTACTTGATCCATTTAGCGGTTCTGGCAGCACACTGATTGCATGTGAGAGAACAGGAAGAATTTGCAGAACAATAGAGCTAGATTCAAAATTTGTAGATGTAGCGATAAAACGTTGGCAAGTATACACAGGTAGGGAAGCAATTCTTTCTGGTACTGGCAAAACTTTTGCACAAATTCAAGAAGAAAAACAGCAATAAAGGGGCAAAAGAAGTGGAAAAGATCACACAAACGGAATGGGCAAGAGAGATAGGAGTTTCAAAGCAATATGTCTGTTATTTAGTAAAAAAAGGAATAATTGAGTTGGAGAATGGTTTGGTAAATAGAGAACAAGCAAATGAAGCAGTAGCGGCAATAAGAGATCCAAGTCAGCCACTTAGGAGGAAAAATCCAGAAAACGAAAATACAAGTAACCTTTCCACGATGTTGCTAAAAACTCGAATAAAAAATGAAATGGAACGAGGTAAACTTCTTGAGGCGAAAGCTAAGGCTGAGATTGGTGAACTTGTAGCAGTAGAGGAAGTAAAGCGCGATGCATTTAATGTAGCAAGAGTTGTACGTAATAATTTGCTTAATATTCCAAATAGAGTTTCAGCACTGCTTGCATCACTGAGTGACACTGAAAAGATTCATATGGCGCTAACCGAAGAGATTACAAACTCATTACAAGAATTATCTAATATTAAGTTTTAAATAATGTCTGCTAACTTAAGTTTAGAATTAATAAAGTGTCTTATTAATCAACCAGGAGTGGATGTAAATGTTAGAGGATTAAATGGGAAAACCCCACTACATTATGCAGTAGAAATTAACGAGCTTAGTATGGTTGCTCTCTTACTAAATAGGAAAAATATTAATCCACTGATCACTGATGATAATGGTAAAAGTGCGCTGGATTGTGCAAGAGAAGAGATATTACAAGCACTAATCAATCACAAATATGGATTGGAGAAAGATAGCTTACTTCACTTAGCTGCGATGTTGAATGAAGCAAATGCTGTAAGGTTTTTACTCGACAAAGGGACTAATGTTAATGAGCAGAATGCTTTACTACATACACCGTTACACTTAGCGGCAGGAGCTGGGCATGAACAAATAGTAGAAATTTTAATTAGAGAAGGAAATGCGGACAAAGATGTTCTTGATGCGAGAAATCATGCAGCAATTCATTATGCAGTAAACAACAAGAAGCTAGGAGTAGTAAAATTACTTTCAAATCTTGGTGCGAATGTTAATGTAGTTGGCAGCGGCAGAAATGCAATGAAATTATCTTCTTTGCACGTAGCTATAAGTAGTAGTAATTACGACGAAAGGGACTTATGTTTAGATATTGTAAGATGCTTAATAAATGTTCCTAATGCTGGGGTTAACTTACAAGATTATGAAAATAAAACGCCACTACATTATGCTGAAAGGCTGAAAACAATAGAAGTTTTACTAACGCGAGAAGATATAGATCCTTTAATTAAGGATGATAATGGCAAGACACCATTTTGTTATGCAAAAGAAGCAAATAGATTAGATATAGTAAAGATTTTAGCAAGTAATAGATACGGAGCTGATAAAAACAGTTTGCTTCATTTAGCTGCCAGAAAAGGATATGAAGACCTAATAGACGGTATTCTTGGTGAAGGAGTTGAAATAGATGCTGTAGATGAGAGTGGAAAAACGGGAATTTATGTTGCTGTAAAGCATGGTCACTTTAACGTAGTAAAGTTGTTGCTAAAGAGAGGAGCAGATGCCACGGATGTTTTTCAGTATGCAATAATAACGAACAACGCAAAATTAATAAAATTACTGAGCAAAGAGAAGGAAATAGTGTTATTTGGAAGACAGAAGAACTTTCCAACATTTCATTTATTGAGCAATAAATATTTTGAAGAAAGGAAAATAGCAGACAAAAAAATAAAGAAATATATCAATATCGTCTGTGTTTCTATAACAGTATGTGCAATAGTGATAGTGGGAATTTACCCTAACATTATAGCTGCGGTAATGGTGGGAATAGTTGCGCTCATAGCTGCAATAGCAATGAGTAATTTAACTCAGAAGTACATAGAAGAAGCACTTGAAAAGAAAATGTTTATTGAACTCGAAAGTGAGAAAACAAGTGAGTGCAGTTCTATTTTAAGTGATGTTGAGGTATCATCTAATGATGGTGAAGAGCTAGCGATATGATATATGCTACATCTTTTTCTGAAGGTTTAAAGCCAGATCCACTACTTAAAGTGTCAGAGTGGGCGAATGAGTATCGAGTTTTAGCGCCAACTGCAGCATCAGAGCCAGGTAAATGGAGAACAGAAAGAACTCCTTATTTAAAAGAAATCATGGATTCACTTTCTCCGTCCTCACCAGCAGAAAAAGTAGTATTCATGAAAGGAGCGCAGATTGGAGGAACAGAAGCTGGTAACAATTGGATAGGCTATATTATAGATCAGACTCCTGGTCCAATGTTAGTTGTGCAGCCAACAGTTGAAATGGGAAAGCGTTGGTCAAAAGGAAGATTTGCGCCGTTAATAGAGAGTACGCCATGTTTAAAGAGTAAAGTAAAAGACCCAAGGTCAAGAGACTCAGGCAATACTGTACAAAGTAAGGAATTTCCAGGTGGAATAGTAGTAATAACCGGAGCAAATAGCAGTGTAGCACTGAGATCTATGCCAGTAAAATATCTCTTTCTTGATGAAATAGACGCCTATCCAGGAGATTCAGGTGGTGAAGGAGATCCAGTGCTGCTCAGTATTGCTCGAACTAATACATTTGCACGGCGAAAGATTTTTTTAGTATCAACACCAACGATTCATGGAATAAGCAGAATTGAGAAAGAATTTGAAGCAACAGATAAGCAGTACTTTTTTGTACCATGTCCGTATTGTAATTACTATCAAGTTCTAAAATGGTCACAAATTAAATGGGAAAACAACGACTCAAGAACAGCACATTATGTCTGCACTGAATGTAGCGGCAAAATAGAAAATCATCAAAAGACAGAGATGCTTGAGCGTGGAGAATGGAGACCTACTAATAGAGTAAAAGGTGAGAAAAAAGGATTTCATCTTTCAAGTCTTTATAGTCCAGTAGGCTGGTATAGCTGGACTCAAGCAGTAGAAGATTTTCTTCATGCAAAAGAAAGTGAACAATTACTAAAAGTATGGATAAATACTACGCTTGGAGAAACCTGGGTAGACAAAGGAGAAGTACCAGATTGGAAGCAATTATTTAACAGGAGAGAATTTTTTCCCGTAGGCACAGTACCTAGGAGAGAAGTGGTGCTTACTGCAGGAGTAGATGTCCAAAAAGATCGTTTAGAAGTAGAAGTTGTAGCATGGGGAAAAAGCCGCGAAAGTTGGTCAATAGAATACCGAGTATTTGAAGGTGATACTGGAAGAGGAGAAGTATGGGGAAAACTCTCTGAGCTCTTAAATCATCATTTTATCGGTGAAAATGGTCTTGAATACATGATAAGTATGATGGCGGTTGATGCTGGGTATGCGACACAAGAAGTATACAATTGGGTAAGAGGTCATCAAGGCTCTGGAAGAGTAATGGCAGTGAAAGGTGTAAATAAAGCTCTAGTACCACTTAGCAGCCCAAGTAGAGTAGATATAACAGTTGGTGGTCAAAAGCTAAAAAGAGGAATAAAGCTCTGGCCAGTGGGAGTATCGATTTTAAAGTCAGAACTTTTTCAATTACTTAATGTTTTAAAGGACGGTGAAGAAGCTCCAGCAGGATACTGTCATTTTCCCGAGTATGCACCTGAATATTTTAAGCAGCTAACGGCAGAGCAATTAGTCAGCAAAGTAGTAAAAGGTTATACCAAACAAGAGTGGCAAAAGGTAAGAGAAAGAAATGAAGTATTAGACTGTAGGATTTATGCAAGAGCAGCATCTATTGCGCTTGGAATCGATCGTTGGCCAGAGAGTAAATGGAATAGTTTAAGTGAAAAACCAGAAAGTAAAAAATCAAAGAAAATAGTGAAAAGCAAATGGATCAGCGAGTAGTAAATGTATAACGAAGATTATCTAATTCAAGTCGAAGAAGCGATAAAGAAACTACAAAACGGAGAGCGAGTAGTATCAATTGCATATGGTGACCATGTTGTAAGATATGCTGAAGTAGATATAAATGATTTACTAAGCTTAAGACAACGTATTAAGGCTGAATTGAAAATTGCAGGTATGAAGCCAAAGAGAAAAATTGTTTTTTCAACAAATAAAGGGGTTGACAAAATTATGTAAAAATGTTATAGTTTAGAGTTGATATCTTACAGTGAATAATATGGATCAAAGTCAAGGAAGGCTTAATGTTAATGTAAATTTTGAGGGGGAATTTGCTCAGTATCTTACAGAAATGGCAAAAGTTCAAAATAGAACTATTGAAGAAATTGTAAAAGATCTAGTAGAAGAAGAACTTGAGGTAAGTAAACTATCTGAAGGTGACGAAATGGATGAAGGAGAAATAGCTCTACTTGAACTTGCTGCTAAACGTAATGTTCCTGGAGCAAAAATAATTAGACATGAAGATATCAAGTGGGAATAATTTACCAAATTGGTTATTTAGAAGGTGTAGATACCGAAGATCTTCCTTCTCTTCCGAAAACAATACGGTTAAGGGTGCAAAAAGCTATAGAAAAACGTCTCACAATTATTCCTGATAAAGTAGGTGAGGCTTTATCGCATAAATGGGTAGGCTACTTTAGGTTGCGTGTTGGCGATTATCGAGTCATATACTTAATAGATAACTCAGAGCACATGGTCAAAATTGCAGCAATAGGACATCGAAAAGAAATTTATAAACGTAGTCCAGAGTAATGACTCTCTACATACAATCTGTTGACCAAATTCTCTAGCAACTTGCTATAATTTTTCAATGTCAAATTGTGCAACAACTTGTTGCATAATCAAAGAGGCAAAATGTTATTAAAATCATTCAAACAACTATTTAACAAACCAAAGATAAAAAGCTCAGCCTGGGATGCTGCAGGCTCAGGAAGAAGATTTTTTCACTTTCAACCAGAGTTAGGAAGTATAAACAATTTGCTGTCTCAAAACCTTGAAACTTTACGTAGTAGATCACGTGATATGGTGAGAAAAAATCCATATGCAGCAAATATTATTGATACAATAGTAAGTAACTCTATTGGAACAGGAATAAAACCGCAATCAAAAGCAAGGGATGGGGAATTTCGAAAGAGGGTGCAAGAATTATGGCTAAGATGGACAGATGAAGCAGACAGTAACGGAGTAAGTGATTTTTATGGATTACAAGCTCTAGTATGCAGAAGTATGATAGAGGGAGGAGAATGTTTTGTACGTTTAAGAACGAGAAAGCTGGAAGATAGATTTTCTGTGCCATTACAACTGCAAGTACTTGAGTCTGAACATTTAGATAATAAAACAAATCAAACTTTAGGAAATGGTAATGTAATAAGAAACGGGATTGAGTTTAACAAGCTTGGGCAAAGAGAAGCATATTACCTATTTAAAGAACACCCTGGTGAAGGCTCATTTGGTGAATCAGTGAGAGTGCCAGCAAATGATGTTTTACATATTTATAGACCATTAAGACCTGGGCAAATTAGAGGAGAGCCATGGCTTTCGAGTATACTGCTAAAGCTCTATGAACTTGATCAATATGATGATGCAGAATTAGTGAGAAAAAAGACAGCAGCGATGTTTGCAGGGTTTATTACAAGGCTCGATCCTGAAGCAAATATTTTAGGAGAAGGTGAAAGTAATGAGCAAGGAGTAGCACTATCAGGTTTAGAGCCAGGAACAATGCAGCTTTTAGACCCAGGAGAAGACATAAAATTTTCAGAGCCATCTGATGTAGGAGGAAGTTATGAAGCATTCATGAGACAGCAGCTGAGGGCAATAGCAATAGGCACAGGGATAACATATGAGCAACTAACAGGAGATTTAACGGGCGTTAATTATTCATCCATTCGAGCAGGATTAATAGAGTTTCGTCGTAGATGTGCTATGCTGCAACACAACATTATGGTATTTCAATTTTGCAGACCAGTATGGAGTAGATGGCTAGAATTAGCAGTACTCTGTGGAGAACTGAGTATAGATAAAAAAGTAGCAAAAGCAGCGAAAGAAGAAGTAAAATGGATACCACAGGGATTTGATTGGGTGGATCCTTTAAAAGACCAGCAAGCACAACAAATGGCAGTAAGAAATGGATTTAAGAGTCGATCAGAAGTGGTTTCAGAGCTAGGTTATGATGTAGAAGAAATAGACCAAGAAATTGCAGAAGATCAAAGACGTGCTAGTTCCTTGGGTTTAAGTTTTGATTCCGACGTTACTACTAATCAAGAGATAATATGAAAAACCAAGCGATATGGCTAAACAGATGTGTAATGGTAGAACCAAGGAGTTTTGAATTACTGTCACTACAAACAGGAAAGCAGCCTATCTTTAAAAATATAAAACATGCGGTAAGAAATAGTGAAAGAGGAATAATACCAATACATGGAATCTTGACGAAAAAGTCAGAAGTTTTTGATGATGTATTGGGGATGACATCGTATGAGAAGATAAGTGAAGAGATAGAAGAAGCTTTAATAGATAAAGAAGTAGAAACAATAATTTTGGACATAGACAGCCCCGGAGGAGAAGTAAACGGTTTATTCGACCTTTCCGACTTTATTTACCAAGCAAGGAGAAAAAAGAGGATTGTGGCAATAGCAAATGATGATGCGTATTCTGCGGCGTATGCAATTGCATCAAGTGCTGAAAAAGTATTGGTAACTAGAACTTCAGGAGTTGGAAGCATAGGAGTAATAGCAAGTCATATAGATCAAAGTGGGTTTGATGAAAAACAGGGAATAAAATATACGACAGTATTTGCAGGAAGTAGAAAAAATGATTTAAATCCACATGAGCCAATAACTTCTGAGAGTTTAGAAAGCCTAAAAAGCGAAGTGAATCGTTTATATGGAATGCTGGTTGAGCTAATAGCACGCAATAGAAACCTTTCTGTAGAGGCAATAAAATCAACAGAAGCAGGGCTATATTTTGGCGAGAAAGCAGTAGAAATAGGTCTTGCAGATGGAATTACAATTCTTTCAGAGTTTAAATCTATTAATAAAAAAGGGGATATTACTATGAATGAAAAAACTACAAATGACCTAGAAACTGACAATTTAACTAAGTATCGTACTGAAGTTCTTGAATTAATACGTTTATGTAACTTATCACGAATGCCAGAAAAGATAGGAGAATTTATTGAGCAAAGCGTAAGTGTTGAGCAAGCCAGGGAAGTTTTAATGGAGTTACTTGCAGAGCGAACGAAGAAGACAGAAATACTAAGTGCAATACCACAGAATTCAGGAGAAGAGTTGATGATGCAGGTAGCGAAAAGTCGTGCGCAATCAAACATTTAAAGTATGTGTATAACCGCCGTGTATAACAACCACAAATATGGCGGTAAAAAAATAAAAAAAGGAGAGAAAAAGACATGATAAGTATAACTGAAGGAAATAATTTAGGCGATCTTCTGAAATATGAAGTGTCCAACCTATATTCAAGAGATCAAATAACAGTAGCCAAGGGACAAAATCTAAAGCTGGGAAAAGTAGTTGGTTATGATACTAAAGATGGTTTTATTAAAGCTTTAAATCCAACTGCCACAGATGGGACACAAACGGCTATAGGAGTGATAGCAAGCGATGTAAACGCAAAGGAAAATAGTAAAGGAGTAATTATTGCTCGTGGTGCAATACTAGCAGATCATGCAGTTGTATGGCCAGCAAATATCATTGAAGAGCAGAAAACTGCAGCAATAAAGCACCTTGAAGGACGAGGGATCATTATCCGCAAGGGAGCTTAAAAAAACTATTAAAAATACAAAAGGGGGAAAAGAAAAAATGCAAAATCCATTTACAAATACAGCATTTAGCATGACGGCACTAACAAATGCGATAAATATATTGCCGATAAATTATGGACGAGTTGAAAATTTAAATTTGTTTCCAAGTAGGTCAGTAAGATTTAGACATATTACTATAGAGGAGCAAAATGGAGTATTAAGTTTACTACCAACGCAGTTACCAGGAGCACCAGCAACAGTAGGAAAACGTGGAAAACGAAAAATAAGAACTTTTACCATTCCACATATACCACATGATGACGTAGTGTTGCCTGAGGAAGTACAGGGAATAAGGGCATTTGGGTCAGAAAGTGAACTGAAAGCATTGGCAGATGTAATAACTGATCATTTGCAGCTAATGAGAAATAAACACGCAATAACGTTAGAACATTTGAGAATGGGAGCGCTGAAGGGAATCATTCTTGATGCTGATGGGTCGGAGTTATTAAACCTTTACAACGAATTTGAAATTACACCAAAAGTAGTAAATTTTGCATTGGGGACTGCGACAACCGATGTAAAGCGTAAGTGTCTGGAAGTATTGCGCCATGTTGAGGACAATTTAAGTGGTGAATATATGACGGGGATTCATGCACTGGTAAGTCCAGAGTTTTTTGATGCACTAATTTCGCATAGTAAAGTGAAAGAGGCATATGAAAGATGGCAAGAAGGAGCAGCGCTGAGGAATGACATGAGATCAGGATTTACGTTCTGTGGAATAACATTTGAAGAGTATAGAGGGCAAGCAACCGACCCTGAAGGAACCGTAAGAAGATTTATAGAAAGAGAAAGTGGAAACTGTTTTCCACTAGGAACAGCGAGCACATTTACAACGTATTTTGCACCAGCAGACTTTAATGAGACAGTAAATACTCTTGGACAGCCACTTTACGCGAAACAAGAGCCAAGAAGATTTGATAGAGGGACCGATTTACATACTCAGTCAAATTCTCTGCCAATGTGCCATAGACCGGGAGTATTAGTAAAAGTCGTTGTAACATAACAACACAGGTAGAGCAACTATAAAGTGGTGAGGCAGAAGAATGCTTTACCTGTGTGCCCCTTCTTAGCATGTAAAGGTTAGTATATAGCAGAAAAATATGCAAGAAAATATTAAGAGATTATTGCAAGATTGTTTTGCCCATTTAGGAAAAGTAGCTTTGTATGAATCAAAGGATAAGTCATATATGGTACAAGTACTAAAGCAACAGCCAGATAAATTATACGAGATTGGTGAAGGACAATTTGTAGGAGAAATTTTATTGTTGGAAGTAAGTGTGTTTGATGTATTAAAGCCAATGGTAGGAGATACTTTTTCCATAGGTAGTTGTAGATACAGAGTACACACACCACCACTTAGAGATAATTCAGGAATGGTATGGAAAATTCAAGCATCGGGGGTGTAAAATGTCTATTAATATAGAAGTTACCGATAATATTAATAAGGTAATTGAAAATGTAAATGCTGAAAGGAAAAAAGTGGAAAAAGCAGCGGTGAGGGCATTGAACAAAACAGCACTATGGTTAAAAACGCAAGCAGCTAAGGAAATTAGTGAGGAAAAGAAGATAAAATTAACGGTAATGAGAAAAAGGCTAAGAATTTTTAAGGCTAAGACAAGTAGGTTAGATGTATTAATGAGAGCAAATTTATATGATATTAGGGTATCAGCAATTGGCAAGATGAGACAAACAAGAAAAGGAGCGAAAGTAGGAAAACATAAGTTTATAGGAGGATTTATGGCAACAATGCCAAGAGGAAATAGTGGTGTTTTTAGGCGTGAAGGAAGAACAGCTTTGCCAATACAAGAGGTAAAATTAGGACTGGAACCAGAAGCATCAAAAATAATAAAGGAGCTAGTTAATTATGAAACAGAAGGGATATTTGAGAAATATTTTGAGCGTGAATTAAACTATATTGTAAAAGTATGATTTTAATTGAGTTGCACAAAGCAATTTGCAGAATGTTGAAGAAAGAAATACCAGCGATACAGACATGTGAAATATATCCAATGATAAGAAGGGAAATAGTAGCACCAGCGGTATTTGTGGAATTGTCAAGTTTAGAGCAAGGAAAAGATTCAGGAACAGAAGAATTAGCCCTGAAAGCAAGATTTGAGGCACGAATTGTGATTGATAGCACAATAGAGAATGCAGCTATTATTGTCAGAGAATTAGCTGCTGAGGTTGCGAGAGTAGTAAATAAAAATACTTGGAACGTAAAAAATGTTTCGCCAGGTGAATTTATATCAGCAGAAATTGACGGATTTAGGCCAGAATTAGACGCGTATTTAGTGTGGATGGTAGACTGGGTGCATGAAGTACACTTGGGTCGATCTATTTGGGAAGAGGGAAAATTTATGCCACACAAAATAGAAATCGGTGAAATAAATGTTGGAAAGTAATTTTGCTATTTCAGAGTTGCAAAGAAAGTTAGCTAACATTGTACGTATTGGGCTTGTGAAAGAAGTAGATTATGAAAAAGCGAGAGTAAAAGTGCAAATAGGGGAATTTTTAACAGATTGGTTGCCATGGATAACAAGTAAAGCAGGAAAAGATAGAAATTGGTCTCCTCCAGATATCGATGAACAGGTTATTATACTTTCTGCGCTAGGAGAACTATCATTAGGGGTGGTATTAGCAGGAATATATCAGGAAAAATACCCTGCACCAGAGAATAAAAAAGAAATAAATAGTGTAAAAATTCAAGATGGGACAAGATTGTTATATGATAAAGAGAAGCATCATTTAGAGATTGAAGTAGTGGACAAAATAACATTGAAAGCTGGGGAATCAAGTATAGAGATGACAAGGAGCGAAATAAAACTGAAAGCAGATAGAATAGAACTTAATTAATTGGAAAATGAATAAATCAGTTGTGCGAGTAGGAGATTATTGTGGAGAAGCAACACCACATTTTTGCATTAGCGGCAGTAATAATGTTTTTGTAAATGATTTCCCAGTCTGTAGGAAAGGAGACAATTTTAACGAAGGAAAAGTAATGATTCAAGGATCAAAAACAGTGTTTGCAAATGGTCATGGTGTAGGAAGAGTAGGGGATTCAGTATCTTGTGGGTTAAAAGTAATAAAAGGCAGTAAAAGCGTCTTTGCAAAATAGAAATGAAGGGTATGGATGGTAAAACAGGAAAAGCGTTAGAAGGAATAGAGCACTTAAAGCAATCAATAATTGATATACTTACGACTCCTATAGGATCACGAATTATGATGAGGAATTACGGGTCTAGGCTATTTGAATTATTGGATAAGCCAGTTAATCGTGATTTAACACTAGAAATTTACGCAGCAACTGCAGAAGCTTTGGAAAAATGGGAAAAAAGGTTTAAATTAGAAAAAGTAAAAATGACAGAAGTAAAAGAGGGAAAAGTAACGCTTGACCTGGAAGGGTTGTACGTACCAATGGGGAAAAAGATTCGCTTCGATGAGGTTGTAGTATAAAGATGCAGCAGACTAACATTATTGAGCCACTGAACTTCGAAGAAATCTTTTCACGTATGAAAGAAGAATTAATAAGTCGAGATGAAAGTTTTACGGCATTAGTAGAAAGTGACTCAGCGATGAAGGTATTAGAAGTAGCAGCCTGGAGAGAGCTTTTGCTGAGACAAAGGATAAACGAAGCAGTAAAGAGTAATTTACTTAAGTTTGCGACAGGAGAAGATCTTGATAATTTAGCTGAATTTTATGGAGTGGAGAGGCAGAAAGAAGAAGATGACGAACGTTTTAGAAAAATAATTAAAGCAAAGATAATAGGCTGGAGCACGGGAGGAAGTAAAGAACACTATCGATATCATGCACTGTCAGCAGATAGTAGAGTAAAGGATGCATTAGTAGAATCACCTATACCAGGGAAAGTACAAGTTTCAATCTTATCCACAGAATTATCCACACTGCAAGAAGAATTACTAGAAATTGTCAAAAATCAGCTAAACAGGGAGGATGTGAGGATTTTAACAGATACAGTTGAAGTGGTAAGTTGCAATATGATAGAAATAGATATCCACAGTAAAATTAGCATTAAAAGACCAGATATTATTGAAACGGTGAAGAAGAAATTTATCGAAAAATTTGGAACAACGAAAAGATTAGGATGGAAGGTAACAAGATCATGGATAATAGCCAATTTGTTTATGGAAGGAGTAGAAAACGTGGAATTAATAGAGCCAAGAGAAGACATAGTTGTGAAAGGAAATGAGTGCGCTTTCTTAAAAAGTTTAAATGTTGAGTTAAATTAATGCTATTACCGCCAAACGCAACAAAAAAGGAAAAAGCGCTGGTTGATGCAATAGATTACAAAGTAGATCCTGGTTGTATCAGAGGGTTTAAATTTAGCCAAGGGGAAAAAGTGTTGCCATGGATAATAGAGGAATATGGGCTAGGAGAAATCCTACATTGGGTAAAAGACAAAAGAAAGGCGATAAAAAAAGGGATAAAATTTCAGCGTTTAAGAGGAACACCTGCTTCACTGAAAATAGCACTAAAATGGGCAAATATAGAAGATATTACAATTATCGAAGAACCATCTGGCAAGCACTTCTTTGAACTGCAGATAGGGATAAAAGATGTTCCGAATGACTTCTTCGTTGATGCAGTAGTAGAACTAGCAAAACTATCATTGCCTGCAAGATCGAGGCTAATGAGGATTTTTAACGATTATTACAACATTAGCAGGTTCATATTGGATGAGAGTTTTTTCGGAAGTTTATTATCGGATTATTCCGGGGTAAAAATAGAAAAAGATGGGCCAGTTTTATCATTTGGAAGAGTAAATTTTTTCAGGTCTCATGGTCCGGTTATTAGGATTGTAGAAAACTATCTACGCGATCATTATGAACGAGCTTTAAGCAATGACATATATCGCTTGGATGTAGCAATACTTGGAGAAACCGAGCCTCATACTAAGAACTACAACGGTATTTATGAACGAAATCATGTGTGGTATAACTTCAAAGCGCTATATCCGCTACCACAGAGCTTATTACCTAAGATTAAGTTTGCTAAAGCGCAGATAGTATTATCAGATAGCTGGAACTTAGGAGAAATAAACGCGTGTTTTCCGGTTACGAGTGGAGAAGAGAAAGGAAGTAAATTTTTACTAGGAAGTGATAAACTATCTGAACAACTGTGGAATTTAAAACACAAGCCAATTTTAGAAAGGTTTAGCGTTACTCACCACTACAAAGTAGAAGATTTTACCAACCAAAAAGTTATAATATTTGGTGTGGCAGAGCACAATATTCATTTTGAAAGGGATTTAAATTCAGAGCAAAAGGATTCAATACATGAACCGGAAAATTACGTTTTAGTGTTTTACCCAGGCGTACTAACGTGGCACGAACATCGTCATTTGAACAGAGGTTGGGAAGAGAAACAAGTAATATGTTTAATGCATTAAGCATATATATTTATATCTTCATATACTATATTAGTATTTAGTTAAAAAGGTGTACTACGCGAAAAAAGACTTGCCTTTTTATGCCAAAACGCACATAACTTGAATAGCAGCAGGTAAATATAAGAAATTTGTCTGGCGCTAGAAAAGATAATTTTGTGAGGTATGAAATGGGGTTCAGCGAAGAAAAGAAAGAATCTTTTAACAAGTTTTTTAAAGAAGTATCAAGGAATGGATTTAAAAATATTAATAAAAGGGATGAAAAAGGAGAAACAGTATTGCACCATGCAGTAGAAAATTCCGATCACAAAACAGTGAGGTTATTAATAGAAAAAGGAGCGGAGATCAATGCAAGAGATAAAAATGGTTATACGCCACTGCACTGTGCAGTATTCGCAAAAAGTTTAGAAAATGTAAAAGTACTGCTAAGGTCAGGAGCGGAAATAAATGCCACTCAATATGTCAGTGGATGTACGCCACTGCACTCTGCATGTAAAATAGGAGGAGCAGGAGTTGAAATAATAAAAGAGCTAGTAAAAGCAGGATCTGAAGTTAATCAACTGAATAAGTATGGTTCAACACCAATGTATTACATATGGGAAAGTGAAAAGTATTGTCTATGTGATAGGGAAGAGAGTGAAAAGGCAAGTAAATTTTTGAGAGCAAAAGGTGGAGTAACAAAAAGTAGAAAACTGACGTGCTATGGAATAGAGGGGCTA
This sequence comes from Wolbachia endosymbiont of Drosophila ananassae, assembly GCF_008033215.1. Lineage (NCBI taxonomy): Bacteria > Pseudomonadati > Pseudomonadota > Alphaproteobacteria > Rickettsiales > Anaplasmataceae > Wolbachia > Wolbachia endosymbiont of Drosophila ananassae. Next base: position 1,047,661 of record NZ_CP042904.1, on the reverse strand, counting down.
GTGGGAGAAATAGCAGACAAGTTGGATAGGAGCTATATGCCAGAGCTAAAAATAATGGAGATCGAAGAAATAAGGAAGAGAGACAAATCATTAATAAAGAAAGAATGTCAAAATTTAGCAACCAAGATAATGTGCCAAGTAAACGAAATGATAGATGAGGTGGTGAGAATTAAAAAAGGGACTTAAATTTAAAGAAAAGGTGAGGTAGGTTATGAGTAAAAAAGAAAAAGAGGATGCACTAAAAGAATTATTAGAGAACTCAGGTAAAAATATTAAGGGGACAAAAAAGGAACTGCATTATGCAGTAGACGGAAAAACAGTGAGCTTATTAGTTGAAAAAGGAGCGAATGTGAATGCAGCGGATGTAGAAGGATATACAGCACTGCACCTAGCGATAACGGAGAAACGTCTAGAAACAGTTAGAGAATTGATAAAATCAGGAGGGAATGTAAATGCTGAAGAGTATGGCAGTAAATGCACACCGCTGCACCTTGCATGTATGGTGGGGAAAGTGGAAATAGTGGAGGAGCTAGTAAAAGCAGGGGCTGAAATAGAACAAGCAGATAAATTTGGGATGACAGCGATGGATTATGCGAAAAATAGTAAAGAGGTAACTGAAGTATTGAAGAAAGAAACAGACAGAATAGAAAAGTTATTTGAGAAATTATGAGAGGCTGAAAATATGGAAAGAAAGGAAGAAATAGAAAAGAAAGTAATGAATTTAGAGAAAAAAGCGTTGGAAGAGGTGAGGAAAATATGGAAAAAGGTATATGGAGAAGGAGCGCCTAGATACTCAAAGAAATACCTGATACCAAGATTAGCTTATAGAATGCAGGAAAAAGCGTACGGAGAAATATCAAGAAAAGGGGCAAAAAGACTAGAATACCTGGCAGATCGACTAGAGAAGGGAAAAAGGATAAGTAGCGATAAACTGCCAGTAGAGGGAACAGAGCTAATATTAGAAAGAGGGGAAGAGACGCATGCGGTAATGGTAACAGATAAGGGTTTAATCTATAAAGAAGAGTTTTATACGTCATTATCAGCAGTAGCCGGCAAAATAATGGGAATGAGTTATAATGGACCGCTCCTATTTGGAATGAGAGATAAGGAGAAAGAATGCTGAAAGAGGTAAGATGCGCGATATATACGAGAAAATCAAATGAAGACGGGCTAGAACAAAAGTTTAATAGTTTAGATGCACAGCGAGTAGTATGTGAGAAGTATATAAAAAGCCGAGAAGGGTGGGTAGCATTGGCAAAAAAGTACGATGATGGAGGGTTCTCAGGGAGTAATTTGAATAGACCAGCGATAAAGGAATTGTTTGAAGATGTAAAGGTAGGAGAAGTCGACTGTGTAGTAGTATATACGCTAGATAGGTTATCAAGAGAAACAAAGGACTGCATAGAAGTAACATCATTTTTTAGAAGGCACCGGATAAGTTTTGTAGCAGTAACACAAATATTCGACAATAATACGCCAATGGGAAAATTTGTACAAACAGTGCTATCAGGGGCGGCACAACTAGAAAGAGAAATGATAGTAGAGAGAGTAAAAAATAAAATAGCAACATCGAAAGAACAAGGGTTATGGATGGGTGGAACTTTACCGCTTGGGTATGATGTAAAAGATAAAGAATTAATAATAAATGAAAAAGAAGCAAAGACAGTGAAGCATATATTTGAAAGGTATGTAGAGCTGAAGTCAATGGCAGAGTTGGCAAGGGAGTTGAACAGAGAAGGATATCGAACAAAAGCAAAATCAGATATTTTTAAAAAAGCAACAGTGAGAAGAATAATAACAAATCCAATATACATGGGAAAGATAAGACATTATGACAAACAGTATGAGGGAAAGCATGAGGCGATAATAGAAGAAGAAAAATGGCAAAAAGCGCAGGAATTGATAAGGAATCAACCATATAAAAAAGCAAAATATGAGGAAGCTTTGCTTAGGGGAATAATTAAGTGCAAGAGCTGTGATGTAAATATGACGCTGACGTATGCAAAAAAGGAAAATAAAAGGTATCGATACTACGTATGCAATAATCATTTAAGGGGAAAAAATTGTGAATCAGTGAATCGAACAATAGTAGCTGGAGAAGTGGAAAAAGAAGTAATGAGGAAGACAGAGCAGCTATATGAAAATTGGAAAGAAAAGACCGAAGAAGAGTGGAAAAATTTAAGTTTTGGAAAGCAGAAAGAAGTAGTGAAAAAGTTAATAAAAGGAGTAATGGTAAAAGGAGATGGAATAGAAGTGAGTTCAGAGGATAAGATAGAATTTATACCAATAAAGAAGAAAGGAAACAAATGTGTAGTAATGGAACCTGAAGGAAAAACGAACAATGCGTTACTGAAAGCAGTGGTAAGAGCCCATCTGTGGAAACGGCAACTAGAAGAGGGAAAATATGGAAGTATAAAAGAGCTGAGTGCCAAAATTAATATAGGTGCAAGACGTATACAGCAGATTTTAAGGTTGAATTATTTAGCACCAAAGATAAAAGAAGACATAGTAAATGGGAGGCAGCCAAGGGGTTTGAAGTTAGTTGATTTAAAAGAAATACCGATGCTGTGGAGTGAGCAAAGGGAGAAATTCTATGGTCTTGATTTATAAAAGCAACAGAAAAGGGCCACACAAAAAGATGTTGAAATTGATATAGAAAAGTAAGTCAATGTTACAGAATCAATTATGCGAAAATATCAATATAAATAATGAAGATTTTAGCATATCAGATGCAATAGTGATAAAAAATGTATCCAACTTTAACTGCATATTTTAATAGTAGATTTGGAGGAAAATTCTGTAAACATCAAAAAAAGCAATACTCTAAACTTCAGCACACAACTCCACGAAGTAGTACATGTCGAGCAATCTATAGCCTCTTTGAATCTGAAAGTGTACTTGAAAATTCATAAGCACTAAGTAAGTTTTTTAAGTAAAATAATTTCTTTTTTAACTTAATAAATAAACTTTCCCCTTCATTGTTGTGTCACAAGTCATATACAAAGCTATGGTCTACTTACAAGCAGTGCCTTATGTTGGCTTTTTCTATTTTTAACTCATCCATACTACAGCTTGGCAAGCTTGAATAGCATAAGGAATCTTTTTGTTCTTGCGTTTGTTTTGCCAAGGCCTTATTTCTATAAAGTAGGGGTTGAAAATGATCATGGCCTCCATTTACCATATGTAAGGCACTATTGTGACTATAATCTATCTTACCTGCTTTTGATCCTGAGCTATCTATTAACTGATGCAAGAACGGATCTTGTTGCTTATCAATAGTGTGCAATGGGTTACTTTCTGCAACATGCAATTTCACACCATACTTATCACAAAGTACTCTGCCCTCGATATCGGAACGTCCCCAAAATTCATTCTTTCCAATGCTATTGATATATTGGTTACACGTAATTCCACGATTTACGAGCTCACTTTCAACCTCATCAAAGTCATTGCCAATTTTACTTATAAACCACTCTGGAGGATTGTCTTGCGCAAATCTCTTACACTCATTCCTTAACTGCTCTACAGTAACTTTGATTCCCTTCTGTTGTTCTAGACTTTGCCTGAATGAATCAAAAAAACAGCTTCCATTATTGATTGTGTGCCCTAAATAGAAGTCATCAGGTATGTTTGATTTTTGCTCTTTATCACCTTGTTTTTCTACCTTTTCAATAATTTCTTCCTCTAAACCAAAAATCTTACTCCAGTTGTATTTACCTTCTAACCCCAATTTTTTACTTTCCTTTTCTGCTGCTTTAGCTAAGTCTGTTTTAGAAATATCCCCTTTTTCTTCATAGAACCTAGATAAAGTTTTAAAGATGTCTATCAGGTAAGTTTTTATGTCAAAATTCTTCTCCTTTTGTACAATATTAGACTCAATATTGCGTAAATCTTGTAATAACTTATGCCTTCTAGCAATTTCCTCCATAGAATCCCTTCTTAACTCTTCACGTTCTGTCCATTTGTTGTTAGACTCGCTTATTACTTCAGGACGCATTAATTTTCTAGACCTTTCAAAATATCCCTGTTCAATAGCATTGTAGACCGAGTAGCCACCGAGCGCGCAATCATTGCCTAACTCTTCTTCGCGACCTTTGAATTTTTCTAATATTTCTTCTCTATTACTCACTTCTACTATAATCTTGCTTTTATCCTGTATGTCAGGATACAGTCTAAGGTCTATATTTCCCAAACTAGTATAGAAAGTTAATACTATATCGCTGCCTTCTGTAAGATCTGTGTAATACCTTATGCCGTTTTCGGTTATAATTTCCATCTTACTTTTGCCAATTTTTATTATATCCCTTCTATATGATTCCTGAATTAGTTCCAGATTTCTTGTTCTATTTGTGATTCTTGCAACATCTATTATACTATCCTCTGAGTATTCTAAGTAAAATACATTATTATCGATTTTTCCATCATATAGTTGACCGCTGGTAGCAGCCTTTGCAATTCTAAAAAATTCCTCAGCATTACTAACATACTCTAAATGAGCACTGATCATATTAGCCTTATGAGCTTTGAACTTTAATTCTATTGTATCAATGACTTTTAAACTTTCTGACCTTTTTAACTTTGCTCCTCTTGATATTAATGTACATACTATATCACTGGCAATTCCATAGCTTCCTTCTATCTGAGCAATTTTTTCTAGTACGTGATCTGCAAAGTAATAATCTTTGTCTTTAGCAAAATTTAATCTCATTCCAGAAGCTATAATCTCATTTACAACTTCTTGTAATTCAATCATGCTTTTAGCTTTTACTACCTTACTTAAAAACTCATTGCGTTTAGCAAGGTAATTTATTTGATAAATCTCTGATAAAAAACTATCGCATTTTTCATAATTGTCTTGTTTTTTACCTATAAAATCAGCTGCTCCTGCTTTTAAGAGCAAGGCTTTTACATTAGGAAATTGACGAGATGGCGAATCAAGAAGTACTGAACTATCATCCTTAACATTTAAAACTATCTTTAAGTCGTTGTCATTTTCATATTGATTTAAAAACTTTCTTAGATTTTCAACCTCTGGATCATAAGCATTATCCCAATCTTCATCAGAACTTGTAGCGAGAAGCATTTTACCTAGTTGCTCTCTTAATTTTTTTTGACTATTAGTTAATAAACATCCTATAATGTTGTCATTATCAATTGCAACTTGCAGTGGAGTTTTTCCATCGTTATTTTTTATGCTTAAATCAGCTCCTTTGCTTATGAGCAAATCCATAGTTTTTCTGCTTTGATCACTACACTTAGCAGCATAATAGTGTAAAGGTGTGTTACCTTTTTCATCTTGTATATTTGGATCAGCTTTTGCATCTAAGAGATACCCAAGATCTTCATATCCACTAGAATAAATAGCAGTATCATGCAAAAGTGTTTTACCTTTATTATCCTGCATATTTAGATCAGCACCAGCTTTGAGAAGAGAAGGAATAATTTCGTCGTATTCGAGAAACACGTTCAATATTGTTGTTCCTAGATGCCCTCTTTTTAAATTAAGAACGTACTTCAGGTCTTTATTTTTCTCGTTACTTTCTAAAAACTGCTTAAGATTTGAAAATGAGTCATAATTTCCCATATTAAAATCTTTTATAATACTATTGAGTAATTTTTGATTTAACTTTTTTTGACTCTCTTCCAGTCCTAAGTTAGGTGCATGAATAAGCCACTCATCTATTAAATCCTCTAAGTATTTTTTATCATCTATCAAACTTCTATCAGCCGAAAATAAATCTCGCTTAATGAATTCATAATAACTATCTACTGGTAATCCAGTTGCTTCTGTTTTTGGGCTACCTATTTCTGAAAACTCTTGTCCAGCACTTAGGTCACACTTCAGTTTTTGCTCATCAGTGTGTTTGCTTTGTTCACTGATAGGTTCTGCAATATATTTTACTGACCCTGTATCCATATTACCTCCTAGCTCTAGATATAGAATATATTATATAGAATGTGTAGTATGTGTCAAGTTAATTTCAACATAATTTTTTTACTACTCATATTTTTGTTAAGTTTTTATGGTGAGTACTGCTAGGTTAAAAGTTGTTTATTACTGGAAGTTTTAGCCAATTTTACTATAGATCAACAAAATTGAGAACACCAGCTATATTTAATATATAGGAATATGATGCTTTAAAGGAGTACAAAAACTGCTGAAGCTTATACAGTAACCTGCGGAGCCACTTCAGCAGAATAAACAAACATATGCTAGTATTAGTAGAGAATTATTTATAAGTCAACTAACTTTTTAAAAAAATATTTTAGTGAAGATACCATGCTAGCTAGTGTTATAAGGAATTGAATTATTGACTCTTCCTAAGATTGCAAAAAAGGTCGTATATTTGTGAGAACAAGCCGCGTAAAAATAAGGTTATAAAAATAGAAGATTTAAATTATTTCAATAAGCTTAGGCAAAAAAGTTCGTATGTAGATATGGATGAAATGGGCTAATATAGCTAGTTTTAGCGTATAGTTAAATTGTTATATTAAAAAGTTCGTATGGTACATATGGTAGACCATCCCATCCCAAAGAAAAATGTTCTCACGGGTAGCGTTTTTTGTTGCTGGAAATGGTTGGATTATTTAAGTTATTAGCAATATATAATACTAAATTAATAGTAATTCATTTGAGAACAAAAAGAAAAATTTATGATAATTTTACATTTCAAATGGATATTGTTCTTTTTATAAAAAATATTCCTACACTATGTAAGGTCAAGTTCTAATCACATCAATTTTTCTTCCAAATTAAATCTTATCTTTTACAGTGGATCTTACGTTTAAATTATTTTATATCCAAAATTAAGGAAGTTATTCTAAACGGTACACAACTTCAGCATCTAAAGCTAGCTGATTTTAAGAAAATATCGCTCTCATGAATGTGCTTTACGGACAAAAGCTTTATTAATATCTTCTATATTATTGTTAATAAACAACCCCCCAAAAAAAATATGCAGAAATAAATTAAAAGACCCATTACAACCAACGCGTAAATATGGAGTAAAGAAATACTTCATTCACCTATTAACCTCTACCTACTGCCTCTACCATTGCTATGATCATAAACTCTATTCACTCCATCAATTTCATCCAATACAGATTGCGGACCAAAATCAATTGATATCACTCTTTCTCCGCCTAATTGCAATGCTCCCCCACCTCCACGCTGTGGATATTGGAGTTCTAAAAATTGTAATAGTAATGGATCAATTTCATGTTGAATTCCTGGACGACCTTGAATCAATCTACCCCTAGGAGAAGATAGAGAATCATTTTGGAATAATTGTGAAATATTTCTTCTCCGATTTCTAAAGTATTGTTCATTTCTTTGAGGTTGTCTAGTGTCATTTCCAATTCCTGCACTAAGAAGACCACGTATATAACCTATAATACCTTCACCTTTCTCTCCAAAGTTACTATTTCCCTGTAAAGCTTGATCAATAGCTTGGTTAATATCCCTAGCATTTTCGTATGCCCATATGCCACAATTATGGCCATCTGTTTGCTGATGAACGGAAACATCATGGACATTATCATCGCTAATATCACATTCTCTTAAAGCTCCTCGAATATTATTGTCAATACGACTATCTGGACCAAGTGAATCAGCATAATACCCATAATAATTTCCATTTTGGTGGACAATAACTAATGTAACCCAATGACGATTACCTACATTAATAATAGCAGTTAATCTATCTTTTTCACCCGAATCTACTTTTTGTTTAAAGTTATCTATGTTACTACTTAATAAGTCCCTACCTGTTGGATCATTTTGATTTCCATCGACTCCTACTGAAGTTATTGCAAAATCATGACGATCATTAGTTGGATTAGATCGATCATCATGGAAAGTATATTGTCGTGCAGCGAAAAACATGTCATGAGTTTGTAGCCAATAACGGAAATTTTGATTTTCTGTTGCAAAGTCTAGTGCAAGTAGATTATGCACATCTTCTATTTCACGAGCGTTGTTTCTACGAAGGATAGTGTTTATTTGTTGTAATATTCCTTGTGCTGTAGAAGTACCACCTCCCCTTATTCTTGACCTTAATGTTTCTATTGCCTGTGCTCTAGTACCTTGCAAGTAACTAAATGGAACGTGCAGATTATCATCTATATCAAGCAAAAAAATCGAGTTCTGTCCTGGTCTTTTTTCCATGTAAAAGCGCCTGAAATTTTCACGAGTTTGATCTGACAATAGATTTTCTGGTGGATTTTCATCAATAACACTTTCAGGTCCCACTAATACTTCTGGTCTTGAGTCATGACCACGACGATCAAGTCTATGTACATACACTGCTTGTTGTGGAAGAGATATAAAGTCTTCTGCTCTCTGTGCACCTCTATTAAATACAGCATAAGACAAAACCACCTCATTTCCAGAAGTAATAGGCAAATATCCCCTTTGTTTGCTCATCAATTCTGTTATTTTGTACCTTGCCTCGTCTTGCTCCTGTTCTACTTCTTCTGCATTATCAGCAAATCCTAATACATATCCAATTGGGTGAGTATCTGCTGTAGGTTGTCTTAATAATAGAAGACCTAGTCTCTGTTCTGTAACTCTTGTAAGTATTACCCTTTCTCCTTCTTCTTCCTGCCACCTTTTTAAACTATATGTTTGACCAACTTTATACATAGCAAGCACTTTATAAGGATTATCACTAGCATAAAATGTACCATGTAGTATAGAGCGAAACTTATCTTTGCTATTTACATCTATTATCATATTGCCATGCGTATCTTCTGGCATTAATACTGCAGAAATGTTTCTAAATAATTCTTGATGCTGAAATCTATCTTGCCAGCCATCATTCATAACTTGATTTAAAGCATTATGCACATTTCCAGCATTAGGCACTTGCACAAGATTACCACCAAGAAAATTATTTGCATTATTATTTTGGTAATTGTGATATAAACCAAGGTTATCTGTATGAATATTAAGGCCAAGTTGATTATTAAGTGTGCATGAAACTTCCCGTACATGAACATTATTTCCGTCAACATTAAGATCTTGTAAATTGATGGCTCCTTGTTGTACAGCGTTGTTATCTCTAATATGAAGTATAACTATATCAGAACCTTGAGTATGGAAGACCATGGTTAAAGCATGATTCTCATCACCATATCTAAATATATACTTTCTTACACGTTGTTGAACTGCGTTTACTAATCTGAACTCTTCTAAAATACTATTCCCAAAAGCAAAACCAGTTATGCAATCAAATATTCTGTTATAATTCTCTGCATTTCTTGGTATTTCGTTAGGAAGATGTTGAAGCAAGAAATCTCTAATATTTTCTCTAATTCCTTCATCCTCCAAACACTCAAATAATCTTTGTACCAAAGGAAATCTATTCTCTAAAAACTCTACTGTATCAATACTAAAAGGATCTATATTCAGATTAAAATTTAATCCAATACAAACAGCATTTCTTGATTCAGTGTGAATAGATATAAATGAAGAAGCATGTAATCTTTTAGCATCAGCTCTAGCGCGGTTTAATGCAATATCAGACGATGTCCTCCATCTAGTAACATTAATAACGATAGGAATGTTTTCTCTCTCTGCCTGATGACATATAAGAAAAGCAACATATGAATTTCCAGGAGACAAGTCAAGGTCAATATCTATTGTGTAGAGATGAATAAAATTTGCCAACAAACCTAAGAAAAATCCGTGACTCTCAAACTTTTGACTGCGATTTTGAATGTCATTTTGTAGGCTGCCTAGGTAACTACGATAGATTCGAGTTATGTATGGCAAAATTCCTTCATTTATTCCACGTTCTATATTTATTCTTTGGTTACTTGCTAGCACTTCCATAAAACTGAAAATCCCTTGCTGACCCGGTGCAACTTGCACAAAATTGACCAAATGACCAAGCTGTACTCTCTGATCTTGATTGAGTCATATACTTCCTATTTCCTTAACTGTCAACAAACTGCGTGGCGCAGGCGCATTAATCCCATTAAGCCTATTGCGTTCTATATGCCTAAGAAGGCTAATCTCAGACGCTGAATATTTAGCAAATCTATCTCTACCTTGAGAATCTTTTTCACGAATCACCTCGAATACTGTTGCAATCGCCTCTCCCTGACTCTTGCCCTTTCCATGCATGCATACTTTGTATTGCTCAAAATTTAGGTCTTCTTCCCTTAAATTTGGATTTTGCCCTCTAATCTCTCGCACTAGAGCATTTCTTTCCCTTGTACTGAACCTTAACCCATCACTATTAAGACGATCAGAAATACTGTAGCATCTGACAACTTGCTGTCCGTCACGATAAACAGCGACTTTTAGGTTCCCTGTATTTCTATTTCTACCACCTGTATCAATACCATGATTATCAAAACGAAAATACACTCTCTCATTTGCTTTTAAGATATTAGCATCATGAGCAGTAGCAAACATACTGAAAAAGAATACAGGAAGGAAACGTCCTGTACTTACATGATACAAGAAAAATGGACATTGATCTAAAAAGGATTCAAACTCTTGTCTAAAACCATCAAGATCTCCATCCACTAAACTTCTTATTAAAGACACAAAGCACCTCTCTATTTGCTAAGACCAGAAAAACCACTCACATTAATGAGTAGACTAGATTCTTCTTTTCTTATGAGAACCAGAAATACCACTCACACTAGGAGCTTCAAACTCAGACTGTGGGCCATCACCAGAACCATCAAGTGGCAAAGATACCTTAGATTGAGACCGCAAATTATTCCAAGGACCATCACCTACAGAAGGTAAAGTTACTTTCTCTAACTGAAGAAATAACTCTTCTGCAAACTTGCCGTAATCTACACCTTTCCTCTTTCCTTCCCTACCACATATTCTAAGATTTTCTATCATGACTTCTTTAAAAAGGTCAAACTTTTCAGGAAAGCAACCTTTGGCAAATGAAATCATATCTAATATTTCTTCTTTCTCTATTTTCCTATCGGGCTTACAAACATCTTCTCGTTTCCAATTAATGATTAATCCCCCAAGTACACTCTTTATAGGAACTGTATAATTAGAAGTATTAACAGAGGTCTCTCTGTATTCAGCAAAGCGTTCACATTTCCAAATCTCCATAATAAGGGATCTAGCTTGAACACTTAACTCAGGATTTTTCAACATCACATTTGAAAGTGAATAAAGAAAAAGTTCATAGTCTTGCTGTGAGAATATCTTGTCCGAACAGTCTCCTCCTGCTGAAACGCCTTTATAACACCAGCACTGTACCAAATCATGAACCGTATCAAAAAAACATGACTCTATTAATTCAGCAAGAAGGGAATATACTCCCTTATCTTTCTGCAATAATTTCTGTAAAAGAGTATCTTTATCGCCTATATTCCTTACACAAAAATCTAAAATAGGAGCGTCTTTCTTAACAGATTGAGGACGAGAAAGAGCAACAATAGCTTCTGTAAGCTTCTTCTCCTTATCTTTTTCCTCTAACTGATTATAAAAATACTCTACCCCTTCGCTCCACTTAAGTTTTACAGCACTGTCAAAACCTTCTACTGCATCATACTTCTTTAATTCCCCAGATTCTCTATCGATCCAGAAATCAAACACAGGACCATTTCTCTTCATGGATGATAGCAGAATGTTTCTTACATATTGATCACTGATCGGATTACCTTGACTATCTACCTCTTCTGAAGTAAATTGACCTCTAGAGAGTACAAACTGTTTGTTGAAAAAATCACCTATCTTGCCCGTTATACAGTACCTAGATGCCATACCATACCTTGGTAGTGGGTTATCGATTTCTCCTATTTTCTCTTCAGTCAATTTCTGACCTAAAACAGTATTATTTAACCTTGTACCTAACCAACAACCTTCATCTCGAAAAACATTATATAAGAATTCCAGCTTATCATCCTTAAAAAGTTTGATATACTCTATATAGGTCTCGACCCACCTTTTAATAGCTAACTTTCTTCCAGCCGCAATGTCACGATCTGTATGTTTTATCACATCTTGTAGCTTTTTAAGCACTTCAGCCTGACGTTTTGTTTCTATTGGCATTTAAACCTCCCTATATCATGAAAACAACGCTATGGTACTAAATTTGTAACTAAGTTACAACACCTAATTACTCCAGAAAGACCTATTTGATACCCAAACGTTCTGGTCAGGCCTAGAGAAATCTGTCTGGAATTATTGAGTATTTTCTAGAAATCTTAATTTGACAGCTAACACCAGGTTTTCTGGAGACTATAGGTGATGCACTTTTTCTATTTATATTCCCAAGAATAAGGTCAGTAGATATGTTGTTTTCCAGAAGAATATTAGTAAGATTAATTGGAGAAGTGCTTATGACTTTAACTAAGTGTGTTTTAACTTCGCCCTTAAGTTCTGTTCAGCAGTATCTGTTAGTGTTAGGTAAGGTTATGGTTGTAAATACAAAATCCGATCAGCAGAGGGCTGAAGATGATCTATATACTGTTTTGAGATTCAAAGAAAAAGGAGATTTTGAAAGACGGATAAGAGAACTGCTTGTTAACGATTATAAGAAACTTAAAAAACCACTGAGCAAACTCCTTGGTAAGTTAGAAAGTAAAATAAGGACTGATAAAGAGAATAACCAAGCAGCCAGAAACGTTTATGATCAAATCAAAAAATCTAAAACTAATGAAGATAAATTAAGTAATTTATTGAACTTTAAAAAACAGCTAAAAGCTTTCCTAAAAAATCAAGATGATTGTAGTATTGTGTTAAATGCGATTGACTCTGCAAGTGTTATCCCTGTTATTGAAGTTAATGGTGTGCATCCAAAAGATAGTGAGATCAAAAAGTTAAAAAAAGCTCAACCTCTCACCTCTAACAGACAAGACTTTGAAGAAGCTCTAGGATACATAGAATCACAAGAAAAAGTTATGGGAATTACATTAGAGGAAATTATGGAATACAAGCAACACTCTGTTAAGATTTTTCTACTGAACCGTGTTCATTCATGCAAAAATGGGCATTCTCAATTGCATCCTGATGTAAAAGAAGCTATAGCAATATTATCAAATGATAAGCTGAGAGCTTTCTACGATGAAGAAGTAAAGAAGAAGACGCTACAACCAATATTGTCCTACAAAGAATGTGAACAATTATATGATAAAATTAACTATGAAAAAAATGAATCTCGTATTATAATCGAAAGAGAAGAACTTGGAGAGAATGTTAGGAGGGTAATGGGAGTGAAGCGCTTTACGAATGAAAGCAGTAGAGAAGATCAGAAAAATGGTACTAGTCCAACAGGAACTTCTACAAATTATAGACAAGAGCAAGTTGCCTCTAGTGGTGATAGAACACTTTATAATAGTGATATACCTTCACTAGGTAGATCGATTAAGAGCAGCCGAAGTGCACTGTTTATGCCATTTGGAGCTTCTGTTGATACGAGTACCCCGATTAAACCTGCCAATCCATCTAACCTAGTTACCACTGGTGAGAATTATACTAGTAATGCAGATCTGAGTGATGAATTGAACGTAAGTGAAGTAACTAAAATTGTTGAACGAATGGAGCTATTATCCAATAGTTTAAAAAAAATCCAAGAAATTGTGGAAAAGCTGGGTAATACTACACTAAGTGAAGAAGTGATAGTTCATGAGAGACATTTCAAAAAGTTTATGGATTTTGTAGGAGAAATTCTCGTAAATATTGGTACAAGATTACCACAAAGTGATTCTAAAAGCATGTATCTTGAACAAAAATTGAAGGGATTGGAAAAGATGAATGAATCCTTAAATAACAGTGTTCAAGAGTTAGAGAAAAAAGTAGATAAACTTGAAAAAGAGAATAAAGATTTTCTAGCAGAAAATGATGAACTTAAGGAAAAACTTGCTACAGCGAAAGAAGAAAAGGAATTGCTATTTAATAAAAAAGAAAAGATGCAGGAAGTTATAAATGGGCTGAATGAGAACAATCAACGATTAATGCAAAAAATAAATGGGTTAGAAGATGATTATGAGTATTTGTTAAGAGCGGAAAAGACAAAAAGAGAAACCGAAGATTCGTGTATACAAGTGGAGGATGCAGATATACCGGAAGGAAAAGCTGAGTTATGTAAAGACTATGAAATTAAACTAGTAAAGCTGGAACAAGAGATAGATGCAAAAGGGAAACAATGTGAGGAATTGCTATTAGAAAATAGTATATTACGAGGAAATATAGAACGATTAAAGGAAGAGAATAAACGATTAGAAGGCATTGAAGAAAGCTTTAGTATCGATCCCTCACATTTTTGCTCTGTAAAAAATTTGCATGATGAGCTTATTCTAGCTAATGAACAGCCGGAAAATATTGATATATCAATCCAGGATGAGATGGATTCAAAAGTTGCCACTGAGTCTGTGGGTGTTAATGTAAAACAAGGTTATAGTAAAAGGACTAGCAACCTATCTCGAGTCTCTGAACAAAGTTCAGCAGTAAAATCTCAATTCTCAGAAGCAAGAGCTCAGAGTAGAAAGCAAATAATTTATGCCTCTGCTTCTCTTATATTATCTGGAGTATTTGCTGTTGGCACAAGTTTAACAATGTCTCATTTAGGAATATCTATTTCACTTGCTTTGACTGCATTAACTTTCCTTACATTGGGATGTTATTGTTCATATAAGGCAAGTACAACGCTTAGGAATATTGAACTTGATCGAACTTTTAAAATGGCTGATCATGAAGCTGTTTTTATGGTTCCCAGCTTATAACTATGTGGAAAAATATATTGTTTTACTCACCCCAAGAAAAGAGATAATGGGAAAGATAAAAAGGTCTATCAGTTCTCGGTGCGGCAGATTAATTTCTGACGGTGATATAGAGCATTACTTATTTCTCTAGAGAATAGGGAATTGGCGAATAGAGTTCTAGGTGTAGAAGGAGATATAGATGAAGAAAAGACCAGATTTAGTAGAAAAATATAAGGGCTTCTTTGTAAATGATAGTAAGGGAACAGCAAAGTAGTTATATTAAGGGACTGGTTTTATGTTCTGAACTCAGATTTTCGTTAGGTTATAAAAGAAGTAATATCGAGACCTTACTTTGAAATTCCAGATTATCAGAGTACTTTGCTCTTCTGAAGTGAGTGATGTTGGAATACCTCTGGATCGCAGTACTAATAACCAAAATTAAAGAGTAAATAGTTTATAATTTAAGTATTTATAATAGAGAAATTAGCATGTATCTAAATTTGAGCAGCAAATACCTTGAAATTACCATCAATTCAGTAAAATTGAAGAGTTTTAATGGTTTAATCATGTAAAGTATTCAATAAACTGCCGTTTTTAAATTTTATCAGACTCAGTTAAAAGAGTGGAGATTTTAATGATTTACCTCAAATCTAATTAAGAGTTAAAGTGAGAAGATGTTTTAGTTTTTTTGCACCTTCCTCTCTACTAATTAAGGCGTTCTTTTTATTTGCGGCTTTTCAGACGTACGATTCTGCTTAGCAACCAATCCGGTACTTCTCTACCCTTTTCCCACTTAGCAAACCTCATCTTTTCTTTTAGGTAGTACTCTCTGTAAGCTTTTACTGAATGACTAGACTTATATTGATCTGGTAACGCCTGTACAAAAGGCTTTATATCGGTTGATTGAAAAACAAGCAAATTCTTATTACTATCACACCAATCTATAACTTCTTCTGATCTATGTTTTCTTTTATATCGCCAAGTATACTCTTTGCACAGCTCCCTTCCGTATTTTATTAACCAGAAAAAGTTCCCTTTGGATTGTCTAGCCCATAGAGAACAAGGGTGGTTTTTGTGAGTAAGTTTATATGGAACTTCTATATTCTGGTCTGTGATGCTGACTAAAGGATTTGGCACTTTTAATGCTATTGAAAAAACATTACTCAGTAACTGAGCAGTTTCTAATAGCATTTTTACTATATGCTTATCACATAACATTTTTGCCGCAATCTCTGGGTTTTCATCTAGTACAAAGATGTTCATCTAAACATCCAAAGAGCTTAAGTCTTTAATTTCATTAGCTGTAAGACCAGTAGTTTGAGCTATGATATCAATAGAAACTCCTGCTTTAAGTAGATTCTTTGCAACTTCAATTTCCCTCTCTTTTCTGCCTTTTTCATGTCCGATGAGGATGCCTTTTGCAGTAGCATCATCAAGTTTTTGAGCAAGGACAGCCTGTTCATCAAGAATACGTTTTATTTCCTGTTCATAGGCAATAAATTCTTTTTCTGACCAGTTGAACCTATTTAGTTCTTCATAGGCCTTTTTAATTATTAGATCACTACCTATTATTTTTTCCAGCTCTTCTTCACTAGTCTCATCTGCATATTTAAAGAAGTAGACCCATTTCTCAACAATACTTGAAAGCTGATCTTCTTTGGTTTTTGGAAATTTAGGCAACTCAATAAATATAAAGTAAAAATCTTTTAGATCATGTTCATTAGTATCTTCATCGCGAATGGTATGCTTTGACTTATACTCAGACTTATCAGGAAATAAAATACAGTCTGCTATAGCAATAAAGATAATTTCCTTAAGGTCATGATATTGATCGCCTTTGTCAGCCTGTCTTGAATAGGCTTTAGCAGCATAGTATTGAGCACGTTTTTCAAAGCCCTTAGTTTTAGCGAGCTGGTTAGGTAAGGAAGTAGTATTGCTACTACTCCCTCCCTTAGAAACGCAGCATGCAGGTTTCCCCACACTACGCTTGAGCCCCTTATCTAAGTCCTTCTTTTCTCGAACCGGCTTGTCCTTCATGATTCCTCAGAAAACATCATTCTTAATGGTGACACCAACAGTAGAGAACCTTCTCTTGAGAAAGAGCTTGCTAACATTTTTGTTTGTTTCACTCTTTCATCAAAATACTTTTTCCATTTTAAGTCAAGTGGATTTGCATCCGCCCTGATTTTAACATGTCGTCTGATAGGTATATCAATCAACCTAAGCAGTCTTAAATACCTTATCTCTTTCGGTTTGTTCTTGCATATGGGTGCAGCAAAGACCCATTGGCGTTGTTTCATTACCTTGAAGTAACGATTCTTTATCCAACGTAATCCTTTACGAGGATGTCTTTTCTTTGCCCATTTCCATAGAGCACACATAATTTCATGGTCTATTTTGTTAAAAGCTCTTTTCGCACACACATGGCTGTAGTAATTTCCCCATCCCCTTAATAGGGAATTGAGCAACTTGATTAGTACGGCCTGAGTGTTCGCTATGTTTGCCTTTATCAATGTACGTGCTTTATTAAGAAGTTTCTTAATACTTTCTTTTGAAGGTTTTATAATTAACTTCTTATTATACCTGCGTACATTACAACCAAGAAAGTCAAACCCTGTTGTAATAGATGTAATTTTTGTTTTCTCTTCGGAAAGGATAAGACCTCTCTCCTGAAGAAAGGACGATACTAGAGGTTTTACTTCATTTTCCAGTACTTCACGTGTGATTCCTGAAATGATAAAGTCATCTGCGTACCTGATTACATTTACTCCACTTCTGATTTTGCTTCTTCTTTTACTGCCAAGTTTACCAAATTGACTTTCCAATGATTTTTCAAGTCCATTTAGGGCTAGATTTGCTAGTATTGGAGAGATGATACTACCTTGTGGGGTACCTGCAGTTGTGGAATACAGAGTTTTTGATTCTAGGAAGCCAGCTTTTAACCAGCTATGAAGAATTTTCTTCTCCATAGGAATATGCTTCATGAGCCATTCATGGTTAATGTTATCAAAACACCCTTTAATATCACCTTCGAGTATCCATTGTAGTTGGTTACGGCTTGCCAGTAACAAGTGACAAGCCACAGTAGCGTCTGCGCAGGATCTTTTTGGTCTAAAACCATAAGAGTGACGATCACTGATCGTTTCAGCTATCGGTTCCAAAGCAAACAAGTATAATGCTTGCATGGCTCTATCTTTTATCGTAGGGATTCCAAGAGGTCTTCTTTTGCCATTAGACTTACTGATGTATATCCGTTTTAGCGGAGAAGGTTTGTATCCTCTTTGTTTTAATAGCTTTATTCCTTGAAATTTTGTGTTGCAAGTTGACCATATTTGACGATCTACACCTGCTGTGTTTTTTCCTTGGTTTTCAGTTACTCTCTTAACCGCCAAAGCTTTGCCGCTAAAAGAGCGTGTGAGAAGGTGTTGTAAAGTTTTCACCTTACCCCATCTGCCTTGTTGGACAGCCTTAACAATACGCCTCTGTAGCCTCATAACAACTTTTTGGCATTTCTTCCAGGGTAACTGGTTCCATGCTTCGGAGTTATTGGTAGGTGCACTTACAGTTGTACTTGTAATCATCTGCTTTCCTACCTTAAGTGGTTAACAAAGTTTCTTGTCATGAGGGACCAAATGGAAGTCTGCTCGTTTTCACGCGAATTAATGTTACAAATTCTATCCATTTCGTTACAAAATGGCATTCGCTTTCTCCATTATCCTTTACCTGCACATCCATCAGCATTCCTTGCGGGTTGCCTGCCATATAGGCGAAAATACAGGCTTATCCTGTTCCTTTTGTCATACAATAGTGGGTTAGGTGGCTTCTCTATACCGGTGGAATTATTATTTGCGTACATCCAGAAATGAAAAATGTAACTCATCCACATTACCTTTTGGTCGGAGCTTATCAGCATCTTTAGCTCTTTAATCGTTACGATACTTATGAAGCTTCACTTACGTTCACCATACCACTAAGCCTAGCCCTCCAACCACATGATGCTTGTAGTTTATGCTTTCTCTCACGATTGAGCATCTTCTTTATCAAGAGGAGGTTCATTGTCCGCGTCGCTCGGCACCAACTGGTTACCCAATTCGCACTGATGCGTAGACTCAGATGGCAAAACATCTGGTTCAATAAGCTTTAGAATCCTTTCAGTTTCTTTCTGAATGAATTCCTCTCCTTTTAAACAATATGACCGAAGGCTTTCAGGTCGCACCATTTCTGCTATATATCTATTTCCGTGAGAATCCTTGCAGAGAACATCAACAATACTTTGTTTATCAGAGGCAACTTCGGGATCCATAATAGTGCTAAGAAACTCAACTTCTTGTATTGCATTTATCTCAGTAAACCCTAAAATATCGTTCAAAAAGTGGATCAGGATATTCTTATTTTTTTCCGTTCCAAAGATTTTTTTGAAACACAAATCATTGCGAGGATCGAGAAATTTTGAAAGAGCCATGGCAAAAATGCTTGAAAATATTAATAATTATACACTATTATTAACAATTATTCAACCATATTTTTGAAGATAGCTATAGCTAACACGTCATAACCGCCACGAACCGTCATACCGCGATTCATTCGCGGTATCTTAGCATAGATCCCGCTAACAAGTAGCGGGATGACGATTGTGTATCGTGCTTTGCTAAAAATCACAGAATGCAGTCTGGTTACAAATAAACTATTTTGACAGTTAATGGGGTCTAGTTTTGATGTATGGACTATCCAAAGAAAAGGGTGGTATCATAACTTCAAAAACTTTTATGCTTTCTTCATTCAGAAATTCATACTTACCCTGCATTATTCCTGACGGTACATTTAAGTATGTTCCACTTGTGTATTTAAATACCTCTCCAGATTTTATCACAGGTTGTTCTCCGATAACACCAACTCCGGCAATTTCATTTACTTTTCCCTTATAATCTATTATTTGCCAATGACGACTTAACAATTGAATAGTTGATTGGCTTTTGTTTTTTATCTTAACGTTATACATCCATACATAGCAATTTTCATAAGGAATGGATTGCTCTTCAATATAAATTGGTAAAACTGTAACTTCAACAAAGTTGGTAGTTAGTGTGTATTCTATCATTATAAAATATTCATGATAAGAAAATAGTATCTTAATTATATACTTTTTTCATAGATTTTTCAAGTATACTTTAATTAGGAAGTATCAATTTATAGTATGAATGAACCAGATGCGCTTAGCAAAAAAGTAATAGGAATAATAGGTGGTGGACAATTAGGTAAAATGACTGCTATCGCTGCAACAAAACTTGGACAAAAAACACATGTTTTTGCCAGTGCTAAAGACGATCCGGCTTGCTCTGTTGCTGATGATTTCACAATAGCAGATTTCTCTGATAAGAAAGCTCTTGAATCTTTTGCACAGAGTGTGGATTTAGTTACTATTGAGTCTGAAAATATTCCATGTAGTGCAATTGATATCGATGTAAATTTTTATCCGGGTAAAAAAGCGTTACACATTTCGCAGAACAGACTGAGAGAAAAGGATTTTATTAAAAACTTGGGTATAAAAACTGCTAACTATAAGAGTATACAAAATTATAATGAGCTACTGAAAAGCAGTAGAGCTTTTGGCTATCCAACAAGGCTGAAAACAACAGAAATGGGTTATGATGGAAAAGGGCAATATGTGCTTGAGAATGATTCTGAAGTGAAGCAATTTGCTTCCTTTGATTGGAATACAGAGTACATTCTTGAAGCAAGTGTTGATTTACTGAAAGAGGTTTCAATAGTCGTTGCAAGAGATAAAAACGGTAAAGTAGCTTTTTTTCCTATAGCAGAAAATTACCACGTTGATGGAATACTTGATACTTCAACAGTGCCAGCTAAAATAGATAGTAAATTAACTCAAGAGGTACAACGAGCTGCAAAGAAAATAGCAAATGCGCTTGATGTAATAGGAATTCTGGCTATTGAATTTTTTGTTACTAAGGATAACGAATTGTTAGTTAATGAACTAGCTCCCAGACCTCACAATTCTTGCCACTGGAGCTTGGATGCATGTAACGTTAGTCAATTTGAACAACTGGTTAGGATAATATGCGGGCTACCTATGCAGGAAGTAGTATTACGCTTTCCTTGTATGACGAAAAATATAATAGGTAATGATATATATGATTCTCATAAGTATTTGAGCAACGAAAAAGCTAGTTTAACCATATATGGGAAAAAAGAGGTTAGGGATAAGCGTAAAATGGGACATGTCAATATAGATTTAAGTTAACAGTTTTTCTACGTCATACCGCCACAACTGTACGAACATTGTGATATGATGAGATGTTACATAGTAAACGGTGTCATTCTAGCACCTCTTTTCCCGTCATCCCGCTGCTTGTTAGCGGGATCTCATTTCACTTTGTGAAGGTGTCATCCCAGCACCTCTTTTCCCGTCATTCCGCTGCTTGTTAGCGGGATCTCATTTTACTTTATGAGGGTGTCATCCGAGTAGCCCCTTTCTCGTCATCCCGCTGCTTGTTAGCGGGATCTCATTTCACTTTATGAAGGTGTCATCCGAGTAGCCTGACTACTTGGATCCAGGAATTTTATTAAGTTGGTAAGCATAAAAGTGGCTGATCTTATGTTAAAACACAACGTTCTTGATGAGATTACAGCAAGGCTGGATTCCAGCGTCAGCTACTTGAATGACAGCAGTCCTACGTCATGCCGCCGCGGTATCTCTAGATCCCGCTAACACGTAGCGGGATGACGGTTGTCGTTTAGCCATAAATGTTTAAGAAATTTACCAAACGAAAAAAAAGGCAAAAGAAGCCCCGTGGTTGGCTAGTTACTTACATTATACTTTCAAGTATGGCGTTTTTTTATTCTAAACGTTTAATAACCGCGATTCATCTGCTTTTAAGCCGCAACTAATCTAAATTATAAACATTAAGAAATTTACTAAACAGAAAAAAAGGCAAAGAAAACCTAGGGTAGCTAATTACTCACTATCCATTTTTTAAGTTGGCGTTTTTTGATGTTTTAAATGCTTTATAAGCGCATTTTAGCTTGTATAGCTAGAAATTTGATAAAGACATAAGGTGCACATAGTGCAAAAAATTAAACATGAGACGCCAAATACGTTGAGTTTTTTTGTCATTTAATCTGTACAGAGAAGATAAATAAATAGCTTCAGTTTCATGATAAGGGGGCTGGCGAAGGGTGTCAAGTAAGTTTTTTCGTTTCTATTTCCAATAAAAGTTTGTATGCAATAACACAGAAGCATGCACTGCTATTCCTTCATTTCTTCCAATATAACCTAATTTCTCTGCAGTGGTTGCTTTGATATTTACAAATTCATCATCAATTTCTAATGCTTTTGATATGAATTTCTTCATTTCTACTTTGTAAGGCGATATTTTAGGCTCTTCACAAACTATAGTAATATCTAAATTAGACACGCTGTACCCTTTTTCTTTTGCTTTTTTAGCAGCAAAGTCAAGAAAGTGAGATGAATTGCAATCTTTCCATTCAGAGGAACTAGGAGGAAAGTGCTCTCCTATGTCGCCATATCCCAGTGCTCCGAGTATTGCATCAACGATTGCATGTATTGCAACATCACCATCAGAGTGCGCTTCTATTGCCATGTTGTGTTCAATTTTCACACCGCAAATTTTTATAAAGCTTTCAGCACCATTTTGAACTTTAATGAACTTATGTATATCATAACCGGTTCCGACACGAAATTTTGGCTCTTCAAAAAGGAGTTTTGCCATATTGATATCTTCTTTTGTGGTTAACTTAAAATTGCTTTTTTCACCTTTAATAATCACAACGCGCTTTTTGTGCTCTATCATTAGCGATGAATCATCAGTAAATTCTTTGGTTGATTGGTGACATGATAATAGTTCTTTAAAGTTAAAAATTTGAGGAGTTTGTATGGCTCTAAGTTTTTCCCTTGAAATTGTAGATTCAATGAAATTATTACTTACCAATGACATAGTATCTTCAACATCTATTGCTGGAACTACTCCTGTATATTGATCATTAATCATGGACTGAGCCAAATTATCTATCAGAACATTTGACACAAAAGGCCTACAAGCATCGTGTATAACTACAAAATCTGGGTTAACTTTTTGTAAGCTTTCAAGCCCTAGTTTAACTGAACTTTGCCTGTTTTCTCCTCCATATATTGGACTTAGTAATTTAGTGTCTGTAATTAGTGATATAGCTTTCTCATAGAAGTTTTCATGGTCTCTATTAATTGCTATTCTTATGTGATCTATATATTGGTTAGTCAGAAATCTTTTAATTGTATGAAATAAAACAGATTTACCTACAAGTTCTGTATACTGCTTAGGAATCGTAGAACTGCATCTACTGCCTACTCCTGCTGCAACTATTAATGCTGCTATTTTGTATTTCTTAAGTCTGTTAGTGTGCATATTTATCATTTTCAGCGTAAGTGTATAGTAACAGGTTATTTACAGTTTTAAAAAAAGAGTGTATTATTTTAATTAAGATATAATATGATGCTAGAATGCACATTACTAAGTGTAATAAGGAAAATGAGATACACCTTATATTCTTTCATGGAATAGGGGATAACTATAAAAGTGCTCACAATTATGTACAAGGTTTAAATGGATCAAATAATAACCATGCACATAAATATCCAAGCGCATTTCAGAACTACATAACTTATGCTGCAGTTAGCTTTTTGTTCCTCGTGGCATCTGTATCAGCGCCCATTGCAATATTACTACTTATAAGCCCCATAACAGCTGGAGTAGTTGGTTTAGCAAGCTTAGCTGCTCTAACTTGCATTTTTTTATCCTTAATGCTTATTTTTATTCCCTTTATAAATAGAGATCAAAGTTTGCTTAAGCCCTCGATAGAAGAAATCAATAAATTAATGGACAAGGGTGTGAGGCCTGAAAACATTATACTTTTTGGCCATTCCTTTGGAGGAGCAGTTGCATCGGCAGTTTTGAAGCACTTTGCAGACAAAAACGTTAAACTTGGAGGTGTTATTTTTACTAGCACTTTCAGCTCTTTTCATACAGCAATAGAGCATTTTCCGATCCCTCAAGCAAAAATTTTAAGTATGTTGCCCCCATCCATTTTTAAAAAATTGCTAAAGGCTTTAGATCTAGATTTTGATTTAGTAAACGATATACGAAAGTTGCGAGATGAAGGAAAATTGAATACGCCAATAATAGTTATTAATAGCAAAGAAGATTACTTAGTACCACAGCCTGCACAATTGGCGCACGCAATAGAAAATGATGTATTGCTACGTGGAAAATTGATCAAGACTGTTAATTCGAAAAGGTGTGAAGATGATCCACATAACGGAGTTTTATCTAGTTGGGAATTGGGTGAAAATTTGACTGATCTAATACTTAATAAAATTGATAAAACAATGAATAGACAGTATTTACAATAAACTGTATATTTTTCAGTAAATTAGCTATGCTAAAAGCATGCAAAAACGTCATATAACTATTTGTTTTATACTGCTTTTTATAATAGGGATGTTATTCCTGATGCGTCCTATGATTTTTCCATGTTTAATATCTGTTGTTATTGCATATTTGTTTAATCCGCTAGTAGTTAAGTTTGAAAAGTATAGAATACCGCGTTCATGTTCTGTAATTTTTATAATACTTATTTTATTAATAGCTTTTATACTAGTCATAACATTTGTTTTACCTATTATATATGTTCAAATTACTTCAATATTAAATTTCTTAGTGAGTAAAGTGCCTTCATTAAAGCTTAAAGTAATCCCCTCTGTATTAGAATTTCTTAATATAAAAATCGAGGATAGCTTATTTGATCATTTATCTAAAAATCTAGCAGAAAATTACAGCAACTATGTATCTTATTTCATGAATGCTCTTGATATTGCTAGTAACTTTATAATCCAAGTGTTAAGTTCAAGCTTTAACACGGTATCATTAATGGTGATTACTCCTGTAGTGTTTTTCTATATATTACGTGATTGGCCTTTAATTATAGAAAAAGCTAGTAAATTAATCCCTATTCCTTACAGAGGAAAAATTGCAGATTATTTTTCCAAAGTGGATTTCATTATATCTAATTATCTAAAGGGGCAGGTAAATGTATGTATTGTCATGATGGTCTTTTACTCTGTGAGTCTGAGCATAATCGGATTGGAACACTCTATTGTTATTGGAATTTTATCAGGAATGTTAACGTTCATACCTTACGTAGGGCCATTATTATATACCATTATTGGGTTTTTGAGCGCCATCACTCAATTTAGTGGATGGTTTGAAAGTGCTGCCGTTTTGCTATTATTTGGTGTTGGACAATTAATAGATTCAAATATATTAGTTCCTTTATTAATAGGAAAAAAAGTTCATATACATCCAACTGTAATTATTCTGGGAATTACTATATGCGCTTCATATTTTGGATTTACAGGTATATTACTTTTTATTCCAATAATAGCAATGTTCAATGTATCAGTAGAATATGCAATCAATAAATATTTTAAAAGTGAGCTTTATAAAAACGGCTAACAGACCTTTTGCATAATCAATTTATGGTAAGAGGAGAAATGAGCCCAGAATACCTGACACATTTGAGGAGCGTAAGTAAATTTCTGCGCAAAAATTACTACCAGAAAGAGGTTACGTAAGAGGTTCAACGTGCAATTAAATTTATTTAACAACAATCAAGCTGATTATAGCCGGCAAAATTACATCATCTTAGATGAAAATAAGCACGTATATAATTCGGTAGTTAATGATTTATCTTGGAAATGTCTGATTCTTTTTGGACCTAAAAGCTCCGGTAAAACTCATCTTGCTCATATTTGGCAATCAATAAACGATGCAATCTTTATCAATGTGAATAACTTCGTAAGCGAGATTAGGTATAGCGATGCTTTTATTTTAGAAGACGTACAAAACATTAAAGATGAAGCAATGTTATTACATTGTTACAATTACATGAAAGAAAACGACAAGAGGCTGCTAATCACTTCTTCAATTTCACCAAAAAAGCTTAACTTCAAACTAAGAGATTTAAGTTCTCGAATATTATCAACTATCAGCGTAAAAATTTTGCCTGCAAGCGAGGAATTATTAAGAATTATGCTAATAAAACGATTTTCAGATAAACAGTTAAAAATTGATTTAAAAGTGATTAATTATATTTTAGCAAGAATAGAACGTTCTTTCTATAGCATTGATAAAATTATAGAAAAGATAGATAATGAATCTATAGGGTCAAATGTGACCGTTCCTTTTATTAGCACTTTATTAAAAAAAGATGCCATTTGATTTCTTCTTTTGTAAAGGTGTATATTAAAAATTTATTAACACCCATAACACTAACGTAATTGGAATCTCTATCTGTCCATGTTAGAATTATAATCAATGTTATGTTATAATAAATATAGATAGATACAGCTAAGAAGTATTCTATATTTATAGTAGAGCTCACTTTATAAGGTGTTTTTTATAGATTTAACGTTATAATTTAACTATGATAAGAGTAAGATTAAATTTAAGAAAAAGGTTAAAGCAAAAGTTTGTGATGTTCACTCTATTGATAAATGCTTTATTTGTCTCATATTTTCTCATAAGAAACACAGGGAACACTTCTAATCAAATTATAGCCAAAGAAATAAATATAGGAACTGATAATGAAAAATAAACAGTCGCAAAATAAAAAAGAAAATCTTTACATAACATATTACATAGATGCTTTAGCTTCAGAGAGGTTCGCTGCACAAAATACTCTGGAAAGTTATCGTTCGGATTTACACCAGTTTGAAGAATTTTTATTGGAAAGCGGCACTACCTTGGTTGGTGTAAACAAAACCAATATTAAAGATTATGTGAAATCTTTATGTACACAAAAAAAATATAAAAGTAGCTCTATATCAAGAAAAATATCCGCTATGAAAAATTTTTACAAGTGTCTATTTAATGACGGAATAATAGATTTTAATCCAGCGCCGGCTAATGATGCTGAATTAAAGAATCCAAAAGTTTCTCGTCCTTTGCCTAAGTATTTAAGTGTCGAAGAAATATTTTTGCTAATGGACACAGTGAGAAAATCAGCAAGCGAATCGAATAAAGAGATAAGCAGTAAAAGGCTATGTGCGATTTTAGATATCCTTTACTCTTCTGGAATGCGTGTTTCTGAACTAATTAGTATGAAATTATGTGAAGTGTCACATTTAATAAACAGTAATAACAAAGAATGCTATATAATAATAAAAGGAAAAAGTGGTAGAGAGAGGCAAATTCTTTTTAATGAACAAGCATTGCAGAGCCTTAGAAATTATTTATCAGTTCGTGATAATCTGATCTCTAAAGAAAAGGAATCCGATTGGCTATTCCCAGGTGATAAACCTAATAAACCAATTACAAGGCAGAGGGTCGGTCAATTAATGAAGGAGTTGGCAAGAAAATGCAATATTGATGAAAATAAGATCTCTCCACACGTGATTAGGCATTCTTTTGCTACCCATCTACTAAATAGCGGAGCAAATATTGTGTTGATACAGAAAGTTCTTGGCCATACTAACCTTTCTACAACACAAATATATACTCATATTGCTAACGAAAAGTTAAAGGACAAATTAGCTGATTCGCATCCTATTACTCAGATGATCAATAATTAAATTTATTGTTTTTAATTTGTAATAAAGTTAAATTTAAATAAATTTATGTGAGTTTGTGATTTCAAGTTTATTGTTTAATTTCTTTCTTATATTATGGGAGGTATTCTATACTTTCATTACTCTCCCTGTAATTTTCTTTTCTGAGTGTGTAATAACCATTTTCCTCGTCTGTTCGGTGAGAGTTGTATTATTCATGCTGCGTTTATTATGTGGCATTAAATATGAAGTGAGGGGAATGGAAAACATCCCTAAGCAACCTTTTATCATTGCATCTAAACACCAATCTCCATTTGAAACATTTATTTTTATACTACTATTTAGAAAAGCGGTTTTTATTTTAAAACGTGAATTGAAATGGATTCCATTCATTGGTTTGCATCTTATAGCGCTGAAAATGATTTTTATTAACCGTTCAGATGGTATCAGTTCTATACGCCATATAGTCAAACTAGCAAAAATGCGTATAAAAGAAAATAGAAGCATAATAATATTTCCTGAAGGTACAAGAACAACTATAAACCAAAATATAAAATATCAACCAGGTATTGCTGCTTTATATAGCGTATTATCTGTTCCTGTGTTACCGGTTGCTTTAAACACTGGTTTGTTTTGGCCAAAAAGCATACTTTCTCTGAGAAAGAATCCCGGAAAGGCAGTAATAGAAATATTGCCCCCAATATATCCTGGGTTAAACAAAAATGAATTCTTGCAAAGTTTAGAAAAAATTATTGAAGAGAGAAGCAGTAGATTAACCATAGGAAAAACTGATATTGCAAATTAACAAAAAAACTTTATAATTAAAAGAAAAGTACAGTATTTTAGGTATTAATATATGGCAAATCATAAGAGTGCTAAAAAAATGATAAAGGTAATAGCAAAGCGCACTTTAATAAATAAGATGCGGAAAAGTAAAACTCGCACCTCTATTAGAAAATTGGTTGATATAATCAAGTCTGGCGACAAAGAAAATGTTGTTCTGGCATTTCGGA
Source organism: Wolbachia endosymbiont of Drosophila ananassae (assembly GCF_008033215.1). Lineage (NCBI taxonomy): Bacteria > Pseudomonadati > Pseudomonadota > Alphaproteobacteria > Rickettsiales > Anaplasmataceae > Wolbachia > Wolbachia endosymbiont of Drosophila ananassae. The sequence continues at coordinate 1,019,341 of NZ_CP042904.1, read as the reverse complement.
ATGCTGAATCTAATTTACACAAGTGTGTGAATAAAGGTGTTATTCATAGGAATACTGCTGCGCGTAAAATAAGTCGCTTAAATGCAAAAGTAAAAGCATTGATGACCGCTTAATACGGTTAATGTAAAGTTAACTGTATGAATATATACTCCTCAGTTTGTATATTCTGTATAAAATTTAAGTAGCTTAAGTGATGGATAAAAAAGTGCTATTAGAACTAAGTAATGGATTAAAAATCGAGCTACCTGTATTAAGCGGAACAACAGGTCCTGATGTGTTAAATATCAAGGATTTATATAAGATGACAGGATTATTCACTTACGATCCAGGGTTTGTTTCTACAGCTTCATGCTCTTCTACAATTACATTCATTGATGGAGATGAAGGAGTTCTTAAATATAGGGGACATAATATAGCTGATTTGGCAGAGAATAATAATTTTACTGCTGTGATTTATTTATTGCTCTATGGTGAATTACCCAGTTCAGAGCAACACAAAAAATTTCTTCTCAAAATACAAGAATCATCCAAAGTATCAGAGCAAGTTACAAATGTAATTAAAGCATTTCCAAAAACTGCTCACCCTATGTCAATCTTAGTTGCATGTTTTGCAAGTTTGTCAGCATCTTATCATGAAAAGCATGGCAACAATGTCAATGGTGAAGACCTAGATTTTGGAATTTCTGCAATAGCGCAAGTTTCCACAATTATTGCAATGATTTGTAGGCATAACAACAATCAGGAATTCATAAATGCTAACAATGAATTAAGTTACAGTGAAAATTTCTTAAAGATGATATTTGGCGATGCTGTTGATAATGATAAAAGCGCCCTTTTTGCAAAAGCTCTGGATAAAATATTTACTCTCCATGCTGATCATGAACAGAATGCTTCTACGGCGGCTGTCAGATTGGTGGGATCGGCTGGTTCTAATCTGTTTGCAAGCCTCTCTGCAGGAGTTGCTACACTTTGGGGACCAGCACATGGTGGAGCTAATGAGGCAGTTATAAATATGCTAAAAGAGATAGAGCAAAGTGGAGATATAGATAAATTCATCGAAAAAGCTAAAGATGATAAAGATCCATTTAAATTGATGGGATTTGGACATCGTGTTTATAAAAATTATGATCCGCGCGCGCGTATATTGAAAGGCGCTTGCCATGAGGTTCTAAGTAAACTAGAACAAAATAATGAACTGCTTAAAATTGCAAAAAAACTTGAAGAAATAGCTTTAAAGGATGAATATTTTATTGTGCGTAAGTTATATCCAAATGTTGATTTTTACTCAGGTATAATAATGAATGCTATCGATATTCCCTCAAATATGTTCACACCTATTTTTGCACTTGCAAGAACCACTGGTTGGGTTACTCAGTGGTATGAAATGATAAATGATAAAGAAACTAAGATCTGTAGACCAAGGCAACTCTATTTTGGTAAATAAATTTATTTTCACTTCATTAGACTTCTTGCATAACCCAAACTAAGTAGAAAAAAGATACCGTCTTGTTAGTCAACAAAAAAGTCATAAAAATTCTCCAAATTGCATAATAAAATCAAAAAATACTTCCAACTGTGTAGCAGTATACAGATTATAGTTAGTGGATATGTTGATAAGTAAATTAGTTACATATAAAACAGCAGAAATTTACTTATCAACATATCCACTAACCAACAACATTCAATAAATTTGTGTAAGATGCCATTTTACATAAGATGAATTAGAAGCATTTTTTGATTTTAAAGTACTAAACCTTCAGTTAACCTTTTAGCCCTATAGTTCTTGATATGATCTGGATCAAAGGCCTTTTTTGAACTTAAAACACCAAAAACTATATGAAGTAACTTACGCATTGCAGCACCAACTATGGCCATAGCATGCTTGCCTTTCTCTTTTAATCTTTCGCAAGAAGCCATAATGATAGGATTATGCTTTTTAGCTGCTATAGCAGGAAAGTACATTGCTTTACGTAATGTTCGTGAACCGGTTTTACTTAATCTGGGCTTGGCATGTACGGATGAGCCTGATGTTATATTTTGTGGTATAGTTCCAGCATATGCTGCCAATTGCCTAGCATTTATAAAGGCTTTTATACCAGGAATTTCAGCTAAAATAGCTATTGCTGTTTCCTCTCCTATTCCTGGAATAGTTAATAGGAGTTGAAAATCTTCCAACAATTCTTTGTGTTGTTTTAATAGTTCGCGTATGGAGTTTTTTATTGTTTCTATTTTTTGCTCTATGTTCATTGCAAGGTCTTCCCAAGCATTTGCAACTTCTTTAGGCAGTCTCTCTTTCTTTTCTAAATGATTATTTGCTAATGTTAACTCATCCTTTAACGCATTTGAGCAACGATAAAGATGTTTTAATTTTTTCTTTTCAGGAGAAGGTGGTGTCCAACGAGAAGGTTCCTGTCTTTGACAATAATCTGCAATAATCTCTGCATCAGTCTGGTCATTCTTTTGTCGTGTAAGCTTACTTTTTGCATAAAATCTTATGCAAGCTGGGTTTACAACACTAACGAAATATCCAGCGTTGTGGAGGAACTCAGCCAAAGCTTCGCTATAACAACCAGTGGATTCCATGCAAGCTTTTACTTCTTCTACGTTATGTTTTTGTAGAAAGTTCAGTAGACCTTGAAACCCAGTATCATCATTTTTAAATTTCCTTTTCCTAGTTTCACGCTTTCCTTTTTTACTTATGAATGAGAGAGAAACATCAAAGCGTTCTTTTGAAACATCTATACCTAAAAAGTTGTTGATCATATATAACTCCATATACTACTATTAAAAATGAAAAGTAAGGCTTACCTTGTGAATACAGAATTAGAACCATTTAGGCCTTTCTACGATACCGTCCAGCCTCTACTTTTGAGAAGGGAACTCTTTTCTTTTCTACAGATTTTATATCTAAGGAATCTTCCAGAGTTCTTCCCTTCTCCACCTAATGCTTAAGCTTAAAAACACTAGATGCTTTTTTCAAGATACAAGAAATTGTTGCAGAATTTTACAATGAACATCACATTAACGAAAGTGATTTAAAGACTCTGGAAAAGGGGAAAGATTTAGTAAATAAAATAAATAACATTAACTTACTGCAACAAAATGAAAAAAATGAGGAATTCAATATTAGAAAGACACTTGCTCAATCAATAAAAATGCCTTCCATAGAAAAACACAAGTTAGAACATTCAAAATAACCTTGGCGAAGTATGGCAAAATATACAACTTATGGATAGTCTATTTCATTTTAACTCCTGGCACGCTTTAGTAATACTATCACATCCAATTTCTAATTGTTCCTGAGAGGTTGCATAAGAAATTCTGATAAAATTTTCTAGACCAAATGCAATTCCTGGAACCACAGCAACCAAATGATCTCCCAGTAAGTATTCAGTAAAATCTAAATCATTATTTATTATCTTACCACTTTTTGTGCTTTTACTGAGCAATCCTTCACATGAGACAAATAAATAAAACGCACCTTGTGGAACAGACGCTGATAATCCCGGGGCAGAATTTAGCTCTTTCACCATAAAATCTCTACGACTCTTAAAAATCCTTGTTCTTTCTTTCAAAAAACTATGATCACCGTTTAATGCTGCTGCTGCTGCTGCTTGTGCTATCGAATTTGGATTAGAAGTGCTTTGAGACTGCAGCGTAGAGATAGCTTTTACCACATCACTTCTACCTGCAATATACCCTATTCTCCAGCCTGTCATTGCATAGGCTTTTGATACTCCATTGACTACAAAAACTCTATCATAAAGCTTCGGCTCAACCTGAGCGATAGTAAAAAACTTTTCGTCGTATATTATATGCTCATAAATATCATCTGTAACGACATTCATATGTGGATATTCAAGCAATATTTGTGCTATGTCTTTCAATTCATCACATGTGTACACAGCTCCTGCAGGGTTGTTCGGTGAGTTAAGAATTAACCATTTAGTTTTTTTAGTTATCCTGCTTTTCAATAATTCCGCTGTCAGTTTAAAATTTTGTTTGCATTCTACTACAACTGGCAAGCCGCCAAAAAGACTTACCATATCAACATATGAAACCCAATAAGGAGCTGGAATAATAACTTCATCTCCAGAGTTAATTGTTGCCATGAACAAATTGAATAACACCTGCTTAGCACCTGTACCAACACAGATTTGGTTAAGCGTGTACTCGAGGTTATTATCCTTTCTTAACTTATTAATTATTGCTTCTTTCAGCTCACGCGTTCCATCAACAGCAGTATATTTAGTCTTACCTTCACTTATTGCTTGAATAGCTGCTTTTTTTATATGATCTGGAGTATCAAAATCCGGTTCTCCTGCAGCTAAAACACAGATCTTTTTTCCTTCATTTTTCAACTTATTTGCCTTATCAGTTACAGCAATCGTAGGTGATGGTTTTATTAGGAACATTCTTTTTGCAAGGTCTGACATATTTTACTGAAGCTAAATTTAAATGATAAACCCCGTACAACAAAAAAGCTAGGAATTTTGTGTATTGTATTAGTAGCTTTTTACCAGGTTTACCAACGCAGCAATATTTTCAACTGGAGTATCAGGGAGTACTCCATGTCCGAGATTAAATATGAAGGGTAAATCTCTAAAGCAATCTATTATACGTTTTGCTTCTTTGATTGCTTCCGTTTTATTATAGGCTAAAAGATTAGGATCAAGGTTTCCTTGTAGAGGGATGTTTAGATTCGCTTTCGCCCATTTTATTGGAACATTATAATCTATACTTACTGCAGATACACCTGTTTGTTCGCAGTAATCTTTATAAAGATTTCCAGCAGACCTTGGAAAACCTATTATTGGAAAATCAGAAAATCTATCCTTTATTGCCAAGATAATTCTCTTTGTTGGTTCGATAACATATTCTTTAAACAATGGTTCCGATAACGCACCAGCATTACTGTCAAATAGCTGAATAACATCTGCTCCAAATTCTATCTGTTTAATTAGATAAATAATCGTTACTTCCGTTATTCGTTCAATTATTTCCTTCAAACACGAAGGATAAAAATTTAATACTTTGGAAAAAGTTTTGCTGCTCCCACCTTCTATGATGTATGAGGCTACTGTCCATGGTCCACCAGCAAATCCTATGAGAGATTTTTCTTTTGGTAATTGGCTTCTGACTTTTTTTATAGCGTTTAGAATTGGTAAGGTTTTAGTTTCAATTTCTTGTGGACCCTTCAATTCCTTAGGACTTTCCACGGGTTTTATTATTGGACCTACACCGCGTACGAAATTCACGTCACAACCCAAAACATCAGCTATTATTAAAATGTCTGAAAAAATTATCGCCGCATCCATGTCAAATCTTGTCACCGGCTGTAACGTCAATTCTGTCACTAAATCTGTGTTGTAGCATATCTCCATAAAATTATTCATATTTTCTACTGCTTTGCGGTACTCAGGAAGAGACCTGCCAGCCTGACGCATTAGCCAGATAGGCACTCTTCCACCCGGCTCATTTCTCTTAATAATTTTCGCTATTGTTGTTTTGCCGCTTTCCAATCTATTCTATTTATTCTTTTGTATATTAAAGTATAGTAATAATAATAGTTCTATCAATAACTTGTTACTAACTTAAAATTCAGTAAAAATTGGCGTTGTTCAACTTGTGGATAAATATGTGAGTAACTTTCGTATATTATTGATTTTCTGTTATGATTTATGTGTATAAGTAAGGTGTTTAGAGTGTCAGTAATTTTCTTTTATGGAAAATACTTTACCATCATGCATTGTTACACAACTATGTATATGTTGTTGAAAAAGTTGTTGATCAATTGTTGGTATTTTATATCAACAAATAATTCACAAATTAATTTGACATTATTCACATGCTTATTAAACATTTAATAACAGTTTTCTTGATAAATCTAATCTGAAAACGTTTTTGCCATTACAGGGAATAAATTGAGTAAAAAAAGAACCTTAGTAGAAAAAATAGCATATAGAATTTTTCTCTTCCTTTTCAAAAAAGCTTCTGTGTTGAAAAAGTGTGCGACTGAGGCATTAATGAAAGATCTGCCAGACCTTAATATATTTAATGGTCTATTAAAATTCCGCGATTGTGGTATAATGGATATAATGACTCCACGTACAGAGATATGCGCAGTAGACATTGAGTCAAGCGAGCGTGAAATAATAAAGAAGATAAAAAACACTTGCCACACTAAAATACCAATTTATAAAAATAACTTTGATAACGTAATAGGCTTTTTTTATGTAAAAGATGTTATTTTTAATAGGGATAAAAATTTTAATCTGAAACATATTATACAAAGCGTAATATTTGTTCCACCCTCGATGAAGACAACTAATCTTTTTGTTAGGATGAACTCTTCTAAATCATGCTTAGCTATCGTATTGGATGAATATGGTGGAACTGATGGTTTAATTTCAATGACTGATCTTATAGAGGAACTAATACCAAACATTGATAGTGAAAACGAAATAAATTCAGAATATACCATTACTGAATTGTCTCAAAATAAGTTTGAAGTATCAGCAAGGGCTCTTATAAAAGATATAGAAGAGGATCTAAAAATAGAATTACGTGACCCTGAAGAAGACTATGTTACACTTGGTGGTTTGATTCTTTCGATTGCTGGTAAAGTGCCTTCTGTAGATGAAGTCATTAAATATAAAAATGGTATGAAGTTTATCATCAAAGATGCAAATGAGCGCTACATTAATAAAATAGTACTAGACTTAAGTGATTACAAAAATTAGATTTGGTACCCCTTGTCGGGGAATGCCTTGACACGAAGAAAAAGTTGTAATAACCAAATATGCAACTCAAGTTATAGTTAAACCTATTTCCAGCAAATTATTTTCGCAAGTATAATGCATTTCAGTGTTATAGTACTCTAATAATAAAGAGGTCATATAGATATTAATATCTTTTGTATTTAAATTAGTGTCATTTTTTTTGATTAATTTGTCTACTAATGATTTGCTTATTGGTTTGTGTTCATTTAGAATTTTTATAGTTAATAGCATTTTATCTTCTGTTTGACTCAGTAAAACAGATACTAGTTCAACTTCCGCCACTGCACTGGCTATAGTTAGCACCATATTAGAAATTATCTTATTTATCTTTTCAATTAAATCTTCCTTATTTTTTGCAGAGTATACGTCTATTTTCCACGTAAGCTTTACTTTTTTTTTAATAAATAATTTTCGATATTAGATTTGGTCTTATCAAAGCTATAATTATCCATTGAAGAAGAATATGCCTGCTTCATAACTTTATGTTTATATATTAAATCATCGGAGCTTTCTTTAAGAAACAACAACGCTTCCTTCTGCGCATCAGCATCATTCTTATCTATTACTTCAAGCTCTTCTACGCCAAACGTTATTCCATTCATAGAGTTAGCAAAGTCATGAAGCAGCCGTCCTGATAGCAGTTCCGTTATTAACAGTATGTTTTTGGTATTTTCGTTCATTGGATAATTATAAATGATTTAAGTTACCCTATATTGGTAAGTATATAATAGTCAATTAAGAGAAAGTTTCGTTGCACTTTTTATATCAAGGCATTAATATAGTATTAACAATTTTAAAATTTATAAAAGGATTATGAATACTTATACCAGATCAGGAATAGATATTGAACTATATAATAAGTTAATAAAAGAAGTCAAGCCTATTGCTCAAGAAACTACTAGAGAAGAAGTAATCAGCGAAATAGGTTCATTTTCTGCGTTATTTGATTTTGCTGCACTAAGTAAGAAGTATGACCATCCAGTACTCGTTTCCTCAACTGATGGAGTAGGTACGAAACTGTTGATAGCTCAAGAAGTGAATAAACATGATACTATAGGTATAGATTTAGTTGCAATGTGTGTAAATGACTTACTTGCACAAGGAGCAACGCCTTTGTTTTTCCTTGATTACTTTGCAACAGGCGTTTTGACCAAAGATGTTTTATTATCTGTGGTTAAGGGCATTGCAGAGGGGTGCAAGCAAGCTAAAATAGCATTGGTTGGTGGGGAAACTGCAGAAATGCCTGGAATGTATGGTAATAATCACTATGACCTTGCAGGGTTTGTGGTTGGTGTAGTTGATCGAAAGCAAATTCTTCCAAACTGTAGTATGATGAAAGCAGGTGATTATATAGTTGGCTTAGAGTCAAGTGGAATTCACTCAAATGGGTTTTCTTTAGTGCGCCATGTTTTCAAAAGCTTAGGTATAAATTATAACGATACATCTCTATGGAATAATAAATCTTGGAGTGAAATACTACTTGAACCAACAAAAATATATGTTGATTCTTTGCTGCCTATCATGTCACAAGTAAAAGGTATTGCGCACATCACGGGTGGTGGTTTGGTAGACAATATTCCGCGAATTCTTCCAAAAAACTTATTTGCAAACATAGACATTAATTCCTGGAAATGGCCAGATATATTTTTATGGCTAACAAAGGAGGGTAAAATAGAGAAGAAAGAAATGCTAAAAACATTTAATTGTGGTATTGGTATGGTATTGATCGTAAGTTCTGAGAATATGCAAAACGTGAAAAATCATTTCCAAAAACGTGGAGAAAAAATTGAAATTATTGGAAAACTTGATGAGGCATGTAACCCTCCACTTGATAGAGTAGTATTTAGTTAACCTAACTTTACTGACAGTCTTTTTGCAACTTCTAGGTATGCTTCCTTTAAATCTCCTAAATTCAAACGAAAGACATCTTTATCTAGCTTTTTATAAGTATTTTTATCCCATAATCTGCAGTTATCAGGGCTAATTTCATCAGCTAAAACGATTTTAGTACTGTCATTTATTAATCTGCCAAATTCTAACTTGAGATCAACTAAATATATACTTGCATTTGAAAATAGGTGAACTAATATTTCGTTGATTTTTAAAGTTGTAGTTTTAACTTCATCCATTTCTTTGCTAGATAGCCAATCAAAATACAGTATGTGATTTTCACTTACCATTGGGTCGGCTAGGTCATCATTTTTGTAAAAAAAATCGATTATAGGAGATGCAAGCCTCTCACCTTCTTTGATATTAAAACGTTTGCAAAAGCTGCCAGCTGCGACATTTCTAACTACTACCTCAAGAGGTATTATCTTGAGTTTTTTGACTAGCTGTTCTCTTTCGTTTAGAGTTTTTATAAAGTGTGTGCTAATTTCTGCTTTCTCAAGCTTTTCCATGATAAAAGCACTAATATGATTATTAATTATTCCTTTGCTCTCAATAATTTCATATTTTTCCTTATTGAATGCTGTAACATCATCTTTAAAGTGCTGTATAACAGTTGATGAGTCTTCAGTTTCAATAATGGCTTTCGCTTTACCTTCGTATATCGTTTTATTCAGTGACATGTTTAATTTAACTATATATTATATCAATTTACTATTCTTAGAGTATAGCCCCAAATAACTTAAAATAAACCTTAATGGCATTCAATGTTACAATATTAACCATATTCCCAGAAATGTTCCCGGGGTTTTTGAACTATTCTCTTGCCGGAAAAGCGTTAGAAAAAAAAATATGGAACCTTGAAGTAATAAATATTCGTTCTTTTGCGAAAGATAAACATTCAACTGTGGATGATGTTCCATATGGAGGTGGAGCAGGAATGGTTATGCGTTCTGATGTAGTTGGTGATGCAGTAGATAGTATGCTCTCTGTTCATAAAAACACTAAGTTTATTTACATGACTCCATCTGGAACTAAGTTTAATCAGAATATTGCCAGAGAATTATTAGAGTTTCCTCATATAACAATATTGTGTGGTCGATTTGAAGGTATTGACCAAAGGATAATTGATGCGTATACTCCTTATGAGTTAAGTATTGGAGATTATATACTTTCAGGAGGTGAGCCAGCTGCAATGGTGGTTCTTGATGCATGCATTAGACTTCTTCCAGGTGTAGTAAATAATACCGATAGTATTACTGAAGAAAGTTTTAATTATGGTGGTGGTGTACTTGAATATCCTCAATATACTAGACCTGAGCAGTGGAAGGGATATAAAGTACCTGAGGTTTTGTTATCTGGCAATCACAAAAAAATAAGTGATTGGAGGCAGAAGCAGTCTCATGTTATAACAAAAAAGCGTAGGCCTGAATTATTGAGTGGAGAGATAAATGACAAATTTACTTAAAAAATTTAACGAACAGCAAATGCAAGTGTTAGCTAAAGAAATACCAGAATTTCGTCCTGGCGATGATTTGAAGGTCACTTTTAAAGTAGTTGACGGTACAAGTGAACGTATACAGATATTTGAAGGTGTATGTATATCAAAAAGGAACCGCGGGTTACATTCTTCTTTTGCAGTCAGAAAAGTGAGCCATGGAGAAAGTATAGTGTCTCAGTTTTTTGTTTATTCTCCTGCACTGGTTTCAGTGCAAGTGACAAGAAAAGGAAAGGTTCGTAGAGCAAAACTGTATTATCTGTGCAAACTATTTGGAAAAGCTGCAAGGATCAAAGAGCGTACTACTTATGTTAAAAAGAAATCTAAGTAGATACAATAGGGAGTGATGTCAATTGTGTCATCTCAGAACTCTCTCTTGTCATCTCAGTGCGTGACACACAACTGTACGAACATTGTGTTTGCCTCCCGCTGTGGTGTCATCCCAATGCTCCGACACTGGGATCCAGCATTCATTATTCTCCTTTTGGTTTGTGCTTTCATGGAAAATGTAAAAATTATTTGCAGGCAAAGCCTGCTGGATCCCAGTGTCAGCTACTTGCATGACAAAAAAGGGGAAAGTTTTTTCAAATCCTCGTGTAAAGAAAAGTAAATGAGTATAAAGAAAAAATTCCTTAAATTACTTCAGTCAAGGCGTGTACATGCTCGTATAAAAAGGAAAAATAAAAAGAACAGAGCGCTACGCTTTTGTTCTTTCACGGCACTAGTTATCTCACTTGGCTGTCCTGTGTGTATATTGTTGAGTATATTAGTTAACTCTTACAGTGCCTTAACAGTAACGAAAATTTTATTGCCAGTTGAAATAAATGCTGATCTTGCTTTGGCGAGTAATCCTAGTGACTTGCGGTATAAGTCCATTGGCTTACTCAACGATTCTTTACGTAAGGTGTTTGGAGGAACTGATTTTAAAGACGGTGACGAAATTTTAAGTCGTAATTCTTACAAAGAACTAGAGAAATTTTTTCGTAAGAAAGTAAAAGATAGTGGTGAATATGAGATCTGGTTTACCGCGTCAAGTATAATTAATTCAATAAATAAAGATAAATATTTGAATGATCGTTATGCTAAATTACTTGATTGGCTAAAAGAAAAGAGGAGAGTGAAAAAATTTTTTAATAAGTCTTTATTCCTTAAATCTGACTCTCGTGAACCTGAAAATGCAGGGATTTTAGGAGCGTTTATCGGTTCATTAATGACAATTATAGTGTGCCTAGCATTAGCATTACCAATAGGAATTATGTCGGGCATCTGTCTTTACGAATTTATGCCTAAAAATAGGCTAATGACTAATATTGTAGAAATTAGCATAAATAATCTTGCTGCAGTGCCTTCAATAATATTTGGTGTAGTGGGCTTAACTCTCTATCTTGGCATATTTGGGCTACCACGCTCTTCACCACTTGTTGGTGGAATGACTCTTTCATTTATGATGTTACCTAATATTATAATTGCAACAAAAAATGCCTTTGCGAATGTTCCTATTACGATAAAAGATGCAGCGTTTGCGCTCGGTGCACCTCACATCAAGGTGATATTAGATCACTCTTTACCGATTGCGTTACCAAGAATAATACATGGTACTGTGCTTGCAATTGCAAGGATTTTAGGTGAATCTTCTCCTTTACTTATGATGGGTATGGTGGCATTTATTGCTGATACACCTACGTCCTTTTTCGATCCGGCGACTGTTCTACCTGTGCAAATATACATATGGTCAAGCAATCCTGAAATTGCATTTGTTGAACTTGCTGCTATCGCAATTATAGCTTTATTATTGGTGTTATTTGCGTTAAATTTAGTAGCAAATTTTGTAAAAAGGAAATTCGAATTTTTTAATTTTTAGCAATTCATGAAAATCACAGTCCTATCTGGTTATGGCTTAAATTGCGAAAAAGAAACTGCATTTGCATTTATGGAATGCAGCAGAAAACTTGGTATTGGTAATATTGAAGTAAAAATCGTTCACATTAACGATATCATAGATAATCCAGGTGAACTGAAATTAAGCAATATACTTGCAATTCCAGGGGGTTTTTCCTATGGTGATGACACTGGTGCTGGTAATGCGTTTGCTTTACGTATTAAAAACAACTTGTTGGATGAGTTTCAAGAGTTTTTATCTCAGGACAAGCTGATTATAGGAATATGTAATGGTTGTCAGATATTAGTAAAATTAATTCCAGAGTTCTCTAATCTAGCTTTAATCCATAATGATATAGGCAATTACCAATGCCGCTGGATTAGAGTGAGAGTTAATCCGCAGAGTAATTCTGTTTGGCTACGGGGTCTGAGTGAACTATATCTCCCTATTGCTCATGGGGAAGGCAAATTTTTTATGGATCAAGATATTTTGAACCAATTGATTGAGAGCAATTCCACCGCATTACGTTACATTGATAAAAATGGCAACTATGCTAACCTACAATTTCCTTACAATCCGAATGGATCTACATACGACCTAGCAGCTTTATCAGATAAAAGTGGAAGAGTGCTAGCTTTAATGCCCCATCCAGAAAGGGGAATATTTTTTACCCAGCAAGATAATTGGTCCCTTGAAAAAGAAAAGAGCAAGCGTTTAGGTGTTGCTGTGCCAAAATATGGCGATGGAATGCTTATATTTGAAAATGCACTGAAGTATTTTTGTTAAAATTTATTGATAGGGATTTATGGTCGAAATTATCCCCTGATATTGCAAAAAACTTGCTTGACAAGCCTTGCCAGTCCCCTTATCATGAAACTGAAGCTATTTATTTATCTTCTCTGTACAGATTAAATGACAAAAAAACTCACGTATCTGGCGTCCCATGTTTAATTTTTTGCACTATGTGCATCTTATGTCTTTATAAAATTTCTAGGTTTTTACCTAATATAAGCTGAAATGCGCTTATAAAGCATTTAAAACATCAAAAAACGCCGATTTAAAAAATGGATAGTGAATAACTAGCTACCCTAGGGTTTCTTTTGCCTTTTTTTCTGTTTAGTAAATTTCTTAAACATTTATGACTAAAGGTTAGTTGCATTAAAAAGCAGCTAAATCGCGGTTATTAAGCGTTTAGAATAAAAAAACGCCATACTTGAAAGTATAATGTAAGTAATTAGCCAACCACGGGGCTTCTTTTGCCTTTTTTTTATTTGGTAAATTTCTTAATATTTATAGCTAAACGACAACCGTCATCCCGCTGCTTGTTAGCGGGATCTCTTGTTAGCGCCGCGGTGGTATGACGTAGGATTGTTGTCATTCCGCTACTTGTTAGCGGCTGAGATACCGCGAATGAATCGCGGTATGACGGTGTAGATGATGGTTAAGTAATTCGTCATCCCGCTGCTTGTTAGCGGGATCTAGAGATACCGCAACGTCTCACCTATAGCCTTCAGTGCTCCTTTTTTTGTCATCCCAGCGTCACGCGTTGGTTTCAACATTATATCATGAACTTTCTAAAATTCATTGAACTGTGCTTTCAAACGGTGGTGCCGGGGTGTGAGTATAATGATTATCAGTATATAAAAGTCATAGCAGACAGACTTGAAGCGGCAAATGTTGGCAAAATGAGGCGAATAATATTCAATATGCCTCCGCGTTCAATGAAGTCCCTGTGCATAAGCGTTGCGTGGCCCGCATGGATACTGGGAAATCAGCCAACTGCAAGAATAATAGTTGCAAGCTACTCTCGGCTGCTTAGCGAAAAGCACTCGCTCGATACAAGATGCATAATGCAGTCTAGTTGGTATAGAGAGCTGTTTCCAGAGGTAGAACTATCCAAAGATCAGAATACCAAATACAAATTTCAAACAGTGCAGAGAGGATACAGAATCGCAACGTCAGTTGGAGGGACGTTAACAGGTGAAGGTGGTGATTTCATCATCGTGGATGATCCACTGAGTCCCGCCCAAGCTTTGAGTGAAACGTTTAGAAAGCGTGCTACAAATTGGTTTGACCAGACTTTAGTAGCCAAGCTCAACAATAGAAAAAAAGGAGTAATTGTTCTTGTGATGCATAGGCTACATCAAGAAGATTTAACCGGGCACCTTCTCTCCAAACCGAAAAACATATGGAACCATACTTGTTTACCGATGATATCTGAAAATAAGGAGATTATCTATTCAATCAAAAAGCCAGCGCCTCCTTTTCTTGTTCCTGTCACCCGAGTAACTACAAATGAGTACAAAAGCTGGATTACAGCATCAAGTGCTAGAATGACACCACCCGTAATATTATACTCAAGAGAAGAAGGTCAGTTGCTATATCCCCTCGATGGAGGAAAAGAAGAAGTTGAGATGATAAAGGTTGAACTTGGAAGTTACGCTTTTGCTGCACAATATCAACAAAACCCTCTGCCACTTTCAAGTGGTATAATTAAACGAGAGTGGCTGAAGCGCTATAGAAATTTTTCTGATAGTCTCTCATATGTCACTCAGAGCTGGGACACTGCAGTTTCAACAAGCAGCATGAGCAACTTTAGCGTCTGCACCACCTGGACAAAAGTGGGCAATAAATTCTATTTACTCGATGTATATCGCGCAAAGCTTGAGTATCCAAAGCTTAAAGAGCAAGTTTTTTCCTTAGCAGCAAGATGGACGCCACACGCAATTTTAATCGAAGCAAAAACAAGTGGTCAGCAATTGGTGCAAGAGCTAAAGACAAACAGTGATTTACCAATTATCGAAATAGTACCACATGATGACAAACTCACTCGATTTTATCAAATTGTTCCGATTATAGAGTCTGGCAAGGTTTTTCTGCCGCACCAAGCAGTATGGCTGAACGATTTTGAGTATGAGATTTTAATGTTTCCTGAAACTCGACACGATGATCAAGTGGATAGTACCGTGCAATATTTGCAGTGGGTGAGAGATAGTAGCTCTAGGGTCGCAGCTTTACGGGCATTGTGATTTGAGTCTACCAGATCCAAGTAGTCAGCTACTTGCATGACACCCTGACAACCGTCATCCCGCTACGTGTTAGCGGGATCTAGAGATACCGCGAATGAATCGCGGTATGACGGTTCGTGGTGGTATGACAGTTCGTGGCGGTATGACGGTTCGCGGCAGCATGACGATAAGGTTTATACCTTGTCATTCCAGCGCGTGACGCTGGAATCCAGCCTTTATTATGCAGCCTGCTTGGTTAAAATTAAGTCTTCTGGATCCAAGTAGTCAGGGCACTGGGATGACAATTACCTTAACAATTTCAAAAGAAGCCTAGTGAGCTATCAGCTATGTGTAGCTAACATTCTGCACGTCCATAAAAAACAAACCTTCTTTTTCGTCTTGAACGCTAATAATAGCGTGAGTGTTAAAAGGTAAAGGATCATTTGTATGTCCATGGCCTACCCCTTTCATTGTAAATACAGGAAAGTTAACACTTTTTGCAAACCTTTCTTTTACAACTTCAACAAGGTTATCGTTATAGCAGTTAACGAAATCCCCAAAGATTACTGCATGTACTCCATCAAAGATGTGAGCTTGTTTTAGGTGATCTAAACTGCGCTCTATTGCGTATGGGTAGACTCTTATGTCCTCTAAAAATAGAATTTTACCTTTCGCATTTATTTGCCAAACAGTTCCTATACTGTTTTCAACTAAAGTCATATTACCACCGATGATTTTAGACTTTAATCTGCCATCTTTTAGTCTAATGCCATTATTTATCGTCTTTAGGTTATCAAATCTGATAGAATCCCGCTTGTTAAGAATTAACTCTTTCAATTTTTCAACAGAGCTTTCAGAAACGGAGTTATTTACTATCATTTCCAACATGGTGCCGTGAAGAGTTTGCCAATCATATTTAGCTTGTAGATGGATGTGCAAGGCAGTTATATCGCTATAGCCTATGAGGATCTTTTTGTTTTGAGCAATCCTTTCTTTTTTATCATTGGGTAACTTTTCTAGATAGGGAATTAACCGAGAAGCCCCTTCTCCTCCTCTGATACACCAGATTATTTTACTATCACCGGTTAGTGCACTAACCAAATCATTTGCTCTGAATTCATCAGAGTTGGAATAAAATGGATTATCATTACTATATATTTTCTCCGAAATATGGGGATTAAAATCCAAAGCTTCTACATATTCTTTTATGGTAGTCAGATCTGATTCTTTTCCCTTGGAGGAAGGAGCAATAATATCAACTTGGTCGATTGCATGAATACTTGTGTTAGCACATAAAGTGAGAATGAAATATAAAAGATAAACAATCATTAAAATATCTTATAAAACTCTTTTTTTAGTATATCATCCAATTCAGAGAGTGGAACTTTCACTCCTAGTTCTTCCATTGACGTGACGCCATAATCTTGCAGTCCACAAGGAATAATACCCTTATAATGAGAGAGGTCTGGAAAGACGTTAAGCGCTATGCCATGATAAGTTACCCATTTTCTTAAACGGATACCAAAAGCTGCAATTTTTTTTTCTACTCCATTGTTATTCACCCAAACACCTATTCTATCCTCTTTAAATTCTCCAAGTATATTAAATTGCTTTAAAACATTTATTATCCACTTACTTAGGTCTCTAATATATAGCTTTATGTCGCATTTATTTCTTTTTTTAAGGTTTAACATTAAATATATGATGCGCTGTCCTGGACCATGATATGTGTATTTGCCACCCCTGCCTGTTTTATATATAGGAAATAATTTTTCAACAACGTCGTCATCTGTTGCACTGATTCCTGCAGTATAAAGTGGAGGGTGCTGGAGTAGCCATACTAATTCGTCTGCTGAATTATTGTGAATTTGTTGAATTTTCTCTTCCATAGATTTTACGGCACAGTTATAATCAATAAGCTGATTAGATATTAGCCATTCTGTCATGTTCAATTTCTTTTCTTTTTAGTATAGCAGTGCGTTCTTTTCCTGTCATCCCAGTGTGTGACACTGGGCGCAGCCTTTCTTATTCCTAATATACTTAATACTAACTTCTGTGCTATTTCTCCTTAACAAACATAGTACATGACAAATGTTTAATTATTTGTCAACACAGGTCCTCTTTACGTATAGGCAACTTTTTTTATTGAAAAATTCAGAAAAATGTTGTATAATTATTAGTAGATTTTAGGTAAAATATATGGCAAACTCAAAATTTAGCATAACTTTCAACAACGAAATTTCAGAGTGTCTTGCTGGACTGGCTAAAATAAGAAATAAGTCCATTAAAGAACTAGCAGAGAAGCTAATACAAGAAGCAATTGAAAATGAGGAAGATAAAATACTAATTGAGCGTGCTGCTAGACGTAATGTTTCAGGTGTGAAGAAAATTAGAAGTGAGGATGTAGACTGGAATACAATATTATCTTCATAGAAAGCGTTCTTGAGAAAGACCTTCCAGCTCTTCCAAAAACAATAAGATTAAGGATCATAAATGCGATAAATAAGCGCCTTACAGTTGATCCCATTAACCTTGGTGAGCCATTATATTACAGATTTAAAGGACAAAGAAGATTAAGGGTAGGTGATTATCGCGTTATCTATTCCGTAAATATTATAAAATATGAAGTGGTTATCACAGAGATAGGACACAGAAAAGATATTTATAAGTAAGTACATCATATAAATATTAAATATATTTTTACTCCTTCCTGATTCATTTTCTACCTTAGGTGGCTTCGCTCAGCTCAAAAAAAAAGCTCATTCTTTTTGCTACCCCTTATTGTGCCTGCCATTTAACTACTGTGTAGAGATTGCTCTCAAACATAATGTTCGTACGTTAGTATATCCTTCCTGTGACACCAATTGATATAATTCTACCACAAATTCAATTTTTTAGGAGGCACATATGAATTTCAACATCTTTCAAAGAAAAAAAAGCGCAGTATTTACTAAATATTCTGCTTTGCAGCTAATGATGGAGCCAAGTTGGAGTAAGCGTGATTATGTAAGTTTTGCTGAGGAAGGTTACATAAAAAATGTTATTGCCTTTCGAGCAATCAATATGATTGCAAGTGCTGCATCTTCGGTACCTCTTACTCTCTGCCAGCTTACTGACCAGGGAAAATCGCAACTAAAAGCCCATCCATTACTGAAATTACTTTATTCTCCTAACCCAATGACATCAAAATCGGAATTTATTGAGGGGATTGTAACTTATCGGTTAGTTAACGGCAATTCTTATATATTGATGGTTGAGTCGCAGAACAATAGAAAACCACCAACAGAGCTTTATCTTCTGCGCCCAGATAGGGTTGAAATTGTTCCAGGGAGAAATAACGTTCCTTATATCTATCGTTATGCCATAAATAACAACAGTTATGACTTTAAAGTTGATAAACTAACTGGATGTTCAGCAGTGTTGCACTTAAAGACCTTTAATCCTTTGAATGATTGGTATGGGCTATCACCAATTGAGGCAGCTGCATATAGCATAGATCAGCATAATCAGGCGGGTGCTTGGAATCAAGCGATGTTGCAAAACGGAGCAAGACCAAGTGGTGCAATAGTTGTGAAATCAGCGAAAGATGGAAGTGGTGGAAGTTTAAGTCAAGAGCAGTACCAACGCTTAAAAGCGCAAATAAATGATCATTATTCAGGTTCTATAAATGCTGGAAGACCGATATTGCTTGAAGGAGGCTTGGAGTGGAAGGAAATGAGCTTATCACCAAGGGATATGGATTTTATTGAGTCCAAACACAGTTCAGCTCGTGATATTGCCCTGGCTTTTGGCGTTCCGCCGCAGTTGCTTGGCATACCAGGTGATAACACTTATAGCAATTTAGTCGAAGCACGCCTGTCCCTTTGGGAGCAGACGGTTTTACCAACGCTAGAAAATATTATCTGTCACCTGAATTCTTGGCTGATACCAAGATTTGGTGAAGATCTGTGCTTGTCGTATGACAAAGATACAATAGAAATTCTCATGGAAAAGAGACAAAAGTTGTGGAAATACGTAGAAAATGCAAGCTTTATGACACTCAATGAAAAAAGGGAAGCATTTGGCTTGCCACCACAGCCAGGTGGTGATAAATTGAGTTGAAGTTTTGATGTTTATTACTTATAGCTAAACTGACTTAGATTTATCGACAATTTGAAAAACCGTCATTCCGCTACTAGTTAGCGGAATCTATACCGCGAATGAATCGCGATATGACGTAGGGTTGCACTAGCTATAGCAACTTTGTCTGCGCAACCATTTTTTACCGCACCATTGAACAGATACGCTTGAAGATATCCGTTCAGATAAGTTTATTGTCCCCTAAACCGTACACGCCTAACGAGCTACCGCTAGAGCTTGTGAAAAATTCTCTATTTTTATTCCCTTTAATTTACTAGATAAATTATCTACAAGCAAATCTGATTTAGTACAGATCTGCTCTATTTTTTCAGGAGATAAAGAAGAATCTAATTGATTCGCTATACCAGACACTCCATTTAAAACTACTCCAGCACCATATGGTACATATGACACAGTATATATAGCACCTGACGTAAGATCTAGCAAATTCTGAGAAGCAGTGATCATCTTGTATCCTACTGTATTTTTATCTTTTTCTTTAATCTCCTCAAGTATCTTTGATGCACTACAGGGAATATAAGATATACCAGCTATACCATATGAAGCCCCATTTAAGGCGTACGATACAACTACCGTTGTTGCTGATAGTGCTTTGGCTCCATATTTTGCAGTATAAAGCAATGGCTTAAGGGCATAAGAAATAGTTTTACCTTGTAATTCAGATTCAAGCAACGAATTTAGTTCTTCTTGTGTTGCTGCACATTCAAAAAATTCTTCCTCATCAATTTCTGCAAGATCAATCTCCTCAAAACCCTCATCAATATCTACAAGAGTCACTGTTTCTTTTATAGGGCTAACTTCTACATCACTCTCATCAATTTCTGCAAGATCAATCTCCTCAAAACCCTCATCAATATCCACAGGAGTCACTGTTTCTTTTATAGGGCTAACTTCTACATCACTTCCAATAACACTTGAATTTTTGCCAAAAAGATTCGAAAACATACTAAACATTTTTTTTACCTACAACTTAACGCTCATATCAATATATTAACCTAATATTAACCAGGTGTCAAGCACATATGACTCTTATAAACAGATGTTAGTAAATCAACTATTTTTCTTGCCAACCAGAGCGGTGAAGATTTGGTCTACATCAAAACTCATCTTAGGACGCCAAATAGGGCCATCCAAATGCATATCGATATAGATTGGATTACTATAGTTTGGTGGTATGAAAAAGAACCTGAATATAGAAGCTAAAGCGAAGTTAGATAAGGTTAAATTAGAAGAGATTGACCCTGATGCTTGATCAATCCCGAACTGTAAACTAGTTGAACATATACCACTCTTAATACTTGCTTTTCCGCTAATATTTTCAAAAAATGTTTTACCATTATATATATCAATATAAGCAAGTGTGGAAATTTCAGATTTATTCTTACTGCTTAACAAATTAGTGATAAATGAATTGAAATCTACATTAGTAACTTCTATTCCTTGCGCTTGTAAGTTTACATCTCCTGATAAGTTACTAGCCCAATCATGAAAACTTTTTCCTTGAGTTTTGATTTCACCATTTAAGCTTACCTGACCATTTACATTGTCAATTCCTATAACCTTACCAATCTTTTTAGTGTCCAAATTTACAATAGAAAACCTTGTATTTATTGAGTCTGATCTTAAATAACCCTGAAAAAACACTTGCCCGTGTTCTAATACGTAACTTGCCTGCCTGATAGTGATAGTGTTGTTTCTCATTACCGCATCCAAATTAAAATCTTTCAAAACATTCTGCTTGGTTTTAAATTCTGCAGTATTGATTTGCACATTTGCATCAAAGCCTTCTTTGTCATCCAAAAAATCAAGCTGCTTTGTTGACCATTGAATTTGATCTATCTCATTTCTTGAATTTCTTTTCGTCTCTACTAAATTTGGTAATGTAATAATTTTTCCATTAAATTTACTGCCCGTAAGGTTAACATCTAATAAAGGTTTGGCGTATTTTTGATCTGCTAATATTTTTGCATTACCGGTAATATCGAAATCTTCTCCAGATAGTTTTATTTTATCTGCAACTAGCTTACCTTTTTCCATTTTCAGCAAAAAATCCAAATTTTTAATTTTCGTATCATTCAATGTAAGGTTATTAACACGGGCCTTTATATTTGCATCATACTGAAAATTTTTCAGCCATTGCATTTTAGGTAAACTGCTAAATAATGAATGATCATATTTATCTGCATCAAGATTATGCATGCTAAATTCACCATCGACCACACTGCGTTTTTTTGTGTGGCTTACTCTAATTGACCCTTGCAAGGATTCCTTATTATTTAGCAGTCTAATGTCTGAGATAGATAATATTCTTGGTGCAAGGTGCAGTTTAGAACTTAGTGTAAATTGATTTTTCTGGTTTTCTTTCATCTTTATAGAAGGGAAAAAACATGAAATGAATGACCCAAAATCATTTCCTTCGACTAATAAATCGCCGTTGAATTCAGATAGGACATTATTGTTTGAGATCTCTCCTGATAAGTAAGATATATTATTGATTCCAGGAAATTTAAGAAGCGTATTAACTTTTACTTTGCCATCAGTGGATTTTAGTACAGCACGGAAATTGTCCAATATTTTGTTTTGATATTGAATGTTAGAAGCTTCCATATTAAAATTTAAGCTCAAGTTCTTTGGCACAACTGCTCTAAAACATTCCAGAAGATCCTTCATATTCATTGTTCTTTGTGAATCATTTTGTATGGAATCTAAATCAACTTTACTGAAGCTAATATTGAAATTAGTGTGATTGCCTTTTCTATCATTTTGTATTGTACCACTGGCTTGCATGCTTTTGGAATCAATTTTTAAGTCAGTTGCCGTAAACTCACTTTCATTAAGACTTATATTGGATGATATCTTGATATTTTCGCTAGGAATAACATGAGAGAGAAAGCTAAGATTAATGATTTTTGCTAAATCACTCACAGAACCGGAACTATTATTAATCGTTAGTGTTAAATTACCCTGGAGTTCTTCTTGATTTCTATTACCTGTAAATAGCAAATTTACAAAATTTGATTCAACACTAATGTGTACATTCTTTTTTGTGATATCAACCTTTCCTGAAAAATCGTAATTATTGTCACCTACCTTTACTTTACCAGAGAATTGCCTGTTTTTTTTTACAGCAACCTCCTTTATGTTAACAATATCAGCGAAATCACTCTTAAAACTTACTTGGCTGTCTTTTATTACTATATCGACTGTGTTACCACTGGCTTTTGTATTTATAATATTAATTAAATTTTCTTTATTGCTTTTCATGCCAAACAATGTGATTGACTTTGGTTGCAACGAAAATAAAAACAACGATAGGAACGATGGTCTTATTTCAATTTTTCTTACACTAATTAAATCTGATAACTTTTGCTCTTTATTTTCGTTGTATTGTACATATACATTATAAATAGTGAGCTTTGGAGTAATGAGTGAAACTTCAACTTTCCCTCCAATATGCACTTTAGCATCATACGTCTTCTCCAACTCTTTTATGATATATTGCCTGTAGCCACTCCAATCCTTAAAAGTTGCAGCAACATGAAGAAGGACTAATACTAAAGAAATTGATAATATGGCGTATAAAGAAAGTTTCATAGTAGACCTCTCATTCCGGCATCTCTTCGTCTTGTCATCCCAGTGCCTATTCCTGTCATCCCAGCACCCACTCCTGTCATCCCAGTGCTTGACACTGGGATCCAGAAAATTTGATTAGACATTAAGTTGGTTAGCAAAAAAGTAGCTAATCTTATGTTAAAACACAACATTTTTGATGAGGTTGCATGAGAAGCTGGATCCAAGTAGTCAAGCACTGGGATGACACCCTTCCCGGTGGAAATTGCTTTCAAATCACAACACTCATACAGTTGTATGTGTGACACTGAAATCCAGTGTGACTTAAACAAGGTTTTCCAGATCATACAATCAACAAAATTTCTGGATCCCAGTGTCAAGCACTGGGATGACACCGTTTGCTGTTCCTTTAGCAAAAGATCTGGTTTATACATATTTCAAATTATTCAAACTTCCTCTAAAAGTTAAGTAAAGAGTACCAAAATAAACAATAACACTCAAAGCTATTAAAGTCGCTAAATAAACAATACGAGCCAACATTTTATCAAAAAATAATCCTGCCAACAAAGAATTAAAAATATAAAGGGCTATTGACATGACTGCCGTTGCTACAAAAATTTTCATGATATTTAACAATAACGCTTGGCTAACCTTATACATCTTATTTATTGTTAAATAACTAATTAATAGAATGGAGTTTATCCAAGTGGAAACGGAAGTAGCAATAGCAATCCCCGTATGCTGATACTTGTTCATTAACAAAAGGTTTAGCACTACATTAATTCCAAGACACATTAGCGAAAATATGGTTGGTATTTTCAGATTGCCTTTAGCAAAAAATGTAGGTAGCAATACTTTATTTATAATAAATGCAGGTAAAGAAAGAGAAAATGCTATTAAAGTGGGAACAGTTTGCTGCACTGCATAATGATCAAACCGGCCGTAAGAAAAAAGCGTAAGTAAAATTATGTCGGGAATAATGATAAAGGCAGCAGTTGTTGGCATAATTAACATTAATCCTATGTTGAGAGCCTTGTTCTGTATTTTGACTATATTTTCAGTATTATTCACCTGTTTTGAAATTAGAGGAAGAAGCACTGTACCAATTGCAGTACCGATTATTCCCTGCGGTAGTTGATTTAGTCTATCGGCATAATATATATAAGACACCGCATTTGGTATAAAACTTGCCATTATTGTATCAATCCATAAGCTTATTTGAGTTACACAATTGTTGATAATTGCAGGTATCACACGCTTAAAAAACAACCTTACTTCATTGCTTAATTCAAGGCTAAAAGAAAAAGCTGCCTTTAACTTGTATGCACTAAATAGTATCAAAAGTAGCTGGAAAATTCCTCCTATAAGAACAGCTATAGAAAGGTTGTGCGCTGGAGTTTTTACGTAAGGCACAAACAAACTGATGATTAAACAGAGATTCAAAACGATTGGTGCAATAGCTGTTGAAGCAAAATGCTGCTTTACTTGCAGCATTCCACCAATAAGTGATGCAATTGAAACAAAGATTATGTAGGGCATCATAATTCTTGATAAAGTAACAGTAAGGGTAAACTTACTTTGGTCAAATCCAGGAGCAAAAATTTGAATCATATAAGGGGAGAAAGTTTGCATGATAAGGCAAAAAATTACTAAGATAATAAACGTAATGGATATTACACTACTTGCAAAATTAAATGCCTTCTTATTATCATATGATTCTGTCGAGTATAACGGTATGAATGAGGTAGTGAACGCTCCTTCTGCAAAAAATGCTCGAAATAGATTGGCAAAGCGAAACGAAGAAAAAAATATGTCTGCAAGAGAGTTTGCACCAATAACTGTAGCAATCAATACATCTCTTATTAACCCTGAGATCCTTGAAATAGCCGTAAAAAAACTAAATGTGAAAATACTTTTAAACATACCACTACTTCATTAGTGTCAATACAATTAACTATAATGGTAAAAGTATCAATGAAAATATTTATTGGCTAAACTTAAAACCCTCTGCAAAAGGAGAGTTAAATAATCAATTGACTATTTGCGCTCTTATGTTAGAAATTTTATATCTTGGCGGGCGTAGCTCAGTTGGTAGAGCGTCAGTTTGTGGTACTGAATGTCGCCAGTTCGATCCTGGTCGCTCGCCCCACTAAAACCCGATAATTTGAAAAACCGTCATCCCGCTGCTTGTTAGCGGGATCTAGAGATACCGTGACGGTATGACGTGGGGTTAGCTATACATTAGCCACTGATGATTGAAATAGTTAATTACTGTAAAATTTGACATTAACCGCTAATAGTTAGAATATTAGTAGAGTAAGAATTACTCAAGAAGGCATGCATAAATATGATGTAGTAGTAGTAGGTGGTGGTCATGCAGGGTGCGAAGCGGCTGCTGCGGCAGCTCGCCTTGGTACAAACACGCTGCTTATAACTCATAAAATTTCAACTATAGGGGAAATGTCCTGCAATCCAGCAATCGGAGGAGTTGCAAAGGGTGTTGTAGTCAGGGAAGTTGACGCTCTTGATGGAATAATGGGAAGAGCAATCGACCGAGCAAGCATACACTCAGTCATTTTAAATAGCAGCAGAGGTGCGGCAGTGTGGGGACCACGTGCACAGGCAGATCGAAAATTATACAAGCAAGCAATACAGGAAATTATTCTAAATTATAACAATTTGACGGTAAAAGAAGAGTCAGTTGACGATTTCCTTATAGAGAGTAATAACAATGGAGAATTGTGCATTAAAGCTGTAATAACAAGCTCAGGGGAACATATACTAACAGGTAAAGTCGTTTTAACCACAGGAACTTTTCTGCAAGGTGTAATTCATATAGGAGAACAAACAACCCCTTCAGGGAGAATGGGAGATAAGCCTGCAGTAGAACTTGCAAATACGTTGAATAAATATGATTTTAGATTAGGTAGACTGCGTACCGGAACTCCACCAAGGCTTGATCGTGGCACTATAAATTGGTCAATATTGCAAGAACAAGTGGGTGATAATCCACCTGTGCCGTTTTCTTATCTCACAGAAAAAATTAACCAACCTCAGGTATCATGCTTTATTACCCATACTAATGAAAATACGCATAAAATAATTAGAGAAAATCTTCATAGGTCAGCTTCTTCGTATCTAAGTGACGTTGTTGCGCCAAGATACTGCCCATCCATTGAAGTTAAAGTGAAAAAATTCGCAGAAAAAAGTAGCCACCAAATATTTTTAGAACCAGAAGGCCTGGATGATGATACTGTATACCCGAACGGAATTTCAAATTCATTGCCCATTGAAGTGCAGCGTGAAATGATAAAGAGTATCAAGGGACTTGAAAATGCAGAAATACTAAGACCTGGATATGCAGTTGAGTATGACTATATTGACCCACGAGAGCTGTTTCATACTCTTGAAACCAAGAAAGTCAAAGGCCTATATTTTGCTGGCCAAATTAATGGCACCACTGGATATGAAGAAGCAGCAGGGCAAGGAATTATCGCCGGAATTAATGCAGCACTCTCTGCATTTGAAAAAAAAGAAAGCTTTGTTCTCCATCGTACAGATTCGTATATCGGTGTAATGATAGATGATCTAGTCACTAAAGGGGTGATCGAACCTTATAGATTATTTACCTCGCGTGCAGAATATAGGCTAGCTATCAGGTCAGACAATGCAGATAGAAGATTAACACAAAAAGGTTATGATATTTCCCTTGTTTCGCATGAGAGATACTCTGTTTTACAGAATAAACTTGAATCCATTAAGCAGCTTGAAGAGAAGTTAGGGAGTCTGACGATTACTCCTGAGCAGCTTAGGTCTTATGGTATCAAAATATCTTATGATGGGATAAGAAAAACGGCACTAGATTTACTTAGCTATCCAAACATCGACTGGAATAAATTACAAGAAATATGGCCGGAGTTAAGCAGCGTCACGCGCTGGAATGACAAAATGGGACACACCAAAGCGGATAATAGAGCTAAGAATGAAATATGCGAAGCGGTTGAAATTGAAGCAAAATACAAACCTTATCTAATAAGACAAGAAGCGGATATGAAGTTTTTACGAGAGGAAATTAACACTCAAATTCCAATTGATTTCAACTATTCACAAGTTAAAGGCCTGTCAAGTGAAGTAATAGAAAAGTTGCAGACGATAAAACCAGCGACGATTGGCATTGCAAAGCAAATACAAGGCATCACTCCCGCAGCGATAGTGAGCATATTAGTGTATTTGAGAAACAGGAAAACGAAAGTGGCTGCTAATTTTGTATGAGGTGTTCTATGTCAAAAATCGAAGAATTTCGTTCTTTTATGCACGAGATAAACGTTGATGCATTTATGTTGCATACTAAAGATGAATATTTAAATGAGTATTCAGAGGAGCTAACAAAGCTGTGTGGCTTTACAGGAACAAATGGGCTACTTATCGTTACAAAAGACAACAAGTGCCCATTTTTTACGGATGGACGCTATATCACACAAGCTCGCAATCAGCTCGATCGGGGCAATTTTCAAGTATATAATATACAAGAAGAGGATCCACGCGAATGGATAAAAGCAAACTTAACATCGACTGCCTCACTAGGTTATTATTTGCAATATTTTACCATAGAAGATATAAGAAAGTATGAGAATATCTGTAAATTAATACCCTGTTTAGCTGGAAAAAAAAGTGACTATCGAAAACAAGCAGTGGTTTTACATTCTATTGAACATGCTGGTGAAAGTAGTAAGGACAAATGTGAAAAAGTCGCTAAAAGTATAGATAAAGAAGCTGAAGCAGTGCTTTTAACTGATCCAAATTCAATTTCATGGTTATTAAATTTAAGAAACGAAAATGCTAAATATACTCCATGTATATTGGGTCGTGCTATATTGTATAAAAGCGGTAATGTTGATTTGTTTATTCAAGATAAAGAACATTCAACTATAGAAGCAAATTTAGGCAATCATATAAATATTTTTGATATTAGTGAGCTAGAAAATTCGCTGCACAAGCTAAATTCAATAGTCATGGATCCAAGCACAACTCCAATGAGTATCATGGCTGTAATAAAAGATAAACAGGTAGCTGAGAGAGAAGATCCTTGTCTAATTTATAAAGCAGCAAAAAACCAAACTGAAATAGCTGGGGCTATAAATGCGCATATCAGAGATGGAGTGGCAGTTACAAATTTTCTATATTGGCTTGAAAATAATGTTGGTACAGAACTTGAAGCTGAAGAAAAGATTTTAGAATACAGAAAAGAGCAGAATTTGTTTAAGCAACTAAGTTTTCCAACAATTTCAGCATTTAATGAGAATGGAGCAATAATTCACTATCGTGCAAGCAGTAAGACGAATAAAGTAATTCAGAAAGATGGACTGTATTTGATTGACTCTGGTGGCCAGTACCTTGACGGCACAACTGATGTGACAAAAACTGTAGCAATTGGCAATCCAACTGATGAACAAATAACCCACTATACAATAGTACTCAAAGCTCACATTGCTATAGCAAGTGTCATCTTTCCTCCTGGCACTACTGGTGGAGAATTGGATATATTAGCACGTACGCATTTATGGAAATTTGGAATGGACTATATGCATGGTACAGGGCATGGAGTAGGAAGTTACCTATCAGTACACGAAGGACCACAAGCAATATCAAAGGGAAATAAAGTGAAACTCACGCCAGGCATGATACTATCCAACGAACCTGGCTATTACATTCCGGGAGAGTATGGAATAAGGATTGAAAATCTGATGTATGTTGATAAACATAAAAATGGTTTCTTGGGATTTAAACAACTAACCTCTATTCCATATGATAGAAGGCTAATAAGTGTGCAAATGCTTACTAAGGATGAAATTGAATGGATAAATGGCTACCATCAATTTGTCTATAAAAACTTAGAAAATAGCGTCAAAGATAAGGAGTGGTTAAAGAAAGTATGTGACCCTTTATAAGCAAAGGAGCATTTTTTATTATTTAAAAAGTATTAATGCAATTGTGACAGGTATTTTGTATTGTTTTTAATTTTAAAATAATATATAATAAAGGACACGTATTTTTAGGTAGGTTATAATTATGATAGACAAAGGGCAAGAAGATGAATTTATGAAGCAGTATATGGATACTTGCAAAGAGCAAATAGAAAAATTAGCCAAGGATCCTGAATTGCTTAATCAGGCTTTAAAACCATTTATGCAAATGTCTCAGCAGCTTATGGCTGGCGGTATGTTAGAAGGGGCTATGCCTGGCATGATACCTGATTTGGGCAGTATGGATGTTAACAAGATGATTGCTCAGATGAAGGAAATGATTGACTACATAAGAGGTAACTATAAGGAACTAATGAAAGAGCGCAGCTCGCAGATTCAAGAGCTTAATGAATCCAGTAAAAAGCTAAGAGGCTTAGTTAAAAAATTGATAGAAAAGATCGAAAGTAAATAAATAACATCTGGATTTCTGTCATTCTATATACAACTTTCTAGTTGGACGGTAAGTCGAGGTCAATTATTGATGTCATGAAAGTAGCTGACACTGGTTCCTTTATGACGGCAGTGCCCAGAGGTGTCATCCCAGTGCTTGACACTGGGATCCAGTTCTTATTACCTGGTGTAAAGTTAAGTTTCCTGGATTCCAGTGTCAAGCACTGGAATGACAGCAATCCTACGTCATACCGCGATTCATTCGCGGTATCTTAGTATAGATTCCGCTAACAAGTAGCGGAATGACGGTTTTTCAAATCGTCGATGAACCTAAGTCACTTTAGCTATAGTATCGGGAACGTAATTGCACATTGGTTTTACAAATTTGAAAATTAGTGTTAGATAAAAATATAAACGCAAAAGGAAAAAAAATGATTGAACTTAGAGGTCCAGAAATTTGTGCAGGCGGAAATAAGA
Organism: Wolbachia endosymbiont of Drosophila ananassae; assembly: GCF_008033215.1. Taxonomy (NCBI): domain Bacteria; kingdom Pseudomonadati; phylum Pseudomonadota; class Alphaproteobacteria; order Rickettsiales; family Anaplasmataceae; genus Wolbachia; species Wolbachia endosymbiont of Drosophila ananassae. Next base: position 989,687 of record NZ_CP042904.1, on the reverse strand, counting down.
AAAATTTGATTGTTTTTTTACATGGTTGGGGCTCAAGTGGCGATAATTTCATTCACCTTGCTAAAGTTATGAGCAAGTTTTTACTGGGTTCATATTTTGCAGTACCCAATGCTCCGTTTGAAAGAGAAATAGGTGATGGTTATCAGTGGTTCAGCTTGGAAGATCGTAGTGAGGAAGCGCTATATAATGGAGTAAAAAATGCTACATCAATTGTAAATCATTTCATTGATACAAAATTAAAGGAGCTTAATTTAAAAGATACGCAACTTTCTTTAGTTGGATTTTCTCAAGGAGCAATGCTTGCAATACATACAGCTCTCACCCGCTCTCAATCCTGTGCATCAGTTGTTGCATACTCTGGTAGATTTCTTTCACCTTCAAAAACTGCACCAGAGATCAAGTCAAAACCTAACATATGTGTTATCCATGGTGATGCTGACGACGTGGTACCTTTTTCGTCCCTCGACTTAGCGGTTAAAGCTCTGAAAGAAAATGGAGTAAATGTTGAAGGACACCCAATTCATGCATTAGGGCATATTATTAATGAAGAGGGAATAAAATTAGGAGTAGAATTTATCAAGAAGAATTTTAAAAATTAATTTTCATGCACTTGTTTTGCTTTGGTTATGGATATGTAGCTAAATTTTTATCGAAAAAATTACTGAACTTAGGTTGGAAAGTCAGTGGCACATCAAGAAGTAAAAATATACAAGATGTAATCCTCTTTAATTATGAGAAAGTTAGTCAAGATCTGCTTAAAAGCGCAACGCACGTTTTAATTTCTATTCCTCCAGATGGCGATGATGTTGTGGAGAGATACGGTGATTGTCTGCAAAATGTAAAATGGCTTGGTTATTTGTCTGCAACTAGCGTCTATGGTGATCACTCTGGTAATTGGGTGGATGAGGAATCTGAAACAAGACCTATAGAAATCAGAGGAGAAAAGCGCCTTAAATCTGAAAAGAAGTGGCTAAATAGCAAACTGCCTGTACATATTTTTCGTTTAGCTGGAATATACGGTCCTGGTAGGAACGTGTTAATTGACTTGCAGCTTGGCAAAGCAAGAAATGTGAAAAAAGAAGGGCATTTTTTTTCTCGTATTCACGTTGAAGATATATCGAATATTTTATTTTCTTCCATGCAAAACATAAAACCTGGTGAAATATACAATTGTGCAGACGATTTACCCACTACACAATCTGAAGTGGTAATATATGCGACCAAACTTCTCAATGTTAGCCCTCCAGAACCAATTGAGTTACCAGATTATGCACAGAGTTTTTATTTAGGATCAAAGAGAGTAAGTAATGTTAAAATTAAAAAAGATCTTAATGTCTCTCTAATTTATCCTAACTACAAGGTGGGATTAGAGAGTTTGCACGTAAACAAAACTGAAATCACATCAGAATGATAGATAGGCTTATTGTCACTGCCATTAAGTTAAGGAAAGAATGGTTAAAAACTGAACTAAAAAGTCAGAAATAATTAAGGATTTATGACAAATGCTGAAACAGAATAGAGTAAACTTTAAAGCAGATAAACTCTGAAGTGTAAATTACTTAAGAAATAGTGACCTTACCCAGAAAAAGTGGAGAGAAAGAAAAGAGTTTTTTCGGGTAAAATAAAATTTTGGAGGATTAGAAATGGCAAGAGAATATACGGCAGAATTCAAATTGGAAGCTGTTAAGCTGGCAAATGAACAAAGAAAGGTAGGTCAACCAGTTGCAAAAGTAGCAAGAGATCTAGGAATAAGGGATAGTGTATTAGGAAAATGGATGAAGAAATATAACGAAAAAAAGTCAGCGGCAAATGCATTTCCAGATGTAGCACCTTATGACAAAGAGAGGTTTGATTTACAAAGCAAGAGTAACAAGGGAAAGAGACATTTAAAAAAAAGCCCTGGCCAGTCAAAAAGAGTAAAATATTTTTTTATATAGTAACTGCTATAAAGTACAGGAATTATGTAGGATTTTCTGCTAGTGGCTACTATAAGTGGACCACAAGAAAAATAAGCAGTAGAGAATCAGCAAATAAAGAGCTACTCGAAGCTATTCAAAAAATATATCAAGTTTCTAAATGTAGATATGGAGCTCCTAAAATTCATGCTGAATTGAAGGCTTTGGGTAAAAGTTGCAATTTGAAAACGGTGCAAAGTATTATGCAGAAAAATGACATCAGGGCTATACTGAGAAGAAAGTTTAAAATTAAAAAACAACAAACAGATAATAGAGCTGTAGCTCCCAATATACTAGATCAAAACTTTATTGTTGATCAACCAAATAAAGTATGGGATTACTTACATCAAAACCAAGGAGGGATGGCTATATTTGGCAGCAATAATTCTCACGTATGGTAGTTAATGAGTAGTGCAATAAATAAACAATTGGTTATGAACTCTTTATTAATGGCCATTAATAGGCGTAAACCTGTTAAAAATCTACTGCTGCACAGTGACCAAGGTTCACAATATACTGCGCAAGGGTATCAATATCTCTTAGCTGTAAAGAATATAGATGAGTAATAAAGGCTGTTGTTACGACAATTCTGTTGCAGAAAGCTTCTTTAGCTCATTGAAAAGAGAAATACTTATTGATACTTCACAACACTCTGCTCAACACACTAGAACTGCAATATTTGAATACATAGAAATTTTTTATAACAAACAACGTCACTATTAACTATTGCATTCCAGAACAATTTGATGCATCATTCTTTTTGTAAAAAACATTCCACACTTTCTCTCCACTTTTTCTGGGTAAGGTCAAATTTCTTCTACTAGGTTTTAATATTACATATGTGTACATCCCCATCATGAATGCTATTTTCGGTAAAATCTCTTACAACGCTCAAAAGCAGAAAAACAAAAACTTGATTTTCTCAGCTAAATAGTGGACCATCAAAAGCACGCATAAATATCTACAATGAAAGAAAAAACTTTCACAATCATCGATGGCTATGGTTTTCTTTTCAGAGCTTACTATGTACTACCTCATTTAATTACCACAACAGGAATGCCAATAGGTGGTGTATATGGCTTTCTGAATATGGTTCTTAAGTACATTGCCCATTCGGACTATTTAACTATAGCACTTGATGCAGGAAAAAAGAATTTTAGGCACGATTTATATCCTGAGTACAAAGCGAACAGAGTAACGCCTCCTGAGGATCTAACTCCACAGTTTACCATACTGAGGGAAGCGGTAGAAGCTTTTAACCTCAGCTATGAAGAGATTGAAGGTTATGAAGCAGATGATATAATCGCAACACTAGCTGCAAAATACGCCAACCACCAAGACTTTAAAGTGGTAGTCGTTTCATCAGATAAAGATTTGTTCCAGCTTTTGAATTACAATATTCTAATATTTGATCCTATTAAAAATATATACATAGATGAAAAACAAATAGTAGAAAAATTTGGTGTAAATTCAAACAAGCTTCTTGATTTATTTTCTCTAACTGGTGATGCATCTGATAACATTCCAGGCGTTCCAGGAATAGGCCCAAAAACTGCCACTAAATTATTAGATGAATTTGATTCATTGAATAATATTATAGAGAACATTGATAACATCGAGCAAACGAGGATTCGTAATATTCTTGCTGAACATAAGGAAAAAGCGCTAATTTCAAGAGAACTTTTATCACTATGCGAAAAAGTAGACCTTCAACATGATATTGCAAAATGTGAAGTTCGCCCTCCAAATATGGAAAAACTATTATCCTTTTTAAAGAAGTATGAATTCAATTCTTTAATAGGTAAAATGGAAAAGCTTTTTTCCTATAATGGGTCTAGCACAAAAGAGAAAATAGAATATAGTAGTGAAGAGTTAGAGAAATTTTTGGAGCATTGTAGATATGAAGGCAAAATTGCAATTCATTACCACCTTGAAAACAATGTATTAAGTCTATCTTATAGCGAAAGTAATATTTTTTATATAGAGCAAGACAGCATACAAGATGCACTTATTACAATTAACTCAACTTTACTCTCAAATGGAGTGCTTAAAATAATACATAACATTAAAGAGATCAGGAAAATCTTCCCTGCAACAGAGAAGATGTTAGATTCAGTTGATGATTTGATGATAATGTCGTATAGCTTGGATACAGGAAAACACGATCACAGTATTCCAAACATAGTTGCGCATAATTTGAGTGAAAATGCAGAAATTTTCTCGGCAAAAACTTTAATAGCAATTCATGAAAAGCTAAAGCAAAGGTTATTTCAGGAAAAATTGTTCACAATTTACGAGCGCTTCGATAAGCCACTTATGAAAGTAATATTTGATATGGAGAAAAATGGGATATTACTGAACATACAAAAATTACAGGAGCTGTCCGATAAATTTCAGCAGGTAATTGCCGTGCTTGAAGATGAGATATATAATTTGGCAGGAGAAAGATTTAATATTGCTTCGCCAAAACAATTAAGTGATGTTTTATTCAACAAAATGGGGCTTAATAAAAAGAAAAAGTCAAAAAAATCTGGATCGTATAGCACCAATTATGAAGTTCTAGAGGCACTCGAAGAAGAAGGGGTAGAAATCGCAAGTAAAATCTTAAATTGGCGACATTTAAGTAAATTAAAAGGCACCTACACTGATGCATTAATAAAGCAAGTTGATCCACTTGATGGTAGAATACACACAAGCTTTTCAACGACTGCAACTGCAACTGGAAGGCTGAGCTCCAGCAATCCTAATTTACAGAATATTCCTATCAGAAGCGAAGAGGGAAATCTTATCAGACAAGCATTTATTGCGCCAAAAGGGCATAAGATAATTTCTGCTGACTATTCACAAATAGAATTGAGACTCCTGGCACACGTTGCAAACGTTGCAGCATTTAAAGAAGCTTTTGCAAACGAACAAGATATTCACGATATCACCGCTAGGCAAGTTTTTGGAGTGCAAGAAATAGATGAGCAATTAAGACGCAAAGCAAAATCCATTAATTTTGGAATTATATATGGCATTAGCCCATTTGGTCTTGCAAAGCGGCTTGGAATTACCATTGCGGAGGCTGCTGAATACATTAATTACTATTTTTCCTGTTACCCAGAAATAAAGGTCTATATGGAAAAAGCAGTGTCTATCGCAAGATTGCATGGTTATGTAGAAACTTTGTTTGGCAGGAGATGCTTTGTGAGAGACATAAATAATACAATTCCTTATGTAAGACAATTTGCAGAAAGGGCAGCAATAAACGCACCACTGCAAGGCACCGCCGCTGATATAATAAAACGTGCGACGATTCAGCTTTTTGACCAATTAAAAGTAGGTAAAATAATCCTCCAGGTTCACGATGAACTACTGGTTGAAGTAGAAGACGAAAAGGTACAAGAAACAGCAAAACTTATGAAAGATATAATGGAAAATGCAATAGAAATTTCTGTACCACTTGAAGTAGAAATAAAAGTTGGCGACAACTGGGGTCTAAATTCCCTTAATTATGACTTAAACATCGTGAATTCTAGGAGTATAAATCATTTGAACTAATACGAAAAATATGTTAGAATAGAACATAGCAAATGCAAATAGGTCAGCCATGACAGGCCCACAAGTAAAAAGTTCAAAACCTCCAAAGTTACCTACTCAGGTAACTAACGAAGATGAGAAAATTTTTGAAAAAGAGGAACATCAGGTAATCCATGATGCCTTTATACAATTGCTAAAAAACAAAGTACAACCTAAAGAATTAAAGGAAGATGACGAGGCAGTACTCGCTTTCATGCTAAGTCAGAATCAAATTATATTCAATAATGTCAAGCTAGAAGATGTAGAACCACTCAGTGAAGAGAATTTTTCTCAGTTTTTACTTTCCGTATTTGAGAAAATTAGAGAGAAAAAATTAGCTAATGAGGAGAATCTCAAGAATGGTAAAATAAAAGAAGTAGTAGATGACTGTGTAGCTGATATACGCGGTACAGAAGCTAAAGATTCATCCATAAAGTTTGTATTGGAAATGCTGCTGCTGCTAATTGGAGGGATCAAAATAGACCCGAAAAATATTTCTGGCTCCTTTATGGATGGGATGAAAGAAAAAATACCATTCTTAGGTAAAGATAAAAAAGAAGAGGATGAACCACCACTCAGTGATGAAGAGATGGTAACAACGTTCTTAAGCAAGATCTTTTTTCCTGTCCTTCTTTCCACTATTCCAATGTTAATTTTTGGTCCTACTACACTCGGAGTAGTTCTTACTGCTATCGGCACAATATTTGCCATAAAAGGAGGAGTGGAGGTTCTTTTTTCAAATGACAAAAAAGGTACTTTGTATAACCCTCATTCACGGGATGAAAAGGAAAGAAAAGAATGGGGTAATGAAATTAGCGATGGCATCAATAAAATTTTAGGAACCCCAGTCGAGAAGGCTAAAGGGAGTGAGCAACCCATTTCTGTTTCTGAACAAATTTCCCAAGGAAAAGAAAAGAGTGAACAACAACCTGTTCCTGAGCAAATTTCCCAGAGAAACAACAGGGAAAACGAAAAGAGTGAGCAGCGCGATCAATCTTGGACAGGAAAGGAAAACAAACGAAGGGAAGAACCACAGAGCAGCAAAGGTAAGACTACTCAGGTTTGCTAAAAGTGAATTGTGTAAGAGATCTGCTATTATTCTATAGCACATACAACAGGAGTATGGTCAGACGGATTTTCTAGCTTACGCAATCTATCATCTATGTAGCATGTTTCCAATTTATCTACAGCTTGTGGTGATAACAGCATATAATCTATTCGCATTCCTTGATTATTTCTGAGTGAATTGCCTTGATAATGCCACCAAGTGAATTGTTGCAAATTTGGGTGAGATATTCTAAACGCATCTTTAAACCCAAGATTCAAGATCGCTCTTAACTTCTCACGTTCTCTTATATGAAAGCACACTTGGCCATTCAATAAGTTTGAATCAAAGACATCAATTTCATCCGGTGCAACATTATAATCGCCAGCTATAATAGTTAACTCTTCATTCTTTAACAAAGTGCTCATCCTTTCATATAGATTATCAAAAAACTTGAGTTTATATTCAAATGCTTGAGAGTCCGGGCTTTGACCGTTTGGAACGTATACACTTCCCACCCTTACCTTCTGATTATTGTGCTTTATTATGCACTCTATATAACGCGCTTCTTGATAACCTTCTACAATGTCAATTTTAAACTTTTCCAGTATTGGATATTTAGATAAAACACAAACGCCATTTCTTGCAACTTGTCCATAGATAGCATATTCATATCCTAACTTTTCTATCTCTGCATAAGGAAATTGCTCTTCCGTACATTTTATCTCTTGCAGCAAAACTATATCTATCTGACTATCAACTATAAAACTACAAAGTTGATTAACTCTTTTACGTATGGAGTTTACGTTCCAAGTTGCAATCTTTAGCATCAGCAATCCTTATTAATTATATCAATTAAACTCTCCCCAGTAGGCAACCTCGATGTTATAATTTTTTTCCACTTGATTAACTTTAAACTATCAGCAATGTTTTTACTCATGGTATATGCAACTGTATTATTCATCACATGAGATAGCCCACTTTTTAGAACTAATGAACAAAATACCCTTGCTGTCTGTGAGGAAAAAAAAGCAACGCTATCAATTTTACCATCCAACAGTAAATTTTTACACCTATTAGTTAGACTCCTTTTAATGATTGTTTTATAGAGTACAACTTCTCTTACGTTAAAATCTTCTTCAGATAATCTCTTTTTGAGGTCACATGATACTTCTTGTCCCCTTATATACAAGAACTTTATTGCGTTTGAATAATGAGCTTTTATGAATGATATCAGACCATCAACGTTGCTGTCTGCTGAGATTATATCAGAAAATCCCAAATTTTTTGCAGCCTGCATGGTTGAATTACCAACTGTAATAATCGGAAAGTCATCCTCTTTGCATATTTGACTAAAAGCCTTTACACTGTTTTTACTTGTAGATATCACAACGTCAAATTCGTACGCAGATATATCAGGATTTAAGTACTTTATTGTGAATACTGGTTCTATATAAACTTTGTATCCATACTTTCTCAATATATTTCTTGTATTGAACGAATCCAATAAAGGCCTCGTTAATAAAATAGACTTCATTCTGATTTATTTTACTACCAGTAAAATAGTACCCTTTATACACAAATTACTGAATAAAAACTTTTATTTTGATAGCTTGAGCAATTATTCAAGTAATTGATGTGGAAGTAGGAGTACTAAGAGCTCCTACCCCAATAAGCCCACAATTTCTGCTTACACTTTTTTGACGCTAATTACATCGAACTCTTTTGAATGGCTTCCTTCAGTGGAATTATATAGCTAATATTCCTGTATAAGTTAATACTTAAGCTTGTACTCTTGCAGTATTTGAAGAGAGATTCTCAAGGGCGTTTTTTGTCTGTGGTTCACTAATCATAGTTTGAACGATATTAGCTGCCATAATAACACAGCCTAGAATAAAAAAAGGCGTAGAAACAAAATAAATAACAGAAGACTCAAAAAGCGACATAGATGCAATACCTCCTATTAGAAATGAAGCACTGGATGCTATATCAAGATAGATCTTTGTTAACTTTTTTTGTCCTGGAGTGTTTTTTATGCCAGATTTCTTATTAAGATTCTGTTGTCGGGAATGATCATTTAGTGACCATATATTTAAAGCAAACGAAAGTGCACTGAATATAGTGCCGGCAATACTAAAATACAGACTTAAGACAGGAATATTCAAGACCAATGCCGCTATGTATCCAATGAAAGAGATAGTAGATAGTGTAGTAACTAAGCGTTTCGAGTAAGTTCGTACCTTCTTTCTGTAGGCTAACTTATCTTTTTCACCATACATAGCATAAATATTACCTAATATGTTATATTATAACATTAATTAATTCAATAAGCAATATGGAAGCTAAGAGTGCCCGAGAGAAGACTTGAACTTCCACAACTTAAAAAGTTACTAGCACCTGAAGCTAGCGCGTCTACCAATTCCGCCACCCGGGCTTTTTATAGTTTACTATGTTAAAGTTAAATAATATACTTAAACAATTTTTAGTTCAAAGGTAATGCCAAATCTAGATCAAATATTTTTTGCTCAAAACAATGTTAATATTAATAACGTATATAAAATAGTCAATAACGCTTTGAGCAATAGCGATGGTGGTGAGCTGTTTCTAGAATTTTGCCAGTCGGAGTCCCTGGTTTTTGAGGATAACATATTAAAACACATGGACTTGAATACTAGAAGGGGATTTGGTTTAAGGTCTTTTTGTGAAGATAGTACATCTTTCGTTTGTTCTTCTGAGATCAGCGAAAAAGAAATTAGTAATGCTGCTTCTATGGTAAAAAGCTCAGTGTCTTTAAACAAGACAAATTCAATAAATTTAAACGAAGAGACAAAAAGCCTATATTCGAGGATTAACCCTATAAATGAAATGGATCTGAATTCAAAGATTAAGCTACTCAATGAGGTTAATGAGTATGTAAGGTCCAAAAATAACTGCGTGAAGCAAGTAAAAATAACTCTAAGTGGAGAATGGCAAGTTGTACAAATAATAAAGGGTGATCACAGATTAAGCGATATCAGGCCTCTGGTACGTTTTAATGTGCTAGTCATTGTAGAAAAAGATGGCCGTACCGAAAGAGGTTCTGCAGGGCATGGTGGAAGGGACTCTTATAGTAAGTTTATTTCTGAGAAAAAGTGGAAAGAAGTTGCAAACCAAGCGTTAGAACAAGCACTGGTAAATCTTGAAGCAATTCCAACTCCAGCCGGAGAAATGACAGTCGTTTTAGGTCCAGGCTGGCCAGGAATATTGTTACACGAAGCCGTGGGTCATGGACTTGAGGGCGACTTCAATCGCAAAAAAGTCTCAGCATTTTCAAATTCTGTGGGTAAACAAGTAGCAGCTAGTGACATCACAGTAGTTGATGACGGAACTCTGCCCAATTTGCGCGGCTCTATCAGCGTAGACGATGAAGGCACTCCACCCAGTTATAATATATTGATAGAGGATGGGATCCTAAAAGGATACATGCAGGATCATATGAACGCTAAACTCATGGGTGTAAGCCCAACTGGTAATGGTAGAAGAGACAGTTATAAAGAAGTTATTATGCCGCGCATGACAAACACCTATATGTTGCCCGGAAAGTATACACCGAAGGAAATAATATCTAGCGTAAAGAAAGGTCTATATGCAGTAAATTTCGGTGGTGGGCAGGTTGATATAACGTCAGGAAAATTTGTTTTTTCATCTTCGGAAGCTTACCTAATAGAAAATGGCAAAATTACACAGCCAGTAAAAGGAGCAACACTAATTGGTGACGGTCCAACAGTGTTGAAAAAAGTATCTATGGTTGGTAATGACTTAAAGTTAGATCCTGGTGTTGGCACATGCTCGAAAGATGGACAAAATGTGCCCGTTGGAGTTGGTCAGCCGACACTCAAAGTCGACGCAATAACTGTTGGTGGAACTGAGATATAGATAAGGGCTAAAACGGATTCCAGCGCACGGCGCACAGCTGTACAAACATTATGATTTGGAAGCAATTGCCACCAATAGGGTGTCATCCCAGTGTCTGGGCACTGCCTTTGTGTTTGAGGCAAAACTGGCTATAACATTTAACACACTGCTTTCGCAAATAAATGTTCGTACAGTTATGTGTCAGCTACTTGGATGACACTTTTGTACTTGATGCAAGATTATATCTTGAAAAAATTAAGTTTTAATGCTATAAAATAATTGTAAATTTTGTCTCCGTGGTAGCTTTATGAATGTTGAAAGTAAAAAAATACACGATGCTAAAATAAAATTACCAATATTTCTTGATTATCAATCTACTACTAAAGTAGATCCCCGTGTTTTAGAGGTGATGATACCTTACTTTGGTGAGTTCAGCAATGCACACTCTCGCAGCCATTCATTTGGTTGGACTGCTGAAGAAGCAGTGGAAAAAGCAAGGAAACACATCGCTGATCTGGTGAACGCAGATAGCAAAGAAATTATCTTTACCTCAGGTGCAACTGAGTCAAATAATACGGCAATCAAGGGTGTTGCTCACTTTTATAAAAATAAAGGAAATCATATAATAACTGTCTGCACGGAGCATAAGTGTGTTCTGGATTCTTGTCGGCATCTGGAAAATGAAGGCTTTAAAGTTACATATTTGCCTGTTAAGCAAAACGGAATTATAGATTTATCAAAGCTTGAGGAAGCAATTACTGATCAAACAATCCTGGTTTCAGTGATGATGGTAAATAATGAAATCGGAGTAATTCAGCCTGTCAAAGAAATTGGTGTAATATGTAGAAAGCATAATATATTTTTCCACACAGATGCAGCTCAAAGCTTTGGAAAAGTTCCAATTGATGTTAATGAGATGTGCATTGATCTTATGAGTCTCTCTAGCCACAAAATTTATGGACCTATGGGAATAGGCGCATTATATGTACGTAGAAAGAATCCTCGTGTTAGGCTGATACCACTAATTAGTGGTGGTGGACAGGAAAGAGGCATGCGTTCTGGAACAGTTCCAACACCTCTTGCAGTTGGTTTTGGTGAAGCGGCACGTATTGCTAGAGAAGAAATGAAAAAAGAAACAACTAGAGTGGAAGAATTAAGGGATATTTTGTATAACAAGATAAAAGAAGCGTTTCCTGATATCGTTTTAAATGGTGATTATGAAAATAGAATTCCTGGCAACCTAAACTTGAGCTTTCCCTATATTGAGGGTGAGTCTCTCATCATGGCAATCAAGGATTTAGCAGTAAGTTCTGGTTCTGCGTGCACGTCTGCGTCTCTTGAGCCTTCCTATGTAGTACGGTCGCTAAATAATGGCCATGACCTTGAGCATTCATCAATTAGATTTGGCCTAGGCCGATTTACAACTAAAGAAGAAGTTTTGTATGCAGCAGATCTTGTTGCTAAAAATGTTGGCCGACTGAGAGAAATGAGCCCACTTTGGGAGATGGTACAAGAAGGAGTAGATTTGAACACCGTGAAATGGGACTCTCATTAAATGTATCCGTTCCAACTGCAAATGCACTTTGAAATTACTCTGTACCGTTCACACTTAATTCTTCAATCTCACTAATAGAAAGGCCAGTAAACTTGACAATAGTGTTGACATCAACATTATTAGCCAGCATTGCTTTTGCGACTTCAATTTTCCCTTCCTCTTTACCGATTTTGATGCCTCTTTCTTCGCCAATTTGGATGCCTTTTTCAGTAGCAAGGTCAAGTCTGTATTCAAGAATGGCTTCTTCTTTCCGTAGATCCATTATTCTTTCTTCATAAGCTACTAAATCTTTTTCATTCCAGCTAAACCTGTCTAATTCATCGTAGGCTAACTTTATTATTGGTGCTTTTTCTGCTATTTTCCTTAAGTCTTCTTCCGTAGTTTCATCTGCATATTTGAAGAAAAATAACCAACGATCCACTATGCTTTCTAGCTGTTCTTCCTTATTCTTAGGAAATTTAGGTAGTTCAATAAATACAAATTGAAAATCTTTTAAGTCATGCTCATTGGTTTTCTCATCTCTTATAGTGTGGCTGGATATATAATCAAGCTTATCAGGAAATAAATTACAATTAGAGATAGCAATAAAGAAAACCTTCTTTAAATCAATGTACTTACCAGATTTATCAGCTTGCCTTGAGTAAGCCTTAGCAGCATATAATTGAGCTCGTTTTTCGAAGCCTTTATCGCGAGTAAGCTGGTCAGGTAAGGAAGCAGTATTACTACTACCCCCTCCCTTAGAAACGCAGCATGCAGGTTTCCCCACACTACGCTTGAGCCCCTTATCTAAGTTCTTCTTTTCTAGAACCGGCTTGTCCTTCATGATTCCTCAGGAAACATCATTCTTAATGGTGACACCAACAGTAGAGAACCTTCTCTTGAGAAAGAGCTTGCTAACATTCTTGTTCGTTTCACTCTCTCATCAAAATACTTTTTCCATTTTAAGTCAAGGGGATTTGCATCCGCTCTGATTTTAACATGTCGTCTGATAGGTATATCAATCAGCTTAAGCAGTCTTAAATACCGTATCTCTTTTGGTTTGTTCTTGCATATGGGTGCAGCAAAGACCCATTGGCGTTGACCCATTACTTTGAAGTAACGATTCTTTATCCAACGTAATCCTTTACGAGGATGTCTTTTCTTTGCCCATTTCCATAAACTATGCCAAATTTCATTGTCGATCTTTCTAAACGCTTTTTTAGCACACACATGGTGATAGTAATTTCCCCATCCTCTCAGTAGAGAGTTGAGTGACTTAATTACTATAGCCTGAGTGTTCTCTATATTTGCTTTTATCAATGTACGTGCTTTATTAAGAAGTCTTTTAATACTTTCTTTCGAAGGTTTAATAATTAACTTCTTATTATATCTACGTACATTACAACCAAGAAAGTCAAACCCTGTTGTGATAGATGTAATCTTTGTCTTCTCTTCTGAAAGAATTAAACCTCGCTCATGAAGAAAAGATGATACTAAAGGCTTAACTTCATTTTCCAGTACTTCATGTGTGAAACCTGAAATAATAAAGTCGTCTGCGTATCTGATTACGTTCACTCCACTTCTGATTTTGTTTCTTCTTCTACTGCCGAGTTTACCAAATCGACTTTCCAATAACTTTTCAAGTCCGTTTAAGGCTAAATTGGCTAGTATTGGAGAAATTATACCACCTTGCGGGGTACCTGCAGTTGTGGGATACAGAGTTTTCGATTCTAGGAAGCCAGCTTTTAACCAACTATGCAGAATTTTCTTCTCCATAGGAATATGCTTCATAAGCCATTCATGATTAATGTTGTCAAAGCATCCTTTGATATCACCTTCAAGTATCCATTGTAGTTGATTACGACTTGCCAGTAACAAATGACAAGCTACTGTAGCATCTGCACAGGATCTTTTAGGCCTAAAGCCATAGGAGTGACGATCACTGATTGTTTCAGCTATCGGTTCCAGAGCAAACAGATATAATGCTTGCATGGCTCTATCTTTTATCGATGGTATTCCAAGAGGTCTTCTTTTGCCATTAGATTTACTGATATAAATCCGTTTTAGCGGAGAAGGTTTATATCCTCTTTGCTTTAACTGCTTTATTCCTTGAAATTTAGCATTGCAAGTTGACCATAATTGACGATCTACACCCGCTGTGTTTTTTCCTTGGTTTTCAGTTACTCTCTTAACAGCCAAAGCTTTTCCGCTAAAAGAGCGTGTGAGAAGATGTTGTAAAGCTTTTACCTTACCCCATCTTCCTTTTTGGACAGCCTTAACAATACGTCTTTGTAGCCTCACAATAACTTTCTGGCATTTCTTCCATGGCAACTGCTTCCATGCTTCAAAGCTTTCGGTAGATGCACTTACAGGTTTACTTGTAATCATCTGCTTTCCTACCTTAAGTGGTTAACAAAGTTTCTTGTCACGAGGGACCAAACGGAAGTCTGCTCGTTTTCACGCGAATTAATGTTACAAATTCTATCCATTTCGTTACAAAATGGCATTCGCTTTCTCCATTCTCCTTTACCTGCACTTCCATCAGCATTCCTTGCGGTTTGCTTGCCATGTAGGCGAAAATACAGGCTTACCCTGTTCCTTCTGTCATACAACAGTGGGTTAGGTGACTTCTCTATACCGGTGGAGTTATTATTTGCGTACATCTAGAAATGAGAAATGTAACTTATCCACATTACCTTTTTGGTTAGAGCTTATCAGCATCTTTAGCTCCTTCATAATTACGATACTTTGAAGTTTCACTTACGTTCACCATACCACTAGCCTAGCTCTCCAACCACATGATGCTTGTAGTTTATGCTCCTCTCACGATTGAGCATCTTCTTTTTCAAGAGGAGGTTCATTGTCCGCATCGCTTGGCACCAACCGGTTGCCCGATTCGCACTGATGCGTAGACTCAGATGGCAAAACATCTGGTTTAATAAGTTTTAGAATCCTTTCAGTTTCTTTCTGGAGGAATTCCTCTCCTTTTAAACAATATGACCGAAGACTTTCAGGTCGCACCATTTCAATCACATACCTGGCCCCACTAGAATCCCTGCAAAGAACATCAACTATACTTTGTTTATCAGATGCAATTTCAGGATCCATTATAGTACTGAGGAATTCCACTTCTTGTATAGTATTTATCTCAGTAAACCCTAAAATATCATTCAAAAAATGTATGAGAATATTCTTATTTTTTTCAGTGCCAAATATTTTTTTGAAGGTCAAATCCAGCTTAGGGTCGAGAAACTTAGATAAAGCCATAGCCAAAGTGCTTAAAAATATTAATAATTATACACTATTATTAACAATTATTCAACCATATTTTTGAAGATAGCTATGCCGCCGCGAACCGTCATACCGCCGCGGTATCTCTAGATCCCGCTAACAAGCAGCGGGATGACGAATTACTTAACCGTCATACCACCGCGAACCGTCATACCGCCGCGGTATCTCGGCATAGATTCCGCTAATTAGTAGCGGAATGACGATTGTGTATCGTGTTTTGCTAAAAATCACAGAATGCAGTCTGGTTACATTACTCTAGCTATACGCAACAACTTTACTTTCAACAATTTTGTGAGCAATAATACGACTTTCACAATCAATATTTATTATATCAGATAGTGAATTAATATCGGTATAACTACCAAAACTTTCCATTGTTGATTCCACTACCTCTACTATTTCCAAAAAGCCGATTCGTGACTTCAAAAATTCATTAACAGCTATTTCATTTGCAGCATTGAGCACAATACTGTTTGTTTGTGGAGTAGAAGAGTTTAACACTTCCATGCTAAGCTTTAGCACAGGGAAATGCTTATGGTCTGGCTCTTGAAAGGTCAATTTTCCTTGCTTTGTTAAATCTAATTTATAATTTAAAACTAATCTTTCTGGCCAAGATAGAGCATATGAAATAGGAATTGCCATGTCAGTTTCTGCAAGCACAGCAAAGTTGAACCCATCCTTATAAGTTACAATTCCATGTACTATTGACTCAGGATGCACTACTGCTTCAATTTTATCCGGGCTGATGTTAAACAAGTTATGTGCTTCTATTATCTCTAGTGCCTTATTCATCATTGTTGCGCTATCAACCGAGATTTTCTTTCCCATATTCCAAGTGGGGTGACTAAGCGCCTGATCTACCATGATATTTCTTAATTGCTCAAGGCTATAATTTAAGAATGGTCCACCAGAAGCAGTAAGTATGATCTTTTCTACGCATTTGTCGTCATTTTGCAAAATTTGAAAAATTGCATTGTGCTCAGAGTCAATAGGGATTATTTGTACATTTTTTTCTTTAGCTTTTTTGAGTAATAACTTTCCACCGCAAACAATGCTTTCTTTGTTTGCCAATGCAATGACTTTGGTACCGCTTTCTATAACCTCCATAACTGGCCCAAGGCCTGCAATGCCAACTATTGCAACAACTGAGAGATCAACAGGTATAGCAGCAACATTTGTAGCACCAATTGCTATTTTTACATCTGTACCAAGTAGACTTTCTTTCAAATCTTTGTAAAGTCTTTCATCGGAGATAGCAACATATTTTGCATTCAGCAGTTTTGCTTGGTGTGCCAGTAGAGCAAAGTTCGAATGGGCACTTAGTGCTTCCACTTGGTATTCTTCTTTTCTCTTTGAGAGCAAATCTACAGTCTTTTTTCCAACACTTCCTGTTGACCCTAAAACTGAAACCTTTTTCACTAAGACAAACTCATAACAATAGCAACTTTTCTTGCGAACCCAACTATTCAATAGTTTTTAAGCGTTTAACCAAGTTCATGCCCGTGGTCATCGCCAACAGATGGTGAAGGACCAGGTGAAAAAGATTGACCATGGTGATCACCTGCATCATGCATGTCTTGCAAACCATCAGCATTATGAGCTATTTCGTTATTGGCATGAGGGTAATCATCTGAGTGATGTCCATCAT
The DNA here is from genome assembly GCF_008033215.1 of Wolbachia endosymbiont of Drosophila ananassae. NCBI lineage: Bacteria > Pseudomonadati > Pseudomonadota > Alphaproteobacteria > Rickettsiales > Anaplasmataceae > Wolbachia > Wolbachia endosymbiont of Drosophila ananassae. The sequence continues at coordinate 972,759 of NZ_CP042904.1, read as the reverse complement.
CACCATGAGCCATATCCATTCCTTCTGATGGCATATCTTCCCCACCTCCACCTGAAAAATATTCTGCAAGGCCTTCAAGAAATTTTATGCCAAACATATTACCTGACTTTCCAAACAATGTTACTAAACTACTGCCACTCACCAAACCTTCAAACACGTTACTATAAGCAGCAATTGCTCCTTCATGAAAGTTGAACAACCATTTCATTCCATCGACAACTGTTGAAACAGAGTCACTATGACCAAGACCAAAACCACTTTTCTCACCAGCAGCCTCTTGGTGTTGCTGCTGCGCTTGCCATTCTGCAATGTTTGGACCTTGAGCTTCACTCATAAATTTTTACTCTCAACCTTAAGCTATTATTTTATCACAAATATTGCAAAATATCAATAGAGCTTTTGAATATAGCTAATACAAACAATTTCTGTCATCCTATATATAGCTAAACTGACTTACGACAATTTGAAAAACTATCATTTTCCAGATGACAGATTTTAACAAAAGCGTTGCGGTAAAGCATCAAGGCGCCGAATGCCAAAAGTTTTAAAATAAATCCTGCCTAGCAGCTTATTTGCTCAGTTAAAGAACTCCCAATTATATTTGTCTTGCATAAATCAAGAAGAGATGGTGGTGTTTGTTTTGTGTTATGGTTTACAGAGATATCTTTAAATGTATCACAAATTGTTTGTGTTATGTTTTGTGTAAGACTTACTCTTTCTCCAATTACGTTTGCAATATGAATACTGTCCTCTATCAATTTTGCTAGTAAAGACAGATCATCTGAATTTGTTATTCCTTTTTTTCTTAAAAATTCTTCTATCTCCTCAGTTTCTGGTATTGCTGATAAGTCTTGTATTGTTAAATCTTGAATTTTTGCTAAAGATTCTGGTGTAATTTGCTGATACTTCTGTGCCACAAAAAGCTCTGTAAACTTTCTTTTCAGTATTTTTTCCCATCGTTCTTCTAGAGTGGTATGCAGACCTTCCTCAAATTCAAACAACGGAAAAAAAAGGATGATTATTACCTGTAATCTAAGTATATTACTTACATCTGAAAACAGGTTCCCTTTAAAAATAAGTAAGTTAGAAAGGTAGCGGTTTATTTTATCTCTTACTTTTGAGATAAATCTGCCATCAACTAAATGTTCAACTTTAGTGTCTTCTATGATGGGAAACATTAGTTCATACCTATCTTTTATCGCTTCTTTGAGGAAAATCTGAAACAGATTAACACTTTTAGAAAAAACTCTTTCTGCTCGCTGATTATTATGTATTCCACTTAATAGAGCATAATCTTGTGCACATCCACGAAACTCACTATTTATGAAACGTGGGCGAAATGTATAAAAAAGCTTGTCCTCTAGATCCATATCATTATTAAACATACTATTTTTTCGCAACGTCCACAACAAGTTAATGTGATTCAATATTTCTCTCACTTTATTACCATCAAATTTTTCATCTGAAAGCACCCGTAGTATTTCATTCCGAGAATTGAATAATTTACTATTTAAAAGTGCATGAGTTGCTTCGGGATCTTTTTCAAAAGCAACTATTAGATTATCTAAAATATTTTTATTTTTACTTTTATCACCCAAGCAATCAAAGAATGCTAAAACTTCGTCAACATTTGCACAGTTTTCATATAGCTCGGTACTGCAGATTTTTCTAAGGACTCCAATGGGGATGCCCCTGAACTTATAAAACAACCTATTGTTTGCTAACAATAAGTGCAGATTACTTATATCAGAAGCTGCTGTTTTAAGATCAAAAATTTCCCTTAATCCCAAAAAAGTGCTATAGCCATTGCATTCTAATGTATGTGGCAGAACATTGTTAATATCATCAATATGTTTTAAATTATCAATCATATTTTTATCTTCCAACATTGAAGTGAGGTTATCAAACTCGCGTTCACTCATCTCTTTACGCAAAAAATATTTGATTATTAGCATTAAACTAGATTGTGCGCCCAAGTTAGAAGATAAATTATCAATTAAATCCTTTTTTAGAAACAACTTTTTTAAATTGTCTTGCATTACCTTCTTACTGTAGTACCCATTGTACTCATGTCCAAGAAATATGGAGAGGTATTCAGCCATTTGCACAGCAAGTATTTGTTTGTTTCTAAAGGCATCAGACATGTTTTTTACTAAGTCATTATTATCAAACAAATCTATAACATTGGATAACCGCGAAATGCACATATATTTCGGGTTTCTCACTGAAGATTCATTTAACTTGAGCAGTGTTTTAAGTAATCCTATGTCAATATCATTAACTACTTTAATAAGCTTTTCATGTGTGTTATAAATTTCATACAGACGGCGTTCACCATAACTATCTTTTTGGATTAAAGGTTTTAAGTTACTTAGGCCTAAATAATCGAATATGATTTTTGATTTCTCTTTATCGGAAATCTTAGTAGTGACATCTGTCACAAACTCTAGGTGTGTTTCATAGAAATGGAAAGGTGTATCATCTTGTATACTAAAGTCGTTATCTTTAAGAAGTGCTACTAATAGTTTTCTATTACTATCTTTTATCTTAAAAAAAGTTTTAGAGTCTTTTATATATGCATAAAAATCCATATTATGGAATTGAGTAATAGATAAGCTAAAAACTCTACTAAACTTAATTCCTTCCTTAATTCGCAAAGACAAAAAGAACTCAGGAAAAAGTGTAATTTTTGCGACTGTCAACAAAGTACTAATTGATAAATGTAGCACTAGAGCTAGCATTGCACATGGCAAATATAGCACTACTAATGGAGCAATAATAATATACTTTAATGCTTTGTTTATACTTTCTGTATTCCAGATGTTAAAAACCAAGAGACTTAATGCTACAAATGGAGCTGCTGCTATAAAGAACAGTGCTATAAGTGGTAACATTATAGCTTGATATAAACGTTTTCTTATGTGCTTTACTGCCATTATAGTTTCGTAATTACTACTTCAATTAAACATACTTTAAGAATCGAGCTTTGTCAATTTTTATGTTAAACTGTTTAGTACTCACAATCTCGTTTGTGAACCTATAGCTATATATAACGAATGAATTTTTTTATATATTGGTTATTAGTATTTTGTATTTCCTGAACAGTTCCATGGGAAATGATCTCCCCTTCATATAATACTGCTATTTTATCAGCTATTTTAAATGCACTATGAATATCATGTGTAATCGTGATAATTGTAGGGTTAAGATCTCTAGATAATTTTATTATTATCTCGTTTACTATATCTGACATAATTGGGTCCAATCCTGAAGTTGGTTCATCCAAAATAATGATTTCTGGATTGTGTGCAATCGCCCTTGCAAGTGCCACTCTTTTTTTCATTCCACCTGATAGCTCTATTGGAAACATATCTGCTATGCTTTCCTCCAGTCCAACATCATTTAACTTCTCGATTGCTAGCTGTTTTGCCTCTTTTTTGCTGATATTAAAGCGCTTTTTATAATTAAAAGATATATTTTCCCACACTGTAACGTAGTCAAATAAAGCGGAATTTTGAAATAAAACCCCAAATTTATTTTTGCTTTTACTATTTATTTTAACAGACCCTGAGTCTGGAGCAAGCAAGCCGATAATTGTTTTTGTTAATACAGATTTGCCGCTTCCTGAGCCACCAAGTATGACTAATGATTCCCCTTTTAATATATCAAAATTTAGATCTTTTAGTACTGTCCTATCATCAAAAGATAAGCTTAAGTTCAATATTGATATTATGGGGTTACGCATGTATCAAAGTAATCATGTAGTTTGCTAAAATGATCAGTATGGACGATAAAACAACAGTTGATGTTGTAGCAACACCTACTCCTCGTGCACCTTCTTTGCAATGGTAACCGTAATAGCAGCTTGAGACAGAAATTATGGCGCCAAATACAGTTGCTTTTATTAGCCCAGTTATAAAATCATACGTATTAAAGAACTGAGCTGTGTGTTTAATGTATATATTTAAATTGTGGTTAAATTCGAAGACTGCAGTGATACATCCTCCAAATATTCCTATTAAATCTGCACATACTGTAAGTATGGGAAATACTATGATTGACGCTAAAATCCTTGGTGCAATTAAATATTTAAAAGGGTTGATGTTCAAGGTTGTAAGTGCATCTATTTGCTCGGTGATGCGCATTGTACCAATTTCTGCTGCAACTGATGATCCAACCTTTCCTACCATTATTAAGCTGATCAAAACTGGTCCTAACTCTTTAATGATAGTGATCGTAACAAGTTTGGGTATTATCTGTTCTTGGTTAATTAATGGGTCACTCAAGCTGCTTTGTAAAACTATCGCCGCTCCTATGAAAACTCCAGTGAGCCCAACAATTGGCAGAGAGAAAAAGCCTATCTCTATAATTTGTCTTGCTACGTTGCTAAAATAATATGGCGGCACAAGGCAGTGGTATAGAGATTGAATAAAAAATATGAATGCACTACCAAGCCTTAACAAAAAATTGATAAAGTACCTACCAATTATTCTAACACTATTTATATCAAAAAAGCTCACTTTGTATTCATTTTAGCTAGAGGTTAGTCTTACTGATTTTATTAAAATTTTTATTAACTTTATCGCAAAGTATAGCTGAGATATGTTTTAAGTTCGATATACTTGATGTTTTAATTTATAGCTAACCCAAGAAAGGTTTCCCTATGTCATACCGCAATTCATTCGCGGTATAGATTCCACTAACTGGTAGCGGAATGACGGTTTTTCAAATTGTAGAGCCACTTTAGCTATAGAACTCAATTACATAAGCAAACCTTACTTATTTTACTATCCCTGTTTACTTCCTGTAAAAAACATGTTACTAATGAATTGAATTTTGTAGTAGAATGGAGGAAGTTTTGGCAGTTCCAAAAAGAAAAAAGTCAAAGTCAAGGCGTAATATGCATCGTTCTCATCATGCTATTGAGCCTAAGAATGTTGTGGTATGTTCAACAACTGGGGAATTCATGTTGCCTCATAACGTAGCAGTTGATGGCAGTTACAAAGGAAAACGGGTTTTCATCAAGCAACAGGCAGAGTGACTATTATGATATGTTATCTACGGTCAATAATAATATAGTTATTGCACTTGACGCTATGGGGGGAGATTTTGCGCCTCTTTCCGTAATTCATGGTGCTGGTTTTTTTTTAGACAACCTTGTTGACCCAGGCATTAAAGTTTTTTTTCATATTTATGGAGATAAGGAAGAAGTATCTCCTTTGCTTTTGAAATATAAAAAAGTAAGTAACAATTCTGAATTTACTCATTGTTCTGACAATGTCCTTGCAAATGATAAGCCATCTTTTGCGCTGAGACATCGTAAAGACTCAAGTATGAAAGCTGCAATTGTTGCAGTGAAAGAAGGTAAAGCTTTCGGAGTGGTATCTTCAGGCAACACCGGAGCGTTGATGGCAATTTCCAGATTTGTTTTAGGAACATTACCAAATATTTATCGTCCTGCTATTGCCTCTATCTGTCCCACTAAGACAAAAAGCTTCGCTTTGCTTGACCTTGGTGCAAATGTTGATTGTAATGCCGACTCATTATTTCAATTTGCGTTAATGGGTAGTATATTTGCAAAAATAGCATTAAAAATTGACAATCCTGAAGTTGCTTTGCTAAATATCGGCACAGAAGAAGTTAAAGGTAATGACTCAGTGCGCGGCGCTTTTGAGTTGCTTAAAAACGCTCCAGGCATTAATTTCAAAGGGTATATAGAGGCAAGTGAATTTTTAGAGGGTAATATAGATGTGATTGTTGCTGATGGTTTTGTTGGCAATGTAATGCTCAAAACGGCTGAGGCAACCGCTAGTACCTTTATCAATCTAATAAAGCAGGAAGTATTCAATTCGTGGATAGCGAAAATGCTTGTTGGTATATTGTTAAAATCCAAACTAAATAAAGCTTTAACGCGTTTTAATCCCAAAATTAGAAGTGGAGCTATGTTTTTAGGGCTGAATGGTATCATCATTAAAAGTCATGGAAATTCTGATGCTATTTCTTTTGCCCATGCCATAAAATTTGCAGTAAATGCAATTAGTGAAAATTTAAATCAAAAGATAATTAACGGGGTAAGTCATATTGAATAAAAGTTTCATATTAAGCACTGGATCTTACCTACCAAGAAAAATGTTGAGTAACAACGAAATTGCATCGATAGTTGAGACGAGCGATGAATGGATAAGGCAGAGAACAGGAATAGTTCAAAGGCATATAGCAGATGAAGGAGAACTAACGTCAGATCTAGCTGTAAATGCAGCAAAAAGTGCTATAGAAAAAGCTAAAATTTCAGTAGATGAAATTGACTTGATTATAGTTGCTACAACAACTCCTGATAAAACTTTTCCTAGCTGTGCAACGATTGTACAAAGTAAGTTAAAATGTAAAAACGCATTTGCTTTTGATGTACAAGCAGCATGCTCTGGTTTTATATATGCAGTTACAGTTGCTGATTCGCTCATAAAATCTAACAATAGAATTAAATATGCATTGGTTATAGGTGCTGAAATAATGTCTAGGATTGTTGATTGGGAAGATAGGTCAACTTGTGTACTCTTTGGTGATGGTGCTGGTGCAGTGGTGATGAAATCAGAAATGGGTAGAAGCGGCATCATATCAACAAACTTATACTCTGACGGCAATGTGGACATACTATGTACGAACGGAGGGATATCCTCAACTGGTGATTCTGGAAAAATATGCATGAATGGAAGAGAAGTGTTTAAACATGCAGTGGATAAGTTAACAGCCTCAGTAGAGGAAACTCTGAAATGCAATAATTTGAAAATCACTGATATTGACTGGTTAATTCCCCATCAAGCAAACATTCGTATTATTGAAGCAGTAGTAAAGAAATTAGATTTTCCTATAGAGAAAGTGATTAATACCGTTGATAAGCATGCAAACACCTCAGCGGCATCAATTCCACTGGCCTTAGACTATGCAATACAAGAATCAAAAATAAAATCAGGAAATCTGGTACTGCTGATTTCAATAGGTGCAGGCCTGACCTGGGGTTCCGTGTTGCTGCACTATTAGACTTCCTGCATTACCTCCTGTCATCCAAGTACCCTCTTTGTCATTCCAGTGCCTCTTTCTCCTGTCATCCCAGTGCCCCCTTTTGTCATCCCAGTAGCCCCTTCGGTGTCATTCCAGTCTGGAATCCAGTTCTTATTGTACATTCACCTGGTGTAAAGTTAAGTTTCCTGGATCCCAGTGTCAGCTACTCGGATGACAAAAAAAGGAGCACTGGAATGACAGCAGTCCTACGTCATACCGCGATTCATTCGCGGTATCTCTAGATCCCGCTGGGATGACGGTTGTCGTTTAGCCATAAATATTTAAGAAATTTACCAAATAAAAAAAAAGGCAAAAGAAGCCCTGGGGTTATTATCCGCTTTAAAATATTGGCGTTTTTTATGTTTTAAACGCTTGACAAGCGAAATTCAGCTGCTTTTAATTGCAACTAACCTACGCTGCAAACGTTTAAGAAATTTACTAAGCAGAAAAAAAGACAAAGAATCCCCGAGTTAGCTAGTCTTTTACTATCTCTGTCGAGTATTGGCATTTTTTGATGTCTTGTAACGCTTTGTAAGCGCGTTCAGCTTATTTAGATAAAAATCTAGATGTAGATGAAGTTTTGTAAAGACATACAGTATCTATATACTGCAAAAAATTGAACATAAGACGCCGATACATTAAGTAATCCTTACCTTTTAATCTGCAGATTGGCGAAAGCAAATACAATAGCTTCATTTTCATGATAAGGGAGCTGGCGAGGTTTGTCAAGGAAGTTTTTCTTTCCCGTGAATTCCCTTTGAGGTTGAATATTGAAAGTTAACCGGAGAATTGTGGATTACTTTGTATATGTCATAACAAGCCATGGCACTCTCAGCAAAACCACTTAATATTAACTTTAGTTTGCCTGAATAAATAGCTATATCTCCGATTGCATATATCCTATCTCTACTGGTTTTAAGTGTAGCTGGGTCGACAACTATGCGGCTATGTTCTAACTGTATACCCCAATTGTTTATTGGACCAAGATTCATTGACAATCCAAAAAATGGCAGCAAAAAATCAGCGGATATTTCTTTTTCTTCCTTAGAGGCAATGTTTTTTACTATCACTGTGCTCAATTGCCCATTACCTCCTGCTAGTTCGTGTAATTGATATGGCACTACCAGTTCTATCTTTCCATCACTTTCAAGTGATTCTAATTTATTTCTAGTTTCAGGAGTGCAGCGAAATTCCTTTCTCCTATGTATCACATAAATTTTCTTCGCAACTTTAGAAAGTTCTACAGTCCAATCAGCCGCAGAATCACCCCCCCCTGCAATGACTATAGTTTTATCCTGAAAATCGGAAATTTTATTTACACTATAAAATACAGATTTATTTTCATATTCTAATATACCACTTAAGGGTGGACGGTTAGGTTCAAACATTCCATTACCTGCAGCAACAATAACAGCCTTACATTTTACCTCTGTACCTATGCTCGTTATGATAGTAAAGTTTTCACCTTCGTTATTTGAAATCTTTTCTACTTTTTGACTTAAATGGTAAATAGGCTTAAATGGCGAAGCTTGCTCCATTAGTTGCTCAATTAATTTTTGGGCAGTAATTACAGGATAACCAGGTATATCATATATTGGCTTTTCTGGGTAAAGAGCTGTGCATTGTCCTCCTGCTTGATCCAAAACATCTATTATATGACATCCCATATCAAGCATTCCCGCTTGAAAAGCAGTGAATATTCCAACAGGTCCTGCACCTATTATTACTATATCGGTTTTCATATTCAGATGGTGATCTATTTATAGATATTAGCTTTCTTTGCTAACAAGGTCAATTTACAAAGGGATGTATTTTTAAAAGATGTGGCTAGATTAGACAAGATTTCCAGCGTTATGAACCACATAGTCCAAATAAGCTCTAAAAATCAGCTAGCATAGCGAGATGCTGTGCGGACGGAATGGGATTCGAACCCATGGTACGCTCATCACGTACGTCAGTTTTCAAGACTGGTGCCTTAAACCGCTCGGCCATCCGTCCATTTCTTTTCTATCACAACATTTGATTTTAAGCAATCTATAAAAGCTTTACTTGCCCACGCAAAAGTTGCTAAACACACTACTCAATATTTCCTCAACATCAATAATTCCAATCACCGCACCAAGTTCAAATGCAGCAAGCCTCAAATCTTCAGATATCAACTCAATTGGATTATCGATATTAAAACGTTGTAAATGTTCCAGTGCTTTCTGCATGTGATTCCTATGTCTTTGCCGAGTAATCACAGGAGTGTCTCTATCATGCCCAAATTTTTCCTCTGCCTTCTCTTTTATGAGAGAGATCAATTTGTTTGTACCTATTCCCTTTAGAATAGAAACGGGTAAAAGATCTATGCCATTAATTTTTATATCGTGATTATTGATAACATCGTCAGCTTTGCTCAATACATAAATAGTATCGCTATTTACAACGTTGCAATTGATATTAGGACGCTGTTCAAAAGGAAATAGTTCTATTCTTAAATCAGCTTCAAAAGACCTCTTTTTCGCTCGACTTATACCTTCTAATTCTATTGGATCTGAACTTTCACGAATTCCAGCAGTATCAGAGAGAATGATTGGGTATCCGCCAATGTCAATATGAGCTTCAAGTATATCTCTTGTTGTGCCTGCATATTCAGAAACAATAGCAATATCACGCTTGGCTAAGAAATTAAACAGAGTTGATTTACCGACATTTGGTTCACCAGTTATTACAATATGTAAACCCTCACGCAACCTTTCGCCCCGTCTATTATCATTTAAATGCTCTTGTATCAATCGCACGAGAGATTGCACTTCATTATTAATTTTTTCCAACTCACTTTTTTCTGCCCAAATGTCCTCTGGAAAGTCTATATATGCTTCGATTTTGGATTGTATCGTTATCAATCTTTGCCTCCAATTGCTGTATAGTCTCTCCAATTCTCCTGATATCTGCTTAATCGCTTGTTTAGCTTGCATTTTCGTCTCAGCATCAATTAAGTCTGCAATCCCTTCTATTTGCGTTAAGTCAAATTTACCATTTAGAAAAGCCCTAAGTGAGAATTCTCCAGGCTTGGCCATAACGAAAACTTTTGATAATTCCTCCAAGATGATTTTTATAACTGCCTTGCTTCCATGCACTTGTAACTCTATAACATCCTCGCCAGTGAAACTGTTTGGAGCAGGGAAATAGATGATTATTCCATTATCTATCAATTGACTGGAATCATCATATAGATCAACTAAAGTAGCAAATCTTGGTTTAATTTCTTTCTTAATATGAAAATGATTTAAAGCTTTAAGCGCGTAATTGCCTGAAATTCTGATTACTGCAACTCCTGACTTACCAAATACGGTCGATAAAGCGAAAATAGTTTCATTTGTGTTTGTCATTATTTATATAAACTACTTAGCAATGTTATACTTAAGGAACCAAAATACCTAAAAAGTCACCCAGGTGAAAATATTTATTTTGAAAACTGATAATATGATTTATAATGACTGACACAAGTTTTAAATATTTTATGCTCAAGAAATTAGCTTGGTACTGGTCTTTTGTAGAGTTAATTAAAGGGTTTGTTATTACATTAAAATATATGTTTAAGCCAAAGGTTACTTTGAGGTATCCTATGGAGAAGGGCCCTTTAAGTCCAAGGTTTCGTGGTGAGCATGCGTTGCGTAGGTATCCAAACGGTGAAGAACGATGCATAGCTTGTAAATTATGTGAAGTTATCTGCCCTGCTCAAGCAATAGTTATTGAAGCAGAGGAAAGAGAAGACGGTAGTCGCCGCACCACGCGCTATGATATTGATATGACAAAATGCATATACTGCGGACTTTGCCAAGAGGCATGTCCAGTTGATGCAATTGTTGAAGGTCCTAACTTTGAATTTGCTACTGAAACAAGAGAGGAGCTAATGTACAATAAAGAAAAGTTATTGCGTAATGGTGAAGTTTGGGAAGACGCAATTGCACTCAGGTTAAAGAAGAATAGGCCTTATTATTAATGTTCAGAGCTTATAACCCTGTTATCCATTATGATTTAGGGGCAGTGCCCACTAGGGGTGGTGTCATCCCAGTAGCTGATACACAACTGTACGAACATTTGTTTGCGAGGGCAGTATGTTAAATGTTATAGCCTGTTTTGCCTCAAACACAAAGGTGTCATCCCAGTGCTTGACACTGGGATCCAGTAAAATTGATTGTGAACAAGCACACTATACAACATTTTCAATGAAATTACAAAAAAGCTGGATTCCAGTGTCAAGCACTGGGATGACAAAGAGAGGGTTAGACAAAAGGGTCGATAAATGATTAGGATTACTTTTTCAGCCGAACAAAAAGTAAAAGAATACAGTGGTAAAGTTACTGGCTTTGATATATTACAACCGGATGTTTTGAAAGAAGCAATTGCCTTTAAGGTAAATGGTGAGTTGCATGATCTCTCACGTGAAATTGAAGCTGATGCAGAGATAGAGGTGATACAACTGAGTGACGAAGCGGGTTTAGATATAATAAGGCATGATGCTGCTCACATAATGGCACAGGCAGTGAAAGAGCTATTTCCTAATACTCAGATTACTATCGGCCCAACAATTCAGGACGGTTTTTACTATGATTTTGCTACAGGTCGTACCTTCACTACGGACGATCTTACCGCAATAGAAAAGAAAATGAAAGAGATTGTAAAAAGTAACCACAGATTTGTTCGAGAAGTTTGGACTCGCAAGCAGGCAATTGATTTCTTTAGTGATATAGGCGAAAAATATAAGGTTGATATTATCTCATCCATACCAGAGGGTGAAAACCTAACTGTTTATAGGCAAGGTGATTTTATTGACCTATGTCGTGGTCCGCACTCACCATCAACCGGCAGAGTTAAAGCGTTTAAACTTATGAAAGTAGCGGGTGCATACTGGCGAGGTGATGCAAAGGGCCCAATGTTGCAGCGAATATATGGTACAGCATGGAGAAATAAGGATGAATTAAACGCTTACCTTGAGTGCCTCAAAGAAGCAGAAAAACGTGATCACCGCAAAATTGCTAAGGATATGGATTTATTTCACATTCAAGAGGAAGCTGTTGGGCAGGTTTTTTGGCATGAACAAGGATATATTCTATATAATGTTCTTGAGTCTTACATCAGAAAGAAGCTAATAAATAATGGCTATTTTGAGGTAAAAACTCCTATTTTAGTAAGCAAAGAGCTGTGGGAAAAATCTGGACATTGGGATAAGTTTCGTGAAAATATGTTTATTGTTGATGAATCTGAAAGCAAAAAGCTAGCAATAAAACCCATGAATTGCCCCTGTCATGTGCAGATTTTTAATTCTCACACCAGAAGCTATCGTGATTTACCGATACGTATGGCAGAATTTGGTACGTGTCATAGGAATGAAAGCTCAGGCTCATTGCACGGACTGATGCGAGTGCGTGGTTTTACGCAAGACGATGCACACATTTTTTGTATGGAAGAACAAGTGAATTCTGAGACTATAAAGTTTTGTGACCTTTTAAAAGAAGTATATTCAGAGCTTGGGTTCAATGAAATTTCTGTGAAATTTTCAGACCGTCCAGATGTTAGGGCAGGAGATGATGAAGTGTGGGATAGAGCTGAAAAAGCGCTGCTTGAAGCCGTTAAAGAAGCGGGCTTGAGTTATGAACTGAGCCCTGGTGAAGGTGCATTTTATGGTCCAAAGCTAGAGTTTGTTTTGAAAGATGCAATAGGCAGAAGCTGGCAATGTGGAACATTGCAAGTTGATTTCATTTTACCAGAACGTCTGGGAGCTTTTTATATAGGAGCAGATGGGCACAAGCATCACCCTGTCATGTTACATAGGGCAATTCTTGGGACTTTTGAGCGTTTTATTGGAATTTTGATAGAAAATTACGCAGGAAAATTTCCAGTTTGGCTTGCTCCAACGCAACTTGCTATTCTGACCATTACAAATGAGGCTGACGGTTACGCCACAAAAATCAGCAATGTCTTAAAAGAACAAGGTGTAAGAGTCAAGACTGATTTGACCAATGAAAAAATTAGTTATAAGATACGTTTGCATAGTCTAAACAAGGTTCCTATATTGTGGATTGTAGGCAAAAATGAAGTTACCAGTAAAACTGTGTCAGTGAGAAATTTAGGATCGGAAAGACAGGAGTCTTTTTCTTTGGAGAAGGCTATTGAATTGTTGTTAAAAAGTATTAATTTGAATTAAGGGAGTTAAAGTTTGCAAGTTAAAAAGAACAATAAAAACAGAATTAATGGATTCATCACAGCTAAGGAGGTACGCTTAGTTGATCACAGTGGTGAAATGATCGGAATCGTGCTAATAGAACGAGCTTTGGAGCTTGCACAGGGTGTTGGTTTAGACTTGGTGGAAATTGCACCTGATTCAACCCCTCCAGTATGTAAAATTCTGGATTATAGCAAGCAAAAGTATGATATAAAAAAGAAAGCAAGTGAAGCAAAAAAGAAACAAAAAACATTAACTATAAAAGAAATTAAACTGGGTCCTAATATTGGTGATCACGACTACGAAACAAAATTGCGTCAAGCAAGAGACTTACTTGTCCACGGACATAAAATTAAAGTCACAATGAGATTTAGAGGGAGAGAGCTTATAAACACTGAAGTTGGACTGGAAAAATTAGAACGGCTAATTCGAGACACTGAAGATATCGCAAAGGTAGAATTGGCACCTAAAAGAGAAGGGAATCAATATTTTTTAGCTCTGGTTGCTAAGTAGCAAAACGGCTTAAGAAGTATAAGTAAAGTTAAATTATCGCTCTCTCTTTGATAACATGGCGAAAATGTCTTATTAATCCTTGAATCGGCCAAGCTGCAGCATCGCCAAGCGCGCAAATTGTATGTCCTTCTATTTGAGTTGTAAGGTCAAGCAGCTTATCTATTTCATCAGGTTTAATATCTCCTGCCACCATCCTCTTCATAATCCTCCACATCCATCCAGTACCTTCACGGCATGGTGTGCATTGTCCACAGGACTCATGCATATAAAAGTGTGATAACCTCTCTATTGCAGCTATTATATCAGTTGATTTATCCATCACTATTACAGCAGCAGTACCAAGCCCTGATTGTGCAGTTCTTAATGAATCAAAATCCATTTCAATAGTATCGCATATAGATTTTGGAATTAATGGCGCTGAAGACCCACCAGGTATTACAGCAAGTAAATTATCCCAACCTCCTCGCACTCCACCTGCGTATTTTTCAATTAATTCACGTAATGGAATTCCGAGCTCTTCTTCAACATTACACGGGTTGTTTACATGTCCTGAAATACAAAAGACCTTGGTACCAGTATTATTTGGTTTACCAAGAGATGTAAACCATTCTCCTCCGCGATTTAGAATATCTGGAACCATGGCTATAGTTTCAACGTTGTTTATTGTGGTTGGGCAGCCAAAAAGTCCAACACCTGCGGGAAATGGAGGCTTCATGCGAGGAAAGCCCTTTTTTCCTTCAATTGATTCAAGTTGAGCTGTTTCTTCTCCACATATGTAAGCTCCTGCACCCCTATGGATAAACACATCAAGATCATAACCTGATTTGCAGGCATTTTTTCCAATTAAGTTTTCTTTATAGGCTTCCTCAAGTGCTTTTTTCAGAACTAAATATTCATTATAAAATTCACCCCTGATATAAATATACGCAACTGATGCGCTGATCGCTCTGCTGGCCAGGAGAATTCCCTCAAGTAACTTATGTGGCTCATATCGCAATATATCTCTATCTTTACATGTACCAGGTTCTGACTCATCTGCATTGACTACTAAATATGCTTTTGGGAGATTTTTGGGCATAAAGCTCCACTTAAGGCCGGTGGAAAATCCTGCACCCCCTCGACCTCTCAAGCCAGATTTCTTTACTTCATCAATGATTTTTTCTGATCCTAAATCCAGTAATTCCTTTGTTTTTTGCCAACCACCACGTTTTTTTGCACCCTCAAGTAGTGGAGTTTCTTTACCATTTAGGTTGGTGAATATTTTGTCTTGTTCTTTTAGCATGTTTTTCAAAATTTGTGAGTGATCCCGACGCGATTCGAACGCGTGACCCACTGATTAAAAGTCAGTTGCTCTACCGGCTGAGCTACGGGATCATTTCATTTTTCAGCTATACTAAACATCAATACAGTTTTTATCCGTTTTAATCAAACTAAAATTTTCATGTGTGGTTAAATGAATTATATAATATACTGCGTTAGTGATAATTTAGTTAAAAAATTTTTAAAGGAAAACTTCTTGTTAATTTTCAGTTCACAGATTTATTTGGATGGTGTGACGTATAACGCTAAGGAGACAAAAAAATAGAGAAGTGTGTACACCCTGCAGAATTTGTACACTATTTAGCAATAGCCTAATAGATAAATATTTCTTGCATTTCAGCCTGAGTGATTTATGCTTTAAGCAAGAATTACCTGGGGGTATAGCTCAGCTGGTAGAGCATCTGTTTTGCACGCAGAAGGTCAGCGGTTCGATCCCGCTTGCCTCCACCAGTCTATACAGCTCTAGCCGCCACAAAACCTGTCAAAGCAGCTTATTTTAATCTATGAGGATTTTATACTACTTCCCTGAAAATCTCTATTTCTTTTCGTAACTTTTCTCTACACAAGTAATGTTGGTTATTACAATTGTAATATATACTAATTTAACAATAAATTAATCAATAAATGTTAGAATACTAACAATTAATTTATTGGTAACGCCTATGAGTGGAAAAAAGCATGTTTTTAAGATGATACCTGGAAAAGAGGTGTTTAGAAAAACCCCGACTACAAGGATAAAGTGGCCTGAAGGTAATGATCCTACAATGCCTATTAAAAAAGTTGAGCTTGTATCGCTGGATGATAAAAACGATGTAGTACTAGGCTTATTGCCTATAAAACTTTGCAGCAGTTCTTGCCTAGACAGTTACATATGTCTGGAGGAAGAAAATGAAGGAAATCTGGTAGCCAAAGATTATAAAAGTGATTCTAACTTAGATTATGTAAAAGGTAACCATACATTTGTATATTACGGTAATGAGTTGGCTAAGTTATCATATACAAGAGAGCTTGTGCAGCCTTTCAAAACTATGTGTAGCAGTTCTATTAAATCAAAAAAATTGGAATACAAATATGTAACATGGGAAGATTCAGATACTGGCAACAATAAATATTATTTTTCAGACGAGGCAGGAAATATAATCGATTCACCTGACAATGAGGTATTACAAGACATTATGTTATACTACGGTGAGAGACATATAAGAGATGTGCTACTGTTGCTATCAAACGCGTTTACTAAAGTTTTTATTCAGGGCCTAACAGACGGCCAACTAAAAACTCTTGCCAATACTCTTAGTAACGAGCAACTACAAAAAATCATTCCTGAACTGAGCTCAAGCCAGTTGCAGGCCTTAGCAGAGAACTTAACAGATGAACAACTCCAAGCTTTAGTGGATCATCTAACCAATCACCAGCTAAAAACCCTCGCTCAGGAACTAAATCCAGAAAAGTTACAAATAATTGTTCCTATTTTAAATGATACTCAGCTTGAAGCTCTAGTGAGAAAATTAAATTCAGAGCAAGTAAAAGAAATTTTACCTCACTTAAAAGTGGATCAGTTCAAAGCACTTATTAAAACTTTAAATGACGAGCAATTTACAGTGCTTGCAAAAGACTTGGCTGAGCACCACTTGACGATACTCTCCAAAGAATTAGAAGGTGATCAGTTGAAAGCTTTAGTAAATAGTCTGCAAGAAGACCAACTGAAAGACTTAGTTAATAAGCTTGATCCTGAGAAACTCGAAGCAATTGCTCAGGATTTAACTGATTCTAATAGGATCCAGATTATCATTAAGTCTTTAGTTGATAATCCAGAAAAACTTCAAGCTTTTGCTCGCAATATGTCTAATGAGCAGTTTAAAGAACTTTTGGATAACATAGGCGCAGAAGAGCTTAAAGATATTATTCACAAGCTGCCTTATGAAAAGGTGACAGCTGTGATTGGTGATCTTGGCAGTAAAGATCAATCTAAAGCTATTATTGATGCATTAAAAGGGGAACTTGACGAGCAGAGTAAACAGAACAAGGAAATGATTGAGATGCTCAAGCAAATCAAGGACGATATGCCAGAAATCGGACAGGCCTCAGACTTCACAATAGTAGACATTAATAATGACTCACTGTTATTTGTATAGTAGTGATTTATAAAGATAAGTAGTTTTTTATAGGAGGTAACTATTATGAGTAAAAATACAGAATTATATTCTAGTGAAGAAGTTGAATCAAATAATACATTACAACTTCCGAAGCCGGCGTTTAATAAACCAAATTTTGCAATACCAGAAATAAAGAAGATTACTACTAAAAGCGCACCGGATGGAATTGATATAACTAAGGTTATGGAAGAAAAAGAGATTAATGCTATACCGACAATCACGGTAAGCGTTAAGAATCTTAAAAATTTTTATGATGGTCTGATGAAAAGTATTAATAAATATAACGATGATGTAAGTGATGTGATGACAAGCGGCATAGTAGAACCACTGTCATCAACTATAGAAAACATAGGCACAAAGACAAGCGAGATAGACGCTAAACTTAAAGATCTTCAGGCTAGACTTGATGATATACCAGAGATTGGAGAAGCTCCTTCATTACTCCATATTACTGGCGGAGAGAACGGATTGCTTTAATAAAAAAGGTAATAGCTTGCTAGCAGGCTGTTGCTTTCTTTCACATACCATTTCAAGGTAACTAGTTAGTTTCAAAGTTCTAATTTTTTATAGGAGTTAGCATGAATAATAGTAAACAAGAAAGCAAAAACGAACTTAAAGTAATAAGCAAAATAGAAGTTAACGCCAAACCTAAAGGTTATGATGAAACAGTTGCGCGAAATCCAGCGCAGCTTGGTTATGTCCACAAAGCTTTAGATAAATTAATCGCAGAGCTGAACACGAAATTCGTTCCTGAATTGGATGATGTATTGCATAACAATAGCAACTCTATCAGTCAATTAAATGACATGCTAACAGAAGAAAGGAGTAAGCTTGACGAGCTAATAAAAGAAATTAACGATTTAAAATCTTCGCTAGAACCGCCACCAATGGATGCTCCTGAATTCATATAAGAAAAAAAGTAATAGCCCAGTGGGCTGTTACTCTCTCTACATATCGTTTCAATACAGCTGAATTAGGGAATCTGTTTTAAAACTTTCGGCATATAGTTCTCATCATGTTTTGCAAACACTGTATCTGCAAGAAAAGTACTATTATCAAACATTTTACCTTGCACAACAACACCACTTTTTTCTGAAAACATTGGTGGAAGTATCCCTTGATATTTTACCACAACGCTTTTGTTAAAATCTGTCATTTGAAAAATTACTTCACTTTCGCTCCGTATCACGCTATTTTCAACAACCATTCCACCAACACGGATTAGTTTTTGACTATTTTGTAAAACTATTGCCTCACTTACTGTATAGAAAAATGAGATGTTTTCTTTGAGCGTTGTTAAAATAAAAAAGACTATGCAGCTTAAA
Organism: Wolbachia endosymbiont of Drosophila ananassae; assembly: GCF_008033215.1. Lineage (NCBI taxonomy): Bacteria > Pseudomonadati > Pseudomonadota > Alphaproteobacteria > Rickettsiales > Anaplasmataceae > Wolbachia > Wolbachia endosymbiont of Drosophila ananassae. Next base: position 954,175 of record NZ_CP042904.1, on the reverse strand, counting down.
AAGCAGAAAATTCCTGAAGTTATAAGTAATCGCTTATGTTTCTTCTTCATTATTATCTTTCAGGCTTTCTAGAATTTTTTTACTTTTAATATAGCAAGAAATGGTAAGAATCAGTTCTCCGGTAATCAATGTAAGACTAATAAGGTAAGCAAAAATCACATACGTGTTCATAATATATCGTTAATAAATAACTCACCTGCATCAAAATAAATTAAGCTTTCATCCTTTTGCTGCAACACCAATTTACCACTTTTATCTATATCAGCAAAAATTCCTTCATACAATTTGTCAGCTAACTTTACACTGATTTGCTCATTCATTTTGAATGCTTTTTTTAACCACATTTCTCTTATAGCATAAAACCCATCAAATAGCCATTGCTTTCTTAGCTTATTAAAATTTATTATTAATTCCTTTAACAGATCTATGTTAGACACAGACTCACCGTAATTGCTAATGCACGTTGTTCCTGGAAGTGGTGCATGACTGACATTAATTCCAATTCCTACAATAAGCCAATTCGAATTGGATCTTTTTTCAAGCAATATTCCACTTATTTTCTTGCCATCAATAAGGACATCATTTGGCCACTTATACTGGAGATTTAGACCATTTATAAATGACAGTATAGTATTTCCAACAGTAAGAGCAGTAACAAAAGTCAATTCTGTTAATTTGCTAACATCCGCAATTTTATTCACCAAACCCTTCTCTGTCATCCCAATGCCCTCTGATGTCATCCCAGTGCTTGACACTGGGATCCATTCTTCTTTTTTTCTAGATTCCAGCGTCACGCGCTGGAATGACACCGAAAGCTGGCTTTCATTCAGATAATCGTTAAAGAGGTTTATTACCAAACTTGCATAAAAATTACCCTCGGGAGAAATCCAACTTTTTCCGGTACGCCCTCTACCCTCTGTTTGTTTGTCGGCAATAATAGCGGTTTCATTTGATATTCCTTTATCAATTAAATCCAACGCTTCTTTATTAGTGCTTGAAACTTCTTTGTAATGATGAATATGAAAACCCTCAGGGATCACCTTGTCAGTCCTTTAGTTCAATGAGTGAGTAAAACGTACAAGAAAAGAACGAGGTTGATCAGTGAAGCCACTGAAGTAATAATGAATAGACCCTTAGAATAAGCAACCTTATTACCACTAGCTTTATCAAAATACATAACTTTCATGATATTTAAATAATAGTAGCATGATATCACACTCGCTATTACAAGGATCAAGGACAGGCTGATAAAGCCAGAATTTATTAAACTTTTGAATATAAAAAATTTAGCGATAAAACCTGCAAGTGGAGGTATTCCCGACATCGAGAGTAACAGCACAGAAAGATGAAATGCTACAATTGGGCGTTTCTTCCCTATACCAGATAAATTTGCAATATCACAATCGTCATCGTCAATTTGTACAAGATATGAGAATAGCCCTATGCTTGTGATGATATATATCACCAGATACATTAAGGCACTATCTGTTCCTGCTTGTGTAAAAATAGAAAGTGAAGCAAATATAAAACCAATGTGACCAATTGAACTGTAAGCAAGCAGCCTTTTTAAGTTTTGCTGACGCAAGGCCCCAAAAGCTGAGATAAGCACAGACAATGCTGAAACGTATAAGAAAATAGGCTGAACATAACTTTTTACATTTACTAACTCTTCATTCATCAATCGAATTAAAAATGTTACAAGTGCAGCTTTTGGAGCTGTAGAAAAAAACGCAGTTACTATGGTAGGTGCACCTTGATAGACATCTGGAGCCCACATATGAAAAGGAACAATAGCAAGCTTGAAACACAAACCAATTAGGACAAAGACTAACCCAAAAACTATTCCATAAGTTATCTGGTGGTTTTGCAAGAATGAACTGAGCTCAGAGAAATTGACTTGTCCTGTATATCCATAAAGCAGCGACATTCCATATAGCATAATGCAGGAAGATAACGCACTGAGTGTAAAATATTTCACTCCTGCTTCGCATGAATAAGCTGAATCTTTATTAAAGCTCGCAAGAACATACAAAGATATACTCATCAACTCAAAAGCTAAATAGAAAGAAATTAAGCTATTTGCTGAAACTAAAGTTATCATGCCAAATAGCGCAAAAAGAATCAGTATTGAAAATTCATATTTATAGTCATATTTTGATAAATTCAGCATCAAAAGTATTAAAATTCCTGTGCTGAGAATTAACCCTTGGGCTGACCTGATGTATAAATTGAGTTTTAACAACGAATTAAAGAGAAAAATTTCATTGTTTTCTGCCGAAATAATTAAAATAATCAAAGTTACCACTGTGCAGCCAAGTGCTAGTAAATTGATAGTGCGGCGGTTAAATATAATCCCAAGCAGCAGCAACACTAACGAGGAGATAATAGAGAACGTTTCCGGCAATATCTGTATATAATTCATAGCGCATTATATTTGACTAACAAATTTGCCATACATGGCTTCAAATAATTCAGTGCAAGGGTTGGGTAGAATCCAAGCAAAATAACAAACACTGCAAGCAGAATTAAGACAGAAAATTCTATGCTATCCAAGCGGTTATTTAATAATTTAGAATAGCTAACCCCCCATATTATTTGCTTACATAAATTCAGCATATAAACTGCGCTTAAAATAGTGCCAAGTGCGATAAATCCTGTAAAAAACCCTAGGCTCTTAAACATTCCAACCATAGCCAAAAACTCACCTGCGAACCCAGATGTTCCAGGTAGCCCTATTGAAGCTATTGAAAATAAAATGAACATAAAACCAAATTTTGGCATTGTGTTTACTATGCCAAAATATTTTGCAATCTCCAAAGTTCCAGTTCGAGTATATAGCATTCCAACACATAAAAATAAAGCAGCAGAGATAAGGCCATGACTGATCATTTGAAATATGCTACCCAGTACTCCTTCCTCACAAAATGAAAAGAGGCCAGCAGTAACGATCCCCATATGTGCTATTGAAGAATAAGCTATTAACTTCTTTATATCATCTTGAGCAAACGCAACTAGAGAAGCATATATCACCGCAATAATGCTCAGCACAACAACGAAATTTGAAAAATATAAACTTGCCTGAGGAAGCATTGGAATAGAAAACCTTAAAAATCCATATCCCCCCATTTTAATAAGCAAGCCAGCTAAAATCACAGATCCAGAAGTTGGTGATTGCACATGCGCATCAGGAAGCCAAGTGTGAAATGGAAACATCGGTACTTTTATTGCAAAAGAAATAAAAAATGCAATCCACAGCAATGACTGCACTTCAAGATCAAGGTTTGGCACTAATGTAGCTAATTTTTGTATATTAAACGTCCCAAAAGTGCTATAGATGTACACCAATCCAAGTAAAAATAATAATGAGCCAGTTAATGTATAAAGAAACAACTTAAACGTTGCATATACCCTGTGTTTTCCTCCCCAAATGCCAATAATAAAGAACATTGGTATTAAAACAGCTTCAAAAAACACATAAAAGCTTATAGCATTCAGTGAAACGAAAAAACCGACTACAAAACTCTCAAGCAGTAGAAATAATGCCATATATGGCCTAAGGGTTGTATAACTCATTTTGCAGTTGTAGAGTATACAAATTACAAACAAGAAAGTTGTAAGCAGAAGGAAAAGCAACGATATACCATCTATCCCTATTCCAACATTTCTAATTGGGTAGCTGACAAACTGAAAGTCCGCATCGTTATAATCAAATTCTATACAAGCTACAATGCTAAGCAAAAATGGAAGTACAGCAAAAAATAGAGCAAGGAATCTTAAGTGTATAGATTGATGATTAATCCTGATTAAGGATAAAATCAACGCTCCTATCAGTGGAAGCAAGAATATACTAAGTAACAACACCTTCTATTTAATTCCAATAATATATAAAGCACCGATTATTAAAGTAACAAACATAATAAATGCATAATCAAATATATAACCAGTTTGTAACTTTATAGAACTTTTTGAACATTCATTAACCAACCTTACAATACCATTTGGCCCAAATGAATCAATAGCCTTAACATCAAACTTCCATAGAAGCCTAGATATAAACCTTATCGGTGCAATGATAACAAACTCATACACCTCATCAAAGTACCATTTATTCTGCAAAAACTTAAGTAAAAATTTACTCTTAATTTGCCTAATTACTTGATATTGGTAAATTAGGTACGCAAGTGCTATTCCACTTAGGCTTGCTAAGGTTGGCAGTAGTTTTATAAAGAAATTATGAACTCCATGCTCATCAATAACTACTAAACTTGATTTCCAAAACGCATTACTAGTTATGTTCAAAATATTTGCTCCCCACACTCCAGAAAATACCGAACCAAAAGCAAGTATCAGTAATGGTATAAGCATAATCTTTGGTGCCTCATGTATATTAATTTTACTTTGTTTTTGGCTGTGGAACACAAGAAGCAATAACCTCCAAGAGTAAAACGCTGTGAAGAATGCAACAACTAAGCTTATTACAAAAGCAAAGCTATCCGTGCTATAAGCATGTTCAATTATCAAATCCTTTGAGTAAAAACCTGCAAATGGAAATATTCCAGAAAGCGCAAGAGACCCAATCCACATGAGAGTGTAAGTGCAAGGGATTTTCTTCCAGCAATTTCCCATTTTCTGAATGTTTTGCTCATGATGCATTGCATGAATTACATTGCCAGCACCAAGAAATAGTAGAGCTTTAAAAAAAGCGTGGGTCATTAAATGAAAAATAGCAACATTGTAAGCAGAAAGCCCACATGCCATGAACATATAACCAAGTTGACTGCAGGTTGAATAAGCAATTATTTTCTTTATATCGTTCTGAGTAATTGCAACGGTGGCTGCAAAAAAAGCAGTGAGTGCTCCAACGATAACTATTAATTCTCGTGCCACATTTGATAACTCAAACAATGGAGAACACTTTGCTACTAAAAATATACCTGCTGTTACCATCGTTGCTGCGTGAATAAGTGCAGAAACAGGAGTTGGCCCTTCCATTGCATCTGGCAACCAAACATGTAAACCAAGCTGTGCAGATTTACCCATACAGCCAATAAAAAGTAATATGCATATTATATGAGTTACTTTGAATTCACAGCAGAATGCTCTAATGTTCTGCGTGCCAAGAAGATCAGCTGTGTCAAAAACTTCAGTAAATTTCAAAGAGTGAAATGTATAATAAATAAGAAAGATCCCAATCAATAGTGCAAAGTCTCCTACCCTATTCACAACAAATGCTTTAATTGCTGCATTATTTGCAGAATATTTTTGGAACCAAAATCCTATGAGTAAATAAGAACACAGGCCAACTCCTTCCCAGCCAAAAAAAAGCTGCACGAAATTATCGCTTACAACCAGCACAATCATGCAAAACGTAAATAGCGATAGGTAAGAAAAAAACCTCGACTTCCCCTTATCATGCTCCATATAACCGATAGAGTAGAGATGTACTACCAGTGAAACGGTGGTAATAACAATCAGCATTAAGGATGAGAGAGCATCCACACTAATTGCCCAATTTACTTTTAAGATGCTCAATGAAAACAAAGGAAATAAACTCAAGTGATAATTTTCAGAGAAGGTGAGAAAAACATACCAAGATAAAACTGCAGATATTCCAATCCCTGCCGTTGTAACTAACTGACTAAAAACATCTCTTCTAAAAAGTGCTGCAAATAGCGAACCAAAAAGTGGCAAAAATACTATTAATTTCAGTATATACGTCATACTTTCATTCTTTCATTAAATTTGCTTGTTCAACGTCTATATTGCCACGGCTTCTATAATATACAACCAATATCGCAAGCCCAACTCCTGACTCTGCTGCTGCAACAGTCAACACAAACATCACAAAAATTTGCCCAACTATATCATTCATAAAGGCAGAAAAAGCAACTAGATTGATGTTGATTGCCAGCAATAATATTTCTATTGATAACAGTATGTTGATTATGCTCTTACGGTTAATGAAAATACCGCACACCCCAATAGTGAACAAAACAGCAGCAACTATCAGAAAATGATTTAATCCTATTTCCATTCTACTCCTTTTCCAAATTTAGCCTTAACCAATTTTACAGATGAAGATTGCGTCAATTGCTTTAAAACATTCTGTCTTTTAATTCCTTTTTTCTTGTCTTGCAAAGTAAGAGCAATTGCACCGACAATTGCAACAAGCAGCAGAATACCAGAAAGATGAAAAGCGTACATGTAGTCAGTATACAGCAAATTACCAATAGCTTTCACGTTATTAGTATTATAGTTTATAACATTACTTATATTCAGCGTTGAGCTGCGGATTACAAAGCTGATGACTAGAAAAAACACAACACATAATATAGCACCAAGAGTGAAATGCTTTGCAAAACCCTGGCGCAACCTTATGTAGTCAATATCGAGCATCATAACTACAAAGAGGAATAACACTGCAACCGCGCCGATGTATACTATCAGCACCATCATAGCAATGAATTCAGCTCCAAGGAGAATAAAAAGCACTGCAGAGTTAACGAAGGTGAAAATTAAAAATAATACTGCATGCACAGGATTTCTTACGCTAATCACACAAACAGCAGATAAAATGCTCAAAATCGAAAAAAAATAAAAGAAAAAAGGCATTGATACTTTAATTGCAACAATAGTTACTAATTTAAAGTGACTATTGTTGTAAAGTCAATATTATATTAAACGTTTGAAAACATTGTACTACAAAGCTCCAGCTCCATTTTAAATTATTATACAGAGCGCTTTCTAAGTGCTTAATCAATACACTAAACCCTTAATTTATCCTTGATTATTTTAATTTATCAATATATAATATGTGTATGTTAGTAATTAATGGCGGCTCAAAATGTACAACATATTTGGTTATTTTCAAAGTAATAACACTTGTAATACACAAAGTGGTAAATTAAATAGAGAAAGTTATCAGTACACTACAAGAGATTATGTGACAATTTACTTTAATAACATACCAGCCAGTTTAGGTAGATCATTGAGAGAATTTAAAGAAAAAGCGTATGGATTTGTGTATGATATCGGAGCTTGGTTGAAAGAAACATATGAAAATCTCACTGAACGACCTGCAACGCATAATCACTATACCCCAAAAGAAAAACCCCTTGTTGAAGAAATAGAAATGAAGGAACTAAATTGTACATATAAGCCATTCCAAACTCCACCTATTCACCCAACAACTGGTGCCAATACCTCAAATCAAGTTGTTGTTACTCGACATACACCTGAAACTACTAAAACAAAATAGATGTAAAACCTACGTTTAAATATATAGTACTTGAGTGAAGCATTCTTTAACTGTTCTATTCAATAAAACCTTTACAATATTTCAATCATAGGTTTAACTTTACGAAGTTATAATCTATAGGGCTACGATGAACGATTATCTCTCACTGCTAAATCCAGAACAACAATCAGCTGTAACTAACATAGATGGACCGGTTTTAATATTGGCAGGAGCCGGAACCGGAAAAACAAGAACGATTACTTCAAGAATAGCACACATAATTAGAAATGGTCACGCTTATTCTGATGAAATATTAGCTGTTACATTCACAAATAAAGCAGCAAATGAGATGGTATCAAGGGTACTTGAGCTAACGGGCACAAACATACCATGGCTTGGCACTTTCCATGCAATTGCAGCAAAAATTTTGCGCCTGCACGCAGAAATTGTGGGCTTAAACCCCAATTTTACAATCATTGGTGTGGATGACCAATTACAGGTAATAAAAAATATTATCAATGAAATAAATCCTGATTACCTATCAGAAAAATGTAAGACCATTATGAATATTATTCAGCAATGGAAAGAGAAGTGCTTATTGCCATCTGAAGTGGAAGATATTCAATCATTTAGGCCAGTATATGTAACTGCACTCAAGGTCTATCACCAGTATCAGGAAAGGTTGAGATTCCTTAACTCTGTCGATTTTGGTGACTTATTGCTATATAACATACAACTCTTTAATCAAAAGACCGAAGTTCTGTCCTACTACCAAAACAAGTTTAAATATGTCATGGTAGATGAATATCAAGATACAAATGCGATACAATATCTTTGGCTAAAATACCTTGCAAAAGAGCACTCAAATATTTGCTGTGTAGGAGATGATGACCAGTCGATATATAGTTGGCGTGGTGCAGAAGTTGAAAATATTTTGAAGTTTTCTGATGATTTTAAAAATGCAAAAACCGTTAAACTAGAGTGTAACTACAGGTCAACATCCCACATACTTGCAACTGCGTCATATGTTATCAATCACAATAAGACTCGCTTAGAAAAAAAATTGTGGACAACAAACATTGAAGGGGAAAAGGTAAATCTAATAAAATTATGGGACGGAAAAGCTGAAGCAAGGTTCATAAGCGAACAGATATTAAAGCTCAATAAATACAGATTTAGTGACATTGCAGTGCTGGTAAGGGCCACTTTTCAAACTAGAGTTCTCGAAGAGTATTTTATAAAATATTCAATTCCCTACAAGATTATAAGTGGCGTAAAATTCTACGAACGTCAGGAAGTCAGGGATATAATTGCATATTTAAGACTCGTTACAAACAATAACGATGACTTAGCTTTCGAAAGGATCGTAAACCGGCCAAAAAGAAGCATAGGAGCTACAACTCTAAAGAAAATATACACGACTGCTCAGGATAACAAAATTTCTTTTTTTGAGGCAGCAAAAATATTAGTTAATAGTAATCAAGTAACCGAAAGAATTAAACTCTCACTAAATGATTTTTTAAATAAAATTAAAGCTTGGGAAGAAATAGTAAGCGTAAAACCACTGCATGAATTCGTTAAAATCGTAGCAAACCAATCAGGGTATATTGAAATGCTTGAAAATGAGGAGGTAACAGGCTTAGCACGAATAGAAAATGTCAAGGAGCTCATCTCATCTTTAAAAAATTTCGATAATGCCACAACTTTCTTGGAGCACATAAGTTTGGTGATGGAAGTGGATAATATGAATAACGATGACACCGTATATGTTATGACTCTTCATGCAGCCAAAGGACTTGAATTCCCGTGCGTGTTTCTACCTGGTTGGGAAGAGGGATTATTTCCTCATCAAAGATCTTTTGATGACAAAAGTGGTAAAGCTTTAGAAGAAGAAAGGAGACTCGCATATGTTGGCATAACCAGAGCCAAAGAAAGGTTAATCATTTCATGTGCAGATAGGAGGGAAATTAACAACCAGTGGCAACCGATGCGCACTTCTCGGTTCATTAAAGAATTGCCAAGAGAAAATGTTGAGGTAATTAAAAGCAACATTGCCTACTGTTGAAGCTATAATTGCAGATAAACATATCTTACAAATCTGAATTACTTTAACTATATGTTTCTCCTGGCAAAAATTCTGTAACCGTTCACACTTAATTCTTCAATCTCATACCAATTTCTATTACATAACAAACAAATAGACAATAGGAGTGAGAAGGTTATACTAAGGCAGTATAATGATGGAGTTTTGGAATGGCATTGGTATCAGGTTGCAATTTTAGCTTACATTGTGCCAATCTTTCTTCAATTGCTGCTCGCATAAATTCTGCCTGTCTTTTAGTTGTATTAAATAAGACTTGACCTGACACTTTAAAAAAGTAAGTTAAAAATAAAGGAGTGTTAGATATGAGTACAATACAGACAAAAATATTAAAACCAAAGCTAGAGAACTAGCAAAACAACTAGGAAATGTGTCTCAAGCATGCAAAGTGATGGGATACTCAAGAGATACATTTTATCGCTTTAAGGAGTTATATGAAAATGGAGGAGAGGAAGCATTACATGAAATAAGTAAGAAAAAACCGCTATTAGCAAACAGAGTTTCCGACGATATAGAAAGAGCAGTGATTGGTATAGCAACAGAATTTCCAGCATATGGGCAAGAAAGAGCTGCAAATGAACTGAGAAAAAGAGGTATAATAATTTCTCAGGGAGGAGTAAGGTCTGTATGGCTAAGAAATGACCTTGAAACTCTCAAAAAGAGACTTAAAGCACTAGAGACAAAAGTAGCTCAAGACGGAATCATTTTAACTGAAGAACAACTTGCAGCTTTAGAAAAAGTGAAAGAACAAAGGGAAGCTCATGGTGAAATTGAGACGCAACATCCAGGTTATTTGGGTTCTCAAGATACCTATTATGTGGGCAATATCAAAGGTATAGGGCGCATTTATCAGCAAACTTTTGTTGATACTTATTCCAGAGTTGCAATGGTTAAACTTTACACGGACAGAACAGCTATTACAGCTGCAGATCTTCTCAACGATAGAGTTATTCCATTTTTTGATGAGCAGAAAATTCCATTATTACGCATTTTAACTGATAGGGGTACGGAGTACTGTGGCAAGCCCGAAAATCACGCTTATCAGCTTTATTTGGGCATAGAAAACATCGATCATTCTAGAACTAAAGCCAACTCTCCACAGACTAATGGCATATGTGAAAGGTTTCATAGAACCATGCAAGATGAGTGTTAGAGGTTGTCCGGAAACAAGTAAAAGGCTATAATATCTGAAATTTTAGTACGGGGTAAAGATGAGAAAAAAGTATCCAACAGATCTAAGCGAAAGGGAATGGGCAAGAATAGAAAAACACTTCAGAGTATCATACAAGAAAGGAGGAAGGCCGCCAAAGTATAGCAAAAGAGAAATATTAGAAGCAATTTTCTATGTATTGCGTACAGGGTGTCAATGGCGGTATTTACCAAATGATTTTCCGCTATGGAAGACTGTGTATGAGCAGTTCAGGCAATGGAAGAAGCAGGGAATTTTTGAGAAAATGAATTATGAAATTACAAAATATAGTAGAAGAAAAATAGGAAGGAATGAGCAGCCGAGTGCCTGTATAGTAGATAGTCAATCTGTAAAGACTACAGAAAAGGGGGGATCAAAGGCTATGATGGAAGTAAAAAAGTAAAGGGTAGAAAAAGGCATATAATTACAGACACTCAGGGTTTTATACTAGGTTGTTACGTAGGCGCTGCTAACGAAAATGATAGAGATGGTATTAAAATAGCATTAAACAATATGAGAACAAAATATACTAAAGTTAAAAAAATGTGGGCTGACATGGGATACCAAGGAAGAAATTTAAAGAATCACATAAAGGAAGAATATGACATAGATATTGAAATTGTTAAAAGGCCTCCATGTAGATTTTGGGTGCACAAAGATACGCCACCTGAGCTACTACCAACAAGAGAACAAGGGTTTAAAGTACAGCCAAGAAGATGGGTTGTAGAAAGGACTTTTGCTTGGGTTAATAGGAATAGAAGGCTATCGAAGGAGTATGATTTACTCACAACATCCACTGAGAATTTCATATACCTAGCTATGAGTAGGGTTATGTTAAAGAGGGAATATGCTTGAATTTACTAGTTTCCGGACAACCTCTTACAATATCATCTTTAGAAAGAAAATCTACAGTTCTTTGGAAGATCTACAGATTGATGTTGATCATTGGTTGCGTTCTTATAATGAGACAAGACCTCACTCGGGTAAATATTGCTATGGCAAAACGCCTATGCAAACTTTTCTTGATAGCAAATATATTGCTTTTCAGAAAAATATTAGTAGCATTACACAAGAGCCTGATATTAGTTTTGACTACCTCAATTCTTCTGTCAGTTAATTCTTGTCTGTCAGATCAAATCTTGTCTTTTACATTTTAGTTCTGCAGTGCACTATCGCATCATCCACATATCTTTCAAATGGTACTGTTGGGTGATTTTGTTTCATCCATATATCAAATGCATGGTGCATAAATATGTTTGAAATGATTGGGCTTATTGAACCTCCTTGCGGAACTCCTTTTTTCCCTAACTACCTTACTGCCATCTGCTTGCTGAATAGGGGATTTCATCCACCTTTCAACATACAGTATGACCCATTTGCAGTCTGTGTGCTTCTTGATAGCCTGCAGTGCTAAATTGTGGTCCAGATTGTCGAAAAATCCTGTAACATCAACAGCTTTCTTGGTAATCGTATCCTGTCTCCAATAAACAGCGGTTTTGCTATGTATCCTTGATCAGCAAAAAACTTACGTAAAGTTGGAGCCTTGTATTTAGCTTGAGTGAAAAGATTTAGAGCACCATCACGATCTTGAACACTTGCACTATGAACATCAGCCGCAATAATTAAGCCCACTGTATCTACAACAATATGACGTTTTCTACCCTTTATTTTTTTTTCAGCATCATATCCTCTGGATCCCCTTTTTGAGTGGTTTTTACTGATTGACTGTCAATTATTCCTACTGAAGGTGTTTCATTTTTACCAAACATTTTTCTTACCTCTTTTACTAGCATATTATGTATTTTTTCCAATTTGCCATTACTACGTCACCTGAGAAAATAGTCATACACCGTCTTCCATGGAGGAAAATCTTTCGGCAGCATTCTCCATTGACAACCACCTCTCATTATATACCTTATTGCATTAATAATTGTTCTGATATTGTGCTTTCTTGGCCTCCCTATCTTTCCTTGTGCAACATGTGGCTCCAAAATTTCCCATTCCTTATCACTTATATCACTTGGATACAATTTTCCCTCCTATTTTTTACTTACACTATCATATTTTTTTCCTCATTCCTTTTCAAGACATACTCTTAGACAACTGGACGTCGAGCCTATCCTAGTGTTGCATATCAAGCTCATACTCAGTATGTAAATCTTTGACCAAAGCTACAACGTATTCTTTTTGAACAATTATACTGATTTTGATTTCGGATGTTGTGATAGCAAGTATTTCTATCTTTTTTTCGCTTAAAACCTTGAGTGTACGGTGCATCACTTCAGTGTTAGACATAACACCAATACCAATTATTGAAATTTTAGCTACATTATCGTTTATAGCATAATTTTCATTCTTATTCAGTAACTTTTCCATTAAATCAATATCAAATTTGGAGATAACAAAACTTGACCCATGTACCATATCAATTTTAACGTTTGCCCCTACTATATCTCTTAAAGTACGCAAGTTATTTGCAAGGTTAGTGAAAGTTACAAGAGCTTCATTAGTGCTATAAGTTATTCCAGTAATTAAGTATCTCTCTAGTACATCCCTTTTGTGTAGCACTGTGGTGCCTTCTACTTCCTTAAAAGTGGATAGCACTTGCACTTTAATGTTATGTTTCATTGCAAGTTGTACTGAACGATTATGCAGTATTTTAGCACCAGATGACGACATTTCCAACATTTCATCGTAAGAGATAAATTTGAGCTTGCGTGCCTTTGGAACAATTCTCGGGTCTGCTGTATATATTCCATCAATATCAGTAAAAATTTCGCAAGTTCTAACACCAAAGGCTACCGTGAAGGCAACTGCTGATATATCAGAGCCTCCTCTTCCAAAAGTAGTGATTCTATCATCATTTATACCCTGAAAACCAGCGATGATCGCAGCAGTATAACCCTCAGCAAAAGATCTTTTCACACGGTCAATCTTTATTGTTTTTATTTTAGACTCAGAATAAAAATCATCAGTTACAATTGGTAACTGCCAAGCAAGCCACGATTTAGCATTAACTCCGATCGATTGGAGAGTGATAGCTAATAGACCGCAAGAAATTTGTTCTCCTGCTGAAAGCATAACGTCATACTCTGATAACTCTTGTCTGCAACTTAAATTTGAGATTTGCCTAGCCTGAAAAGCCATTTGGTCAGTAAATCCTGCAACAGCAGATACAACAACGATTACATTACAACCTTTCTCAATATCGTTTTTTATCAAATTTGCAACTCGGTTTAAATCAGTTAGCGAAGTCCCACCAAATTTTTTTATGATTATTTTGTCCATAGTTACAATATAACTCTCTTCTGAAGAAAAATATAGTTTTTGTAGAGATAGCAGCTTGCAAGCCATTCAGAAAAGGGAAGACAAAGCTATAGCTAACGCGTCATACCACGATTCATTCCATAGCTGTACGAACATTCATTTTTGAAGGTAAATTGCACAGCAAATGGTGTCATCCCAGTGCCTAGACACTGGGATCCAGAAGACTTAATTTCAACCAAGTGGCTGCATAATAAAGGCTGGATTCCAGTGCCAAGCACTGGAATGACACCCTCCCTTGTGGAAATTGCTCTCAAATCACAATGTTCGTACAGCTATGGATTCATTCGCGGTATAGATTCCGCTAACTAGTAGCGGAATGACGAATTTGTTGTTTTAAAATTGTCAGTAAATCTAAGTCAGTTTAGCTATATAGCACGAACTAAACCACTAAGCAGCAGAAGACCTTGCATGACCTCCAAAAAATGCTTTTACTCTTTCAAGATAAGTAGGTGGTTCTGCAGGGATTTCTATTTCATCTATTTTAGAATATATTGCCGCGTCTACGACTTCATCCGTTATTAACTCCCTTAACCTTTGTTTTATCTGCCCTCTCTGAATATGCTCCCCATAGTCGTTATAAAACTTTACATATAATTCCTTAAACACAAATTCTTTTATAGCATCTCTTGTATAAGAAATGCCGTCCTTTACTTCATCACTCACGTTGCTCAAATCCACTTCAGAACTTGGTGAATACAAATCATCAAAATTTTCTTTCAAAACTTTTATCTTATAGTAATGCTTATCCACATATCTCTCAAAAAATCTTTTAGTAGTATACCTAGCCAACTCTCCTATTTGCCAAGGCTCTAGTTGAGCTGCAAAGTTGTTTTCTGCTTCAAGGCCATTTAATGCATAAATAATGCGGAGAAGCATTCCAGGACCACATTGGCGGTTACTTTCATCAAAGCGAACCAGTAATATAGATTTCAATAGTTCTACGTCTGAATTTTGCTTTCTTGCCGCAATTAAAACTAAATTTATAGCCTGTGTCAATGTCAATCCGGTTTTTGAATCTACCCAATTTACCCACTCCCCAGTTTCATAACCATCCAATCTTAGATAAGGTTCTATCATTCGTTTTTGCTGACTTGTTAAACCGCTTATATAACTTTTAAACTCTTCATCTAACTCATTTGATGGTGCCCCATATTTTTCCTTTAATTCTTTAGCACATTTAATGGTGCTTTCTTCAAAACTTCTAGTATGAACACTTTGACTACCAGTGCCCACATCACTTACATTAAACAAAAAGCTTAGCTGCTTTACATTCAAACCCAAAGGTGAAAAGAGTTTTACTGATGGATATTTTATTAACTCAAGAAGTGCTACTGGAATTAGCAGTGCATAATTTAACAATAATAAACCAAAATTAAATATAAGAAACTCACGTAGAGCTGATACCTTTGATGCAATGTACAAAAATGGAAGCTGTAGGTAATATATCAAGTGTATACTGAAGAATAAGATTTTGTCCTTTAATTTTATTGTTGGATCTTTATAAACCTCAAACAACATGCTATTGCTATCAATATTGTTGTTTTTAAAGGAGGTATAGTTGTTTATGATCTTCTCTTGCAAGGGAAGAAGCATTTTATTCAGGCAAATAAACGCAGCAATAACAATAAAACCTGTAGCCAAAAATGCTAGTGCAGGGCTAGAAGTGCTTGTAGATAAATAGGCATAAAGACCATCAACAATTAAGTTTTTGTATAATCTTTCAAAGGGACGAACTAGAATCGGGTCAAGGATATAGTTAACAAGAAGATTTAAATAATACACGAGAAACAAAAGTGCAATCAAAAATGCAATAATACTACAAACAACCAAAAATGCTTTTAATCTCGGATTCATAACCCCCTCTTAATAATCTGTTAATATAATCTATTTTAGGAATAAATTGAAAAAAATGCAAGTTTTTATGTTAAAAGATCAATTGAAATTTCTGAGTTTAGGGTATATTGTTAATCTATTTAGATAAGAATTATTGTGTCAAATAAAATAGATTTTTGGGCTATTTTTGCCTTAGTGATTAGCAGCCAAATTGGCTCTGGAATTTTTATGCTTCCAATTAGCCTTGCTCCATATGGCATGTATAGCCTTATAAGCTGGATAATATCAGGGCTTGGTGCTATATCTCTTGCTTTAGTTTTTGCCTCACTCTGCGCAAAATTTCCGGAAACGGGTGGCCCTCACGTCTATGTAAAGCATGCTTTTGGCCCTGCTGCAGCTTTTTTTGTTGGTTGGACGTATTGGGTGATCTCATGGGTTAGCACAACAGCCGTAATAGTTGTGGGTGTTGGTTATCTTACACCATTTTTCCATGAAGATATTCAAAACGTACATCTGTTTTTAGAGATGTTATTACTTACAATTATTACACTAATAAATTTTAGAGGAGTAGCTACTGCTGGACGTGTTGAGTTTTTATTGACGGTGATAAAAATTTCTGTATTGCTTGTAATACCTATAGCAGCATTGTTTTTTTTTGATAGAAATAACTTCATCATAAGTGAAGAAATATCAAATCTTACAACATCGCAGATTCTTGCCCGTTCTACACTTATTACTCTATGGGGTTTTATTGGAGTTGAATTGGCAACAGCACCTGCAGGGTCAGTTGATAATCCAGCTAGAACAATACCAAGAGCAGTGGTACTTGGAACAATCTCTGTTGCTGTTGTGTATTTTATCAACAATCTTGCAATTATGGGATTAATAAATGGCAATGATTTAGCAAGTTCAAGAGCACCATATGTTGACGCAATAAAAATTATGGCCTCTGGCAATTGGCACTTGATTATTTCTATAACTGCGTTCATTTTTTGTGTTGGTACTTTAAACGCTTGGGTACTAGCTAGTGGACAAGTGGCCCTTGGCCTTGCAAAAGATAAACTGATGCCACAGTTTTTTGCTCAAAGAAACAAGCACGGTTCTCCTTTCTGGGGCATAACAACTAGCTCAGTTGGAACTGCAACTTTACTAATCCTCACTTCAAGCAACAATTTTGCTAAGCAGATCACATCAATTATCGACTTTTCTGTAGTTTCATTTTTATTTGTTTACCTTGCATGCAGTCTTGCTTTTCTCAAAGTTATTGTGCAAGAAAAGAGTTGTTACAAATTTTTAATTGGCAGTATAGCAACAACCTTTTGCTGCTGGGTAATATTTGAAACTTCTGTGAATACCTTGCTGATCGCAAGCTTATTCACTGCAAGTGGCGTACCTCTTTATTTATTTTGGTATCGCAGAGTTTCTGTATAGCAAATGTTATGTATCTGTTCAGCAGAGTGGCAAAATAAGGTAGACGAGAAAAGACAACTATAGGAAGAAATGGGTGTCATGCCAGTGCGTGACACTGGCATCCAGTTCTTTCGCGCAGTTCCATCAAAAACGTTGTAAAGGATTAATCGCTTTCGTGTTTACCAACTTAGTGCCCAATCTGGATCCCAGATACTGTCTCTGCTGTCAAACAAATTATCCAACAAAATTACAATTAAATGGTTGATTCTTTTTAAGAATACCAAAAAAGACATGCATTAATTTTCGCATTAACGCAAGAACTATGACTTTTGGACATTTGCCTTTACTTGCTAGACGCTGACAAAACTTTTGAAAATGATTATTATGGTTTTTGACTACTATAGCTGGCATATAAAGAGCTTTTCGAATACGCTCAGATCCTATTTTGCATATGCAACTTCTCTTACTTACTGACGATCCCGATTGATAATGTCCTGGCAGCAAAAGCTGTAAATTGTTTAGCATTGTCAAAGTTATCAACTGATGGCATTTCTGCGACAACAGCAACAGCAGTAAGATATCCTATACCTTTTATAGTCTTAAGGTTTTCCACCATATTTTTTAGATGTGGATAGTTATTTATATGCTCATTAATTTCTTTTTCGAGAACAATAATTTGCTCCTCTATTGCCAAAATTACTTTAGATATAGCTTCTTTGCAACTGGAATGCATATTTTTGTTTTCCAAGCGATTTGTCTGTTGCACCTTATCATCTTTTAGCGATTGCATGCAACGCCCTCAAATGCCTCATTTCAGGTGCAATGGGCTTCCAAAGAGCAGGTTTGTTGGCGATACAAAATCTAGCTATCATAGCTGCATCTGATTTATCTGTCTTATTTCTGAGCAGCTCACTTTTGCCAAAAGCTTTCTGGGTTTACTATACTGACATTATGTCCTAAATCGTGCATAAAAGTAGCCAAATCTTCTCCATACCAACTAGTTGCTTCAAGACATAAATGAGTAAGATTTGCTCCATGGCCATTGCACCAAACTACAAGTTTTGCAAAACCATCTTGATTATTTTGAAAGACTTTGTGTCGTTTTTTACTGTCCACTAACAAACAAACATCAAATTTCTTTTTTGAAATATCCACACCCAAAATAGCATTTACTTGCATAAAATTGCCTCCAAGACTATAAATAAACTGAGAGTTTAGACTAACCTTGTAATACGGGATATAATTCCAAAAGATACTGTTCAGTCTTTAACTCTATGGGAGGGAAGCAAAATCTGGCTTAATGGCATTAGTGTCGCATCAGCTTCACCCTCCCTGTGAGGTATTTTAGCTCTAATGCCTCACATCATAAAGATACAAGTGTCACGCACTGGGATGACAAGAAAGGGAGCACTGGAATTTTTGTTTCAATATTTGTACATGAGCCATGCATCTGAACAGATACAATGTTATAACTAGAGATAATTTTTAAATGATTGATATTTATGAACTACGACTTTTCTTGTTGTCCACTTGTTCAACATTACCCTTCTCAAGTTTACTATCTACTTCTTTTGTGTGTTCATCATCTATACTAGTTTCATCTTTTATCTTACTAGGGTAATCTTCCTGCGATTTTTTATATGCTTCCATGTTGTCATATATAGGGTTACTGATGATTTCTATTTTTTCAGGTGTGAAAATCCTTGCTAAAAATCTCCTTATTATTGGTATTGACCTTAAGAAATCTCTTAGCTTTGAAGATTCTTGTCTTTTGTTTAGAGACTGTTGGTCTATTTTAGAGGTTTTTACACCATACTTTTTATCATCAAAATTTATTGTAGGCTTTCTTTTATTCGAAAGAACACTTTGGGCCTTTGATCCATTGGTTCCTTCAGGCCCTTGAGGTGTAGAAATTGCAGGTTTAACCTTAGTTTCATCGTATTCCTTACTCATCTTTCATTTCATTATGTAATATTACTAATATTGCATAATAATAGCTAAATTACAATTAATTGCAAGGTAAAAATATTAAAACAATTGTAAATTTTGTCAGTAAAAATATAATAGAACTTTGAAATTAGAGGTTCATCTATATGGGATACAAAATTGCTGTTATTGGAGCAACCGGAAGAGTAGGGCGTGAGGTATTAAGCACGCTTGCTGAATTTCAAGATGAGGCGATAGATTGCGTTATTGCACTTGCATCGAAAAAATCAGAAGGGAAGAAGGTGAGCTTTGGTGACAAAGAGTTAACAGTTTTATGCCTTGAGGATTATGACTTCGTTGGAACTAATGTAGCCATTTTCTGTGCTGGATCTCATGTTTCTGAAGAGTATGTACCAATTGCAACACAGGCTGGATGCATCGTGATAGATAACAGTTCCCATTTTAGAATGAAAGAGGGTGTGCCACTCATTATTCCAGAGATTAATAAAGAAAAAATTATGGAATATAAAAACCACAACATAATATCCAATCCAAACTGTACTACAATACAGATGCTGCTAGTACTACATCTATTACACCAAAAAGCAAAAATAAAGAGAATCGTTGCTTCAACTTATCAATCAACTTCTGGTGCAGGCAAAGCAGCAATGGATGAGCTCTATGACCAGACAAAAAAAATCTTTATGAACGAAGCTAAAAAACCCAAGATATTCTCTAAGCAAATAGCATTCAATTGCATTCCCCATGTAGGAGAATTCATGGAAAATGGTTCTACAGAAGAGGAATGGAAAATGCAAGAGGAGACAAAAAAAATTTTAGAGGAAGATATAAAAGTTACTGCAACTTGTGTAAGGGTACCCGTCTTTATCGGTCACGCTATGGCAGTAAATGTGGAATTTGATCAACATATCACTGAAGAACAAGCTCGTGAAGTGCTAAGTGAAGCCGAAGATAGTGGAGTTTTAGTGTACAACAGGCGTGAAGATAGTGAATACATAACTCAAATTGATGTTGTACAGGAGAATGCTGTATATGTATCGCGTATTAGAAGAGACAATACTGTTGAGCACGGATTAAATATGTGGATAGTGGCTGACAACCTGCGCAAAGGCGCAGCATTAAATATAGTGCAGATTCTTGAGATTTTGATAAGAGAGCATTTGTCAATCAAGTGCATATAGAGCGCACGTACGTTGTAATTCGAAGGAAATTTGTATACCACATGGCAGCGCGTGACGCTGGAATGGCTTTGTTGCATCGCTACTTATGAAAGGCTAACTATAATTAGGATTATAAGCAACTTATTGAAAATCTTGTTTTTTTGCAATCAATCTGATCAAATTTAAGAATAGTAATTTGTTATTTATATTAATAAATTTAATTCTATTGAAAATAGCTAAAGCATTGAAATTCTTGAATTTTAGCCGGATTAGTGAGTGGTAGTGAAATTTCTTTTACTCAAATTTAGGTATTCACTGACCGTTCTTGTTATAAATACCAGAATAATAAGCTACTGATATTCTCCACCTTTTTTATCTTTAATCCATCATAGCTAGCGATGCAACAAAGCCGGCTGGATTCCAGTGTCAAGCACTGGAATGACACCATTTGCTGTGCAGTTTACCTTCAAAAATGAATGTTCGTACAGCTATGGAATAAATCGCGGTATGACGGTTCGCAGCGGTATAGTAACTCGTCACCCCGCTACTTGTTAGCGGCTGAGATACCGCGGCGGTATGACGTAGAAGCTATACTTTTATACTCACCAACTCAGTATCCAATCTGGATCCAAGTAGTCAAGCTATTCGGATGACACCCTCATAAAGTGAAATGAGATCCCGCTAACACGTAGCGGGATGACGAGAAAGGGGCTACTCGGATGACACCCTCATAAAGTGAAATGAGATCCCGCTAACACGTAGCGGGATGACGGGAAAAGAGGTACTGGGAGACATCCTTCCTGGTAGACCCAAATCACAATGTTCGCACAGTTGTGCGTCACGCGCTGCCGAACACTGTATGGTTATACAAGAAAAATTAAGGCTTAAAAGGAAACTTAAGCAGCTAATAGGACCTAAGCCTTCTTAATAAAACATAAAAAGCTCCTTTACCACCATGTTTTTTCGTAGCTTGCTGGTAGTATAGAACCATATGCTGGATTTTAGTATCATTTAACCACTTATTTAAGTTATTCTTTATAGTGTCTGTTTTATTTGTTGCACTGCCGTATCCCGTAATTACCAATAAACATCTATTCCCTGCTCGATAATTTTTGATAATAAAATCTATCAATTTACAGTAAGCATCCTCTATATTATAGCCATGCAAATCGAGCTTGTCGCTTATAAAATATTTACCCCTATCAACTTTTGATTTTGTGTTTTGGTCAAGACAAAATGATGAGTTACCATTATTGGTATTAAGAAAATTCCCTTGTAAGTCGGAGGTACCTTTATCAACCATAGACTTTATATTTACTTTATGATCAACTTTCAAAGTAACTTTTCCACATTTTATTGGCTTAACATTTTTTTGCCAATCCAACTCATCGTCCGACATAAACGCATTAATCGAATTGTATAATTTTACAACAATATTCAAACATAGTAAAATGTTGCTTATTCTATAAAAACCAGATTTTCGATAATACGATGAAATCGTCAAAAACTAATGAGAATTTTTGGCTGTATGGAAAG
This sequence comes from Wolbachia endosymbiont of Drosophila ananassae, assembly GCF_008033215.1. NCBI lineage: Bacteria > Pseudomonadati > Pseudomonadota > Alphaproteobacteria > Rickettsiales > Anaplasmataceae > Wolbachia > Wolbachia endosymbiont of Drosophila ananassae. The sequence goes on along the minus strand of NZ_CP042904.1, from coordinate 932,435 downwards.
CACACCTGCATGTCAGCACTGAAGAATAAAAATAGGCGGTGTATAGAACTGTTAGCAACAGAAAATTTCTATAGAGAGCACAAAAAAGAAATTAGGCAATGTGTAGACAGTAAGGGCATTAAAGTTCGATTAGTAGAAAGCAAAATACTTAATGACGTTTTACCCAAAGGTGCTAACCATCAGGGAATTGCTTTAAATGTTGCCCCTATTCTTTATAACTTAAGCATTGAAGAAATAGCTGAAAGCTCGAACGATAGCTCTACTATAGTCATTTTAGATCAAGTCACTGACACGCACAATATTGGGTCGATTTTAAGAACTTCAGCTTGTTTTAATGTCGACGCATTGGTTTTACCACATAACCATTCACCAAGTGAAAATGCATCTATTGCAAAAGCAGCAAGTGGAGCATTGGATATTGTCCCACTAATATACGTTACAAATATAGTAAAAACTATGCAGTATTTAAAAAAGGTCGGTTACTGGTGTTATGGGTTTGATTGCAATACTAAAGAAAATATAGATGAAATAAAGAGTTTTGAGAAAAAAAGAGTAATTATTTTTGGTTCTGAAGAGAAAGGGGTACGAAGACTAGTTAAAGAAAACTGTGATTATCTTTTAAAAATACCAATGTCAAATGCAATTAACAGTTTAAATGTTTCAAATGCAGCAGCAATAGGCCTATATTCTATTTATATTAAAACAAATGCCAGCGCATAGCTGTTTATAATAAAAACACTTGATAAAAATATGGTTTTATATTATAATGTGTTAAGTAATGGATAAAAGGAGTTATATTATGTCTTACATGAGAAATGAACAGGATATTCGCTCTCAAGGCGTTTATTATAGTGCTGGGCTTAGAAGTTACCTAACTAAAGTATATAACTACATGGCTTTAGCTTTGGGCGTCACAGGGCTTGTTGCATTTTTAACAGTATTTTCTGGTCTTTTTCAAGTAATTTATTCTAATCCCGTTCTATCGCTTGTGGTAATGTTATCTCCGGTTGCATTGGTGTTCTACATGTCTTATAGAATTCAACACCTAAGTGCTCAGTCTGCCGTTACTATATTTTTCTCGTTCTCAGTGTTAATGGGGCTTTCCTTATCTTATATTTTTATAGTTTATACTGCAGAAAATATAGCAAGAGCGTTTTTCATTACATCAATTATGTTTGGCTCTATGGCTTTATATGGTAATACCACAAAAAGAGATCTTACAAGTATGGGCTCTTTCTTGATTATGGGAGTCTTGGGGATAATTATAGCATCCATAGTAAATTTATTCCTTGGAAGTAGTCCTCTCTACTTTGCAATATCGTTCATATCAGTAATAGTCTTTACCTTAATGACTGCATATGATGCTCAAAGAATCAAGGACGTTTATTATAAACATAATGACGGATCAGAAGTTGCTACTACTAAATTGGCAATACTCGGTGCAACTAATCTTTATTTTGACTTTATTAATATATTTCTCAATCTACTCAGGTTACTTAACTTGTTCAACAATAGGGATTAGATGTTTTCCTTTTTAAGGAAAGGCAGTAAGAATTCTATAGTTTTCTTTCTAATATCTCTAGTTGTATTGATGTTATGTCTTGCATATGCATCGGTGCCTCTATATAGCATTTTTTGTAAAGCTACTGGGTATGGTGGCACAATAAGAAAAGTAACTAACACAACAACAAATATAACTAACCAAAAGATCAGGGTCCATTTCAATGCTGATATAATGTCCGATCTACCTTGGGAGTTTAAATCAGAAACTAACTACTTTGACGTAAACATAGGAGAACAAAGTTTAGCGTTTTATTACGCAAAAAATCTATCTGATCAGCCTTCATTTGGTATGGCAGTATATAACGTTACGCCTTTCAAAGCAGGTAAGTATTTCAACAAAGTTGCATGTTTTTGCTTTGAAGAACAAATGTTGCTAGCAAAACAAAAAGCAGCTATGCCCGTATCTTTCTATATAGATCCTGAGATAATGCTTGATAACAACACAAAAGATTTGAGCGAAATAACACTATCATACACATTTTTTAAGCTTAAGTAATAAACTTTTTCCTATTGTCACCCAAGCAGCGTGAGCTATAGCTAAACTGACTTAGATTTACCGACAATTTGAAAAACTGTCATTCCGCTACCCGTTAGCGGGATCTATGCTTTGAGATACCGCGAATGAATCGCGGTATGACGTGTTGAAACAATCCGATAAGGTAAACCTCGTCATCCCGCTACTTGTTAGCGGGATCTCCGCGGCGGTATGACGTGTTAGCTATAGAAGGAGTGCGTTGTTATTCAAATAATGATTATGCAACAGATCTGTTGAATTGAGCAGGAGTTCTTATTTGCTTTTTGCGCACCGACTACTTGTGTCTCAGTGCTTGGTGTTATCAATTCCCATCCTTCATTCTTTGCTTCACAAGCATTCCAATATTGAGCCAATTCCTTATTATTTTTTACAGAATCTGGCATTTTTTCATGAGGTTTTTTTTCCAATGTATGCTTAATTAGAATCTTACAGCAATCTTTGCATTCAATTGACTTCTCTGCATCATATAATTCAGTAACACAATCTAAAGCGGTATTTCCACCGTAGTGTTCATGTGGGCTATCACTTACCCCCGCTTCTATGAGAGCCTTTAACACATCTGGAGAACGCGTCAAAGCGCAGGCATGTAAATATCCTTTCTCATTTTGCACGTTAGCCCCTGCTTTTATTAAAACTTGCGCTAGATTTGGTAAAGCGTGAGGCTTGTGATTAATAGCAATAGAAAAAAGACTATCTACTGGAAAGCCATCATAGTCTTTCAAATCAAATTTGTGATTAATATCAAAACCTTTTTTTTCCCAAGAAGCATATAAATATTCATAATAGTTTTCTTTGCTTGAAGTTCGCATTCCACTTTCTAGCCTTTCTTTTATTTTTTTTATTATATTACTAGTATCTAAATCGTTATCTTCATCCACTTTGTACAACACATTATACAAAACACTATAAAGCCAAGTTTCTCTATTCATTATAATTTATACCTTAAAACTATTAATATACACTTATGTAGTATATAAACTCTAAATAACATTTTGCAAAATATTAATTGTTAGATAACATAATCAAAGTTTTTATCTTACATTCACCATGGTTAGAGCTATACAAATAAAAAAAACTGGGGGACCAGAAGTATTAGAATTTGTAGATAAGAGTGTAGGTGAGCCAAAAGGCGAGGAAGTCTTAGTGCGTCACACAACTATCGGCTTAAATCGTTATGATTTAGAGCACAGAAAAGGTACACGCAAAATTAAAAATTTACCATCAGTGCTTGGAGTGGAAGCAGTGGGAGTTATTGAAAAGCTTGGTAAAAAAATCAGTGATGGGTTGAAGGTCGGAGATAGAGTTGGATATTGCACAGCTCCTCCAGGGGCATATTGTGAAAAGCGCATTATACACCAGAAATATCTGATAAAAATTCCAGATGACATATCTGATGAAGTTGCTGCTGCAGTGCTGTTTAAAGGTATGACAGCTCACTATTTAGTTAATCAATCTTATAAAGTTAGGCCTGGTGCTTTCGTGCTAGTTCATGGGGCTAATGGTGGCTTAGGACAAATAATATGCCAATGGGCAAAGGATAAAAAAGGTGTAGTGATAGGTTCTGTAAGCTCTGATGAAAAAATGAAGATAGCTTTACAAAGTGGCTGCACATACGCAATAAACTACAATGATAAAGACTTCGTTTCTAAAATTATGGAGATTACGCAAAACAGAGGAGTAGGTGCAGTATATGACCCCATAGGTTACGCTACAAGCAAGCTCTCTTTTGAATCTTTAGGCAGGTTCGGCATATACGTTTCCTATGGGCAGATATCAGGTAACGCTCCTATTAGTTTTTCTTTACTTAGTTCACGTTCATTATTTGCAACTGGAACCTTAATATATCATTATAAGCATGATAGATTCACATTAGTGCTTACCACAATGGAAATCTTCGAGATGATAAGAAAAAAACTTTTAACTGTACGGATCAATAAAAAATATAAATTTGATGAAATAATTCAAGCACATCGTGATATGGAAAATAGAAAAACGAGTGGGTTAAATATTATTAAAATCTCTCAAATAAATTAATAGTTAAAATTAACCATTCATTAAATTATATCAACTAGAATTTCACATATTTAATTCTCCTTTTGGGGGAATTAAAAGCATATAGCTAAACTGACTTAGATTTACCGACAACCGTCATCCCGCTACGTGTTAGCGGAATCTGTAAAAGACAAGATTTGATCTGACAGACAAGAATTAACTGACAGAAGAATTGAGGTAGTCAAAACTAATATCAGGCTCTTGTGTAATGCTACTAATATTTTTCTGAAAAGCAATATATTTGCTATCAAGAAAAGTTTGCATAGGCGTTTTGCCATAGCAATATTTACCCGAGTGAGGTCTTGTCTCATTATAAGAACGCAACCAATGATCAACATCAATCTGTAGATCTTCCAAAGAACTGTAGATTTTCTTTCTAAAGATGATATTGTAACACTCATCTTGCATGGTTCTATGAAACCTTTCACATATGCCATTAGTCTGTGGAGAGTTGGCTTTAGTTCTAGAATGATCGATGTTTTCTATGCCCAAATAAAGCTGATAAGCGTGATTTTCGGGCTTGCCACAGTACTCCGTACCCCTATCAGTTAAAATGCGTAATAATGGAATTTTCTGCTCATCAAAAAATGGAATAACTCTATCGTTGAGAAGATCTGCAGCTGTAATAGCTGTTCTGTCCGTGTAAAGTTTAACCATTGCAACTCTGGAATAAGTATCAACAAAAGTTTGCTGATAAATGCGCCCTATACCTTTGATATTGCCCACATAATAGGTATCTTGAGAACCCAAATAACCTGGATGTTGCGTCTCAATTTCACCATGAGCTTCCCTTTGTTCTTTCACTTTTTCTAAAGCTGCAAGTTGTTCTTCAGTTAAAATGATTCCGTCTTGAGCTACTTTTGTCTCTAGTGCTTTAAGTCTCTTTTTGAGAGTTTCAAGGTCATTTCTTAGCCATACAGACCTTACTCCTCCCTGAGAAATTATTATACCTCTTTTTCTCAGTTCATTTGCAGCTCTTTCTTGCCCATATGCTGGAAATTCTGTTGCTATACCAATCACTGCTCTTTCTATATCGTCGGAAACTCTGTTTGCTAATAGCGGTTTTTTCTTACTTATTTCATGTAATGCTTCCTCTCCTCCATTTTCATATAACTCCTTAAAGCGATAAAATGTATCTCTTGAGTATCCCATCACTTTGCATGCTTGAGACACATTTCCTAGTTGTTTTGCTAGTTCTCTAGCTTTGGTTTTAATATTTTTGTCTGTATTGTACTCATATCTAACACTCCTTTATTTTTATTATTTTTAACTTACTTTTTTAAAGTGTCAGGTCAAGTCTTATTTAATACATCTAAATCCGATAGAGCATTGTTGGCACACCATCAAAAGTTGCCTCAGACCTCTAATGCATCAATGTACAGACTTACACCTTTTAGTTGGTAATACCATTTTAGACGTTTATCATTCGTTTTAGAAAATACTATAGTTGAAATAGCGCAGTTACTCACCCCATAAATTTGGTGCTCTCTTTCAATCAAAGGTGTCTTGCTGCTTGAAATGTTTTCTTTGTAAAAATTTGGCTTATCTTTATATCATCTCATTCAAACAGCATTAACATAACTTATGCCTTTTTTGGATGTAGAAATTTTCTAGGAATTGTCTTTTTGAATTCTATGGTATTTTGTTTAACATTGAAACAAGAGGCCAGTGTCACGCACTGGCATGACACCCATTTGTTCCTATAGTTGTCTTTTCTCGTCTACCTTATTTTGCCACTCTGCTGAACAGATACATAAAGAAAGTGGAAAATTGGACATTCTCAACTCGGCTCCTGCAGATTAAAAATTAAGTTGAATAAAAATTGGATTTGACGCAGTTTTTTCCCATAGTTTAAGAAATTAAAAGTTTAACGATTAGAATTATAATTACAAACCACAATAAAAAATAGACTTTTCCATTTGATTTATTTTTAATTTGGATGTTTTCTAATTTTTTATCAGCTATTAGGTTCAATTTTTCTATAAGGCTAAATATCCCTTGGATTGTTTTTACAGGATAAGAACTTCTAATTTTTTCCCTATACCCTATTTTACTTTCATGTTGACTGCTTATCCACGCTTCAACTACTTTCCACATATTGATTTCTGGGTAGATCTTTCTACATGTCCCTTCCAGTAAAATCATAGTTTTCTGCAGCAATAACAATTGTGTTTGAACTTTCATATCAAAATCACCAGTTATTTTTAATAGCTGAGCAAGTAAACTAGCAAATGAAATCTTCTGTATAGGCTGCCCAATAATGGGTTCACCTATTGCCCTGCAAGCTGTGACAAAATTTCTATGCTGTGATGAAACGTAACCAGCTTTAAAGTGCATTTTTGCAACGTGATCATAATCCCGATTTAAAAAGCCTTTGAGTATCTCTATAACGTAATAGCATGTCTCACGATCTATTCTACCCATGATTCCACAATCCAGAGCAATAATATTGTTATTACTATCAACCATTAGATTTCCAGGATGCATATCAGCATGAAAAAAACAATCCCTGTATACCTGATTACAAAACGATTCTATAAGATTGATAGCTATTTGCTTATGATTATTCAGTTTTTCAACTTCGTATATTGGCGTTGCTTCTATCCATTCTAATGTTAAAACCTTTTTTGCAGTTCTATTCCAATCTATTTCAGGTACATAAAAACCTCTGTCATTTTTTGTGTTTTCCTTTAGTTCCGAAGAGTGAGCAGCTTCAAAACGTAGATCTAACTCTAATCGGCAAATTTCAGCAAAAGTTTTAACTAATTCAATTGGCCTCAGCCTTTTTGATTGTTCGCTAAATTTTTCTGCAATTTCTGCAAGCCAAGAAAGCATTTTTATATCTCTTGAGAATGTTTTCTCAATATTTGGCCTTAAAACCTTCACAGCAACTTCCTTACCCTCAGTTGTAACCGCTCTATGCACCTGAGAAATCGATGCTGCTGCAATTGGCTTTTCAGAAAAGCTTGAAAAAATGTCGCTCAATTTACAATTAAACTCACTTTCTATAGTTTTAACTGCTATTTTATGTGAAAATGATGGCAATCTATCACATATCAATAACAAGTTATTTGTTATATCTTCATTTAAAACATCAGTACGTGATGAGATAGACTGCCCAAACTTAATGAACACCGGACCTAATTTTTCAAGAGCACACTTTAGCTTGTGGCCTTGTATTTTATTTATTGATTTTTTTGATGGTGGAAGTAAATAAGGTAATATATTGTAACGCGTCAGCACCGTAGTTATGTGCAGAAGACGCAGAATATTTTGAATCATTTCGCTGCGTAACTGCTAAATATTTCATTTAGGGTTCTATTTTTCATAATCTCATCAGGCTTGCCTTGGCAATAGATAGTATTATTTATACAAATTATGTAATCTGAGGATGGTAGAGCAGAGTTAAGATCATGAGAAGTCATAAGAATCGATACCAATCGTTTTTTTGCTATTTTATTTATAATATCATAAAATTTAGCCCGCGCGTTAATATCCATTGCACTAACTGGTTCATCTAGAATGATCAAGTCAGGCTCTGCAATTAAACAACGTGCAAGTAGCAATAATTGTGTTTGCCCTGCAGAAATTTCTAACACTTGATTCTTCAAAATGTTACCGATACCAACCAACTCTATCGTTTCTGTAATAATGGATTGATTTTTCTTTAGTCTTTTCAAGGAGCTATTTAAAAGGAAATATTCAACTGTTATTGGCATCAAATTACTAATACTAAAATTTTGCGGCATATAGCCAATTTTTATGTTGTCAGCAAATACGATATTACCGGTACAGCTTTTATTTATGCCAGCAATTGCTTTCACTAAAGAGGTTTTACCTCCACCATTTGGACCAAGTATTGTAATTATGTCTCCTCTTTCCATGAACATATTGATATTGTCAAGGATTCTTTTACCATCATATGCGAGAGCAAGATTTTCTATTTTTAGAACACGATTATTGACATTATTCAATTTATTGACAAAATTTAACTTCTTCTCAACGTTTATATGAGACATTTACTGACTTTTTTTCTATTACTTTCATTTACACTATACTATAATATCGCCTTTTCATCCAATTTAAAAGTTGTAGCTACAATCAAACCTATCCACTCACTTGTAGCTTCTATTACAGAAGGGATTTTAGAACCGGAATTGCTTGGCTATGCAACATCTGCGCATAATTATATATTAAAGCCATCTGATGCGAGTAATTTAGAATCAAGTGACGTTATATTTTATGTTGACGATAACTTAGAGACGTTTGTTCAAACTTTCGCCAAAAATAATAAAGAACTAGTGCAATTGTCAAAGGCAATCAACCTACTTCCTACTCGGCCACATTCATTTTCTAGAAAAATTACTCACATTAAAGATGAAAAAGATTTACACATTTGGCTGAGTCCCGAAAATGCAAAGAGCATGATACTTTCTGTAAGTGCAACATTGTCTAACATAGATAAAGAAAATTCCCATCGATACAACTCTAATGCAACAAAAGCTATAAAAAAAATAGACCAAGAAGTAAAAGAAATTATGAAAGAACTGAATGATTTTAAAAATCAAAAATATATCGTCACTCACGATGCTTATCAATATTTTGAAAAATATTTTGGTTTAAATCACCCAAGTGCCATTCTTTCCATAGAAGAGGATTCTTACATAGGTATGAGGAGTTTAATGAAGCTAAAAAAGATAATGAAGGAAGAAAACGTTAAATGTATATTTGCTCATTCACAGGAAGACAGCATAAAGCCTAATGCTCTTTCTAATGACGCAAAAATGGTAGTTCTTGATCCTATTGGATCAGACATAGAGCCTGGAAAAGATGCATATCTAGCTATAATCAATAACATTGCACAAAATTTTAAGTCTTGTTTTGTTGAGTAATAAGTTCCCTTTTAGCTTACTGTTTTATTGTTCTGCATTTATTTGTCCTTTACATATTATGCAGGTTTAGAATTATGCTTTATTCTTACGTTTATGTCTTGGCCCAATACAATCAATAAGTTAAGCAAGTATTCTAAGGAGAACCCTTCGATTTTTGACCTATTGATTTGAGATAATTTAGGTTGATCAATCTTTAGAGCGTTTGCTGCTTTTTTCTGTGTTGTGTACTTCTTACTTATTAATTGTGCAATGACCTTTATTAATTTCAGTTTTGTATCTTTCACATCCCCCAACTCTACTATTATAGGATAACTTAATTGTAAATTTTGCATAATAATAAAATCCCTTATAAAAAAATTACTTTAGTTTTTCTTCTTTAAATAATACATGCCTTCTGACTACTGGGTCATACTTCCTAAACTCCAGTTTTTTGGTAAGCTTTTTTGGATTACGCTTTTTTACATAAAAATAACCTGTTGATTTTTCTTCACCAGTTTTTGTTGTCTTGATTGCAGTGCTAACTAACTTAACGAGCAAAGAAGCATTTTTTTTCGCCATACTTATAATGATATAATAAATTCTATGCGAGTTTATTACGCAAAACACTAAAAGTCAACCGAATAATGCAGATCGTAAAATTCTTGACAATCAACAGTGCATTAAGTAGCATGAAGTTAACTTCAGAATGAAAAGCAAACGGTAAATAAGTGGTAAATAGTGGTAAAAGGTTATTATTGATAGAAAATTCCACCTGTTCTAATGAGGTAAGAGTTGCCTTGTCAGTTAATAATAAGGTTGTAGAATTTGAACAAGAATTCAAGGAAAAAAAACAATTAAGAGGTAATATATACGTTGCTTATATAAAGCGTATAGAGCCTTCTTTGCAAGCCGTATTTATCGAATATGGAAAAAATAAGCAAGGTTTTTTGTCTTTTTCCGAGATATCTCTAGATTACTTCAATATTCCAGAAAAAGAAAAGGAAACTATCTTTGAGAGCTACTCAAATGACGATTATACAGAAAAAGGGAACGATACCATAGCAAATGTCTCTTCAGATTCTGCAGCTAGTAAGAATGTCAACGAGTCAGGTAGTGGTTTTGTAAGAGAGGTACCTTTATATAAAAAATACAAATTACAAGATGTTATTTCAGTAAATCAAAAAGTATTGGTTCAGCTAACTAAAGAGGAACGAGGCAATAAAGGAGCTTCATTTACAACATACATAACTTTAGTGGGTAGATACTGTGTTTTCATGCCAAATTCCATGAGTAAAGGTGGAGTGTCTCGCAGAATTGAAGATGCTAATGTCAGAAAGCAGTTAAAGGAGATACTGAGTTCAATAAACTTGCCAAAAAGGTCAGGTTTAATAGTAAGAACTGTTGGTTCAGGAAAAAATAAGAAAGAAATTGAGCAGGATTACAATTACTTATCCTCATTATGGCAGAGCATTCAAAAAAATGCCTTCTCTGTAAACGTTCCATCATTAATTTACAATGAAGCAGATGTAATTATGAGATCTGTTCGTGATTTTTGTAGCGATGGTATAGAAGTTATAGTGTCTGGAAAGGAAGCTTTTGAGGCAGTTAGGCAATATGCTAACAATGCACTAAAAGGTAGTAAGTTGCGCTATAGATTGTATAGAGGTTATGCTCCGATCTTTACTTACTACGGAATCGAAGATCAAATTTCTGAGTTATATAGCAATAGAGTAGAATTGCCATCTGGTGGGTCTTTGATAATAACTTTAACTGAGGCGTTTGTTTCAATAGACGTAAATTCAGGAAAGATGACAGGAGAAGATAGCATAGAAGAAACAGCTTATAGAACCAACATGGAAGCAGTACCTGAAATATCAAGACAGGTGAATCTTAGGGGCCTATCAGGATTAATAGTAGTCGATTTTATTGATATGTTGAAATATCAGTATTGCAGAGCTGTTGAGTCTGCTATAAAGCAAGCGTTTAAAGATGATAAAGCTAAAGTTCAATTTAGCTACATAAATGACTTTGGTTTAATGGTATTTTCAAGACAAAGAATTAAACCAAACATACAAGAAATTAATACTACAGAGTGTTTACACTGCAAAGGTACTGGAAGAGTAAAATCAAACGAAGTAATTGTTTCATCAATACTAAGGGATTTACAACATATTGCTAACAAGAATCGAAATAAGTCTTTTGATTTAGTAGCACACAGTGCAGTTATAGCGCACATTTTTAATAACAAACGCAATACAGTTTCTACAATCGAAAAAGAGTTTAATATTACATTGAACGTTAGTATTGATAACAGTTTAGATGTAAATACATTTGTTTTAAAACAAGGAGATGATGTTAATTTAAACGGTTATAAGCCATTACAGAACTCTGGATACCAAGTTGGGGATAGCAGCAATGAAGAAGCTGATAATTCAAATAAACTACGAGGCAATTTTTGGCTGACTAAGTGGCTTTCGCGCCTTTTAAGTTCTAATAACTAATTAGAAACCTAAATTGGGCTTGTAATTAATGAGCCCTATACTTATATATTCTTATATCAGATAATATTTACAATGGGGTACTCATTATGGGAAGAGCAATAGGCATAGATCTCGGAACAACAAATTCTTGTGTTGCAATAATGCAGGGCAAGGATACAAAGGTAATAGAAAATAAAGAAGGGGCAAGAACTACTCCATCTATAGTTGCATTGACTTCTTCAGGAGAAAGGTTGATTGGTGCTCCAGCAAAAAGGCAAGCAACCACCAATGCAAGTAATACCTTTTTTGCTACTAAGAGATTAATAGGCCGTCAATATAGTGATCCTGAGATGAAAAATCTAAGTGTACCATACAAAGTATTTGCAGCAAAAAGTGGTGATGCATGGGTTAAAACAACTGATAATAAAGAATATTCTCCTAGTCAAATTGGTGCATTTATACTACAAAACATGAAAGAGGCAGCAGAAGCTTATCTTGGAGAGGAAGTAAAAGATGCTGTGATAACAGTGCCAGCATACTTCAACGACTCTCAACGTCAAGCAACAAAAGATGCAGGAAAAATTGCCGGATTAAATGTACTCAGAATAGTAAATGAACCGACTGCTGCAGCACTTGCTTATGGTCTTGATAAGAAACATGGGCACACAATAGTAGTATATGACCTTGGTGGTGGTACATTTGACGTTTCAATACTTGAAATAGGTGATGGAGTTTTCGAAGTGAAAGCAACAAACGGTGATACCCATCTTGGAGGTGAAGACTTTGATAATGGAGTAGTGAGTTATTTACTAGATGAATTCAAGAAAAGTAATGGCATTGATTTGAAAAATGATCCAATGGCTATGCAAAGAATCAAAGAAGCTGCTGAAAAAGCGAAAATTGAATTATCAAGTGCAATGGAAACGGAAATAAATCTACCGTTTATTACAGCTGATGCAAGTGGTCCAAAACACTTAAATATGAAATTAACGAGAGCAAAACTTGAAAGCTTAGTGAATGATTTAATCGAAAGAACTATGGCTCCTTGTAAAAAAGCTCTTGAGGATGCTGGTTTATCTGCTAGTCAAATTGGCGAAGTGGTTCTTGTTGGTGGCATGACTCGTATGCCAAAAGTCATAGAGAAAGTTAAAGAATTCTTTGGCAAAGATCCACATAGAGGAGTTAACCCTGATGAAGTTGTAGCAATTGGAGCTGCAATACAGGCGGGGATCATTCAAGGTGATGTAAGAGATGTGTTACTACTTGATGTGACCCCACTTTCTCTTGGTATTGAAACTCTAGGAGGAGTATTCACTCCACTTATTGAGCGTAATACTACAATTCCTACTAAAAAATCTCAGGTGTTTTCAACTGCAGAAGATAACCAAACAGCTGTTACAATTAAGGTGCATCAGGGTGAAAGAAAACTGGCAGTTGATAATAAGCTACTCGGTCAGTTTAGTTTGGAAGGGATACCTCCTGCTCCGCGCGGAAGGCCACAAATTGAAGTGACATTTGATATAGATGCAAATGGAATAGCACACGTTTCTGCAAAAGATAAAGCTACTGGAAAAGAGCAAAAAATACGCATTCAATCTTCAGGTGGTTTATCTGATGATGAAATAAATCGCATGGTAAAAGAAGCTGAAGAAAAAGCGCAAGAAGATGAAAAGCGCAAAAAGTTTATTGAAGTGAAGAATCAAGCGGATAGCTTAGTCCATTCTACAGAAAAGTCTCTGACAGAGTATGGTGATAAAGTTTCACCAGAAGATAGATCTGCTATTGAAAATGCAGTTAACGAATTAAAAGAAGTTAGTAAATCTGATAACATTGATGACGCTGATTCAATACAGCAGAAAGTCACTAATCTTTCTCAATTATCTATGAAACTTGGAGAAGCTATGTATCAAGCATCTCAACAAAATAGTGCTGAAAATGGCTTTTCATCAGAAGGAAATCCAAATGATAAAGAGGAAAAAGTAGTAGATTCTGATTATCAAGACATAGATAATAAAGAAGAGAATAAGTAATTGCGATTGTCATCCAAGTAGCTGATACTGGGATGACAAGAGGAGCATATTGTTGCTTAAAGAAACCATTATGGATATTATTAAAACGATAGAAGAAAAGATACACGATTCGATAGATGTAATTGATATCAACATTATCGATGAATCAGCAAAGCATGCTGATCATTATTTTGCTTCATCTTCAACACTACCTTCACATATCAAGCTAATATTGATATCTGACAGCTTTATCGGAATGAACACTCTCAAAAGGCATAAATTGATCTATGAATTATTAAAGAGTGAGATAGAGCTAATACATGCAATTTCTCTTCACTTGTATACGCAAAACGAGTACAATTTAAAAAATAAATAATAAAAATGTGAAGGAAGAGTCTTTATTAGTTAAAGCAGGAAGAAAATTTAAGGACTATAAAGGTTCTATGAACCCGCCAGTTTATCATTCTTCTACCATATTATTCCCTACTTACAAGGACTACTTAAATGCAGCAAATGGAGAAAGTATATACGATGTAATCAACGATGATGTTGCAAGAGATTACAGCTATAGTAATGTTGGTACTCCCACTGTTCATTATTTTTCAAATGCACTGGCTGAAATTGAAGGGAGTGGACAAGCGCTTATTTTTCCTTCCGGACTATTTGCACTTACTTTTGCTATTTTGACTTTCACTAAAGCAGGTTCTCATGTTTTAATTCAGGATAACAGTTATTACCGACTCAAGAGATTTGCCGAAAATGAGTTACCAAACAGGGGAATAGAAGTAACTTTTTATGATCCAACACAGGATATAACTGATTTAATTCAGAGTAATACTTCATTGATAATGATCGAGACTCCTGGTTCTGTAACGTTTGAGATTTCGAATATAGAGCATATAGTAAAAGTTGCTAAAGAACGTGGAATCGTAACCGTTTGCGACAATTCATGGGCCACTCCTTTGTTATTTAAGCCGCTTGATTATGGAATTGATGTTGCACTATATGCGGTAACAAAGTATCTAGCCGGTCACTCAGATTTATTGATGGGGACTATGATTGCTGAAGGTGAAATTTTTAAATTGCTTTATGAGAGCTATAAAAATTATGGAGTAACCATTCAATCGCACGACTGTTATCTTGCACATAGGGGACTAAGAACACTGCACACACGTATGAAAAAGTACCAAAATACAGCAATGGAAGTGGCAAAGTGGCTAGAAGCACAGCAAAAAGTTAGAAAGGTTTTATATCCAGCACTTCCCTCCCATCCTCAACACGAATTATGGAAAAGTTACTTTAAAGGAGCAAGCGGCGTATTCAGTATAGTATTGGGTAGAGAATATTCATGTGAAGAACTAAGCTGCATGGTTGATCACATGAAAATTTTTGGTATCGGTGCTTCTTGGGGAGGGTGCGACAGTTTGATATTACCAATAGATCGTAGATCTATGTCAAGATCTGTAATGAATTCAGATTATGGTGGAAGTTTTATACGGATATTTTGTGGACTGGAAGATCCTGAAGATTTAATCTTTGACCTTAATGACGCACTAAAAAGGTTACCATGTTTAGACTTTCAAAACGATGAAGTAGGACATGAAACTGAGAGAATTACTGCATAACATTATTGATGTTAACTTTGATATTGAAATCAAAGGCGTCACATGTAATCCCAAGAAAATCAAGGAAGGTTATCTTTTTGTTTGTGTGTCAGAAAGGGATAGGATTTACATAGATCAGATATTATCTTGTGGAGCTAAAGCGATAATTGCAAGTGATTGCATAACAGAAGCTTTAAGCCTTGGTATCATTCCAACGCGTGATGCTGGAATCTGTATCTTCCACCCAAACCCTCAAGAAATATACAGCGAAATAGTCAGCAGGTTTTATCAATTCAAACAGCCAAAATATGTTGCTGCTGTAACAGGCACAAATGGCAAGACTTCAGTAGTAGAATTTTGCCGCCAGATCTGGCAAAACTCTGGCTATAATGCTGCGTCTATTGGAACACTTGGAACATGCATCAATAATGGCAGAAAAGGTAATAGCAACAGCCTTACCACTCCAGGTGCAGAAGACCTTTACGCAACATTGCGTGGTATAAGTGTAGAACACTTAGTGTTGGAATCATCAAGTCATGGGATTGATCAATACAGAATCCATGGATTAAAGTTGAGTGCTGCAGCTTTTACTAATTTCTCGCAAGATCATTTAGATTACCATAAAAGTCTTGGTGGATATTTAGAAACTAAAAAAAGGTTATTTTACGAAGTATTACCAGAAGGAAAAACAGCGATTTTAAATGCGGATATAGATGAATACGGCGCATTGCTTAAAATAGCTGAAAAACGCAGTAATAAAGTTGTGACTTATGGAAAAAAAGGCTCTGATATTACTTTATTAGAGCAAACATCAACCCCTAATGGTCAACATCTTACAGTAAAAATTGATAACCAAATTTACAATACATTTTTCCCAGTTTTAGGAAAATTTCAAGCATATAATCTGCTATGTGCAATTGGTATATCTGGATTAAATTACAGAGAAATATGCGTAGAAAAACTCGTTTCTCCACCAGGAAGAATGGAAAAAGTGAAACCTTTTGCATTCGTGGATTACGCTCATACTCCAAGTGCGCTTAAACAAGCCCTATTGTCTTTAAAATGGCATATCAACAAAAAAATAATTCTAGTTTTTGGATGCGGTGGAAATCGCGATCAGACGAAACGTTCAGAAATGGGCAAAATAGCACAAATGTATGCAGATAAAGTAATAATTACAGATGATAATTCGCGTGATGAAGATCCGGCAAAAATTCGCCACGATATTTTGCTACATTGCCCTGATGCACTGGAGATAGGAGGTAGGAGAGAAGCTATAGAGAAAGGCGTAGATATTGCCTATAACGAGGGTATGATTCTGCTAGTTGCAGGAAAGGGAAATGAGAAATTTCAAATTATAGGCAACCAAACTTTTGAATTTAGCGATGTTGAGGTTATTAAAAATCATGCCTTAACATACTGATTTTCGCAATGGGCTTACCTCCGCTAATGTGCGAATATTGAAGCAAAAGTGATGTCATCCCAGTGCTTGACACTGGGATGACACCCTCCTTGGCAAACAATGTTCGTACAGCTATGTGCGTGACGCTGGCGCTGGAATCTAGAAAAAAATAGATCCAAGTAGTCAAGCTACTTGGATGATACTGACTGCTAATTTTTTATGCAAGAGGTCCAATCATTCACCGTTCTTGCAAGTGATAGCACTCTCACTTCTTTTGCACCGGAGTTTAAAATTTCCTGAGAGCAAGATCTTACAGTTGCTCCGGTTGTTACCACATCATCAACTAATATCACGATTTTATTTTCGATAATTTTCTTGTTGCTTGTTTTAAAAGCCTTCTTTAAATTTTTTTCACGCTGTTTAAGTGAAAGACCAGCTTGAGGCGCAGTATGGCGAAGGCGTTTTATTGCAAATGGCGTATAGGATAAATTGGATAACTTAGTCAACTCTTTTGCAAGCAGTGCTGCTTGATTATATTTACGTTTAAACAAGCGCATTTTATGTAACGGTATAGGAATTATGATCTCTGCGTTCTGAAATGTATCCTGATTAGCTTGGTGTATCCACTTTGCATAGATTTTTACGTAATTCAAATTATCAAAAAATTTGAAATTTATAATCATGTTTCTACTATGTTGATCATAAGCAAAAACTGATCTTAATACTTTAAACGGTGGAGGATTGATGATGCACTTACCACACGTATAAATATTGTCTGAGATTACTACGCCACAAACATTGCAGTAATGCTTAGTTAGAAAATTGATTTTTTTGTTGCATTCACTACACAGATTAAGATTTTCATCAATGATACATTCGCAACTTACGCATACGCTTGGAAATATGAGATTTGTAGCTTTTTTTAGTAAGAGAAGGTTCACAACTCATTAAATATATTATAAAATAATTTATATAGTATAGCTAAAGTAACTTAAGCTTACACTCTTTCACTTTTTATTCCATTTCAATATAGTTCATGCTGCTGAAAAGCAGAACTTATAACTCAGTTTGTGGTATACCATTGACTGAAGTAGTCTTTGAATTATCCTTAGATAAAAATTGATGTTTTTCTGGCTTCTGTACTTCACTCAACTTACTTTGCACTTTGTCACAAGCCCACACAAGTGGCGTTATGATTGACGCGGCAGCCCAAATGATAGCAGCGCAAGCATAACTTACAATCTTGTTAAATACTCTAGCTACTGCATTAGCACAATCTTGCCCCATTTCTAAAAATATGTTTGAATAATTAACGAATGATTTTGTATCCGTTTTAAAACAATAGTCCCCTGTTATTTTTGACAATAACTTGACTGGAAAGTATGACAAACATGCCACTATCAAAAGTAAAGGTTGCAATATTATGTTGGCTGCTAAAACAGCACCCAGTGTACACAATGAATACACTCTCTCTGCTCTGTGGCCCACGTATTCATATTTATCATTGTTTTTATAATACTTGTTATAATCGTCTTTACTCTCAACTCCACAAATTACATCTTTCACAGATCCTAGCACATTATCAACGTAATGTACGGACTTATAGAAACTATTTTCTGGAACTAGTGTGTTATCTTCTGCTTTCTTAGCAGGTACAACTCCATATTCAACGTACCTTCTAAAGTATCGATATACTGACATTCTTATCTCCAAATCATAAATATGCAACCTAGCCTAATATAATTAAGAAATAGTTTATAATAAATACGTTTTAAGATACCTGCCTGTAACACTTTCTGGAATTTTTACCACTTCTTCTGGAGTTCCAGTAGCAATCACTTCTCCGCCTTTTATTCCGCCCTCTGGTCCGATGTCTATTATATAATCTGCAGTTTTTATAACGTGCAAATTGTGCTCGATAACTATAACAGTGTTTCCCAGATCGACTAATCTATGGAGTATTTTTAGTAAGTTATTTATATCTTCAAAGTGTAATCCAGTTGTTGGTTCATCAAGAATATACAATGTTCTTCCGGTAAATCGTTTTGATAGCTCTTTAGATAGCTTTATTCGTTGTGCTTCCCCCCCAGACAACGTTGTTGACGACTGTCCGAGTTTTATATAGCCAAGTCCCACTTCCTGCAAAGAAACCAACTTTTCTTTTACCATTGGAAGGTTTTCAAAAAAAACACAAGCTTGATCTATCGTCATATCAAGCACATCAGAGATTGATTTTTCTTTATAAGTAACTTCCAATGTTTCCCGATTATACCTTCGCCCTTTACATTGCTCACACTTCACATAAACGTCCGGTAGAAAATGCATCTCTATCTTTAAGTGCCCATCACCTTTACAAGCCTCACACCTTCCCCCTCTGGTATTAAATGAAAACCGGCCTATATTATATCCCCTTGCTTTTGACTCTGGAAGACCAGCAAACCAATTCCTTATATGAGTGAACATACCAACATATGTTGCTGGATTTGACGCTGGAGTTCTACCAATTGGCGACTGATCAACTTCTATAATTTTATCTACGTATTCAAGACCTTCTATCTTATCGCATTGGCCATACCTTGCAGACGAATGATGTATCTTATGTGCTGAATATTTATATAACGTTTCTATGATTAAACTTGATTTTCCTCCTCCTGATATTCCAGTAACACAAATAAGATTCCCTATAGGAAATTTAACGTTTACATTTTTTAAGTTATTTTCACATGCATTTATTACTTTTATGAACTGAGTTGCTTGCTTTCTTCTCCTTGGAATTAAAATTTTTTTCTCTCCACTCAAATATTGCCCTGTTATGCTCCCTGAATTTCTTTGCACCTGGTCTGGTGTTCCTTCTGCAACAACTTTTCCACCATTTACGCCAGCTCCAGGACCAATATCAATCGCATAATCAGCAGCCATTATTGTATCTTCATCATGCTCAACAACGATTACAGTGTTACCCATGTCTCTTAAGTTTTTTAGTGTGGCAATTAACCGATCATTATCACATTGATGAAGGCCTATCGAGGGTTCATCAAGCACGTACAGCACTCCTGTTAAACCAGAGCCAATTTGTGAAGCAAGTCTGATCCTCTGACTCTCACCGCCAGAGAGAGTGCTAGATTCTCGATCAAGCGTTAGGTAATTCAACCCTACATTCTTTAAAAATGCTAGCCTCTTGATTATTTCATTTAATATTTTACTTGAGATTTGCTTCTGTTGTTCTGTGAGCTTGTCTGGCAAATTTTCAAACCATTTAAGGGATTCATCGATGCTGAGCCCTGATATTTCACCTATATGTTTGCTATCAATTTTTACTGTAAGCGCTTCTTTTCTCAATCTATAGCCAGTGCATTCTCTGCAGTGAGTAACAGAGCAATATCGCTCAACAAGCGTTTCATCATAATCCATCTGGTTTTCTAAGATACTGACCAAACCTTGAAATTTACCGAAGCCAAAGAGTATCATATCTTTTACTTCTTGATCTATGTTCTTCCACGGAACATCAAGGCTAAATTTACAATTTTCAGCCAGTGATAGAATTGCACTTTTTAAAAATCCATAACTTGTGTGCACTTGACGGAACATTGATCCCACTGGCTTTAAAGCGCCTTCAGATATTGAAAGAGTTTCATCTGGCACTATCAGCTTTACATCAACAGCCAGCTTTTTACCAAGCCCATTACACGAACCACATGCACCGTAAGGGCTGTTAAAAGAAAATAATCTTGGTTCTATTTCCTCAAGAGTGAAACCAGACTCGGGGCATGCAAAATTCTCTGAAAAAATCAGAATTTGACCATTTTTATACTCGGAATTATGGTTGTCAGGTAGGTTTACTATTTCTACATACATTAGACCATTACCAAGTTTTAGTGCGGATTCTATACTACTTGGCAGTCGATTTCCTATATCGTCCAATATTGATATTCTATCTGCAACCACAAAAACGTCGTGTTTCTTGTTCTTATCGAGTTTAGGCAAGTCATCTACATTGTACACTTCACCATCTATTTTGAACCTTACGTAACCTTGTCTTTTAATTTCCAATATCTCTTTGAGATGTTCTCCTTTTCTACCACGCACAACAGGGGCAAGTATATATATTTTAGTTTCTAAAGGTAACGCAATTATAGTATCTACAATTTGAGACACCGTTTGTTTTGTTATTGGTAATCCAGTTGCAGGTGAATAAGGAACTCCTATTCGTGCATACACTAAGCGCAAGTAATCGTAAATTTCGGTAACAGTTCCAACGGTTGACCTTGGATTTTTTGAGATAGATTTTTGGTTGATAGATATTGCAGGAGAAAGGCCTGTAATCGACTCAACATCTGGTTTATCCTGAATGTTGAGAAATTGACGTGCGTAAGCTGATAGGCTTTCGACGTACCGGCGTTGGCCTTCCGCATAAATTGTATCAAAAGCAAGGCTAGACTTGCCAGAACCACTAAGCCCAGTTATAACAACCAGCTTATTTTTCGGTATATTGACGTCTACACCTTGCAGATTATGTTCCCTTGCGCCCTTAACTCTGATAAAATCGTCCATATTATACCATATAGCGTATTAACCATTATAGCCTCAAAATACGTGAATTTATAGTGATATATTGATTTTCTATTGATTTTTTCAACTGTTACGGAAAATTAAGCAGCGTTTGATAAATCGTCATTCCGCTACTTGTTAGCGGCTGAGATACCGCGACGGTATGACGGTTAAGTAGGCCAGTGCCCCTATGATGTCATCCCAGTGTCAAGCACATAGCTGTACGAACGTTGTAGTTTAGGAGCAATTCCCACCAGTGGGCCAGTGCCCAGACACTGGTTCTATGCAACTTAATTAAAAACGTTTGTTTTAGCGTAAGACAACTACCTTTAGCTCATCAGCTCAGTTATAAGCAAAATTTCTGGATTCCAGACTGGAATGACACCATTTGCTGTGCAATTTACCTTCAAAAATGAATGTTCGTACAGCTATGTGTCAAGCACTGGGATGACACCATTCTTTTTTCTGGATTCCAGTGTCTGGGCACTGGAATGACACCCCCCTGATAGGCTCAAATCATAGTGTTTGTACAGTTGTGGGTTTAGGCTACCTATAAATTCTAAACTGTTGTTACGTATTAGGACCACCAAATACACCCCCAGGACCCAAAGTCAGTTTAGCTATATCAGAAAACAGGTTATGTGGAAATCTTAAAATACTTCTTGTTCGCCAAGCAAAATAAATACATTCCTACAAACAAGCAGATGCTCAATACTGACACATAAGAAAACTTAAAAATTAAATCTCTAATGTATATTGATAAGCATTTACCTGCAGAAAATTTGTATAGTAATCCAACACATACAACGGCACTATCAACCACTGATGCTATAATTAAAGTAATGAAATTTGCCATATGAAAATTCAACTTGGACTTCAATTTTTCAAAAATAATTATGCTTGAGAGAAGAGATACTAAAATTGCAGTATATGAAATCAATATCATCAAATTAAAACTTTGCCATTTAAAAACACAACATAGCGCTGTACACACTATTAAGTTGTACGTAGCTTTGCTTCTGCCATAAAATTCAACCATTGAATTTACAACTAAAGCAGCTCCCACAAATAAGGCAGCACATATCATCAATTTATTTGAAGTGTTGAGTAAAGAAAGACTGATAAACAGGAGTATCGATAAAATAGACATAATTACCTACCCAAAATTAATAACATACATTCATTCTAAATAAACATTACATATAGTAAAAGAGTTATTTAGCATAATAAGAAAAATATTTTATATTAGCATGCCACATCTTTCAGATCTACTTTTAAAACATCCTTTATGTTTAGCACCTTTTTCTCTGTTACTTTGCCAATACATGAATAAACTGCACCTTCAAACAATTCTTCAAACCTCTTCTGATTTTGTGGTGCAATAGTAACCAAAATTCTACTTTGCGATTCAGAAAACATTATTATCTTGTTTATTATGTCTGTATTTTGTATTTTTCCTATTGGCACTAGTGAAAGATCGATTTCAGCACCAAGGTCTCCTGCAATTAGCGATTTTGCCAGAGCAATAACTAATCCGCCTAAGTTTGGTGCAATTGCAGAGGCAATTATGCCATCTTTTATTGCCTGGTTGTAACGCTCATACAACTTCCTAGCGCTCTTTGCATCAACTTTTGGTACGTTGTTATTACCTATTCCACTATATAACTGATATTCAGATCTACCAAGTTCATCAAGTGTTTCTCCAAGCACGTATATTAAGTCCCCCGGCATTTTTACATCAAGCGATACTGCATTTTCAATATTTTCTATAATTCCAATTGCTGAGATGAGTAATGAAGGTGGTGCAGAGATTATCACTTTCTCGCCATTTTCATCATATCCCTTGAAGTCATTGAACATACTGTCTTTTCCGGATATGAATGGTGTTTTAAATGCAGTTGCGAAGTCGTAACAAGCCTCTGCAGCTTTCTTTAGTTGCCATAGCCTTTCTGGATTATAAGCATCACACCAGCAAAAATTATCGAGCAACGCTAGATGATTTATATTTCCTCCTGCGGCTACATAGTTGCGTATCGCGGTGTCAATTGCACATGCTGCCATGTGGTAGGTGTCAATTTCTCCATAACTTGAGCCAAATCCTTGCGATTTTACAACACCTTTATTTGAAGAAAGAACAGGCCTTGAGACAATAGCTTCGCTGCACATTCTTCCCTTGCCTTGCAGTGGTTTTAACACTGACGATCCTTGAACCTCATGATCATATTGCACCACTATGAACTCTTTACTGCAAATGTTTGGTCTGCTTAACATTTCTTTTAATTCAATTTCTAAAGAAGGCGAACTTGTTGTCATTCCAGCGCGTGGCGCTGGAAGCCCCTTAGACCACGGCTTTGTCTGTAAATGCATTTTAGGATTACCATCATGCAGAAATTCAGTTCCGATATCCATTATTACTGTCCCTTTAGGACATTTAACAACGGCTTTACCACTCTCATTAAACTCTCCAATCACACAAACCTCCACATCATGTTTTTTCATGATTTGCTTGAACATAGGGAGATTTTCTTCTGGCACTGCTAAGGTCATTCTCTCTTGTGATTCTGATATCCATATTTCCCACGGAGCCATACCATCGTTTTTAAGGAGAACCTTGCTCAAATCAACTTCAAATCCGTCTTTTCCCATTTCACCAATAGACGACGACAGCCCACCGGCTCCATTGTCCGTTATTGCATTATAAAGACCAAGATCTCTTGCTTTTATGACGGCATTGGATAGTTTTTTTTGTGTTATGGGGTCACCAATTTGCACAATTGTTGAAGGGCTGTTTCCCGACAAAGCCTCTGAGGAAAACGTTGCGCCGTGAATTCCGTCCCTTCCAACTCTTCCACCAATAATTACGATTTTATCGCCATTTTTTGGTCCTTTAATGTGTGAAGGTGCGTTATTTATGTTGCGCGGAATAATTCCGACACTGCCAACAAAAACTAACGGCTTGCCACAAAATCTATCGTCAAAATATACCGATCCAAGTTGCGTTGGAATACCAGAGCAATTACCAGCAACATTAACACCGTGGATCACTTCTTTCATTATATATTTTGGCGGTAAGATCTCATCAGTGCGCTCTTTGTCCCTATAAAACTTGCCTTTTGCTTCTTTGGCAAAGCAAAAGTAATAGGTATTCATTATAGGCTCCGCGCCTTTCCCGAAACCCACTATATCGCGATTAACTCCAAGCACTCCAGTCATTGCTCCACCAAACGGATCAAGCGCCGAAGGGCTATTGTGAGTTTCAACTTTATCTACAATTAAGTAATCGTCATCAAAAATTATTCCTCCGGCGTTGTCGGAAAAAACTGACACGCATATGTCAGAATTTATCTCACGCGTTGCACGCTTAATATAATGCTCATATAGGCCGTCTTTTATTTCATCAATGGGAGAGGAGAAAATGTTATGCTTGCAATGTTCAGACCAAGTCTGTGCCAGAGACTCAAGTTCAATATCATATGGATTTCTACCGAGTTTTTTAAAGTAATCCTTTATAGCTCTCATTGCTGCCAGCGAGAGCCCTAAAGTGCCGTTACCATCGATTCCATCTCTGCTGATTTTCTCAAGTTCTTGGTCAATTACATTTAAGTTAACAGATTTGGCTTTGCCATTAATGGTGTCATTTGAGTAGCTGACACTGGAATCTACATCTTTTTTCTGGATCCCAGTGTCTGGGCACTGGGATGACAAGTAAGAGAGCGCTGAAGAGTTTGCTTTGTATTTACCATAATATTTCCAGCTATAGTTATTATTTTCTTTACAGATAAGTGTGCAATACTCAGTGATAGGGTTGAATTCTTGTTTTATATCATCTTCAGTTGCTTGACTTAGAATCAATTTTGAACTTCTTGCTTTTATACAAACATTTTCATCAATGTAGTCCTTGTTTATTAAATATTCTCTAACAATTTGTTTCGCTGTGTTGCCTACATTGTCAGTCATGCCAGGTAAAAAGCTTATCTCCAAGCCCCACTTTGCTTGTGGTTCTATGAAGTTATATTGAACTTCTTCAAGGTTTTCATTGTAGGAATAATAACGGCAGTCTTGTATGACTTTATTATAAAATAGCCCACAAATTTCTTCATGTAATTTTGATGGTAATTCTTTGCTTATGTAAATCAAGTAAACATTAACTACCCTTCTGCGGCCAACTTGTTCACATTTATTTAAAACTTCTATTCTGATGTTTGCCATGTAATATTGTGAAAGACTTTAATATATCATAGCATAAGAAACTGCGAGCACATTTATATTTTAAATAATTTCTATACAATAAAAGTATTGTATTAATTGTTACTGTTAGTGGGAAGAGTTTTTACTGTTAATGTGGATGAATCCCTTTTTGATGTGCTGGTTCAGCACATATTTTCTGAATATGAAAGAGAAAAAATTCCCGAGATAAAGGTCATACTTCCTTGCAAGAGGGATGTGATAGCGCTACTCAATGCATTCAAGAATTATAACGCTGAAAAATGCATAATTTTGCCAGAGATAGTTTCGCTAGAGAACATTGATGAGGAAGATTTAATATTAAATCTTGATAGAGTTAAAGTTATAAGTCCAATAAAAAGGACGCTGCTACTCATTCAATTCATATTGGAATGGAATAGAAAAAATAATGATAATTTCCCAATTGATTTAGCTTATAGCCTGCCATCATTGCTTGATAAAATTCAGTATACCCAAATGGCAGAGTTCGATGAACATTCAAAAAAAATAGAAAGTTTCATAAATTTACTTATTGAAACATGGAATAAAATTTTAAAAGATTTAGGAGTAGTAGATATATTAGAACATAAGAGTGATTACATAAACAGTATGATAACCTCTTTACAAAAAGACCAACATATAATCTTTGTTGGAATCGGAAAGGATAAGTCGTTAATTAAGGCTATATATGACCTGCCGTTTGGAGAAATAATTTTGCCTAACCTGAATTTGAAAATTAAAGAGAAAGACTGGAAATTGCTTGATAAAAAACACTATCAATATTGTTTGAAAGATCTGCTCGATTATTTAAATGTAGATAGAAGGGATGTGAGTTTTCTGCCAGAAGCGTGTTCTCCAGTGCTCCGACACTGGGATCCAGAAAACTTAACTTTAAATGAACGCACCAGGTGGCTGTACAATAGAAACTGGATTCCAGTGTCAAGCACTGGAATGACACCATCTACTACTCAAATTACCTGCAAATTACAATGTTCGTACACTAAAAATCAGAGGGCTGGGATGACAGGAAGTCCTGAGCTAGATTATGTCTTTGATACAACTGCCGATCTAAGCAAAGTTAGTAGTGGACATATTGGCAATATTGAAGTCATCACTTGTGATTCCAGAGAGGAAGAAGCACAAGTGACATCATTAATTATAGAAAATGAAGGTTATGAAAACGTTTCTTTGGTTGTCTTTGATAAATTACTTGCAGCTCGTATAGCATGTTTATCAAGGCAACACAGTGCCATACCGGAAAATTATCCTTATATAACGCTTCTACTTTATAGTATCGAAGTTTTGACCTCAAATTGGAGCAGTGTGGCATTACTTTCGCTCCTTAAACATAGGCTAGTGACTTTTGGTTACACTCAAGAAGAGTACTCTCGGATTTTATCTGAATTTGAAATAGAGATATTACGCAACTTTAGTACAAATGGCCTGAGCGATATTATAAATGCTATCAATGCTCATAAAAAGCTAAAACATAAAGAAGATATATTACTTATTATCAGTAAGTTAGAGATTATATTTAATCCTTTACTTAACATTATAAATTGCCCTATTTCTGATGTGGTGGCAACTCATTTGCAGTGTATTAATGTGCTATCTGGTATAAATTTTTCAGAGCTAAATAGTGAAATAGGTAATTTCACCTGTAATTTCTTGAATGCATGTGAGGGTATAGAAATTAAGTGCTCCTTAGAGTTATATAGCCAAATTCTGACCTTATTTTTAGAGAAAGAGTTTTTCTCTGTAGCAAGTGACTTGAATAAATTCAGCTTATATCACAACAAAGTTGTAATACTCGCTGGATTTAATGAAGCGCCAAGCTTTCAAAGTCCGCTTTTGAATGCACTTACGAGAGAAAAATTTAACCTTCCTTCTGCGCAAGAAGAGCAGGGGTATTTTTTTTATACTTTACACAATTTGTTTTGTGCAAGTAAGGTTTATATTACAAGATCGCTAAGCCATAGAAAACCAATTCTATTGCAGCGTTTGGAAATTCTGCTTAAGGAGGGGAAACAGCCGTATCGTGATTGGCTGAGGGTATTAAATACGCCTGAATGTACTGTTCCATGTACTCAGCCTATGCCAAAACCTCAAACCGAAGTTAGAAAAGAAAAAATGCAGGTGATGTCTTGCAGTGCAATAGAAAAGCTAATCCGCAACCCTTATTCATTTTACGTTGAATATATACTGGGCCTTAAACAATTAAGAGACTTGAATTTTAAGCCATCGATATTGGAATTTAGCACTATGGTACACAACATTCTTGCAAGATATTTACGCAACAAAAAATCTCCAATGAGCATTGCACGAGAAGCATTTTCGACTAGTCAGTTTAATTTTTCAAATATGTGGTGGGTAAGACTACAAAAGATAATTCAATCTTTTGTCGAATTTGATGAAACTCGAAGCAATTATGTTGAGTTGGAAAAGAACTTTTCCTGTCCGATATTTCATATTCCAGCGCGTGACACTGGTTCTTGTGATCAGTATGAAACTGCTTGGATGACAAATAGGCCACAAGAAATCTTACTGACAGCAAGATGTGATAGAGTTGAGTATCTACCAAGTGGGCAAGTAGCAATTATAGACTATAAACTTGGTTCACCACCTTCCAATGAAGAAGTGATGTCGGGGTTTTTTCCGCAATTAATTTTGCAAGCTTTAGCGGTAGAGTATGTGACCGGAAGGGAAGTCTCAGAACTTGCTTATTGGAAACTTGATTATGATAAAATAAAAGTTATTTCTTTGCGAGATTATAGACAAAAAATGCAAGAATTTCAGAATGATCTGCCAGATTTTTTATCTAATTATTTAAGTAATTCCACACCCTTTATTGCCTCTCCATATTTTGATAAATTCCTGAGATTTAACAGCTATAAACAGCTAGAAAGGGTAGGAGAGTGGTTGTAAATGGTGTCATCCGAGTAGCTGACACTGGGATCACCGCGAACCGTCATACCGCCACGAACCGTCATATCAACTATGTTTTTTTTAAATTTTTTGAATTTAGTTTTATTACAACTCTTGTTTATAATTTTGTATTTTTATTCAATTAGAAAATGCATTTTTGACAATAAACACCCTAATTTATCATAGAAAAATTTTATATCAAACAACAGTTACTGCTTAGATTTTATGGTTTGTGCTTTAAGTGTGTGTGGACGCACATATTCGTTAACTTATTTCCTATGCAGATTTTTTTAATTCATATTAACTGCTTCTTTAAGCCTGGCATTAGCAATAACCATAATTTTACGCATTAGAGCTTACCATCTTCTTCTTACCACTTTCAATGAGCTTGGAATAAAATGCACCAAGTGCAGATTTGAGCAGCCATTGCAGCCGTTAGTACGAACATTGCTTCTACCGCCTGTTATTCTTCGATAACCAATAGCTTTTCCACTTTCTTTTGGATGCGCCAGCAAGACTTGCTACTTCTTTTCTGTTTAAGTAGCCAAGCTCTGGCATTAAACACAGAAAGTCTTGAGATAACTTTTCCAGGAACTGTTTTAAGGATTTTTTGACGTTGTTGTAACTCACGGCTTTCATCAATAATTTTTTGTATAGTATTATTGAGTTCATCTATTTGACTATTAAAGAATCCGATAGTTTTTTGACAACTTTCTTTTATATGGTCGTTTTCAGGTGCTTCCAGTCTACATTTTTCCTGAGTTCTCATTTGCGTAATGTCATCACGACGTTGACAAAGTGCAACCAAGGTTGATTGTTTTTCAGAAGTGGGGAGAGAGAGTTCCATGACGCATATTGAGCAAGAGCCCTTGCATCTGATTTATCGGACTTTGCTAAAGTTCCGTGTGACAAGATGAAGCTTTTTACTTTACGGGTATTAGCTCGATGTACAGCGATATTCTTGTCAATAAGAAAATGCGATAAACCAATTTCCTGTATTTTCTAAAGTTACTAAAGAATTAGGTAAGATATCTGAAAACTTTTTAAACAATTGTTGCCAACCAGAAGCATTATTATCAAATTCGACAACACTCTTCTGTGTGTGAACCGCAATAACATTTTTAAATTTTCCGATGTCAATACCAATAAAATTTTGATAAGATGTAACCATATTAATAACCTCGATAGTTTATTGATTTAAGATTGTAAACGGGTGCATACATATGTCCCATGCAACTATTCAAACGTATCGAGGGATAGCCTTGATATAAACGGTTGTCAACGCCGCGTCGGTCGCACACGCCCGCTATTCCTATAGTGAGTAGTTCCCTCTTGTTTCTTTTATAACATATTTGTATCCGTTCAGCGGAGTGGCAGAATAAGGTAGACAAGGTGATCTAAAAAGATAATCATAGAGCAAAAGTGAAATAATATGGTAAACCTTTTAGAACTTTGCAAAAATTTACAGCAAAAAATAGAAAGGTTAGAAGCAAAAATAGAAAGATTGGAAAAAGAGAATGAAAGTTTAAAAGCAGAAAATAAGGCTTTAAAGATAGAAAATGCTGAGTTAAGAGAAAGACTCGGTTTAAGCTCAAAAAATTCATCAATACCAAGTTCCAAAGAGTTGTATAAAATAAAAAAGAATAAGCCGAAAAGCGAAAGGAATATTGGCGGTCAGGTTGGTCATAAAGGAAGTTTTCGCGCCAACATGGATGCAGATAAAGTAGTAAAGATAGAGTTGCCTAATACTTGCGAATGCGGAGGAGAAATTGCAATATGTGAAAAACCATATATTCATCAGAAAGTTGATCTTCCAGAAATCAAGCCTTATGTAGTGGAATATCAGTTAGAACATGGCCGTTGTCGGAGATGCGGAAAGAGAAGAAGTAGCAAGTTACCGGAAGGTGTTACGCCAGATACATTTGGTCCAAGGGTTAAGTCAATAATTGCAGCGTTCAGCGGATTCTACAAAAATTCAAAACGCGAAATAGCGAGTGTCGTAAATGATATCTTCAATTTGAACATAAGCGTCGGTAGCATATCAAATAGTGAACATAGAGTTGCTTCAAAATGCAAAAAAATGTATGAGCAGATCGAACAAGAGATAAGTAGGAGTAAAGTTCTACATATTGATGAAACGAGCCATTATAACAAAGGTAAACTCGCTTGGTGTTGGATGTTTGCAAGCAATACGGCAAGTTTTGTAAAATTTACAGAGTCAAGAGGAATGAAAGTTTTACAAAATAGTAAATTCTGCAATCGCAATAGCTTGGTAATAACTGACAGGTATGCAGCATACAATTATTTTGCCGATAAAAACAGGCAAATCTGTTGGGCACATTTATCAAGAGATTTTGAAAGATTAGCACATAGTTGGAATATTGAAGTTAAAGTTCTGGGTTGTTACTTGAGAAACGTGGCCACTGAATTATTTGCACTAAAAAAAGCTTTACTAAAAAGTGAGATAGATGTTTTGAGGTTTGTCAGACGTGCCAGAAAATTAAGAAAACGTACAAAGTATTACTTGAAGGAGATATCTCGTTTACCTGAAGCAATTGGAGCCTCTCGAGTTGCAAAAAATGTTCTGAGATCTGAAAGAATGATGTGGAAATTTTTAGATGACCCAGAAAATATTCCGCTGACAAATAACCACGCTGAACGGCAAATTCGGCATTATGTCGTTTATCGCAAAAACTCATATTTTACACAATCAAAGCGGGGAAATACATTCCTTGAGCGGATAATTTCATTATACTTAACTTGGAAACAAAGGGGTCTCAATCCTTTCCAAAATCTCCTATCTATTGTTTCTTAAACCACTCTCCTGAACGGATACACATATTTTTAACTTACAACCGCCGCGGCGCTAACAAGAGATCCCGCTAACAAGTAGCGGGATGACGAGCTTATCGTCATGCCGCCGCGAACCGTCATACCGCGATTCATTCGCGGTATCTCAGCCGCTAACAAGAGATCCCGCTGCGGGATGACGGTTGTCGTTCAGCCACAAACATTAAGAAATTTACCAAATGAAAAAAAAGGCAAAAGAAGCCCCGTGGTTATTATCCGCTTTAAAATATTGGCGTTTTTTATGTTTTAAACGCTTGACAAGCGAGATTCAGCCGCTTTTAATTGCAACTAACTTACGCTGCAAATGTTTAAGAAATTTACTAAGCAGAAAAAAAGACAAAGAATCCCCAAGTTAGCTAGTCTTTTACTATCTCTGTCGAGTATTGGCATTTTTTGATGTCTTGTAACGCTTTATAAGCGCGTTCAGCTTATTTAGATAAAAATCTAGATGTAGATGAAGTTTTGTAAAGACATACAGTATCTATATACTGCAAAAAATTGAACATAAGACGCCGATACATTAAGTAATCCTTACCTTTTAATCTGCAGATTGGCGAAAGCAAATACAATAGCTTCAGTTTCATGATAAGGGGGCTAGCGGAGTTTGTCAAGGGATTTTTGACGAAATGATTTTGAAAGTAAAGAGCGGGAGAAGGGGTTCGAACCCTCGACCTCAACCTTGGCAAGGTTGCGCTCTACCAACTGAGCTACTCCCGCAATTAAATTAACCTAAATTTACTTAATTATAGGCATATACAGCGATTTGTAAACCCCGTGTACATGAAAAATGTGAGAGCCCATAAATTTGCGTGGTTCCTTCTATGATCTTTTCGTATACTTAAGGCTTATTTTTGATTATCATAAGTTTTTAATTATTCCACAAAGCTTTATGGGAATATTTTTATATAAAGACGACTTGCCAGCTAGTTCAATACCAGATGATGTAAGGTCTATAGCTGTTGATACCGAGGCAATGGGGCTACTTCATGGCAGAGATAGATTATGCCTTGTGCAGCTCTCTTTTAATGATGGCAACGCTCACTTAGTTCAACTCAAGAACGATTATACAGCGCCAAATTTGAGAAAAATATTAGAGGATAAAAATATAACTAAAATATTTCACTTCGCGCGATTTGATGTGAGCATAATACGTTATTACTTGGAAACTTGGGCACTTCCGTGCTATTGCACAAAGATAGCTTCACGTTTAGTTCGCACTTACACAGATAATCATAGCTTAAAAGAGTTGTGCTTAGAGCTGCTTGATACCAAACTAAATAAGCAGCAGCAATCTTCTGATTGGGGAAATGAAAATTTAACAGACAAACAAAAAAGTTATGCTGCATCTGATGTTTTGTATCTCCACAGGATAAAGGAAAAGCTAGACTTAATGCTGGAACGTGAAAATAGAAAAGAATTGGCCCAAAAGTGCTTTGAATTTCTTCCTACTCGTATTGAGTTAGACTTAATGGGTTGGGAAAACGTGGATATCTTTAACCACCAGATGTAATAGAAGTTTTTTGTTTGTGCAAAACACTTTAGGGCAATTTTTCAAGCTCTGCGGTAAGAATTTAGTTGATTAACTGCTAATAGATACGCTATATTTTACAAAAATTTAGGTATTTTATGAGTGATGATATTACATCGGTAAATGATCAAAATTTCAAATCTGAAGTCACTGACTATAAAGGGTTCGTGCTGGTAGATTTTTGGGCAGAATGGTGTGGGCCATGCAAAAGTCTAATGCCACGTATAGAACAATTGGCTAAGGATAGAAAAGGCAAGATTAAGATCTGCAAATTCGACATAGATGAAGGGACTGAAGTGCCAAGTAAGTATGGAGTGCAATCTATACCCACTTTAATCATATTTCAAGATGGTAAGGAAATTGCACGCAAAATTGGTGCAACAAATGATTTGTCAAGTTGGGTTGATAGTGAAATAAGCTAATAGACAAATTTGCTTTTGTGTGTATTATAAATATTGATAAAAGGGATTGTAGCTCAGTCGGTTAGAGCAGTTCGCTCATAACGAATTGGTCGTAGGTTCGAGTCCTACCAATCCCACCATTGTTAGCATGATCGTAACAATGAGAAAACTATAGTATATGAATTATATGTTGATATAATAGAGGAAATAATGGAATTTACTAAATCTTTGAATAATAAGTTAGATGGGTTGCACTTACTAAATCATCCATTCTACCAATCATGGAATACAGGAAGCTTAAGCTTGCAAGCTTTACAAACCTATGCTAAAGAGTATTATCACCATGTTGCTGCGTTTCCTCGTTATATCAGTGGTATACATTTTTTGTGCCCAGATTTAAAAATGCGACAGGTTTTGCTTGGTAATTTGATAGAAGAAGAACAAGGTGATGAAAATCACCCAGAGTTATGGAAACGTTTTGCTGAAGGGCTTGGTGTAACACGGTCTGATCTCCATAAGGATGCACAGATTAAAGAGACACAGGAGTTAGTTGATGGTTACTTTGATATTGTACGATCAGGTTTTGCTTCCGGTTTGGGTGCACTTTATGCTTATGAACGTCAAACTCCAGAGGTTTCTAAGTCTAAAATTGAAGGTTTAAAAAAACACTATTCAATAAGTGATGAGCGTTCTCTTCAATTTTTTACGGTCCATATGCATGCTGATGAATGGCATTCTGAGGAATGTGCAAATCTTATTGAAGATCTAGATGAAAAAGAGCAAGATAAAGTTATGCAGGGTGCTCAAAAGGGAGCAAGGCTCTTGTGGGGTTTTCTTGATGGAATGATGAATGCTAGCGTGTGTTAGTAGTTGTAAGTAGCTTAAACTCAGTGATGTTGGAATGCAATGTCTGCATGTAATCTTCTTATATCTGACTTACGGCTTTGGGTTCATTTAGGCTATAGTGCAGAAGAGAAGTATCATTCTCAATTAGTTAGTGTTAATATTGATTTTACCTTTAAATCCCCCCCTTTAGGACTTACAACTGACCGGCTTGAGGATACTATATGCTACTTGGAGGTAGTTCAGAGTATTCAATCTCTCGTTCAAAGCAAGCAATTCAACTTAATCGAGCATTTAACTCATGATATATACAGGACCATTAATAACCTTGTGATGCAAAAAAAGCTTATTATTTCTTCTATAGGCGTAACTATTCACAAAGTTGCACCACCTGTCCCCAGTGTGCATGGAGGTGTTTTCTTTACTTATCGTAATGCGTTGCAAGAATGATTTACATTTCTATTGGCTCAAATATGGGGAATCGCTTTTCCCATTTACAAAAGGCTGCTCAGTTACTGCAGGAACGCTATTTTAAAAATTTAAAATCTTCAATTATTCTGGAAACTAAGGCTATTTTACCAAATGATGCTCCACCTGGGTGGGACAGGCCATTTCTAAATATGGTTGTGTATGGAAGTTGTTCTTCTTCTCCTGAAGAGCTGTTAAAGGGCCTTAAACAAATTGAATGTGACATTGGCCGTCTGCAGGTCTATGAAAAATGGGCACCTCGCGTTATTGATTTGGATATTTTGTTATGGGATGACCTGACACTTGATACACCCTACCTTAAGATTCCTCACCCAGAATTGATAAACAGACCATTTTTGCTTCACTTGATGGCAATGCTGAGTCCCATGGCAGTAGTTAACAAAACGTTTGGTACTATTAACCCTAACATTAAGGATTGCTTTTTAAGGAGTTTTACGCTTTCACCAGAGCTTGTAGGTATTGTTAATATTACTCCTGATTCATTTTCAGATGGTGGTCTTTATTATGATGCAGATCAAGCAACCAAGCAGGCACTGCGGCTGTTATCAGATGGTGCAAGCATAGTTGAACTTGGTGCTCAATCAACAAGACCTGGCTCCTCAATACAAACTCCAAAAGCAGAATATGCACGCTTAAAACCAGTGCTTGATAATCTCAATCAGTATATGAAAGTTGGTGACATTAAAGTCAGCATTGATAGTTTCTGGCCAGATGTTATTTTGAATGTTTTGGAGCACTACAACATTGCCTGGGTAAACGATCAGAAGGGAGATCTAGATGATAATACCTTAAAAGCGATTGCTAGCAGTGGATGTAGTATCGTTATTATGCATTCACTCTCCATACCACCACATAGTGACAACATTATCCCAAGTGACATTGATCCAATTGATACCATAAATAATTGGGCAGAAAGGAACATTAATAGATTACTAGCTCTAGGTTTTGATCAAAGCTCGATCATTATTGATCCTGGTATTGGTTTTGGCAAATCTATGTACCAGAATATCCAGATTTTACGCAGTATAGAAACGTTACAAAATTTTGGCTGCAAAGTTCTGGTTGGTCATTCTAGAAAGTCATTTATTTCTTCTTTTTCTACAGAACCTGTCTTTAACCGAGATTTAGAAACAATTGCTTTATCATCTGCATTGCACAACAAGGTTGATTTCCTTCGAGTGCATAATGTGCGTGATCACATGCGATTTTTTGTAGCTCAAGCTGCTTTACAGGGATGCTAGTTATCGGAATTATGGCTGTTGATCCCAAGGGGGTAATTGGAATAAATAATGGATTGCCCTGGCATTATCCAAGTGAGTTAGATCATTTTCGTCAGGTGACTGACAAACAAGTTATTGTTATGGGGAGAAAGACATTTGAAACTATGCCTCAAGACATATTAGGGAATCGTATTCCTATTGTTTTTTCTCGTGACAAATTAAATTCTTGTTTTAACAGAGGAGTAAAATGCACTATTATTTCTTCTATGCAAGAGTTTTTGTCAATCCAAAGTAATTGGAGTTACCCTCAAATCTTTGTGATTGGTGGAGCACAAATAGCGCATCTTTTTTTAGAATATAATCTAATTTCAGAGTTCATCATGACAGAAATTTACAAACCCTATAAAGGTGATGTATATTTCAACTTAACACTTCTTGATGGATGGCATAAAACTATTCTCACCAAAACGAAAGATTATACTATATGTAGGCTAACACGTTAATATGCATGTTAAAGCAATTTATACCCACCGCATTGAATGTGGAGAAGTATTAGAGCAGGTTCTTGATCGCTATGTTTCAGAGTTGCTAGGAGAGGAAGTTGTTCTTGCTATCACATCAAAAATCATTTCTGTTTGTCAAAAACAAGTGGTTTGCAAAACTGCTTGTTCTAAAGAAGAGCTAATCAAAAGAGAAGCTGATGCAATTGTTGGTGTAGACCATAATTCTTACGGCATCTATTTAACGATTAAAGACAATATCTTAATTCCATCTGCTGGTATTGATGAATCAAATGGTAATGAAATGTATATTTTATACCCAAAGGATGTTCAGAAAACAGCTCTATCAATATGGAACTATCTCAAGACAAAACACTGCATAAAACATCTTGGTATTTTGATTACAGATAGTAATGTAACACCTATGCGTCGTGGGGTTACGGGCGTTGCTCTTGGTTGGTGTGGATTTGAACCACTTTATTCCTATATAGGCAAGCTAGATCTTTATAATCAACCACTGCAAGTAACACAAGTCAATCTTCTTGATGCACTGGCAACATCTGCTGTTTTAGTTATGGGGGAAGGGGCGGAGCAAACACCAATGGCAATAATTAGTGGTGCACCAAAGATTCACTTTCTTACTCGTCCGCCAACTGTAGAAGAAGAAAAAAGTGTTAAGATATCTATGGAAGAAGATCTTTACTCTCCTCTCCTCATGAGAGCCCGTTGGTTAAAGAGGAACTTAAAAATTTGCTATTAGACTTCTTAGAGGTTGTCCGGAAACAAGTAAAAGGCTATAATATCTGAAATTTTAGTACGGGGTAAAGATGAGAAAAAAGTATCCAACAGATCTAAGCGAAAGGGAATGGGCAAGAATAGAAAAACACTTCAGAGTATCATACAAGAAAGGAGGAAGGCCGCCAAAGTATAGCAAAAGAGAAATATTAGAAGCAATTTTCTATGTATTGCGTACAGGGTGTCAATGGCGGTATTTACCAAATGATTTTCCGCTATGGAAGACTGTGTATGAGCAGTTCAGGCAATGGAAGAAGCAGGGAATTTTTGAGAAAATGAATTATGAAATTACAAAATATAGTAGAAGAAAAATAGGAAGGAATGAGCAGCCGAGTGCCTGTATAGTAGATAGTCAATCTGTAAAGACTACAGAAAAGGGGGGATCAAAGGCTATGATGGAAGTAAAAAAGTAAAGGGTAGAAAAAGGCATATAATTACAGACACTCAGGGTTTTATACTAGGTTGTTACGTAGGCGCTGCTAACGAAAATGATAGAGATGGTATTAAAATAGCATTAAACAATATGAGAACAAAATATACTAAAGTTAAAAAAATGTGGGCTGACATGGGATACCAAGGAAGAAATTTAAAGAATCACATAAAGGAAGAATATGACATAGATATTGAAATTGTTAAAAGGCCTCCATGTAGATTTTGGGTGCACAAAGATACGCCACCTGAGCTACTACCAACAAGAGAACAAGGGTTTAAAGTACAGCCAAGAAGATGGGTTGTAGAAAGGACTTTTGCTTGGGTTAATAGGAATAGAAGGCTATCGAAGGAGTATGATTTACTCACAACATCCACTGAGAATTTCATATACCTAGCTATGAGTAGGGTTATGTTAAAGAGGGAATATGCTTGAATTTACTAGTTTCCGGACAACCTCTTATACCAATTCCCGCTACACAAGTAACGGATAGACAATAATAGAAAAAAAGCCATACTGAAGTAAGTAAAGTAGCGAGGTTTAAATGGCATTAAGATCAAAATTATTGGATGAAAAAGTGGTGGAATCAGCAAAAGAAATGCTGAAGAAAGTAAGAAATAACGCATATGTTGCAAAAAAACTAAATGCTGTAATTGCAGCAAAAAAGCACAGTATAACAGCCGTAGCAAAGATATGCTGCATTTCAAGAAAGGCACTTACTGCATGACCTAAAATTTGGCAGAGAAGAAAAATTATTTGCTCCGCCTCAACGCCGTAGAAAAACTATATTGAATCAAAGTCAACGTGAACAAGTTGAGGTGTGGATAGAGGAAAACCCCAATATTACTATAAAAGAAATGAAAATAAGAATTCAAGAAAAGTTTGGTTTGAATATCAGCAAATCTACAGTACACCGTAATATGCAAAGAATGAAATTCTCATATATCACACCAAGACCAGTGCATAACGGACAAGATAAAAGTAAACAAGAGGAATTTAAAAAAAAATCTTAATGAAACTATTGTCATGTATCCTGAAAAAGAGCTATTTTTCTTCGATGAATCGCGGTTTGGCACACATTCAAAGATTGGACACGGGTGGTTTAAAAAAGGCATTAGGACACAGGTTAAGGTAAAACTAGGTAGGCAAAATTTTTATCTCTATAGTGCAGTTAATCCCAGAAATGGAGAAAGTTCTAGCTCAAACGTCAATACTGATTGTATGAATATATTCCTTGAGCAGATGTCACAATATTTAGGAACAAGGGAGGCATTTCTTATCATGGATTGTGCTAGTTGGCATAAGTCAAAAAATTTAAAAGTACCTAAAAATATCGACATTATATACCTACCACCATACTCACCTGACCTCAATCCTGTTGAGAGGTTTTGGTTATATATAAAACAGAACATTTTGCGTAACAAAATCTACGACACAATTGCTTTGCTTGAGAGCGCTTTGTGCAAATTTATTACCTCTCTTTCTCACTCCACAATTAAAAAACTCTGCAATGCCGCTTATTTGATTCACTAGTAATGAGAATTGGTATTACATAACCATATAACATTGGGAATAGAAACAAAAAACTTACTTGACAAACTCCGCCAGCCCACTTATCATGAAACTGAAGCTATTGTATTTGCTTTCGCCAATCTGCAGATTAAAAGGTAAGGATTACTTAATGTATCGGCGTCTTATGTTCAATTTTTTGCAGTATATAGATACTGTATGTCTTTACAAAACTTCATCTACATCTAGATTTTTATCTAAATAAGCTGAACGCGCTTATAAAGCGTTACAAGACATCAAAAAATGCCAATACTCGACAGAGATAGTAAAAGACTAGCTAACTCGGGGATTCTTTGTCTTTTTTTCTGCTTAGTAAATTTCTTAAACATTTGCAGCGTAAGTTAGTTGCAATTAAAAGCAGCTGAATTTCGCTTGTCAAGCGTTTAAAACATAAAAAACGCCAATATTTTAAAGCAGATAATAACCCCAGGGCTTCTTTTGCCTTTTTTTTATTTGGTAAATTTCTTAATATTTATGGCTAAACGACAACCGTCATCCCGCTACTTGTTAGCGGGATCTAGAGATACCGCGAATGAATCGCGGTATGACATAGGGAACCCTTTCTTGGGTTAGCTATAGATTTACTTCGCATATTCAGCTAATTTTTATTACAATTACAACAAAATAATTTTGGCTTTGATGAAAACTGTATATGTATGTCAATCCTGTGGTCACAGCACTGGTAGGTGGGTAGGGAAGTGTATTGCATGTGACAATTGGGATACAGTTGTTGAGGAAATAGCAGTAAAAACGGGCAAAAGAAGTATATCTGCGCCAATTTTAATAAAGACGTTATCGGGTAGCGAAATTATCACTCCAAGTCGTTTTTTAACAGGAATAGAAGAATTAGATAGAGTTTTTGGTGGGGGTATCGTTCAAGGTGCTAGCATTTTAATTGGTGGCGAACCTGGAATTGGGAAATCTACCCTTTTGCTTAGAATTGCAGCTAATGTTGTGCAACTTTCCTCTTTTGAATGTCTTTATGTATCTGGCGAGGAATCTTTAGAGCAGGTGAGTCTCAGAGCAAAGCGTCTTAAGATAAATGAACCTAAAATTAAGCTTTTATCTACAGTGTCTTTAACTGATGTAGTAGCAACAATAAAGGAAAATAAAAGTATTAAATTCTTAGTAATTGACTCTATACAAACAATGTATGATAGCAGAATTACATCGGCACCAGGCACTGTAACTCAGGTCCGCACTTGCGCACATGAATTAACTATTCTTGCGAAACAATATGGTATTTCCCTCTTAATAGTTGGCCATATAACTAAGGATGGACAAATAGCTGGACCTAAAACTTTGGAGCATATGGTGGATACGGTATTATATTTTGAAGGTGAAAATAGTAATCAATATCGCATTTTACGCACTATTAAAAATAGATTTGGCCCTGCAAATGAAATTGGTGTTTTTGAGATGTCTGAAGCAGGACTTGTGCCTGTTGATAACCCATCATCATTGTTTCTGATGGCCCATGACAGAGAAGTAGTTGGCAGCGCCGTATTTGCAGGAATTGAAGGTTCAAGACCAATTTTAATGGAAGTGCAAGCATTAATAGCAGGGACTAATATGGCAACCCCAAGAAGGGCAGTAGTTGGGTGGGATATTAATCGATTGGCTATGATCATCGCGGTGCTAAATGCTTGTTGCAAAATGTTTTTGCATGATAAAGAGGTATACCTAAACATTGCAGGGGGACTCAAAATACAGGAACCATCGGCTGATCTTGCTGTTGCTGCTTCCCTTATTTCAAGTGTAGTAAATTTACCGCTGCCAACTTCTTCAATAATCTGCGGTGAAGTTGCACTTTCAGGAGAAATTAGGAATGTCTCGCATGCTGATCTCAGACTAAAAGAAGCACAAAAGTTAGGATTCAAAAAAGCAATTATGCCTAAAAATGGTAATTACTCTTCTCATGATATTGAGATAATTAAGCTTGGTCACGTAAGGGAATTAAGAGAAATTTTTAATTACAATTAAATAACGCTTCAGCAAATTCTTTGCTAGTAAACTCCCTTAAGTCCTCTATATTTTCGCCAATTCCTATAGCATGTAACTTTATCTTATAAGCTTCTGCAAGTCCAATTACCACTCCGCCCTTAGCAGTGCCATCTAACTTTGTTACGATTAGCCCGGTAACATTAACCATTTTGCTAAATGCTTCTAATTGGCTATAAGCATTTTGGCCGGTAGTTGCATCAAGAACTAAAATAACGTCATGAGGGGCAGTACCATCCAATTTCTTTATCGTTCTATATATTTTTGATAACTCCTCCATAAGGTTCACATTATTTTGCAGCCTTCCTGCTGTGTCAATTAGAACAACATCAACGTTATCCTTTATAGCTTGACTTACAGCTCTATATGCCACACTTGCAGAGTCGCTACCGTACTCTCCAGTAACAATCAAGCAATCAGAACGTTCTGCCCAAATGTTTAATTGCTCACTAGCAGCAGCTCTAAATGTGTCACACGCAACAAGCATAACGGATTTTCTCATCTCCTTATATTTATATGCAAGCTTACCTATAGTCGTGGTTTTACCATTACCGTTTACTCCGCATACCATTATTATATGTGGTTTTTTATTTAAAATTAACGGCTGCACGACTGGATTTAATATAGCTTCTATTTCATTCACTAATTGCTGCGTGATAATATTATACTCAACTTCCTTGTCAAATTTGATGCTTGTGAGCCTATCGATAATCAACTTAGAAGTTTTATGACCAATGTCCATGCTAATTAGCAATTCTTCTAGCTCATCTAAAAGCGACTGATCTAATTTTTTTTTGCCAGAAAAAATACTTTTCACTCCGTCGCTAAAGCGAGAAGAAGTTTTTAACAAGCCTTTATAAAGGTTACCAAATAAACTCAAGGGAATACTCCTTTTTAATTACAATATAGAGAATGACATGCACTACGTGTATTTGTAAAGTAAATACACTCGTAACCCATATATTTTGTGAGTAAAATATACTGTTTGCTAGTGCATTTTTCTTTAGTTTTTAACCTAAATATGTTATAATGTAGAATAGCGGTTCACAGGTAATTTTATGAGTTATAATGAGAAAATTTTAGATCATTACGAAAATCCAAGAAATGTTGGCTCTCTGGATAAAAATGATCCAAATGTTGGCACTGGTCTAGTTGGTGCACCATCGTGCGGTGATGTAATGAAATTGCAGATAAAGGTCAATGACAAAGGTGTTATTGAAGATGCAAAATTTAAAACTTTTGGCTGCGGTTCTGCCATTGCTTCAAGTTCCTTGTTAACAGAGATGATAAAGGGAAGAACCATCAGTGACGTTACACAGATAAAGAATACTCAAATAGTGGAAGAGTTGTCTTTACCTCCAGTGAAGATACACTGTTCGGTACTTGCTGAAGATGCTATAAAGGCTGCTATTCATGACTATCAAAGTAAACAAAAGAATTAAGAAGCTACGAACATGGGTGAATATCAAGAAGTAGGCGGAGGTGAAACTGTAAAAAAGAATAAAAAACTTATCACTATAACTGCGGAAGCAGTAGAAAGGATAAGGTATTTATTGGACCAAAAGAAGCATACTAACCTTGAGAAACCGGAAGAAGCAATAGGAATAAGAGTGCTAATTAAGCAAAAAGGATGTTCTGGTTTAAAATATGATATTGAATATGCATATGATACTCGTCCTTTAGAGTCGATAATTGAGGAAAACTGTAGTGATGGCCAAAAAGTTAAAGTGTTGATCGACCCAAAATCCGTCATGTTTATTCTTGGCTCTGAAATGGATTATGTAGAAGAAAAATTTTCATCGGGTTTTGTTTTCAAAAATCCTAATGAGAAAGGAAAATGTGGTTGTGGAGAGAGTTTTCATGTCTAGCAACTATTTTGCATTGTTTGAAATTGAACCAGCTTTCAATATCAGTTTTGATGAGTTAGAGAAAAAATATATTGAGCTAAGCAGGACTGATATAAATGAAAGACAGTCCCAAAACATGGAAAATATTAACAGAGCTTATCAAGTGCTAAAGTCACCACTAGAACGTGCTGAGCATTTGCTGGATTTTTTTGATGTGAAAAGCCAAAAGGACCACTTAAATTCTGAAATATTAAGTGAATCAATGGAAATAAGAGAGTATTTGCTGGACTGCGACGATCTACAATTTGCAAGCAGGATGATTGATGAAAAAATAAAAGATTGCGTTAAAAACCTAATTAACACTTTTGCTGTAAAGAATTTTGATGGAGCTGCTACACAAGTCTTAAGATTGAAATATTTATATAAGTCATTTGAGGAGGTGAAAAAGAATGCAACCAATTCAAATTTCTGAACCAAATTCAAGTGAAGTAGTTTTTGGTATAGATCTTGGTACTACCAATTCTTTGATTGCTATGGTAAATAAAGCTGGTAACGTGGAGATATTTAAAGATGAACAAGGAAGAGAACTGCTGCCTTCTGCTCTTTCATATGAAAATAATACATTGAAAACTGGCTACGATGTCGGTCAAAATGCAATCTACTCAATAAAGCGTTTAATGGGTAAAAGTGTTGAAGAATTAAATAAAGAAGGCCTCAATTTTGAAATAGATCATGAAAGCGAAAAAGTTATTAGAATAAAATGCGCAGAGGAAAAGTATCTTACTCCTATTGAGATTTCTGCTGAGATATTAAAAGCTTTATGTGAGAGGGTAAAAAAGTCTAAGGGACTGGAAGTAAAAAAAGCAGTGATTACTGTGCCAGCTTACTTTGACGATTCAGCACGTAACGCAACTAAATATGCGGCAAAATTAGCTGGCATAGAAGTTCTTCGCCTCGTTAACGAGCCAACCGCTGCAGCGCTTTCTTACTCCATTGAAAAGAACAATAGCAGTGGAATATATGCAGTTTATGACCTTGGTGGTGGAACATTTGATATTTCGATATTGAAATTGCATCAAGGAGTGTTTCAAGTTCTTGCGGTTGGTGGTGACACCAAACTCGGCGGTGATGATTTTGATCATTTGCTGAGTTCAATTGTGATTGATAAGTATAGAGAAAAGACGGCTAAGCAACTAAATTCCTTACTTATCGAATCACGTATTGTAAAAGAATACCTGAGCAAAAACACCTCAGGCATTTTTGAATTCAGCATTAACGGCAAGCCATTTGAATGTGAAATTACCAGAGAAGAATTCGAGCAGGCAATAAGTCCTTTAGTTAATAGGACTATCAATATAGTCACTCGTACTATAAGCGATATAGATCTTAAAATTGACGATATAAAAGGAGTAATTTTAGTTGGTGGTGCAACTAGAACACCATTGGTTCAAAATTCACTAGTCAAACTCTTTGGAAATAAAGTACTAAATGACGTGGATCCGGATAAAGCAGTTGCCATTGGGGCAGCTCTGCAGGCTCATGATTTAATTTCGAGCTCAAAAGATAGAAATATTCTCCTGGATGTTCTACCTTTATCACTTGGCATAGAAACTATGGGAGACATAGTTGAAAAAATCATACCAAGAAATACGCCACTACCAGTTTCAGAGATAAAAGAGTTTACAACTTATGTTGATGGGCAAACAGCAATGAAAATTCATGTTTGTCAGGGAGAACGTGAAATGATAGAGGATAACAAATCTCTAGCGCAGTTTGAACTAAAAGG
The DNA here is from genome assembly GCF_008033215.1 of Wolbachia endosymbiont of Drosophila ananassae. Lineage (NCBI taxonomy): Bacteria > Pseudomonadati > Pseudomonadota > Alphaproteobacteria > Rickettsiales > Anaplasmataceae > Wolbachia > Wolbachia endosymbiont of Drosophila ananassae. Next base: position 887,963 of record NZ_CP042904.1, on the reverse strand, counting down.
TATACCGCCACTGCCTGCAGGTTCTGCAAGAGTTGAAATAGAATTCACAGTTAACGTTGACGGAATCTTGACTGTTACTGCAAGAGAAAAAACCACCAGAATCGAGCAGACAGTTGAAGTAAATTCAAGTTTTGGCTTGAGTGAAGCTGATATTCAAAATATGGTTGACCAGTCAATAAACAGCTTTGACGAGGATATGAAGGCTCGTTCCCTTGCAGGCGCTAAAATTAATGGAAATAAACTCATACACTTGGTTGAAAACAATAATAACCTTTCCACTGATCAAAAGTTGAAAAACCTATTACAAAATGCAAAAAACGCTTTACAAGGCAATGACTTGAATGAAATTAACAACACTATCGCCGAGTTAGAAAATTCTTCTTTAGAGTTGTGTGAATTAACAAATAGGTAGAAAAAGCTTACACAACCTTGTGCAATACCCTATTTAATCTCAAAGCAACAGGTAACCTGAAATTAAATGGTAACCAATCGACCTTTCCTAATTTAAATGATAAACCAACTATGCTTACACGCCCAATGATATTTTCCATTGGTACAAAACCAACTTCAGGAAACCTACTATCTAAAGAATTATTTCTATTGTCTCCCATAACGAAAAATTGATCGTTAGGTACATAATAAACCGGAGTGTTATATGATAGCTTATTAGAAATGTCATCTACCAAAATCTCATGTTCCTTGCCACTTAAAAGCGTTTCTATATATCTTGGTATGTTACGATTTGACTCATAATCAAAAAAACTTTCAATTTGCCTTCGCTTTACTTTCTGATCATTTAGGTATAATTCTCCCTCTATCATTTGCACTTTGTCACCTGGTGTTCCTATTACTCGCTTAACAAACCTGATGCTGTCATTTCTTGTGGGTTTGAAAACTACTATGTCGCCACGCTTTGGAGGGGTATAAAAAATCCTGCCGCTAAAAATGTTTGGAGAAAATGGAAAGGAGTGTTTACTGTAACCGTATGAATATTTACTAGTAAAAATGTAATCCCCTTCAAGTAGGGTGCTTTTCATTGAACCAGAAGGTATATGAAATGGCTCGAATAAAAAACTACGTATTGACAGCGCAATCAACAGTAAAAAAAACAATGAAGATAAAAATCTTCCCGTTCTTATCACCCAGTTTTTGCTTAGTTCTTCCAACTTTGTTTTTCTTATAAATTAAGCTTATTATAATACATAAATTAAAAAATGGTAATATGAAATTTTATTTGTGAATGTTATTCCTCTATTCAAAACGATTTTGGTTCATTTCTTTCAACGGTGTCATCCAAGTAGCGTGACACATAACTGTACGAACATTGCAATTTGCAGGTGGCAGATGAAAGTAGCTGATGCACATCTGTACGAACATTTGCTTTTGTTAAGGTAATATGGTGTTATGAAAGTAGCTGACACTGGAATGGCTTTGTTGCATCGCTACTTATGAAAGGCTAACTATAGTTAGGATTATAAGCAACCTATTGAAAATCTTGTTTTTTTGCAATCAATCTGATCAAATTTAAGAATAGTAATTTGTTATTTATATTAATAAATTTAATTCTATTGAAAATAGCTAAAGCATTGAAATTCTTGAATTTTAGCCGGATTGGTAAATGGTAGTGAAATTTCTTTTACTCAAATTTAGGTATTCATTGACCGTTCTTGTTATAAATACCAGAATAATAAGCTACTGATATTCCCTATCTTTTTTATCTTTAATCCATCATAGCTAGCGATGCAACAAAGCCCACTGGAATCCAGGTTGTAACCGTTCACGGATTGTGAGAATGAATAAAGAACTAAGCAGTCGTAACTTTTGGAAGGGATTTTGGCCATTGAGACGTGATGTCAAAAATATCGACAACATTCTTTCCACAAATCTTTCTCCATGTTCCGACCAGGTGAAAAAGCTGTTTTTACGATAGCCGTCTAATTTGCCGTTCTGCAAGGTTGTTGATTGACTTCAGGCTTTCGTAAAAACTTCCACACCATATCCTCGGCCTTAACATCTTAATGGCCATTCTCAAACCATTTACAAGCCTTGTCATTTCATGCCCCCCCTTTTTGCATTAGTTGTGTAGCATCTTTTAATATTAGCAAGGCCTATAATAGTGCAACACTGCCTTACGTATTGCCAATCCAAATTCTACTTGCTGTAAAATAACACAATCTGCTACATCGCTGCTAATCTCAATCCCTCTGTTTATTGGCCCTGGGTGCATAACAATCGCATCTGGTTTTGCGTATGATAGCTTTTGTGAATCAAGTCCATACAAATAAAAATATTCTTTCTCTGAAGAACTATTATTCATGCGCTCTTTCTGCAATCTCAAAAGCATAATTACGTCAGCATCCTTTATACCTTCAATTAATGAATAATGGACTGAATCTACTTCAGGAAAATGCTTACAAATCAAAGTTGGTGGTGCGACCAAGTTTATCTCTGCTCCAAACATTTTTAGCAATCTTATATTTGATCTTGCAACTCTACTGTGCAGAATATCTCCACATATCACAACTTTGAGGTCCTTTATTTGCTTTTTGTGATTGCTGATTACAAGATAGTCTGCAAGAGCTTGAGTTGGATGTTCACTACTTCCATCGCCTGCATTGATTAGCGAGCAGTTAACATACTTTGCCAGTGTATTAATGATACCACTACTTTTATGCCTGATTATTATGTAATCAGGATTCATTGCATTTAATGTTTTGATCATGTCTTTTAGATCTTCTCCCTTGTTAATAGAAGAAGATCTTATTGGCAAAGTTACAACATTTGCTCCAAGGCTTTTTGCTGCTATTTCAAAAGACGCAAGTGTACGCGTTGAATCTTCAAAGAATAAATTTATTACTGTCTTATTTTCCAAGATATGACTATTTGCAACTTCTTTTTTAAGGTACTGGTTGGCCAACTTAGTTATATTTTCTACATCATCGACTGTAAGGTCTGAGATGTTTAACAAATTCCTTCTCTTGTTCATAGTTTCCTTTTCAACTACTTGAACCTATTCTACTTTCTTATTACCTTTTTTCAATAGACTTCTTGTGCAGCAATTGTTTTGGTGAAAGAACGGAAAAAGATAGTAAAGTCAAAATTAAGTTAGAAGGAAGAAAAAGTTCAGCGAGTCAAGAGTAAGGTATATTAGCATAAATCTTTCATCCCAATGTTTAGTGGCGCTGGGGATTACTTCCACTTACACTCATCCGCTATCATAACAGCCTCAAAAAGATGCTTCTCAAGTTCACTTAGAGGCAAATCACTTTGTGAATAATTTCCCCAAGATTTTAGTATATCGGAAGTTTCAACGCCTTCAATAATAGGATATTCTTGGTTTTTTTTAGCGTATAACTCTTGAGCCTGCTTGCTTACTAAAAATTCCAATAAGACTATAGCATTTTCCCTGTTTTTTGCGTTTTTTGTTACTGCTGCACCACTGATGTTTACCATTACACCGTGATCGTTGCGATTAGGAAAAAAAGCCCCTAGCTTGTCTGCAACATTCTTTTTATTTTCTGATAAAAGAATTCTCGCAAAGTAGTAGCTGTTTACTATTGCAACATCTCCCTCACCCGCTGCTACGGCGTAAATTTGATCAGCATCACCACCACTTGGTTTTCTTGCCATATTGCTCACAATTCCGCTTACCCATTCTTTCGTCTTTTCAAAACCATTATTTGCAATCATAAAAGCAATTAACGATCTGTTATATGGACTTGTAGAAGAACGCACTAATATTTTTCCTTTCCATTTTTCATTTGCTAAATCTTCATAAGTACTTAAGTCCTTAGGGTCTACTGACTCTTTATTGTAAACCAATATCCTAGCTCTTTTTGTAAGACCAAACCAATAATCTTCACTGTCTCTAAATCTTGCAGGTATAACACTTTTTAAAACCTCTGAATCTACTTGAGATAAAAGTCCTCTTTTTTTTGCTAGAATTAAGTTGATTGCATCAGCAGTCAAAAATAAGTCAGCTTCACCACCGTTTTCCATTCGTGAAAGTAGCTGAGAATAATCATCAATGATGTAACGTACTTTAATACCTGTATTTTTCGTGAATTCATCAAACAAAGTACGTACTAATTCTTCTTTGCGCGATGAATAAACATTTACCACTTGTGAGTCATTAGTTCCGTCGTTTCTGTATAAATAAGTAATAACTATCAATATAATTGCTATTAAGGATGTGAATATAAAGGCTTTTTTCATATTGGATAAAAAATAACTTCTTTCAGTTAAAGTTACCAAGATGGTACAACTTTAGCAAGTGTAAAGTTCGTTAGATAAATCATAAAAACTTCCTTGACAAGCTTCGCCAGTCCCCTTATCATGAAACTGAAGCTATTTATTTATCTTCTCTGTACAGATTAAATGACAAAAAAACTCACGTATCTGGCGTCCCATGTTTAATTTTTTGCACTATGTGCATCTTATGTCTTTATAAAATTTCTAGGTTTTTACCTAATATAAGCTGAAATGCGCTTATAAAGCATTTAAAATATCAAAAAACGCCAACTTAAAAAATGGATAGTGAATAATTAGCTACCCTAGGGTTTCTTTTGCCTTTTTTTCTGTTTAGTAAATTTCTTAATGTTTATAATTTAGATTAGTTGCGGCTTAAAAGCAACTGAATCGCGGTTATTAAACGTTTAGAATAAAAAAACGCCATACTTGAAAGTATAATGTAAGTAATTAGCCAACCACGGGGCTTCTTTTGCCTTTTTTTTATTTGGTAAATTTCTTAATATTTATAGCTAAACAACAACCGTCATCCCGCTACTTATTAGCGGCTGAGATACCGCAGCAGTATGACGGTTCGCGGCGGCATAGTAATTCGTCATCCCGCTGCTTGTTAGCGGGATCTATGTTAAGAGGTTGTCCGGAAACAAGTAAAAGGCTATAATATCTGAAATTTTAGTACGGGGTAAAGATGAGAAAAAAGTATCCAACAGATCTAAGCGAAAGGGAATGGGCAAGAATAGAAAAACACTTCAGAGTATCATACAAGAAAGGAGGAAGGCCGCCAAAGTATAGCAAAAGAGAAATATTAGAAGCAATTTTCTATGTATTGCGTACAGGGTGTCAATGGCGGTATTTACCAAATGATTTTCCGCTATGGAAGACTGTGTATGAGCAGTTCAGGCAATGGAAGAAGCAGGGAATTTTTGAGAAAATGAATTATGAAATTACAAAATATAGTAGAAGAAAAATAGGAAGGAATGAGCAGCCGAGTGCCTGTATAGTAGATAGTCAATCTGTAAAGACTACAGAAAAGGGGGGATCAAAGGCTATGATGGAAGTAAAAAAGTAAAGGGTAGAAAAAGGCATATAATTACAGACACTCAGGGTTTTATACTAGGTTGTTACGTAGGCGCTGCTAACGAAAATGATAGAGATGGTATTAAAATAGCATTAAACAATATGAGAACAAAATATACTAAAGTTAAAAAAATGTGGGCTGACATGGGATACCAAGGAAGAAATTTAAAGAATCACATAAAGGAAGAATATGACATAGATATTGAAATTGTTAAAAGGCCTCCATGTAGATTTTGGGTGCACAAAGATACGCCACCTGAGCTACTACCAACAAGAGAACAAGGGTTTAAAGTACAGCCAAGAAGATGGGTTGTAGAAAGGACTTTTGCTTGGGTTAATAGGAATAGAAGGCTATCGAAGGAGTATGATTTACTCACAACATCCACTGAGAATTTCATATACCTAGCTATGAGTAGGGTTATGTTAAAGAGGGAATATGCTTGAATTTACTAGTTTCCGGACAACCTCTAAGGTATAGTAGGGGATCTATGTTAAGAGATACCGCGAATGAATCGCGGTATGACGGTTCGCGGCGGCATGACGAGAAAGGGGCTACTCGGATGACACCCTCTTGGATGGAAACCAGTGTCAGCTACTTTCATGACAAGAAGAGGGTACTGGAATGACAAAGTGGAGGGTCTGCTTCTGTCATCCTATGATAGCTAAAAAGACCTGGATTCCAGCGTCACGCGCTGGAATGACATTGTAGGGTGTTATCTGAGTCCTTTTTTCCGTCATCCGAGGACCGTATGACGTCATCCAAGCAGCGTGACTACTTGGATCTAGCGCTGAATTACCAAGTCCAGTCAAGTGCAACATCATCACCTACTGGAATGTCAAATTTCGGTTGTGACATTACGTTCTTTACAGCTTCTTGAAATCCATTATTACTAGCATTGACATCAATTGTAACGCTTGTTTTGAATTTGTCATCGCTTGTGAGTCTATTAAATATTGCATCCTCTGATGGAATTAGCCCTCTACTGTTTAAGAACTGTTTTGCTGTTTGTTCAGTTCCAACATTATACTCTGCTTTATCTGTGCTAGCTATGGCGTCCCCCAATTTATCCACTAGAATTGATTTGTCGCCGTCTTGTGCAGGAAGTATAGCTTCCGCGAAAGCTTTTTTGTTTGCTGCCTCTGTAAGGTTGGAAGCATCGATTTTAGCAAACGCAGTATCTGCTACTGATTTAGTATAAACCTTCTTAGTATCATCAGTACCAACTGTTGCAAGAGCAGGAACTAGAACATCCACGACAGCTTTTTCTGCAACTTTTGTTCCAAGATCTGCAGTTTTAACAAAAGGATATTTATCAGCTAAGAAATCTTTTGCTATTTTTTCCTGACCAGCAGCACCATATACTTTGTCGTTAGAGGTTGTCCGGAAACAAGTAAAAGGCTATAATATCTGAAATTTTAGTACGGGGTAAAGATGAGAAAAAAGTATCCAACAGATCTAAGCGAAAGGGAATGGGCAAGAATAGAAAAACACTTCAGAGTATCATACAAGAAAGGAGGAAGGCCGCCAAAGTATAGCAAAAGAGAAATATTAGAAGCAATTTTCTATGTATTGCGTACAGGGTGTCAATGGCGGTATTTACCAAATGATTTTCCGCTATGGAAGACTGTGTATGAGCAGTTCAGGCAATGGAAGAAGCAGGGAATTTTTGAGAAAATGAATTATGAAATTACAAAATATAGTAGAAGAAAAATAGGAAGGAATGAGCAGCCGAGTGCCTGTATAGTAGATAGTCAATCTGTAAAGACTACAGAAAAGGGGGGATCAAAGGCTATGATGGAAGTAAAAAAGTAAAGGGTAGAAAAAGGCATATAATTACAGACACTCAGGGTTTTATACTAGGTTGTTACGTAGGCGCTGCTAACGAAAATGATAGAGATGGTATTAAAATAGCATTAAACAATATGAGAACAAAATATACTAAAGTTAAAAAAATGTGGGCTGACATGGGATACCAAGGAAGAAATTTAAAGAATCACATAAAGGAAGAATATGACATAGATATTGAAATTGTTAAAAGGCCTCCATGTAGATTTTGGGTGCACAAAGATACGCCACCTGAGCTACTACCAACAAGAGAACAAGGGTTTAAAGTACAGCCAAGAAGATGGGTTGTAGAAAGGACTTTTGCTTGGGTTAATAGGAATAGAAGGCTATCGAAGGAGTATGATTTACTCACAACATCCACTGAGAATTTCATATACCTAGCTATGAGTAGGGTTATGTTAAAGAGGGAATATGCTTGAATTTACTAGTTTCCGGACAACCTCTTAGCATTATTTTGAACCCTATCCAAAGCTTCCCCAAGTTTATTTACTAAAATTGATTTGTTGCCGTCTTGTGCAGGAAGTATAGCTTCTGCGAAAGCTTTCTTGCTTGCTGCATCTGTAAGGTTGGAAGCATCGATTTTAGCAAAAGGATATTTATCAGCTAAGAAATCTTTTGCTATTTTTTCCTGACCAGCAGCACCATATACTTTGTCGTTAGCATTATTTTGAACCCTATCCAAAGCTTCCCCAAGTTTATTTACTAAAATTGATTTGTTGCCGTCTTGTGCAGGAAGTATAGCTTCCGCGAAAGCTTTCTTGTTTGCTGCATCTGTAAGGTTAGAAGCATCGATTTTAGCAACTATGTTAGCTCCAGTAAGTTTGCCTAGCATAGCAGTTACACCAGGATCAGTTGCATTGGAACCATCAACTTTAAGAACTTTATTTGCATCTATAAGTTTGCCTAGCATGGCAGTTACACCAGGATCAGTTGCATTGGAACCATCAACATTAACTTTACCATCGAATTTAGTATCTGCTGCTGTTTTAGTATAAACACCATTATCACCAGCACCTGCTGCGAGCCGTGGTACTAAATCGGCTATGCTTGTTATAGGCACTTGATTACCGTTGTCATCATAACGTAACAACTCAGCTTTAGTAGCTAATTCAGTATTTGCTGCTGTTTTAGTATACACCCTATTGTTATTAGTACCACCTGTTGTAAGGGCAGTTACAAAAGGGTCTGATATGTTGGTACCATCAACATTAAGTTTGTTAGCTAATGCAGCATCGGCAGCAGCTTTAGTATAAACACCATTAGCACCATCCCGTGCTGCTAGTGCTGTTACGAAAGCAGGCAACTGAAGATTGCTACCAGTAACATTAACTTTATCATTGAATTTAGTATCTAATGTTCCTTTAGGATACATTTGTGGATCCTGGCCTGCTGTAAGCTTTCCTACTAAAGCATTTATAAAATCATTGTCGTTTATGAGTTCTTGTTCTGTTTTATTACTCAATCGATCATTCAACGCCATATCACACTCTCCGTTAATTATAAAAACCATAGCATGCATGAAAAAAGTATAATTTTCGTTAATGCTAGATTTTACATAAGTTTTTTTTGAGGTTTGTCGTTTCAGAATTCTTCTCTTGCTATCCCAGTCCCCTCTCCTGTCATCCGAGTAGCTGACACTGGGATCCAGTTTTCCATATAATCTCATCGAAAATGTTGTAACCACTTTCTATACTAGTTTGCTTGCTCACAAGCAAACTTTCCTGGATCCCAGTGGGCTTTGTTGCATAGCAGCAGAAAAATTAGTGATTACTGACAAAATTCATTATAAATAGCGATTTAACTGTTGAAGGAAAAATATGCCACAAAAAATGAGGGTCAGTAACCATAGCGAATATAACAAATTTCTAGAAAAAAGAGGAAATATTTTTCATTATATCAACGAAGCCATAGAAAAGTGGTACGAGAATGGTCCAAAAATACCAGGTGGCAACAATATTTATAGCGATAAAGTTGTAATTTTGGTGCACATAATAACTTGTTTATTTAGAATAGGCCTGAGGCAAACAGTTGGGTTTATAGCAGGATACCTTGAGCAAATTGGGAAAAATTTGCAAGTTATCAGCTATTCACAATCATCAAGAAGGTTTAAGAAACTCAATATTAAGATCAATGATTGCAGAAAATAATATGGAAGATATCGAAATTGCTATAGACAGTACAGGAATTAGTATATACAACAACACTCCTGGTCATAGCAAAGAAAATAGCGAAGATAGAAAGTATCGCAGCTATGAACAGACAAGAAAATTGCATGTAATGTTGAATACAAACAGCAAAAAAGCCATAGCTGTAAAATACAGTAACGGCTGATCACTATGGAGCTTGTGATTTGCTAAAAGAAGTCGATTTTCAGTATGTCATAAAAGTACTATATGCAGATAGGGCATATGACAGAGAAAAGCTCTATAAGCTGTGTAATCAATATGGTATAAAAACGAAAATTCCTCCGAAAAACAACGCAGCAGAGCATCCAAAGTTAGACTATATGGCTGAGAGAAATTCTGCAGTCAAGCTCATAAAGTCATATGATGAAGATGGTATAAAGAAGTGGAAAAAAGAGATGAGTTATGGAAAAAGATCTTATATAGAAAGTTTTTTCTCGCGACTGAAACAAACATTCGGGTTTAGTTTTAGGAATAAATCTGAGACAAATAGAGAGAAGGAACTACTTGTTAAATGCTATTTGCTCAATAAGTTCACTGATATTGGTATGGCTAAATTTGAGATAGCTTCATAAATTTATTGTGCGTTACCTACTATCCGAAGAGCGATGCAACAAAGCCATCCCAGTGTCAGCTACTTGGATGACAGAGGGGAGTGGGATGACAGAAGATGATGGAGTGACAGGGAGTAATACAAAAAGTTTCGTCATCCCCATTGAATCGGCTTTAAAATCGATGTTCAAAGTTGAAATTTCCCTAGAAGATGCGGGGAAAATCAGAAAAGGTCAGGAAGTTGTATTAAATAACTTGCGTAATTTAAAGAATCATGATATTTGTTGTACGGTGGTGGGTAGTGTACCTATTGCAATCTGCAGTTTTATTTATGGTTGTGTGAAACCTATTCGTGTTTTTAATATTTAAAATGAGGTTTAGATGTCGATAACATCCGAAAAGAAAAAGAGTTTGATAAATATATATGCAATTAAAGAAGATGATACAGGTTCATCTTTTGTACAATGTGCAATTTTGACCGAGAGGATCAGTAACTTAACTGAGCATTTTAAAGTGCACAAGCATGACCATCACTCTAAGCGTGGTTTACTTATATTGATAGGTAGAAGACGCAAGCACTTAAATTATATAAAGCGTAAATTTGGTAATGAAGCCTATCAGGAATTAATAGAGAAGTTAGGCATTAGAAAATAATCGAGGAATTTAGTATGTTTAAAATTATAAAAAAATCTATAGAGTGGGGTGGTCGTACCTTATCTTTAGAAACAGGAAAAATAGCACGCCAAGCACATGGTTCAGTAGTTGTAAATTACGGTGATACTTCTGTTTTAGTAACTGTTGTAAGTAAAAAGAAGGAAGAAAATGTTGATTTTCTTCCTTTAAATGTACAGTTTATCGCAAAAAGCTATGCCATGGGTAAGATCCCTGGCGGCTTTTTTAAAAGAGAAGGCAAGCCATCTGATAGAGAAACTTTAATCTCAAGGGTAATAGATAGAAGTATAAGACCACTATTCCCAGAAGGATTTCATGATGAAATTAGTGTGGTGTGCAATCTATTAACTTATGATACAGTCAATCCTCCTGAAGTGCCAGCATTGATTGGTGCTGTTGCAGCTCTTGCAATTTCTGGTGTTCCCTTTCACTTTACTATAGCTGGAGTGATGGTTGGTTGTGATGAAAATAATAACTATATACTCAACCCTTCTGTTCAAGAGATGAAAGCAAGCAGCTTGGATCTGTTTTTGTCTGGTGATGAAAATTCAATTTTAATGGTTGAATCAGAAGTGAAAGAGCTCTCTGAAGAAAATGTTTTTAATGCAATAAAATTTGGCCATGAACACCTTAAGCCTGTCATTAAGCTCATAAAAGAGTTTGCTGATACAATTGGCAATAAACCTGAGAGCTTTGCCCCTATTGATGCATCAGATATAACACAAGAGCTCGAAAAATACGGTAAAGATTTTGAAAAAGCATATTCGCAAACAGTAAAACAAGAGCGAGTTCAAGCTCTAGAAGCGATCAGAGAGAATATATTGAATACTCTTAAAGAAACTGGAAAAGACGAAAAGTTAATTACGTATGCAGTAAAAAACTTTGAAAGATCTTTAGTACGTGAAATAATTAGGAAGAAAAGTGTAAGGATAGACGGTCGTAAGCATGATGAGATACGTCAGATAGAAGTTGAAGTTGATATTCTGTCCAAAACTCACGGTTCTGCACTATTTACAAGAGGCAATACTCAGGCACTGGTTGTTACTGCTCTTGGCACCACTCAAGATGAGCAAATTGTGGATGATATTGAAGGGGATAGACGTGAGCATTTCATGTTGCATTATAACTTTCCCTCATTTGCTGTTGGAGAAACTTCTGCTGCGCGTGCACCAGGAAGAAGAGAAATCGGTCATGGCAAACTTGCTTGGAAAGCAATTCATCCTGTTTTACCCGATAAGTCTGAATTTCCTTATACAATAAGAGTAGTGTCCGAAATTTTGGAGTCTGATGGTTCTTCTTCTATGGCAACAGTTTGTGGGACTTCTCTTGCTTTAATGGATACGGGTGTGCCAATAAAGGCCCCTGTTGCTGGAATTGCTATGGGTCTCATCAAAGATAAAGACGAGTATGTAATACTTTCCGATATACTTGGTGATGAAGATTATCTTGGTGATATGGACTTTAAAGTAGCAGGAACTAGTGAAGGGGTTACGGCGCTACAAATGGACATGAAAATTTCTGGTATAAGCTTTGAAATTGTTGAAAAATCTTTAGAACAGGCAAAAGCTGGAAGATTACATATTTTAGAAAAAATGAATGCAGTGATTTCAGAACACAGTGATGATGTCAAAGACCATGCACCAAGGATGTTATCATTTTACATAGATAAAGACAAAATTTCTGCTGCTATAGGTTCTAAGGGGAAAAATATACGCAGTGTGTGTGAAAGAAGTAATGCAAAAATTGAAATAGGAGATGATGGTAAAGTTTCTGTTTTTGCTACGAGTGGCACTGAAGCTGAAATTGCAAAGAGTATGATGATTGATTCAATAACAGAACTAGAACAAGGTTCTATAGTTGATGTCAAGGTTGTAAGAATAGAGAAGTCTATTGTAGAGCTTGAATTTCTTAATGGCAGAAAAGGAAAAATGCACATAAGTGAAGTAGCTAATGAACATATAGATTCTATAGAGAGCGTACTTAAACAAGATGATACTTTCAAAGCACTAGTAATTGACTTCGAAAAAGGTGGGTGTCCAAAGTTGTCAAGACGTCGGGTTGATCAAGAGACGGGAGAGTTTTTTGAAGGTGAGCTTTACAACGAGGAAAGGAAAGATGGTCCAAATGACAGGGATAATTATTACAATAATTCATTTAGTAGAAAACCTGGAGGAAGTCACCATAAGAGGCCTCCTCGTCCTCGTTCTGGTTTCAGCAACAGAAATAGGCCGAAATTTGGTAATAATGATTCATCATCAGGTTTTTATTAAGAGTAAACTTCTTGCGTTACCTCTCGTCATTCCAGTGCTTAACACTGGAATGACACCCTTTCTGGTGAAGGTTGTTCTCAAATCACAATGTTAGTACAATTGTGGTGTTAGCTATAGCTAACCCAAGGTATCCGTTCAGCGGAGTGGTAGAATAAGGTAGACAAAGTGATCTAAAAAGATAATCATAGAGCAAAAGTGAGGTAATGTGGTAAACCTTTTAGAACTTTGCAAAAATTTACAGCAAAAAATAGAAAAACTGAAAGCAGAGATAGAAAACTTAAAAGCAGAAAATAAAGCTTTAAAGATAGAGAACGCTGAATTAAAGGAAAGGCTTGGTTTAAACTCGAAAAATTCATCTCTACCGAGCTCTAAAGAATTGTACAAAACAAAAAAGGACAAGCCAAAAAGCGAAAGGAATGTTGGCGATCAGGTTGGGCATAAAGGAAATTTTCATGCTACAATGGAAGCGGATAAAGTAGTAAAAATAGAGTTGCCTAATATTTGCGAATGCGGAGGAGAGCTTGTAATATGCGAAAAACCTTATGTTCACCAAAAAGTTGATCTTCCGGAAATTAGGCCTTATGTAGTAATTGGAACATGGTCGTTGTCGGAGATGCAGAAAAAGAAAAAGTAGCAAGTTACCAGAAGGTGTTACGCCAGATACATTTGGTCCAAGGGTTAAGTCTATAATTGCAGCACTCAGCGGATTTTACAAAAACTCAAAGCATGAAGTGGCTAGTATCATAAATGACATTTTTAATTTGAACATAAGTGTTGGCAGCATATCAAATAGTGAACACAGAGTTGCATTAAAATGCGAAAAAACATATGAGCAAATCGAACAAGAAATAAGCAGAAGTGAGGTTTTGCATATCGATGAAACCAGTCACTATAACAAAGGAAAACTTGGCTGGTGTTGGATGTTTGCAAGCAATACGGCAAGTTTTGTAAAATTGACAGAATCAAGAGGAATGAAGGTTTTGCAAGACAGCACATTTTGCAATCGCAATAGTTTGATAGTAACTGATAGATATTCAGCCTACAACTACTTTAATGATAAGAAAAGGCAAATCTGCTGGGCTTATTTAATAAGAGATTTTGAAAGGCTGGCTCATAGCTGGAACATTGAAGTTAAGATTCTTGGCTGTTATGTAAGAGATGTCACTACTGAATTATTTGCACTAAAAAAAGCTTTACTAAAAAATGAGATAGACATTTTAAGATTTGCCAGACGTGCAAGAAAATTGCGAAAACGTACAAGGTATTATTTGAAGGAAATATCTCGCTTACCTGAAGCAATTGGAGCTTCTCGAGTTGCAAAGAATATTTTGAAATCTGAAAGAATGATGTGGAAATTTTTAGATGACCCAGAAAATATTCCGCTGACAAATAACCATGCTGAACAGCAAATTCGGCATTATGTCGTTTATCGCAAAAATTCATATTTTACCCAATCGAAGCGGGGAAATGCATTCCTTGAACGGATAATTTCATTATACTTGACATGGAAACAAAGGGGTCTCAATCCTTTCCAAAACCTCTTATCTATCATCTCTTACACCGCTTAGCTGAACGGATACACGTGAATGTTGCAATTACAAAAGCGATCTCTACTAGGAGGATGTCATTTCAGTGCCCCTGTGATGTCATTCCAGTGCTCCTTTTTTTGTCATCCCAGTGTCAGCTACTTGGATGACAGGGGAGGGAGGTGCTACCCTGACAATCGTCATCCCGCTACGTGTTAGCGGGATCTAGAGATACCGCGAATGAATCGCGGTATGACGGTCTGCAGCGGTATGACGTAGGGCTGCACTAGCTATATCATGCATTTTATTAACCGACACTATAAACAATATCCTTACAATTATGAGATTGAACCACAACTTGCTCAAGCGTTAAGCTGCTGCGTTTAGCGTCTTTACTGTGATTTTCCCCAAGAACATTTGTTCTTTCTCGTTTTATTTCCTCAATGAATTTCCCATTAACATCTTTAGGATCAATCTCTTCTTCAGAATATATAAGGTTAGTGCAATTTGTTTTTCTATAATAATGTATGCCAAAACCCACAATGAGTAATGCAAGTATACCAGAACCTATAAGTAATGATAATCCTATGTTATTAGTCAAAGGGTTTTGGTAAAATTTTTGTACACCATTAACACCATGTGTTGCAAGTAGCCCTAGAGGAAACGCTATATTTGCAGCAACTACACCAGTAAATAATGCAGTAAATATTGGTCTGTCGTTAATTACTGATTTTATTTTATTAGTTCTAGTAATTACTTTTTCGTCAATGTTAGTGAAGCCTTGTTTAGCTTCCCAAGCATTAAGTACAAAATTTGAATGAGTGCCATTGCTATATTCCAGTCTTACAGATTTTATAGCTTTATCTTTTGGCTGGTGCTCCAACACCTCAGCTAAAATTTTATCCGCATCTTTTTTTTGAATGGAATGTTCTTCAGTATCTATAAATTGCCTTGTTGCAAAAAATATTGGACCAATTGCAAGCAATGCAGCAAGTGCGATAACTGGTATAGTGATATATTTTGGGCTGTTTGTAAAAAATGCAATAAATTTTGCTTTATCTTGTAAATATAATAAAGCTGCAGATATACTGAGTATAATAGCACTTGCACCAAAAATTATAAAACCCTTCTGCTGCATGGCATACTTTGCTCTTGGCAAGAATCTGTTTGTTTTTTTATTTTTTAAAATTGCATCGTCATTTATGTTAAATTTACTATTTGTAAGCAAAGACTTTTTAGAGCCATCTGCTGCGCTTGTGTATGATGGTAGTGAGCCAGTTGGAGGTATACTTGAGCTGTTAGTTCTTTGTAAATCTTCTAATATTTCACTATTCCAAGGTGGACTAAATACTGTCTCTTGAAAAGGTGATCTGCTTAGAGTGGGATTTTGTGGCACGTCAACATGAGTTTCTTCACCTTTTGTTTCTTCTAGGGAAGGAGGTGATACTTGAGTCTCAAGAGTTAACGGATCTCTTGAATTAGCATTGCTGTTTTTTTTCTCTTTAAATTCTTCCTCTAACAAAGCTTCTAAAGCTGTATTTTCATCATTTTTTTTCGGAGTACTTGTCCTAAGTGCTGGTATTGGTAAAATTCCTGGTGTTATCTCGCCATCTTCACTTATTGATGTGGAAGAAATTAATGTTACTGTTTGTTCTTCATTTACTGGTCCAGGCATATTCACTCCAAAATTAATTACTATGCTGCATTGATTACGCTATAGTTATTAAGATATAGTAAATACCAATTTACGGATAATTATTAGTATAGAAATTGTCTATCAAAGATTCTTTCATTCAGAGGGTAATCTTTGTCAAAAAGCAAAGTGATTGTGTTCTCATGGTCTTTTTGTATTTTTATCTGTGATATATCATGAAATTCTTTGTAATCTGATACTACAAGTGCTGGACGGTTTTTTGTGTCGTTAATGTCAATTTGTACGATTGTATCGTTTGATATTAACGCTCCATTCCAATGCCTTGGGTAATAGCTATTGATAGAGGTTAATGCAAGTAAATTTGAATTTAGCGGCAAGATTGGGCCACCGGCAGAGAAGTTGTATGCAGTGCTGCCTGTGGGGGTAGATAATATTACTCCGTCCCCTCTAAATTTCTCTACTTTTAGCTTATCGTTGATAGTAATATTCATCTCTACTATTTGGTTCGCTTTTCTAAAAACGTATACTTCGTTTACTGCTATGTAATGATATCTCTTGCCACTTGTGTCTGTTGCTTCCATTTTTAGCAAAGTTAACTGAGTTGAAGTTGCATGCTCTATATGATCAATTAAATCTTCACTGCAGCTAAAGCATTTATTCATCAAAAACCCAACATTGCCAGTGTTTATCCCATACACATGCATGTTTTTATTTTCTATAACGTAATTATGCAAGGTACGCAGCATAAAGCCATCACCGCCAACAACTATCAGTAGATCAATTTCGGACTTATTTTCTTCTGTTATATTGATAAAATTAAGTTTCTTTAATAGTTTAGATACTTCCTGCGATTTTGGTGATGGAGAAGCAACATAGCCTATATTTTTGTATTTATGCATGCTTCAGTAAACTCTCTAAAACTTAAAGAGGAGGAGAATTAGAAAATGCTTCCATATTTATCGTTAAACTTAGCTAATTTGCTAGTTTTACTTGCTAACCCGCTTGTCAAACTTCCAGTCCATGCAGGGTGAGTAAGAGGATCTCTATCAAGTTTTACCCTATCTCCCTCCTTTCCATAAGTGGAACGAGTTTCAAACTCTTGACCGTCTGTCATAACTATAATAATTTTATGATAATTCATTGTTGCTTATAAACTTTTAGTCAGTTAATATTCTAGTGAACTTAATTCACTAAGTCAATCATTATTCTAAAATATTGACAAAAAATAGATAAAATGTTATACTCAATAGGGAATAAATAATAGTTATCATGATTTTCGCTTTCCCTGGTCAGGGCTCTCAGTTTGTAGGAATGGGAAGGAGCTTATATAGTGAGTTTTCCGTTGCAAGACAAGTATTTAATGAAGTAGATAGCATATTGGGTAGAAAGCTGTCTCATTTAATCTTCAACGGTCCTATTGAAGAATTAACCATTACAGAAAACGCTCAGCCAGCTATAATGGCAGTATCAATTGCAATGCTACGTGTTATGGAGCATATGTTTGGCAAATCTCTTTTCACTGATCACAATGTTAAATATGTTTGTGGGCATTCAGTTGGCGAATATACAGCGCTGTGTGCTGCAGGAGCGTTAACGCTTGAGTCTGCAATCAAGCTGCTGAAAGTTCGCAGCGAAGCAATGCATGAAGCTTCACTGAAATGTAAAGGCGGAATGGTTGCGTTGCTTGGAGCAGAGATAAATGAAGTGGAAGATATATTGAAATCAGTTCAAATTGACGGAATTTGTGAAATTGCAAACGATAACGGTGGCGGACAAGTGGTTATAAGTGGCACTAGAGAAGCTCTTGAAATGTTACCCGATTTATTCAAAAACTCGAGTGTGAGGAAACTAATTAAATTACAGGTTAGTGGGCCTTTTCATTCATCTCTTATGAAACCTGCTGATGAAAAAGTTTTGGAGTTTTTGAAGGGTATTAAAATAACCCGTCCTATAGTTCCTTTGATAACAAATGTTACAGCTAAAGAGGAGAGTGATCCCAAAGTTATAAAAACTTTACTCGCCAAGCAAGTTGTAAGCAGAGTGAAATGGAGAGAAATGGTTTTGTATATGTCAAGCCGTGGCATTAACAAATTTGTTGAAATTGGCCCTAATAAAGTTTTATCTAATTTGGTCAAAAGAATTGACCAATCTATCAGTACAAAAAATATAGATAGTATTGGTGATATTGACAGCTTCTTTAATGAATCATTAGTACTAACAGCGAAAAATTTAAAAGTTGGATTAAGTTAAAACACATCTATTTGATGTCATTCCGGTGCATAACGCTGCCTAGCTGGAATGACAGAGGGTAATGCAAGAAATCAATGAACTACCTGTCATTTCATCAGGTTTCTTAATTCCAAGTAGCTGTAAAATAGTAGGGGCGATGTCAGATAACCTTCCGTCTCTTAGTTTTAGATTATCGCAAGACACAATAAATGGCACTTTATTTAGAGTGTGTGCTGTATGAGGTGTATTATTTTCTTCATCGAACATACATTCCACATTACCATGGTCTGCAGTAACAATTAATGCGGTGTTGCTTGACTTTTTAACAGCACTCAGCACTTTTGCAAGACAATCATCTACAGCTAGCACAGCTTTCTCGGCTGCTTTTATATTACCTGTATGTCCTACCATATCAGGATTAGCGTAATTTACAACTATCAGTGCGAATTCTTGGGAGTGAATTTTTTCTACAAGCTTTTCTGTGAGCTCGAAGGCTGACATTTCGGGCTGCAAATCGTAAGTTTGAACTTTTGGTGAGGGAATGAGTATTCTTTCTTCACCAGAGAAAGGTTCTTCTTTTCCACAATTGAAAAAGAAAGTCACATGAGCGTATTTCTCGGTTTCGGCGATACGTAATTGTTGCAATTTATTGTCTTCTATTGTTTGTCCTAGAGTATCAGCGAAAGAAGTAGGAGGAAAAATATAAGGGATCTGAAGATCTTTTTTATATTTCATCATGCTTAGAATTGAAGAGAATTTTGCTACCTTAGCGTAATCTGTTTTGCCAAGCAAAATACTTGCTAATTGTATCATTCGATCAGCACGAAAGTTAGCCAACAGCACTCCATCTTCTGGTTTTATACCTTGATAGTCACCTATTACTGCGGGCCTGATAAACTCATCAGTTATGTTATTTTGATAATTTTCATCAATCAACGATACTGCATTATCATGACGAGGTGCCTTTGCAAATGCGATAGCCTCATAAGCTTCAATTGTTCTCTCCCACCTGTTATCACGGTCCATAGCATAGTAACGCCCAGAAACAGTAGCAATTCTTATGTCATTTCCCTTTATACTCTTTATAAATTCTTGAATGCATTTTTTTCCTGAATTTGGCAATGTGTCTCTGCCATCTAAAAATGCATGTATCACCACTTTGATTCCATGCTGTGATATTTTATTTGCTAAAGTTGAAATATGCTTTTGATGCGAATGAACACCGCCATCTGACACTAATCCCATTATATGGCATACTCCGTTCTTACTTTTTAGATTACTAATAAAACTTTGTAGATTTACATTGTTTTCTATTGTTCCAATCTCTTGATTAATGCGCTGAAGGCTTTGTATTACCACTCTACCACTGCCAATATTCATATGGCCAACTTCTGAGTTACCTATTTGACCACCAGGTAACCCCACATCAGTTCCACAGGCGGATAAACTGCATTTTGGATAATTAGAGCTAATATATTGCCAACAGGGTGGATTTGCGTTGCTAATAGCATTGTATTTACTGTTTTCTACTCCATTTCCCCAACCATCTAGTATACATAAAACGACTGATTTAATGCCCATATAAAATCAACACTAAAATTCAACAGAGAAGAGCTCCCCGGGCCGGATTCGAACCAGCGACCAATTGGTTAACAGCCAACTGCTCTACCACTGAGCTACCGAGGAATAAACCGTTTTTAATTTACCATGTTGAACGTTGGTTGTAAACGTTTTTTGTGTAGACTTTAAGTCCAACTGGTCACAGAAACGAAAAAACTTACTTGACAAACTCCGCCAGCGCCCTTATCATGAAACTGAAGCTATTGTATTTGCTTTCGCCAATCTGCAGATTAAAAGGTAAGGATTACTTAATGTATCGGCGTCTTATGTTCAATTTTTTGCAGTATATAGATACTGTATGTCTTTACAAAACTTCATCTACATCTAGATTTTTATCTAAATAAGCTGAACGCGCTTATAAAGCGTTACAAGACATCAAAAAATGCCAATACTCGACAGAGATAGTAAAAGACTAGCTAACTCGGGGATTCTTTGTCTTTTTTTCTGCTTAGTAAATTTCTTAAACATTTGCAGCGTAGATTAGTTGCAATTAAAAGCAGCTGAATCTCGCTTATCAAGCGTTTAAAACATAAAAAACGCCAATATTTTAAAGCGGATAATAACCACGGGGCTTCTTTTGCCTTTTTTTTCGTTTGGTAAATTTCTTAATGTTTATGGCTAAGCGACAGCCGTCATTCCGCTGCTTGTTAGCGGCCAAGAGATACCGTGACGGTTCGCGGCAGTATGACGATAAGACACAAAGCCTAATGGAAAAAACTGCGAACGCCAGTGAAAAACATAGCAATTTTATTTTCATTTGCAGCTTTTATCACATCTTGATCTTTCAGCGAGCCGCCGGGCTGAATTATAGCTGTAATTCCATGTTTTGCACTTTCTACTATGCTATCTGGGAATGGAAAAAATGCATCTGAAGCAAGCACTGCACCTTTACATTTTTCACCTGCTTTTTTCACTGCAATGTTCACACTATCTATTCTGCTTGTTTGCCCTGCGCCGATGCCAATAGCACAACCATCTTTTGCTATAACTATTGCGTTGGATTTCACATGCTTACATATTTTCCAGGCAAAAATAAGATCTTCCTTTCCTTTTTTTGTTGTAGTGCATTCTGTTACTTGTTCTGCTTTTATCTTGTGATCATTATTTTCTTGCACCAAAAACCCACCAATAACATTTTTAGTTTGGTATTTCACATTTTGTTGAAAAGATTTATGAATAATCACTCTTAAATTTTTCTTTCTTTGCAAAATTTTTAGTGCCTCATTGTTTACTGATGGTGCTATCACAACTTCTAAAAATATCTCGTTTAATTTTTCCGCTAGCTTTAAATCTATTTCCCGGTTTAAGGCAACTATACCACCAAAACTGCTTACTTCATCGCACGATAGAGCTTTTTCATATGCCTCCAAAGCATTATTACCAATAGCAGCGCCACATGGGTTATTATGCTTGATTATCACTGCTGCAGGTTCTTCGAATTCAGAAGTTATGTTAAGTGCGGATTCTATATCTACTATATTATTATAACTCAACTCTTTTCCATGTATTTTTTCCAACGGATATTTGGTAAATTGATTACTATAAAATGCAGCTTTTTGATGGGGATTTTCACCATACCTGAGTTCTTGTACTTTATGCCCGTATAGAGCAAAAAACTCTGGCAACTCATTATTTTTACTCTGGGATAAAAACCAACTGTGAATATTAGAATCGTAGTGTGCAGTGAGAGCAAATGCTTTGGTTGCTAAGTGTTTTCTATATTCCAATGTTGTTTTATTGTTATTTTTTATCATCTCAGCTTTTAGTGCTTCGTAGTCTTGAATGCTAGAAATAACTGAAGTAAAACGAAAGTTTTTTGCTGCAGCTCTAATTAACGCCACTCCGCCGATATCAATTTGTTCTATAATTTGCTCTTCATTTGAGCCGCTATTTACTGTCTCCCAAAATGGGTATAGGTTAGTTATAAGCAGGTCTATTGGCTTAATACCTAGATTTTGTATTTCCGTTTTGTGTTTTTCTCTATTGCAAAGTATTCCTCCATGAATTTTAGGGTGTAAAGTTTTTACTCTACCACCAAGTATCTCTGGAAATTGTGTGTAATCTGAGACCTCTTGTGTTTTTATTCCTGCACTAGATAGCGTTTTATAAGTATTTCCCGTTGAAAGAATTTCTATTTGTTGCTGCGTTAAAAACGATGCAAGATCAATTATATTCGTTTTATCGTATACTGATATTAAAGCTCTTTTTATTTTCATTTTTATATGGAAAGTTTTTTAAGATTATATCTAAGAAAAGGAAATTTAGCTATTACATTTCTACACTAATTTAAAGCAGCCTATTCTATAAATTTTTTTACCATGCTTGATTTCAAGCCACGAATAAAATCTTCAATACTGCAAGGATTTCTCCCTTCCATTTGTACAACTTTAGGAATTAAAGTGCCACCTTTTAAACTTATGTGCATATTATCGTTAACAATCTTACCTTGTTCTGAAGCGAGAGCTTCAAAGTCAGCATCAAGTATCCTGATACGTTTATTCTCTATCTTGATAAACGCTTTTGGGTAAAACGCTTTAACCTTTCTATAAGCAACTTCACAGGCATCACTTGCATAAATTTTATAGTCTTCCACTTTGTCAGCGTAACATGCATCGTTATCGTTCTGTTTTAAGGGAAGCTGTTTTTCAATTTCGTTTAGCACTTTCAGCAGTAAATCACTGCCTAGCTTAGATAATTTATCATGCAATGTCTTGTAGTTATCGTTCTTTTCGATAAGAAATTTTTCCTGTTTTAAAATAGGGCCAGAATCTAATCCTTCATCCAGTTGCATAATGCTAACCCCGGTTTCTTGATCTCCTGCTAAAATTGTGTGCTGTATCGGAGCTGCACCGCGCCACCTCGGTAGTAATGAAGGATGAATATTAATACAACCATATTTTGGAATATTCAAAATTTCTCTTGGAAGTATCAATCCATACGCGGCAACAACCGCAACGTCTGGCTTGAAATTTCTAAATTTTTCTTGCTCTGCCGAGAACTTTAGAGAGATAGGAGTACATACCTCTATGTTACTTTCTTCAGCGATAACATGTACTGGAGATTTCATTGGCTTCTGTCCACGCCCCGAAGGTTTTGGAGCCTTGGTGTATACTGCCACCACTTCGCTCTTTGATTTCAGTAACAAGCTCAGAGAATTAACAGCAAATCCTGGTGATCCCATGAAAATAATTCTCATGGTGTTTTTGCTTTAAGAATTCTCCGCTAATTTACCACTTACAGTTTCTACTAATTTGGCAAAATCATCCTTATAATTAACTGCCATCTCAGCAAGAATTTTTCTATTTAAATCAATGCCGGCAAGTGTAAGACCATGCATAAACCTACCATAGGTAAGCCCATGCTCTCTTGCTGCTGCATTAATACGTATTATCCATAAGCTACGGAAATCACGTTTACGGGTTCTTCTGTCTCTATAAGCATATTGCAGTGCTTTTTCAACTCTTTGTAATGCAATTCTATAACAACTTTTTGCGCGCCCTCTATAACCCTTTGCCAGTTTCAATATTTTTTTATGGCGAGCGTGAGTAGTGACTCCACGTTTTACCCGAGCCATTTTATTTTACCTCCATTTTGTTAAATACCGTAAGGCATATGAAGCTTAACTATACGCGAGTCAGATTTACCAAGAATCGTTGTACCGCGCTGATTACGAATATTAGATTTACTTCTCTTTACCATGCCATGCCTTTTGCCTGACTGAGTAGAAATAACTTTACCCTTAGCTGTAAGGTGAAAGCGCTTTTTCACAGAAGATTTGGTTTTTAATTTTATTTTCTTCATATTCCAAATAAATTTACAAGCACTACTATTGAGTTCTTTAATAGTAATTAAGCATTAGTATAAATAATTTTATTAAAGAATCAAATTAAAATTGTATATTAAAGGAGTTTAAAAGTAATTACGCCCAATATGTGTGTTATACCTTCTTTATTCCCAAGTGGCAACAATACTTGCCTCATTTTAACACTTTCACTTTCTTCCTCTTCATTGATTGGGCATTTACTCTCTATTACAGTATCAAGTTTATCAATGACTGCATCTATTTTATATAGTCGCAGAAATGGTGCATCAATTGCATACTTATTATCAATGCGCGTCTTTTTCTCAAAACCATAGAATTCAACGGCCTTTTCTCCTGCATTTTCGCAAATATAACCTTGATCTTTGACTTCAATGATAAAACAATGCTGCCATGACTCCATTATTTCTGCAGTGTCTATTTCATGCCTTTCTGGCCAATCTCTGTCTGATCCTTTTATGTCATTCCAGTGTTGAGTCACCACATTTGCTATTCTTTTTTCTTTGCCTACATAAATTTCCATTCCAATTTCCACATATAAAACACAGATATGAGGTAAATTTATCGTGAATATATTGATTTTTTCTTACCACAAGGTGCATGTCACTAGAAGTTCTGAGATCTAGAGAGTGGTATTGATTTTATTTCCATTACAACTTATTATTTATAGATAACCTCAATAAAAACGATGAAGCTAAACGAAATCAGAGAAAGATTTATAAAATTTTTTGTAAATAATGACCACGAGCAGGTTTCTTCTTCTCCTTTGATTCCAGAACATGACCCAACGCTCATGTTCACAAATGCTGGTATGGTGCAGTTTAAAAATATTTTTACTGGTGCTCAAAAAACTGAAATGAAACGTGCTGTCTCAAGTCAAAAGTGCCTAAGAGCAGGCGGTAAACACAATGATCTTGAAAATGTTGGCTATACAACTCGGCATCACACATTTTTTGAAATGCTCGGAAATTTTAGCTTCGGTGATTACTTTAAGGAAACTGCGATAGAATTTGCGTGGGAATTTATCACTAAAGAGTTATCTCTTGATAAAAACAGACTATCCATAACCGTCTACCATACTGATGATGAGGCGTACGAGATTTGGCGTAAGATAAGTGGCTTTTCAAGTGATAAAATCATAAGAATTACAACGGATGATAACTTTTGGAGTATGGGAAATACTGGTCCGTGCGGTCCATGTTCTGAAATTTTTTATGACCATGGGAGTCCTAATTTACAAGAGGGCGATAGAATTGTTGAAATCTGGAATCTGGTATTCATGGAGTTTAACAAAGATGAAGAAGGTAATTTACACAAATTGCCAAAAAAATGCATCGATACTGGAATGGGCCTTGAAAGAATAGCGGCTGTTATGCAAAACGTCCATGATAACTATGATATTGATCTATTTTCTGCTCTGATAAGTAAATCACAAGAGTACTGTGGAAGAACGGAAAATAAAATAGCGCATAAGATCATAGCAGATCATCTTCGCGCGGCTGCATTTCTCATCGCAGAGGGGGTGCTCCCTGGAAATGAAGGCAGGAATTACGTATTACGCAGATTAATTAGGAGAGCCGCGCGTTATATCCACCTGCTTGGATATAATGATTCCCTACTCCATCGCGTTTTTCCGGTGCTGATAGATAGCACGAGTTCGGCTTATATGGGGGATATTTATCCTGAATTGATCAGAGCTAAAAGCTTAATAGAAACGACGTTAAAATCAGAGGAAGAAAACTTTAAAGACACTTTGATGAAAGGCATTAGTCTATTGGAAAAATTCACTGCAGATTTAAAATCGGGCGATACTTTGCCTGGAGAATCAGCGTTTAAGCTATATGACACCTACGGATTTCCTTTGGATATTACACTTGATATTTTAAAAGAGAAAAAAATAAATTTTGACCAGAAGGGTTTTGATGATGCAATGGGAGAACAAAAAGAGAGAGCACGTGCTAAATGGGCTGGATCTGGTGAAAAATCTGTTGAGCAAGTATGGTTTGATTTGATCGATAAATTTGGCAAAACAAAATTTGTTGGTTATGAGTTCAATGAAGTAAATGATGCGAAAATACTAGCTATAGTTTCCTCTAAAAATGAAGTAATTGATTCTGCAAAGGAGGGAGAAAAGATAACCATTATACTTGATAAAACACCTTTTTATGGCGAGTCAGGTGGACAAGTGGGAGATACTGGCAGTCTGATCAAATCTGATAGAAGTATTATTATAGTCGAGAATACCAATAAGGTTAATGACCTATATTTGCACAGATGCATAGTTAAGTTCGGTTCAATTTGTAAAGGTAACACAGTTGCAGCAAGCATTGACAAGGAAAGAAGGCAAACCTTAAGAAGAAATCATTCAGCTACACACCTTTTGCACTTTGTATTGAGAAAAATCTTGGGTGATCATGTCACTCAAAAAGGTTCCCTAGTTGCACCGGATAAGTTACGATTTGACTTTAGTCATAACACTCAAGTTACTCAGGATCAGCTATTCTTAGTAGAAGATATGGTAAACTCTCTAATCAGAGAAAACCTTTCTACGTCTACAAAAATTCAGAGCATGAATCAGGCAATAGACGAAGGAGCTATGGCGTTATTCGGTGAAAAATATGGCAACCAAGTAAGAGTAGTGAAGATTGGAGATTCAAGGGAACTGTGTGGTGGCACACACGTTGAACATACTGGAGAAATCGGTTTATTTAAGATAGTAACAGAAAGTTCTGTTGCTTTTGGAGTGAGAAGAATTGAAGCTTTAACTGGTCAAGAAGCAATCAATTATGTACGTGATAATGAAATTAACTTAAAAAAAGTTGCAGAATTCGTAAAAGCGCCAGTGAGTGAAATAATAAACCGATTAAATATTTTAAATCAAGAGCGCAAAGAATCTGAAGCTAAAATAAAAAATTTATATAAAAAACTTATAAGCGCAGAGAGCATAAAAAGCACTGAAATAAATGGAATAAATTTTGTAAGTCATGCTTTTACCAATATTCCAGCGAATATAATAAGAGAGTTTGTTTTGCAGCAACAAAAACCAAAAACGATAATAGCTTTCACGGCAACAGAAAAAGATAAAACAGTCTTGATTATTAAAGTAAGTAAAGACTTAGCTAATAAAATTAGTGCAAAAGAACTAGTATCAATAGCAGTTGAAAAAAATTGTGGTGGGAACGCTGAACTTGCACAAACAGGCTGTGATAGCAATAAAATAGATGATGCCATTACAGCCATTTGTAGCAAAATAGCAGCTTCTAAGCACTCTACGTCATACCACCACGAACCGTCATACCGCCGCGGCGCTAACAAGCAG
This sequence comes from Wolbachia endosymbiont of Drosophila ananassae, assembly GCF_008033215.1. NCBI lineage: Bacteria > Pseudomonadati > Pseudomonadota > Alphaproteobacteria > Rickettsiales > Anaplasmataceae > Wolbachia > Wolbachia endosymbiont of Drosophila ananassae. Next base: position 860,947 of record NZ_CP042904.1, on the reverse strand, counting down.
CGGGATACTTAACCATCGTCTACACCGTCATACCGCGATTCATTCGCGGGATCTCTTAGCCGCTAACAAGAGATCCCGCTAACAAGCAGCGGGATGACGAATTACTATGCCGCCGCGAACCGTCATACCGTTGCAAACCGTCATACCGCGATTCATTCGCGGTATCTCTTAGCATAGATCCCGCTAACAGGTAGCGGGATGACGGTTGTCAGGCTAGCTGTCATCCAAGTAGCTCGACTACTTGGATCCAGGAAAAAGAATGGTGTCATGAAAGTAGCTGACACTGATTCCTTTATGATGGTGTCATCCCAGTGCCCAGACACTGGGATCCAGGAAACTTAATTGCAAGTAATGCATTGGATTTGGTGAGTATGGGTTTTGCGTTATAGAATGAAGCACTTTTGGTGAATTTATAAAGAAAGCTGGATCCCAGTGTCAAGCACTGGGATGACAAGGTATAAACCTTATCGTCATGCCGCCGCGAACCGTCATACCGCGATTCATTCGCGGTATCTCAGCCGCTAACAAGAGATCTCGCTAACAAGTAGCGGGATGACGGTTGTCGTTCAGCCACAAACATTAAGAAATTTACCAAATGAAAAAAAAGGCAAAAGAAGCCCCGTGGTTATTATCCGCTTTAAAATATTGGCGTTTTTTATGTTTTAAACGCTTGACAAGCGAAATTCAGCTGCTTTTAATTGCAACTAACTTACGCTGCAAACGTTTAAGAAATTTACTAAGCAGAAAAAAAGACAAAGAATCCCCGAGTTAGCTAGTCTTTTACTATCTCTGTCGAGTATTGGCATTTTTTGATGTCTTGTAACGCTTTATAAGCGCGTTCAGCTTATTTAGATAAAAATCTAGATGTAGATGAAGTTTTGTAAAGACATACAGTATCTATATACTGCAAAAAATTGAACATAAGACGCCGATACATTAAGTAATCCTTACCTTTTAATCTGCAGATTGGCGAAAGCAAATACAATAGCTTCAGTTTCATGATAAGGGGGCTAGCGGAGTTTGTCAAGGAATTCTTATTAAAACTAAAGAGCTCAAATGAAAGGAGGTAAACTCTAAAGTATACATTTAGTAGCGCTTTCTATGAGAGAAATCGTATTACCTATTCCGTAAAGCTTTATGAAAGATCCCATTCTTGGACCGGTTTTTTGGCCAAGTAACGTTTCATATAATAGCTGAAACCAGTCACGTAAGTTGGTGTAATCATATTTTTTTCCAATAGAAAATACCTGAGATTGAATTTCTTCAGCAGTAGCAGTTGTAGATAGAGAATGTAAAGTGTCCTTCAAATCTAGTAACGCTGCTTTTTCTTTTTCATTTGGAGTTTTATATGATTTTGTTGGCTTGATAAAATCGTGATAATACTTTACTGCAAAGTCTGAAAGTCTATCAAGCATTTTATTATTTTCTGGTGTAACGTTTGGTGCATAAGAGGATATAAAACCCCATAGGATCTCTTTGTTTTCAGCATTACAAGCTGCTGCTAGGTTTAAAAGTAGTGAGAAATTTATGCCTGAAGTTTCTATACTGGGAACATTGCCCTGGTGAATGTGCCAAGCAGGATTATTTATATCCTTTTCTTTGTTCTCATGATAACGCTTTACAAATTCTAAATATTCATCAGTTGATTTTGGTATCACATCAAAATATAAACGTTTAGCTTTTTTAGGACTCTGAAAAATGTACAATGCTAAGCTCTCTGTTGGTGCGTAAGTTAGCCACTCTTCAATTGAAATGCCATTTCCTTTTGATTTTGATATTTTCTTTCCTTCTTTATCAAGGAAAAGCTCGTAGCAAAACAGAAGTGGTGGCTTTTCTCCAAGTATTTCACATATTTGACTTGAAAGCACAGCAGATGGAGTTAAATCTTTTCCGTGAGCTTCGTAATTTACTCCAAATGCGGCCCACCTCATTCCCCAATCAGGTTTCCATTGCAGTTTACATTTTCCTTTTGTCACTGGAACTTCTATTTTTCCCCCGTTTGGGTCTTCATATGTGATTGTTCCTTTCTCTGTATTTGTTTCAATTACTGGAACTTGTAAAACTTGAGAAGTTTTTGGGCATATTGGCAAGAATGGACTATAAGTCTGCTGTCTTTCTTCCCGAAATGATGGAAGCATTACGTCCATCACTTTATCATAATTTTTCAGTAAGAGTAAAAGTTTTTCATCGTAAACGCCAGATTTATAACACTCTGTTGCACTCCTGAACTCGTATTCAAATTCAAACATATCAAGAAATTTACACAACAATGAATTCATATGATGACCATAACTCTGATGAGTGCCAAATGGATCAGGTATCATAGTCAATGGTTTATTTAAGTGCTCTCTTAGCATCTCTTGATTTGGCACATTATCTGGTATTTTTCGCAAACCATCCATATCATCTGAAATTGCAATGATTTTGGTTTTTATACCAGGAGCTATTTTTTTTAATGCATTTACAATAACTGTAGTGCGGAAAACCTCTCCAAAGGTTCCTATGTGGGGTAAACCAGAGGGTCCATAACCAGTTTCAAATATTATTTCTTTTTTATTAGGAAACTCTTGCAATATTTTTTCTGCTTCTTGAAATGGCCAACTTGTCATTATCGGGATTAAATAATGTATCTTAACTTAAAGTGCTACTAGTTTCAATGGCTTTTTAATATAATGATATAGTATTAGTGTTAGAGCTATTATTAGAAGGTTAAAGATATGTCCACAGGTAGTATACAAACAGATCAATTATTTAAAGGTCTTACAAGACCTGCAATGCTCTTTGGTGTGAGTTATATGTTTGCAATATTAAACGTCCTGATTTGCATGCTAATTTTCATTAATTCAAATGATTTAAGAGTGATTCTCTTAATGTTACCAGGTATACATGGACTTGGTTATATAGCTTCTGCAAAAGAACCGTTGTTTATTGAATTATTTATGGTAAAATTGGGAAAGTGCTCGAAATGTTTAAATCGTTTTTACCATGGAGCCAATTCTTATGATATTGCTTAACGTTGTGTGATGCTGAGGTTTAGGGCTATTCAATCAAAGAATAAATCTACTCTGAACAGGGAAGTTCACGCTGCTGAATTTATTCCTTATTCTTGCTATTGGAATAGCACAACCTTGATGACAAAAGAAAATTGGTTGGTTAAGGTTATAAAATTAAGTGGTTTTGCATTTGAAACTGCCGATGACGAGGATTTAGTCATACAGAACAACATCAGGAATCAGATGCTAAGAAGCATTTCATCTCCGGCATTTAGTTTGTATTTTCATACTATCAGACGTAAGAAAAATATTTTTTCTGATGAATTTGCAAGTCAAGGTTTGCCGAATTTTTTCGCTAATCACGTAAATCTAAAATGGAGAGAAAAACACGCAACAAGGCAATCATTTATTAATGACCTATACATTACGATTATCCGTAGAGCGGACACAAAAGGAGTAGAATTTTTGTCACATCTACTAAAAAAATTCGGACATGTAACTTCAAAACATGCTTGGGAAAGTGATATACGTGCCACGTATGAAGATTTAGAGGAAACGACAAATCGTGTAGTGACAAGCCTTAGAAATTATTCGCCTAAAATTCTTGGAGTAAAAGAAACTCCAGATGGTTTGTTCTGCGAAATAATGGAGTTTCTATCTAGAATCGTAAATTGTGGCTTCGTTACAAATACGCTTTTTCCGCTAAGAACTGAAATATCAAGGTACTTACCAGTACATAGGTTATTCTTTGGCCGTAAGATGATACAGGTTGTGACTCATAATGAGAGTAAATATGCTGGAATAATTAGTATCAAAGAATATGGAAATCATACTTCTGCAGGAATGCTTGATTCGTTTTTACAACTTCCTTACGAGTTTATAATTACGCAATCTTTTCAATTTATAAACAGGCAAATGGCGATTGGAAAAATGCAGATACAGCAAAATCGAATGATACAGTCTGCAGATAAAGCTATTTCTCAAATAGCAGAAATTTCTCAAGCGCTTGATGACGCAATGAGTGGTAAGATTGCGTTTGGTCAACATCACCTGACTATTTTATGTATAGAAAAAAGTCCTAAATCATTGGATAACGCTCTGTCGTTGGTAGAATCAGAGCTTTCTAATTGCGGTGTTTACCCTATACGTGAGAGAGTTAACCTTGAACCAGCATTTTGGGCGCAAATTCCTGGTAATTTCGATTATATAGTGAGAAAAGCTACAATAAGTAGTCTTAATTTGGCTGGATTTGCATCTCAACATAATTATCCTACTGGTAATAAATTCAATAACCACTGGGGAGATGCCGTTACAGTTTTTGACACGACATCTGGTACTCCATTTTTTTTCAACTTTCATATAAGGGATGTTGGACACACTATGATAATTGGCCCAACTGGTGCTGGTAAAACTGTTTTAATGAATTTCCTGTGTGCCCAAGCGATGAAGTTTTCTCCAAGGATATTCTTTTTTGATAAAGATCGCGGTGCAGAGATTTTCTTAAGAGCACTTAGTGGTATCTATACTGTAATAGAACCAAGAACTAAAACAAATTTTAATCCTTTACAACTTGATGATACCTCTGATAATAGAACATTTTTAATGGAGTGGATAAAGTCTTTAATTTCGGTATATAATGATAAATTTACTTCAGAAGATATTGCACGAATTAATGATGCAATTGAAGGAAATTTTAAATTAAGAAAAGAAGACAGATTCTTGAGAAACCTCGTACCGTTTTTAGGGCTTGCAGGTCCTGATACTCTAGCTGGGGCAATATCTATGTGGCATGATAATGGTTCTCATGCTGCAATATTTGACAATAAAGAAGATTTGCTAGATTTTTCACGAGCAAGAGTATTTGGTTTTGAGATGGCTAGCTTGCTCAAAGATCCTGTTGCTCTTGGACCGGTCTTGATTTATTTATTTCATAGGATTAGTATATCTCTTGATGGCACTCCATCTATTATCGTTCTTGATGAGGCATGGGCGTTAATAGATAATCCAGTTTTTGCACCCAAGATAAAAGACTGGTTGAAGGTACTGAGAAAACTAAATGCTTTTGTGATTTTTGCTACTCAGAGTGTTGAGGATGCAAGTAAAAGTACTATTAGCGATACGCTTGTACAACAAACAGCGACACAGATTTTTTTACCAAATCTGAAAGCTACTAGTGTCTATCGGGATGTTTTTATGTTAACTGAACGTGAATATATATTAATTAAGCACACAGATCCGAGTACTAGATTCTTTTTGGTGAAACAAGGAGTCAATGCTGTAGTAGCTAGAATAGACTTAAAAGGCCTGGATGATATAATCAACGTATTATCCGGACGTGCAGAAAGTGTTCTATTGTTACACGATATATTAAATGAAGTTGGGGACAACCCAAAAGTATGGTTGCCTATATTTTATCAGAAGGTAAAAAATGTTTAAGACTAAGCTGTCATTGCTATTAATTGCGATATTTTTACTAAATATAGACTTTTTACTCTCATATCCAGTGCTTGCAGATGGAGTAAGTGGTACTGACAAGACAGAATTTGTTAGCAGATTTAATTCCATTGGCAGTTTTAGTCGTGCCTCTAATCCTGATTGTGGAGCGTTTAAAACAGCTGCAGCACTTGCTGGAATAGCGATTGCTGTTGGTGCAATATTTACTGGCATTGTTTTGATCGTTTCTTCTGCTGGTTTGTTTACCGCTCTTGTTATTGTTGGAATGATAGCTGCAATTGTTGGAGTCTGGAAAGCGATAGGAGGGCTTGTTGTTTGTGAACATAGTTTTGTTAAACACCCAGTTGCACGTGATCATGATGGAAAATACAAAAATTTTAAATTAGAAGACACAGGTTATAGTGGCTGCACCAATGAAAATTACCAAACAGAAGAGGAATATTTTTCTTGTTTGCAAAATAAAGCTCGGGAAGACGTGAACAAAAAAGATTATGACGGGAAAAGAGCAGAAAAAGAAGCCTTAAATTCTAACGTTCAGGAGAGTACAGAGAGTTATTACTGGCCAAAAAATGGTGTGCAATACAGTGAATATATAGAAGTATGTCATCGAAACCCTTTAACTTTTGGTAATCTTTTTAATAAGGTAGACTTTAATTCCAGAGGAAAACCTGGATACATAGACTTTGATGTCAGGGAGAAAGACACTGGATACGTAGATGGGTCATGGTCCTCGAAGGTTGATGGTGGTCTGGAATGTAGAGTTCTCAAAGCAGGACAGAGCGAACCCATACATGGAGCTACATTCAAAGCAGTGAGAAAAATGGGCAGATTGTGTGTGGAGTTAGCAAGTGTGAAAATGCTTGGTATCGAAATGACTCCTTGGCCGCAAGGGGTTGATATGGGGTGCACGGAATTGCCACCTGACCCACTTGCTCCTATGTGTGAAAAATCTGTGATGATATTCAAAAATAAAGATGGTACAGGAGAGGAAAAAGTTCCTATTGGTAATAATGATGACTATAAAACTATTATCAGATCTAAAGAAAAAAGACTCAACGGACAAGGGGGGAAAATTTTTGTAGGTTATGATAATGCTGGCTGTTTTAGCTCGTATGTTTCTGAAGCTTGTTATAACCAGGCAGGGAGTAAATCATTAGCTCCTATTCCCGTAACTTCTATGATAGTGCAATGCATTAAGGAATCGTTAGATAATTTAGTTGCAGGTAAAGGTGCACCAAATGGTGAGAGTTTTATATCTGTAGCACAGAAAAGGCTGAAAAACACTGTAACTGCTGTTTTAGTTTTAGCTTTAATACTGTTCTCTATAAAAGCCATGTCTGGTGGAGTTCAGAGGCCTCAAGAAATGTATATGTTGATCATAAAATTCGCTTTAGTGATTTACTTCACAACAGGCAGTACCATGTCTCATTATTATGGAGAATTAACTCGTCTCTCAAATGGTTTGTCAGAGATAGTGCTAAAAGCATCATCTGAAAGTAAAGGCATATGTAATTATAAAGCAGGTACAGATTATGAATATACTCGTGCAGGAAAGAGGGTATCTTACAGTTATCTTGCACCTTGGGATAGGCTTGATTGTAGAATTTTATTTTATTTAGGTGCCCCTTTAGATGGAATTGGTGGCAAAATTGGTACTGGAGGTGTTGCAACGTTAGCAGTCTTGCTTGGTGCTGCTCCTGTCTTATTAGTTGCAGGTTCGGTAATCGGTATTATTTTTGCTGGTGGACAAATTTTAGTAGCTCTTGTCTGTATATTTATGGCCGTTCTGATGATGATGGTTATTTTGTGGCTGTGCTATGTATTTATTTTATCTCTAGTTGCTTTAAGTGTAATCATCATTTTATCACCTTTGTTCATTCCTATGGTTTTATTCCAACACACCAAAGGATATTTTGAAGGCTGGGTGAAAGAGTTGATTACCTATAGCTTATACCCGGTTATCCTTTTTGCGTTTTTGTCCTTTATGTTCATAGCATGTGATAAAATCTATTTTAAAAATTTAAATTTTGAACTGGACGAGTCATATAAAAATGAACAACCGGACAAGTCATATGAAAAGAAACAAGCAGAAATCTCATATAGTAAGAAAAAACAGTGGTTTAAATTGAAAGATGGGGAATGTGATAAAAATGAAACTACTCTTGCATGTATGATGCAAAATTATAGCTTTAAAAAGAGCAGCATACTTGGTCTATTCGACTTTACATACATGGAGTTTGGCAGCTCTCTCATCGGAGAATTATTAAAATTGTGTTTAGTATTATTCCTCTTTTACCACTTTTTAAACATTCTTCCTGGCATGGCTGCTGAACTTGCTGGTAACCATAGAGCAGCACTTGGCTCAGGTCAGACACCTGGACAAATAGTGGGCAAAGCTTTATCTGCTGCCAAAGCTGCTGCTGGGGGTGTTGCTGGAGTTGCTGGTGCTGCTGCTAAGAAGTTGAGTGGTGGAGACAAGAGTAAATCTCGAGGTTCTGGTTCTAGTAGCTCCGAGAGTGTTAACAAAAGCACTGAATGAGTTGGATTTATGCTAAAATTTTTGCTGATAATACCGTTTTTTTTTCTGTCAGGCTGCGGGGAACATCACTGTATTAAGCCAGAAAATTTATCAGGTTTGCGTGAAAAACTAGATATAGTGTCAACAGAGCAGAAATGGGTTGATTCTGGTGTTAATATCTCAGATAGAATAAGAGTAACAGAGATTGATATAGTGCCTAGTAAGGTTAATTTTTGTCCTAAGCAGTATGCAGATTTTGCAATTGGGCCTGGGAGAAATGACGTTGCATTACCATTTGCACTTAAAAAAGGCGATACGATAAGCTTTAGTGTGATTGGAAGTAAAGTGTGTAAAGATAAAGAGAGTGAGACAAAAATCAGGTATTTGAAAATCGACGAAAAGTGTAGCGAGCAAGAAACGGAACATTTTGCACATGTTTTAAATCAAGAGAAATGCCAAGGTGGCAAGGATGGGATATGTCCTAATAAATATATAATAGGCGATGCGCAATGGTTGAGTGGAAGAGAGTACTGGTTTTCGAAGTTAGATCAAGATGAAAGAAAAAAGGAAATTGAAAATATTATTAACTCTATAAAACAAGGAGAGAATATAGATTGCAGCAAGCTTTCAGAGAGCAGTGCAAGTAAGATAGATACGCACATTTTAAATTCACTCTGTAGACGTATATGTAAATTTTCTTCTGGTCGTAGAGGCGAGGATTGCGTGTATATTGAATATAATAATATAGAAATTGAGCTATTCAATGCTTTAAATTCTAGTGGTGAATCTGTTGTTGCTGAAATTATTAGTAACGTATTAAAGGGAAAACAGGTAAAAACTGACATTACATTTCTAAAAGTTGGTATGGATAATGAAACTCTTGAACACATTCCAGGTGGTGGTTTATGTACTAGTTGTGATCATAAGATGGAGAATGACCATCAAATACCAAGTTTAACTTTTAGTCTATGTAGCAGAAATGACAAGAGCTGCTACAATACAAATGACAAAGGCGGGTTCAACATAAGAGTAACGAAGAACCATAGTCTGGAAAATAGCTTGTATATAAGTGTTTCCGATAAATTCCCTGAGCATAAGCCTGGTGAAAATCAAGCGGATATATCTGTAGATATCAGCAAAGTTCATGACATGGAAAACTTGAAAGGAAAATTAAAAGACAAAACAGGCACCATATATTACGGAATAAGAGACCATGGCTGCGATTACAAAAATGAAGGTCAGTTTAGCATTAACCTAACAACTCAAGAGCCACCTACAAAAACTTTTAGTGCAATATATAATTTCTTTGATGAAAAAGTGAAAACTGCATTTTTCGGCTCTAATTATAAAGACCCTAACGCAATTCACTCTGATACTAGTCCTGTAAAGTCTCTTTACGAAAGTTTTATAAAATCAAGCAGAACAAATACCATTAGATCTACTATAATATCACTATTAGTACTATATATAATCTTATATACTCTTTATTACTTTTTTGGATTAACTCATATTTCTATATATGAGTTTTTAATTATATGCGTAAAGATAGGAATCATCGCTCAGCTATTGCAGGATAATAGCTGGGACTTTTTTTATAACAACGCATTCTCTATATTTATTAACACTCCAAAACAACTAATAGAAATAGCAAATTTTAGAGGCACTACTTCAAATGTTTTTGAGTTTCTTGATTTGCCGCTCAATAGGTTCTTGTCATCGCATTCAGTATTGTTAATAGTATCTCTTATATTTTCTGGCCCTTTGGGCATTGTATCTTTTTGCTTGGTGATTTGGGGTTTAATCACAGTGAGCTTATCTATTTTTAATGCCTTATTTTCTTTTATTACATCTATAGCAATAGTTGCGTTATTACTTTCTTTAGCACCTATTTTTATTATTTGTCTTTTATTTGCGTATACTAGGCAGATGTTTCAAAACTGGGTTAAAAATTTAGCAAGATTTGCAATTCATCCAGTGGTCCTTTTAATTTTTATATCACTGATAAGTCAGGTTATGGATTATATTGTGTATTCAGTATTTGATTTTGAGGTCTGCTCTACATGTATACTTAATATTAACCTAAAGATTTTTAACCCTTGTATTTTTTATGGTTATGCTTCCAAATATACACCTAATATTACCGCTATGATGGCTTTTGTTATTTTGGGACACGCTATGAAAGCTTTAGTTGAAGCTTCTTCGGCAATATCTGACTCGTTGTTTGGTGCTTATGTAGCAAGCGAACCTGGAAGACAGTATCAACAAAGCTTAATGGGAACAGTAGGGTTAGATGAACAAAGCGTTCAAAGAAGAGAAAGAGGAGATGCCTCTCAACAGTCAGGTACGTCAAGACCTCAAATACCACAAGGGACTCAAAGGTCAACGCCTCAGATACCACAACCAGGAAGACAGCAATGATAAGTAAAAGATCACTATTATTGATACTGTGTCTTGCAATCACTGGTTGTAATATGGATTGTGTCGAGCCTGGGTTGCAGAGCAAAAACACCAGCGTTAATGTGGATGTTCCAGTTCGTAAAGCCGATAAAATTCATTGGGTTGATTCTGGTCAGGTAATTAGTCAGGGTGAGAAAATCAAATTCACCCTCGATGGATCAGTAAATTTTTGCCCTTTTAAAGAAGACAAAAATCCAAGGAAAGTACTTGTGCCAGCTAGCTTTTGTGCTGATGGCTCAGAACCAAATTATAGTAAGGCTGCGGATATTAATAGTGTACCTAACAATTATGGTGTTAATGAAAGTAAAAACGAACTATGTGGTGGCAAAGGATTTGGCAGCAATAGACGTTATGTGGACACTGGAATTAAAGTAAATCCTGGTGACAAGTTAAGCTTCAGCTTAGTTCCCAGAAAAATAACAATTGATTACGACAATCCAGAAGGGAAAGGCATCAATTTTGATGACAATTGTTATAAAGCTGTAGAAAATGATCGTAAGGAAACTGTATATAAGAAAGCTACAGTGAGTGAAGTACATCAGGGGGGAGAGTTTTTTTGTGATGGTAAAGATGGTACAAAAAATAAAATACAATTTTTACCTCTTGATAAAACAAAAGCAAAGGAAAGCAAAGTGCTAGTTGGCAATGGGTATACCCCATATGATAATAAGGTGCATTTTAATAAAGGTTATATTCAAGACAACGAACCATGGGTATATGGTTCACTACTTGATTTACGCCGCGCTAAAATAGGATTGAACGAGTTATGTGATGGAAAAAACTGTAGTCTTGATGAGAGAAAAAAGTACTCCTCCTATGAGCTTAACTGTTACCATCAAAATATATGCTATACTGAGAAGGGTATATGGAACTATGGTTTAGGTCAAGCAGGAGAACGGAACTGTGTCTCCTCTATAAGGTATAAGAAGTACGATAAAGGAAATAAATGTGATATGTATTCTTATCTAGAAAAAATGGAAGGGAATGTTAAAGCAGGTAGTTTTACTGAAGATGATAAATCTTGGGCTGAGGCTCTTGTTGCAAAAATTGGTGATCCTGATGATAAAAATACCGCTAAAGGTATTCAATGTCTTCCAAAGAAAGAGGGTGCAAAAGGGGATAATATGTGTTCGCAAATTGGCGATAACAATAAATTCGAGGATTTTTCTCTGGAATTGAACAATGATTATCCAGTAAATGACGAGGTAACGCCCGGTAGTAGTGTGATGCTCGCTATCGCAGATTATGGTCATTATTACTATAATAGAGGAGGGTACCATGTTAAAGTGACTAGATCATGTGAATATATTAATGGCGAAAAATTATATGTATATTTAGGTGATGAGCCACCTAAAGATTTGCATGGTGTGGGAACTAATGATTTTAAAGTGGTAGGAGTGAGAGAAAGAGTAAACGGAAAAGATGAGTACACCATATTAGATGTAATAAGCGGAGAACACTTTCAGAACGAAGAATCTAAGAAGATATATTTCGGCATCAATGTAAGCAACGTAGAGAGAGATGACATTACAGATAAAAATGGCAAATATTATGAAAATAATAAGTACACAGTAACTTTATTTGTTAAAAGAAAAATTAATGATTTTATTTCATCGAATGTAAACGGGGTATTTAAACTTATAAAAGAAGAAGTAATTGGGGACAGCGTTAAAGATTCATACAAAGGATATGCAAGAGGTCTTCTTCAAGGGGTAAGAGCTTTGCTTACTCTATACGTTATATTTACTGTCGTTGGCTATATGCTTGGAACAATACAGCTAAGTAAATTTGATTTCATTGTAAGAATGTTCAAGATAGCATTTATAGCTTTTGCCTTTAGCGATAGAAGCTGGGAACTTTTTGGTACAACTTTATCCAGACTTTTTATAGATGGTAGCACTTATTTAGTTGATAGTTTTTCTGGCTATGTAGGAGAAGGGGAGAGAAAATTTGCATTCTTAGACTTGACAGCAGGAGTATTATTCACAGCAGAAACTTGGTTAAAGTTTTTATCATTGATGCTCTCTGGTCCTTTTGGCTTTATTGCATTTTGGGTAATATTCTGCGCTACTTATGCGTTTTTAAAATGCATTATTAGCGCTACGTTTAAATATGTAATATCTACTGTTCTAGTGGCGTTTTTACTGTCATTAACACCTTTATTTATCGTATTTATTCTATTTCAAAAGACTAAACCCTTGTTTGATAATTGGATAAAAACGTTGGCTCATGTTTCATTAGAACCAGTCATTTTATTTTCATTTTTATCTCTTTTAAATCAGTTGATGTATTCAGTTTTATATAACCTCACAAATTTTTCTGCATGCTATCAATGTTTAATTAGCGTAAATTTCTTATCGTATGATCTGTGCTTGATGAAATCAATACTGCCTCTTGGATACAGTCCTGGCACTAGCGTTGATGTTGCACTCAGTACCGGAGAAAGGGCTGGTGGACACTTTGCAGCATTACCTATAGACCTAATCCAGGCGTTTATATACCTCATTATTGCCGGTGCAATGGAAGCTTTTGTTTCTATATCGGAAACTATGGTACAAACACTATTTAGCTCTGGTTATGGAGTTACTGGCAGTGTTGGTACAGTTGCTAAGAGCGCATCGCAAGCTATGCTGTCAACCGTTGGCCTTGATGATAAGACCCAAAGTATGATACAGAGTATCAAGCAGAAAATGAGTAAAGATCGGGGAAAAATTGAGGCTAAATTACCTAACACACCAAAGCAACCAGACAAAAAAGAAGATTCTAAAGGAAGTTCTGATAAAACAACGAGTGATAGACCTAAAACATTAAAACAATCAGATCAGCAAAAAAATTCTGATGAAACAATAAGAAGTGATCCTAGTGCTAAAGCTAAAAACAAGGAAGAAAATGGAGAGGAGTAAGATATGAATGATGTTATGGAGTAACTAATTAAAAAGATATTTTAAGTAAAGTTTTAGAAATTTATTCTGTATTTGGAAAAAGTTTAGATATGCAATCACGTTTAGGCAAATGTTGGTTTAGGGTATTACTTCTTGCAGCTTATGTGCTGATCACAGGTTGTAGTAAGAACGATATGCCTTTTCCAAGGTGCATATCTGCTGACTATTTTGGTCCTGAACCTATTGCAGTAAGCGCTCATTTTTCAAGCGATCATGATGCTTTTATTCCAGAAGGTGAAGATGAAAGCGTTATTGATCCTGACACTGGTGAAATTAATTCTGGTTTTCACCATAACCAAGTGGTGAAGTGGAAAGATACTGGATTAGAAACCAATGGAGATAGCTTAATAGTGCGAGTAAATGGTGCATGGACATCTTGGAGTAATAATAACAAGAAGGAATCTAAAAAAGGCAGTTATACCTTACAAAGCTTGGAGCAGTTAAAATATGCAACTAAATTTGAAGGTAAACAAAGTGATAATAGTTTACCTAATTTTCACTTAGTTTGTAATGATTATAAACCTAGCATACAAAAATTTTCAAGTAAGTCTGATACAAGTTGCACTGTAAATTGCAAGTGCATTAATGAAGATGATAGCGCAAATACAGTATCACGTGGTGCTCCATGTTGGTTTACCAATGGTCATGGTGCTTATCTTTTGTTTCAAACGGGGAAAGATGATCCTAACGAAAATCTAAAGTTAATGCGCGATCCTCAATATCCTACTGTACATCTAGGTTACAACTCCGTGGCAGAAAATGGGAGCGGTCTTTTTACTTTAGACAGAGATAGCACTAAATTAAAAGACAGAAATTGTAATGAGTTGAAGTTAAAAAAGGGATGGAAAATATATGTAAAAATATTAGATAGATATTACTTAGATAATGTAGGTGGCTACTCTTTTGAGTTCTTAAGTGGAGTGCAGCAGCCAAGTAGTTTTGGGTTTTTTGATTACATTTATAACTATCTAAAATGTGTATTATTGATTAACGAAAATTGCAAAGAACATTTTAATAGCAATGATCCTGCAGTTGCACAAGCTATGTTCGAAAATATAGCTGAAAAAAGTACGAGCTTTCACAATTTTGTTCTTTCCTTGCTTGTTCTATTTGTAATGATTTCATCGCTTCTTTATCTTTTTGGCATGATACAAGAAACTAAGCATGATATGCTCATCAGAATGATGAAAATCACTCTAGTAATAGTGCTTATATCTCCTGGAAGTTTTAGATTTTTCTATGATCATTTTCTTGTTTTATTCGTTAAAGGTCTTGAACAATTGATAAGTGTAATTACTAACTTTGCTCCCAACATGAACACCGGAAGTATTGCTCAAGAAGATGAAGCTAAGTTGTTTAGCTTCATGGAGGACATGTTCAATAAATTTTTTGCTTATTCTGTTTGGAAAAAGTTTGCAGCGTTTTTACATTACCAAATGTGGGCAAGCCTTCTTATGATACCGGCAATTTTCATAGGGATTGTGCTATACTTCTTGTTGTGCTTGTATGCTTACATAATATTTCTCTCTGGCTTTATGGGTATAGCTTTTCTTATAGCTATCATGCCACTGTTCCTGATCTCTATTTTATTTTCACCGCTGAAAAGTCTATTTGAAGGTTGGATAAAATTCTGTATAAGCTTTTGTTTACAGTCGATTATGATATTTACCCTGCTGTCATTGCTGGCTGCTATTATAATGAACACCTTTTATAGACAACTAGGTTTTACTGTATGCTACAATAAATGGTTCGAGGTAAAGTTATGTGCTCCAAAATGGGTGTTTGGCGGTTTTTGTATCGTTGATAAGCAGTACTTTGGTTGGACCCCAGGGCAAATTTTTGTACCTTACACTCTTGGAGAAGCTTCTTCTCTTAACATAGATAAAAGTATAGAAGGTATAGAAAAGATAAGCAGAGAAGGTGGTACAATAAAATTTACTGGAGGCGCTGGATATATCCCGCTTCCACCGGATTACCCTAAAGATAAAAATGGTGAACATATAAAAGGGTTTCGTTATATAGATTATCCTTTCTTTAATCCAATGCCTGGAACTAAAGATAATCCAGCAGACCACTATATTGCAGAAAGTGATATGGTAGTTAGTAATGGCTGTAGTGAAAAAGATCTAGTGCGCTTAACAAATAGTTTATCTCATGCATCAGAGAGGGCTGACATTATATTACTGATCAACAATATAGAGAAAAGGATAGGTGATGTTAGTGAAATAATAAAACGCTACTGTCAAGATATAAATAAATGCAATAGTTATAGGGAAATAATTAATGAAATAAGATCTTTAGTGCGGAGTGCGATAGAAAAACAAGGTTGTAGAATACTGAAACTTCATGATTTATATAAGGATCCCAACAGTGAATACTGTCAGAAATGTAAAGATTGTGAGGATTGCAAAAATTATCAAGAAAATAGCGATTACCAAAGGGTGCAAGACATACAGAGAGGTTATTTAATCAATGCAGGGGAAATCTTTGTGTTATTCTTGCTTTCATTTTTAATGTTCTCCTTACGCGAGTTCGTACAACAAATGGGCTCAAGTATAGCTGGTGGTGGATTCAGCGTTTACAATATATCTAGAATGTATGAAGCATCGCCTTTGGTTGGCATAATGGAAGGATTAAAACAGCATTATTGGCAAGACGCAATTGGTGGAAAACTAGAATCTTTAGGTAATTGGGCTACTCATTTACCGGATAGATTAGCCGGAGGTACAGCTAATCTACTGGGTAGGATACCAAGAGTTGGAGGAGTGCTGAAATACGCTATTGATGTGCCACGTAAGTTTGTAGGTGCTACTATTGAAGCAACGAAGTTTGCAACATCGCCTGAAAATGATGTTGATAAGCTCGAGGAAAAAATTTACAGGGCATTTGGAGTTGATAAGGAAGATATTACACACAGAAGGATCGGTAAATATTTAGATTATTATAAAGGATACGTAGGATCACATTTGGGCTATACAATAGAAGATGCTATGAAATTTACTTGGGAGCATGGTCTTGGCTCTATAGGAAAGCATGGCTATGATCATAACCTACTCTATAGAGCAAAAGAATATAGGCGAGATTTCTTAGAGAAGCTTCATGATTACACTATCGGCCGTAAGAGAGAACCAGAAAAAGACAATCCTGATCAATCAAATAAAGTAGAACGAGAGTTAGGCACGGAACTAGTAAGAGATAACCATGATCAGCCACTAGAAGAAGGCGACCCTCTTCGACTACGAGGGGGAGGTCAGCCAGATAAGGTAGTACGAGAACTAAGCACAGAACAAGAAGACAAGCCTAATCAACTACAGCATGATCAGCCAACAGAAGAAGATAAGCCTGATCAATCAAATGAAGTGACACGAAATTTAGGCACGGAACCAAAAGGTTCAGATGAAATTGATGATTTTGGATCTGCTTTTGAAGGTATGGAAAAACGTGCTGAAAGAGAAGGCAGAAGAAATCAAGATAAAGTTTACAACCTCTCACCACTTTTTGAAATGAACACTCCAGAAGCTGTAGAAAAACGTGCTGAAAGAGCTAGAAGAAAAGAAGAAAGAGATCGAAAAGACGAAGTTTATAATCTTAAGCCTTTATTTAAAGAACCAAAAAATCCAGAAGAGTACGTTAAGGCACTTTTTGAAATGAATACCCAGGAAGCTATAAAAAAACGTGCTGAAAGAGAGGAAAAAAGAAATCGAGAAGACAGTAAAAGGAAATTACCGGAACCAATGAGGAAACCAGATGCAAAAGGAGATGAGAAGAGGATTGAAGATGAAGACTAATAAAAATTTCAAAGGCCTTGATTATTATAAATTGCAGCAAGACAAAGATGGCAACATAAAGTTAAATGACTACGACGACATTTTAAATGCGCGTAGGGCAAGGGTAGACTTGTTGCGGGATAACACATCACTTGACAAGGATGTCAATTTTGCTAAATTGAATAAAGCTTTGAGTGAGAAATTTGTAGATAATCATGGTTTATTGTCTGAATTTGATAAGGAAGACAAAGAGATTGTACAAGAAAGGATTAAGGTGTTTAGTATTTTAGAAAGTCTTGAAGACCTTAAAAGCGTGAAAAGTGAAGATCTGTTAGAGGTTAGCTTACTGCTGTCAGATCTTAGCTTCATAGAGAGAAATGTTGTACTAAATACCGATCAGAATTCTGATCTAGCAGGATTTAAAAACCTATTTATTGAAAAAAAAGCATCTGGTGAAGAGTATAGTGAAGAAGAATGTAGAGGCTTTCTTGATAATATAGATAAAATCAATACTATAATTAAGTTAGAGTTAGAAAGCAGAATTGAAGGGCTAAATCATGATGAAAAAAATGATCATGATGATTTACAAGATGAGATTGGTCAAGCAATTAATGCAGCAGGCAAATCAGAAAAAGATAACTGATGAGTTTTGTGTTTGTGTTTTTCTTACAAGCGACTCGATAGCTTCTCTCTATTAAACTGCTAAAGCCATATTGACATTAATCATATAGTATAAATAATTAATTATTTTGGAGCTTATTTAATATGCTACGCATCATTGCAGGCAAATATCGCGGAAGAAAAATAACTACAGGTAAGCATTTAGCTGCACGGCCAACTATGAGTATTGTCCGAGAAGCAATATTTAATATGCTTTCCTCAAGAAAACCTATTTATAACTTGAATGTACTTGATTTATTCTGTGGTAGTGGTTCTTTTTCATTTGAAGCGCTTTCTCGCGGCGCTAAACATGCATTTATGGTAGATTCAGATTATTACAATTTGCAATTGCCTAAAAAAACAGCAAAAGATTTTGGAATTACGGACAATGTTACGCTAATTTGCTGCAGTGCTAACTGCTTACCACAACCTATTTCAAAATGTGACATAGTTTTTATAGACCCACCTTACAATAGCAATCTAGTTGAATCAACGTTGAATGGACTAGCTCACTCAGGCTGGTTAAGTGATGATGCATTGATAATTCTAGAGATTAGGAAAAACGAAGATTTTGAGTGCAATAAAAACTTCAGTATAATCTTGGAACGCACCTACGGTATAGCGAGAATAATTTTTCTTTCTCTATTAACTTGAACTTGCATATACTTTTCATTGATGAGTTCCAGTTCTATTTTCGTCAAGTTTCCGGAGAAATTACTTATTCTGTACTGCCCTAGATCAAAATTTTTATTAAATTCAGAGTCTATTAAATATTCATGTGCTTCTTCAATAAATTTATTTTCTTTTTCTTCGTAACTGGTGTATTTTGTTGTACCATTATTATCCTCACGATAAACTAAATGTTCTTTATGATCAGCATGAATATTGTATCCGTTCAGGGGAGCGGCAAAATAAGGTAGACAAAGCAAGATAATAATGTTGATGTTAACACTATTGTCAAGTTTACTGGCCTTTCTATTAGTGAGATTGAAGAATTAAGTGTGAGCGGTTACAAATAATTTGTATCCGTTCAGGAGAGTGGTTTAAGAAACAATAGATAGGAGATTTTGGAAAGGATTGAGACCCCTTTGTTTCCAAGTTAAGTATAATGAAATTATCCGCTCAAGGAATGTATTTCCCCGCTTTGATTGTGTAAAATATGAGTTTTTGCGATAAACGACATAATGCCGAATTTGCCGTTCAGCGTGGTTATTTGTCAGCGGAATATTTTCTGGGTCATCTAAAAATTTCCACATCATTCTTTCAGATCTCAGAACATTTTTTGCAACTCGAGAGGCTCCAATTGCTTCAGGTAAACGAGATATCTCCTTCAAGTAATACTTTGTACGTTTTCTTAATTTTCTGGCACGTCTGACAAACCTCAAAACATCTATCTCACTTTTTAGTAAAGCTTTTTTTAGTGCAAATAATTCAGTGGCCACGTTTCTCAAGTAACAACCCAGAACTTTAACTTCAATATTCCAACTATGTGCTAATCTTTCAAAATCTCTTGATAAATGTGCCCAACAGATTTGCCTGTTTTTATCGGCAAAATAATTGTATGCTGCATACCTGTCAGTTATTACCAAGCTATTGCGATTGCAGAATTTACTATTTTGTAAAACTTTCATTCCTCTTGACTCTGTAAATTTTACAAAACTTGCCGTATTGCTTGCAAACATCCAACACCAAGCGAGTTTACCTTTGTTATAATGGCTCGTTTCATCAATATGTAGAACTTTACTCCTACTTATCTCTTGTTCGATCTGCTCATACATTTTTTTGCATTTTGAAGCAACTCTATGTTCACTATTTGATATGCTACCGACGCTTATGTTCAAATTGAAGATATCATTTACGACACTCGCTATTTCGCGTTTTGAATTTTTGTAGAATCCGCTGAACGCTGCAATTATTGACTTAACCCTTGGACCAAATGTATCTGGCGTAACACCTTCCGGTAACTTGCTACTTCTTCTCTTTCCGCATCTCCGACAACGGCCATGTTCTAACTGATATTCCACTACATAAGGCTTGATTTCTGGAAGATCAACTTTCTGATGAATATATGGTTTTTCACATATTGCAATTTCTCCTCCGCATTCGCAAGTATTAGGCAACTCTATCTTTACTACTTTATCTGCATCCATGTTGGCGCGAAAACTTCCTTTATGACCAACCTGACCGCCAATATTCCTTTCGCTTTTCGGCTTATTCTTTTTTATTTTATACAACTCTTTGGAACTTGGTATTGATGAATTTTTTGAGCTTAAACCGAGTCTTTCTCTTAACTCAGCATTTTCTATCTTTAAAGCCTTATTTTCTGCTTTTAAACTTTCATTCTCTTTTTCCAATCTTTCTATTTTTGCTTCTAACCTTTCTATTTTTTGCTGTAAATTTTTGCAAAGTTCTAAAAGGTTTACCATATTATTTCACTTTTGCTCTATGATTATCTTTTTAGATCACCTTGTCTACCTTATTCTGCCACTCCGCTGAACGGATACTGAATATTTTTATTTTCACAAACCTTTTCAGGATCGTGCTCAAGTACTTTTCTACCAACAATCAATAGCTTATAAGAAATTTCCTATGATTCCTTTTAAGCGAGTTTTGAATTTTTGAAATGTCATGACATTGTTGATACGGTTATCAAGAAACGATAAAGTATCCGCAAAATCTTCTGAATAATCATTGATAAAAAAAAGTATCGTACTTAAGTACACTCCAGCTAATATTGCTCTTTTTGTATAGTAGTTAAAATCTGTTGATTGATCATAAATGCCATACCAAATCGCGCTAATAGTTCTATATAAAAGTTTACTAGAAAAATATGTATTTTTTGGTGATACGGAGAATGATAAAACATTTTTTAAAAGTTCTCTATAATTCGGTAGCTTAGCGTAGTTTGAAAGGCGTATTTGAATAGCTAACTTTACTCGCTCTCGCACTTTTATATCTTCTAAATTAGAATTCCTTAGTTCAGCTTCCATTGAGCTATTTAAGTCCTCTGCTATGTGCTCCAAAGCGCTATATATTCCATTCTGAAATTTGCAAAAGCTATTAGCTAGATTAAGGTCAGTGCACACCTTTAATAGGGTTTCATCGCTTATCCCTTCAAATGGAATAACCCTAATTAGCTTATCTATTATTAACTTTTGTTCCACGCAACATCATACTAAACAGCATGTGTGATTGTACCTGAGATTTTCAAACATTCTACAAAATGCTTCACCACGTTCCTCGAAATTTTTCCATTGATCAAAAGAAGCACACGCGGGAGAAAGTAATATTGTTACTTCTTCTGCGCTATTTAAGGCCTCTTCAAAAGCCAATCTGAATGCATCTTCTAGATTGCAACATTTAACATAATCTACTTTATTCTCCATAACATTTGCAAAAGCTTCGGTTGATTCTCCAATAAGAAAAGCTTTTCTAACCCTTGTAAAATGCTTGCTTAATGATTCTATTCCACCTTTTTTGCTTCTTCCACCAGCGATCCAATTTATGTTTTCATAAGATAAGATCGCCTTTTCGCTCGATTTTGCATTAGTTGCTTTGCTATCGTTCACGAAAAACACATTTCTTATTTTGCCAAGCAGTTCATTCCTATGCCTCAGTCCTGAAAAGGACTTGATTCCATTGATAATAGTGTTGCTATCTACTCCAAGTACCTTACATACGGCATATGTGGCTGCTATGTTTTCTGCGTTGGATATTAGGTTTATTTTCACGTCGCTTACTGATAAGCTATGATTCTCTAGTTTTAACGAGATCTTCTGGATCCCAGTGCCCCTTTTGTCATCCAAGTAGCTGACACTGGGATCCAGATAATTTCGATCTATACCAGTAATCTGTTCACTATAATCAAGCAAATTGTTACCTGCCAATGATATTAGATCTCTTGCACCACCCTCTGTCATCTGAGTAGTTGGCAATGGTTTTTCTTTTCTGGATTCCAGCGTCACGCGCTGGAATGACATCGGGGAATATGTTACTGAGATTGGAATTTTGTCTCCAGTGAATTTGTTGAATATATCAGCAGTAATCTCATTGTCACATCCTATTACGGCAACCTCACTACCGTTTATCAGTTTTAATTTAGTTGCTATGTAGTTCTCCATACTTCCATGCCTATCTATGTGATCTGGTGTAATATTGAGCAGTGCTGAAATGTCCACGTTAATTTCATTCATCAACTCCAATTGAAAAGAGGAGAGTTCGATTACATAAATTTCTGCATCTCTTTCTAGATCCAAAACAGGAACGCCTAAATTTCCACCAATAGCTACTTTTTTCCCTGCAGATTTTAATATGTGCCCTATTAGTGATGTAGTGGTTGATTTACCATTTGTTCCTGTGACGCCTATTACCTTCTGGTTCGTAGTTTTAGCTTCAAGAAATAGCTCAATGTCTGATTTTATTTTGCAATCAAATCTCCTTGCAAGTTTTACTATCCAATGTGGCTCTGTTGGCACTCCAGGGCTTAAAACCAATGCACTGATCTCATGCCAATTGTATTCCTTGGGATGAATAAAATTACATTTTTTATACATCATTTTTGCATTTGCTATTTGCTCTTCATGATCATCCCATGCATATATTCTTGCACCACTCTTTGTTAGAGCGTTAATGGCGGATAAACCAGTTTTACCAAGACCAAAAACCGCGACGTTTTGATTTTTGTATTTGTTTAGTTGCACTGCTAGATAACTTATGCGAACCATTTTATAAAGATATCGTACAAATTACAACAGACTTCTTTCGTAGGTTACAACTGTCATTCAATAGAAACAAAAAACTTCCTTGACAAACTCCGCCAGCCTCCTTATCATGAAACTGAAGCTATTTATTTGTCTTCTCTGTACAGATTAAATGACAAAAAAACTCACGTATCTGGCGTCTCATGTTTAATTTTTTGCACTATGTGCACCTTATGTCTTTATCAAATTTCTAGGTTTTTACCTACACAAGCTGAGATACGCTTATAAAGCATTTAAAACATTAAAAAACGCCAACTTAAAAAATGGATAGTGAATAATTAGCTACCCTAGGGTTTCTTTTGCCTTTTTTTCTGTTTAGTAAATTTCTTAATGTTTATAATTTAGATTAGTTGCGGCTTAAAAGCAACTGAATCGCGGTTATTAAACGTTTAGAATAAAAAAACGCCATACTTGAAAGTATAATGTAAGTAATTAGCCAACCACGGGGATTCTTTTGCCTTTTTTTCATTTGGTAAATTTCTTAATATTTATGGCTAAACGACAATCGTCATCCCGCTGCTTGTTAGCGGCTAAGAGATACCGCGGCAGTATGACGGTTAAGTGGGGTGTCATCCCAGTGTCAGCTACTCGGATGACAGGAGAAGGAGGCTACTTGCATGACACCATTCTTTTTTCTGGATCCAAGTAATCAGGGCACTGGGATGACAAGAAGAGGGCACTGCCGTCATAAAGGAACCAGTGTCAGCTACTCGGATGACAACAAAGAGCTACTTGGATAACAAGAAATATAGGTACTGGAATTGTAAAGAGTTTGCAAATATTAGTTATTACCTGTAGGATATAAAGAAATTAGTAAGGATTTTAATAGGAATAATATGCCATCTGTTACTTTTATTTTACCTGATGGGAGTAAGAAAAGCTATGAAGCTGCAGAGGGAGAAACTCTGCTCAATTTAGCCCACAGAAGTGATCCAGATCTGCTTGAAGGTGCATGTGAAGGTTCTCTTGCTTGCTCTACATGCCATGTAATTGTTGATCCAAAGTTTTATAATGCTGTAGAAATACATAACCCTATATCTGATGAGGAAAATGATATGTTAGACCTAGCTTTCGGCTTAACAGAGACGTCGAGGCTTGGATGCCAAATAAAAATCACAAAAGATATCGACGGCTTGTGTGTAACCATACCAAGGGGTACAAGAAACATATCATTAGATAAATAGGGGAATCATGCGTAAGATTTTTATCTATATTATCATCTCTTTACTTTTGTTTATTCCTGTAGCGTATAGTGGTTTTTGGTATTTTTCTGCATGTAAGGTAAAAAATCTTTTAGCTGAAACAATACTATACATTAACGACGAAAAATTTGATATTTCACATGATTTTAGTGGATTTCCTTCTAACCTAATTTTCCGTGTGACAAACCCAAAATTTTCCAATGAGCAATTAACCATCTCATCTGATGCTTTATTGATAAAAAATAGATTGTTTGATAAATCAGTATATATCTACATACCAAGCAATGAAGTCAACATTGCTGTTCATGATGATGAGAAAAAGAATATAAAATGCCACACAAACGATAGCAGCCACTTTGTTGTTAGACTAAACGATTTACCATCTTCATTGCGATTCAACAAAAATAGTACCGTGATAGACTATATAGATACACTTCGTTACGAAGATTATGGATTAAAATGTGATGTTTCAGAAAATCAGCAAAGTGTTATAACTGAAGTGAATGATAAAAGTAATTACATTCAATTTCATCTCGATAAAGAACCAAGTGGAAATACTAAACTAGGATTTGATTTTTATACTTATCGGTATAAAAATACTGCAAGTCCTGAAAATTACCTTAGTATCGACACTAAATTTGATTACGAATTTGTAAACCACATCTCAGCTTCCAGAGTTAATTTCAACATAGAGAAATTTTTAATTCAAAGTAATAATTTTTCTCTTGCTGCAGATGGTGGAGTGCAAAATTATAATTTGGTTACGTCTTCATTTAAAGACAAAATCAACGTGGCTATATCAAATTATAAAGAATTAATCTCGTTTATGATTGGTGACTCAAAAACTTCAGATGTGTTTGAAAAATTAATGTCTTCCTTATCAGAAAAAACAACTGATGATGGCATTCAATTTTCAATAAAGTACGATGATGATGTAGGGTCAAGCTTTATTGGAAAGTTATCCACTACTGATTTTATGAACCAACTTGGTAAAATAACCCAATTAACCAAGGATGAGAGCAGTAGTTAGTTTACTTTTCATATTGATATTTCACTCAGGCGTAAACGCTTTTACTCTGGATAATAAACTCAGAGATAAAAGCATGGAAAAACGAGCAACCAGTTTATTTGAAATAATAAGGTGTCCAATATGTTCTGGCGAATCATTGTCTGAATCTGGATCTCAGATCGCGTATGATATGCGAGAAGCAATTCGTAAAAAAATCAATGATGGATACACAGATGAAGAGATAATCTCAGAGTTAAAAAATTCTTACGGCAATTCAATTATAATCGTACCGCCTATAAAATCTAGCACTTACATTTTGTGGTTTATTCCACTTACAACTCTGCTTATTGGGTGTTTTTTAATACAAAGATACATCAATACAACCACTTAAACCTTTTATATATAGCTAAAGTGACTTAGGTTCTCTAATTGCACATAAGTCAACAATAATTTTCACACAAATCAAAACAGCATATCTTCTCCATAATCCTTGGTAATTCCACGTAAGTTAAAAGTAGCATATGGTTCTCTCCGCGGTCTGAGATGACAATAAACTTGTCAAGCCGCATTATACTTGTTAGGCGGAAGTGGACGGCAACATGTTTACCACGAAGTCTAACTAAGTTCTTGCTTGTCCCTTCCATCGGCATTGCTATCTTTATTTTCAATAAAATTATTGTCCTATGCTCTTTTGATGTTTATTGATAATAAAATTCTGTTTTATCAACCAACATCCTATGCATAATTACAGCTAATTTTCTTGCTACTGCTACAATTGCTTTTTTCATTCCTTTTTTCTTCGCAACCCCAGTTTTTTAATTTAAATGTCCTCTTGGTAACTGTAAGCATTGTTTGTGCAGCTTCATATAACATACTTCTACATTCCGCTGGTCCCATCTTTGATATGCTGCCATGCCGATCAACTTTTCCAGAAGAATATTGCCTTGGTGTCAACCCTATATACCCCAGTTGCGGATTAGCCAACGAAGTAAAGCTTAGAAATGCAGCGGCTGCATGGAATATGAAACAAGCGTAGAAAAAATGTGTACCAAAAAATTTATCGGTGATCTGTGGCGAGTATGCTCAATCTCAAATTTGTTTTTCAGAGAGCCAAAAACTGTCTCAATAATCGATCTTTTTCTTAACAAAATCTTCTCATTTAGCGCCATTAATGAGTTTTTCATACCCTTTTTTATACTGGTTACAAGCTTTAACCCTCTATCGAATAATTCGTGAAAAAGATCTTTTTTGATATATCCTTTATCTCCAAACAATAATCCAGTCAATTTCTTAGTTAAATTTGGCACAGGTATCAACGTTGCCTTTTATCACCGTAACCCCTTGAATTTCGCCAGTTTCATTGATTACTAGATGTACCGAAAAACCACCCATAAGTAGTCTTTCCAATCTTTGCCAACCCTTTGAAAACTTTGTTTCTCGAGGTCCTTTTTGGATGGCAAACAGCGATAGATTATGTACGAAATCCCTGTCACTTTTGACTGTTCGCAAAACCATTGCATTAAGAGCGCTAAATACCATAAAACCCGCGATTTTAGCCTGATAAACCTACTATAGGATGGCAATTTTGGAAACGCTGATTCGTATAATCATTTCAAATAATGCACATAGAAAATTTTAAAATTGTCGCACTTGATATAGCAATATTATGGTAAAAATCTCTGAATGCGTAATCTCTGGCGTCCTGGTTGGTTTTTTGCCACTTGGTAGAAGTTTTTCTGCAAAATTTTCATCGACTGTATTGCAAAAATCATCGACTATACAAAAGATTTCTGTTACTTTTTCTTTCATTGGTAACCTCCTATTTTAGGAATGAATATCAAATACCTCGGAGTTTACCCTATTTCCTTACCTTTTCTATTTTTTCTAATTTACAACTGGGGTTAGCAGTGCTGTGAGAATGGTTGAAAGCGCAAAAGAAAACCTCTCGGAAGTTAAAAATATACTGGTCGATGCAGGTTATACAGGAGAAAATTTTGCAACTCAAATAAAAACGATTATTGGAGCAACTGTAGAAGTAATAAAACGAAGTGAATTACATTCCTTTGCTGTATTGCCACAAAGATGGGTTGTAGAGCGATCTTTCGCTTGGTTAGAAAAATGCAGACGATTGTGGAAAAATTGCGAGCGAAAACTTAACACTAGCCTACAAATGGTCGTTCTTTCCTTCATTTCTCTTCTATTGAGAAGATTTTAAACAGGTTCTAAATCTTTATTTTAAAAATGTCATATTGACCACCGGTACCTGAAAATACTATTCCAATTGATCAGAGCTATCCTATTTCCTTAATTTTTGTAACGTTGTCATAGGAGTACTATAACTTTAGTATCAACTATGTTTTATTGTTTTTGCATCTAAAAAAATTTAGCTTATTCAAGCAGCATTTTGCCTTTTTTTGGATGTAGGGATTTTTTAGGAATTGTCTTCTTGAATTCTATGGTATTTTGTTTAACATTGAAACAAGATTCCAGTGTCAGCTACTTGCATGACATTGTTGGTTAATGTTTTATGGCTTTACGATAGCTATACAACTTATCTTAAAAGCAATATAGTGTTTACTATACAATGAATCAAAGATAGTAAGTAAAGTCTATGGAATTTCAAATCGCTACACATTTTCAACCGGCTGGGGATCAACCACAGGCAATCGATAGCTTAATTGCAGGGCTAAATAGCAATAAAAGAGATCAGGTTTTGCTTGGAGTTACTGGTTCTGGGAAAACTTTTACTATGGCAAATGTTATTGCAAGGACAAACAGGCCTGCATTAATTATGGCACACAATAAAACTTTAGCAGCACAGCTTTATGAGGAAATGAAAGGATTGTTTCCCCATAATGCTGTTGAATACTTCATTTCTTATTATGATTATTATCAACCTGAAGCCTATTTACCACAAACTGATACTTATATCGAAAAAGATTCTGCAATTAACGAAAGAATTGAGATGCTGCGTTATTCCACCGTCTGCTCCCTTTTGGAGCGCAGGGATACGATCGTAGTTGCCAGTGTTTCCTGCATATACGGTCTTGGTTCGCCTGAGAGCTACCGCAGCATGATCATACCGCTTAGTGTTGGAAATAAAATTCGTATTAATGATTTCCTGAGCAACTTAACTGATCTTCAATACAAGCGCTCTGATGCCAGGTTTGAGAGAGGATATTTCAGAGTGCGCGGCGATATTGTTGATATATTTCTTTCCCATTATGAAAATAAAGCTTGGCGTTTATCGTTATTTGGCGATGAAATAGAAGAAATTTCTGAAGTTGATGCTATAACGGGCAATGTTACCAAAGGCGTAAATAAAATCACCATTTTTCCAAATAGCTATTACATAACCCCGCGTGAGGCTTTGTTGCAGGCAATTGAACTAGTCAAAAAAGAGCTGCATGAACGCTTGGATTATTACTACTCGCAAAATAAGATTGTTGAAGCAAAGCGCCTCGAGCAACGCACTAATTTTGATATCGAAATGATGAGAACAACAGGAATATGTAAAGGTATTGAAAATTATTCGCGTTATCTCTATGGAATGGAAGCTGGGGATCCACCGCCTACTTTGTTTGAATATTTACCCAAAGACGTAATTTTATTTGTTGATGAGAGTCATGTCACCGTTCCTCAGGTTGGTGCGATGTACAGCGGTAATGAGGCGCGTAAAAAGAAATTGATTGACTATGGCTTCAGGCTCCCTTCCGCTTTTGATAATCGTCCATTAAAATTTGAAGAGTGGGAGGGAGTTAGGCCGCAGACTGTTTACATTTCAGCCACTCCAGGAAAGTATGAGTTGGCAAAGACCAATAATGTATTTATAGAGCAAGTTATCCGTCCAACAGGGCTTACAGACCCAATCTGCATTGTGAAACCAATAGAGAGTCAAATTGATGATGTAATTCATGAGGCACAAGTGACAATAGGGAAGGGATTTTGTGTTTTAATCACTACATTGACGAAAAAAATGGCTGAAAATTTAGCTGAATATATGAGTGAATTGAATATGAAAGTGAGTTATTTGCATTCTGATATTGCTGCGCTGGAGAGAATAGAAATTATATACAAATTGAGATCTAAAGAAATCGATGTTTTAGTAGGTGTTAACTTGCTGAGGGAAGGTCTTGATATTCCAGAGTGTGGGTTGGTTGCAATTTTGGATGCTGATAAAGAAGGATTTTTGCGATCGGAAACTTCATTAATTCAAACGATCGGTCGTGCTGCGCGTAATGCTGAAGGTAGAGTAATTTTGTATGCAGATAAAATCACTGGTTCTCTGGACCGTGCATTAAGAGAGACCGAAAGAAGAAGAAAAAAACAAGAAGAACATAATATATTGCACAATATTATCCCGAAGACTATAATAAAACCTATATCAAACACCTTACAGGAGAGGGCAATAGCAGAACCGAAAGTAAATACTAATAAGGATGATTTGAGAAAGCAAATGATAGAGCATGCTGAAAATTTAGAGTTCGAAGAAGCAGCAAGAATAAAAAAATTATTGCAAGGTTAAGTAATATATGATGCTATGGGCATAGTATAAAAATGGTATCCGTTCAGGAGAGTGGTTTAAGAAACAATAGATAGGAGATTTTGGAAAGGATTGAGACCCCTTTATTTCCAAGTTAAGTATAATGAAATTATCCGCTCAAGGAATGTATTTCCCCGCTTTGATTGTGTAAAATATGGTATCCGTTCAGGAGAGTGGTTTAAGAAACAATAGATAGGAGATTTTGGAAAGGATTGAGACCCCTTTGTTTCCAAGTTAAGTATAATGAAATTATCCGCTCAAGGAATGTATTTCCCCGCTTTGATTGTGTAAAATATGAGTTTTTGCGATAAACGACATAATGCCGAATTTGCCGTTCAGCGTGGTTATTTGTCAGCGGAATATTTTCTGGGTCATCTAAAAATTTCCACATCATTCTTTCAGATCTCAGAACATTTTTTGCAACTCGAGAGGCTCCAATTGCTTCAGGTAAACGAGATATCTCCTTCAAGTAATACTTTGTACGTTTTCTTAATTTTCTGGCACGTCTGACAAACCTCAAAACATCTATCTCACTTTTTAGTAAAGCTTTTTTTAGTGCAAATAATTCAGTGGCCACGTTTCTCAAGTAACAACCCAGAACTTTAACTTCAATATTCCAACTATGTGCTAATCTTTCAAAATCTCTTGATAAATGTGCCCAACAGATTTGCCTGTTTTTATCGGCAAAATAATTGTATGCTGCATACCTGTCAGTTATTACCAAGCTATTGCGATTGCAGAATTTACTATTTTGTAAAACTTTCATTCCTCTTGACTCTGTAAATTTTACAAAACTTGCCGTATTGCTTGCAAACATCCAACACCAAGCGAGTTTACCTTTGTTATAATGGCTCGTTTCATCAATATGTAGAACTTTACTCCTACTTATCTCTTGTTCGATCTGCTCATACATTTTTTTGCATTTTGAAGCAACTCTATGTTCACTATTTGATATGCTACCGACGCTTATGTTCAAATTGAAGATATCATTTACGACACTCGCTATTTCGCGTTTTGAATTTTTGTAGAATCCGCTGAACGCTGCAATTATTGACTTAACCCTTGGACCAAATGTATCTGGCGTAACACCTTCCGGTAACTTGCTACTTCTTCTCTTTCCGCATCTCCGACAACGGCCATGTTCTAACTGATATTCCACTACATAAGGCTTGATTTCTGGAAGATCAACTTTCTGATGAATATATGGTTTTTCACATATTGCAATTTCTCCTCCGCATTCGCAAGTATTAGGCAACTCTATCTTTACTACTTTATCTGCATCCATGTTGGCGCGAAAACTTCCTTTATGACCAACCTGACCGCCAATATTCCTTTCGCTTTTCGGCTTATTCTTTTTTATTTTATACAACTCTTTGGAACTTGGTATTGATGAATTTTTTGAGCTTAAACCGAGTCTTTCTCTTAACTCAGCATTTTCTATCTTTAAAGCCTTATTTTCTGCTTTTAAACTTTCATTCTCTTTTTCCAATCTTTCTATTTTTGCTTCTAACCTTTCTATTTTTTGCTGTAAATTTTTGCAAAGTTCTAAAAGGTTTACCATATTATTTCACTTTTGCTCTATGATTATCTTTTTAGATCACCTTGTCTACCTTATTCTGCCACTCCGCTGAACGGATACTAAAAATGTAAATAATTTTATTGATATCTTTATATTAATACTTTTTAAACATTTAGTACCATGCAATATCTGCAATGGACAAGAAAAACTAACACCAGTGCTTTCAGGGTCAGGGACTTTGGCCCCAACCCTAATAAACCATTTAGATGGTTAAGATATATCTAAAAACCTAAATTTATTTCCCCAAAGCTTCTCACGTACGCTCTACAGAATGTGAGTTTACCTGTTGCACACTACACTCTGTAACCTTTAAAGGGGCACTTCCCTTATGTTGTACAACAGGAGAAACAGGCGATCCCATAGAAGAAAAACCACTATCTCTATTAGAGTTATCAGGTGACGATAATTGTGCTTCTGCAAGTCGCCGTAACTGTAATTCTTGACTCTCGAAATTTTTTTTCATCTTCTCTTGCCCACTAGGAGTATACAGCAAGTGTTTAAGCTGCTCATCCTCAGGGGAAAGAGAGTTGGAGTCTAGCTTCTTTCGCAGCTCAGGAGAAAGAAATGGGCGTAGTTCCTCTCTCTGATCAGGATTAAGACGTTGTTGCCACTCTGGTCCACCTTCATGCGTAGGAGAAGTCACCGCTGAGGATGGATTACTTCTTGCTCTTATTCTAGCTGGGAATGAAGAAAATAGCTTAGACACAGATGATTTTTTAGTTACAGGAGTTTCAGGAGTACTGCGCGTTGTACCACGCCCTTCATCATGTCGCTTAAGGTTTACGTCATATTGCTTACTAAAAGTTGAAGAGAGCCATTTTTTCATTTTTTGAACACCACCCCCATGTTTCTTCGGAGATTTACTATCTTGTGACTTTGCTTCAGAACACTCATCACTACTTTTTCGATCACTTTCATCAGTAACTTGCTGTTTTTCAGGTTCCTCATTAGAACCCTCAAGATTTAAGAATGTTGAATCATTCCATGCTGTAGGAGAAGGAATCGATAAAGATAGCTGTGATTGATCACCAGTGGATTGACTTGAATCTATTTTCCCCGGCACCAACTGAAACAGCCCCCCTTTTCCTTCCTCTCTTTCTGATCCTTGCCTGGAAGAATCCTTTACTACACCCTGACTCTGCGTGGGAAACTCCTGTGTCGGTGATGCTTCAGCTAATAGCGTTCGAGGAAGCCCAGGATCAATCTCTATTTGACCATCTTTATTGATTACAGAGTTTTCTATAATTACAGGAATTAAAAGAGCAATCTGTCTATCGGACAAAGCATATACCTCATCAAATTCATTTGATTCTGTATCTTTAGTTTGACCTCTAACATTAGTGAAAAGATCATGAGAAAATTTAGCATTAATCTTATTTGCCTCCATATAATTTAGGTACCTTAAACTATTACCTTCCTTGACCATAGGTATAAAAGCAAAGTGATCTCCATTACTTATCCTGTCTTCGCTAATAAAATTATCACGATAGTACCCACAAATTGATACCCCAGCTAAGCGAAAGATTAGCTCGCCCATAGCACCCTTGTAGCGCTCAGCCTTCACTTTCAAATTACCAACTCCTTGAAGATTAAAATTATACGCTGTCTTCTTTTTAGAAGTCTCTGTTACACTTCTTACAAAACCAATATTTTCAACGTCTTTAAAATATACTTTATTGTCATCAATATCATAGAAACCTGAGTAGTTATAACCATGCTTCTTTATTTGTTCTTGAAGTGCTCCTATAAAATACGTTTGCAGATTTGGACTATTAAACAAAAGACATTTTATATAACCAGAGAACGAATCTATTTCTACCTGCCCTATACTTGCGTTTAAAATCTCTTCAATGTGTTTTTTACCAAGATGATGTTTTTCATCAATTGCTTTAATCACTTGGTTTTTCACGTCCAGTTTGAATTCCTCAGCAAAGTGCACCTTGAGATTAAAGATTACTCCAGAGTCTATAGGAACTGTAAGCTTAGTTATTCTTGTTTTCCCATCATACTTTAACCATTCCTTATCAAAGTGAAATGGAAAAGATCCAAGATCAAAAGCGTAACGCGCTACAGACTCATCAGAATAATATTCTCTTACTAAGTCTCTTGCCATCTGTGATAAGTACCTCTTTGCAGAGCGCCGACCACAGTTAAACTTAACGACGATATTATCGCCTTCGACAACAAAATTAGTGTTGACTTTAGAGCCGTAATTACTAACGTTAAATGCATTAACCAGCTCCTTAACAAAATCTAAACTAGTCATAACTCCCCCCTATTCAAATATTACTTTTTTTTATTACTACCTTGAGCACTCTCAACTTTAGCATCACTCATCCCTGTATAAGGATAGTTATAACACCTATCAAACTTACTAGGATCTTTATGCATGTCCGGTCCTCCACCCCCTGTTCCACGATTAGCTGCCATCCAAGCAGCAGAATCATACCCACCAGAGCCTACCTTAAAACGAGGATCCCCTTGTGAACTAGAGCTTGCTTGTTGTTTTTTATCCATAATACCCTCCATTAATAAAAATATTATGTAATCTATATATTATAAATAAATCATAAGTGCAAGAACTTTTTTGCATTTTTATAAATTTTTTTTTCATTTCCCTTTATAACCTCCTTTAGGTTGAACATTTATAGAATTAAGTTCTGATTCTGGTGAAATTTGATCCTGTCCAGCAAATAATTCACCGCAAATTTTATCTATATCAATTGTTTCTTTGCCAATATTACCGCTATTTCTCATATTTTGCTCACCAACTGACCCTATTGTTGGTATCTCTTGTCTGCTGGCATCATTTTCCCATTGGCCTCTTTCACTAGACTGCCCTGTATCTCTAAAAATTACTGGCTCCTTCTTTGGAGCTTTCTGTTTAAGTGCAGGTTCAGTTTTCTTCGGTTCCTCCTGCTTCGCTTTTTTCTCTTCTTCCACTTTTGGTTTTGTTTCTTTTACCTCGCGGTTCTCATTGTTTATAACCTCCTTAAATATAGAAGGCATTATAGGCTTTGGTAAAAGATCAAGTTCTGGTTTGCTCAGAGGGACTGGCCTTACAAATCCTGGTGAAACGTCAAAAAGGAAAACTGGCACTTTAGGTTTTTCTCTTTCATCCACTTTCATTTCTACGTTTTCGCAAACTTCTTTATTTTCTTCCTTTAATGATGTTTTTTCTGCTTTTTTATCTTCTTTTTCTGTAGATGCCGCTACCGCAGCCGCCAACTCAACTCCAAACATCTCTGCGAACATTGTAACAATCCATCCGACAACGGCCATTTGTAACCTGAGTTTCAGATCTTGCAATGCAGTTAATCTTTCTAACGCCCTTGTAAACTCTTCTTCTGATAACTCACCACTGCCTAATTTCTCCTGCAATTCTTTTATCTCTTTGTCCAACCTCTGATTGAAACTTAAATCGCGTGCAAAAATCTTCTTGATTAACTCCTTAAGCTTATCACGCAAAAACTTCATTATCGCAGCAATCAGGTTTTTTTCTTTCTTCTCCTTGAGCATTTGGTAGATTTTCGGATCATCTACATCTACTTCAAAAAGGGTAAAGAGAGATTCAAAGAAATTCCAGAAATCTCCGAGTACTCTTCCTTTTTCACCAGTGAAGTAATCCTCATCATCACCTTCTCCGATATGTAGCTCTGCTTGAGATGATATTTCATCGATACAACTAGAAGCCTGACGCTCACACTCGAGCCTTCTGAGCAAATCTTGTCTGGTGAGCTCCTCTATGGCTGCTTTTAGTTCATTTAACTTCTGCTCTGCAGAGAAATCTTGCTCCCTGAGTTTTCCTTGGAAGATCGAGCTACCGTTTCCGTTATTATCTGAAAAATTTTCCATTATTTTTGCTTCCTCAATAAAATTACTGCCTTTGTTGTTACCTGAAAAGCTTTCCACCATTTTTACTTCCTTCATAAAACTTAATAATTTAATTCTACAGTACTAAATATTTAAGAACTATTAATGTAAAGATGTCAATAAAATTATTTATATCTTTACACTATATTATATCATACGCCATTTAACCTTTCAATAATATTTTTTATTCTTGCTGTTTTTTCAAACTCTAGCATGCGCTTTTCTTAAATTATCCTTATTAATATTTGCTTTTGCCTCTATCACCACTTTTTCTTGTAAAGTATTTGATATAGATTTTATTATACTCTTTGGCATAACATTTGCAACATACTTTATCTATAAATGGAAATTATTATACTTGCAGCTAGACACAATTTGAAATAATTTACACTATAAAGTTAAGGAACGAGATCCCAGATACAAGTGTCTGGGCACTGGGATGACAGGAGGGGGGGTTGGAATGACACCAGTATGGTTATTAATTGAATAAATAACCTCCTTATTTTCAGAAATCATTGGCAAACAAATGTGATGCCATATGTTTTTTGGCTTAGATAAGAGGTGCCCAGTTAAGTCTTCCAGGTGGAGCCTATGCATCACAAGCACAATTACTCCTTTTTTTCTATCGTTGAGTCTCGTTACTAAAGTCTGATCGAACCAGTTTGTGGCACGTTTTCTAAATGTTTCACTCAAAGCTTGAGCAGGGTTAAGCGGATCATCCACAATAATAAAGTCACCACCTTCACCGGTTAATGTTCCTCCAACTGATGTTGCGATTCTAAATCCTCTCTGCACTGTTTGGAATTTATATTTAGTGTTCTGGTCTTTGGATAGTTCTACCTCTGGAAATAGTTCTTTATACCAATCAGATTGCATTATGCACCTGGTATCAAGCGAATGTTTTTCACTAAGCAACTTAGAATAACTTGCAACTATTATTCTTGCAGTTGCCCAGTATCCATGCGGGCCACGCAACACCCATACATATGGACTTCATTGAACGCGGAGGCATATTGAATATTATGCGCCTTACTTCGCCAGCATTCGCTGCTTCCAGCCTGTCTGCTATGACTTTTATGTACTGATAATCATTATACTCACATCCCGGCACTACTGTTTGAAAGCACAGTTCAATGAATTTTAGAAAGTTCATGTTAGACCTCCTATAGTATCACCCAAGTAACCCCTATGGTGTTATCCAAGTGGCCGACACTGGTTCCTTTATGACGGCGTCATGCAAGTAGCTGACACTGGAATGACATCCTTTGATTTTTTATATGGTTATGCAAGAAATCTAGTGTAGATTTTTATTTATTTTATAAGATTGAAGTGTTACAGTAGCGAGCTTACAACACTACTGTTTTGTAAATTTAGTGAATAAAATTACTTCTTCAACTTTATCGAAGTAAAGAATTGATTTCCATTGCGGTAAATGAGCAACATTATTGAATCTTTACCGTTTTTCTTTACTGCTGAATCAACTTGTTTTTGAAAATCATTAGTATTTTCTATATCGGTTCCATCTAATTGGATAATAATGTCTCCTTTTTTAATACCACGCAACGTGGCATTACTGTTACTATCTACATTGGTAACTATCACACCTTTTGTAGGATTACTTTCTTTTGATTCTTTTGGCAGATTTGAAACAGTTAAACCGGTTACATAATCAGATGTTGATTTATTTTCTTCTTGATTGTTATCTTGGCCATCATTTGTAGATTCCCCGATCACAACTTTAATATTAACCTCTTTGCTCTTTCTAAGTAACTTAACTTGCACTTTTTTCTCAGGTCCAGCTCTTGAAACCATTTGAGGTAATTGTGTCATTCTATCGATTTTTTTACCGTCAAATTCTAATAATATATCACCTACTTTAATCCCACCTTTTTCTGCAGGACTATCCTTTACTATACTTGCAACCAATGCGCCTTTTATATCTTTTAAACCCAAGGACTCAGCAAATTCTTTCGTTATAGGCTGAACTTGCACACCAAGCCAACCATGTTTTATTTTTTTGCCACTTTTTAATGTGTCAATAATTGACATAGCTAAATTAGATGGTATGGCAAAACCTATACCCACGTTGCCGCCAGACTCAGATGGAGAATAGATAGCAGTATTAATACCTATAACTTTTCCATTTAAATCAAATAACGGTCCTCCAGAGTTACCCCTATTAATTGCAGCATCAGTTTGAATAAATTCATTCATAGTGCCAATACTAATGTCCCTGGACCTTGCAGATATAATTCCTGTGCTTACAGAGCCACCCAAACCAAATGGGTTACCTATTGCCATAACCGTATCACCAACCCTTGCTTTATCAGAATCACCAAATGCAACAGAAGAAAGATCTTTATCAGAATTAATCTTAAGCACAGCAAGATCAGTTCTTGCATCATAGCCTAAAACTTCTGCTTTGAAATAAGTATTATCGTTCATAGTAACTGTGATATCTTTGGCGTTTTTAATAACGTGATAATTGGTTACTATAGTTCCACCTTTATCTATAATAAACCCAGAACCAAGCAACACCACCTCTTTGTTAACACTAGGGCCCCTATCCATAAAAAACTGATCAAAATGCTCAAAAAACTCTCTAAAATCGTCAAAAAAATTATTTCCTGGCATAGATGGAACTCTAGTTCTGCTGTTATTTTCTTGTTTGATGATTTGTTCGCTTGAAATATTTACAACCGCAGGAATGAGTTCTTCCACTAAATCGGCAAGTCCTTGATTACAGTTGCATGCAGTAGTGCTAGCATCAACGACCTTTTTTGCATTCCAATCAAACATATTAGCATACGAAGAAAACGCAATTAGAAAATATGCAAATATAGATAAAATAAATGCCTTACTTTTCATAAATTATTTCCATCCTTTATTTAAAATATCTAAAAAGTTATTGTTTGGTGAAAGTACAAATTTAGTATTATTTTCGGCAAATGATTTACTGTAAGCGCTCATAGAGCGATAAAAGTTAAAGAACTCTTCATCAACTTTAAATGCCTCATTATAAATTCTAGTTGCTTCAGCATAACCACGGCCCCTTATTTCGTACGATTCTTTTACTGCACTGGAGATAATTTCCCTTTTTAATTTATCAGCTTTTGATCTAACTTCCTGCCCAGCTTGCTCTCCTTCTGCTCTAATTTCTTTTGCTTCTTTTTCCCTTTCAGTTTGCATACGGCGAAATATTGCAGAACTATTTTCTTCTGGTAAATCTGCTCTCTTAATTCTTACATCTATTATTTCTATGCCAAATTTTTCAGCTTCAGAATAAACTCCACGCTGAATCAATTGCATAACCTCTGATCTTTTTTCATTCAACAAGCTAATCAACGAAAATCTGCCTATATTTTCTCTTATGTGTGCTTCTATAACCGGATATAATCTTCTAACCAGACCTGATTCATTCCTCACAGCCTGGTAAAAAGTAACAGGATTTGTTATTTTATATTTTGCATACGCATCTACTATAATACGTTTTTGATCCGCTGTTATCACTTCCCTTGGGATCTTATCAGGACTTAAATCTAAAACTCTTTTATCAAGAAACTCTACACTATTTATGAATGGCAACTTAAAATATAAGCCACTTTCCCTAACATCCCTTACAACTTTACCCAGTTGTATAACTATTGCTTGCTTTGTTTCTTGCACAACAAATATTGAATTAGATAAAACAATCAATAAAACAACAAATACAGAAACAAAAACAATTTTAATATTACTACTCATGGTTATTTTCCTAAATTTGTAAGAGGTAAATAAGAAAACATACCTTTCAGATCATCAGTTACAACAACTTTGTCTACCTTACTGAAAATATTTTCCATAGTTTCAAGATAAATACGATTCTTAACGAGAGAAGGATTCTGTCTATATTCCTCATAAAGAGATAAAAAGCGATTTGCATTACCTTTTGCTTCATTTATTACTTCATTTTCATATGCTTGTGCATCTAATTTTATCTTTATCGCTTCACCCTTTGCTCGAGGTATAATATCATTATTATAAGCATATGCTTCGTTTATAGTACGCTCTTTGTCTGCACGAGCACTTTGTACATCTCTAAACGAACTGATTACTTTTTCTGGTGGATCAATTTTTTTCATTTGAACAGATAAAATCTCTATACCCATTTGGTATCCATCAAGAATCTGCTGCAATAGAATTCTAGTATCTCTAGAAATTTCTGGTCTGCCTTGACCAAGTGCAAAAGAGATCGTATTTTTACCTATTATTTCTCTCATGGCACTTTCAGCAGCATTTTTAACACTGAAACCGGGTTTGTAATCCCGCACTTTGAATAAATAGTCCTTAGCATCTCTAACGCGCCATTGAACCTCGAAGTTAACGTTGACTATATTTTCATCTCCAGTTAGCATCACGCCTTCACCGCGATCTGTATCTCGCCCATAAGAACTACTTACCCCAATTTCTTCACGATTTACTTCCTTAACGTTCACTTTAAAAACCTTGCCAATAGGGTAGGGGAAGTGATAACGCAAACCGGACATTTCTGTGTTAGAGTATTTACCAAAGGTAAGTTCTATGCCTTCTTCACTTGGGTGAACAATGTAAAAGCCTGTACAAGCATAGAGTAGCAAAATAATGAAAATGATGAAATAAGGTTTTTTGCCCCTGTTTTTGGTTAATCCATTAAGAAAGAACCCTATATCAGATACAGCTTTACTTAAAATATCTTCATTATTAGGAGTTTTGTTCCCTACCGGTTTCTTTCCCAAATTCCAAGGATTATTCTCATCAAACATAATGATTGATTCTATAATTAATACGCTAATATTACTCATCTTATAAGAAAATGCAAAACTATTTTATTTACAAATTAATTATCAGAGCGAAGGACATGATCATACACTTCCTTTTCCCTATGTAATATGGTCGATTCTATGGAATTTTCTGGCTTTTTTTTGAATTCTTTATTGTCACTCTTTAAGTGCACTACGTCTTCGTGAAAATGGAAATGATAGCTGAATAATAAAACCATTATTATTAAAGTTATAACAGCCAAAAAGATGAGTGTTCTTTTTCTATACCTCATAAATGCTGCAGCTTCTTGACCTAATTTTCCACACTATCAAAAAACACGTCAAGCGAAATTATTTGAAGACAAATAAATACTGGCAATCAATTTAACACTAACTTAAGAATCAAGGAATACAATTATAATATATTTAATTAATAGTGAGGTTTAAAATGTCACCTAATGAAAAAAATTCTGTTGTAACTGAACAAGGAAATGATCTTGGTTTGAATAAAACGACGCAAGATTCATTAAATTTAGAGGCTGCTAAGGATCCCAAGAAGCTAAAAGAAAGAATTACTGACCTGTTAAAAGGGGATACAGAATTCTCTAAGATGAAACAAGGAGATAAGATTCTTGTAGTAAGTGCAGCAAGTGGATTATTTACGGCAGTACTACCACTTTTGGCAGTTGGTGCAACACTTGCTATACCAGGTGCTATAGTTGGTCTTGCTTTATATTTCGCTGTAAAAGTTGCTGTAAAAGCAGTTCAATCTGGATATAAAGGGCTCAAGTGGTCAGCAGAAAAAACAGTTGATGGGGCGAAATATACTGCTGGGAAAGTTAAGGACGCGTCAGTATATACTGCAGAAAAAGCAAGAGAAGGTTATTATTCAGTAAAAGGAGCTATAAGTTCTGTGGGACGAGCAACAAGAGAGGGAACTGGTGCTACGTTAGGAAAAATGGGGCGCAGTTTAAGTAATTTAAGTAAAAGTATGTCTAGTTTAGAGGTTGTCCGGAAACTAGTAAATTCAAGCATATTCCCTCTTTAACATAACCCTACTCATAGCTAGGTATATGAAATTCTCAGTGGATGTTGTGAGTAAATCATACTCCTTCGATAGCCTTCTATTCCTATTAACCCAAGCAAAAGTCCTTTCTACAACCCATCTTCTTGGCTGTACTTTAAACCCTTGTTCTCTTGTTGGTAGTAGCTCAGGTGGCGTATCTTTGTGCACCCAAAATCTACATGGAGGCCTTTTAACAATTTCAATATCTATGTCATATTCTTCCTTTATGTGATTCTTTAAATTTCTTCCTTGGTATCCCATGTCAGCCCACATTTTTTTAACTTTAGTATATTTTGTTCTCATATTGTTTAATGCTATTTTAATACCATCTCTATCATTTTCGTTAGCAGCGCCTACGTAACAACCTAGTATAAAACCCTGAGTGTCTGTAATTATATGCCTTTTTCTACCCTTTACTTTTTTACTTCCATCATAGCCTTTGATCCCCCCTTTTCTGTAGTCTTTACAGATTGACTATCTACTATACAGGCACTCGGCTGCTCATTCCTTCCTATTTTTCTTCTACTATATTTTGTAATTTCATAATTCATTTTCTCAAAAATTCCCTGCTTCTTCCATTGCCTGAACTGCTCATACACAGTCTTCCATAGCGGAAAATCATTTGGTAAATACCGCCATTGACACCCTGTACGCAATACATAGAAAATTGCTTCTAATATTTCTCTTTTGCTATACTTTGGCGGCCTTCCTCCTTTCTTGTATGATACTCTGAAGTGTTTTTCTATTCTTGCCCATTCCCTTTCGCTTAGATCTGTTGGATACTTTTTTCTCATCTTTACCCCGTACTAAAATTTCAGATATTATAGCCTTTTACTTGTTTCCGGACAACCTCTTAGACGGCATCCCATATTCAATAGGTAACGAAGGTCAAACTGTTGTTTTGAAAACAGAAGAAAAAATAAGGAATTTCAATAGTGTAAAGGAGATGTTTATTAAGGAAGTTCTTGAAGACAAAGCCGTAAATAACGCTGCTTTAACTAAGGAAATATTTTCTAAGCTGGGAGAAAAAATATTAGAGAAAGCTTATTCTGTTGATGGTCAACAAAGTGCCAAAAAGGACCAGTTGATCAACCGGTTGAGACAGCAAGTAGATTTTGTCAATAAATTAGACGCTAAGAAGTTGCAAAATTTGTTGTCTAAGGATAATAATAGTCTTTATGAAATTTTCTCTGAACATCATAATGAAATTAAGGAGATTATTAAAAAATGCAAAACAGAGCATAAACTTTCTAACTCTATAGAGAACCTTAATGAAGTAGCAGGAAAGTATGGTATCAGAAAAGGTTCAATGCAATCTTTTGAAAACAGCTCATCAAGAAGCAGTTCAATGAGTTTTCTAAATTCTGTAAGTACTGACAGTACCATTAGCAGTGAAGCGGAATTGTTAAATCCTGCAAACCATAAAGAAGTGAAAACAGCTACTTCACTTTGGGATAAGGTTTCATCACCTTTCAAAAGTGGCAAAAAGTCAGAAAAAACTTCTGAAGTTAAATATCAAGTTCTTTCTGAATCAGACACGTTGCCTAGAAAAATAGGAAATAGCACTTTTTACGTTGATACTCCTACTCCAATTGAGAATACTAATAAAACTGCAACAATAGGAGGAAGACCAGGAGTTGCACGACGTAATAGTACTAGCAACCTTACTAGGGTAGAAACTCCAGAAGTACCAACTAGAAGCGCCTCATTGACTAACTTAAATGGACAAAGTTCTTTCAGTGAAGATGTTCTCAGTGATCCTAAAGTAAACCAATATCTTGGTAATTCGAATAAAGGAACTCTAACTCGCAGTAATTCTTTTGATAGTGCAAGAGGTTCATCTGGTCCTTCTACACCAACAAGCTCATTAGAAAGATTGTTCCAATCTTTCAGTAAAGATGAAGTTGGGGCAGCAATGGAGAAAGACTTAAAAGAATTTAGTTTAAGTGCTAAAACTGAATCTACATTACACAATTCTTTTAGTAATCGTAATGGTTCTGATAGTGGATTCAATTCACCAACTTCTTCTCCAACACATACAATGTTTACTGAAAATGGCAAGGCAAAAACCCAAGCTGACTTAAGAAAGACAGGTCATCTGGACAAACTGGTGGGACAGCCTTCTACGAAAGTAGCTGTTGACACTGACGTTCAACAGCAAGCTGCACAAACAGCTG
This sequence comes from Wolbachia endosymbiont of Drosophila ananassae, assembly GCF_008033215.1. Taxonomy (NCBI): domain Bacteria; kingdom Pseudomonadati; phylum Pseudomonadota; class Alphaproteobacteria; order Rickettsiales; family Anaplasmataceae; genus Wolbachia; species Wolbachia endosymbiont of Drosophila ananassae. The sequence goes on along the minus strand of NZ_CP042904.1, from coordinate 818,169 downwards.
TGAAAACGAACTAAACAAAGCTATCCACCTTCTCCAAAAGGATGTTACTCAATGAGTAACATCCTTTTTTGTTTTTAAACTATAGAAAAATCCTAGATCCCAGCGGTATGCGTACAACCGTATGAACATTGTGATTTCTCTGCTAGGAAAGGTGTCATCCGAGTAGCTGACACTGGGATCCAGGAAAGTTTGCTTGTTTACAAGCAAACTAGCATAGAAAGTGGTTACAACGTTTTCGATGAGATTATATGGAAAACTGGATTCCAGTGTCAAGCACTGGAATGACATCACAGGGGCACTGGGATGACACCTTTACGTTTGAGGCAAACTAGCTATAACACTTAACATACTACCTTTGCAAACAAATGTTCATACAGTACGCGCTGGCGTTATTTTCTCTTGATGAATAAACCTGAGTGGAGTATAGTAGCAATGCGTTTATATAGATTCTAATGAATAATTTAGTTTTCAACTTTTTCAAATTTAAATGAGGCTAAAACTATTTCTGAAGAATTGTTAAACGAGAAGTTAATTGTATGTGTAACTGAAGTAAATTCTCTGTATTTATGGAAGGGTGAAATTAACAGTGGTTGTGAAGTAGTGGCAATTATGAAGAGCAGGAATGATCAAGTTGATAAAATTGTAGAAAAAATCGAAGCAATGCATTCTTATGATCAGCCAGCTATTGCTGTGATGCCCATAGAAAAAGCAAATAAATCTTTTACTAATTGGGCTAATAGTGTTATTGATGTAAGTAGTATTGGGGTGTAGCCAAGTGGTAAGGCAGCGGTTTTTGATACCGCCACGCGAAGGTTCGAATCCTTCCACCCCAGCCATATTGAAGTGGGTGTGAAATGATATCACTTTTCTATAAATTAAGATTATTGAATTATATATTAGGTAGTCTAAAAGATATAATTGTGAAACTGTTTCTCTTCACAATGTATCTTTACACATTCAGCATTGTGCTCATGTTTCTCAGCAATGGTTTTTGGTATGCTGTAGAATTTTGCTCTTTCAAAAATGCGTTTTACCGTTTGTTTCAATATTGCAAGTGGTATTATGAAAATAGGGAAGATCTCGGTTACGGAATTTCTATTCGAATATTAGTGGCGTTTCTTACTCCGCATTTTCTCTATAAATTATTACTTGGCACAGGCTGGAAGTCCTTTTTAAAGGAAAAGATAATACAGATACTCAACACAAGAAGAAAAAAGGGTAGTGAGTTCAGTAACAGTAGCAAACCAAGTGGCAGTAGTTATAGTAATAAGAATAATTACAGCAATAGTAGTGGTAACAATGAGCGTCAAGCTCAAGATGCAAAGCGAAAAGTAAACATGATAAAGCAGCTATTAATCAAAGATATAGAGGCAACTATAGATAGGAGATTGAATTATATTTTTTTCGGTAAAAGGAGTAAACCTCATTAAGTATATAAAAAGGCTTTATCTAGTAAGGCTTTTTAAGGTTGGCTGTATTTTATTTTTTACGTATACCGGATCACAATCAGCCAATATACATGTGTGCACAAAATCTTGACTAAAGTCTGACAACCAAGAAATTGCCTTACGTTTTTCTACCAAGCTTTCTGTTTTTTTGCAGTGACTTGCTGCATCAATCATTGCCTGCGCTATTACTGATTTCCACAGCAAATAATACCTTTGTATATCATCTGACGTACTATTTGTTTCATAGTGGTTAAAAAATTCTTTAAAATTGAAGTTGTTTGACATAATGATACCTCTTTGGATTGAAATTTGAAATGATTTGAGTTTATGTCGCCACAGCAGATTCCGCTAACAAGCAGCGGGATAACGAATTACTTAACCGTCATTACACCGTCATACCGCGATTCATTCGCGGTATCTCGCTAACAAGCAGCGGGATGACGGTTGTCAGGCCAGCGCCCCTATGATGTCATTCAAGTAGCTGACACTGGTTCCTTTATGACGGCAGTGCCCCTATGGTGTCATCCCAGTGTCCCTATGATGTCATCCCAGTGCCCAGACACTGGGATCCAGGAATTTTGATTGGACACTGGGTTGGTAAGCATAAAAGTGTTATGTAAAATACAACGTTCTTGATGGGATTGTGTGAAATGCTGGATTCCAGTGTCTGGGCACTGGGATGACACCATAGGAGGCTGCTTGGATGACAAAAAAAGGAGCACTGGAATGACAGCAATCTACGTCATACCGCGATTCATTCGCGGTATCTCAGCCGCTAACAAGAGATCCCGCTAACAAGCAGCGGGATGACGGTTGTCGTTTAGCCATAAACATTAAGAAATTTACCAAATGAAAAAAAAGGCAAAAGAAGCCCCGTGGTTATTATCCGCTTTAAAATATTGGCGTTTTTTATGTTTTAAACGCTTGACAAGCGAGATTCAGCCGCTTTTAATTGCAACTAACTTACGCTGCAAATGTTTAAGAAGTTTACTAAGCAGAAAAAAAGACAAAGAATCCCCGAGTTAGCTAGTCTTTTACTATCTCTGTCGAGTATTGGCATTTTTTGATGTCTTGTAACGCTTTATAAGCGCGTTCAGCTTATTTAGATAAAAATCTAGATGTAGATGAAGTTTTGTAAAGACATACAGTATCTATATACTGCAAAAAATTGAACATAAGACGCCGATACATTAAGTAATCCTTACCTTTTAATCTGCAGATTGGCGAAAGCAAATACAATAGCTTCAGTTTCATGATAAGGGGGCTGGTGAGGTTTGTCAAGGAAGTTTTTTCGTTTCTGCGGGCTACCTGGTTTTCCTACTGAAATTTTGAAAAATGTAATCTACTCCTATATTCAAATATATCAAGCAGTAATTCAAAATCAGCCATTGCGCCTTTTGCGTTATTATACGCGAGATTGAGCAGCTCTTTGTCCTGATATAAATCAGCAAATTTAAATTCCATACATCCTGATTGTTTTGTGCCTAAAATATCTCCACTGCCTCTTAGCATCATATCCCTTTCAGCAATGTAAAATCCATCTTGTGACTCACACATGATCTTTAACTTTGAAGATGAGCTTTTACTTAAATTATCGTATAATAATACACAAAAAGATGGCTTGTTTCCTCGCCCTACTCTGCCTCTTAACTGATGCAATTGTGATAACCCAAATTGCTCTGCATTTTCTATAATCATGATGGTTGCATCTGGCACATCTATACCAACTTCTATCACAGTGGTTGCAACAAGCAGAGAAAATTCATTCCTTTTGAAGGAAAACATAACTTGATCTTTCTGCTCCTGAGTCAATTTTCCGTGTATTATCCCGACTTTATCAAGAAATGTTTTTTGTAATTCCTGAAAACGCATCTCTGCTGCAGCAATATTGGTCTCTTCGTTTTCTTCTATATATGGACAAATCCAATATGCTTTTTCGCCCCTGTTTATAGCACCTTTTAGCTTTTCAATAACATCTGGCACCCTACTAATGTTCATAGTTACAGTTTTTATTGGCAATCTGGATTTTGGTTTTTCTTTCAAAATTGAACATTCAACATCACCATACATAGCTTGCTGCAAGGTTCTTGGAATGGGAGTTGCAGTAACGAAAAGTATATCGGCATTTTCTCCTTTTCCTACCAAGCGATTTCTCTGCATCACTCCAAATCGCTGTTGCTCGTCTATGACTGCAAGCCCTAAATTTTTAAATGTAACGTTAGCTTGAAATAGTGCATGAGTGCCAATCACTATATTTAAAACACCACTTGCAAGTTCGTTCATGATAATCTTTCTTTCCTTGCGCGAAGTTTTACCAGTAAGCAGCGCAACTTTTATATCGGTACAGGATAAAACTTCCTCAATCCAATTATAATGTTGCTCCGCCAAGATAGTAGTCGGTGCCATTAGAGCTGCCTGCATGTTGTTTTCTACCACATTTATCATCGCAAAAAGTGCAACTACGGTTTTGCCACTACCAACATCACCTTGCAGCAAGCTTATCATGCGATACTTGGATTTTTGTCTCTCTGAGATCTCATCTATTGCACGAGTTTGATCATTTGTTAATTGAAACGACAATTCATTTAAAACTTGCTCTTTGTATTTACTCAATATTATAAATTCTCTTCCCCTTTCTTTCACATGATTTTTTCTTGCAAGTTTCAGCGCTAGCTGATACGCAAACAATTCATCATAAGCAAGCCTTTTTCTACAAACCTCAGCTTCCGCCAATGAGCTTGGTCTGTGCAACTTTATGATGCTTTCCCTCCAACTTAACCATTTTTTTTGCTTGATTAATGTATCATCTATCCACTCTGGTAAATCAGGCAATTCCTTTAGATTAGAGCTTATTATGTTCCCAATGCGCTTATTGGTAATGCCACGGCATAATTGGTAAACTGGCTCTATGCAAGCTATTTTTTTAAATTGGTTGATGTCAAGCGACACGTAATCTGGATGAGTAATTTGCCAATGTTCAGCAAATTTTTCGAGTTTACCACTGATGATTACAGAAGCTCCAATTGGAAATAACTTATATAAATACTTAACTGAGTAATTAAAAAAGACTATGAATATATACTGACTCTCACTTTCAACAACTATTTTATATGGTCTACCTCTAAAAGTGGGCGACTGATGCTCATAAACTTTTGCAATAAAAGTTATAAATTCTCCAACTTGAGCATCAGGCAGTGACTTACTTCTATCCACATAACTAAGTGGCCTATAAAATAGCAAGTCCATTACTCTATCTCCACCACAAAGTTTAGGTAATATTGTGGAATGAAATTTAGGTATATTCTCCAGCCTGCTATTTAGAAAAATCTGATTGCTCATTGAGATTCATACATGTGTAAACTGTTATAGAGCCTTTTTAAAATCTTGTCACCTTATGGTCAGGTATGCACTATAGCTAGCACAGCTCTCTAACGTCATACCGCGATTCATTCGCGGTATCTCAGCATAGATTCCGCTAACACGTAGCGGAATGACGATTTGTCGTTTTTAAAATCGTCGGTAAGCCTAAGTTACCCCTAACTATATTTGCTGTCATAGAACTTGCGTTTATATAAAGTATTTTATTGACTTATTAATCATTTTCATGTATTATTATACAGTAGTCTATATTGAGGTACTAATAATGAGTAGCCCTATATCAGAAGAAAAGGAAAATCCAATAGTTACACTAAGAGCTCAAGCAGAAAAGTTTGATTTTAGTAAGTTAAGAGCTGATGAAAAGGATATCTCAGCGAACTCTGGTAAACAGATGTATGAGGATTTTGACAGAATGAATTTTGTTATTAACAAGAAAAATATAGACACAATTTTGATTAAAGCACTAATAAATAGAGATAAAGAAGAATTTGACAAATTTTGGGAAAAGTATTGCGAAGGTCTGAAGGTTTCTAATGATAAAGAAACTGATCGGTATAAAGAGGAAGTTGAAAAATTCTACAATATAGGTAAAGGATATACTAACCTATTAACGAAAGAAGAAGATGAAAATAAGAGTTATCGTGCGTTTGCAAAAGAAGTTTTTAAGGAAATATTTAAATATGCTGAAGCTCAAGTTCCAAGTGATTCTATTTTGGAAGAACTGGTTATCAATTGTAATCAAGCAGGGTACGTAGGTGCATTATACGCTGAAGATAAACCTCTTTTTCATGTAGCTATGGCATATGAGTTAGTTTTCGGTTCTAGTCATACAACACATATTAATTGTAGTGATCCAAGTCATGCAACAATCAGAATTGAAGAAAAAATTGCAGTTTGCACTTTAGCAAAATCAGAAGAAGAATTATGTAAATTGGATAGCTCGCTAGAATTCACACTTAAGTCTCAAGGTGATAAAAATGTAACATATGAAGATGGTAAATTGTCACTTACTGTTCCTAAGAGACTGAAGGACTATAATATAGGTGATAAAAACTTGTTTGACGTTATAAAAGAGTGTTTTCAGAAATTTTGCGAGAGGCTTGGATTTTTTAAAATAAAAATAGAGCATGGTTTAGGCGATCCACTAGAAGTAAGCGACCATCTGGAAAATATGGAACCCCCTATTCGTAGTAATGAGCACGGCCTGAATTAAAATATCTTGAGCTTGTTTGCACAATCAATCACTTCAGCATTTAGAAATTGTTTTTTAAACCAGGTATACTGACGTTTCGCGTAGTGTCTTGTGTTTGTTTGAGCAATTTGTATCGCTTCGTCTAAAGTAATCTCACCTTTCAAGTACTTTATAATTTCTGGCACTCCGTGTGCTTTCATAGCTGGCAAATGTGGGGCTAGGTTCATGCTAAGTAGCTTTTTTACTTCATCAATTGCTCCATTTTCAATCATTGTAATGAAACGAGAATTTATTTTTCGGTATACATCTTCACGTTTAGGCAGAATTGTATATATCTTAAAATTATTGAATAAAGGAGGCTGTCTATTCTCTTGCCATACAAAAATTGACTTGCCAGTTTCAGTGATAACTTCAAGTGCCCTTGAAAGGCGGTGCGAGTCATTCATGAACACTTTACCTTGAATCCTTGGATCTTTGCTTAGCGCTAATTTGTAAAACTCCTCTTTACTTAAATTTTTCCTGAGCTCACTTACGTTTTTTCTCACTTTCTGACTTATTTGTGGCATTGATGATAAGCCTTTGATTAAACTGCTGATGTAAAGCCCGCTTCCTCCAGTGATGATAGGTATTTGAGCATTTTCTAATGCGTGATTAACTTCTTTTTCTAAATCTTCTAACCATAGACCCACGGAATAATTTTCTTTTGCTGAAACATAACCATATAGTTTATAAAATACTTCTTGCTTTGGTGGTTGAGCAGTAATTATGGGAATTTCTTCATATACCTGCTTTGAATCACAATTTATTATACTAATATTTCCATATTTTTCTATCAGGTTATCGCATAATTCTGATTTACCTGAGGCCGTAATTCCTGTAATAATTACTATATTATTTTTCATTTATATTAATTTAATTAACATATGATAAAGTGTAGTAAAAGTTTGGATTCTACAATCTAAAGTTTGGAGATTTTTATGGCAGAAAACAACGACAATAATTCATTTACTAAGCGTTTCACAAACAGGACTCCTGGCGGTACAGGGGAAGGTTTTTCCAGTAAGTATTCGTCTCAAAACACCAAAGAACGGGCATTAGGGGAAAAAGGAAAAATTTCTGAATTAGCAGGCAAAAAAACCGAATCCAAGGAAGCTTTTTCTGAAAGTGGCGGCATAAAAAGTAAAAGCAGAACTGTCAATGAAAGATCTTTTGCTGATGCAACAAAAAGAAGTAGGTCAGATCTTATATACTTAGTCCGTGGTAAAGATCGTGGAAAATCAGCGTGGCATTATGTATTAGTTGATAAAGAGAAAAGAGAAATGTTTCTAGCAAAAAGCAGAACTGGCTCTATAGATGTTGCAGACTATGGAGAGATTTTGTATTCAGGATGGGGAGAGGATCCACCACAGGCAATAATTGATAAAGTCAATGAAGAGTTTGGGTTGTAGCAAATCTGCATAACAAATGGTAAGCTGCGTTGCATTACGTTTACAAAAACTAGCAGTTACTATATAAGATACAGTGCAACAAAACTGATCTAGTTGTTATGAATAAGTTTTTAGCTATATGGTATCTAAAATAATAAATGCAATACAGAACAATTTATTAGTGTGTTTTCCAACAGAAACAGTGTATGCTCTTGCTTGTAATGCACTAGATAATGAATCTATAGGAAAAATATATCAGATAAAGAAACGCTCTCAAAATAAACCACTGTCTATATTTGTTAGTGATATTTACAATTTGACAAAAATAGCAAAGGTAAAGGAAAGATATATTGATTTAATAAACCACTTTTCTCCTGGACCAATTACCTATATTTTACCACTTAAAAACAACAACATATTGCCAAACGAATTCTTTAAAGATAGTATAGGTATCAGAATTCCTGAGCATCCTATTGCAATTTCAATACTAAACAAACTGAAAGTTCCAATAGTTGCAACTAGTACAAATATTTCAGGAAAAGAAAGTGTATGTAAGGCAAACGATATACCACAATCCATTAAGCAACATTTATCTGTAGTGATTGAAGATGACGAACTAGTTTCTGGTATAGAATCTACTATTATTGACTTAACCGAAGATAAGATTAAGGTTTTAAGGGAAGGTGCAATTTCATTACAAACAGTAAACAACGCATTTTCAAACTAAAATCTATAGGAGAAAGAATGAAAAAAGTAATAGGCCACAACCAAGCCAAAAAAAAAATAATGAACAACTTATCTGTTCAGTCTTGGCTGATCTGTGGTAAAAAAGGTATAGGAAAAGCAACACTTGCAAAATCCTTCTCCAATTGGTTACTCATAAAAAACTATAATGAAGTAGCATTGGACTTACACATTGTTGAAGGTGATACTATCGGAATAGAAAAAGTCAGAGAAATGAAAAACTTTCTACACTTAAGTCCCATTCAATCAGAACACAAAATAGCTATAATAGATAGCTTAGAGGCAATGACTAATAACGCTAAAAACGCAATATTGAAAATATTAGAAGAGCCGCCAAAAAATTCTAAGATATTTATAATTAGCCATAAGCCATATGATATACAAACCACTATCTTGTGTAGGTGCTTTCAGCTGAATTTACTTCCATTAACTTATGATGAAACAAAGCAAGTTGTTTCATCTCAATGTAAATTTGATAATCAAACGTTTGACGAAATGATTACTTTATTTCCTGGAATGCCAGGAATGATAATAAATACAATAAGTAGTGATGCTTATGAAGCATACAAATGCTTTTATAAATTTCTTCATGATTTAAAGAATCCCAATATGATTAATAAAGTAATTAATAGCGAAATCGAACTAGAACTAGCATCATATATAATTCAGGCCTTCATTTTAGAAAGCATAAAGAGAGAGGTAAATGGTGTTGAAATTCTGCTAAGTCAGTGGAAAAAAATAGATGAACTTTTCGTTGCCGCAAAGCAACTCCACTTAGATAAAAAGCATGTTTTAGCTAATGTAGTTAATATCATGACATAAGTTTACAAAGTATAATACTTTTAACATAAATTCATGATAAAATTCTGTTAATTTAATACTCGAAGTATATAATTTGACTGATAATAAATTAACTGTATGGCAATCAATAGAAGTTTTGACGAAAGCCATATTGAACATGCAGAAAAAATTAAGCTTAATTAAGAATATAGCTTCAGATCAAGACATAACCCTAGAAAAAGGAAAGGAGTTGTTAAGTGGCATTTATGAAGCAAATTTTAAGCTAAACAAGACAATCAATATAGCTACTTTGCCAAAAATTGGCTATCATATGCTAAATGGTGAGCTTGTTGTACGTAATCATATTACGGAAGAGGAAGTAAAGATTCCTGGAGATTTTCATTACCTTAAAGTCGTTAAATCCGATCATGATAATTATAAATTAACGTTTTGTAATTTTTTAGGTAATGAGTTTTTTGAATATAAAAAGTATGATCCACAATATTCTGGTATTTCAGATGAATATAAATTTGTGGATTTTGGTAGTGTAAAAAAGACTCATAATCTAAAATTTAAGGAATACATTGGTCATGCACCTAAATTTTTTGCTGCAGAAGGGCCTATTGAGCCTGGATCCCAAAACCATGTAATTGATCTATTTGAGCTAGTCAAAAGTGGTAAAGGTAGCAAAGTGGGAACCTTTGCTGATGAATTTGGTTATTTTGATGATCAAAATAAATTACATTATTATAATTATCACAAAAGTGTAGAAAGTAATACTTATGATCCTGAAAATTTCAGTGTAAAAATGATAAATATAGATGTGAGCAAAATCGATAAATTCTACCTTATTGCGGAACAAGGTGATATAATCATTCATCCTATTTTGGAAAATTTAGACATATTTTAAAGTTTTTTAGAGTATCTAATCTTGTTGTTATTATAATTGGATTTGGTAGCATTGTGTTATGGAAGATAAATTGCTTGAATCAGTAAAAAACAAAAGTTATTTCAGTAAAGCAGTCGAATGGTACTGCCATAGGTATCTGTTTTGTGTAGCAGAAAGATCTTGGATGGCATTAATAGTATCGCTTCTCCTAGTATGCTTATGTTTATTAACATTAAACATATACCTGTTATTTCCTGTTAAAAAAGATTTAAATTTTGTGAAGTATATGAACCACACAGAAGATGAGTTCTCTGCAATGCATAAGCTTAGTTTCAGTAAAAAGGAAGATGAATACACTTCCACAGCGAGGTACTTAATAAGTAAATACATTGAAATATACGAGTCCATTAAGACCGTTGAACCGAAGTACCAAGAAAATTTTATAAGAAACAATTCTATACATAAAATCTATCAAGGCTTTCAGGAAAAAACGAATAATGAAGCTGGTAATTTGTCTTTATCTAAAAGAAAAATCGCCAACATAAATGTAATAACATTATCTATTGATCGATCGACCAAGGACTTAGTTACATTTGCTGGAAATGCTACTGTAGTTTTTACAACCGAGCAAAATAAGGAGGATACTGTGGAGATTAGCTTCACTTTGTCGAATATAAAAGCAACTCTGGCTGGTATAATACCATTTAAATTTATTGTTAATGGTTATAAATACAGATTTTAAAATATTACTTGGTAGCTAAAAAAAATAACCAAAGTGCACATAGCAGTAATAACTGGAGGTAAAACTAGAAGAATTGGCGTTTTTTTAATAAAGTAATTCTGAGAAGGTTTTAAGAAAAAGGCGTTGTAGATTATCGGCAAAAAGTACAGAGCGTTGAGTATAGTACTAACAATTAACACTAAAGTTACAAACACAGAAAGTATTACATTGCCAGAGTTGAAAACAGCTTGAAAAATGAGAAATTTACCCCAAAAAGTCGGAGCAGGCGGCACCCCTATCATAGACAATGCACCTATAGCAAATGCTGTCATGCTAATTGGCATACTGCGTCCTATACCGTAAATCTTATCTATATATTTCTCACCTGCTCTCGTTATTATTGCTCCGGCAATGAAAAACAAAGTGATTTTTGCAAATGCGTGGCAAACTAATTGAAAAATTGCAACCCTCATGCTGAGCTCACTAAAAATTGAAGCAAATAATATAATATACGACAATTGAGAGATGGTAGAGTAAGCAAGCAATTTCTTTAATTCTTTTTGCTTTAATGCAATCAATGATGCAGTAATAATAGTAAATCCAGCAACGTATGGAAGCCACCCTCCAGTGAACCAATTTTGCTGCACAAAACGTTGCATGTTATCGACGCCGAAAGTGTATAATATAACTTTTATGATGATGAAAACTCCGGATTTCACAACAGCAACAGCGTGCAGTAGTGCACTCACAGGAGTTGGTGCAACCATTGCTTTTGGTAACCAAAAATGCATTGGCATTAATGCAGCTTTTCCTATTCCGTAAATCAGCATAGCAAAACACACTGCAATGAAAGTGATGAGTGAAGTATCAAATTTGAATATTCCACCGCTTACAAAGTCTAAAGTATGAAATTCATTATATAAAAGGCCTATTGCAGGAAAAAACAATACCAAAGAAGAGAAAAATAGCACGCCAAAGTAATAGCGTCCTGCAATCATTGATTCATTTGTTGAGTTGTAAGTAACCAGAGGGTATGTACTAATAGTTAGAAGCTCATAAAAGACAAATGTAGTGAGCAAGTCTCCAGAAAAAGCAATAAACATTGCACAGCTAATCGATATTGAAAAAAAGCATAGAAAACTTGAGTGATTGCTATCAGCATAGTTATTCTGCATATAACATATTGCATATATACTGGTTAGTATCCATAAAAAAGATATTAATAAACTGAATATTACTCCGGTAGACTCTAGCTTTAAACTAATGTGCAAATTATTACCAAAATCCATGAGAATAAATTGAGAATGATCACCATATACCCAATATAAAGTGCACAGACACGTATACGTAAACAGAAGTACAGAAGAAGTGACAGTAATACTATTGTTCACTCTGGGCCATTTACCAGTAAAAAAAATAACTAACGCACTTAAAAGTGGAATCAACGCAGTAATTAATAAATAATTCTCGGTAATTGAAAATGGTAAGGAAAGAGACGTTAAAACACAGTCCATTAAATAATTCATCTTTTTGTTTAGGTAAAGCTAGAATTATACTAAAATCATAGAAAAACCGCTATGTTTTTTTAGTTGTTGCATATGCTATAGCTATACTGCCGCGGTATCTCTAGATCCCGCTAACACGTAGCGGGATGACGAATTTGTCGTTACGTCATACCGCGATTCATTCGCGGTATCTCATCCGCTAACTAGTAGCGGGATATGAGGTTATCGTCATGCCACCGCGAACCGTCACGGTATCTCTTAGCATAGATCCCGCTAACACGTAGCGGGATGACGAATTTGTCGTTACGTCATACCGCGATTCATTCGCGGTATCTCATCCGCTAACACGTAGCGGGATGACGAGCTTATCGTCATGCCACCGCGAACCGTCATACCGCCGCGGTATCTCGGCATAGATCCCGCTAACACGTAGCGGGATGACGGTTTTTCAAATTGTTGTAAGTCGGTTTAGCTATATAGATAGCATAAAGTCAACTGCATAAATTGAAACAATATCTGCTAGACGCAAATTACAACAAATGCAGTAGCGTAATCTCCATCGTCACTCAGAGAAAGATGAATTTTGGAGATAAAATCCTTGCTAACGGTAAGATATGGCTTGCCTCTTACATCATTGTATATTTCTATATCTTTCATTATAATACCCTGACCACTACCTCGTGCTTTAACAAAAGCCTCCTTTGCCGCAAAACGCTTAGCGAAATACCTTGCTCGCATTTCTTGACTATTATACTTTCTACTTAGCTCTATTTCTTTCTCAGTGTAGATTCTATTGAGAAATTTTTCCCCGTATTTTTGTAATATCCTCGATACTCTTGGTATATATACTATGTCAGTGCCGATACCGTGTATCATTTTGTGCTAAAGTGATTTATTGCTTCCTCAATCTGCATTTCCTTTACCTCTCCAGTTGCTCTATTTTTTACTTCAACTATCTTTTCATCTATTGCCTTTTTTCCGACAATTATTTGCCACGGCAAGCCTATCAGATCCATTCTAGAAAATTTTACTCCTACACTTCCTTCCGTGTCATCGTAAAGCACTTCATCGCTCTTCAAAGCTTTGTATATTTTATCTGCAGCCTCCGTTACTTTCGTTTGTAAATTGATTAAACCAATTCTGAAAGGAGCCACCGATTCTGGCCAGATAATTCCTTTATCATCATGAAAAGCTTCTATTATTGCACCGACAAGCCTTGAAACTCCAATGCCATACGAACCCATATGTATATTGACATTTTTTCCATCTTGAGAAGTAACACTTGCCTTCATAGGCTTTGAGTATTTGTCGCCAAAATAAAAAATATGCCCTATTTCAATACCTTTACTAACATTTAACTGCTCTTGTGATATAGGGCAAGTCTCAGGATCATGCATATCATCTGCAACTGCGTATATACTCTTCAAACTTTCAACATCTTCGCTTTCTAGCAACTCAGAAAATTTGTTGTCGTAATATAAAGTGCTTTCACCAGTGTTTGCCAATATATGAAACTCGTGGCTCAAATTTCCTCCAATTGGCCCCGTATCAGCTCTCACTCCAATTGGGGTAAGTCCCATGCGTTTGAAGATTTTTATGTAAGTTTTGTACATCAAATTATATGAATTCAGTGCACCTTCGTAATCTACATCAAAACTGTATGCATCCTTCATCAAAAATTCCCTGCCCCTCATAACACCATAACGTGGTCTTACCTCATCACGAAACTTCCATTGAATTTGGTATAAACAAAGTGGCAAATCTTTGTAACTTTTTACCACATCTCTAATTAAATCAGTTGCTACCTCCTCATGCGTTGGACCAAAAAGCATATCTTCCTCATGCCTATCCTTTATGCGTAGCATTTCCTTACCATAATCATCGTAACGCCCTGATTCTCGCCAAAGATTTGCTGGTTGGACACAAGGCATTAACACTTCAATAGCGCCAGATTTATCCATTTCATCTCTGATGATGTCTTCAATATTCTTAAGCACTAAGAGACCAAGTGGTAACCAGGAATAAATGCCAGATGCTATCTGCTTTATTAAACCTGCACGTAAAGAATATTGATGGGAGATAATTTTAGCATGGGCAGGCTTTTCCTTTAGAGTTGGTAAGTAATACTTGGATAAACGCATATAATAGATCTGATTGTATTAAGTAATCTTAATACAATCAGACCTGTAGGTAAACTTATTTTGAAAAAGAAGGGAAGTGCGTCTTGACCATTTCATATAGCTCATTGTCTTCGTGCAACAAATTGTTTTTGCCATGGCAACGCTTTTCCACCAAACTGTGCTATGCAATCCTCAACAGAAAGAGGAGGTGGATCTTGCACCTCATTATCCACTGGGTCAACATTATTTACTTGTGGTGAATCAACACACGAACTTGGTGACTCCTCTGTCTTTTGTTCAGGATGTATCGGAGATGTGGCTCTAGATTCTATACCACTGTCAGAACTTTTGCTTCTTTCTTCCTTGCTTGATGGGGGATTTGTGTGTTTTGTCTGCTCCTCTTTTTCCTGCTCTATCTCTTTCTGTGTGTCTTTGCTTTCACCTGTAGTCCAATCTGAATCGCTAATAGAATCAGAATGCTCACTTTCACTATCTGAGAATCGCATGACTGCTGCTCTCTCCTTAAGTCTCTTTGTCCACTCTGAATCATTATCATCCGACTTCTTTCTCTCTGCTTGCTCCCTATCTATTCTTGCAGCAAACTCTTCTGGTCTTTCTTTTTTGTCAGTGCCCCCACTACTTTCTAATTTTGCTTTCAATTCATTTGTAAAATTTTGTTGCTGCTCACTCTTTTTAACGTAGTACCTCCTCTTATCTGTTCAAACAGAGTAGAATGATTATTATTCTCAGGTTCACCAGCCTTCTTCGGTGCATCATTCTTAGGTTGCTCCGTACGCTTGGAAGCTGTAAAAAAATGCGGAGGCGGAGGTGGTAGTGCAGCATCTTGTGGCAATGGAGGAGGTGGTGGCGGTGGTACACTGACACTTGGATTTGGTTGTGTACCCAATGTTACTGGAGGTGATTGAGGAGTAGGTACATTTGATTTATTCTCCAGATTAGTACAATTTTTACACACAAATTTTTGTGGTTCTTGAGATGGAGTATGGCCGAATTTCTGTCCATTAAGACCTACTTCTTTCTTATTATCATCTCTAGAAATAGCCAGTTTAACAAGATATGTCACTGAAATAAGTGCAACAACCGTAGAAACAGCAAAAATTGCTAAAGGAACTGCTGCAATGGCACCAGAACCAGAAACTGCTGCAATAACATAAGGAAGATATTGACCAGATGTGAAACTAAATACAGATAATAATGAAACAGCAATTAAAGGTTTCCATATAGTCCCCTTAGTTTTAGTAAGCTCCTGACTATCTTTTAGCAATGAAGAATTATTGGATGTCATCATTTCTTTGCCTCACTTGTTAACGATAATTTAATAATAACCCAATTAATAATTTCTGTCAATAATGAATTATGAAAAATAAAGTCAAAATTTGAATAGATAAGCTATAAGTAATATACGATCAGCAATAGCTATACAATAGACTTCTTGTATAACCCACACTAAGTAGAAAAAAGGTGTCATCCAAGTAGCTGACACTGCTCTCCTTTGTCATTCCAGTGCTTGACACTGGAATGACACCGAAGGGGCTACTGCCGTCTTGGATGGAAACCAGTGTCAGAACTAGTTAACCATGGGGCTTCTTTTGCCTTTTTTTCCATTTGGTAAATTTCTTAAATATTTATGGCTAACATGAAGCTAAGTACGAACTTTGTTAAACATAACAAATGGTGCCATTCCAGTGCTCCTTTTTTTGTCATCCCAGTGCTTGACACTGGGATCCAGTTTTCCATATAATCTCATCGAAAATGTTGTAACCACTTTCTGTGCTAGTTTGCTTGCTTACAAGCAAACTTTCCTGGATCCCAGTGTCTGGGCACTGGGATGACATCATAGGGACACTGGGATTACACCCTGACAATCGTCATCCAGCTACTTGTTAGCGGCTAAGAGATACCGCGAATGAATCGCGGTATGACGGTTCGTGGCGGCATGACGATAACCTCGTCTCACTGCCATTAAGTTAAGGAAAAAAGATAGATTTTATGGGATAATGATGTATACCAATAAGTTTAAAGGTAGTATGAGTAAAAAAGGCAGTAATAAAATTTATTCAAAATGAATTGGCAAGTCTAGAATTTATAGAATCCCATAAATCATCTTCAAAAGATTTTATGAGAAAGAGGAAGTTATCTTTTATTGACATATTTATCTTAATTTTAAGAAAAAGTGTAAAGTCGCTGCAAGTAATACTAAACGAATTTATTTTATATAGGAAAAAAGACTATACCGTTACTGCTAGTGCTTTTAGTCAAGCAAGAAAAAAAATGAAACACAGTGCATTTTCAGAAATTAACGAAGGTGTGGTTTCCTTGTACTACCAAGACCAAAAATTTAAAACTTGTTTTGGCTTTAGAGTGTTAGCTCTTGATGCCTCCAAAATCATTTTACCAACAAGCGTTGAAATAAAAAATGAATTTGGCTCAAGAAAAATACGTAACCAAAAACCAAAAGATTTAGGTGATTATGCAAGTGCAACCTTTGCGGTTTGTTAAGATGTGCTAAATAATGTTGCCATAAGGTCAGTGTTAGATAGAGGTAACACTCATGAAATTAACTTAGCAGATGAAATGCTTAAAGTTGTAAATACTAATGACTTACTGATTTGTATATTTATCTTATAAATTTCTTTCTAGCCTTACAAAAAGAAAAATTGCTTATGTCATTCGATGTCCCAGATCATCTTTTAATGAAGTGAATGCTATGTTTGAAGAAAAAAGCCCATCTAGTGTTGAGGTTACCATATGTGCTCAGCGTAAGATAAAACAAGAAAATAGTGGAATAACGCTTCAAAGTGGTACTGCCATCTGGTGAAATTGAAGTGTTAGCTACATCATTAATGGATGAACAAAAGTTTCAAACTGGAGGATTTAAGGAGTTATATTTTTTACGCTGGGGAGTTGAGACATTTTTTGCAAAACTCAAAGGAAGACTAAGTCTAGAAAATTTTACAGGAAAAAGTGTTGAGTCTGTTAAACAGGATTTTTGGTCAGCTATCTTTATTAGCAACCTAGAAAGTGTTATGACAGAAGATGTAGAAGAAGCGTTGAATATGGACTTAACCGATGATAAGCTTAAGAGGAGCATTAACAAATCTGTCTCATTTAACGCGATCAAAAACTTGGCTTTCGACATTTTTGCTACGGAATCAGATACTGACTGCATTATGGATCAATTATCAAAGCTATTTTTGATGAACACTTTGGCGGTAAGAAAGGGAAGGAAAGTTGATCGTCATAAGGTACCTTATCTTCGTTCGTTCAATTACCAAAAAAGGGTTAGAAAACACATATTTTGACTAGAGGTAGTATTCATATCTTCTGATAATAACTGGGTAGCTTATTGCCATAGCTCCTGTAAAATGACTTCTAAACAAACTATTTCTTAAGTAATTTACACTTCAGAGTTTATCTGCTTTAAAGTTTACTCTATTCTGTTTCAGCATTTGTCATAAATCCTTAATTATTTCTGACTTTTTAGTTCAGTTTTTAACCATTCTTTCCTTAACTTAATGGCAGTGAACCTCGTCATCCCGCTACTTGTTAGCGGGATCTCTTGTTAGCGGCTGAGATACCGCGAATGAATCGCGGTATGACGGTTCGCGGCGGTATGGACGTAGGAAAACCTTTCTTGGGTCAGCTATAGAGACTCTCATCTTTAGCGAGCTTCAAGGTAATTGGTTGCTATTTGCGAAAATATTCGCATAATTTAAGTAACATTACTTAATAAAAATTAACTATGGAGCTTAATAAGATTGCAGCATCGATTTTACTTTCTGGGCTAATCATTATGATAGTTAGTAATGTAGTTGATATGCTTTACAGTCCAGAAGAATATAAGATTGAACACCAAACGATAGTAGCTGCTGGCAGCAATGAGTTCCAGCAAAAAATCGAGCAAGTGGCGCTTGATATTGGAGCGCTCATGCAGAATGCTAGCTTTGAGAAAGGTAAATCAGCAGCAAAAAAATGTATAGCCTGCCATAGTTTTGAGAAAGGTGGAATGAATAAAGTAGGACCAAACTTATGGAACATAGTTGGAAATAAAAAGGCCCATCTTGGTAACTCATTCAATTACTCAAAAGCAGTGCTTGAAAGAGGTGGAAAATGGGGGTATGAGGAGCTATTTGCCTTTTTAAAGAACCCAAAAGCCTATATAAAAGGTACACGTATGGCATTTGCAGGTATTTCCAATCCACAAGAAATTGCAGATCTAGTTAGTTATTTGCATCAATTGAGTGATAGCCCGGTTGCTTTGCCAAAGTAGTATGGATTATTGTAAATTGTTTGATGGAAATAATGGTCACATAGCATATCGAAAGCTACAAGGAAAGAAAGCTTCTGTAGTTTTTTTCGGTGGATTTGCATCCAATATGGATGGAACTAAAGCAACTGCTATTTACAAATTTTGCCAAGAAAATGACGTAGCACTTGTGCTATTTGATTATTTTGGTCACGGTCATTCAAGTGGTAATTTTATTGATTACACGATAAGTGATTGGCAAAAAAATTGTGCTAAAGTAATGAGTGAATTAACTAGCGATAAACAAATAATTATAGGTTCAAGTATGGGAGGGTGGCTGATGTTGCTCACTGCCCTTCAATTTCCAGAAAAAATTGCAGCACTAATTGGTATATCGTCTGCTCCCGATTTTACTGAAGATTTGATATTCAAGCAATTGTCAGGCAAGCAAAAAGAAGAACTAGATTCTAAAGGTGTAATAGATTTTACTTCAGAGCATTGTACATACAAAATAACTAAAAATTTGATCGAAGATGGCAGAAAGAACCTTCTTTTAAACAAAAAGACAATAGATATAAACTGTCCTGTGCGCTTGCTGCATAGCATTAATGATAAAGATGTTCCTTATCAAACTTCATTGAATTTAGCTGAAAAAATTAAGTCAACCGATGTTGAAGTACACTTAATAAAATCAGCAGAGCACAATATGTCTGACAATCATTCACTGGAAGTTTTATTTAAGACCATTAGAGAATTTTGTAACCAGACTGCATTCTGTGATTTTTAGCAAAACACGATTTTTCATTTGAGCTTTCTTCAACTTAAAATAAATACAGAAAATTGCTGCCTATAGCTAAACTGACTTAGATTTACCGACAATTTGAAAAACCGTCATCCCGCTACGTGTTAGCGGCTGAGATACCGCGGCGGTATGACGGTTCGCACCATCACACTTTGGAACCTTACAGATATTGAGCAAATCCAATAATATCCTTGATTTCTTTTATATTATGGGTTGCAATTTCTGCTGCTTTCTTTGTGCCTTTTTTTAATATTTCATGTAAATGGAATTGGTCTTTTAAAAGATCATTCATTTTCTCACGTATGGGTGATATAACACTGATAATTAAATCAGCTAACTCTTTTTTGAAGTGCTTCATGTCATGTTTGTTCACTTCTTCACATACTTTTTCTGCATTTACATTACTAAGCACTGAATAAATGTTTATCAAATTGCTTATTTCTGGTCGGCACTTTAAAGTAGCAAAGCCTAGAATTGAATCTGTTTTTGCTTTTTCTATTTTTTTGACAATTAAGTCATCCGTATCATCAAGGTTAATGCACGAATGTTCTGAAGGATCAGATTTACTCATCTTGCTTGTGCCATCCCTTAAGCTCATTATCCTTGATGTGCAATCCAAAGTTAAGATTTCAGGTACGATGAAATAATCCAGCTTATAATGATTGTTAAAAGCTGATGCAATATCACGTGCAAGCTCCAAATGCTGTTTTTGATCATCACCAACAGGAACGTATTTAGTTTGATACAACAATATATCTGCAGCCATAAGTACTGGATAACTATATAATCCAAGAGAGGCTTTTTGTTTATCGCTGCCAGCTTTATCTTTAAATTGAGTCATGCGATTAAGCCAACCAATTGGTGTATAGCATCCAAGCAGCCAGCCCAGTTCTGCATGACCACTAACTGTGGACTGACTAAAAATAATGGACTTTTCTGTATCTATTCCGCATGCAATATAAGCTGCTGCTGTTTTGAAAATATTACTTTTTAATTCACTTGCGGGAAGCTTATTTGCTGTGATTGCGTGTAGGTCGACAATACAAAAAAGAGATTTGTATTTATCCTGTAAGTCTATCCACTGTTTGATTGCACCAAGATAATTACCTAAATGTAGTACGCCACTTGGCTGGATACCTGAAAAGACAATACTTGTCATTATACATTTACCTCATGCTAATCGCTTCCACAATCAGCAGATTTCTTAGAAAGAATAACCATTGCAGGACGGAGCAACCTATTTTTGATAGTATAACCAGTTTGTAGTACTTCTACAATGGTGCCAGGCTTTTTTTCATTGTCTTCTCTTTCCACAACAGCTTGGTGTAAATTACTATCAAAAAGCTCACCAAGTGGATCTACTTCCTCTATTCCATGTTTTTTTAGATCATTTATAATTTTTTGATAAGCTACTTTAATCCCCTCATGAACAGGATCACCGTCTTTCAAAATTTCCATTACTCTTTTTAAATTGTCGCACGAGTCGATCATATCACGTGCAAGTTTTGTGACTGCGTAGTCACTTGCATCGCTAATTTGCTTTTGCATTATACGTTTGACGTTTTCATTATCTGCAACAGCACGGCGTAAATGATCTTCAAGCTGAACTGCACGTTCTTTTAATGTATTGAGATCTTCATTTAAATCATCAGTTTGCTTATGGTTATCACTTTGTTGGTCGTCACCTTTCTGCCTACTTACCATATCAGCAAACTTCTTCTTTTTCTCCTTACTGCTATCTGACATATCATTACCCTTAAGAATCTAATAAATATATAACAATTAATCTGAAAATATCAAGCGCCAGCTACATTCGTCTTTCTATGCTCGCATTTAAAAAGTTAATTAAAGTAGTTTTATAAAAAGAATCAGAAAAAGTACTAATATCATTTTGTGCCATATTAATGTAGTGTCTAGCTTTTTCCATAGAAAGCTGAATGGCATTATGGTGATTAATATAGTGTAATGCTTGGTCAAAATTGTGTCTAGCTGAAGAAAAGCATTTTTCCCAGAATTTTTGCTCTGCTGGACTGCCCTTTTCGTATGCTATAATAGCAGGTAAGGTGACTTTACCTTCGAAAAAGTCTTTTCCGACTTGCTTTCCAGAAGTGCCTTGATTAGCAGTATAATCGAGCATATCATCAACTATTTGAAATGCCATACCAAAATTAAAACCAAAATTCTTTAGCCTCTCTGTTTCGTCATTTGTTGCACCAGATACTGTTGATGCAGCTTCACAGCATGCAGAAAATAAAGATGCTGTCTTTTCTCCAATGATATCAAAATAATTTTCCCTGACTGTGTGGGGGTCAAAGCGTGCTGTCATCTGCTTTATTTCACCCTTCACAAGTAAATGCGATGCTTTAGATAAAATAGAGAGAATATTTAAATTTCCACACTCTATAAGCCATCTAAATGCTAGAGTCAACAATAGATCACCAACTAAAATGCTTGATTTATTTCCCCAAATCTTATTCGCTGTTTTAACTCCATGGCGTGCCTCACTTTCATCGAGCACATCATCATGAAGTAAAGTAGCATTGTGTATAAACTCTACCGATGCAGCAACGTTGATCCTATTCTCCCCAGAATAGTTTAGCATTTTACATATAATAAAAACTAGTTTAGGCCTTATTTTTTTTCCACCTGACCTAACAAGATGAGATATAATATCAGTAGCAAGCTTAGCATCTTCATCATTGACATTTTTGAAGACAAAGTCATTCATAGCTGACAAATCAGAAGATACAATATCGTCTAATTTATCGCTGTTTGTTATTAGCATTTTAAGAGACTTATGCCTCTTGCCCTTGTGCTTTCTCGTTCTCTACTTTCTTCTTTTCTGTTTTCTTTGGTTCTGTTTCTAAAGTTACTATGCCTTTTTTGATAAACCACAGTACTCTTTCAGTTGCCTGCGCGCCTACACTTAGCCAATGTTTTAATCTATCAGCTTTCACCACAACACGATTTTTATTGTCTTTTGGTAACATTGGATCATATTGTCCTATTTTCTCAATAAAACGCCCATCTCTTGGTGCTCGTGAATCAGCTACAACTATCCTATAAAAAGGGCGTTTCTTTGCGCCAAACCTCGCCAACCTTATTTTAACTGCCATGTTAACCTTTATTCATATATTAGCCACAATTTTATACAATGAGCCGTTTTAAGTCAAATGAATTATACAACTTTTGCACCTTATAATATAATTACCAATAATGTAGGGCAGTGCCGGGCGCACAGCTATACGAACATTCATTTTTGAAGGTAAATTGCACAGCAAATGGTGTCATTCCAGTGCTTGACACTGGAATCCAGCCTTTTTTTAATCATTAAAACGTTGTATTTTAACATAAAACGGCTACTTTTATGCTTACCAACTTAATAAAATTCCTGGATCCCAGTGTCTGGGCACTGGGATGACATCTTGTATCTTGAAAAAAGCATCTAGTGTTTTTAAGCTTAAGCATTAGGTGGAGAAGGGAAGAACTCTGGAAGATTCCTTAGATATAAAATCTGTAGAAAAGAAAAGAGTTCCCTTCTCAAAAGTAGAGGCTGGACGGTATCGTAGAAAGGCCTAAATGGTTCTAATTCTGTATTCACAAGGTAAGCCTTACTTTTCATTTTTAATAGTAGTATATGGAGTTATATATGATCAACAACTTTTTAGGTATAGATGTTTCAAAAGAACGCTTTGATGTTTCTCTCTCATTCATAAGTAAAAAAGGAAAGCGTGAAACTAGGAAAAGGAAATTTAAAAATGATGATACTGGGTTTCAAGGTCTACTGAACTTTCTACAAAAACATAACGTAGAAGAAGTAAAAGCTTGCATGGAATCCACTGGTTGTTATAGCGAAGCTTTGGCTGAGTTCCTCCACAACGCTGGATATTTCGTTAGTGTTGTAAACCCAGCTTGCATAAGATTTTATGCAAAAAGTAAGCTTACACGACAAAAGAATGACCAGACTGATGCAGAGATTATTGCAGATTATTGTCAAAGACAGGAACCTTCTCGTTGGACACCACCTTCTCCTGAAAAGAAAAAATTAAAACATCTTTATCGTTGCTCAAATGCGTTAAAGGATGAGTTAACATTAGCAAATAATCATTTAGAAAAGAAAGAGAGACTGCCTAAAGAAGTTGCAAATGCTTGGGAAGACCTTGCAATGAACATAGAGCAAAAAATAGAAACAATAAAAAACTCCATACGCGAACTATTAAAACAACACAAAGAATTGTTGGAAGATTTTCAACTCCTATTAACTATTCCAGGAATAGGAGAGGAAACAGCAATAGCTATTTTAGCTGAAATTCCTGGTATAAAAGCCTTTATAAATGCTAGGCAATTGGCAGCATATGCTGGAACTATACCACAAAATATAACATCAGGCTCATCCGTACATGCCAAGCCCAGATTAAGTAAAACCGGTTCACGAACATTACGTAAAGCAATGTACTTTCCTGCTATAGCAGCTAAAAAGCATAATCCTATCATTATGGCTTCTTGCGAAAGATTAAAAGAGAAAGGCAAGCATGCTATGGCCATAGTTGGTGCTGCAATGCGTAAGTTACTTCATATAGTTTTTGGTGTTTTAAGTTCAAAAAAGGCCTTTGATCCAGATCATATCAAGAACTATAGGGCTAAAAGGTTAACTGAAGGTTTAGTACTTTAAAATCAAAAAATGCTTCTAATTCATCTTATGTAAAATGGCATCTTACACAAATTTATTGAATGTTGTTGGTTAGTGGATATGTTGATAAGTAAATTTCTGCTGTTTTATATGTAACTAATTTACTTATCAACATATCCACTAACTATAATCTGTATACTGCTACACAGTTGGAAGTATTTTTTGATTTTATTATGCAATTTGGAGAATTTTTATGACTTTTTTGTTGACTAACAAGACGGTATCTTTTCTGATCAAATATCTAACTGCATTAACTTCACCTATCATTGCAGCTAAATGAAGTAAACTATCTTGCTCTGATCCGTATTTGTTATTAATTAGTGCTTGTAATATTTCTGCTTTTTTCCCCTCTTTGGCGTAATCAAGAGATGTTTTACCTTCATTATCTTCCACAAAAGGATTAATATTCTTCTTCGTGAGTAACAAATCCACCATGCTTAATTCATCAAACTCTATAGCGCAATGCAGTGGAGTTTTTCCGTTTAACCCTCTGACATTAACATCTAATCCAGGTTGATTAATGAGACACTTTATTAACTCCAAACTTAAGTTATCAGCCATTTTATATTCAAAATCTTTTTTATATTTGAAATTTAGTATTAGATAATTCTTGGAGTGAGTTTGTAATCTCTTCAGTTAGTACCATATGAATCTTTTCAGTGTCACTCAGTGATGCAAGTAGTGCTGAAACTCTATTTGGAATATTAAGCAAATTATTACGAACAACTCTTGCTACGTTAAATGCTTCAGTTTTTACCTCTTCAATTGACACAAATTTGCCTATTTCAGCTTTCACTTTAGCTTCCAAAAGTTTACCACGCTCGGTTTCATTTTTTATTCGCGTTTTTAGCAATATCGTTGAAAGTGTTTCTCCGCGCTCTTTTCTCCTCAGTGGTTGACTTGGATCTCTTATTGCTGCTACCGCTTCATTTGCTTGTTCTCGGTCAATAAGTCCATCTTCCAGCTCAACTATTCCTTTTTTTACTAAAGAACAGACATATTGCCTCGAAAATCCTTTTTCCCTTGCCCACTCTGCTTGCGTAATTCTCACCTTTTTTTCTCCTTTTTTAGCACTGCTCAAGCACTTCTCAGCTATAATTTCGTAAGTAGTTAACATTTGAAATATGTCTAACGCTAAAGAAGGCCCGAGGTCAGGACCACCAAATCCGCTATTCTGGCCAAAAGGACCCACTTTTTATGATATTTCTAGTGTATTAAAATCTTTACTAAAATTCATAACATAGAACATTAATGCTAAAGAATCTGCTTCATTATCATCTGTTGGACAAAAACCCTTTTTCTGCACTGCTTCAATAACATCAGCTTTACTTGCATTTCCCTTGCCAGTTATAAAACGTTTAATAGTCTTAACCGAAACACCTTGATAGGGAATATTGCTTTCCTCACACCAAGCAGAAAGGTGTGCTAAAAACCCTCCATAGATATGTGCAGCATCAGTTCCCAAGTGTCTTCTCACTTCTTCAAAGTACACAACTTCAATGCCTGGAAATTTATACTTAAGTGAATTAAGCCAATTACGAAAATTTAAAAACTGCATTCCACCACCACTAAACCTGCTAACATGAAAACTCTTACTTCCACTTTGCACTATTCCATCATTTAAAATAGTCCAGCCAGTTTGTTTGCCAAGATCTAGGGTGAGCATTTCCTTTCAGTTGTTGTGTACATATATATACAAGATTCGAAAAAATTATGTCCAAAAAATCTTTAATTTTCGAAATTTAACAACTAACATGAAAACTCTTTTACAGCCAGTTTGTTTACCAAATCTTTCAATTGCCGAGTACATATATATACAAGATTTGAAAAAATTACGTCCAAAAAATCTTCAATTTTTGAAAATTTTTTATAATTAACTCTTTCTTGAAGATGTTTATTTAAAAACCTTCTAAACATGATTTTTCTACTTTCAGAGGTTCTTTTATTATTCTAATCTGATATTTTATATGTTTTTATATATGTGTATATTTTTATATATGTATTATATATATATATTATATATAAGGGTTTCAGGAAGCTAGAATCCTCCATATTGGCGGACTTCAGATATGCCGTTCCTAGGAACGGTTTTAGGAACGCATGGTGAAAACCCGCCATACAGGCTAGTTTTAGATTCCTGATTCCTAATTCCTGATTTAGGAATCCAGTAATTAGGAACGGAACTTAAGGTTATAGAGAGCATACTTTTCAACTATTTTCCTCTTAAAAATTTAAGCTATTCTTTTAATAGCGAAATCCACATTTTTAGCTCTTTAGGTGATATTGAATTTCAAAATATGAAATTCTTATATATTTTTAATATAACTTTAGGAAGCCTGAGCTACCCATTCTTTGAAATCCATTCAAAATAGGTTCCAAAAACCTGAATTGTATTATTTTAAATTGCATCAGTATTATTCTCAAAAAAAAATAACAGAATATCAATAGATTAAAAATCGCATCAGTATTATTTATTTTTGCTCCTGTCCTACATAACAGCATTAATAACTCTCATCCTTAAAAGCATCAATTTGTTTTTAAGGAAAGTTATGAAATTACAAAACTACCATATAGTTATTAAAAATGTAAAATATCAAGCTTATAGACTGAAACTTGCTAAGTGCTTTATTAATGAAGCTCACGAAGATCTTGAGCAAGAACTCTTCTGTGAAATTTGGCCATGCCTTGATCAGTATGATGAAGATAAAAGTAGCTTTAACACCTTTGTAGCAAGATTAACTGAAAATAAAGCTATTAACCTGTTAAAGAAACAGCGATGTGCAAAACGTGACATCAATAACTATATTAGCACTGATGTAACAGAGCTACTTGAGAGTGAAATAACAAAACGCATTGATGTAGACTATATGATCTCGGTTTTACCAAAGGAATGGCAAAATATATGTGAGCAACTTAAATTTTTCAACTTACATGAAGTTGCCAAAATGAACAACGTTTCAAGAACCACTTTAAACAATATTATCAAGAAGATACGTGCCAAACTTTCTTCTATTTACTACGCAGGCAAAAAGAAAAATTGAACAAAATTTTTGCCTTTCTTGTATATATATACATCGTAGCATGGATAAATAATGGTTCTTAAAATTTTGAATAATAATGAAAGATTGCAAACAATATCAACTGTAAAAATGGTCATCTTTGGTCCTTATGGTATTGGTAAAACAAGTCTCCTAAAGACCATAGATGAACCAACACTTTGTCTTGATTTTGAAGCAGGACTTCTAGCTGTACAAGACTGGAAAGGAGATTCAACTGAGATTCGCACTTGGAATGAGGCTAGAGATATTGCTTGTCTTATAGGGGGGCCTAATCCTGCACTGAAATCTGATCAAGCATACAGCCAAAGACACTATGAACATGTATCTAGTAAATACAAAGATTTTTCCTCTGAGTTTTCTAAGTACCGATGCATTTTTGTAGATAGCATAACCGTTGCTTCACGTTTATGTCTATTATGGGCAAAAATGCAACCTGAAGCTTTTTCTGAGAGATCAGGAAAACAGGATATGAGAGTTGCCTATGGGTTACTTGCTCAGGAAATGATGGCTTGGCTCAATCAATTTCAACACATCAGAGACAAAGACATCATTATAGTTGGCACTTTAGGTCAATATCTCGATGACTGCAATCGTCCAGTTTGGCTACCTCAATGCGAAGGAACTAAAACTGCTAGTGAAATTCCTGGGATAGTTGACGAAGTAATCAGTATGGTTGGAATCAAGAAAGATGATGGAACGGAGAAGCGCTCTTTTGTTTGCCACACTTTAAACCCTTGGGGATACCCAGCTAAAGACCGCAGTGGACGCCTGAGTATGGTTGAAGAACCGCATTTAGGCAAGCTGCTTACAAAGATTAAAAGCAAGTTTTAAAATTTAAACATGGAGAATGATATATGTTAGAAGACCTGTTAACTGACTTTAACACTGTAAAACCGCAAAGTAGATTAATACCAAAATGTACAATAGTAAAGGTAAAAATGACAATCAAGCCTGGAGGTTATGAAAATTGGTTTACTAAAAGCTATGCTACCGGCAGCATCTATTTAAACGCTGAATTTATTGTCACTGAAGGTCCATACGCAAAACGCAAGATTTTTCAAGTAATTGGTATTAAAAGTGGCAAAGCAAGCGTTGAAGGAGATACTTGGGGAGAATCTGGTCGTTCCATGCTTAGAAGTATTTTGGAGTCAGCACGAAATATTCATGCACATGACACTTCAGAGAAAGCAGTTATTGCTAGAAAAATCAACTCTATAGCTGATTTTAACGGGTTAGAGTTTACTGCAAAAGTTGGTATTGAAGCTGATAGTAGATACGGAGACAGGAACAGAATTACTGCAGTTGTTACTCCAGAACAAAACAATAGCATTGAATCTGATTGGGTCCCGTTTTGAAGTACGACGAGGAAAAGCTTTGGTCTGCTGTCGTTACTAGAGGTATTCAGGACGCAGTAGGAAAAAACCCAAAGCTAAGAGAAGAAGCAATTAATTGGCTGAATTCAAAATCTTTTGAAACTGTTTGTGAGCTAGCTAATCTCAACTTTACACGTATGAAAAATATGTATGGGAGTTTTATGTCTAAAAAGCAAGAAAAGATAAAAGCATTATTAATTGATAATATCAAAGAGTGTGTTTCTTACCTACTTCCAAATGGTGAGTTTTACCGAGATAAAACTTATATTGGAAACTTAAATGGAAATACAATTACAGTTAAAATAGTAGGTAAGGAAGCTGGTGATTGGCGTAATTTTACTGAAGGAACTGGTGGTGATATTATTGATCTTTGGATTTTAATTAAGGGTGATATATATT
Organism: Wolbachia endosymbiont of Drosophila ananassae; assembly: GCF_008033215.1. Classification (NCBI taxonomy): domain Bacteria; kingdom Pseudomonadati; phylum Pseudomonadota; class Alphaproteobacteria; order Rickettsiales; family Anaplasmataceae; genus Wolbachia; species Wolbachia endosymbiont of Drosophila ananassae. Next base: position 789,375 of record NZ_CP042904.1, on the reverse strand, counting down.
CTGCTAGAAAGTGGCTCAATAAAAAATCAAAGAGTGGAGAAAAAAAAGGGGGGAAAAGAGAAGAAAAAATATTTTCTGTAAAGCAGTACTTGAGTGATCAATCACCAATACCAGAAGACATAATAGCTCCACGAATTCTCACTCCAGGTGGTCTTTTAGTCATTGGTGGTACTCCAAAGGTTGGCAAAAGTTATTTTCTTCTCTCTTTGCTTGCACATCTTGCAGCAGGAGTGTCGTTTCTTAAGATGAAATCAGCAAGGCCACTAAAAATAATCTATCTGCAAAATGAGATGGAGTACAATTACATCAGGGAACGAATACAACAAATCATAACCAATCAAAGGCTGCCAAATCTAGCAGAAGAAAACTTGATTGTTACTACAAAGATGAGATTAACTTTAAACGATGAAGGTATAGAGAGAATAAAAGAGATCATAGGAGAAAAATTTAAAACAATAGACCTTATCGTCTTGGATTCTCTTGACTATGAAAATATGTTTTCTGGCCTGCAAAGCAGAGTAGAAAAACTACGTTCTATAATTAATCCTATGGCTGGAATCATTATTACACGTCACACCAGAAAAGTATCGACAGCTACACTCGCAAAAAGCCCTTTTCAAGCTTTAATTGGTGCTAATGCTTTAAGAAGCTTTTATACATCTGGTATGGTAATGTTTCAACCAAGTAAACGTGCAAATGTCTTGCAAGTAGTATATGAACTAAGAAACGGTAAATCAATACCAGCAAAATTCATTAGCAGGGTAAATGGGCGTTGGCAGAATTCTAAAATTATAGCTACGGCTTAACTTGTCCGCAAAAAACGGATACTATGGTAGAGCTAAAGACTCAGCTTTTGCAAAATATCAGATCTTGTCTTTTTCATCTACTACCAAGAGGGACATTTCGTGGTGATAAGTTTTATGTAGGTGATGTACAGGGTAACAAAGGCAAAAGTACTGTAATAGAATTAACAGGCGAAAGAGCTGGATTATGGAAAGATTTTGCAACAGGAGAAGGCGGTGACATTATTGATCTTTGGGCAACGGTACATGGGAAAAATGCCAAAATAGAATTTCCTGAAGTAATGGCTTCAATAAGTGAATGGCTTGGTCTTAAGAAACAAAACAATATCAGAAATCTAGAACAATATCTGACTTGTAGTTGGAATTACTACGATGAAAATAACCAATTGATTGTAATAGTCTATCGTTATGATCCTCCTTTAGAGAAAAAACAGTTTAAACCATTTGATGTTAAAAGACAAAAATTCAAAGAGCCAGAGATCAGGCCACTCTACAACATTCCAGGTATTTTAAAGTCCGATAAGGTTATTCTGGTTGAAGGAGAAAAATGCGCAGAAGCACTTATAGAGAAAGGAATTACAGCTACAACTGCGATGTTTGGAGCAAATGCACCTATTGATAGAACAGATTGGACTCCTCTTAGAGGTAAACATGTTATCATTTGGCCAGACAACGATGAAGCAGGTAATAAATATGCCAAAAACGTTGAAAAGAAACTTTTAGAACTTGGTGTTGCATCACTTGCTATGCTTAAGATTCCACCGAATAAACCAAAGAGTTGGGATGCTGCTGATTGTCTGTTAGAGGGAATAAATATTGAAGAATTTATCGAAAAAAACTCAAGAAAAATAATTATTAAACCACCACTTGATATTTTTAGTTGGAGCGTAGAGCGTTTTGTAGGCCCAGTACCAAAGCAAAGATTCTTGGTTGAAGGATTATTTCCTTTGGGTGTAACATCTATTTTGGCTGCAATGGGTGATACTGGTAAAGGTATGCTACTTCTTGACCTAGCCCTTAAGGTTGCAGGTAGCGTAGATCAGGTGTGTGGATTTGGCCAACTTGTTACTGAACACGGATCTGTGGTGGTATTTTCTGCAGAGGATGATACAAATGAAATACATCGTCGCTTAGAACGACTTGATCCAAAATGCGAGAGATTAAAATATAAAGACAGGCTATTTATTGTACCACTGCCAAATATAGGAGGATCATTTACCATACTTAAGAATGTTCGCGGTAAAGTTGTAGAAATATCTCCAGAATTTGAGTCTGTAGTGAAACAGCTGAGCAAGGTAAAAGATTTGAAGCTCATTATATTTGATCCTCTTGCTTCTTTCATTCATGCAGATTTAAATGCTGATCCAGCAGTAGGAGATTACCTCATGTGTTTATTGTCTGATTTAGCATGTAGCACTGGAGCTTCAATAATTACTGCACATCATATGAGAAAGCTGAAGGGAGAAAAGCCTATATCAACAGTAGAGCAAGCACGAGATGCTATTCGAGGCACTTCTGCTCTCGTAAATGGAGTCAGGTGTTCTTTTGCTTTTTGGCCTGTTGAAGATATGACTAAACCAATGATTTTTAGGTCAATTGGAAAAATCCCAAGACAAAATGCACTATTTTATGGAGCTGTTGTTAAAGCAAATGGCCTGGCTGATCGTACCATACGCACTTACCTAAGAAATGAAGAAACAGGGCTATTGGAAGACATCACTGAACAATTAAAAGCTCAAAATATTAGCGATAAAGATCTTAAAATATATCTTACTGATTCAATTGCGCGAGCTGCTAGTTCAGGACATCCATTTACTCATACAGGAAGTGCAGGAATACATAAACAACGACATAGATTGCCTGAAGTTTTTCATAGTATGGGAAGGGATAGACTAGAGCGTATAGTTCAGGAGCTTTTACAAGCAAAGCAAATAGTTAAAGGAATGGCTAATGGTTCAAAAGAAGATAAATGGCTTGATGTAAAAACAGGACCATTTGCACGTGGAGTTGGAAAATTTACTCATGGAGCTGAAAATTTTTAAAAAACATAGTTGATTCTATTTTTTTATAGTCAAAGTAAAAGGGTTAATACGATAACCATGTGATGATCTTTGCCAACCAAGTGTTTGTATTACATCATCACGTTCAATACTTAATCCTAATTTCTCAGCAAGTATAGATTTGATTGTTCTTTGCATCTTATTTAATGGCTTTCTGATTTGTTGTTCTAAATCTGCTTCTAAATTAAGTCCCAAGAGCTTTTCTAACTGATTAATATTGAGAAGCGTATGTTTTTCAGGTGGTAACTCTTTCTCGCAGTCATGTAAAAATTGCCTAAATAATATTCGAAAAATATTAAGACATGATGCAGCTTTTTTATTTATAACTTCAATACTATTAACATATACCATACCTTTAACTACTTGTAACTCCAAAAGCTTTGTTGGTATAATTGGTTCAATACGTTTAAGCGAAATATATGAAGCTGGTAAAACTTGCAAAGAAGTATTTTCTACTACCTCTGGTACTCCTCTTTTAGCTGCTTCTTGAAATATCTCAGTTAAAGTTTTAAGCTGACAAAACAGTTTCACCATTGGCACTACATATAAACTCAATAATAGATTCGGTATATCTTTTTTTAGAGTTATTAGAACTGTCGGATGGACTCTAAGTTTATCTATTGTTAAAAATATCGCATCAGTACAAAAATCAAGGATTATTAGATTTACAATGCGACCTTGATTACAAATATAATAAACTCCTTTTTCTACTTTTTCCCACATAAGTCTTGAATCATTCAACTTTATTTCAAACCAGTCTATGATTCTCTCTGTATTTAAGTATATGGATAAGAGATGAAATCTCTGTTTTTTATAAGTATTAGGCAAAATATGACGAGAGCAGTTTTCACAAATAGCGTCATCACATGCTTCATCAAAGTCTGGATCAATAAAAATCTCATTGCTACAACTTGGATCAATTACATTCGGCCAATCAAGATGATCTTCTTCACGAGAACAAACAATATAGCACCTTTCTTGCATTTTTATCAATCCAAGATCAAATAAGTATCTTGCTGCTTTAATATGATTTTGACTTGGATTGATCCAGGAATTATTCAAACTTAAAAGATCAGCAATTTGCTCGTGAAAGGATTTTAAGACCATAAGATTGTTCCATATGTTTCTTCAGGTCCTCTCTTTCTTTTTTATTGAGTGGATGCTCTGAATAATAAACTTCCCCACTTATTTTGAAAGAAAATGTTACCTTTTTGTTTTGGAACATTACTTTAGCTGATTGAATAGATTGTAGTATGTTGCCAATAGCTGGCTTTAAAATATGTAACTCTGGTGCAATAGGATCATATGGCTTTACACTCAAAGTAAGATATGTATTACTATTTTTAAAATAATCTGACTTAAAATTTAACTCAAATATACAAATGTCAGGGTCAGAACCATCTATACATGCTTGAAGAAATTTGTACACTTGTAATGGAAAGTTCTTATCTTGTATATTTACAAAAGTACATTCGCAGTTAAAATAACCACTTACAATACTATTTGCTATTTCCACAGCTTTATTGGTATTTTTAGCACAGAGATTAACCTTTGTACCATCAATCGAAAAATCTAAAATCATCCACTCAGGTTTATGGCCATGAACAACTTTGTTTGAATTAAGCAGTAAATCCATGTCACTTCCTCGACGTACAAACATATATATCCGATCTTGATGATGGAAAAAACCCTGCAATTGGTTTTCAAACTTCAGTATCTGCTCTACAGCTTCTTGTGACATAAATTCCTTGAATGAAGTGTTTATTTGTCTTGGTGATTTCTGTAGAGCAAATGATACGAAACCTCTCTTTTGTACTTTATCAAAGTGATAGACAGATTTTAGAAGTTCACAATTTATGTGAAATAGTAAAAACAATAAGGATCTTTTATCATACTTGGTATTGTTTTTTACCAGGTACGATCTCATTAACTTCTCAGTCAGAGCAAATCTTGCTACTTCACTAACTGTAGCCTCAAGTTTTGTACGATCAAAGTAGCTAATGAGATAATAGTCAAAAAGAGAGTCAGAGTAACTGGTAAGTATCTTACGTTTTTGTTGAGTGGATCTATCGTCATAATTTCCGTCCTGAAAAAGTTGCCCATTTAAATGATTTTTAAAGCAATGCTGAAAAATGATGCTAAGTTGTTTACCAGAAAGGGAATCTAACCAAGATTGACGTACATTAGAATCCTGAAAACGTTCTAGTAAGAGGTTAACAGGAACTTCTAAATCACTCTCCCAGAATTCATTACTTGGATAAACATTCATGATACTTTAAATAAGCTATATCATATATAATATGATAATTTAAGCAAAGATTTTTTGGACATAATTTTTTCAAATCTTGTATATTTATTAGGGAGAATTTGTGTGAACTAGACAGCTTTCTTAAATAAGGTGTGCGTTGATTTAGTTTAATAGGAGTCTCCTAACCTTATAAAAAAACTCACAGGAAGAAAAACATGCAAAAAGGGGAATTAACTATTAATTGCCGTTATGAACCTCACAGATTGGCGAGTACATATTTGGCAAATGCTTATGAACAATTATTGAAATATAAAATAAAGGAGGTAGAAGAAAATGGTAACGGTAAGCTTGTATGCAAGAGTTTCATCAAGACAACAGGCACAGGAGAATACAATAGAGAGTCAGATTGTAGAACTGGAGCGTCGCATTAGTAGTGATGGACATGAGTTATTAGATGAGCACAGGTTTGTCGATAATGGTTATAGTGGATCAAATTTAGAACGTCCTGGCTTAGAGAGTTTACGTGATAGAGTAGCAGAAGGTAAGATTGATAAGATATATATTCATTCACCTGATCGGCTATCACGTAAATTTTCATATCAAATGATCTTACTCGAAGAGTTTAAAAAGGCTGGATCTGAAATAGTATTTTTGAATCATAAGTTTGATGATAATCCTGATTCCCATTTATTTCTACAGATTCAGGGAGCAATAGCAGAGTATGAACGTGCAAAGATTATGGAACGAAACCGTAGAGGTAAACTTCATGCGGCCAAAGCTGGGTGTATAAGTGTGATGGGTAGGGCGCCTTACGGTTATCGCTACATAGCAAAACATGTAGGTGAAGGAAGTGCTCAATTTGAGGTTGATGAAGAAGAGGCAAATATAGTGCGTAAAATATTTAGTCGGGTTGGCCAAGAAAGAGCAAGTATAGGAGAAGTTGTACATGAACTGAATAAGATACCGATAATAACACGAACAGGAAAAAGGTATTGGAAAAGGAGCACTATTTGGAACATGTTAAAAAATCCTGCTTATATAGGACAAGCAGCTTATGGTAAAACTAGGACATGCTCAAAACCACAAGTAAAAAAATCAAAAAAAGGAACTTGTGGTAAACTTAAAAGTGGTCGCTTTAATAGTGATAAAGAGAATTGGACTTATATTCCAGTACCAAAAATAATCAATGAAAATTTATTTGATTCAGTGCAAACACAATTAGCTGAAAATAGACAAAGAGCAAGAGTACGGCAAAGAAGAGAAACATATTTATTACAAGGTTTAATGGTATGCCAACGTTGTCAATATACTTATTGTGGTACAAACCACGTTCATAAAAAGTCGACATATTATTACTATCGTTGCTCTGGTACAAACTCTAGCAAATTTAATGGCAATAAAATCTGCGATAATAAATCAATACGCACTGATGTACTCGATACAGTCGTATGGGAGGAAGTTAAGAGTATATTAAAAGAGCCAGATAGGATTGCAAATGAATATCAACGTAGATTGTCAGAGAACAAAAAACCTTTACATAATCAAACACGTGAAAAGCAAGAAAGTAAGTTAAGATTAAGTATCAAAAAATTTATCGATAGCTATGCCAAAGGGTTTATAAGCCAAGAAGAATTTGAGCCAAGAATTACAACAATGAAACAGCATTTGAAAGAAATTGAGGAGGAAAAAGAAAAAGTACTTGATCAAAAGAAATTACAACAAGAATTGAGCCTTGTTACAGATAGCTTGAAAAACTTTTCCTCAAGTGTTGAATCAAAGCTTGATCAAGTAGATTGGCAGACTAAGCAAAATATTATTAGAATGTTAATTCATCAAATTGAAATCAACCACAACCACTTATACATAGTATTTCGCATAAAAAGTCTTGCAAATTTTGATCAAAATAGGCATAATAGAATTATGCAATGTTGTACTAGCAGTCAATATTGTTGGATTGCCAGATAAAACTGTTGCGGAATCCAAAGAACGCATCAGAGCAGCGTTAAATTCAATCAATCTACTACTACCTCCAAAAAGAATTACAGTTAATCTCTCCCCTGCGGATTTGCTGAAAGAAGGCAGTCATTATGACTTGGCTATTGCTATTGGACTACTTGTTGTAATGAATGTGATACCAGTTGAAAAAGTTCAGTCTTATATAATCATGGGTGAACTGGCTCTTGATAGCAGAGTTATTCCAGTTTCAGGTGTGCTGCCAACAGCAATTAATGCAAAAAAGGACAATAAAGGAATAATTTGCCCGAGAGGAAATGGTGTAGAAGCTGTATGGGTGAAGAATGTTTCAATTCTGGCTATAGAGAAATTAACTGATATTATCAGACACTTTAAGGGTGAGCAATTAATTCAGCCAGTAATTTTTAATTATAGTGATGCACCCAAAGAAAAAAGATTGGTTCCCGATATGAAGGATATCAAAGGCCAAGTTGTTGCAAAAAGAGCAGCTGAAATTGCAGCAGCAGGTGGGCATAATATGCTTCTTGTTGGCCCTCCTGGTACTGGAAAATCAATGCTTGCTAAGCGCTTTATAGGATTGCTGCCTGATTTAACCGAACAGGAGATGATTGATGTTAATATTATTTCCAGCATAACAAAAACTGGTAATGAAATATTCAAAGTAACTCGTCCCTTTCGTGAACCTCATCATTCATGCTCTATGCCAGCGATGATAGGGGGAGGAAAGAATGCAAAACCTGGAGAAATTACCATGGCTCACAATGGCGTGTTATTCCTTGATGAGTTGCCAGAATTTCCAAGACTTGTGCTTGATTCTCTGCGCCAACCACTTGAAGATAGAAAAGTTACCGTTGCAAGGGCAAATGCTCACATAACCTACCCTGCAAATTTTCAACTGATTGCTGCAATGAACCCTTGCAGGTGCGGTTATTTAGGTGATGCAAGCAGATCGTGCAACAAAGCTCCAAAGTGTGGCACAGATTACAAAAACAAAATATCAGGCCCATTGCTTGATAGAATAGACATATGCATTGAAATGCCAAACGTTAGCATACTCTCTCCTGAAATCTCTGTGGAGGGAGAAAGTACTAAAATCATAAGAGAAAGAGTGATAGCAGCAAGAAAAGTTCAAACTGAGCGCTATAGTGAATTAAATATTCGTTGCAATTCAGAAGTAAGCGGTGAAGCATTTAATAAATTTACTGAACCAGATCAGGCAGGGTTAGAATTGCTAAAATACGTACTGAAAGAAAATTACATTTCCAATCGAGGCTACACACGCGTATTAAAAGTTGCAAGAACTATTGCAGATCTTGCAAAAAGTGAAGAAGTAAAAAGAGCACACATTGCTGAAGCGCTCAATTACAGAATAAAGGTATATTAAAAAATTAGTTTACTTGACAGGCAATTTTTTTTACTATATGCTTCCTTAATGAAATTTTAACATTCTATTTAAGGAGTAGAGTTATGGCATTAACAAATTATGAGTATGGAAAAGGGGATGGCATTTTTTATGCTATTCCACAAGGATATATACAAGCTGAAAAATACTGGGGAATTCCCGGTGCTGCTAGTGGAGCTGGTCAGTACGCTATGCATAATAAAGGGAGAACAGCATTATTTCCGCTTGCAGTTGCAAGTGTTGTCTTTACAGCAATGCATATGAAAGCAGGCTTTGTTAGTGCAGCAGAAGCTTCTGGGTTTCTTGCTAAGACTGCCAGTTACTTTGTTGGAACAAATCAAGCAATAGCTGCTTCATTACCTGGATTTATCGGAACAGGTGTTGCTGGTCAGATAGTTGCGGGTGCCATAATGGCAATTGCTGCAGTTGCTGCTGTTTATGGAACATATCAAGTTGCCTCAAAATTAAAAGATGTTGCAGTTGAAGCATTGAAAGGGAAAGGTCAGGAAGTATAATAATCTTCAACAAAATAAAAAGGGATAGGTTTCTGTCCCTTTTTATAAACGTTTTCTATTTTTTGCATCGGTTAAGTGATGTCATCTAAGAATCTAGTTATTATAATTAACGGCACTTATTAGTATAAATGTTAAGAATAAGTAAATCCCGTTTACTGTTTACGCCTATAGAAGTGAAAAGTATTTGCATATTATTAAAAAAGCGGTAACTTATTATCAAGTGAATTCGCTAAATTTGAGTAATTTAAATGTCTATTGATCTTAGTCTGCCGGAGTTACCTATATTGCACCCAAGGATTACCGTTGTGGGAGTGGGTGGTGCTGGTGGAAATGCTGTGAATAACATGATCCAATCTAATTTGCAAGGAGTGAATTTTGTTGTCGCAAATACCGATGCTCAAGCACTAGAAAAGTCGTTATGTGATAAAAAAATTCAGCTTGGCATTAATTTAACTAAGGGGCTTGGTGCTGGTGCTTTGCCTGATGTTGGCAAAGGTGCAGCAGAAGAGTCAATTGATGAGATTATGGAGCATATAAAAGATAGTCATATGCTTTTCATCACAGCAGGAATGGGCGGTGGTACTGGAACCGGTGCAGCACCGGTAATTGCAAAAGCAGCCAGAGAAGCAAGAGCCGCAGTTAAGGATAGAGCGCCAAAAGAAAAAAAGATATTGACTGTTGGAGTTGTAACTAAACCGTTCGGTTTTGAAGGTGTGCGCCGTATGCGCATTGCAGAGCTTGGACTTGAAGAACTGCAAAAATACGTGGATACACTTATTGTCATTCCAAATCAGAATTTATTTAGAATTGCAAATGAAAAAACTACATTTTCTGATGCATTTAAACTTGCTGATAATGTTCTGCACATTGGCATCAGAGGAGTAACTGACTTGATGGTCATGCCAGGGCTTATCAATCTTGACTTCGCTGATATAGAAACAGTAATGAGCGAGATGGGCAAAGCGATGATCGGCACCGGAGAGGCAGAAGGAGAAGATAGAGCAATTAGTGCTGCAGAGGCTGCAATATCTAATCCATTGCTTGATAATGTATCAATGAAAGGTGCGCAAGGAATATTAATTAACATTACTGGTGGCGGAGATATGACTCTGTTTGAAGTTGATGCTGCAGCCAATAGAGTGCGTGAAGAAGTAGATGAAAATGCAAATATAATATTTGGTGCTACTTTTGATCAAGCGATGGAGGGAAGAGTTAGAGTTTCTGTTCTTGCAACTGGCATTGATGGTCGCAATAATAAATCAGAAACTTCACCTATAAGTCAGAGCGAAGACTCAGAGAAAGAGAAATTTAAGTGGCCATATAGTCAAAGTGAAAGTACACAAGACAAAACACTGGAAACAAAACCAGCTGAACAGGTAAGCGAAGGAGCTAAGTGGGGCAGCAATATCTATGATATACCAGCTTACTTAAGAAGAAAAAAATAATGCAATTTTGGCTACTTAAGTCAGAGCCAAGTGAATACTCATGGCAAAAAATGGAAAAGGAGCAGGTAGTTGAGTGGGATGGTGTGCGCAATTATCAAGCTCAAAATTACATGAAAATTATGAAAGCAAGCGATCTTGCGTTTTTTTATCATACAGGTAAAGAGAAAGCAATACTTGGAATCGTTGAAGTATTTAAAGAGTATTATCATGTTAATGATCCCAAGTTCGGATTAGTGAATGTAAAGTTTTTGAAACCTTTAAATAACCAAGTAACGTTAAATAATATAAAACAAAACCCACTTTTGAAAAATATGACTATATTAAAACAACCACGTTTATCAATTGCCCCAGTTTCGGAAATTGAATGGAATGAAATAATAAGGATGAGTGATGTGTAATACCTGTCATTTCAGTTCCTAAATGATGTCATCTCAGCACACAACGCACAGCTGTATGAATATTTGTCTCGAAGGCAGTGCATTAAACGTTATAGCCGATTTTGCATCAAACACAAAGGTGTCATTCCAGTGCTTGACACTGGAATCCAGCCTTAATGCAACCACATTAAAGCCGTTGTGTTTTAATATAAGATTAGCTACTTTTATATTCACTAACTTGATGTCTAATCAAAATTCCTGGATCCCAGTGCCTAGACACTGGGATGACATCCTTCTAGTGTACAATATTCGTACAGTTGTGTACATGACACAAGGGTCTATAACTCTTCTTTTTTGGATTCCAGTGTCAGCTATTTGCATGACACCCTTACTGATGTGTCACTCATGTTAGAAGTAAATATTCTTGACAAGAAATGGTGCAGCATTATAGAAAATCCTAAAAATTTTGTATTAGGTGTCATCAATGCTTCTCTAAAAGAATTAAAAATAGACCACTATAAACCAAATATATCAATAGCTCTGGCTGATGATGACTTGCTACATCAACTTAATTTAAAATTTAGAGAAATGGATAAGCCAACTAACGTACTATCATTTCCGTATGAACAATTGTCTAATGAGTGCGATTTAGGAGACATAGCAATTTCAATAGACACAATAAAAAGAGAATCGCATGAGTATTATATACCCATTCTTGCTCACATTGCACACATGTTAGTGCATGGATTACTGCATTTACTTGGTTATGATCACCAAAAAAAAGATGAAGAAATTATAATGAAAAATCTAGAAAGAGAGATTTTAGCTTCGCTTGGCTACAATATGTGTGCGATTTAAAAGGAATTTAATAAAAATATAGTAGATGATAATAAAATATGTTATCTACAAAGGGTTTTAGCTATAAACAATAAAAGGTAAGTGATATGGTTCAGTTTTCTTTGCCAAAGAATTCTAAAATTAATCAAAAGGGCAAAATTTATCCTATTCCTGCTAGAGCAAAAAACATCAGAAGATTTCAAATTTACCGTTGGTCTGCTGATGACGAGAAAAACCCTAGAATAGACACATTTTTTATTGATATGGATAGTTGTGGCCCTATGGTACTTGATGCATTAATAAAAATAAAGGATGAAATAGATTCGACTTTAACTTTCAGACGTTCTTGTAGAGAAGGCATATGTGGATCTTGTGCCATGAATATTGACGGAACCAATACTCTTGCATGTACTAGATCTATACATGATATAAAAGGTGACGTAAAAATATATCCATTACCTCACATGTATGTAATAAAGGACCTAGTCTCGGATTTGAGCCAATTTTATGAGCAATACAAATCAATTAAACCTTGGTTACAAGCAGATAAGCCTGCCCTACCAAATAAAGAATACTCTCAATCTTCTGAAGATAGAAAAAAATTAGATGGCTTGTCCGACTGTATATTATGTGCTTGCTGTTCGACTGGTTGCCCAAGCTACTGGTGGAATAGTGATAAATTTTTAGGACCAGCAATACTATTACAAGCTTACAGATGGATTGCTGACAGCCGTGATAATAAGACAGGTGAAAGACTTGATGTTTTAAACGACCCATTCAAGTTGTATCGTTGTCATGCAATAATGAATTGCACAAAAACTTGTCCTAAAGGACTTAATCCAGCAAGAGCAATAGCGAAAGTAAAACAGCTCATGGTAGAGAGAGAAGGAGTTTAAGTATTATCTTTTGCATTCTTCGTAAGAGAACAGCAAACCTTCCGAAGCGTAGGGTATTGTTAATACCCTGAACGCTTTTCCGTTTGTGAAGTGCATCGTATCATCGTACGATTCAAATAATTTTTTGAACAACTCATGTCTTTGGTTACTAATAGTTTGAAAATCCTCTTTTTCTAAAAGCTTTTTAGATTCGAAGAGGTAAAGCATAACTTCGTGATAAGTTGGGTAAGATGCCAAAAATTTTGGGTCAAATTGAAAGGTTTTTATAAAAGCATTATTATAAAATTTTAGCTTTTGATTCTTACTATATATTACTATAGCAACCGGTAACCTCTCAAGCAAATTTTTCTGTGTAGCTAAATCACTGTTTAATTCAGTATATAATTTCTCTGCATCACTAACATCTTTCCCATACATTACTATGCTACCAGAACCTTGTATTGGAATTTTAACAAAATCGAAAACCTTAGGTTCGTTCTTATAAGTTATGACATGTCTTCCTGGTTTTGTGCTATGAGCGCTACCGGTAATAGCAAATTTCTTAGAACCATCTACATATTTATCATAAAACAAGTTATAAAATTCCACCTTTCTACTCTTGTTATATCTTAGTATTGGAAATGGTAAAGAGTTGAAAACGTTTTTATAGCTCTCCACTTCCTGTGTAAGCTTACTATTTTCTAACTCAAGTCCGTTAGCCTTTATCTTACAGTCTGAGACATTCCTTATCCATAACAGCACACCTATCACATTGTTAGAATCATCTATTATGCTTCTACCGTAACATATGCAATAAACCTCACTGTCTTTTGACTTTAAATCTAGAGTAAAAGATTTATTTATTTCCTTTGCCTCAACAAAATTTTTGATTAAGCTTTCTGATTGCTCAAAAAAATTCACAAACTCATTAAATGAGTAAAAAACAGTATTAAGCAAAATTAGTAAATTGGGAGAGAACTTTTCTATACGTTTTTTTGCATCCCAAATATAAAACCCATCATTCACAGTATCAATTAAATTATTTATGATAACATTTTGATGCTGTAAGTTCTTAATCTTATTACTAATTTTTAATTTAGAATAAGAGAGAAAGAATAATATTAGAATCAATATTAAAACCACTTCATACAAAAAAAACATAGCACTTTTAAAACAAATGTAAAAATTTGTAACCGCTCAGAATTATGCTGAAGAGGTATATAAGTAAAGATTGCCTAACATTTGAAAGCCCAATCTCTTATAAAGGTTCACAGAAGATTTCATACAATGTGCTACTATATATTTGCATTCAAGCTGTTTAGCTATCTTTATTCTTTCTAAAACTATTTGGGTACCTATTCCACGATTCCTGTAAATTGGTAAAACTCCATCACTATAAAAACCAGCTACGCTATCTTGAACATAAAGACCGCATGTCCCAATAATTTCATTATTTAGTGTTACAAGAAAAAATCTTAATCTTGAGTTCTTATCATCATAATTTGATAATCCGCGAAAAAATGTGCTGACAATTCCAACGCCATGATAAAAAATTTTAGAAGTGTGTAGATCTAACTGTTCTAAGAGGTTGCTACCATTCACAGCATTTAACCTCAAGTTTGGAATAACATCAGCAGGTAAAAAGTAATTTTTCATATTAAGTAAAGCTTTTTTTGGTGTGCTAACGTGTTTTATTTCACACTTTTCTAAAATATCTCTTATTTTCATATGTGAATTTATTACCCATGTTGCTTCTATATCTCTTGTTCTGAGATAATCTAGAGTTTTTTGTATAGAAAGCTCGGTACATTGATCTCCACAGAACACAAAATTAAATAATGACTCCCTGGTACCATTTATTGTAAATATGATGTTATCAAATTCATCGTGTACTTCCCACTCAGATAAATTCGCTGTGTACAGTATATAATCCTTTAGATTTTGAACAATTAAGCTTGAATAATAAATTTTTTTATCCTGCATACACCAACAATAAACAATAAAAGGCTCCTATAAGAACACAGGCTAAAATTGCAGCTATAACGTCATCTAGCATAATACCTAAAGGACCTTTGGTATTTTTATCGATTAAATTTATAGGCCACGTTTTTATTATATCAAAAAACCTAAAAGAAAAAAAGCACAACAACAATGAAGAACAATTCATCTCTTGGCTTAACAATATCGAAACTAAAAGTATCGTCAGCAATTGACCAACCACTTCGTCAATTACTACCTCTTTTGGATCACATGAAGTCTTGTAATGTTTTATATAATTACCTGTAGACCATAATCCAATTAAGAATAAAAAAGAAATAATTGCTGCACCTAAAATTTTGTTGCTCAGGATTACAGGAACAAGCGGAAAAGAAGCCAAACTACCCACAGTACCTGGCATTTTTTTTACTGTTCCAGACAGCCACCACGTTGATATTAATTTATATAAAAATTTCACAATATATCCAAATACAAAATTAACTTATAAGAACAGAAATAGTATCCTCTATAGAGGCGCTTTCATACAATAATCTATAGACCGCTTCACATATAGGCATTTTTATCTTTAGCTTTCCTGCTAAATTAAATATGGACTCAGCAGTGCTAAAACCTTCAATCACTGACTTGCCTTCTGACAAAATCTGCTGAACATTAAAGCCATTGTCACTATTACCTATTTTAAACCCAAAAGATAAGTTTCTTGAATTCAAGGATGTGCATGTCATAATTAGGTCACCCAGACATGCTGGCCCAAGTAGTGTATTTATATCCACACTACCGTCACCAATTTTTGCTGAGTATAAAGCCTTAATTTCGCTCATACTTTTCGTAATCAATGCTGCATGAGCATTAAACCCAAGTTTACTACCTAGAACAATCCCACACGCTATAGCAAAAACGTTCTTTAACGCTGCACAAATCTGTACTCCTATAATGTCGTTACTAAACTCCAATTTAACATTTTCTTGTTGCAGCTCTGATACTAGCTTTGAACCTAATGTGTTATTTTGGCATGCAAGAACCATTGAATAGGGTAATTTTCTTGCAACTTCTACAGCAAAGCTAGGACCTGAAAAAATAGCAATAGGATTGTTAGGTAAAATTTCATTTACTATTTCACTAGGTAATTTTAATGTAGACTTTTCTATTCCCTTACAAGCTAAAATTATTGCTACATCTTTTTTCAGATTACAATTATGCAATTGCTGACATACCTTCCTCAGAGACTGAGTGGGAACAGCGAGGATTGTTACTGAAGCATTAATTGTGTCTTCAATAGCCAATTTTACTGACACATTATCAGAAATTCGACAACCGGGTAGCTTGTCACTTTCTCTTTTCCCGTTGATTGATTCAAATGTAGTTTCATTGCGAGTCCACAAAATCACATCTTTCTTACTACCTAATGAAATTGCGATTGCTGTACCCCATGCACCAGCACCTAAAATTGATATTGCCACACAATATTCCTGAAAATATTACTTATACTTTAAAATAGTAGGATAAGTAAATTAAAAATATAACACAGACATATAGAATAGTTAAATATTTATTAACCGAAGTATTCTTTTAATAATAGTAACTTTAATTCAATATTTACTAAAAATATTATTACTATCATGGTATGTCTATTATATTTTAGATCTATTTATATAACTTTGGAACAATATATTTACTATTAATTAATAAGTGTAATTTTGATCATTTGTTAATAAAAATTTGATTTATTACTTTCCTTAGTTATATATATTACTAAAATTATAAATTATTTATGGGGTGTAAAATATGCGTATATTATTAATTGAAGATGATCAAGTAAGTGCAAAGACTGTGGTTAACGCCTTAACTTCTGATGGACATTTCTGTGACGTTGTTACTTCTGCACAAGATTATAACAATAATATGGTTTCCTCAAACGGAGATTACTATGACCTAGTTATTTTAGATATACACTTGCCTGGTGATATTGACGGATATGATATATTGCTAAGACTAAGAAGTGCAAAAATCAAAGTTCCTGTCTTAATACTTTCATGTATATCCGCTGTCAATCACAAAGCTAAAGGACTCGGGTATGGTGCCGATGATTACTTAACCAAACCATTTCATAAAAGTGAGTTATTAGCTCGAATTAAGGCCATAGTGCGTCGTACTAAAGGCCATCCTGAATCGGTGATAAAGATTGGTAATATAAATATCAATTTTGATCACAGGATTGTTGAGGTGAAAGGTAAAACGGTTCACCTTACTAATAAAGAGTATTCTATGATAGAATTGCTAGCACTGCGTAAAGGAACAGTATTAACAAAAGAAATGTTCTTAAATCATCTTTACAATGGCTTAGATGAACCTTCAGATAACAAGATAGTTGATGTTTTTATGTGCAAATTACGTAAGAAACTTGAAAGTGCAAATGATGGAAAAAGCCACATAGAAACCGTTTGGGGCAGAGGGTATGTTCTGAAAGAGTATATTGATGATGATGAATATTCTAATGTTAATGTAGGCGAAAGTAGTGATGGCTATCAAGCAGAACAAGTGAAGGACAACGCATGAAATGCCTACACATTTAAATATAGCATGGCTTATATCGCACGTATCATGTGAACGCCTAGGTGAAATATAAGCCGAGTTCTGTTTATGTAGCTATTTATCTGGAGTAAATGTTACCATTTACCGCATGCGATTTACCCGAGTAGATATGAGGAAAACATAAAATCTACTTCTATTTAATCTTGCTCCTAGTGTTGGTTACTCGACTACCAATGTTGCCATTGCCATGGTGTGCTCTTACCACACCTTTTCACCCTTACCTAAAAATATTTTAGGCGGTAATTTTCTGTAGCCCTATATCTGGAGTTACCTCCGGCGGGCATTACCCGTCACTATTTTTCCTTGGAGCCCGGACTTTCCTCTGCTATGTTTATCACACAACAGCAGCTACTTATTTCACCTAGGAATTATACTTTAACATGAAAATCACAAAAGCAAAAGACAATTTCCTAACAGTCTACATATTAAAAACATTTAGACAAATAGCTAAAGGTGATATTCCGGCACATCATCACTATCCCAAGATAAGCTTTTTTCACTTTTAGACTCCGCTTCAGTTAGTCAAGAGCCTGGTCCACCGCTTGAAGACGATGAGCTACTTCTTGATCGACTACTACTTTCTACTGATATACTATTTAGCACTGTTTCAGATTGATATATAGTTCGCATTCTGTTACCAGTGGTAAAAATTTCTTCATCGCTACTTGAAGATGATCGCCTTCTATAACCCAAATCAGTTAGTTCTAATACAGGAGCAGCATTACGACCCTTAACATATCTATATGCTATGAATCCTATAATTCCAACAATACCTATTGCTCCAACCAAAGATCCCCCTATCATTCCTGCCTTATTAGACCCTATAGCAAGTTGAGTAGGTTGTGGTGAAGAAGTAGACTGAGGAAGTAAAGTCGTGGTGAATATAGGAGTTGTTGACTCTTTTGTTCTAGTACTTGGTATACTAAATACTGTTTGTGTAGTTTTCTCTGAGCTTGTTGTTGGCGCAGTTGGTTCCACTGTTACTGTGCTTGTTTGAGTCGTTGACTCTGTTGAAGGTTTATTCGTTGTAGAAGTAGGTGCAACGGCTTCTGTTGTTGGTTTCACTGTTACTGTACTTGTTTGAGTCGTTGACTCTGTTGAAGGTTTACTCATCGTAGAAGTCGACGCACCAGTCGCTGCTGTAGGTTTTACAGTACTTGTCTCAGTCCCTGAAGTTACTATCGGCACACTAGTTGACGTTGTAGCAACCGTGGTCGCTTGTGAAGTAGTAGTTGTTTTTGCTACTGTCGTTGACTCCGTTGAAGGTTTACTTATTGTAGAAGTAGGTGCAACGGCTTCCGTTGTCAATTTAGTAGTCTTCACAGCGTCGGTTTCTGCTGTGCTAGTAATTGCAGCAGTCGGCGTTTTCTTAGAAGTCACAACCGTTTCTGCAACAGTTATAGGAGCCACGGTACTACTAGAAATAATATCTGGCGTTAATCGACCGTTAATGATATTAACAAAATCACTGAGAGTTTTGATGCTATTTGCCGGTATTATTGTTGCTTCAGAAGATTTTCCAGAGCCGTTTTGATTAAAAGTTACAATATTTTCTCCACTTACCGCAGTTACGATAAAACCACCCTGACCGTTGCCTTTAATATATAATTGCTCTATAGGATCTGTAAATTGATAGATAGGAAAATCTGACACTGATCCATTTTTAAGTGGAGTTGCTATATGTAACCTCTGCTCATTAGCTGATTGGTCATTTTCAAGAAAAGCAACTAGATCATTTCCTTCCGTTTGTTCAACATACTGCAAAAAGCTTATTTCATGTTCTCTAGAAAGAGATAGTGCTTTATTATCTATTTGACCTTTTCGATTACCAAGTAAAAAGCCATTAACTCCATCCTTCAGACCCTGAATCACTTTAGCCATATCAAATTTAAAAATACGTGTTTTTCTCACCTCTTGATTTTCCTTAGTAATCCTTTTGCTCACTTGCGAATAAAGCATCGTGTTTCCATTTAATGCCAATTGCCCCTGATTATCAAAATTGAACAATTTTCTTTCTGTAACACCTTTTTCTCCAGTCAATACCTTAAATTTTCCGCTCTCGCTTGACTTTAAGTACCAAGAAACTAAAGTTTGATCCTTTAAGTTATGGGCGATTACAATTACGTCACCATTACCAACTTTCACTGCTCTTGGTTGAAAGTAACTATTGCCCACATTTGCAAGACTATTATTATCAATATTCTTTTGTAATTTTCTTTTATCTAAATGTTCAACTGAAGGAGTATTAACTGATTGTTTAATTCCGTAAGTGTTAAAAGATAAGCCTTTAACGCATTTTTCTCCTTCTTCGCTAATTCCTTCTTCAGGAAAGATAACTCCAACTTTATCTATTTCAGCTGAATCTTCTATTAATGTGAGAGATAATTGATCTTTGAATTCATTTGCTACGCTGATATTTGTACCACATTCGTATGTTTTTGATTGATATAATGGACTAATAAGTAATTTTACTTTACTGCTCCCATTACCATTATCTTGATAGCTGAGTCCGTAAGCAACTCCATTCCCCTCAATTAATTCTACGTTTGTTGGATTAAAACCTATCGCTTCTTTAATTTCCGGTGTATTTGAGTTGATCCCGAGCAATCTTCTTAATATAGACATAATTTTATTTAAAATATTAATAAAATGCTATTATGATTACTCCTGTGTGTTAATGTCAATGAAAATTTTAACTAAAATTAAAAAATTAATATAATATTTTATACTAAAAGGTAAATATAAGCTTGAAGAGGGCTAAGAAGCTTTATGCTATTTCTCAAAAAACCAACAATTGCAATCATTGGTTCTACAGGTATAATCTGTTAAAGTTTACACGAGTCTCATGAATGATAGAAAAAGAAGAGCAGTTTAGTTTTACATCAGAAAACCTCAAGAAAGCGGGAAAGTTTATAGAGATGTATCCCAAAGGTAGAGAAGGTAGTGCTGTTATGCCTTTACTATATCTGGTTCAAGAGCAATGCGGATGGGTTTCTGAATCTGCTATGCGTTATGTTGCTGATATGCTGCATATTCCACATATTCGTGTATATGAAGTGGCAAATTTTTACACCATGTATAATTTAAAACCAGTAGGCAAATATCTAATACAAATTTGTAGAACAACTCCTTGCTGGTTGTGCAATAGTGAAGAAGTTTTAAATACCTTTAAAAAAAAACTTGGAATCAATATCGGTGAGACTACTAAAGATAATTTGTTCACTTTAAAAGAAGTTGAATGCCTAGGTGCATGCATTAATGCTCCCGTTGTGCAGATTAATAATGACTTCTATGAAAATCTTACTCCTGAGAAAGTAGAAAACATCATAGCAGAACTTTCAGGCAAATAGATGAAAGAAGAATTTGCATTCAAGATAATCAAGCAATCAGGTTCTGCAAGAGTTGGCATTATTAAAACTCCAAATGGAAACATAGAAACACCAGCATTTATATTTTGTGCAACCAAAGCTGCTATTAAAGCTGCAGATATCGAGAGAATCAGAGAAGAAGGTACTCAGATAATACTTTCCAACACCTATCACCTAATGCTTCAACCAGGAGAGAATACTGTTGCAAAACTTGGTGGTTTGCACAAGATGATGGGATGGAATGGGCCAATGCTAACTGACTCAGGTGGATATCAGATATTTAGCTTAGGCCACGGATCAGTTTCGGAAGAGATAAAAGGAATAAGAAAAAAACAAAAAACTTTGATCAAAATTAATGAGGATGGGGCAATTTTTCGTTCTTACATCAATGGCAAAACTTATTGCTTAACTCCTGAAAAGTCTATACAAATTCAACAAAAATTAGGTGCAGATTTAATCCTAGTTTTAGATGAATGCACTCCATTTCACGTAAGCAAAGAATACACAGCAAAATCAATGCTCATGAGCCACAGATGGGCTGAACGTTCTTTAAATGAATTTGAAAAAAACAATAATGGCAAGCAGGCACTGTATGGAATTAGTCAAGGCGGAATATATCACGATCTGCGTAGAGAAAGTTGTGATTTTATCAACAATTTACCATTTTTCGGCCAAGCAATAGGTGGATCACTTGGTCAAAGTAAAGAGCAGATGTACGATGTAGTTTCTTTCACTATGGACCACTTGAAAAAAGACAGGCCTACTCATTTGCTTGGTATCGGTGGGATTGTGGACATCTTTCATGGAGTAAGTCTTGGAATTGACACGTTTGATTGTGTGCATCCAACTCGTTTGGCAAGGCATGGTGGTGCGCTTATTAAAGTAAAAAATAGAGATTCTATTTCTTCAAAGTGCAAAGAGCATATCAATTTGCGAAATCAACAATTCGAGCTGGACGATAACCCAATTGAAAGTGACTGTTTATGTTTTACCTGCAGAAAACATTCAAGAGCTTATATACACCATTTACTGAAAGCTAAAGAGCTCCTGGCTTACACGCTCGTTACCATTCATAATATTTTCTTTATGAATAAGTTAATGGCATCAATAAGGCAGGCAATATTAGATGATAGGCTAGATCAGGAGAAAAATAATTGGATTAGTGAAATACCATTGCACTTTGATTTGGCCTCTCTTTAAGTCTTTTCTTCATTAGACTTCTTGCATAACCATATAACGAACTTTTATTGGAAATAGAAACGAAAAAACTTACTTGACAAACTCCGCCAGCCCCCTTATCATGAAACTGAAGCTATTTATTTATCTTCTCTGTACAGATTAAATGACAAAAAAACTCACGTATCTGGCGTCTCATGTTTAATTTTTTGCACTATGTGCACCTTATGTCTTTATCAAACTTCTACCTACATAAGCTGAAACGCGCTTATAAAGCGTTTCAAACATAAAAAAACGCCAACTTAAAAAATGGATAGTGAATAACTAGCTACCCTAGGGTTTCTTTTGCCTTTTTTTCTGTTTAGTAAATTTCTTAACGTTTATAATTTAGATTAGTTGCGGTTTAAAAGCAACTGAATCGCGGTTATTAAGTGTTTAGAATAAAAAAACGCCATACTTGAAAGTATAATGTAAGTAATTAGCTAACCACGGGGCTTCTTTTGCCTTTTTTTTTATTTGGTAAATTTCTTAAATATTTATAGTTAAATGACAACCGTCATCCCAGCGGGATCTAGAGATACCGCGGCGGTATAGCTATACCTTTTTTCTACTTAGTTTGGGTTATGCAAGAAGTCTATTCTGTTAACTCTTCCTTTTATTATTTTTCCTTCAGAAGTGCTATAATAAATAATTAATCTATTAATGTTAGTCTCTACCCATATGATTTGTAAGGATTAGAGGTGAAGATATGGCTAAAGGAAATAATACCCTATTAATATTTGACTTTGATAACACTATCACTAATGGACACATGCACAATGCTCTTTCTAGGTTAAGCAAAAGTGACTTTAATTCTACTCAAAATAATGCAGCAACTGATAACGACATAAAAAATTTTCTAGAAAATACAGACGGAATAAAAAATAAAGAGGGGTTAAAATCTGTACTGCAATCTGCACTTTCAAGTGGAATAGAAGTTAATATTGCATCATATACAAAATATCCGGATGCTGTAAAAGAGGTTGTAAAGGATCACTTGGGTTTATTTGAAGAACAAACAGGTAGCATTTCTGTATTTGGTGGGTTTCCAGGAGATTATGATAATCAGTTGCAAGAGTTAGATGTTAGAGAACAACAAAGTCAAGTCGGAAAGAATTTGCACATCTGTGAGGCAATTGTGAAGTATAAGAATAAACACGGTGAGTTGCCAAAAACTGTCATGCTAGTTGATGATGATGTAAAAAATATTCAAAAGATTAATGAGTTTGTTGCATCAATGAGCAAAAGAGGGGGATGGCTTAAAGAAAATGGGCTGAGTGTTGAAGATATAAAAAACATTAAATTTGAAGGTGCGCGAGTGCCTAAAGAGGACAAAAATGTTGGTTATCTAGAAAGAGTACAAGAGTTTATCAGTCCTAGGAAAGAAGAGTCACCACAATTACCTCCTAAACTTAAGAATTTAAATGCAGTATCCCAGAATAATGAGGAGCCACCACAATTACTTCCTAAAAAAAGGAAATCAAGTGATGGTATGGTTGCTGATGGTGAGAATAAAAAACAAGATATTAAGGGCATGTTGTCATCTGAAACACAAGCAAACCCAACACGCTCAAAACGTCATGCAATGATGCTTGACCCTCAGCAAATAGAATCTATACACCAGAATGCTGAAGAGCCACCACTAGGTAAAAAATACGCACATACTGAAACCATCTCCTTATCAAAGGCATTTGATACAATCAGAGATTTTTTTCAAGATTGTGGTCAAAAAATAATAAATACTATTCATAGATTACTAAAGAAGGAAGTAATAACAGGAGTTAAAGAGCAAGGCTATGATGTGAATAGTGAAAAAGGTAAAAGTGAAATTACGATTTATGGTAATAAATTGATAGATATTGACAAAATAAAAACGGATTTTATTGATACCTCTCTAATTCGAATAATGGAATTGGGTGAGGAGAAAATCAAAGATCTTAACAATAATTATAAAGGTGATCAGCTAGGGCGAGAGATATCGAAATTATTGAACGCTGGTTCGCAAAAGGAAAATATAAACTCAAACTATAATGATGGAGAGCCTATATTCCAGACTCGTAAAGAGGCATTGAACTATCCTCCGCAAAAGAAAGACATAAACTCGAACTCTGTGAGAGGAAACTATAATGGTGGAGAGCCTACACATCAGACCGTTCAAGAAGCACGGAACTATCATCGGCAAAAGAAAGGTATAGACTCAAACCCTGTAAGCAAAAAACCACTTGCACCACCAGTACCTCCTAAAAATTATACGGAAAAAGTTACGCAAAGCAGAAATGCAGGTGGGATTAAAATAGGTAAGTGATTCATGTATAAAAGACAAGAGTTAACTGACAGAAGAATTAAAACTAATGTCAGGCTCTTGCTTAATACATATAATTGCTTATATGTGTGGTTCATAGCACATTGTTTCAACTTTACGCTTCTTTAATCACTGTGCTATAGCTAACCCAAGAAAGGTTTTCCTACGTCATACCGCCGCGGCGCTAACAAGTAGCGGAATGACGAATTTTTGTTTTTCAAATTATCGGTAAACTTAAGTCACTTTAGCTATAAATTATGAAGATCTATTGTAAAGCAGCCAAATCAATATAACAGAATACACTAAGCTTTAAGCATAGAAACCACTTTATCGTAACTTGGCAGTGACTTAATTTCTCCAATTGCAGCTAGAGTGGCTTTTTCATGCTGAGATAATAATTCTTCTGCTGCTTTTTTTACGTTAGCAGTGGTAACTGCACTAATTTTTTCTATTAATTCATTTTTACTGATGTACCTATTATAGTTACCGTAGTAGTGCCCCAATGTTTCAGCACGTGAGCTCACACTTTCGCGTGACATTAAAATTTGGGATTTTACTCGCTCTTTCACTCTATTTACTTCTTCTTCCCTCAAATCATCTGTAGACAACTTCTTCAACTCTGTCGTTATAGATTTTAAAAGCTTATCTAAGTTACTACTGTCTGTACCAGCAAAAATGGAAAACATTCCTGTATCAGTATAGCTGGAATTAAATGAATAAACAGAATAAGCTAATCCCTGCTTTTCCCTTACTTCCTGGAATAAACGTGATGACATTCCGCTCCCTAATATAGAATCAAGCACTTGAAACGTGTGATATTTATCGTCATGGCGAGAAACACTAGGTAGACCAATTAGCAAGTGCACCTGATCTAATTTACGATGTTCTAAATACT
Organism: Wolbachia endosymbiont of Drosophila ananassae; assembly: GCF_008033215.1. NCBI lineage: Bacteria > Pseudomonadati > Pseudomonadota > Alphaproteobacteria > Rickettsiales > Anaplasmataceae > Wolbachia > Wolbachia endosymbiont of Drosophila ananassae. The sequence continues at coordinate 764,469 of NZ_CP042904.1, read as the reverse complement.
CACCACCAGTGTGGCTCGTCGCATTTTGGCTTTTTTTCAGCTTTTTAGAATGAATCTTTGAGAAAAAATCTTTGGTTAATGCAACAACTTCTTCATGTTCAACATTTCCTGCAACGGCAAATAGCATATTCTCGCCAAAGTAATGCTCATTTATGTAATTATCTAGATCTCCTCGAGTAAAAGATTTTACAGTATCTTGCGTGCCTAAGATTGACCTGCCGAAAGGTTGATCTTTATAAGCTGCCTCAAAATATTTATCGAAAACAATGTCACTTGGTGAATCATTAGTTTGAAAAATCTCTTGTATTACAACGCCCTTCTCACGCTCCAATTCATCTTCTGGAAATGTTGAATTCATCAATATATCTATTAGTATATCAATACCAGTTTTGATGTCTTTCTTGAGGACTTTTGCATAATAGGTGGTGCTTTCCCTACCAGTGCTGGCGTTGAAAACCCCACCTATGTCATCAAAAGCTTTTGCAATTTCAAAGGCAGTTCTTGTCTTCGTCCCTTTGAAAGCCATGTGTTCTAAAAAATGGGATATTCCATTTTGCTTTGCACTTTCTGCTCTACTGCCAACACCAACTCGTATGCTTAAAGCTACGGAATCAATATCACGCACCTGCTCAGTTATTATGCGCAGACCATTATCTAATTTTGTTACCCGGGGTACATTCATCTTATGTGTTCTTTTTTAAATTCTCTTCTGCAAAATCCCAATTAATTAAATGATCAAGGAAAACTTTTATGTAGTCAATTCTACGGTTTTGACAATCTAAATAATAGGCGTGCTCCCACACATCCATAGTGAGTAGTGGCACTTGGCCATAAATTATTGGCAAATCTGCATTTGGAGTCTTGGTGATTTTGAGCTTTCCTAACCTACCTTTTTCGAGCACTAACCATACCCATCCACTGCCAAACTGGCTTACTCCATGGTTGGAGAATTCTTCATAAAATTTATCAAAGCCACCGATATCGTCCTGAATTTTTTTTGCTAAAAGACTACTATCTTTAGGCTTACCACCACCATTTTTTTTCATTGAGTTCCAATAAAAAGTGTGGTTCCAAACTTGTGCTGCGTTATTAAATATAGGCAAGTTGCTGCTATTACCATGAACTTCTGTTATTAATTCCTCAATTTTTACATGTTGATAATCTGTATTTTCAACTAGCTCGTTGAGTTTATTTAAATATCCTTTATGGTGCTTATCATAATGAAAATCTAAGGTTTTTGCAGATATATAAGGCTCCAAAGCTGTTTTATCGTATGGTAATTCAGGTAAAGTAAAACTCATAAAAACCTCTTTATTTCTAACCTACTTGGATGGTAGGGCAATATATGCTTTTGTGCAACATATAATTAATAGCTAAAACATTTAGGTATCTATTGCATTATTCTAAATTATACTACAATAATAATTATTATATAAGCCATAGAAACGGATTAAATACAAAAACTTCCTTGACAAACTCCGCCAACCCCATTATCATGAAACTGAAGCTATTTATTTATCTTCTCTGTACAGATTAAATGACAAAAAAACTCACGTATCTGGCGTCTCATGTTTAATTTTTTGCACTATGTGCACCTTATGTCTTATAAAATTTCTACCTACATAAGCTGAAACGCGCTTATAAAGCGTTTAAAACATAAAAAAACGCCAACTTAAAAAATGGATAGTGAATAACTAGCTACCCTAGGGTTTCTTTTGCCTTTTTTTCTGTTTAGTAAATTTCTTAACGTTTATAATTTAGATTAGTTGCGGTTTAAAAGTAGCTGAATCGCGGTTATTAAACGTTTAGAATAAAAAAACGCCATACTTGAAAGTATAATGTAAGTAATTAGCCAACCACGGGGCTTCTTTTGCCTTTTTCTCCGCTTGGTAAATTTCTTAATGTTTATACGGAAGGTGTCATCCGAGTAGCTGACACTGGGATGACAAAAAAAGGAGCACTGGGATGACATCATAGGGGCGCTGGCCTGACAATCGTCATTCCGCTACGTGTTAGCGGGATCTAGAGATACCGTGACGGTATGACAAGGGAGAACAGTTGTATTCCTGCACAATTTATTCTCATGACAAAAACGTCTTAACTTTCTCTCTACTTTTTCTGGATAAGGTCAATTTTGTGAAAAAATGGATTGAATTATAGGCAGATTTGGCTATTATTTGTAATACATGGGTATTAGGTAAAATGTTTAAATTTGATCCTTTATTATTAGCTCGAATTCAGTTTGCCTTCACAATAGGCTTTCACATTATATTTCCTGCTTTCACGATCGGGCTTGCAAGTTTTCTAGCCTTTTTGGAATGGTGTTGGCTTAAGACTGGTGATACACGTTTCCGTGATGTTTATAAATTCTGGATCAAGATTTTTGCCGTTGCTTTTGGCATGGGAGTGGTATCTGGAGTTGTAATGTCATATCAACTTGGTACCAATTGGTCGATTTTTTCTGACCGCATAGCCAATGTTCTCGGCCCTCTATTTTCCTTTGAGGTTTTAACAGCCTTTTTTCTGGAGGCATCTTTTTTGAGTATTATGCTATTTGGATGGAATAGAGTAAGTTCTCGTATGCACTTTGCTTCTACTTGTATTGTTGCAGTGGGAACGCTTATTTCAGCTTTTTGGATTATTGCGGCCAACAGTTGGATGCAAACACCCGCTGGATTCACGATTGGTGAGAATGGTCTCCTATATCCAACCAATTGGTTAGAGATTATTTTTAATCCTTCTTTCCCTTATCGCTTTATTCATATGGTAACAGCAGCCTATCTTACAACAGCTTTTGTGGTTGGTGGTGTAGGAGCATTTTATCTTTGGAGAAAACGACATGCTCCTCAAGCAAGAATTATGCTTGGTATGGCAACCATTATGGTAGCTTTAGCTGCACCATTTCAGCTGTTCATGGGAGATAGGCATGGATTAAATACACTAAAGCATCAACCTGCTAAGATTGCTGCAATGGAAGGTATATGGGAAACCGAAAAAGGGGCTGGCTTACTTTTATTTGCTTATCCGGATCAGCAAAATGAAATTAATCACTACGAGATAAAAATTCCTAATCTTGCCAGCTTGATCTTAACACATGATTTTTTAGGAGAAGTAAAAGGATTAAAGGAATGGAAAAAAGAAGATAGACCACCTGTAGTATGGGTATTCTGGTCCTTCCGTATAATGGTTGGAGTTGGAATTTTAATGATCATAATTGGGTCAGTAAGTGTTATACAGTATCTTCGTGGCAAATTATTCCAAAGTTGTTTCTTACATGGATGGTGGATATCAATGATGCCGTCTGGGTTCATAGCGTTACTTGCAGGTTGGTTTACTACTGAAATTGGCCGTCAACCTTACACTGTATATGGAATTATGCGCACAATTGAATCATTTTCATCTGCGATTACCGGTCCTCAGGTTGCATGGTCTTTGATTGCATTTATCGTTATGTATACCCTTATATTTGGAGCAGGTAGTTACTATATTCTGAAACTTATATACAAAGGAATTCCTGTCATTAAAGAAGAAGAGCAATTTTATAAACACGGTATTGGAGCTTCAGTGATTGATGCTGGTACATCTGGAAAGGACAACAATCATGTTTGATTTTTCTTCCTTAATTAATTTACCCCTAATCTGGGGATTACTAATTGCCATAGCTGTTTTACTGTATATTTTAATGGATGGGTTTGATTTAGGTATTGGTATTTTACTTCCTTTTGCACCGTCAGATAAATGCCGTGATCACATGATAAGCTCAATTGCACCATTTTGGGATGGAAACGAAACATGGTTGGTACTAGGTGGTGGAGGGTTGTTTGCTGCTTTTCCTCTTGCATATTCAATATTAATGCCTGCTTTTTATATTCCAATCATTATTATGCTGCTTGGCCTTATAGTGCGCGGAGTATCCTTTGAGTTTCGTTTTAAGGCAGAAGGAAAATACAGGCGATTATGGGATTATGCCTTTCATTTTGGGTCACTTGGTGCTGCATTTTGCCAAGGCATGATTTTAGGTGCATTTATACATGGTGTAGAAGTAAACGGACGCAACTTTTCTGGTGGCCAATTTGATTGGGCAAGTGCTTTTAGTGTAATGACAGGCATTGCTGTGATATTTGGATATGCACTTTTAGGTTCTACATGGCTCATAATGAAGACAGAAAATATAACACAAGAATGGGCACGCAAGGTTGCTTCTTATACGCTTGGTTTTGTAGGTATTTTCATGGGACTAGTGAGTGTAGTGACACCATTTTTAAATGAACGTATTAAAAACTTTTGGTTTAGCATGCCAAATTTTTATTATTTATTTTCTATTCCATTACTCACATCTTGGCTATTTTTCATGCTGTGGTTTGATCTTCAGAATACTAAACGGGAGTACCGTCCATTCTTTCTCAGTATTGCTATTTTTTTTATGGGATATTTAGGTTTAGGAATTAGTATCTACCCATGGATTATACCTTTTCAATATACCATTCTGGATGCAGCCGCTTCTGGGCCAAGTTTATCTTTAATGCTCATTGTTATAATACCGCTTTTACCAATCATTTTAACTTACACTGGTTATTGCTATTATGTCTTTCGTGGAAAATCAAATTATGAACACACATATTAAGGAGTTAGTGACCTTATGGTTAAAACGTTACCCTTAAATCAAGCAGTCGTTCAGGCAATGGCGTCAACTCAAGAACCTTCATTAGCAAACCCTCCTATGGATTTTCTGAAAAGTTTTTGAGTATATTGTATTTTTAATTTGTAGAATAAGTTTTTTTCCTTTTTGCATGCTAACCAAAAAGGGTTCTGTCATCCTTCTTGTCATATAAGTAGCTTGACGCGGGCATTCAGTTTTCTTTATAATTTTCTTTGTGAAAGAACAAAAATGCTTATTTGTAACCATAGCTGGCTTACCAAATGCTGGGAAGTCTACATTAATTAACAGCATCATAGGCAAGAAAATTGCAATTGTCACCCCTAAAGTGCAAACAACAAGGACGCAAATAAGGGGTGTTGCAACATGCAACAACACACAAGTTGTCTTTACTGACTCCCCAGGAATTTTCTCAGCAGAAACAAAACTTGAAAAAGCTTTAGTCAAATCTGCATGGTCGGCAGTTAAGGATAGTGACATCACTTTGTTGCTTGTTGATGTAAGCAATTATTTGAAAAATATAGAAAGAATTAAGACTATATTTATGCGGCTGCAGCGCACAAAAGGCAGATGCATTTTGGTTATCAATAAAACTGATTTGGTAAAAAGGCCTGAATTAAAGATGGCGCATGAGCATCTGAATTTGCTTTATAAATTTGAAAAGGTTTTTATGATATCAGCATTAAAGAATGATGGACTTTCTGATTTGATGAATTACTTGTCTGAAGTTGCATCGGTGAGCCCCTGGTTTTATGAAGAAGATCAAATAACCGATTCCTCGACAAATTTTTTATCAGCAGAAATTACGAGAGAAAAATTATTCTTGAACTTGCGTGAAGAATTGCCATACTCTACAGCTGTTATAACTGAACAATTTGAGGAAAAAAAAGATAAGAGTTTAGTCATCAAACAGATCATATTTGTGTTGAAAGATAGTCATAAAAAAATAGTACTAGGAAAAGATGGCAGTAATATTAAAAAAATTAATATCGAAGCGCGTGCTGAACTAGAAAAATTATTTGAGTGCAAGGTACACCTCTTTTTATTTGTGAAAGTGCGACCTTGGATCGACCGTCCGGAGGAGTATATAGGCAATGCTTAATTCTTTATTGGTATTTGATATTGAAACTATACCAGATGTAAATTCCTGCAAAAATTTACTCAATATTAGTGATGATAGTAGTGTAGAAGAGAAGAGGGATGCATTAACAAAATATCATCTTGAAATAACAAACGGGCAAAACTCTTTTCTGCGTCAGCCTTTTCACCTTGTTGTAGTTATTAGTTTTTTACTTTGCAATATAAGCTACCAGAGTGGTTATGAGGTGTTCACACTGCAAGAAATAAGATCTGGAGGCACACTAAATTCCAGTGAAAAGGAGCTAGTGAAAGGATTTTTTAACTACATATCAGAGAAAAAGCCAAGATTAGTTTCGTTCAACGGACGCACTTTTGATATACCAGTGCTGAAGTATCGTGCTATGGTCCATGGCATTCAAGCAGAATATTTTCATAAAGCTGGCGATAAGTGGAATAGTTACAATCAGAGATATAGCAGTGATTGGCATTGTGATTTGCTTGAATCCCTCTCTGATTTTGGAGCTTCTGCGAGAGTAAAAATGAACGAAGTTTGTGCAGCATTTAATCTTCCTGGTAAGATTGGAGTTGATGGGTCACAAGTTATGGGCTTATACGATAGCGGCAAGATACAAGAGATTCGAGATTATTGTGAAACAGATGTAATTAACACTTATTTGATTTACTTAAGGTTCATGCATCATCAGGGAAGGATTACTACTGAAAGCTACAACAAAAGTGTGGAAGAGCTACTTTTAGAGTGCGAAAAAAAAGAATACCTAAAGAAATTTAAAGAAGAATGGCAAATAACTTGTGGTGGAAAAATTTTACTTCCATAGAATAAATAGTCGAGTTATAATGCACTAACAAGCGAACCTCTGTACTAAATTTTGGTTAATATACACGTTGAGCATATTAAGAAAGTTGCTTTTAAGGTATTGCATTTTACTTTTATTTTCGTTATAAGGTTGCTTTAAGTTGAATTTTCAACATTTTTATACTATTTACATTTAAGATATGATTTCGAAATTTTTTGGGGGCACTTCATGAAAAAGTCTATGTATACTAGAACTGCTCTAGTTTCTTTATTAACTTTATGTTCTTTCAGCAGTTTTGCAGCTGACTTTCCTGATGAGAGTATGAAGGAAATAAAAAAGCAAGAGAGCACAAAAACTTCTGGAAAAACAGAAGTTATGAAAACATCAAATAAAAAACTGAAAGAAAAGATGGACAGAATATGTAATGCTGATCCAAGAAAAAAAGCTGAAGAGCTTAAGAAAAAAGAGGAGCTAAGATTAGCAGCCGAGCAGAAGAAAAAAGAGGAGATCAGGCTAGCAAATGAGAAAAAAGCAAAGCTTATAGAGGATTCAAAAGCGAAAGCTCTAAACGCTAAGAATTCTAATATAGAAAAAGGTAAAGTTTCAAAAACTAAGCGTTCTAAAACTAAGAATGCTAAAGTTGAAGCTAAAGATGTAAAGAAGGATATAAAAGTTGTTAACAAAAATACAGAGGAAAAAGGTAAGGCAAGTCCTGTTGTTTCAGTTGGTGGAGTTGATATTATCGATACCAATCAAGGGCAAAGTAATTTAAGAATAACTTTTGGTGGTGTTGTTGATGCTCAAGGTTATGGCAAAGCTGGACCAAGTGGCGCAGATTATAAACGTTATAACGTTATGCCAAACAGATCTACAGAGTATTATAATGCCACTCCAGATATAACAAAAGGAGCAAATCCAATATTCTATGAAGGAATAGGAAATATTGGTGATTACAGCAACGATATGGGTATGATTGCTGATGCAATATTGCACCTCAGAGCAGAAAATAAGAATGAAGATTTAGGTCTTCTTTATGGTGCTGACGTGCAGTTTCATGTCCCAGTGACCGAAGGTAAGGGAGCTTCACAGGGTGTTTATGCTGCAAAAGGCAGAAGTGCGCATGTGTTTGTTAACTCAAAATATGGTGACGTGAAGCTTGGTTACCAATTTGGTCCTGAGGCTCTGATGAGGCTTGATGCAACAAGAATTGCGACTGTTGACGGAGCTGCAGATAGTGACTGGTTCAGAAAAGTGAACTTAGAAGGAAGCGCTGCTAGCTTTCCATTTTATGTAACACCACGTCTTTACACTGAAAGTTTTTCGAGTGAAAGTGAAAAATTCTCTTTCCGTATGGCAGGGAAATATAACAAAGGCGTTATGACTACACTGCCATTTAGAGTTGCTTACTACTCACCAAATTATATGGGCGCAAGATTTGGTATCAGCTACTCACCTCGTTATGATAGTGGTTTGTTTACTGTAAAAGAAACAGTTTCAGAAGATAAAGGCGGTAAGATAGAACATAAGGAAACGATAAAGCATGTCGGCCCAGACTATGAGCACATAGTAAGTGCTGGTGCATCATATGAATATGACTTTGATAAACATAACATAAAAGTTAAAACTTCTGCAGTTGGTGAATATGGCTTTCCAAAGCAACCAAGTAAAGATAAGCATCTTTATAAGGAATTTGTGGAGTATAATGACCTGATGGGTGTTAATTTTGGTGTAAGCGCTGATTATAAGATTAATGAAGATCAAGGCGTAAAGTTTGCTGCCTCTTTTGCATACTTGGGCAAATCTGGTCAACCGAAGGGTATTAAAAAATTAATTGGTGATACCTATACGGAAATTGATAGTAAAGATGCTACTGATGGCAAAAGAGTGGAAGGGCTGAAAGCTCAATTTGGTAAAGATAGTATAGATACCATGTATTGGACTGTAGGAGCTGGGTATCAACATGAGAATATCTACACAAGTTTGACGTATTTTGGCAGCAGAATGAATGACAAAGATATGCTTCATGATGGTGCACTTGGCGTTCAATATGATCTGTCTCCTGCATGCAGTAAGAACAAATTTGTTCCTTACGCAGCTCTCCATTATTTTATGACTAACGAAACAGGTAAGCTGAAAGATGAGTCTGATGCTGATGTACCTTCTAACCAAGGAATTCTCCTTCTTACTGGTGTGAAGTTTTCTTTCTAACCAGCCAGTACACACCACAGTTAATTGTGGTGTATTCTTGTCTGTTAGTGTTTATTTGTCGATCAAATAAACATATGGTGTCCTCTCTCCTGTCATCCCAGTGCGTGACACACAACTGTACGAACATTGTGATTTGAGGACACTCCACCAAGAAGGATGTCATCCCAGTGCCCAGACACTGGGATCCAGCTTTCCATGCAACTTCATCAAAAGCGTTTATTCAGCATAAGATCAGCCACTTTTTATGCTCACCAAATCAGTTTGCTTACTTACAAGCAAAATTTCCTGGATTCCAGTGTCAAGCACTGGAATGACACCCTATGGTCACCGGAATGACGCTTTATGGCTACTTAGATGATGAGAAAAGAACACACTGCCCTTATTCTACTGGCCGTATAGCTACTTTCAAATTTAATCAATTAAGCAGGAGGACCCTATGCAAACCACACTAAAAAATCATTTAGCTGGAGAATTACTTACCACTGCTACGTGCTGGAAATTAACGCTTGCAGGTGGAGAAGTAATGGGATTCACTGACTATGATGAAGACTTAAATATTGATAATATACTCTATAAATCTTCAAGTGGATTTACAGCCAGTAGTATAATATTAAACAGCAATTTAAAGACTGATAATTTGGAAATTGAGGGAATATTAAATAGTGTTGATATCAAAAAAAAAGATGTTTTATCAGGAAAGTACGACTTTGCAAATATTGAGATATTTCTTGTGAATTATAAAGACTTGACCCAGGGAACAATGAATCTACATTCAGGAATTTTTGGTAAAGTGACATTAAGTAGTGGAAGATTTATTGTTGAAATTAGAGGGCTTTCAGCAAAGCTTGAGAGAAGCATAGCAGAATTATACTCTCCTGCATGCAGAGCACAATTTTGCGATGATAAATGTAAAGCCGATACTAAAAAATTTAGTAAAATAAGTACAATCACTAAAGTAATAGACGAAAGAAGATTTGAAGACACGAATTTAACTGAGAGTGATGAATATTATAAGCACGGAGTAGTAAAATTCTTTGGCTCAATAGCGTTTGAAGGTGTAGTAAAAGAATATAAAAATAAAGTAGTTACGTTGTTTACTTCGCCTCCATACCAAATTTTTGCTGGAGATAAATATTCAATACTCGCAGGTTGCGATAAAACATTTCCAACTTGCAGAAGCAAGTTTAACAATACTGTGAATTTTCGTGGTGAACCCTATATACCAGGTTTTTATATTGTTTAGCAGTACAATTTTCAATATTATGAATAAGCATGGAAAGGTGGCTGAGTGGTCTAAAGCACACGCTTGGAAAGCGTGCACATATGAAAATATGTCGGGGGTTCGAATCCCCCCTTTTCCGTATGTTACTTCTAGAATAGAATAAAACCCCCGGTCGCGCACACAACTGTACGAACATTGTAATATGGTACAATGTTACAACTATGCGGTGGTAATTTACGATAAATTCATGTAGCCATTTCAAATTTAGCCATACCAATGTCAGTAAATTGATTAAGCAAATAACACTTGAGTAGCAGTTCCTTCCCACGATTAATTTCAGATTTGTTCCGAAAATTAAACCCGAATGTTTGTTTCAGTCGCGAGAAAAAACTTTCTACATAAGATCTTTTTCCGTAGTTTGTTTGCCTTTTCCACCTCTTCATTCCATCTTCGCTGTATGACTTTATTAGTCTAATTGCAGCATTTCTCTCTACCATACTTTGGATGCTCTGCTGCATTGTTTTTTTGGAGGAATTTTTGTCTTTATGCCGCATTCATCACACAATTTATAGAGTTTATGTCTGTCATATGCTCTGTCTGCATATAGTGCTTTTATGGCATGCTGAAAATTAACTCCTTTAAGTAAATCGCAAGCTCCATAGTGATCAGACCGTTACTGTATTTTGCAGCTATGGCTTTTTTGCTGTTTATATTCAACATTACATGCAATTTTCTTGTCTGTTCATAGCCACGATATTTTCTATCAGCGCTATTTTCCTTGCTGTGTGTTGTTATAAATGCTGATGCTTGTGCTATCTATGGCAATTTCGATATCTTCCATATTATTTTTATCAATTCTGCAATCATTGATCTTAATATTAAGTTTTTTTTGAAGCTTGCGAATAGCTGATAACTGCCAAATCTCTTCCTATTTGTTGCAAATATCCTTTTATAAACCCGACTGTTTGTCTTAAGCCAATTCTAAAAAGATTAACGATTATATGCACTAAAATCACAACTTTATCACTATAAATATAGTTGCCGCCCTGCATTTTTGGACTATTTTCATACCAATTTTCGATAGCTTTATCGATGTAACGAAAAATATTTCCTCTTTTTTCTAGAAATTTGTTATATTCATGGCAGTTACTAACTCTCATTTTTTGTGGCATATTTTTTCTTCAACAGTTAAATAGCTATTTATAATGAATTTTGTCAGTAGCCACCAGATTTTTTCAGTTGCTATGCAACAAAGCTATCCCAGTGTCAAGCACTGGGATGACAGGAAAAGAGGCTATTTGGATGACATCTTTCTTCTTGGTATAAATTATTTTATATCTCAATGTTCATACAGCTATGCACGTTGCTGCATAGTGGATGAGGTGTACTACCTCTAAGAATATACATTATCTCACATAATAATATAATATTTCGTTCATAAATCAACGTTTTTAACATGCAGCAAGAACATTTCCGTTGTAATTAAGGTTCTTAAGATGTATATTAATGAATCTTGTTTTCAATAAATAATGAAAGTAATAATTGTCATGATAATGTTATTGTGTAGCAGTTACACAATGGCAAGCGAGAGAATAAGTCTAGTGGATAAAAAACTATCTCAAGGATATGTAGCTCCAGTGCTTATAGAAAATAGCGTTATTTTATCAGACAAGCACGGCGCTTTATATTCCTTTGATATTGATAACTCAAAGGCTATGAATTGGAAATTACACCTCTCACATAGGAAAAAAATTGGTAACATGAGCCTATCACATTATGAAAAAAATGTTTTCTTTATAGTGGATAACACTTTACACGCAATAGGCGCAAAAACTGGCAAGATTGAGTGGGAAAAAGAATTGAGAGCTCCAGTAAGAGGAAAAGCAGCAGTAATAAATAATAAATTGGTAGTATTGACTATTGATAATTATCTGTACGTGTTTGATATAAAAGATGGCAGCTCCGCTTGGGCTTATCAAAACGGTATCAATGAGGTTCGAGGTTTGTATTCCATATCGCCAACAATTTCTAACGATAAAATAATAGCACCATTTTCAAATGGTGAGTTAATAGCTTTTAATGAAGACGGTAAAAAATTGTGGAGCCAAAAATTGGCTACAAACCTTTTGGATACACAGCTCACAGATGTAACTACTACACCGAGAGTGCTTGGCGATACTTTAATAGCTACAAATAATTCTTATATTTATGGTATTGACGTAAAATCAGGAAATATTTTATGGTCAAAGTCACTGCAAGTAAAAAGTGTATCAGACATTGAATCATATTACAGTCCTCTTATTCCTGCAGAGAAACAAAAAGAAGGCGGCAGAATTTTTATAGTTACTAAAGATGATAAAATAATTGGCCTGGATATAAAAAATGGAGAAACAGTCTGGGCATCTGATTTAATAGAAAATACGCAATTGTTTGCTCCAATTATGCATGCCCATACACTGTGGGTGACAAGCAATAAAAGTTCAATGTTTGCTTTTCCGGGATCTGAAAGTGCAGGAAAGGTAGTCAAAGTACCTGGTAATGTGTTTCACACTCCAGTGTTTACTCGCAATAAGATATATGTAACAACTGAGAAGAATGGTGTTTATTCTTTAGAAAATAGGTTTGTTTTTTATGACTGATTATGATTTAATTGTTATAGGTGGTGGCCCAGGAGGCTATAAGTGCGCTATCGCTGCTGCAAAGCTTGGATTGAAAGTTGCCTGTATAGATAAAAATAGCATTTTTGGTGGCACATGCCTCAGAGTTGGGTGCATACCCTCCAAAGCATTGCTCCATTCTTCCTATCAGTATGCTCACACGAAAAATGATCTGTCGAAGCTTGGCATAAAAATTAAGGACGCAAGTTTCGATTTAAAAGAAATGCTAGGTTATAAGGACGCCAGAGTTCAGGAACTTGGAAAAGGTATAGAATATCTGTTTAACCTTCACAAAATCACTAAAATCAATGGGCTTGCTTCTTTTGACCAAGGTAATCTTGAAGTTTCAGTTGAAGGTAAGGTGCTGAAGACAAAAAATATAGTAATTGCAACCGGTTCTGACGTTATTTCTTTGCCAGGAATTAATATCGATGAGAAAAATATTATTTCATCAACTGGTGCATTATCTTTAACTGAAGTACCAAAAAAACTTGTCGTAATCGGAGCCGGGGCAATAGGGCTTGAAATGTCTTCTGTATGGAGCAGGCTAGGGTCTGAAGTCACTGTAGTAGAATTTTTTGATAGAATCGCTGCAGCAATGGATGGAGAATTAAGTAAGTCTCTACTTTCTAGTCTACAAAAACAAGGAATAAAATTTTTACTCAGTACTAAAGTTGAGGAGATAAAACAAAGTAGTAATTCTTTGAGTGTGAAAGTTTGCTCTGTAAAAGATAATCAAACAAACACTATAGAGGCAGATAAGGTGCTGGTTGCAGTAGGTCGCAAACCATGCACTGAGAGTCTTGAAAAAATAGAGAAAGACAGTCGTGGTTTCGTTCAAGTTAACAACAGATATGAAACTAATGTAAAAGGAATATTTGCTATTGGTGATGTGATCGGTGGAGCAATGCTTGCTCATAAGGCAGAAGAAGAAGGAGTGGCAGTTGCAGAGATAATCGCTGGGCAAGTACCTCACGTTGATTATGAAATCATACCATCTGTCATTTACACTCACCCTGCGGTTTCTTCAATCGGTAAAACTGAAGAGGAGTTGAAAAGTGTTGGCCGTAAGTACAAAGTTGGTAAATGTCAATTTGCTGCAAACGGCAGAGCAAAAATCACTGATGATGCTGAAGGATTCGTGAAAGTGCTGACTTGTAGCAGAGCAGATACAATACTAGGTGTGCATATCATAGGAGCATACGCTGACACGCTAATAAACGAAGCAGCGGTTGCAATGGCATATGGCGCAGCAGCAGAGGATATATACAGAATTTGTCACTCTCATCCTGATATAAATGAAGCCTTTCGAGATGCGTGCATCGATGCTTTCTTTAAAAAATAATTGTGGACCTCGGTTCAATCATTGAAAAATGGTATGAGTGGCTGAGGTGCAACAGATCTTATTCACCAAATACTTTAGAGTCATACATGAGGGACTTGAAGGATCTTATAAGTTTCCTAAATACTCACATTGGCGGAGAAGTAAATGTTGGTACTCTGAAAAATTTAAGCATACCTGAGTTAAGAAGTTGGCTTACCTCTCGTTACGCAAGAGGTGTAAACGCAAGATCCAACACTCGAGCACTCTCAGTAATCAGAAATTTCTTCAAGTACATAAAAAATAACCACAATATAGACAATGAAGCTGTATTTTCCTTATCAAGGCCAATTCAGAGAAGAACTCTGCCCAAAGCATTATCAATACCTAATATAAAAACTTTATTGAAAGAAATGAAACTATCCGACCTGGGTGAACCTTGGGTGGTAAAAAGAGAAATTGCGATTATCGTCCTGCTATATGGTACAGGCTTAAGAATCAGTGAAGCGTTGAACCTTAGGGTTAGTGATATTAACAATGAAAGTTTAATAGTAACAGGTAAAGGAGATAAACAAAGGCAGGTATTCATTCTCCCCGTAGTAAAAAAATGTATACAAGAGTATATAAAAGCTTGCCCTTACCTTGATGAAGCACAACATCTTTTTGTGGGAGTAAGAGGAAAAAAATTGGGAAGAACTTATGTGGCCAATCGTTTGCAGAAAATAAGGAGAATGTTAAATTTACCAGAAATTTTATCTCCACATGCATTTCGTCATAGTTTTGCTACTCATTTGCTTCAGGAAGATATTGACATAAGATCAATACAACAACTGCTTGGTCACTCAAGCCTGGAAACTACTCAAATTTACACTCACCTCAATTATCAAGATGTTTTTAACATGTACAAAAATTTTCAGCAGGGCCTGGAGAAGAAATCAAAACTTTAACTTCGTTCTAAACCACCAAGCTGAGTGCTTTCAACATCACTAAGTATTGTGTTTGCTTTATATAAATTACAACATCCTAATAAAAAAAAAGCCAGTGCAACTGCTGTAAAGAAAGCACTTATTATCCCTGGATAATCTTCTATTACTAAACATGCAACAACAGTATATACTCCAAGCAATATAAAACATGCAGAAGCGTAGTTGCTTAGTTTTCTACCAGAAGAAATTGCTTGCGAGGATTTTTCGTTTTTATTACTACGGAGCAGTCTATTTTCTGATGAAAGCCTATCTCTTTCTTCCCTTACTTGTTTCAAATCTCTTTTTAATCGTGAAATTTCGACAGTGTCGCTTGCTCTTCCACACACAATTCTTTTAAATTCAATCAATTCACTTTGTTGAGCCGATTTTTCCTGCCTTACTTGTACTAAATCTTTTTCTAATTGTGAAATTTTGCCAGTTTTATTCGTTAGCTCTTGCTCTTTCTCTACAAGTTGAGCTTTTGTTCTTTCAAGCCCTTGTAAAAACTTCTCAAAATCTTCTGGTATATTATTCGTATTTGCAGGAAATTTTTCATTTAAATAATCTTTAATAGAGTTAACTGGATTATCAACACCCCCCAATGCAGCAGTAACAACTGCACGATTTATAAAACAATTATCTTCTACTAATTTTTTCACATCATCTAAATCTTTTCTATTAATAGTATCAGTTAATCGGCTCTGAATAGCTTGTTCAATTGTTTGCTTTAATTGTGCATACTGCTCGTAACTAAAATCTAGGTCTTTATGTTTTAAAAGTTTTGTCAATACTTCTTTTTCATCTTCTGTTATCGTTCGTAAACATAATCGAATAATTAAGCTAAGTGGTGTTTTTATTCTTCCATCTTGGGTTCTTCTCCAGCAATTAGGATGAAGCTCTTGATTCAATAGTCTTTTCGCTTGGCAAATATTTCCGCTAGAAAGAGCAGCTAATAATTCTTTTCCTTTCTGTGCTTTTTGTATTTCTATTATCAAATGCCCAGCACGATTTTGTCTAGCACATTCCTCAGGATTTTGATGGTTTTTATTGGTTAGATAAGTGTTTATGTTTGGATGACTTAGTAAGAGTTGTAAAGTTTTCTTTTGTTGAAAGCACATTGCTAGATGCAAAACTGTATTGTTATTATTTTGTTCAGAAATATTAACATCTATGCTCCGGTGCAGTAGGAGCAACCTAATCATATTCTGATATTCTTTTTCTGTTTCAGAGCCTGCAGACAAATTAGTAACTATGGACATCAAAGGTGTCATGCCTTCTTTATCAAACGCATTAACATCCGCACCCTCTGCCAGAGCTTCTTTAAAATCTTCTAGGTTTCCATCATCAATAGCCTTAAATAGCTGTTTTGTTGATTCACTTAGCTGTCTTGAAGTTGTCGGATTTCGAGCTTGCGATGCCGTGTTATCACCACCTCCATAAGCTCCATAATATGCTACACCGTTTCTATAAGGCATACTAAACCCTCTTTATTAATGATTTACTAATATAATTATGTAAAAGAAAAGATACCGTCTTGTTAGTCAACAAAAAAGTCATAAAAATTCTCCAAATTGCATAATAAAATCAAAAAATACTTCCAACTGTGTAGCAGTATACAGATTATAGTTAGTGGATATGTTGATAAGTAAATTAGTTACATATAAAACAGCAGAAATTTACTTATCAACATATCCACTAACCAACAACATTCAATAAATTTGTGTAAGATGCCATTTTACATAAGATGAATTAGAAGCATTTTTTGATTTTAAAGTACTAAACCTTCAGTTAACCTTTTAGCCCTATAGTTCTTGATATGATCTGGATCAAAGGCCTTTTTTGAACTTAAAACACCAAAAACTATATGAAGTAACTTACGCATTGCAGCACCAACTATGGCCATAGCATGCTTGCCTTTCTCTTTTAATCTTTCGCAAGAAGCCATAATGATAGGATTATGCTTTTTAGCTGCTATAGCAGGAAAGTACATTGCTTTACGTAATGTTCGTGAACCGGTTTTACTTAATCTGGGCTTGGCATGTACGGATGAGCCTGATGTTATATTTTGTGGTATAGTTCCAGCATATGCTGCCAATTGCCTAGCATTTATAAAGGCTTTTATACCAGGAATTTCAGCTAAAATAGCTATTGCTGTTTCCTCTCCTATTCCTGGAATAGTTAATAGGAGTTGAAAATCTTCCAACAATTCTTTGTGTTGTTTTAATAGTTCGCGTATGGAGTTTTTTATTGTTTCTATTTTTTGCTCTATGTTCATTGCAAGGTCTTCCCAAGCATTTGCAACTTCTTTAGGCAGTCTCTCTTTCTTTTCTAAATGATTATTTGCTAATGTTAACTCATCCTTTAACGCATTTGAGCAACGATAAAGATGTTTTAATTTTTTCTTTTCAGGAGAAGGTGGTGTCCAACGAGAAGGTTCCTGTCTTTGACAATAATCTGCAATAATCTCTGCATCAGTCTGGTCATTCTTTTGTCGTGTAAGCTTACTTTTTGCATAAAATCTTATGCAAGCTGGGTTTACAACACTAACGAAATATCCAGCGTTGTGGAGGAACTCAGCCAAAGCTTCGCTATAACAACCAGTGGATTCCATGCAAGCTTTTACTTCTTCTACGTTATGTTTTTGTAGAAAGTTCAGTAGACCTTGAAACCCAGTATCATCATTTTTAAATTTCCTTTTCCTAGTTTCACGCTTTCCTTTTTTACTTATGAATGAGAGAGAAACATCAAAGCGTTCTTTTGAAACATCTATACCTAAAAAGTTGTTGATCATATATAACTCCATATACTACTATTAAAAATGAAAAGTAAGGCTTACCTTGTGAATACAGAATTAGAACCATTTAGGCCTTTCTACGATACCGTCCAGCCTCTACTTTTGAGAAGGGAACTCTTTTCTTTTCTACAGATTTTATATCTAAGGAATCTTCCAGAGTTCTTCCCTTCTCCACCTAATGCTTAAGCTTAAAAACACTAGATGCTTTTTTCAAGATACAAGGAAGATTTAGAGAGGGAAATTCGACAACTTGAACCTGGAAAATCACTTGCAGATGAGCTAAGCGAAGAAAATACGAAGAGGGAAATAGAAAAACTTCAATATCAACTTAAGGAAAAGGAAGGGATGTTAACGTGTACACAGGAAGAGCTGGCATCTGTCAAAGAGAGTCTAGAGCAACTGCAGAACATATTACAGCAGGAAAAAGGTCAGGCAACTCAAACTGAAGTTGAATATGAAAGTAGAGGAACAAGCATGCAGCAGCAAGACCAAGGTATACAAGCTGTAAACAACAACTCAAGCAGAATAGCTAGTGGGTTAAGACAAGAAAACAAAAAATTGACTAGAGACAAACTAACTATATCTGAACAATTAAAACAAAAAATAAGAGAGATTGACGAGTTAAAGAAAAATTTAAAGCAACTGCAAGAAGAAAATAAACAACTAAAACAAGAAGTTACCAAAAATGCAGGCGTTGATGCATCATCTTCAACAGGTCAAAAAGAAGCTAAAGAAGCAGAAGTTATACCGCAAAACATTATGGATTGGCCTGTTCCAATTCCAGACGATAAACCAGAAGAGCAGAAAACTCCATTAGAGCCAATCAAGGTAAATACAGAATTATCAGATCCAAAATCAATCTCCGCTGAGGGTCCGGAAAAATCTCTTCCTCTTTCAAAATGATGAGTTTTGCTTCTATAGCTGACCCAAGCAACACGTCATCCCGCGATTTATTCGCGTTATCTCAGCCGCTAACACGTAGCGGGATACTTAACCGTCATACCGTGATTTATTCACAGTATCTCTTAGCCGCTAACAAGCAGCGGGATGACAGCAATCCTACGTCATGCCGCCGCGGTATCTCTAGATCCCGCTAACTAGTAGCGGAATGACGAATTTTTGTTTTTCAAATTATAGCTAAACATACTGTAATTGCTATTGAATGATGGAGAGACATACTCCATTATTTTAGCACGAAGTAACAAATTCAATGAATTGGTTCTTCAAAAATAATTTAAACTTTTACAGTAGGTCATGAAATATTATAGCGATCTCATTAAAAGAAACTTTTATAAGTATCGTTGATGAGAAAGGAAAAGTTGTTAAGGAAGAAGTTGTTGCAAGCGAAAGTAAGGTAATAGCAGATTAGCCAAGGCAAAAAATACGAACCCATAGGAATAGAAAGTGGATAGTTGTCAATATCAATGTGCAAAGAGTTAAGGAGTTTTGGATTACCAGTAATTTGTGTAGATGCAAGGCATATGGCAGCAGCGTTGTCTGCAAGAATCAATAAGAATGATAAAAACGATGCGAGGGGTATAGCGCAGATGATGAGAAGTGTTAGTAAAATCAGTTGTCAAATTAAAATAGCGCTTGGAAGCAGAAGACAGCTAATGTGTAGCAAACAGCAGGTTATTGGAACAATAAGAGGGTTGTTGAAGATACATGGTCGATAAAGGATCAAAATTTGAAACTTTCGCTTTAAGAATACAAGAGGCAATAAATAATTTGGATGAAATCAGTAGGAGTTCAATTGAAGCGTTAGTTTGTAGTTTGGAAGCAATAGAAAAGTCATTAAGAAAGCTTGACAAAATGCTTTCAGAACAAGGTGAAAAAGACGATGATTGTAAATTGTTAACTACTGTTCCAGGAGTGGGGATTATAGTAGCAATGACGTATAAAGCTGCAATTGATAACCCACATAGGTTTGAGAAATCTGATACAGTTGGAGCATATATATGGTTGACACCAAGGCAATATTCTTCTGGAGAAGTTGATCGGCATGGCAGCATATCAAAGATGGGACCAGCGGAATGTAGAAGTATGTTATATGAAGCTGCACAAACAATGCTTACAGTTACCAAGAGGACATTTAAATTAAAAAACTGGGGTTGCGAAGAAAAAAGGAATGAAAAAAGCAATTGTAGCAGTAGCAAGAAAATTAGCTGTAATTATGCATAGGATGTTGGTTGATAAAACAGAATTTTATTATCAATAAACATCAAAAGAGCATAGGACAATAATTTTATTGAAAATAAAGATAGCAATGCCGATGGAAGGGACAAGCAAGAACTTAGTTAGACTTCGTGGTAAATATGTTGCCGTCCACTTCCACCTAACAAGTATAATGCGGCTTGACTGTATTAAATAAGACTTGACCTGACACTTTAAAAAAGTAAGTTAAAAATAAAGGAGTGTTAGATATGAGTACAATACAGACAAAAATATTAAAACCAAAGCTAGAGAACTAGCAAAACAACTAGGAAATGTGTCTCAAGCATGCAAAGTGATGGGATACTCAAGAGATACATTTTATCGCTTTAAGGAGTTATATGAAAATGGAGGAGAGGAAGCATTACATGAAATAAGTAAGAAAAAACCGCTATTAGCAAACAGAGTTTCCGACGATATAGAAAGAGCAGTGATTGGTATAGCAACAGAATTTCCAGCATATGGGC
This sequence comes from Wolbachia endosymbiont of Drosophila ananassae, assembly GCF_008033215.1. Taxonomy (NCBI): domain Bacteria; kingdom Pseudomonadati; phylum Pseudomonadota; class Alphaproteobacteria; order Rickettsiales; family Anaplasmataceae; genus Wolbachia; species Wolbachia endosymbiont of Drosophila ananassae. The sequence goes on along the minus strand of NZ_CP042904.1, from coordinate 744,072 downwards.
AAGAAAGAGCTGCAAATGAACTGAGAAAAAGAGGTATAATAATTTCTCAGGGAGGAGTAAGGTCTGTATGGCTAAGAAATGACCTTGAAACTCTCAAAAAGAGACTTAAAGCACTAGAGACAAAAGTAGCTCAAGACGGAATCATTTTAACTGAAGAACAACTTGCAGCTTTAGAAAAAGTGAAAGAACAAAGGGAAGCTCATGGTGAAATTGAGACGCAACATCCAGGTTATTTGGGTTCTCAAGATACCTATTATGTGGGCAATATCAAAGGTATAGGGCGCATTTATCAGCAAACTTTTGTTGATACTTATTCCAGAGTTGCAATGGTTAAACTTTACACGGACAGAACAGCTATTACAGCTGCAGATCTTCTCAACGATAGAGTTATTCCATTTTTTGATGAGCAGAAAATTCCATTATTACGCATTTTAACTGATAGGGGTACGGAGTACTGTGGCAAGCCCGAAAATCACGCTTATCAGCTTTATTTGGGCATAGAAAACATCGATCATTCTAGAACTAAAGCCAACTCTCCACAGACTAATGGCATATGTGAAAGGTTTCATAGAACCATGCAAGATGAGTGTTACAATATCATCTTTAGAAAGAAAATCTACAGTTCTTTGGAAGATCTACAGATTGATGTTGATCATTGGTTGCGTTCTTATAATGAGACAAGACCTCACTCGGGTAAATATTGCTATGGCAAAACGCCTATGCAAACTTTTCTTGATAGCAAATATATTGCTTTTCAGAAAAATATTAGTAGCATTACACAAGAGCCTGATATTAGTTTTGACTACCTCAATTCTTCTGTCAGTTAATTCTTGTCTGTCAGATCAAATCTTGTCTTTTACATTTTAACTTATGTAAAATTACCAAGGATTATGGAGAAGATATGCTGTTTTGATTTGTGTGAAAATTATTGTTGACTTATGTGCAATTAGAGAACCTAAGTCACTTTAGCTATAATTCAGAATTGAGAGCTTTTAATAACTCTCTAACTCCCACTTAGGTCTTGGTGCAAAATTAAGTGGATCTATATAATTTTTCTGTAACCTTTCAATTCCTGTCCATCCAACCATAATTGCATTGTCTGTACATAGGTCGTTAGGGGGAAAAAATATGTTTAAGTTTATGTGTTGTTTTAATTTTTCTCTCAAGAAATTATTTGCTGCAACTCCGCCGGTAATCACAAAGTCATTGATTTTGATATTTAAAGATTCGGCCATAATAATCGCATTACTAACCCTGTCCAGCAGTATGTCACTAATACACTCTTGAAACGAAGCACATACATCACACACATCTTGCTCGCTCATTTTAAGTTCTTGCACTAAGTTTTTTACTGCTGTTTTAATTCCAGAAAACGAAAAGTTACATCCATAACGTTTTATCATTGCCCTTGGCAATTTAAATCTTGCACCATTGCCTTTTTTAGCTAACTTTTCAATTAATGGCCCTCCGGGATAGCTTAAACCCAGCATCTTAGCAACTTTATCAAATGCTTCTCCTAGTGAATCATCGAGCGTTTCTCCAAGTTTAATGTATTTACCTACATCCTGTGCAATTAAAAATTGACAGTGACCACCTGATATTAGTAGGACTAAAAATGGAAATTTTACCTCATGCAGTAACCTAATAACCAATGCATGCGCTTCTAAGTGATTCACTGCAATGAATGGTTTTTGTGCTACATGCGCAATTGCTTTAGCCATCATTGTACCAACTATTAATCCACCTATGAGTCCTGGTCCTGATGTTGCTGCAATTGCATTGAGGTCACAAAAGTTAAGGTTAGATTTTTCCACGGCGCTTTTTATTAGACCACTTAAATGCTCCATATGAGCACGTGAAGCTATTTCAGGGATCACCCCACCACGTTTTTTGTGTTCTGCTTGGGAGAGAATTTCGTGAGCAAGGACTTGCTTGTCACTATTTACAATCGCTACTGCAGTTTCGTCGCAGCTTGTTTCAACAGCTAAAATGGTTTTCATGTATATTCGAGCACTTTATTATCAAAACTATATCTTGAAACGCTGTAGAAGTTAACTGCAAAGTTAACTTCTACAGCTAAAAGATTTACCGACAACCGTCATCCCGCTACGTGTTAGCGGGATCTATACCGCGAATGAATCTACAATCGTATGAACATTGCGCTATTGAGATGGAGCACTTTCTTGTTATTCCAGGTCTCCTCTCTCGTCATCCCAGTGCCCTGACTACTTGGATCCAGAAAAAAGAATGGTGTCATGAAAGTAGCTGACACTGATTCCTTTATGATGGTGTCATCCCAGTGTCACGCACTGGGATGACAGGAAGAGGAGACTGAGATGACAAATGTGAGTGCTGATGTAACAAATGTAAATGCTCGAATGACATCAATAGTTATATACATTTTATCACTAAACTAGACGTTCGTACAGTCGTGGAATGAATCGCGGGATGACGTAGGAAAACCTGCACTATAAGCTAATCATCATCTCCAAATATAGAGCTAATTTTTTTGCCCCCAGGAGAAAATTTATTAGTCCAACTGCTTTGCACTTTGGTTACGTCTTTAGTGGCAGTTTTATTGCTGTATTCCTTGATTTCCTTATCTATTCTCTCCATCATTTGTGAATCAAGGTAGCTCTTTTTCCATTGGCCAGTAGCAAGGAACACTTTGTTTAAGTCTTGAGTGCGGATTAAGTATTCTTTATCTTTAGGGTAAACCTCCTGCGCCCAAGCAAATAGCTCAAAATAGCGTGCAAATAATTCAGATGCACGTGATTTTGCAGTTTGATAAGCCTGTATCTCCTTAAATATAACTTGGCCGATAATTTTCTGCACAAGAATATTTGCTTGCTTTAGGTTCTGCTCAATATCCTGGTAAACTTTATGGAGGAATTCCTGCTCCAAATTTAAGTTCAGTTCATTTTCAACCATGTGTGAAAGTTCATGCACTATAATGTATGGGTTTGACTTCCTCAGTACAATAACATATCTATTTACACTGGAAGACCTGATTGTCTTACACACTCCCTCTTCCATATCCACTAATCCCTCTTGGTATATTTCAAATGAGAGCCTATTTTGCTTTATTAGTGATAAAGTGAGGTTTAATGTGTTTCTAAACTTCTCAAATTGATAGAGATATTCGACATACCGTATTGCATTTTCACTGCTTCCTACTTGAGTTGCTTGTTTTATTAAATTCCTGATTAGCATACCTTATTATTAAAGGAATTCTTTTTATACTCAAGAATTGATTGGCTACAAAGTGTTTTTAGGAAGCCTGATTGCATAGCTAAAGTAATTCATGTTTACTGATAACCGTCATACCGCGATTCATTCCATAGCTGTACGAACATTGTGATTTGAGAGCAATTTCCATAAGGGAGGATGTCATTCCAGTGCTTGGCACTGGAATCCAGCCTTTCCATAATCATCAAAACATTGTATTTTAACGTAAAACAGCTATTTTTATGCTCACCAACTTAATAAAATTCCTGGATCCAAGTAGTCAGGGCACTGGGATGACATTACAGGGGCACTGAAATGACACCATTTTCGGTCTCTTAAATTGCTTTAGCCATAAATATTTAAGAAATTTACTAAATAAAAAAAAGGCAAAAGAAGCCCCGTGGTGGTTGGCTATTTACTATGTACTAAAATATCGGCGTTTTTTTTATTCTAAAACGCTTGATTAAGAGCGATTTAGCTGCTTTTAACTTGCAACTAACCTACACCGCAAGTGTTTAAGAAATTTACTAAGCAGGAAAAAAGGCAAAGAAACCCCGTAGTAGCTAGCATTCAAATTCTCCCTTGTCAATTTGACGTTTTTTGCTGTCTTAAACGCTTTGTAAGCGCGTTTCGGCTTATATAGGTAAAAACCTAAAAATTTTTAAAGACATGCGATGCACGTAGTGCGAAAAATTAAACATGAGACGCCAAATACCCTAAGTTTTTTGTCATTAACCTGCACAGATTGCGAAGATAAATAAATAGCTTCACTGTTATGATAAGGGGGCTGGCGAAACTTGTAAAGGAATTTTTTACATCTAATTTATAGCTCCCTGCATGATATCACGTATTATCTATACCAAGGTGTTCTGCTTGTAGATATTATACCAACAATCCACTATTTTTTTTATGTCTTGTGGTTTAGTTTCTGGACCTATACTGATTCTAATTGAACACTCTGCTTGCTCTTTTGTTGCCCCCATTGCAAGCAAAACATGGGAAGGCTCAACTTTTCCAGAAGAACATGCGGAGCCATTACTAACTGCAATATAATTCAAGTCAAAATGCATGAGCTGCACATCACTCTTTACTCCTGGCATATAAATAAAACTTGTGTTTGGCAGCCTCTTAGAGTTTTTACCGAAGATTCTTATGTCACTGGCAAAATTTAATAATTCACACTCTAATTGATCACGTAGCTCCTTTACTTCATCCATTTTTGATAGAAGGTCTGGAATATTTTGCAGTGCAGCAGAAAGGCCTGCAATCGCAACAATATTTTCCGTACCACCACGAAATCCCTTCTCTTGTCCACCACCTATTATAATCGGTTCTATCGCAAGTTCTTTATTGAATATTAAAACTCCACTTCCTGCTACACCGCCAAATTTATGGGCGGATAAAGTGAGTAAATCCACTCCTAAATCTTCCATATTAACTTTAATTTTCCCAACACTTTGAGCAGTGTCAGTGTGGCAAATTGCTCCAAATTTGTGGGCTATTTCAGCTATTTCCTCAATAGGTTGAATAACTCCGGTTTCGTTATTTGCCATCATAACTGAAACTATTGCTTTGTTTCCTTTAAGTTCGCTTAGAATTTTTTCTAGCTCTAAAAAGTCAACAATGCCCTCCTGATTAACGGGTATTATGTATGGATTACATGCAGAATTAAGAATTGAAGGATGCTCTATAGCTGAAATTACATGCAGGTAGCCTGCTATTCCTCTCATAACAAGGTTATTCGCTTCGGTTGCACCAGACGTGAAAACTATTTCTTTATCACTTGAGACGCCAATAGCACCACGTACGTTATCTCTTGCATCCTGAAGAATCTTCCTCGCTTCTTGTCCTCTTTTATGTAGTGATGATGGATTGAGCGTTTGTTTTAACAAGACCTCAAATATACTTTTTTTTACATTTTCACTAATTGGAGCAGTTGCATTGTAATCAGCATATACGCAACCACTATTTTCTAAAGAGAATGGACTCATCTGTCACTTAAATAAGTTTACCATCAACTATAGCCATAACTATGTACGTTAGCTTTAACACGATAAAAAATTTATTGCAAAAACAGCGAAATTAATACATAATTAATAACTCACGTCATTAATACCTGTCAAGCGGGTTCTTATTAGGGGTTACCATGGTTGAAGTTTTTTTGAATAATGCAACAAGAAAGATAGAAGGTGAATACCACCAAAGCAAAGATGCCAACGCGCCGGTTGTGCTGGTTTTACATCATCATCCTCAATATGGTGGTCATATGGATAGTAAAATTGTACATAGTACATATACGTCTTTTATCGATAACAATTTTTCTGCATTGAAGATTAACTTTCGTGGTGTGGGAAAATCTACCGGAACTTTTGATAAGGGTATAGGAGAATTAACTGACGCTGCGGTAGCCATTGATTGGCTTCAGGAACATAATCCTAGCAATGTTCCAATTTGGATCGCTGGTTTTTCTTTTGGAGCATGGGTGGCTATGCAGCTAACAATGCGCCGCCCTGAGATAGTGGGTTTTATTGCTCTTTCTCTTCCGGTAACTAAGTACGATTTTTCTTTTCTTTCTCCCTGTCCAGTTTCTGGGCTTATAATACAAAGCAGTAATGATACAATCTCAGAAGAAAGCGATGTAACAGAATTAGCAAAAAGGTTGATAAATTCAGTAAGAAGTGATCACATGAAATACCATATAATAGATGATACTAATCACTTTCTAAAGGATAAAGAAGAGGAAGTGACTCAAATCGTGGACAATTATATAAAACTGCGCTTGAATAGTGCAACTATTTCTTCTCAAAAGGTCAAAAAAGAGGTAAGGGTAAAAGAATATGCCTAATCTTTACAAACAAGAGAAATGAGTGTAGTAATATAAATGAAAAGGTTTTGTTATGTTTAAAAAGCTATTATTTTTTGTTTTAGCTGTGTTTATGTTATCGGGGTGTTCCCTAAGTAAACAGCGTAAGTTAAAAAGTCCGTGTATAAAAAGCAATGAAAGCATTTCATGCGAGTTGTACTCTGTTAATGATCATTGGTTAGATAAGTATAAGGCATAGAAATTGTGCTATTTTTCCTATTCACAACTTCACTAATGATCGATCTCTCAATTGGAAAATGCAGTCTGCCTTTTCTGCAAGGAGATGATTGTGTGTTACTATAAGCATAGAGCTGTTATTTTCCTTTACGTATGAATGTAGCAGTAAAAACACCTTAAAAGAATTTGTTGGATCTAAATTTCCTGTTGGCTCATCTGCAAGTAAAAGCTTTGGAGAATTTACAATGCTTCTTGCAATTGCAACTCTCTGCCTTTCCCCACCCGAAACTTCAGATACCATGCTACTTGCTTTGTTTTCCAGACCAAATTTTTCCAACATTGCTTGCGAATTTTTTTTTGCTTCAGCTTTGCTTTTTCCTGCAATGAGTTGAGGAAGCATAATATTTTCCAACACCGATAACTCTTGTAACAAATAGTGAAATTGATAAACAAAACTAAGAAAATTTCTTCTTACATGAGTTTTATGCTTATTACTGGCTTGTGTGCAATTTATTCCATCTATCGTAACTATACCTGAAGTTGGCTTGTCCAACAAGCCTGCGATTTGCAATATAGTTGTTTTCCCTGCACCTGAATCGCCAATCAGCGCTACTACTTGCCCTCTTGTGACACTTAAGTTGATATCCTTTACAACAGCAGAATTGTTCTTGAAGCTTTTATCTACGGAAGTTAGTTCTAGTGCTACATTACCACCCATGTTTAAAAGATCCAGAAGGCATCTAAGTTTTAGTAATAATTAAACCGAAAAACTGTTACCACAACCACATTGAGACTTAGCAAAGGCATTCTTTATTTGAAAACCAGAACCACTGAGATCCTCAGTATAATCTATAACTGAGTTATTTAAAAATTTTGCTGAACAATTATCAACCATTAATACAGGGTTTCCATTTTCATCATTAATTACTATATCTTTACCTTTTTCGCTAAAACTGGAGTGGCTTCTATAGTCCTCACTTTCTTCATAGTCATAGTCATCATCTTCGTCTTCGTCATCAAACTCATCATCGTAATCATCGTCTTCATCATCCAAAGATAGATTTTTATTCATTTGATCCATAAGAAAATTGTATTTGAAGCCAGAACATCCACCACCTGAAACTGCAACCCGTAAAATGGAACTCTTATCCCCTTCCTGCTCTGCAAGAGAGTGAATTTTTTTTAGTGCATTATCAGTTAAGTTGATGTTGTAATTTGTTGACATAGTAACCACCGTTTATTATTGATAACTTATTATAGTAGAAATTTTACATGTCAAACAATAATTTTCTATTAAATTATGCATGTTTTCCAAGCAAAACAAAAGGGAGATACTTCAAAGAGCCAGAAGATGAGAATCGCAGCTGCTTTCAGCGTGATAGGGACCGTATCATTCACTCTAATGCGTTTAGAAAATTGGAGTACAAAACACAAGTTTTTATCAATTATGAGCACGACTACTATCGCACTCGGCTTACTCATAGCCTTGAAGTTGCACAAATTGCAAGGTCCATTGCGCGTAGACTTGGCTTAAATGAGGATATCACTGAATGCATAGCGCTCGCACATGATCTTGGTCATCCTCCATTTGGTCATGCAGGTGAAGATGCTCTAAAGAAATCAGTTCAAGATTTGAATCTTGATAATGAGAAGTATGAGTTTGATCATAATGTTCAAGCTATAAGGATTTTAACTTATCTTGAACAAAAACATGCTGATTTTGATGGTATGAATCTAAGTTGGGAGGTGATTGAAGGAGTTGCAAAACATAACGGTCCCTTGCTTGGTCAAAACGCGGAGTCTTCTACAAGTAATCAGCTGTTATTAGAATACAACAAAAAATATGATCTAAAACTTGAAGAATTTTCAAGCATTGAAGCGCAAGTTGCTTCAATTGCCGATGATATTGCTTACAGTGTTCACGATCTTGATGATGCACTCAGGGCGAATTTAGTAACCATCGAAGATTTGCTGAATGTTCCTTTAATTGAAAAAATGTTTAAAGACATAAGGAGCAGATATTCAGAATTGCCTCAGAGCAAACTCATACATGAATCACTGAGTGGAACTATAGGAACTATGATAAGTGATGTTGTTTCTCAGACTGAAAGAAATATTGAAGATCACAAAATAAAAAGCGTAGAAGACGTAAGAAGTCTAAATAAAATGCTAGTCACATTTTCACCAGAAGTTGCGAGTGCTACAAAAGAAATGAAAAGATTCAACATGGAGAAAATATACAGAAGCTATAAACTGAGTAGAACGATGAACAAAGCAAAACGCATAATACAGGAACTCTTTCAATGTTTTTATGAAAACCCAGGATTACTTCCCACAGAGTGGAGCAAACTCGCTTGTGAATCTCAGCGTTCAGTAATAATATGTGACTATATCTCAGGTATGACAGATAGATTTGCTATACACGAGCACAGAAGAATTTTTGATACCTCATACGAAATGACTTCTTTCTAATGACTGATGATCATTTCATGTCAATTGCATTAAGGCTTGCAGAAAAAAATCTTGGAAATGTTGCACCAAATCCTGCTGTCGGGTGTGTTATTGTAAAGGATGGTACAATTGTTAGTGAGGGATACACAGGGATTGGTGGGCGTCCGCATGCGGAGGTAGTCGCTTTGCAAAACGCTAAAGATTCAACTCATGGCGCAACTATATATATCACTCTTGAGCCATGTTGTCATCACGGAGTCACGGGGCCTTGCACTGCAAAAATCATAAAAGCTAGCATAAAAAGAGTAGTAATTGCAACTATTGACCCAGATAGTAGAGTTTCAGGCAGAGGCATGAAAGCTCTGAAAGAAGCAGGAATTGAAGTTGAGCAAGGTATTATGCAAAAAGAGGCAAAAGAACTGAATGTCGGTTTTTTCACCACTAAAGAATTACATAGACCATTTATAGCTTGCAAAGTCGCAACAACTCTTGACGGAAAAATCGCAACATTTACAGGCGATAGCAAATGGATAACAAGTGAAAATACGAGAAACTGGGTGCATGAGCTCAGAACGAAATATGATGCAATTATGATCGGCAGCAATACTCTTATTAATGATGATCCACTCTTAACTTGCAGATTACCAGGACTTGGAAGTAGATCGCCAATAAGGCTAATTATAGATAGCCAAGGGAGATTAAAGGAAGAGCATAACATTGCAAAGACTGCAGACAAAGTAATAACTTGGGTCATCACAAATAAAGAAGTAGAGAAAAAAATAAAAAACATTAACTACTTAGTAGTTAATTCAAGCAACGCAGGTAAGGTTTGCCTAAAGGACATGGCATTAAAACTTGTTTCAGAAATTGGTATAACAAGATTATTAGTTGAAGGTGGAGGAGTGTTAATCACAGAACTATTAAAGTGTAATTTAATCGACAGGTTGATAATATGCCGCAGTGGTAAAATTTTAGGCAATGATGCCACTCCTTTTGTAGGAGATTTAGGGATTCAATTCATTAACAACTGTTATCAGTTTAAAAAAACAAAGATAATAGAGTTTAGTGAGGATATAGTTGAGGTTTGGGATAGGTCGTCATAATCCTTACATACTCAAACAGTAAAAAAAAGGTATCCGTTCAGCGGAGCGGTAAAATAAAAAGTAGACAAGGAGTGCTAAAAACATAATATCACAAGTAGTATGTGTGGTAAATATGTCTGATCTACTAGCTAGTCTTCTCAAGCTCTGTGAAAGCTTTAAAATAGAGATAGAGCAACTAAAAGCAGAGATAAAGAGGTTAGAGATAGAAAACGAAAATTTTAGATCTGAGAATAAGGCGCTAAGAATCGAAAATGCTGAATTGAAAGAAAGACTAGGTCTGAATTCACAAAATTCATCGATACCGAGCTCAAAAGAGTTATACAAGCTAAAGAAGAAAAAGAAAAAAAGTGACAGGAAAATAGGGGCACAGATTGGGCATGAAGGAAAGTATCGCCCTAAAATGGAAGCAGATGAAGTGGTGAAAATAGAGTTCTTGCGAGTGCGGAGGAGAAATTGCGATATCGAAAGAGCCATACATTCATCAAAAAGTTGATTTGCCAGAAATTAAGCCTTATATTGTGGAATACCAATTACAGAATGGCCGCTGTTGCAAGTGTGGAAAAAGAAAAAGTAGCAGGCTACCAGAAGGTGTTACTGCGGATACATTTGGTCCAAAAGTTAAGTCAACAATCGCGGCGCTGAGCGGATTTTACAAGAACTCGAAAAGAGAAGTAGCAAATATTATAAAAAATATTTTCAACCTGGACATCAGTGTTGGTAGCGTGTCAAATAGCGAGGCTAGAGTTGCAGAAAAATGCCAAGAAGCATATGAGCAAATCGAGCAAGAAGTAAGTAAAAGTGAAGTTCTGCATATCGATGAAACGAGCCATTATAACAAAGGTAAACTTGGTTGGTGCTGGATGTTTGCCAGTAATACAGCAAGTTTTATAAAATTGACAGAGTCAAGAGGAATGAAGGTTTTACAAAATAGTAAGTTCTGCAATCGCAATAGCTTACGACAGGTACGCAGCATACAACTACTTTGCCGATAAGAACAGGCAAATCTGTTGGGCACATTTATCAAGAGATTTTGAAAGATTAGCACATAGTTGAAGTTAAAGTTCTGGGCTGTTACTTAAGAAACGTAGCCACTGAATTATTTGCACTAAAAAAGGCCTTGCTAAAAAATGAGATAGATGTTTTTAGATTTACCAGACGTGCCAGAAAATTGCGAAAACGTACAAGGTATTACTTGAAGCCGTTTACCTGAAGCAATTGGAGCTTCTCGAGTTGCAAAAAATATTTTGAAATCTGAAAGAATAATGTGGAATTTTTTAGATGACCCAGAAAACATTCCGCTGACAAACAACCATGCTGAACAGCAGATACGGCATTATGTCGTTTATCGCAAAAATTCATATTTTACCCAATCGAAGCGGGGAACTTGAACGGATAATTTCATTATACTTGACATGGAAACAAATGGGCTTTCCAAAACCTCTTATCTATCATCTCTCACACCGCTTAGCTGAACGGATACAACCCAAGAAAGGTTTTTCTACGTCATACCGCCGCGGTATCTCAGCATAGATTCCGCTAACGAGTAGCGGAATGACGAATTTGTTGTTTTTCAAATTGTAGGTAAACCTAAGCCACTTTAGCTATATAGGGTCACAACAATAGATTTTTAAGATCGTTTACGGCCTTCTTAATATCTTCAGCCTTGAATATCGCCGATCCCGCAACTAAAATATCAGCACCTGCTTTTATTATATCAGCTGCGTTAGAAAAGTTAATTCCACCATCTACTGAAATTTGTGTTTTAAGATTACGCTCCTGTATCATTTTTTTTATAGTAGATATCTTGTTCAACTGTGAATGAATGAATTCCTGTCCTCCAAAGCCAGGGTTGACTGTCATAATCAGCACAATATCTAGCTCATGTATTATGTATTCAAGCACACTTGGAGAAGTTGAAGGAACAATTGAAACTCCAACTTGAATCGGTTTTTTTTCGTCGTTTACATTTTTGTATGACTTTATCTTTCTTATCAACCTCTCAAGGTGTATCTCTGCTTCTGCATGTACAGTGATAATATCAGCACCAGCATTTATAAAGCTTTCAATGTGGTTACCAGGAGATGTGACCATTAAATGCACATCAAAAGGAAGATTGCTATATTTACGTATTGCAGAAACAACGCTAGGACCAATTGTAATATTTGGAACGAAATTCCCATCCATAACGTCTATGTGTATGTAATCCACACCTAAATCGCTAATTTTTCTTACTTCTTCCCCTAATTTTGCAAAATCTGCTGAAAGTATAGAAGGTGCAATTTTAATACTCATGAGCTGCCTTTTTTGCTAAAAAATAACTTATTTTTAAAACTCTGTCACCCTAATACTATGCGCACCATCTGAGTAGCTATAGAAACTGGATACTGATATCGGTATGCCTATTTAACTAGATCTTAAATTAGATAAAAAAAGGTAGTCTTGATAAAACTTATTTACAGCAAGTTTTTTTACATTTGGACTTTCTGTTTGTTCTTTTTTGTACCCTAATTTATAGCTTATTGAATCCTTATATGAACTGATCGTTTTGTATGCTTTGTTCATCTCTCTAGGAAAGATGCCATTAGCAATTACAATGCATAACCCTGTAGCTGTTGCAAAAGCTAGAGTGGTAAATGCTAGATTTTGTAAAAAATTCCTTCCACTAACTTTTTTTTCCTGTATATTAGCAGAGTGCGATTTGTTTGACACTTCTTCTAGATATTCATGCCATATGTGATTGCAGTGCGTACATTTTACCTTTCTTCCAGACGCACCAATTTGCTTAGGAGATACTAAGTAAGTCTTAGTACAATTATAACATTGTATTTTCATAGTACTTACGTATAAAGTAGTAACAAGCTTAAATGATACAGAGCTACAAATTTAATATCAATATATATATAACAAATGGAAGGTTTGCAACTAAAAAAAACACAGAGTGAGATAAAAGATATTTGGAAAAATAGAGAAAAATTTAATGACTGTAATCTAAAGAAAACAGCAAGAATAGCAATTAAAGAGGTAATTGAGCTCCTTGATAGTGGCAAAATTAGAGTAGCAGAAAAGCTATCAAGTGGAGAATGGGTAGTACATAAGTGGATAAAGCAGGCAATATTATTACATTTTCTCACCGAAGAAAATAAAATAATAGATAATACTAATTGCTGGTTTGATAAGATCGGTAACAAGTTTAGTGAATGGAATGAGGAGAAATTTCGCCGGTTAAAAATTAGAGCAGTTCCTGGGTGTTTTGTTCGCCGATCTGCTTATATAGGTACAAATGTTGTTCTAATGCCAAGTTTTATCAACGTTGGTGCATATGTTGATTCAGGAACAATGATAGATACCTGGTCAACGATTGGTAGCTGTGCGCAAATAGGAAAAAACTGTCATATTTCCGGTGGAGTGGGAATAGGTGGAGTTCTTGAGCCTATTCAAGCTTCACCTGTCATTATAGAAGATAATTGCTTTATTGGAGCACGTAGCGAAGTGGCCGAGGGTGTGGTAGTGAGAGAAGGATCAGTCCTTGGCATAGGCGTGTTTATTGGGGCATCAACAAAGATTATTGATAGAGAAACTAGCAAGGTATTTTACGGCGAAGTGCCACCTTATTCTGTAGTGGTACCAGGGTCTATTCCATCTAAAAATAATATTTCAACCTATTGTGCAGTCATAGTAAAAAAAGTGGATGAAAAGACGAGATCGAAAATCTCTATAAATGAAATATTGAGGGATTAAACTATCTCACTGCTTGTCGTCACTTTTTTTATCATTATTACTAACCACAGTAATGGCATAAGCGCATAACTCTGAGAAAGAGACTCCATTTTCTTGAGATAGTTTATATAATTTTTGTAGACTTTCTTTTACTTTATTAGGAATATTCCCTCCACGTTCTTTTACAAGCCAGGAATCTTGATGATGAATTGGATGAGCATCACTTTTTGGATTTCCTATGTATATTGCAAAAGGTGAACTTTGTCCTTTGAAGTCACATTGTACAGTAAATTTTTTTATAGATTCAGCCATCTAAAGACCTCTACTTTTCTTTTTGGTCGATTTTATAGCAGGTGGAAGAGGTGGTTTCTTTATAAAATCTTGTCTATTGACAACACTTTCTCTACCTTCCAAAGCTCGGCGAACATCAGCTCTGCTTAATTGCGACTCTTTTGCTACCTTCATTCCATGCTTTGCCATAATATTAGCACATGCTAGTACTTTTTTTACCAATTCTAGATCACCATTTAGCATTTGAACTAGCACTTGAAACACTTCCGCTAAAGTTAGCCCATCAGCATTTATAACCTTGTTTTCTATAAAATTGACAGCTTCTTCAAATTTGTATTCAATACTATCATCTTGAGGTATAAGGGCAACATAATCGGTGTTTTTGTCGTCCATAACTGAAGCACTATTACTCACAAACTTAAGTTTATACTATATATATAAATACTCTACTATTTTATATTATGGCACGCTATAGTTAAACATTTATTAATAACATGCTCACTTATATACACGAATTAATTGACAAAAGTCAAGGATCAATATCCATCAGTGATTTCATGAATGCCGTTTTGTACCATGAAAAATACGGCTATTATACAAGTAAATTACCGCTTGGTAAGGATGGTGATTTTACTACCGCACCTGAGATCAGCCAATTATTTGGTGAAGTAATTGCAGTTTGGATAATGCATACATGGGAAAAATTAGGAAAGCCATCAAAATTTTCTCTAGTTGAACTTGGGCCAGGCAAAGGAACACTCATTCACGATATAATAAGAGTCACTAAAAAGTACAGCAGCTTTTTTAATTCAATGTTGATCCACTTAGTTGAAATAAGCCCTACTTTACGGAAGATACAAAAGGAAAAATTAAAAAGCTTAGATGTTAATTGGCACAAAAATATTGACAACCTACCAGAACAACCAACCATTTTTTTAGCAAATGAGTTCTTTGACGCTCTTCCGATAGATCAGTTTGTATATCATGATGAGGGGTGGTATGAAAATATGGTGACAAAACAAGATGATGGCAGTCTCTTGGTGTCATGCCAGTGCGTGACACTGGAATCCAGAAAAAAAGAATCATGGATTCCAGTGTCAGCTACTCAGATGACAAATGGAAAATTTTTTAATGGTGCAGTGGTGGAAATATGTTCAGTTGGGGTTGAAATATTAAAAAAACTTGAGAAGAAGATATATAATAATAAAGGAGCTGCTTTGATTGTAGATTACGGTTATGTATACCCCGCATATAAGAGCACTTTGCAATCGATAAAACAACATAAGTATGCTAATTTTCTTGAGAATGTTGGTAATAGTGATATTACCGCACTTGTGAACTTTCAAGCGTTAAGAGATTCATTAAAGCATGTAGATTGTGAGATTTTAACTCAAAGGGAATTTTTATATCTTTTTGGCATAAAAGAAAGAACCCAGGCTTTAATGAAAAGCGCAAGTGATGAACAAAAGAATAGGATCTTTAGTGAATTCTTAAGGTTGACTGAAAATATGGGCACTCTTTTTAAAGCAATGCTATTGATATAGCTAACCCAAGAAAGGTTTCCCTACATCATACCGCCGCGATATCTCAGCATAGATTCCGCTAACGAGTAGCGGAATGACGAGCTTATTGTCATGCCGCCGCGAACCGTCATACCGCGATTCATTCGCGGTATCTCATCAGCTAACAAGCAGCAGTTCTACGTCATACCGCCGTGGTATCTTTTAGCATAGATCCCGCTAACACGTAGCGGGATGACGAGCTTATCGTCATGCTGCCGCGAACCGTCATACCGCCACGAACTGTCATACCACCACGAACCGTCATACCGCGATTCATTCGCGGTATCTCTAGATCCCGCTAACAAGCAGCGGGATGACGGTTGTCTCCTAGCTGTCATCCCAGTACTGGTAGACTCAAATCACAATGCTCGTATAGCTGCAACCCTGGAGGTACTGTTTCTCACCCACTGCAAATATTGCACGGTACTGTCCACTTGGTCGTCGTGGCGCGTTTCAGGAAACATTAAAATCTCATACTCAAAATCGTTCAGCCATACTGCTTGATGTGGCAGAAAAACCTTGCCAGACTCTATCATCGGAGCAATCCGGTGGAATCGAGTGAGCTTGTCATCATGTGGCACTATTTCAATAATCGGTAAATCACTGTTTGTCTTTAGCTCTTGCACCAATTGTTGACCACTTGTTTTTGCTTCGATTAAAATTGCGTGTGGCGTCCATCTTGCAGCTAGTGACAAAACCTGTTCTTTAAGCTTTGGATACTCAAGCTTTGCGCGATATACGTCGAGTAAATAGAATTTATTATCTATTTTTGCCCAGGTGGTGCAGACACTAAAGTTGCTCATGTTACTTGTTGAAACCGCAGTATCCCAACTTTGTGTTATATGCGAGAGATTATCAGGAAATTTTTTATAGCGTTTCAACCACTCTGGTTTAATTATACCACTTGAAAGCGGCAGAGGGTTTTGTTGATATTGAGCAGCAAAAGCGTAACTCCCAAGTTCAGCTTTTATTATCTCAACTTCTTCTTTTCCTCCATCGAGGGGATATAACAACTGACCTTCTTCTCTTGAATATAATATCCTTACAGGTGACGCTGGTTTATTATATAATCGCCTGGTCGCACAGTGCTGAGCTACTCGGATGATAGGAACGGGAGGTATTGGCTTTTTGATTGAATAAATAACCTGCTTATTTTCAGAAATCATTGGCAAACAAATATGATGCCATATGTTTTTTGGCTTGGAGAGAAGGTGTCCAGTTAAGTCCTCCTGGTGTAGCCTGTGCATTACAAGAACGATGACTCCTTTTTTTCTATCGTTCAGCCTGGTTACTAAAGTCTGATCAAACCAGTTTGTGGCACGCTTTCTAAGCGTTTCACTCAAAGCTTGAGCAGAACTGAGCGGATCGTCCACAATGATAAAATCACCACCTTCACCAGTTAGTGTTCCACCAACTGATGTTGCGATTCTGTATCCTCTCTGCACTGTTTGAAATTTATATTTGGTATTCTGGTCTTTGGATAGTTCTATCTCTGGAAATAGCGCTCTATACCAACTAGACTGCATCACGCACCTGGTGTCGAGCGAGTGCTTTTCGCTGAGCCGCTGAGAATAACTTGCAACTATTATTCTCGCAGTTGGTTGGTTTCCCAGTATCCATGCGGGCCACGCAACACTAGCGCACAGGGATTTCATTGAACGCGGAGGCATATTGAATATTATTCGTTTCACTTCACCAGCGCTCGCTGCTTCCAGCCTGTCTGCTATGACTTTTATATACTGATAATCGTTATACTCACACCCCGGCACTACCGTTTGAAAGCATAACTCAATGAATTTTAGAAAGTTCATGATATAATGTTGAAACCAACGCGTGACGCTGGGATGACAAAAAAAGGAGCACTGGAATGACACCCTACTTAACCGTCATACCGCGATTCATTCGCGGTATCTCTTAACATAGATCCCCTACTATACCTTAACATAGATCCCGCTAACAAGCAGCGGGATGACGAATTACTTAACCATCATTACACCGTCATACCGCGATTCATTCGCGGTATCTCTTAACATAGATCCCCTACTATACCTTAACATAGATCCCGCTAACAAGCAGCGGGATGACGAATTACTTAACCATCATTACACCGTCATACCGCGATTCATTCGCGGTATCTCTTAACATAGATCCCCTACTATACCTTAACATAGATCCCGCTAACAAGCAGCGGGATGACGAATTACTTAACCATCATTACACCGTCATACCGCGATTCATTCGCGGTATCTCTTAGCCGCTAACAAGCAGCGGGATGACGAATTACTTAACCATCATCTACACCGTCATACCGCGATTCATTCGCGGTATCTCAAAGCATAGATCCCGCTAACACGTAGCGGGATGACGGTTGTTGTTTAGCTATAAATATTAAGGAATTTACTAAATGAAAAAAAAGGCAAAAGAAGCCCTGGGGTTATTATCCGCTTTAAAATATTGGCGTTTTTTATGTTTTAAACGCTTGACAAGCAAGATTAAGCTGCTTTTAATTGCAACTAACTTACGCTGCAAATGTTTAAGAAGTTTACTAAGCAGAAAAAAAGACAAAGAATCCCCGAGTTAGCTAGTCTTTTACTATCTCTGTCGAGTATTGGCATTTTTTGATGTCTTGTAACGCTTTATAAGCGCGTTCAGCTTATTTAGATAAAAATCTAGATGTAGATGAAGTTTTGTAAAGACATACAGTATCTATATACTGCAAAAAATTGAACATAAGACGCCGATACATTAAGTAATCCTTACCTTTTAATCTGCAGATTGGCGAAAGCAAATACAATAGCTTCACTATCATGATAAGGGCGCTGGCGAAGGGTGTCAAGTAAGTTTTTTCGTTTCTATTCCCAATAAAAGTTTGTTATATGGTTATGCAAGAAGTTTAATACTCATAGTTTCAAGCATATACTGAAATATTTCATTAGCTATAGCAACATCTTGGCGTGGGGCTTTGCCGTGTTCTATAAACACAGAGATTGCATAGCGCGGGTTATGGTAAGGGCCATAAGCGATAAATAACTTATGACTTTCACCCTTAGAGTTTATCTCTGGTGTACCGGTTTTACCGGCAATTTGTATACCGCTTAGCCCTTTCTTATAGGTTCCAGTTTTAGAATTCACCACATCAAACATAGCTTTTCGAACTATGCTAAGATGCTCACAATCCACATCAATATCGGGAAAATCTTGTATCGTTTCATTCATCTTAATGCGGGGAATTACCTCTTTTCCTGTTGCAATCCTCGCTGCAAGAACTGCAAGCTGTAGTGGTGTTGTAAGCATATACCCTTGTCCTATAACTAAGTTGATAGTGTCACCTAAATACCACTGCGAATATAGCTTTCGTGTACGCCAATCTCTATCTGGCAACAACCCTGGAGCTTCTTCTTTAAACGTTCCAATCAGTGGCCCACTTCCAATACCAAATTTTCTGGCCATTTCTACTAGAGAGTCTACACTTATTTTTTTCCCTATATTATAAAAGTAAGTGTTGCATGATAATGCCATTGCCTCATTTAAAGATACATACCCATGGACTTTGCTTTTCAGACAACGAAATTTCCGCTCACCTATTTTCATATAGCCCTTGCACGAGAATTTCTCTTCTGGTGTTATTATCCCGTCTTTTAAACCCGCAAGCGCAACTATTACTTTAAATATTGAACCAGGTGGAATTTGATATGATAACGCACGATTCACAAGCGGTAATGAAGGAGCATTCAAGCTCTCCCAAGTCTCATTTGATAGCCTGCTAGCAAAAAGATTATTATCGTAAGAAGGTGAATTATATAATGCTAAAATTTCTCCATTATTTACATCAATTACCACTGCGGAGCCTTGGTGATCTTTAAATACCTCTGCGGTTTTCTCTTGCAGATTAATATCAATTGTCAGTTGTACATCTTGTCCGTCTTGTTGTGGTATGCTTGATAATTCTTTTATGACGCGTTTTTTAGAATTTATTTCCTGCTCAGATTTTCCTGACTTGCCTTTCAATATATGATCATATGTATATTCAATACCGCTGATTCCTACTTCGCTTATGCCTTGCTGTCTTTTTGTATATCCGATTACATGAGAACACATTGAACCAAACGGGTAATAACGTTTATAAAGAGCAGTTATTTTTTCTGACGATTTTGCTATTTTAGACTCGACTTCTGATAATGTCTGCAAATCAACTTCCTTACCAGAACCATCAAACAAAACAACATACGAAATTTTGTTTACCGCAAGTTCAATGCTATTCCTATCTAAAATTTTGCCCCGCTTAGGCATAATAGTAGCAACTCTTATTCTATTACTATTAGATAGTGCTTCGTACTTTTGTCTGTTTCGTATTTGTAAATTATATAACCTGCAACTAAAAACCGCGGAAATGGTAAGCTGAATACCACCTAATATGAATGCTCTGCGGTTAAAGACTTTATTTTTTGTCCACATAACATTCCTTCAAAACGCACTTTTTTCCCCTCTTTTATTGTTACACTTCTGGCTTTTACCGTATTACAAACCCTTTTTTCCCACTCACTTAAGGTCACAAACTTATAACCTGATTTTTTTAGTATTTTAATAATATGAGGTAAAGCTTCAATTGTGTTTGACCTGTTATTGTGATCATGAAACAGTATAACTGCTCCATTATGTACATTACTTAAAACTCTTTCAACTAAAGTTTCTGGCTTATCACCTTGCCAATCTAGCGAATCAACTGTCCATAATATTGAATACATATTTAATTGATCAGTATTTTCAATCAGATTATCGTCATAACATCCATATGGCGGACGAAACCATTTTACATCTTGTTTTATTGCATTTTTAATTGCTGTATTTGTCTTTTCCAATTCTTGCAATTGTTCCTCACTTGAAAGTGATGTCAACTTCCTATGCGACCAAGAGTGATTGCCTAACTCATGACCTGATTCATGAATTTTCTTTACTATTTCAGACGTTTTTTCATTTATACGTTCACCAAGCACAAAAAATGTTGCTTTTGCTTCATAGCTTTCCAGAACATTAATAATATCGTTTATTCTATTGTTGGAAGGTCCATCATCAAACGTAAGCGCAACAAACTTATCGTCGTTATTCAATAATTTTTTTATATTACTTAAATTTCTATATGATAGATCTAGATTACAACTGAGCCCACAGTATGGTAAATTAAAATTACAATCACTACAAAAAGCCGTACTTGAATATAGTAAGAAAAAAGTGATTATCCTTATAAACATTTGTAATCAGCAAAGTGATAGAATACTACACTTTTTTGCTAAGTTAAGCCATCTTTAATTGCTGTAGCCTTTACTTCATCGCTTCTTTAATATATTATATTAACAATTTTATATAATATATTATGATTGCAAATATAAATACCGTTGCGCTTCAGGGAATTAGCACAGTAAATGTCAATGCACAAATTCATATGGCAAATGGTATTCCAGCTTTTAAAGCAACAAGGACAACATTGCAAATTTAGAGTTCAAAAGGGTTATTCCTCGAGAACTACTGCGTCAGAAAGCTGGCGTTGAATTTGTATATAATGTTGACCTTGGAGGTTTTTATGAATAATAGTGAGAGAAAAGAAAAATTGGAAACTCGCATTTTATCAAGTAGAGGAAGGTCTTTACTTGACCATGAGCTACTGGAACGTACTCTATCTGAATGTGAAGAAGGAAGAGAAGTGGCCAAAAAGCTAATAGAGCTCTTTAGTAGTTTAGGAAGGGTAATTAACGCTGACTTTCATGAGCTAAAAAATGTTACAGGAATGAATGATGGAGCAATAGCAAGTATCTTTTGTCTGAAAGAGATTTTCGATAGGATACTGAAAGGTAAGTTAAAAAAGCTGTCGATTCTTGATAACAGAGAAGAGCTACTAAAATACTTTAAAACAGCAATAGGGCAGTCACGAAAGGAAAGCTTGCGAGTAATATACTTAGATCGAAGTGGTCATTTGATATACGAGTATATTCAAGACTGTGGAACTATAGACAGAGTACCTCTATATGTGAGAGAAATAATCAAACAGGGATTACTGATCGATGCATCATCTATTGCAATTTCACATAATCATCCAAGTGGAGATACAGAACCATCAAAGGAGGATGAGGATAACACACTTACATTAGCTGCAACCTGCGAAAATGTAGGAATGAAATTAATAGATCACATA
Source organism: Wolbachia endosymbiont of Drosophila ananassae (assembly GCF_008033215.1). Classification (NCBI taxonomy): domain Bacteria; kingdom Pseudomonadati; phylum Pseudomonadota; class Alphaproteobacteria; order Rickettsiales; family Anaplasmataceae; genus Wolbachia; species Wolbachia endosymbiont of Drosophila ananassae. The sequence goes on along the minus strand of NZ_CP042904.1, from coordinate 722,493 downwards.
ATCGTAACACAGAAGAGCCACTTTAGTTTTTATGATAGTGGTTTATTGTAATCTGTAGACCGGAAGGAAAGTTCTCCAACTTTCCTTCTTTTTTTCTACTTCATAAATTAAAAAATTCAATATAAGCTTGAGCAGCTAAAATTAGTAATGAAAGGTGGAATTAGGCAAAAAAATAAAAGAACTTAGATTATACTGTGGTTTAACACAAACTGAGTTGGGAAAGAAAATAGGCGTTTCGTATAGACAAATACAAAGGTACGAAAATAGTTCAAACCAAATTTTGGCCAGTAGGCTATACGACTTAGCAAAAGCACTATCGATTAATGTGGCTGATTTTTTTACTGATGTGCATGTCGACTCACATGAAACTTATGATGAAGAAATACTAAAATTAGTCAAAGGATATAATGAAATTAAAAGCAAAAGGTTACGTAGCGTAGTTTATATATTGGTAAAATCTTTTTCTCAAAGTTACAATGAGAGTTAGTATTGCTTCAATACCTCAGTTAATATATTAATAAATGATTGTACAAGATGAACAACATCCTATTGATAAACAAATAGGTGAAAGAATAAGGAAGAGAAGGTTAATATGCGGTTTTAGCCAAAGAGACTTAGGAAAAAAGCTCGGAATTTCATTTCAGCATATACAAGGATATGAAACTGGAGAGGTAAGGCTTGTAATTGATAGATTGTATAATTTGGCAGAAGCTTTGTCCGTTGATATGTCATATTTTTTTACCAAAGCTTCTGAAGACTTACACGATAAGGCCTTTTGTAGCGATGTGGGTAGTGAAGAAATATCAAGGCTAGTGAGGGAATACAGGAAAATTAAGGATGAAACGTTGCGTGATATTGTGCATTCAGTGATAAAAGCGCTTGCCAATAAATAATATTGCCTGAATATATCTTCAATCCACTTCTACAAGCAATGCTAGTTAAGGTAAATTTTTTATGGTAATTTTGATTAAATTTCAAGAACTACTTTACTTTGCAATAATTATGGCTATGTAAAAACATAGCCACCAATCAAGAACGTCCTACAGATGTCGTTTTGGTATCTTTTAATTTGCTCACCCAAGAAAAGGTCTCACTACTTTTAGAATTTTGGTCGCCCCACCTTCCACATCTAGTAAAGCTGCCTTTTTCCACTACTTCTTTAACAGACATTCCACCAAATAAACAACCCTTTCCTACGATTTCTCCTATTTCTTGCAACTCGTTCCACATTTCTTCATCTTCTACCTCAACTTGTACTTGATGATAGTCTTCTGTGTCATGATATACCATTAAATTTAGCTCTCCTAGGCTAGTGCAAAGTGTTACTGTAAAAGCGCTGTTATCGGATATATCTACGTAATTTCTTTTACCGTCTTTCCCAGTTTTGACCTCAACTTCACCATCACCTATTTTTATGATACTATCGCCAAGGTTTAAGTCTCCTTTACTTAAGCCCAAATTTTTTGCACCTTCTACAACTTTGGCAACATCAACTATGCAGCTATGTGAAAATTCAATATAGAAGGTCTTATTATCGATTTCTACATCTTCAACAGTTCCTTCTATAGTAGCGTCTTCTCCAACTTCCCTAAGTTTCTTGAGCCTACTATATATTTGTGGCTCAATTTCTTTTTGCACTTTTTGATACATTTCAGCTATTTTCTTATCAACTTGTACATTAAAATCTGCTCCATGTAAGGCTAACTTTCTGATTATATCTTCTTGTTTATTTTCTTTGAATTCATCACGATACATCTTAAACATTGTAACGTTAGTGAAGCTAAAGCCATCTTCGTTGCGAGCGTTTACTCTTATTCCTAAATCCAAAGCTTCATCGACGATTTTACTTAATTTGTCTAGATTTTCAGCTGCAATAGCTTTTTCCAAGAATTCATTTAATTTCACATTTTCATATTCACTTAGCCTTATCTTGCATAAAGCTGATCGAAATGGATTGAGCTCCTCAGGATATGTTAAGACAGGTAATTTACTAATCTTTTTATTTGCTGTTGGAGCAGCTTTTATAAAATTAGGTAATAACCCTTCTTTTGCTATTCGCTCTACCGCTTTTAACATTTTACTAGACAATTTTTTACCATTTATTTTTTTCATTGTAACCCTCATTTAATTTCATTACTATTCGATCATATCGTGATAAATATTATTTAATTGTTAATATTATACGACTTATTGATTTACTATATATTATAATAACAAGTTTTGCGGGCATCTACACTAGAAAAACACATCCTATAAAAATTATTTCAGTTTCAACAAAAATGGGGTATCGTAATCGTAAAATTGAAAAAAATGGATATCCTATCTTACTCTACTGAAAAGCTGAAAAAGCATTGTCAGCTACTTGATGATGAAGAAAAAATAGTTCTATATGAGCAGCTGCTAGACAAGGCTAAAGATATACTTGAAAACTCAAGAGATGATATTGCAAAGTTGAAAGAGGTAAGCAAAGCAGTTGTAGCAATAGAGGAAACTACCGATAAGCAGTTACTAGAAAAGTTTAATGATGATCACCCGCTAAGAGAAGTGGACATTTTAATCTACTCTCCTCAAGGAAATACTGAATATCTATTCAGCATAGATAACTCATCAGAGCTTTATGATTTAAAAGAAGATAAAGAAAAAGCTCTTTATAATGCAGTAAAGTTAAATGATGTTGAGCTTGTAAAAAAGCTGCTAATGATCCTTTCACCTACAGAAGTAAGTAATTTTGACACGAAATACTTGGAAGAATTGAAAATATTGCTGTCAGGAATTCACAAAGAATTGCAATTATCACAAGATATGAAAAATTATCTTGAGAAGACGATAAAGTTCTATAGTTTTTTATGTAGTAATTTTAACTTACTAGTTACAAATCCTACTGACGTAAAAGCCATAATTGATCTATTTGCTGCTCAACCAAATATTGATTACCAAATAGATAAGCTTCTACTTTCTTTTATTGTAAGAGATGTTGAGGAAAAAAAGCTAAACTCTGAAATTAGTCATATGATAGAACTTCTTGAGCAACACGAAAGATTTGCTGAGCTCGAATACAAGGTTAGAAGATTAAGATCAGAGTTTGCAAGTGGCAAAAGCAGATACTCGGCTGAAGTAATACGAAATAGCATTGCAGAACGAGAAAAAGAGATGAGGGAAATTGAGAAAAAATACGTAAGGCCAAACGATTTAATTAGCGAGAGGCAGAAATTATTAAAGCAATTACTTTGCTAGCTTTTTTTCCACTTCATAAAATTTGTTGTAAATTTGAATAAGAGGTGAAAAGTGCAATTAGGTAAAAAAATAAAACAACTTAGGTTAGATCGTGCTTTGACACAGACCGAATTGGGAAAGAGAATAGGTGTTTCGTATAGACAGATACAAAAGTACGAAAATGGTTCAAATTGTGTTTTGGCCAGTAGATTATATGATTTAGCAAAAGCACTATCGATAGATGTTGCTAACTTTTTTACTGATATGCACACTGACTCACATGAAGCTTATGATGAAGAAATACTAAAGTTAGTCAAAGGATATAACGAAATTAAGAGCAAAAGGTTACGTAGTGCAGTTTATATATTGGTAAAATCTTTTTCTCAAAGTGATAATACATAGTTAATATTACCTGATACGTAAAATGACTATACAACATCCTATCGATAAACAAATAGGTGAAAGAATAAGGAAAAGAAGGCTAATGTGTGGTTTTAGTCAAAGAGACTTAGGAAAAAAGCTTGAAATTTCATTTCAGCATGTACAAGGATATGAAAGCGGAGAGATTAGGCTTGTAGTTGATAGGTTATATAAATTAGCAGAAGTACTATCGGTTGATATGTCGTATTTTTTTACCAAAGCCTCTGAAGACTTACATGATAAGGCCTTCCATAGCGATGTAGGCAGCGAAGAAATATCAAGGCTAGTGAGGGAATATAGAAAAATTGAGGATGAAACTCTGCGTGACATTGTTCATTTAGTGATTAAGGCTCTTGCTAATACAGGCTTTAAAGCATAAATTCTCTCCTTGAGTCGTTGAAGAAAACTTAAACTTTCATTTTCTTCATCATTTTGCTTTTCTTTCACTTTGATGCGTGTAGTTATACCCTACACAAAGTATAATGTTTTAAAAATAAAAACCTGCACCATAAAATATTGAGATTTAGAATATTAACTTATAAAGTCTTTTCGGCAGTTTTAGTGAGGGTCTATTAGCAAGGATGTTGGAGGTTAGAAATGACTATATCTGAAGGTGTAATACAGGGTATAAGGCATAATGATAAGAACGCGATAGGGGGATGATTTTTTGGTCAAGGTGGCTGTGCACCATCCAGCTAAGTTTGATAGCTTAGAAGTAACAAAATTTTTAGTAAATAATAAAGGTGTAAGTTTTAACGCTAAAACTAATGACGAAAACAAGCCTATTCATATTGCAGCTGATTTTTGAAATATCGATATTGTAAAGTTTTCTCTTAATAAGGGAGTAGAAGTTGGTACAAAAGGTAAAAACAATTGGACTCCTTTGCATTATGCTACCAATAAAGGATATCTAGGGATTGTAAAGCTTCTAATATAAAAGCAACAACAAGAATCATTTATTAATTCTAAAACCACAGATCAGTCTACTATGCTGCCAAGGAAGGACATTTATCAGCTGTAGAGTTTCTCATAGAAAAAGGAGCAAGAATTGATATTAAAAATTCCAATAATAGATCACCATTGGAACTTGCAAATGATGGAGGACATGAAGAAGTTGAAAGTTTACTAAGAAATGAATTACTTCTTGATGCTGTCAAGAGAAAAGACCGCAGTGGAGTAGAAGCTCAACTTGATAAAGGGGCTAATGTTAATTATGTACGTCGAGAAGATGGCTGTGCACCATGCTGTCAGTTATAACCATGAAAATCTTGAGTTTGTGAAGTTCTTAATAGGGAAAGAAAAGGTGAAATTATTTAGCACCAAAGATTAAAGAAGATATAGTAAATGGGAGGCAGCCAAGAAATTTGAAATTAGTTGATTTGAGAGAAATACCGGTGTTGTGGAGTGAGCAGATGGAAAAATTGTAAGGAATGGCGTCTTAATTTACAAAAGTAACAGAAAGAGTACGTGCCAGAAGGAGCTGATACGAAGGGCCATTCCAAAAGATGTTGAGGAAGTCAAGATTGATGTAAAAAAGCAAATCAATGTTATAAAAGCTGACACTCAATTATGCAAAAATATCAATATAAATGACGAAGATTTTAGCATGCTAGATACGACAATGGCAGAAAATGTATCGAATTTTAGCTGCACATTTTAATAATAGATCTGGGGAAAAATTCTATAGAAATCGAAAAATGCAACGTACAATACTCTAAATCCCAGCATACAACTCGAGAAAGTAGTACATGTGGACTAATCTACAGCTTCCTTTGAACCTGAAAGCGTACTTGAAAATTCATAAGTGCTAAGTAAATTCTTTTTTAACCATCTAAATAAACTTCCTCCATCATTGCTGTGTAACAAGTCATATACGGAGCTATGATCCACTTACAAGTAGTGACTTATGTTGGTGAGATTCTATCTTTAACTCGTCCATACTACACCTTGGTAAGCTTGAATAGCATTTTGCCAAGATTTTATTACTATTAAACAGTGGTTCAAAATGATCATGTCCCTTATTTACTATATGTAAGACATTATTGTCATCATAATCTATCCTATTATACTCACCTGTACTTCTTGATCCTAAACTATCTATTAGTTGATGCAAGGATGGATCTTGTTGTTCATCAGTAGCATGTAATGGATTACTCTCTACAACATGCAATTTTACACCATACTTTCCGCAAAGTATTCTACCTTCAACCTCAGGATCACCCCATCTATTGTTATTTAGAATATTTTTTGCATAAAAATCTGGAGTTTCCCTACGCACCACGCCATTATTATCATGACTGTTAGTAATAGCATTTATGAACCATTCTGGTGGGTTATTTCGTGCAAACTCTTTACAATATTGTCGCAATTGCTCAACAGTAGCTTTTATCCCTAATTGTTGTTCTAGTTCTTGTCTAAACGAATCAAAAAAACAGTTTCCATCTTCAATTGCTTGTCCTAAATAGAAATTATCAGGTATGTTTGATTTTTGTTCTTTATCACCTTGTTTTTCTGCTTTTTCAATAACTCCTTTCTCTAAACCAAAAATCTTACTCCAGTTATATTTACCTTCTAACCCCAATTTTTTACTTTCCTTTTCTGCTGCTTTAGCTAAGTCTGTTTTAGAAATATCCCCTTTTTCTTCACAGAATCTAGATAAAGTTTTAAAGATTTCTACCAGGTGAGTTTTTATGTCAAAATTCTTCTCCTTTTTTACAATATTAGACTCAATATAGCGTAAATCCTGTAATAGTTGTTGCTTTTCATTTACAGTTTGAGCAGCTGAACTAACTGTTTCGGAATATTGACAAAGTTTTCCTGATCTAGTAAAGAAACCTCGTTCTATGGCTTGATCAACTGGTAACCCCCCTAGTAAGCAATTCTTACCTATTTTTTCGTTACAATTTTTTAATTCCTCCAGTAAATCTTGATCGTTCACCTCTACTCTTATTAGATCTTTATTTTGTGTATCAGGATATAACCTGACCTCTAGTTCCCCCTGAATGGTATAGAAAGTTAATACTATATCACCACCTTCTGTAAGATCTGTGTAATTCCTTACACCATCTTTTGTGATAATCTCTACTTCACTATTACCGATCTTTACTATATTTCTTCCACACTTTACATCTCCATGGGTTAGCCCTAAATCCCTTGTTCCATCTGTAATTTGTGCAACATCTATTGTACTGTCCTCTGAATATTCTAAGTAAAAAGTAGCGTTATCCATTTTTGCACGATTTAACTTGCCGTTGGTCGCATTTTTTGCGATTTTCAGGAATTTCTGAGTACAATTAACATACTTTTCATGAGCTTTTATCATATTAGCTTTGTGATCTTTAAATTCTAATTCCAGTTCGCCAATTACATCTATACTGTTTTTAGTATAGCACGCTGCTCCCCACGATACCAACTTACATACTATATCACTTGCAACTTTAGGATTCTTTTCTAATCTACTAATTTCTTTTATTACATAATCTGTAAAGTTGTACTTTTCACCTTGAGAAGATTTTTTAGCGAAATTTAACATTACTCCGAAATCTATAGCTCTATCTACAACTTTTTCCAGTTGATCCATACTTTCAACTTGAGATATGTCATTTAAAAATCCACCTAGCACTATCTGTTGGTTTGGGATACTCCATAAAGTCCTAGGTGGAAGCAAACACTTTTTCTTCTTATTGCACATATTTGCATCTTTTTTAGGATCAGTTGCTCCTGCCTTTAGAAGTAAATCCACTGCTTCTTTGCAAGTAGCTCTAGCATAACTAAGTACTTTTGACATACCTACTCTATCCTGAACAATGAAAATCATTTTGAGATCCTGACTATTCTTATGTTTATCCAGAAACTTGCCTAAATTTTCAATAGCCTGACGATTAAAAACTTCACCTATAACATGAGGTTTTTTATAATATTCAGGCGAGAGTATACCTAAAAGTATATCATACAGCTCTTTACTCAACTTTTTCTGATTGTCAGTTAAGAAGCATTCTAAAATGTGGCAGTTATTATTATCAATAGCAGTTTGTAATGGGGTTTTTCGTTTATTGTCCCGTATGTTAGGATCAGCTTTTCCCTCCAAGAGTAGATTTATAGTGAGATACCTATAGTTACTATCAGCAGCATAATGTAAAGGTGTTTTCCCTTCATTGCTTTCTATATTAGGATCAGCCCCTGCTTGTAGAAGTAAATTGACTAAAGTAGGACCGCTCTGATCATCATTGAGTCTTGAAGCAGCATGCAATAACGTTAATCCTGACTCTCCCCTTTTAAGGTTAAGAACAACTTTTAAATCTTGATCGTCCTTGTTATTTTTTAAAAAATTTTCAAGTTTTTTAGTATCGTACTCATGAAGATAAGAACCTATACCCTTAAGAGTTTTTAGTAATTCTTTATTTAACTTTTTTTGATTCTCGTTCAAATTTGTTGTATGAGCAAGCCATATACACACCAGCTCCTCAAATGAACATTGACCATCAACTAGAGATCTACCTCCATTTAATTCAGATGGAACCCATAAATATTTTTTAATTAACTCGTACTCTTCATCCAATAGTTTGTCTGTTTCTGACCACTCTTGTCCAGGACTTAATTTCTCTTCTAGCTTTTTGCTCGCTTGTTTACTTTGCCCGTTGATAGCTTCAGCAATAACCATATTTTCCTCCTAGCTTGATATATTATGTACAATATATAATATGAGTCAAGCTGATTTTAATATAATATTTTTATTATTTTGCAATTTTTGAGTTTTTGTAGTAAGTTCAGGTGTTTACATAAACTTTCTTTTAACCTAATAAAGATGCCTGATAGGATAGTAAACTTGCAACCTTGATTCAGAGTGTTAAGCAATCAACATAGCAGAATTTATAGTCTCTTTCCTTCCACATCAACTTCAACTTGACACTTCTATAAAATTCTCCGACATTGATTTTGAACTTACTACACGGATTTTTTTGCCTGCCCATCTGTAATCCACTACTCAATAAAGCCGATCTGGTTACAAAATGAAGTAGTCAATATAACACTATCAACCAATTCTAACTATAAACCTTGTATCTTGAAAAAAGCATCTAATGTTTTAAGCTTAAGCATTAGTTGGAGAAGGGAGGAACTCTGATATAAACCTTAGATATAAAATCTGTTTTGCAGATAAGAGCTCCCTCTCAAAAGTATAGGCTGGACGGCGTCTTAGAAAGACCTAAATGGTTCTAATTCTGTATTAACAAGGTTAGCCTTACTTTTCATTTTTAATGGTAACGTATGGGGTTATATATGATCAACAACTTTCTTGGCATAGATGTATCAAAAGATCGCTTTGATGTTTTTCTCTCATTTATAAGTAAAAAAGGAAAACGTGAAACTAGGAAAAGGAGCTTTAAGAACGATGATCATGGGTTTCAAGGTTTACTGAGCTTTCTACAAAAACATAATGTAGAACAAGTAAAAGCCTGCATGGAAGCTACCGGTTGTTATAGTGAAGCTTTGGCTGAATTTCTACACAATACTGGACATTTTGTTAGTGTTGTAAATCCTTATTGCATAAAATCCTACGCAAGAAGTAAGCTTACACGGCAAAAAAATGATCAGACTGATGCAGAAATTATTGCTGATTGTTGCCAAAGACAGGAACCTACTCGTTGGACACCACCTTCTCCTGAACTGAAAAAATTAAAACATCTTTATCGTTGCTCGGTTGCGTTAAAAGATGAATTGATATTAGTAAATAACCACTTAGAAAAAAAAGAGAGACTGCCCAAAGAAGTTGCAAATGCTTGGGAAGACCTTGCAATGAATATAGCTCAAAAAATAGAAACAATAAAAAACTCCGTACGTGAACTATTAAAGCAACACAAAGAGTTGTTGGAAAATTTTCAACTTCTACTGACTATTCCAGGAATAGGAGAGGAATCAGCAGTAGCTATTTTAGCTGAGGTTCCTGACATAGAAGTTTTTAGAAATGCCAGACAATTGGCAGCATATGCAGGAGTTATACCGAGAAATATAACATCAGGTTCATCTGTATATGCCAAACCCAGATTAAGTAAATCCGGTTCACAACCATTACGTAAGGCACTTTTCTTTCCTGCCATAGTAGCTAAGAATCACAATCCTATTATTATGAGCTTTTGCCAGAGATTAAAGGAAAAGGGTAAGCATAATATGGCCATAGTTGGGTCTGCAATGCGTAAGTTACTTCATATTGTTTTGGTATTTTAAGATCAAAAAAGGCTTTTGATCCTGACCATATCAAAAACTACAGGGCCAGGAGGTTAACTGAAGGTTTAGTACTTTAAAATCAAAAAATGCTTCCATTCTATCTTATGTAAAATGGCATCTTACACAAATTCATTGAATGTAATTGGTATGTTGATAAGTAAATTAGTTTTATATATACAAGACAGCAGAAATTTACTTATCAACATAACTATAATCTGTATCCGCTATACAGGATGTGAGTTGGAAGTATTTTTTAGTTTTACAATACAGCCTAGGCAATGAGACAATTTTTATAAATTTTTTGTTGACTGACAAGACGGCGTCTGCTATTTATGACAGACAATTAAACTCTCAATAATCCCTTTTATCTATAAGGAAAGTCGTCCACAGTGTCAATTCCTAAGTTATCTTTTATGCGTAGAACATTACTAACTGCTATAAGGGTATTTGGGACATTTTGTGCTGGTGCTGGCGCTTGATCATTAAATACGGCATACGAGAAAACCATTTTATCTCCATCAGTAATGCGATCAAACCCTCTACTCTGCAGATAACCCTCCACCTGTTCATCTGCTTCTTCTTCTCTATTTTGTACGTCTGCTTCAGTGGCAGCAAACTTTAGCTCTGTTCCAATCGGATAAGTACCTCCCATCCTTCCTATAGCTCGTGACAATACTAAGTCTAACTTTCCTCCTCCTCCAACCTGAAATTCACTAACTACCCTAGCAGGATTATCGCAAGTGTAAAATAATCCATGCAATGCAGCATGAAACCCAGCTTCTCTAGCATTATCTCTGTTCACTACCCATGCTAATGATTGGAGTCCTGCATTATTTGGCTGGGGTGGATTTAGCACGTTGGAAATTGCTTGGTAAAACCGTTCATGACTGTCTGGATCTTCATTTTCCCAGCCAGTATTCATCATTACATTTGCAGCGCGATGCACATTACTAACGCCACCTATTCGTAAAAGCTCACCTTGAAAAGGCTGATTACCTCTATCAAGCAGGTAGTCAGCAGGCGAGTCAAATGTTTCTACATTAACAGTTAAACCAAGATTATCATTTACTCCTCTTGTCCTTCTATTTATGGTCAAATTACACACCACTTCATGTACCATAGCATTCGGCCAACGCGATAGATCCAATCCATTGTCCGGAAAAAGTTGATTAGCCAATACGTGGCGAACATGAAATACGATCACCTCCTCCTTCTGGTCTCTACCTCGTGATACATGCAAAACCATAGTCAAAGCACGATCTCCAATATTTACTTGTGTATTGTATCTTTGCTCATCTAACATTTTTGCATTACCGTCATAGTGAAACAAGTGCTTATCTACTATTGCACGATTTCCTTCTATTGGCACAGTTCCTTTTGCAAATGCAATACTTGCGAAAGCAAATCCACTTGTATAGAGAAATATTCTTCTATCTCTAGCGTTAACACCACCCCTATTCCTAATACCTGGTACAGCAGGTACACCAAAGGCTGGATGGAGTAGATAATCCCTAACATTTTCTCCAATCTCCTCATCCTCTACAGGTTCAAATAATCTTTCCATTAAAGAAGAACCTTTTGCTAAAAAAGCCCTCACACCAAGCTGTAAACGTCCTGGGTTACCAAAATCGAAATTCACTCCAGCGGAGACAGCTCTTGGTGATAATGTTGGAATAGATATGGATGAAACGGGACATCCATTAACATAATTTCCAGCCTGCTCTAATGCACGGCCAGCATTCCTATCTGCTCTTCTGCCTGCCTTAAGTTCAGTTACACAGGGAACAGAATTAATTAACCTCTGTGTACCACGTACAATAGAAGTAATATCTGCATATCCACCACCTACAAACAGCTCAAGGTAAATATTGGCTACATTGCGATATCTAAAATGCATCAAAACACCGGAAACAAAACCATGATAGTCAGACTCTCTACCATAGAAGTCCAATGCCTGACTATATCTATCGTAGACACCAATAATATGCTGAAACACTTCCTCAGTAGTGTCGTGTACATCATCTGCATCATCACTTTCTAGCTGATTCATCAAATCCGGTAAATAATTATTTTGCAGCCCAGGTGTTCTGGTAATCTCTTGAAAACTATGTCTACGAGTTAAATAAGATGCATGATTTCCAGTAAACGGCCCTTGTCCTGCCTGAAATATCCTACATCTTACTGCTTCCTCTTCTTCATCTTCACCTTGATTATCCGCCCATATAAATGTTTTATACTCTTGCCATTCAAGCTCTTCATCTCGCAGGATACCTTCCAGCTGCTCCCTTTCCTGCTGGCTAAACCTAGAACCGTAGCTATTCTCTCTGTCAGCAATAGTATAGCACCTTACAACTCTTCTGTTATTTCCATCAGTTGTTAGAATTGCAACCTTTAGATTTCCCCTTCCAGGACTACCTGGATCATTATCAAAACGAAAGAAGATTCTTTCATCATTGTTTGCAACACCAGAATCATGTGCAGTAGCAAACATGCCAAAAAAGAACGCAGGAAAAAAGTGATCTTTGCCAACTGAATGCAGAAAAGATGGACATGAATCCAAGAAATATTCAAACTTTTCCGTGAATTCTCCACAATTTCCATTTATTAAACTTCTAACTAACCCATGCATAAAATACTCCTACTTATTGCGACCAGAAAAACTACTAACTTCAGTGCTTCCTAGTGTAGACTGTGGGTCACCAGCTCCACCAAAATCACCTCTTCCGTTAGGCACGGATACCGTATCTAATTCAGCAAACAACTTTTCTGCTAATTTACCATAGTCTATATTTTTTCTCATACCATCCCTACCAACCATTTTTAGGTTATCAACAACAGATTTTTTAAAATACATAAAACTTTCAACTGCACAAAACTCTTTGGCAAACTGTAGTACCTTTAACACCTCTTCCTTTTTTGTACAACCAAGTTGCCAATCGACAATCAATCCTGCAAGCGCACGCTTAATCGGAACCCTTCCATTAGAAAAAAATACCGCAGCTTTTTCCTCACGCCCCTCATGATTATTGAAATTACCACACTTTATAAGGTTCATTATAGCTTCCCTAGCTTGAATAGTTGACTCAGAATTTTCGAGCATCATGTCCGAAAGTGAGGAGAGAAGAAGAGTATAACTCCTAGGTGAAAGTATCTTATCCTCCAGTATTTTATCTTTAAACATCGGAAGTATAGCTTGCATCGTATCAAAAAAACCTTGATGTATCAACGCGCTAAAGAGAGAGTACACTCCTTTATCTTTTTTTGATAGCTCAGAATCTTTAAACAGCTTGTTTTTTGCTTGATCGCTCATTTTACTAAGACAAAAGTCTAAAGTAACAGCACCATTATGGTCACATTGAACAGAGGATAATATAGTAACTGCATCAGTAATTTTCCTTTCTCTTTCTCTTTCTTTTTCATTTAGAAGGCTATAAAAATATTCTACTCCTTCGCTCCACTTAAGTTCTATAGCTTTCTTAAATCCTTCTGTTGCGCTGACATGCTTCTTAAATTCTCCAGATTTTTTATCAACCCAAAAGCTAAATACAGGGTCTTGACTCTTCATATAACCCAACAACTCACTCTTTACATATTTGTTATTGCTAGTTGCAGGCTTACCATCATCATCTATCTCTTCAGAAGAGAAGCTACTTTTGTAAGATTCAAACTGCTTCTGAAAGAGCAAAGGAATTTTATCTATCACGCAGTATCGACATGCCATATCATATATAGGAAGAGGGTTCTTTATTTCGCCTATTTTTTCTTCAGTAAACCTCTGTCCTAAGATTGTATTGTTCAATCTCGTACCTGACCAACAACTTTCATCGCGAAATATGTTGTATAAGAATTGTAGCTTATCATCTTTAAGATATTCTACCTGCCTAATGTAAGTTTTTACCCATCTTTCAATAGCTGAACGCCTTTCAGCCATGACCTTGGAATCTGTATGTTGAATAACACTCTTTAACTTACTAAGCACTGCAGCATGACGCTCCATCTTTTTTGGCATTGTACCTCCTATATAAAAATATTGAGAGTACTATGCAAAAGTTAGAATTAAATAGCAACACTAAAATCACCAAAGATAGAAAAAACTCCATGCAAAATATTTTCTATGTTCGAACAAATACAAAAATTCTATTGGAATTATAAGAAATACAAAAGAAAACATCCTTTACCGTTCAAGAAGTTAAACAAGAATCACAAGCGATAAAAGATATACTTACGTTATCATCACAGTCTAAAAATCTAGGCTATAACAATCAAAAAATAAGCGCAAAACCAAAAATAGTGGGAGCGGTTCTTAAAAAATCAGTTAAAAGTAAATCGATAGTACCATTAAGAGCTGAGAATCAAGATTATAGACAAGTAGTGCCAAAAGTGGAGGTGCCTGTTATAGTGGTTAATCGCAAGATGAAAAGTAAAGTAAAAGCAACAGTGGAAAATTTTGAGCAAAACCAAGCAAGAGAATGTGTAGGTATGCAACCCGCTAAAAGTAGTGCCATTATAGCAGCACAATCAGATGTTGGTATAAAGAAAAATCCATTAAAAGTTGCTTCCCAAGCTCAGTCATCCTTTATGAGAAATAAAAGATCTCTAGAAAATCCTGCAAAGTAGCAGTTTGATCATGAGCCTTGTGAAAGCTCTCTTAATTACACATGTAAACGTAAAGCAGTTAGTTACACAGTTTGAAAGACACCTAGAAATAGAGTGAATCCAAATAGATTCTCTAAAAATAGAGTTAAATTTGTTACTTGTTATAATTACAACTTCTATAGACCTGTTGCAAAAGGAAAGCTGCTGTTTTTTACGGTAGTTATTTTCAAAAAAAATCTGATTTACTTTACAGCAGGTCTTATATTATTTTGAAACTTGTTTTTCTACTCTAACTGCCTATTCTGTAAAACCTAAAGAGGTATGCATAAAAACTACTTGCATTGCTAATGTTATTCATTAGCATATAATCAAATCTAATATAGGTTTCTATATAAAATAGGCAGTGGAATTTATGCTCAAAGTGGAGCGTTCAATAGATTACTTAGAAAAAGAAAAAAATAATTCAGAAGCTTCCAAAATATTAGAGAAAGTACAACGTATAGGACAAGCTTATAAATCTTCTGAACTTAAACGTTATCGTAGGTTTGATAGTGATGGTGAAAGAGAGAAAAATACAGAGCTATTTTCTGCTATAAGAAATGGCAACCTGCAGAAAGTACAAGATCTTTTAAAAGCAGGAGTAAAGCTTAACATCATTGATAAAAATAATAAAGATAATACACCTTTACACTATGCTGTTGAAAGGGATAAAAAAGAAATAGTTAGAAAATTACTGCAAGAATGGAAGGCAGATGTTAACGCTAAAAACAATAAAGGTGATACACCTTTGCATATTGCTGTTTCCAGAAATAACAAAAAACTTGTATCGCTACTTCTAGATAAACAAGCAAGAAGTGATATCAAAAATAATGAGGGTAAAGAGCCATATGAATTAGCTAAAAATCAAGAGGTAAGCTATATTTTTAAACATAGGAGCTCTCATTCTTCTGACTATAATGATATTATGAGTCAAGCCAATCTTAATGAGGAGTTGATAAAAATTGTTAAGAGTAGCACCTCAGAAAAATAAAAATCAAACGACATTGAAGATCTTTTGAAGAAAGGAGCGAACATTAATTTTCAGGACGCTAATTATGAGTTAAATACACCGTTACATGCGGCTGTTCGCAAACAGGAACCTAAAGTAGTTAAGCTGCTTGTCAAAAATGGAGCAATACAAATCAAGAATAGTAAAGGTAAAATGCCACTAGATATTGCTAAAAGTCTTAATAACGAAGGTATTATTCAAGAATTAGGCAGAGCTTCACTTCTAAAAAGGGCAAATACTGGAGAAAACAAGCCAGAAATTGGTTCTTCTAAAAAGCCAAGAATTTCCGTAATCGCTCACAGAGATAAGGTGATTTACAAAGTAAATATAAAAGTGTAAAGAAATAGGAAGCTAAATATGGAATGGGTAAATGACAAAAGTGCTGCAAGAAAAGATTGTAGCAGAAAACGCTAATCTCAAGGAAGAAATAAAAGCGCTGATCAGAGAAAATGACAGCTTGAAAGCAAAAATAGTTGAATTACAAGACAAATTGGGCTTAAATTCGCAAAATTCATCGCTGCCACCATCACGAGATATATATCGTAAGAAAGCAAAAAAGAAAAGTGATAAAAAACCAGGAGGTCAGCCAGGACATAAGGGGCATAAGCGTGAATTAATGGCTGCAGACGAGGTAGTGAGCTGCACAATTGATACGATTTGTATGTGTGGAGGTAAGGTTACTTTAGAAGATGAAATTATTCATCAGAAGGCAGAATTGCCAGAAATTAAGCCAACTGTAACTGAGTACAGATTGCAAAGAGGACATTGTAGAGTATGTAATAAAAGAATTACAGCAAATTTACCCGAAGGTGTTGCAAGAGATCTTCTAGGATCTAATGCTAAAACAATTATAAGCAGCCTTAGCGGCTTTTTTATTAACTCAAAAAGAGAGGTACAGCAAATTTTAGGCAGTATTTTTAATCTAAATATAAGCCTTGGTTTAGTCTCAAATACTGAACGCAGGGCATCGAAGAAGTGTGCATCTGAATATGAGAAAATGAAGGAAGAGTTACAAGGAAGCGAATATTTGCATATAGACGAAACAGGACACAGAAATCAAGGAAAGAGAGGCTGGAGTTGGGTAATAACGAACAAAGCGTTGACACTTTTGAAGGTAAGCGAGTCTCGTGGTAAGAAGGTGTTGAAGAGTTTACTGCCAGAATATGATGGCATAGTTGTGAGCAATAGATACGCTGTATACAATTACTTCAATCGTGAAAATAGACAGATATGTTGGACACATTTGGCAAGAGATTTTGAGAGATTTGCCCATAGTAAAAATGTTGAAGTGAGCAAAACTGGCCAAGCACTAAAATCGCTCAGCAATAAGGTGTTTGTAGTAGACAAGGAAAAAAAACACAATTCGATAGATAATTTGAGATTTTATCGACTGATGCGAAAAATTCGGAAAAGGGTAAAACATTTTTTGCGTAAAATGACGAGGGTTGTAAATAGCACTCAAGCTTCAAGAATGGCCGCTAAGATGTTACGGTCTGAGGATATGATGTGGAAGTTTTTAAGAAAACCTGAAGTGATAGAAACAACCAACAACCTTGCAGAACGGCAAATTAGACGGTACGTAATTTATCGTAAAAACAGCTTTGTATCCGTTCAGGAGAGTGGTTTAAGAAACAATAGATAGGAGATTTTGGAAAGGATTGAGACCCCTTTATTTCCAAGTTAAGTATAATGAAATTATCCGCTCAAGGAATGTATTTCCCCGCTTTGATTGTGTAAAATATGGTATCCGTTCAGGAGAGTGGTTTAAGAAACAATAGATAGGAGATTTTGGAAAGGATTGAGACCCCTTTGTTTCCAAGTTAAGTATAATGAAATTATCCGCTCAAGGAATGTATTTCCCCGCTTTGATTGTGTAAAATATGAGTTTTTGCGATAAACGACATAATGCCGAATTTGCCGTTCAGCGTGGTTATTTGTCAGCGGAATATTTTCTGGGTCATCTAAAAATTTCCACATCATTCTTTCAGATCTCAGAACATTTTTTGCAACTCGAGAGGCTCCAATTGCTTCAGGTAAACGAGATATCTCCTTCAAGTAATACTTTGTACGTTTTCTTAATTTTCTGGCACGTCTGACAAACCTCAAAACATCTATCTCACTTTTTAGTAAAGCTTTTTTTAGTGCAAATAATTCAGTGGCCACGTTTCTCAAGTAACAACCCAGAACTTTAACTTCAATATTCCAACTATGTGCTAATCTTTCAAAATCTCTTGATAAATGTGCCCAACAGATTTGCCTGTTTTTATCGGCAAAATAATTGTATGCTGCATACCTGTCAGTTATTACCAAGCTATTGCGATTGCAGAATTTACTATTTTGTAAAACTTTCATTCCTCTTGACTCTGTAAATTTTACAAAACTTGCCGTATTGCTTGCAAACATCCAACACCAAGCGAGTTTACCTTTGTTATAATGGCTCGTTTCATCAATATGTAGAACTTTACTCCTACTTATCTCTTGTTCGATCTGCTCATACATTTTTTTGCATTTTGAAGCAACTCTATGTTCACTATTTGATATGCTACCGACGCTTATGTTCAAATTGAAGATATCATTTACGACACTCGCTATTTCGCGTTTTGAATTTTTGTAGAATCCGCTGAACGCTGCAATTATTGACTTAACCCTTGGACCAAATGTATCTGGCGTAACACCTTCCGGTAACTTGCTACTTCTTCTCTTTCCGCATCTCCGACAACGGCCATGTTCTAACTGATATTCCACTACATAAGGCTTGATTTCTGGAAGATCAACTTTCTGATGAATATATGGTTTTTCACATATTGCAATTTCTCCTCCGCATTCGCAAGTATTAGGCAACTCTATCTTTACTACTTTATCTGCATCCATGTTGGCGCGAAAACTTCCTTTATGACCAACCTGACCGCCAATATTCCTTTCGCTTTTCGGCTTATTCTTTTTTATTTTATACAACTCTTTGGAACTTGGTATTGATGAATTTTTTGAGCTTAAACCGAGTCTTTCTCTTAACTCAGCATTTTCTATCTTTAAAGCCTTATTTTCTGCTTTTAAACTTTCATTCTCTTTTTCCAATCTTTCTATTTTTGCTTCTAACCTTTCTATTTTTTGCTGTAAATTTTTGCAAAGTTCTAAAAGGTTTACCATATTATTTCACTTTTGCTCTATGATTATCTTTTTAGATCACCTTGTCTACCTTATTCTGCCACTCCGCTGAACGGATACACAGCTTTTTCACCTGGTCAGAACGTGGGGAAAGATTCGTGGAAAGAATGTTGTCAATATTTTTGACATCACGTCTAAATGGCCAAAACCCCTTTCAAAAGCTACAGAATCTACTAGCTGTCACTGCTTAGTTCTTTATTCATTCTCACAATCCGTGAACGGTTACGAATTTCCTTCATGAAAAAAGAAGAGCCTGAAGGAACAAAAATCGAAGAGGATGAATCAAGAACATACCTTGCTTCTGGATTAAATAATACTCTTCATGGCAACATTTACCAGCTAAAATTGTTAATGTTATTTTTAAAGCGTGGACTAGATAAAAGCTACTCTTTTCGTTTGGCTACAGAGTAGAATAATGCTGAAAAATTTGATGATTTGGTTTTTATATGTAATAATTCAAAATCAAAAAAAATATATCGTTTTTTGCAAGCAAAACACAAGCAAAATAAGGAGGATAATAAAATTGGAATAAGCGATTTACTCACAAAAAATAAAGATGGTGAATTTAATTTGGCAAAGTATTTCATTTCCTACTTAAAGATTAAATACAATCAAGACTTTATCAATGGTGAACTGAAAGATTTTGTTATTTGTACCAACATTGATTTTGATCTAGATCAAAGCAGAACACAAGATGCAGTAAAAAAGTTGAAAGTGCAAAAAAAATAAAGGAAAGGAAATTTTGGTTGAAACAATTAAAGATAATGATGTCTTCTTTAAAGATGGCGGTGAGAGATATAAGCTTTCTTATGAAGTATATAACAATGTTACAAAAAATAATATCATAGAATTCAGTAGGATTATTCCTAGGATGTTTCTATGTTCCAAAAGAGGAAACTTAAATAACAAAATAAATACCCTTTTAATATACACAGAAGGCATTCTATAGCTAACTTAAGTAACCAGATACAACTATAACTTTTATTGTTTAATAACATTTGTGCCATTCTCTCTAACTTGAGCTTATGGTTTAAAGTACTTAATGACCAAGAGCATAATTATTACTACAAATAGGTGGTCTTAGGCTTTCAAGATGACTATTTACTTTCAGCGAATCGTCCAAATCATGCTCTATTTTTTGTGTTTTTATCTCGAATTTAAATCCTAATTTTTCGCAGAATTTTTGAAAATATTCTTTAATAACATCAAACAAGTTTCTACTTTCCCCTTTATAATTTTTTAGTTCCTTAGGAATAGTAAGTAATAATTTGCCATCTTTATAGGTTACACCATCTTGAGACTCAAGTACAAATTCAAGTGAAGTCGATAGATCGCATATTTTTTCTCCTGGGTTATCAAACTTCGTTACGAACACTAACATATCAGATTTTACTTTTGTACTGATTGGATCAGCACAATCAATACACATTGTTTTATTCTTGCTATATTCCCCTTTTAATCCATATTCCAAGAGTGAACTTTCAAGAATAGGGATGCTTACAGCAAATTCATACCCCGCTTGGTTACAATTAGTGATTATTTCTTCTAAAATAGGGTCATTCGGAACACTTGCTTCTGCGTATTGGAACATTTCCTTAAAGACTTCTTTTACAAATGGGCGATAGTTCTTATTCTCATCTCCTACTTTTAGTAATAGATGCAGATGCTCTCTTCCAGCATTGTAAAATCTCTCAAAATCTTTCCCATATGAGGTGGTTTTCTGATAATCAGGAATTTCAGAATTTTTGCAGTGACTTTTCCATAATTCACATAACGCATTATGTGCAAGTTCCTTTTCAAGATCCTTGAGGACTGAATCAACAAAAGCTCTACCATAATCTGTATCTATTTCTCTTTGTTTTTCTCTTGCGGTTTCACTACTGTATATATCATAACTATTAAAAAGGTTGCTTTTGCGATATTGAGCTCCTTCAATTAATGCAGAGGTTAAAACTGTATCTATAATTTTTCCATTAATAACAAAGTTCATTCTTGGAAAATCGAAATACATTGTTTCACCAGAGTTTGCTGATTTATTGCTCTCACCAGCCTTTAATTCACTAAAACCAAATTCTTTAATTTTAGCCTTCAATGTAACTATTGGATTTGCCTCACTCATACTCCCTCTTTCTTCAAAGTCAATTATACCATAAGAGTTATTAATAGATTATTGACAATATGTAAGCTTAACAAAGGCTTTACACTATCTGTATAATAAATACGCTAAGACAAAAATTTAGATCTAGAAAAGATAATTGAACTTTATTACATTCCATCTATAATAATTTAAAGTAGCAAGCCTCAAACTAGAAGCCTGCTATTACTTACTGGTTACTTTACATCAATTCTCTTGATATGTTTCTCCGACTTAGGTATGGTTACGTGCAATATTCCATCTGAAAAATTAGCAGACACTTTATCTTGCTCTACATTTACTGGAAGCTGAATAGACCTATAGAAAGATCCATAGTATCTTTCTCGATGGTAAAACTGCTTATCTTTTGACTCGTTATTACACGTCTTTTCACCCTTCACTATTAAGCTGTCGCTAGATATACTAATGTCTATGCTTTCTTTGGAAATACCTGGTAGCTCTAGTGAGAGACAATAGCTTTCTTTTGTTTCATAAAAATCGCAAGCTGGTAATAGACTACTACCTCTTCTGGAAAGCTCTGAGTCCCATCCTGTAAAGAAGCTATCAAATATGTTATCAACGGCTCTTTGTAGTCCTCTTACACTAAAGTTATCACATTTATTGTTTTTATTTGAATGAACTATATTACTCATGTTGTACCTCCTTTCACTAATATATGCATTACGTAATCATTCTACTTACTAATTTCAATCCTAAATCTAAAGTCAGAGCTTTTGTTAGATGTGAAAAGTTGTTCCAATTTACTATGACTTGATTATGAGAAAAAAATCTTATTTGGATTACCATGGGTAATGCTATAAACTAGATTAATTGTAGTACGTAGAGTTATTGCATTCCTCCCATTTCTGCGATTATTTTCTTCATCTTCATTTGATAAGTATTTTACTTTCCAAACTTACCTCCAATGATTTATTTAATATTCCCCAACTTTTAGTGCACTAAATTTGCTCATTTTTCCTTAACTTGACACGTATACTTTTTTGAATATTTCCATAAAACCTTTAAAATAATCTTTAAATTACTAAAGCCATTACTTAATGTTGAAAGTAGCTTGTTCTGCTATTTTTCCTTAACTTAAACGTACTGTACTTGAGATGTACTTGAGGTAATCACTACATTGTTAATATTAGTATTAGGATTACTGATGCTAAGAGGGTTACAAGCATCTATCAAAATTCTTAAGTCTTCGTTACTCAGGTAGCTAAATATTTTTTCAGTACAGTCATATGGTAACTCAGGAAAATTGTTAAAGAGAAAATGGAAAATTTTATTGCCTTGTTCAAGTAACTCTTTTCTTTCCATACCCTTTCTGAAATGACTTTCGATCATACTAGCATATATTGGAAATTTTGTTTTATAGTCGTCTGATTTTAAAACCTGCACTATATTTTCATTCCTCATATATATTGCTAATGAGCTTGTACCTTTTGCCAAGATATCATAAAATGAAATGTTAGGATTATTAATCTTCTCACTCTTCATCCTTGCTATTTCTTCCTCACATTCATCCTGAAAGCCACTTATTTCACCACTGATACTCATTGATAGTAAATTTTTTTCACTTACATATAAATTTGCGGTTTTCATTTTAACTATGTGGCGTTTAAGAGCTTCAGCAGTTACTTCACACGAACAGACACCACGATCAGGATCGTAATAACCATCATCATCAGAGTCATAGTTGTTGAGTTGACTATAGAATGACCTTATACCAGCCATAGCAGAATCAAGTGGTGTATGATTATTTCTACTCGTAATATTAATATCAGAGCCATATTCCAAAAGAGTTGTAACAACTTCTTCATGTCCTTCTTTAGAAGCAATGTGAAGTGCTGTTCTGCCATACTCATCTCTAGAGTTAATATCAGCACCAAATTTCAAGACAGTCTCAATAATTTCCTGGTAACCTTTTTGAGCAGCCAGGTGCAGTGGTGTTATGTCACTTTTAATTTTAGAACCAACTTTAGCACCGCATTCTAGCAATACTTTTACAACCTCTTTATGGCCTTTTTGAGTTGCAATATGAAGCGCAGTTATTCCATCTTTTTGCTTAGCGTTTGCGTTAGCTCCTTTGTTCAAGAGCATTTTGCTAATTAGAGGTTGTCCGGAAACTAGTAAATTCAAGCATATTCCCTCTTTAACATAACCCTACTCATAGCTAGGTATATGAAATTCTCAGTGGATGTTGTGAGTAAATCATACTCCTTCGATAGCCTTCTATTCCTATTAACCCAAGCAAAAGTCCTTTCTACAACCCATCTTCTTGGCTGTACTTTAAACCCTTGTTCTCTTGTTGGTAGTAGCTCAGGTGGCGTATCTTTGTGCACCCAAAATCTACATGGAGGCCTTTTAACAATTTCAATATCTATGTCATATTCTTCCTTTATGTGATTCTTTAAATTTCTTCCTTGGTATCCCATGTCAGCCCACATTTTTTTAACTTTAGTATATTTTGTTCTCATATTGTTTAATGCTATTTTAATACCATCTCTATCATTTTCGTTAGCAGCGCCTACGTAACAACCTAGTATAAAACCCTGAGTGTCTGTAATTATATGCCTTTTTCTACCCTTTACTTTTTTACTTCCATCATAGCCTTTGATCCCCCCTTTTCTGTAGTCTTTACAGATTGACTATCTACTATACAGGCACTCGGCTGCTCATTCCTTCCTATTTTTCTTCTACTATATTTTGTAATTTCATAATTCATTTTCTCAAAAATTCCCTGCTTCTTCCATTGCCTGAACTGCTCATACACAGTCTTCCATAGCGGAAAATCATTTGGTAAATACCGCCATTGACACCCTGTACGCAATACATAGAAAATTGCTTCTAATATTTCTCTTTTGCTATACTTTGGCGGCCTTCCTCCTTTCTTGTATGATACTCTGAAGTGTTTTTCTATTCTTGCCCATTCCCTTTCGCTTAGATCTGTTGGATACTTTTTTCTCATCTTTACCCCGTACTAAAATTTCAGATATTATAGCCTTTTACTTGTTTCCGGACAACCTCTTACTTCATTTCCTTGTTGAGCAGAAAGATGGAGAGGTGTTATATCACTTTTAACTGTAGAATTAACATCTGCATTATATTCTAAAAGAGCTTCAACAACTTTCGTATATCCTTTCTGAGCAGCAGCATGAAGCGTCGTAATACCATTTTTGGTTTGAGCATTTATATTAGCTCCCTTACTTAGAAGCAGTTTAGCAATTTCTCCCTTAATATTAATATCAGGATCTTCATTAGTAAGAAATCCAAAAAAACCTTCACTCTCACTTAAAGCAGTAAAATGCAATGCTGTTCTTCCATATTTATCACTAGCGTTAATATCAGTATCGTGTTGCAAAAGAGCTTCAACGATTTCTATGCATTCCTTCTTAACAGCAATATTCAATAGCTCAGGATTATCTTTTACATTAGCTCTATTAGTTAAAAGTAGCTTGGTAATTTTTAAATCGGCATTCTCAGTAGCATAAAATATTGGAGTTTTTCCAGTTTTGTCTTGAGCATTTATATCAGCTCCATAGCTTATCAATAATTTAGCTACTTCTTCCTGTTTGTTTTTGGCTGCACTATGTAAAGGTGTAAAACCTTCTTTAGATGTTGAATTGTGTAACGTATTAACATCAGCACCATACTTCAATAGGTCTTCAACAATTTTCAAATATCCTTTTTCAACAGCAGCATGTAATAACTTAGGATTATTTGCATCTTCGAGATTAACAATAAGACCATATTCTAGAAGAGCCTCAACAATCTTTTTATACTCTTCTCCATAGCCGTGCACTGCGATTTTAAGAGAGCTTCTGTTACTTTGATGATTAATATCAGGACAATACTTTAAAACATCCTCAACAATCATTAAATATCCTTTTTCAACAGCGAGGTGTAGTGTGGTTTTACCATCTTTGTCCTGATTATCAACTTTAGCTCCATGTTGTAAGAGCAGCTTTACAACTGTTTTACGTCCTGTTTTGGTAGCAATATGAAGTGGCGTTAAATTACTATTTGTGCTAGCATTAATATCAGCACCTTTATTCAAGAATAATTTCACAGCTTCTTCATTGCCTAGTTCAGAAGCAAAATGTAGTGGCGTATATCCTTCCTTCAATGTGAAAGAATGAGTACAAGCACCATGGTTTAGAAGATCTTCGGCAATATGCATATATCCTTTCTTAGCAGCAATATGAAGAGGGGTTATACTATCTTCCCCTTTAACATCAACATTAGCACCTCTACTTAAAAGCAACGTGATAACTTCTTTACTACCTTTTTCAACAGCAAAGTGCAGTGGTGCATAACCTTTTTTCCATGTTGAAGTACACACACAATTAACATAAGCTCCATATTTTAAAAGATGCTCAACAATCTGTAAATACTCTCTCTCAGCTGCAATATGAAGAGGAGTTATACCATCATTGCTTCTGACGTTAATGTTAGCTCCACGATTTAAAAGTAGTTCGGTAATTTCCATTTTCTTATTTTCAATCGCATTGTGAAGCGGAGTTCTGCCATACTGATTTTTAGCATCAATGTTAGCACCTCTGTCTAGAAGCATCTTAACAATTTCTATGTCACCATTTATAGCAGCAAAATGAAGTGGAGTATTAGAAGGTCTTTTGTTTTTGCTGTTAACTTTAGAACCGTTTGTTAAAAGTAGTTTAGTAACCGCTGTATGTTTATTCTCAATAGCATCACGAAGTAAAACATATCCTTCTGACCATGCTTGTGAATAAGATAGTCCAAAAGAATTAATTAACTCCCTTGCTCTTTCTAGTCTTCCTTCACGAACTGCAGAAATTAAACTGTAGCTTGTATTATCATTGCCTAGCATAACTACTTACCCTCCAGATTATAACATTTTCCTTATATTAATATAATCATAAATAGATGATATATTATCCACAGTATATAATATAAGTCAAACTAGTTTAAACATAATATTTTTACTATCTTGCAGTGTTTTAGTTTCTGTAATAAATCCAGGTGTTTACATATACTCTCCTTTAACGCAATAAATATGTCTAATAGAATAAAATGGTAAACTTGTAGCTGTGATGTGGAGTATAAAGTAGCCCATGTACCAAAAATTTGTACTTTTTTCTATATCTACTTTCCTTAATTTGACTCTATGGCTTGCTGAAACTCAGATATTGTAACTGATTTAAGTATAATATTAACTTAGGTTATATATAAATATTTCAATAGTATTATTCAAAGTTTCAAACTTTTAACTCCACTTTCTATATTGACGTCTTGTAAATTTTGATCTGGCTCCTTCAGCATTTTTAACAATTTAGTTGCAATATTCTTATGTTTATTGGCTATAGCAACTTGCAATAATGTATTCCCTTGATTATTACGAGCATTTGTTACAGCTATAAACTCATCAGGTTTTACTGCTTTAAGCTTGCTGATAATTTCAACATTACCTTTTTTTGCATCTCCAAACAATTCTTCAATTAATTTCAGTAGGTTAGTAACTTTTTGGTCCTTAGAAAGATCAATAGGTATTTTACCTTCTTTGTTCTCAATGTTATAAATTGCACCATGTTTTAATAAAGATTTTACAACTTCCAAGGAGCCACCTTTAGCTGCAACATGAAGTGATGTAGTACCACTAGAAGTAGTTTTAGCATTAACAAAGTCATTTAATTTATCACGACTGATATGTTGTAACAGAACCTCAACAATTTCTTTGTAACATTTGGAAGTAGCAGTGTGTAATGGTGTATTACCTTTATTAGTAACTTGACTAACATTAGCTCCATTTGTTAGTAAGATGTTTACAATATCTATGTGTCCATTGCTAACAGCGTAATGCAACGGTGTTCTTCCATCAATATCTTTATCGTTGGCATCAGCTCCATCTTTTAACAGACGCTGAACAGTTCGTATATCACCTTTACTAGCAGCAATGTTGATATCTTTCTGCAGATGCTGGAGAACCTCTGATGCTTCGCTACCCTCAAGCTTAAATCTAAAATTAATCATCTCTATCTTTTTTAAAATGTCTAAAACACTCGGATGACTTGGTCCAAAAACAGCTTTTCTTTGATCAAAACTTTCTCTGTAGACTTTAAGTGCGCTGATCCATTTCCCTTGAGCAAAAAGTACATTTGCTATGTTGTATTGAGTATTCAAGGCTTCTGGGTGATTTTGTTGTAAAGCTTTTTTCTGTATATTTAAAACCTCTTGAAAAGCTTTCAAGGCTTCATGATATTTATTTTGATTGAAGAGTACCCCAGCAATGTTATGTAACGTTCTCAAGGTATCAGCATGATTAATACCTAAAATTATTTTCTTCTTTTCAAAAACCTCTTTATAGATTTTTAAGGACTCTTCGTATTTACCTTGGTTAGCTAGTACCATTGCTATATTATTTTTGGCACTCACAGTGGCTAGATCATGTGTACCTAGTGTTTCTTTCCTCTTTTCAAAAACTGCCCTATTGATATTTAACGCTTCTTCATATTTTCCCTGTTTATCTAATACTAATGCCATGTGAAACTGAGTATTTAAGGTATCTGAATGATTTGACCCTAGTATTTCCTTTTGTCTCTGATAGACTTCTTGATAAATATTAAAAGCTTCTTCATCTTTCCCCTGTCTATGCAGCACTAAAGCGATTGTACTTCTTGTACTTAAAGTATCCTTATCGTTTGAACCCAGCATTTCTTTTTGTTTCTGAAAAATCTCTTCAAGCATATTTAAAGCTTCTTGGTAAATTCCTTGCTTATATAGCACTTTGGCTATATATGTCTGAATATCTAAAGTACCAGGATTGTCTGTTCCTAGTATTTCTTTTCTTCTTTCAAATGCGCTTCTGAAAATACTTAAGGCTTTTTGGTAATTGCCTTGATTCAAGAGCACTAAAGCTGTATCAATCTGAGCGGATACGTCACTTTGCGATATCTGCTTCAACTGCTCGACTTTTGAAAAGTTACTATGTACTGCAGCAACTACTAACGTTTTGTTCTCTCTATTACGAGCACTCATCACTGCTTTTACTGTATCAATATCCTTTATCTTATTTAGGTCATTAATAACTTGAGCATTACCATCTTTAACCTTTTTAAATGATTCACTGACTAGTTTAAATAAGCTAGTTATACTTTTATCCACAGTAAAATCTGATGGTGTTTTCCCACTGTCAGAGACAGCATTGTATACTGCACCATTAGATAATAGGGCCTTTACAACTTTTAAGTGAGAGAACTTAGCAGCATAATGCAGAGGAGTAAACCCCTTGTTACCAACCACATTAGGATTAGCTTTATTTTGTAATAGAATATTGACAACTCCATCATAGCCCTTCCATGCAGCATAATATAATGGTGTTACACTATCAGCATTTTTGGCATTAACAAACGCTCCTGCTTTAATGTAATTCTCAACCTCTGAAGAGCTATTACGTTTTACAGCCTCAAATAATTTCTCAGTTGATGCTAATAGATTGATAACGTCTTTATCGTTAGTCATTTCTAATGGTCTTCTACAAAGCTTGTCAACAGCGTTATAAACTGCACCATTTTTTAATAAAACTTCAATAACGTCTTTATAACCAAAATTAGCAGCAATATGCATAGGGGTTAAGCCATTAGTATCTTTAGCATTAACGTCAGCACCTTGTGCTATCAAATACTTTACAACTTCTAACCGACCTTTCATTGCAGCATAGTGTAGTAATGTCTGGTTAGCTGTACCAAGCTCATTAATACTCAACCCCTTGCTAAGGAAAAACTCTACGGTATCTTTATAACCTTCTCTAGCTGCAATGTGTATAGGCTTTGATCCAGAGGCATTTTTAGCATTAATATTAGACCCTTCATCTACTAGACATTTTACCATTTCCAAGTTACTTTCCTGTGAAGCAATGTGCAGTATAGTCCAATCATCATTGCCTTTAGCATTCATATCTACTTTTTTATACTGCAGTAACATTTTAACCACTTGCAAATGACCATGTGCAACTGCTAATTCTAAAGGTGTTCTGCTCTTATTATCCTTAACATTAACTTTTGCTCCATTACTTAATAGGACTTCAACAACATTAACATGGCCGTGTCCTGCAGCTATATGTAGTGGAGTACCTTCAACATTTACAAAGTTAACATTAGCCTTGTTTGCTATCAAAACTTCAGCAACTTCTTCATGGCCTTCTTGTGCCGCAAGATATAATGGTGTTATACTATTAATAGTCATAGCATCAACATTGGCTCCCCTTTCTATCAGAGCATTTACTATCCCCTTATGTCCTCTTTTAGCAGCCAAATGTAATAGTGTAGCATCTTCAGGACCTTTTATATCAATATGGGCCTTGTTTTTTAGCAAAATCTCTACAATATCCCTATAACCAGCGAGTACTGCTAATGATAAAGGTTCACCACCTTCTGCATTAACACTAGCTCCATTTTCTACAAGAACTTCAACGATCTCCTTATGATTATGCTTAATAGCAGAAAGCAATGGTGTTAGGTTGTTACTCTTAACATTAACACTGGCTCTATTTGCTACCAAAATTCCAACGATTTCCTTATGACCTCCTTCCACAGCTACATGTAATGGTGTACTACCTGCAATACCTTCTGTGTTAACTTTAGCTTTATTTTTTATTAAAAGATTCACAATATCTTTGTGACCTCCCACAATAGCTGCATGTAAAGGTGTAAGACCATAATTAGCACTAGTATTGACTTCAGCTTTACTTTTGATTAGAAAAGCAATAGCGTCTTTATGTCCACTTAGAGCAGCTACATGCAATGGCGTCATGCCATCATTAGTTCTAGCATCAACTTCAGCTTTATTTTTTATTAGAAGATCAATAATATCTTTGCTACCATTCATCGCAGCTGCATGTAATGGTGTACTAACCTTAATGCCTTGAGCTCTAACTTCAGCTTTATTTCTTATTAGGAGTTCAATAATATCTTTGTGACCTTTCAGAGCAGCTACATGTAATGGTGTTAGATTATTATTGGCTTTATCATTGATTTCTACTCCATTTTTTATTAAAAGCTCAGCAACTGCCTTATGACCACTCTCTGCTGCATAGTGTAATGGCGTAGCATTATTTTTATCTTTAGCGCGAATGTTAACCCCATGCTCGAGAAGAGCAACAACTATCTTCAAGTGGCCACTCTGCACTGCAAAATGTAGTGGGGTTATACCTTCCACAGTGGCAATACTAGCATTTGCCTTATTTGTCAGTAAAGCCTTAACAATTTTCTCATGTCCATCTTTTGCTGCGTAGTGCAAAGGTGTGTTATTATAGGTTTTGTCAACAACATTAACATTAGCTCCATGCTTCAATAAAATATTAGCTATCTTTTCATGACCGTTTTCTATTGCATAGTGTAATGGTGTACAACCATCTATAACTCTGGAGTTAACATCGGCTCCTTTGAGAATTAAAGCATTCACTACTTCTAGGTGGCCATTTAGTGCTGCTGTATGTAATGGTATTCCCTCCTTATCGTTTCTTGCATTAACATTTGCCTCATTTTTCAGTAAAAAATTAACTAGCCCTAGATAACCACTTTCTGCAGCTATATGTAGTGAAGTAAAGCCACCCATAGTTTCGTTGATGTCAACATTCGCTTCTTTTTCCAGCATAATCTTAGCAACATCAATATGATTGTTTTTTATTGCATAGTGTAAAGGTGAAAAACCAGCTATATCTTTGGTATTAGTATTAGCATTATTTTTTAGTAGAATTTCAACAGCATCTTTGTGACCATTTTTAGCTGCAATATGTAGTGATGTTTTGCCACTATTATCTAGATCATCAACATATACACCTGTTTTTCCTATAAAAAATTCCACAATATTTTTCCTTCCATATGCAGCAGCAATATGTAGTGGGCTTTGACCATTAATATCTTTAACATTAACGTCTAAATTTTGATTAAGAACAAATTTTATAATTTCAAGACTAGGTCCCTTAGCAGCAAAATGTAATGTAGTCCATGAGTTAATACTTCTAGCATTGATGTCTGCTCCTTTTTTGAGATAACTCTTTAAGTCTTCAAGATTTCCTTCTTCCAACGCAGCAAACATTTTTTCCTGATTAGTAATAGTGATAAGGTTTTGATCGTATTTATCTTTCAGCTTGGAAGGATCATCTCTTACCGACTTGCCAATTTTCTTCTTACTTTTTATTACATTTTCTGAAATAAGTTTTTTAGCATTCAAGATAACTGCTATTGAGGGATCAGATAACAATACATCAACTAAGGTATTATCGTGTGCTAAATGATTACGCAAACATTTTCCAGTTAATAAAGGAGTGTTATCATCTAAAAAAAGTAGATTGTTTTCTAGATGCTTCTCTGATCTACCTAAAATTGACATTATATCCAGAACAAGCATTTCTACTACTGCTTGCAACTCTTTATTCCTCTTGTAGGAAGGAAGCTTTTCAGTTAACTTGCCACTTAATGCGTTATTCCTCAAAATACTTTTCAGTTCAGATAACTTCAGTTCAAGCTGGTTATTGTATTTTTCTTCTGTTATGTTGTAAGCCTTCCTTTGTTTATGTATAGGAATAAACGAACCTTTCTCATTCAACTTGTTTCTTAATTCCTCAATCCATTTAAGGTCACCTGTTCCAAGTTCAGCAATGTAAAAAATCTCACAAGTTAATCTATTTACTTTATCAAGGTTGTCATCCTGTATTCTTGACCTAACACTATGAGAAATTTTCATTGATAGTTCGGCTATTTCTTTAAGATTGTGAGACTCTATTTGGGAAGGAATATTCTCTAGTGTTTTATTAGCAAAGAATTTTATTCCTCTAATAACATTATGGTCAATCTTATTGTCATTCAAACCAACATCTAAGCTCTTTAATGATATAAACGCCGTAACATAATCAGTTCTGATATTTTTTGATTTAGTTTTTGCAAAATTGATTATGTTATCAATTTTATTAAACAGCTCCTTTTCATAATTCGTCTTTTCAGTTATATTATTGCTTAATTCTTTTATGAGTTTTTCAAGCTTATAATGTTCCATCACTTTAAAACTCTCTGTAATCATTTCATCTAATTCAACGTTACTAAATATTCCAGCAACTTCTTTTATCTCGTCTAAGTTTTCACTACTGGTAATTTTCTTTAGCAACATTATGACTATTTTAATCTTGTTATTGTAAAGAATATCAGTAATTACATTATCGATTCTTTTAGTATCATTTTGAACACCAATAAAAAAGCTAACATCTGTATTTTCTTCAATCTCTGTTCTCTTAGAGAGCGAGTAAGCATGTGATAGTGAATTACGTAAATCTATAATGACTTCTCTTGTGTTCCTTGGTAATGATAGTAGAAGAAGCTCGCTTGTAGTGCTAGATAACTTAGGAGATTCTAGGGTGTTTTTTAAATATTCACCAATAACTTGTAAAACCCTTGTAATAATTAACTGCCCTTCCCTTTGTTTAGGATCAGCTGATAACGCCAACTTTATATAATCACTTATTTTCTCTAAAGAATGAATATCCCTAATTTGTTGATAATCGCTATACAACTCTCCAAATTGAGGATAATTTCTAACGATCTCTGCAACAACCCTCTCACGTTTTAACTTTGGGAGATCAGCAAATTTACCAATGTCCACACCTTCTATAATATCTTTTTCTTCTTTAAGTTTCTTTGCAAAATTTTCTAAGTGGTTTAGTATTTTACTTTTATTCAATGTGGCATTATAGAATAGATTCATTTCCTGTCGTTTTATGTGAGAAGAAACAAAACTGATCAAACAAAATTCCATTTCTTCCCAAGGTAGTCTATTGTAGGTTGATTTCAACTGCCGCTTTAATATATGAATATTTTGTGCAATAAACTTTGCTATGAATAAAAACTTTTCATCTACTTTTTCTGTGTTTGAATATTCTGCCTTTAACAGGCTAATATTTTGAAGTACTAACTCAATCCGCTCTCTGATGTTATTAAGATAACTCTTCACATTCTGATCTTGTCCAGAAGCACTAGAGAAAAAACGGAGGTTTATCAACTTATTTTCAACAAAAATTTCTATCTCTTCTGACAAGAATACGTTCTTTAGTTTTAATTCCTCATAAGATCGTGAAAGAATTTCATCTAATTCCCTGAAATGAACAGCAAAATAATTGCCTGGCCATTTATTAATGAGTGTATCAAGAAGTTCAACATTACCTGAACGTATAGCATAATAAAACGCATTATGGCATGTTTCATCCTCATCATCTGGTAATATAGTAGTTTCTCTGATGCCAACAGATAAATTACTGAGAATTTTACTATTATTGCCAAGTAGGTATTCTAAAATCTTTACCTTATTGTGTTTACAAGCTAAGATAACTAAGTTAGTACTCTTAACAGGGTTATTAGCATTATCATAATAGTCTCTCAAAGTTACTTGATCTTCTGCATCACTTATGTAATCAATAAAATTGCTTAATTTTTTTAAGCTATCGACATTACCATCTGATATTGCCTCTTCGAGTTCAGTTAAAACCAGGAGATAAAGTTCTTCAGCTTTTGCTTTTCTGCGGTAGAGCTTTTTATATTCTCTAATAAACTCCTCTTTTGATGTGTAAGAACGTGATAAAAACTGTTTATCTTCTTGATAAAAACTGGTTTGTTGTTTAGGTACATGCATAAACCCTCTCTGAGATATATTTACACCAGTATTAGAATAGCAAAGTTTACTTAATATGGCAAAATTTAAAATAGCATCTTTTGTTAATAAAATATTTTTGAGAGAATATCTACTAATCCTGCAATTTCAGGACGAAAAGCCTTCACAACATTTGGTTTTGGGTGTGGGAAATGTGTTGGTTGTTTAAATTTTTAGTAACACCTACTAATAATAACCCGTTTGAAAACAACAAAGAGAAATGATGATCAACTTACATAAAAAAGCACTAAGTTTAGTGTTTTGGCATTATAGCAATCTCTTATGTATCACCTCTCTGGAACCATACGACTAATTGTTGTTCATAAAAAACTCTAGTACTGACAAAAAATGTATTTATTCTAATCTTGCACGTTTGGTATCATTACTTATAGAAGTTTCATAAAGTCTTGTACCAGGCTCTACGAGATTATTTAAGGGACTTAAAGATTGAAAAGTACGTTTATTGGAATCATCAAACGCTACTATAAAGTTTAACAAGTTATCATTATATAGATATTCAGTTATATTATATGTAGAATCATGGTCCAGAATAATTTTCTTTTCTTTGGCATCTTGATCTGCCACATCTAATTTAGTATAAAATTGTATCTTACTTAACTTATTTAACAAATCTGCTCTTTCTAAAAAAGGTTTTACCTTATCTAATATGATATCATTATATATAGGATAGCGTATGGAATAATCAATTTTTGCTAGTCTTACAGATAATTGATTATTATATAGTACATGTATGTTGAAGTTATTTGTAACAAATTCATATAGTGGAAGGCTATCTTTTATTTCATCTGTTTTCATTTGAAGAATTTCACAAACACAGTCATCTAGATAACTTGATAATTTACTGTAATTACTGCATCCTTTATAAGGAGATAAGTCAATAATTTTTCCGTAATCCTTATTGAAGTTCCTTACTAAAGTAAATTTAATCAACAATTTAGTGCATGCTAGATCACTTACAGCGTTATCTAAAGATGTGGAACAATTATCATAAAGCCGTCGTTCACGATTTCTTATGTTAATATCAGCTCCATATTCTAATAGTTCTTTAACTACTCCCAGATTTTTACCACTTTTTTTTACAGCATGGTTCAGTGCAGTATTGCCTTTACGGTTTGTTGCATTTACATCAGCACCATGTTTCAGAAGTTCTCTAACTAATTCTAATTCCTTCCCCAGTGTTATAGCAGAATGTAGTGGAGTTTCACTATACATGTTTCTTGAATTGACTTCAGCACCACCTAACAAAAGCTCTTTAGTAATTTCTACACTACTAGTAGTATGAAGTAACGTATCTCTATTCCTTTCTACTCTAAGGTTAGCATTAGCACCTGCAGACAAAAGAGCTTTAACTTTTTCTAAGTTTCGTTCATAGACTGCTTTTTCTAATTCTTTGTTAATATTATTATTTAGCATATTTTTAAAATCCTCCTAAATTTCACTATTTTGTAACAAAATTTTTGTATATTTTCTAGATCTTGTCACCCTCATTAGAGTTTCATTTAAGAGAGCTATAACTTTAAACTCTTTACTCGATTTTCTACGCTGACATCTTGTAAACTCTGATCTGGACTTTTTAATATTTCTAATAATCTACTTGCAAGGTTTGAGTGTTTATTGATTACTGCAACCTGGACTAATGACTTGTCTTGATCATTACGAGCATTTGTTACAGCTACGCGCTCATCAGGTTTTATTGCTTTCAGCTTACTGATAATTTCAACATTACCATTTTTTGCATTCTCAAACAGCTCTTCTACTAATTTCAATAGGTTAGTAATATTCTGGTCTCGAGAAAGATCAAGTGGTATTTTACCTTCCTTATTCTTGATGTTATAAATTGCACCATGTTTCAACAAAGACTTTACAGCTTCAAAAAAGCTATTTTCAGTAGCAACATGCAACGATGCAGTGCCTTTAACTATTGTTTTAGCATTAATAAAATCACTCAATTTATTGTGGCTTACACGTTGTAACAAAGCTTCAATAATTTCTTTATGACCTTTGGAAGCAGCAGTGTGTAATGGTGTATTACCTTTGTTAGTAACTTTAGTAGCATCAGCTCCATTTGCTAGCAAGATATTTACAACTTTTATGTGCCCATTATTAACAGCATAATGTAATGGCGTTCTTCCATCCACGTTTTTCGAATCAATGATTGCTCCATCTCTAATGAAACTCTCAATTCCTAAATAATTATTATCTTCTATAGCCTTAAATAACTTCTCAACCAATTTTAGTAATTTTATGACTTCTGGGTTTCCTCTTCTTTCTGCAAAGTGTAATGGTAAAACATATCTACCTCCTTCAGCTCTAGCATTAAAGTATGCTCCGCTCATAAGTAGAGACCTAACTATATCTAAATTACCAATTTGTGCCCCTAAGTGTAAAGGCGTAGCATTTTTATCCATTTTTGCATTAACATCCGCTCCATTTATAATAAGAGTTTTAACTACCTTAGGATGACCATATTGAGCTGCAAGATGTAGGGCTGTGCCTTTATTTTGATTTTCTTTTACATTTACATCAGCACCATGTTTCAATAGAACGGTTGCTATCTGATCATAACCTTTTTCTGCTGCAAAATGTAAAGGAGTCCAATTTGTGTGATCTAAAGCATTAATATCTGCTTCCTTTTCTAAGAGCAATTCAACCACCTCTAAATGATCATGGTCTACTGCAAAGTGTAGAGGTGTAGTACTTTTAACTGTTTTAGCATTAATGTCTGCTCCTTTATCAAGCAAAGATTTAGCAACTTCTAAACTACCATCATATGCTGCACAATGTAGAGGAGTCCAACTTCTGTTATCTAGAGCATTAATATCTGCTCCATTTTCAATCAAGAAATTCATTATTTCCAAGTGATTATGTTCTGCTGCCAAATGTAGAGCTCTTCTACCATCATCCATCTTTGCATTTATATTTGCTCCTTTTGCAATTAAGCTCTCTACTATTTTTAAAGAAAAACCATTATATGCTGCATTATGTAAAGGAGTCCAATTCTGATCATCCACGGTGTTAATGTTTGCTCCATTTTTAATTAAAAAATCACTCACCTCGAAATGACTTTGCTGAATTGCTAGATGCAAAGGTGTAAAACCTTCGTTTTTTTTAGCATTAACATTGGCTTTTTTCTCTATTAGTAGCTTCACTACTTCTAAGTGACCATTCTGAGATCCTATATGTAAAGCTGTGGAATTATCGTGGCCTTTAGCATTAACATCAATTCCCTTTACGAGAAGAAGAGACTTAACTACTCCAAAGTGATTACGTTCTGCTGCTAAATGTAGAGGTGTAAGATTCTCATAATCCTTAGCATTAACATTAGATTTTGCTTTTAGTAAAATGTCTACTAACTCTAAAAAGCCATTTTGAGACGCTAAATGTAGAGGTGTAATCTTATCATCTGTTTTTGCATTAACGTTTGCTCCAGCTTCAAGCAGAACTTTAACTATATCTAACCTACCAGTTTGTGTTCCCAGATGTAAGGGTGTAATGTTTGCATCAACTTTATGATTACCTATGCCTGAAGATCCAGCGTTAATATTAGACCCTTGTGAAATAAGAGCTTTAACTACTTCGAGGTTACCATTTTGTACTGCAGAATGCAAAGGTCTTGCTCGATCATTATTTACAGCATTAACATCTAACCCCTTTTCAATAAAAACATTTACTATATCTAGATGACCATTCTCTGCTGCTAGGTGTAAAGGTGTATTAAGTTTATCTGTTTTAGTACTAAGATCTGCTCCATTTGCAATCAAGGTGTTGACTATATCTAAATATCCTTGCTGGGATGCAAAACTTAAAGGTGTAAAGCCTAGAATGGCCCTATGGTTTACATCTGCTCCATGAGCAATAAGAAAGTTAACCATCTCTAAGCGATTTTTTGCAATTGCAAAATACAGTGGCGTAAAGCCATCGTACTTAATCTCTGAGTTAATATCTAAACCCTCTCCTAATAAAGTGTTGACTAAATCCAACTGACCATTTCCTGCTGCTAAATGTAGTGGTGTAAGACTAAGATGTTTCTGAGTTTCATAATTTTCATTTAAAAACTCTACAAAAAATTGTAGCTGATCCAGATTATTAGATATTCTATTAGTAAACATAAAGGCCTCGCATGAAGAATTTACGTAAAATATAGTATCTACAAGTTTTTAAGCAAGATAAATCTTCTTCTTAAAAAAGATACTGTAATCCAATCTGTGTGCTTATAACTTTTTTATTTGATCATGAGTGATCAGCTGTCTCAGCTGCAATAGAGACACCTTTCTTAAGTAGTTACATCAAATTTCTCTGTTTTTTGCCCTTTTTTTTCGCTGATGATGATGTCTTCATTCTTCTCAGTAGCCAACATTCTTTTTAAAGTATAATCGTTACGTGCACCAAAGCATTAATAATTATACACAATTGTGAAGAAATATTCAATCTTTTTATTGTTTTGAATGTGTTGATGAAAAAAACGTCTGTCAGAGATCATCTGAGAATTGCATTTTAGGCTTTAGATGTAGAAGGGTCTTATCGTCTTTTTATCAATACTCTAAAAATAGGCTTAAATCGCCAAGAGATGGATATCATGAATTTAGTAGCGTAAAAACATCAAAGATACCTCATATCATAAAGTTTAATGTCAACATTTGGTAGCAACATTCCCGATTTACAAAGCAGAGTCAATAAAGGTTGCAAATAATCTACGTATGTTGGACGTTTCTGTTGATGCTATTTCTAAAATAACAGATTTATCTATTGAGGAACTTGAAAATCACGCTTCCAAAACTTAACCTGAATTAAAAGCAACATTAGTTTACTGATTTCTATACAATATATTAAAATATCAACAAAGGTGATTACATAATTAATTATCTGCATTGCTGAATGAAATTCTTGTGCTTCTGTATTCAATATATAATATTAAAAAAATATTTTAGTAAATTTATTAAAGTAGATACTAGAAACTCGCTTATTTCGTTTTTCTAGCTCAGTTATAGTTTTGGATTTTGCTTGCAGAATTTGTCTATCACTTTCTGGTTATCCTCTATCATTTTACTTGCCTCTTGCTGAAGAAATTTGATATTTTTGAGTGTAATATTGTCCATCTCAGTCGATGCTACTTTCAATTGCGATTGTATTCTTATGTATTTATCATCTATTACTTGTTCTAGTTGATAATCAACGCAATCCAATCCAGAAGCAAACATCACATTCAGTAGTGGCTTGATCCACCCTATTTTGCCAAATCTCCTTGAGTTAGCATACTTTATACTTCTATTTGTTCCACCAGTGCCTATTGATAGCAGTATAATCTCATCATTTGGAAATAACCTTTTACCACTTGCATATGCACAAGCCGCTGGATTATTGGCAAACACTCCGCCATCTATCAACACTCTCTCTGTTTGGCTAATTTTTAGACGTTTTGGTGTGAAGTACGTTGGAGCAGCTGTTGTAGCTCTGAGTGCATCTTTTAACTTAATGTTTTCTTCTTTCCAACTTTTGAAGAAAAATTCACAACTATTGTGAATGTCATAACTGGTGAGCAGTAGATTACTCGCAACATCGGCCATAGTGCTTTCGCCGAAGTATTTGTTGAGAATAAATTCCATATTTTTATATGAGTACTGAGAACCACTCAGCCAAGAAGCGATTGATTTTCTCCAAAGTGATGCTTGAAAGATATATGCTCCATACTCTTGGTAAAGTTCAACCAAATCATTGGCAGAGTATTGAAGTTTATTGCTTTCACAAAGTCCAGCAACAACAATTCCACCGGTTGAGGTTCCTGCCATTAAGTCAAAGATCTGGGAAATTGGCTTTTTTGTCCTAGATTCAATTTCTGCTAGAATAATGGCAGGAATTATTCCTCTAATTCCTCCTCCATCTACAGATAAAATGTACTTTGTCATTTGTTATAGTTATTTTTGTCTCTGCTCAAGCTCGTTAACTTCTTCAGCAAGGTTTTTGACCCTTTCTTCAAGACGATAGATGATTTCTGTAGTCCTTTGATTTTGCTCTATAAATTTATCATGCATATGAACTCTTAAGTCGAGCTTAGCTAGCCACCAGATCAATGCTATTGTTTGTATCACCATAGTAGCAATTACTGCTACAGGGATCTTTCCTGTGTTTGTCATCTTTTTTAAAGGAAAAGTTGTATATATACATATACAAGATTCATCAAAAATACGTCCAAAAAATCTTTTCTAAAATAAAGTTAATTAGTTGCACTAAACAAGCGATGTAAATAATATAATCAACATGAAATCTAGCCTTTTTTGGAAATTGTTAACAAGTTCAATAATACCAATAATATGCGTTATTGTTCTGTATCAGCACTTTAGTACAGACCAATTATCAAAAGATGTGCCAATAAAAAGTAAGGCAAGTGGCAATGATCTGGAAACATTATCTACTGCAGCTGAAAAATGTAATTTAGATACTGTAAGATCCTTAATAAAAAATGTAGTAGATATCAATGCTACTCATCATTTTGGTGCAACATCATTACACTATGCTACAAGCGGAGGCTGTTTAGAAGTCGTAAAATTTCTAATTGAAGAAGGCATTGATGTAAATACTACTGATGCTTTTAGCTGGACAGCTCTGCACTATGCTGCACGAAAAGGACATCTGGAAATTGCTAAATTTCTACTGAAAAATGGAGCAAATCCTTCTGCTAAAAACAAAGATAAAAAAACTCCTTTAGATCTTGCTGTAGAGGAATTAAACAATAATAAAGAAGATATCTATGAGGAAATTATCAATTTACTTTCCAACTATCAATTATTCCCGTAACAATAGTACGATAGCCAAGGTTATCAATTACATGCTCAGCCCTATTTATTATCCATTTACCATAAACTCCTTTGCGAAATCCAGAAAGATTAATCTTTGCTTCAGCAAATAATTCAGGATTTCCTGGCATTGTGACATTGAGTGTTGCTGCATTACTCATCAGCTGATTCAACTTCGCAGATGCTGCACTTTGTGCCAAATCACTACTTGCATAAATATCTCGCAAAATATAGCTTGGTTCTTGATCACCTACTTTTTCCGTTATTGTCTCTGCTTTTTCATAATCATACCAGTAAGCAATAACCGAGCCATATTGATTACGCTCATTAAATTTTACTTTCCAATTTGTAATATCTCTAGGTGTTAAAGTAACAGTGCTTAAAGTTTTTCCGGTAACTGATTTTGCTTTTCCTTTTGAAACAAACAGTAAATATCCTCCTGCAGGTTTTGCTATTGCTCCATAAATTTGAGCAAGCCTGGTTAAAAAATGCATATCGCTCTCTGCAGTTTGATCAATATGTGATATCATGATATTTACAAACTCTGCAGCAATTTTAGCTTGATAGCCATGTTTGTCTGCAATCTTTTTTACCAAATCATTTAAGGTGATTTGATGCCACTCATTAAACACTTGTTCCTTTAATGACTCTTTTAGATCCGCTGCATGACTTTTAATCTTTAGTGATTGTGGCGGGCCTTGTAGCGTAATTTCATTTACTATATAATCTCCCATTGGCACAATGCCAGTTTCCTTATACCCGAGTAAAATATTTAGCTTTGCCCCAGTTCTAGGAATCTCAAATAATGAATCACGGTCATCAAGATGAATTACAGCAGTATCACTTATTACTCCTGCTTCATCAGTAATATGCATTGATACCAATCGACTTTTCACCAATTCAGTGATGGAAATGCCCTCTACTGAAATACTAAAGTCTGGTGTCATTTTAATCCCATAGTTTTACTACTTGCTTTTGCGTCTCTTTTTGAATAACAGGAAGTTTAATGATTAATCCTGCAGGAAGAAGTTCGTACTCTGCAAGCCCAGGATTAGCTCTTAACACAATCTCAACTGCTCCTGAGCTGAATCCATAGTAGTTCCAGCAGATTAAATCTAACATATCGTTTTCTTTAGTTTTGTAGTACATCATCATCAAGTTGTATATTGTCAACGGGATTATTTAGTGATCCGTCTGACAACACATTATCGTAGTGCTTCAAACTTAAGTGAAACTCAATCTTTCTTGGTTCACCATTTGGAAAAAAATATTTCTGCGTTTCTTCTATTTTCACGATAACAAAATGCCCTAAAATATTACCTTGGCCATCAATAAGTAAAAGAGGTTTCGATGAATTTCGCATATTATTTATTTGCTTCAGCCCTCCTGAATAGATTACTCCTGCAAGCTCAACAATGTCCTCTCCAGGACCAATACTTTGAAGCAATGGCTTTTCCCCAATACGCTCAAGTGCAGGCCAGCGATATTCACTTCTGCGTGTAAAGCCTTGCTCAATTAATGAAAATCTATATGGACCAAGAGATAACATAATTTAATTTATATCGTAAAGTGCGCCACTAAATTGCTCTCTAATTCGCTCCATTACTTCATCAGCAATGCTACGTGTATCTTGCCCAGGAGTTGAATGAATATTAATACTGAAGTGATTATTTTGAGTTTTATTCTCTATAGCTTTACTGTGTGCCGCAATGGGGTACTTAAGAGAATCACTTATAACGTTATTTACAGACTTAACTTCTAGTTTAGACTCATTTCTTTTATTCCACAGATTACTGATTGTTCTAAAGGGCTGAGTAATATTATTCCAAAATTTTCCTACCCAATCAGAAAAAGACTTCCATACAATTTTCACTGATTCCCAGATAGTAACAAAAAAGTTCTTTACTGCTTGCCATTTGGTAATTATCAAAGTTGCAGCAACAGCAATACCACCAATAATCAGCCCCATAGGGTTGCTCATCACAGCAATTGTTAATGCTTTAAATCCAGCAATAATTGCTGGAAAAACTGCAGAAGTAGAATAAAGACCTATTTTTACCAAAGTAATAACAGATCCAAACATTCTCCAAGTAGATAAAAGAGCGAATAAAGAACCTTTTACAAAAGTCCAAGCATAGCCAAGAGATATAGCTGCTATTTTAATGCTAATCAACGCTGTAGTAGTACTCATGATTACTGTAGTCAATACTGGATATTCCTTGGCATAAAGTGCTACCTGTGTAGTTGCTGACCTCAGAAGATTAACAGTAAAATTTAAAGGTGGTAATAATACATAACCAAGATTCATTCCTACTTCTGCTATTGAATTCTTAAGTAGCTGAAGATTATTTGCTGTAGTATTTGCTCTATTTTCAAACTCTCTTTGCATTGAGCCATGATATTCTTCGTTTATTAATCGCAAAGATTTTCTATATTCATCTAGACTACCAGTAAGTAGCGCTATATCATCCTGATATTCAAGACCAAAGAGGTCAAAGAGAACGCTAGAACGTTCTTGCTTATCTAATTTTGCAACTGTTTCTAAAAA
The DNA here is from genome assembly GCF_008033215.1 of Wolbachia endosymbiont of Drosophila ananassae. Lineage (NCBI taxonomy): Bacteria > Pseudomonadati > Pseudomonadota > Alphaproteobacteria > Rickettsiales > Anaplasmataceae > Wolbachia > Wolbachia endosymbiont of Drosophila ananassae. The sequence continues at coordinate 679,657 of NZ_CP042904.1, read as the reverse complement.
CTTAAGTAATGTGCCTTGTGCATTCTTGCCAATTGCTTTTTCAAATTCCTTAGCATTTATTTTTAGCTGCTGAAAAGATTTTTGAAAATTGCCACCTTGCTTACTTGCTGTTTGCAACTTACTGAGCATCGCATTAATTGCTGTACCTGCTTTTTCGGGGGTCTTACCAAGACTAATGAAGCTACTTGCTAAAGCTCCCGCTTCTACTGCAGTTAAGCCAAATTGCCTTGCTGTACCACCGATTCTGTTTAATGCAGGAACAATGTCTTTAGCTTTTGCTGCAGTGTTATCAGAGATATGGTTTATTGCATCACCAATACCTTTCATTTCACCAATTTCAATTTGATAAATATTAGAAAGTTTAGCAATAGCGTCTCCTGCTTCTTCTGCTGACATATCAAATGCAGTTGCCATTTTGGCCACAGTGTCTGTAAAAGTCGTAAGATCTTTAGCTTTAATACCAAGTTGACCACCACTTGCAGTAATTTGCGCAAGTTCTGCCGCAGATAGCGGAATTGTACGCGACATTTCCTTTAATGTTTCCCCAAGTTTTGTTAAGCCATTTACATCTGTATCTTCAAACTTTACAACTTTCTTTACATCAGCCATGGCACTCTCAAAACTAATTGCAGCCTTAAGTGGTGCTGCAAGGGTGAGGCCAAGTGCCACGGTATCCATGATTTGAGCTCTAAAATTTGCTCTTTGCGCTAAAACTCCCTTACGTTTTTGCATTACGGAATTTAAAGCTGTATAGCTATTTTTAAGCTTTTCAATAGAAGAGCCAAGTTTAACTTGATCTCCAATAAGAGATTTTATATCTCTACCACTTTTACTGAACTCCGTGCGTAGTAAGTGGAGAGCACTTCTTTTTTGTAAATAAGCTGTTTTAGCTTTCAGTGCTGCAGCTTTAGATCTTGTAAATTCATTTTGTAGTTTCTTACTTGGTGCTTCTGTGTTTTTTATCTGTTTAGCCAGAGATTTTGTCTTTATTTCTAGCTCATCCCAAGAGCGCCGAGCAAGCAGAGCATCACGGCTAAGCTCTTTAAACTTAGACACTGATTTACTTGATGATTCAAGTTGTTTTATCGTACTACCAATACGAGAAAGCTGCTTCGTACTACCTGCTATCGTACTATTAAAACTGCTTTGTAGTGTTGCTCCAATTACTATAGAAATTGCCTTCATTTGTATAATTTTCTGCTACTTTCAAACCACGTAAAAAACTCTTCAATATCCATATCAAGCCACTGATTGATTCCACCACCAACTACTGAGCTAAGCGATAATATGCTCAGCCTCAACTCTTCTGCTGAGACAAAAAACCTTGTAACGCTTCTTGAATTTTGCTGTAGTCTGCAAGATCAAGTTCTTCTACTGCTTCTCTTGAAATACTTGCAAGATTTGCAATCAGTGCTACTTCTTTCTCTGCATCGTTATTACTCATACGTTCAACAGCTAAACGATCTCGTACTTTTGGGCGACGTAGAGTTATCTCTGAAACTAAAATTCCATCGATTTTTATTGGTTCAGTTAATTTAATTTTTTGCATTGTTTTACCCTTTTAGTTAAATTCCTAAGGCTGTACGCATAGAAGTCATTTGATCAACACCATCGATCTTGCGAATCATGTTTTCTGCATCAATTTCAATCAATTCTTTGCCATCAATAGTAAGCTTATAATAGTTGGCAGCTACAGTGCATTTTAGCATTGCTTTTTCAGCAGGTTTCCAGCTACCAAAATCAAGTTCTTTAAAGAGCCCTCTTAAGTTAATCACTACTGATTCTGTATCACTACTTCCCTGCAAACCTCCTCTTAAAGTAAGAGAAACTGCATTATTGTTTATCAATCCGAAAAGTCTAAAGAGCTCAGAGTCATATTCAGCAAAAGTGAGCTCTGCTTCAAGTTTCTCCATTCCCATATCAATATTTATTGGAATATCCATACCACCAGCTCTGTATTCTTCTGTTTTTATGGTAAGCTTTGGTAGCGTAATTTCATCTATTTTCCCTGCATAACCTCTACCATCAACGAATACGTTAAAATTCTTTAAAATCTTCGGTAACATTTTTTCCTCTTTTTTCCCTTTTTACAATATTGTACCACTCACGAGGTGTGACCTAAAAGTAATCTGCTCAGCTGGATATGGCGGTGTAAACTCAAAATCAAAAGACACTTTTCCGCTTGCAATATTTGCCGGTGTATTGAGTTCGGGAGTTGCATAACATTTTCCACTGATAATCGCTCCTTGTGCTTTTAAATTGGCCAAATAAGAATTTACCCCCTCAATCACATCATCTATATAGGTTTTGGTAATATTGCGATCAACTGCCCATAGATGAGCTCGAAGTAAACTATCGTTAATTAAATCTGCAGTACGCCTCACTGATAGAAAAGTCCATTTCGCATCGTTTGAACATGTCCTATTTCCCCAAAGCCTATAGCCATTTTGATGAATTATCGTTGTTACTTCATTTTCATTTAAGTGGTTTGCTCTACAATTTGTATTACCGAGCGTAAAATCAATAGGCCTGCTTGTTCCAATAATACCATTTATCTCTTTATTTGAAGGTGAGTGCCAAAATCCTTGCTCGCTATCTACTTTCGCTATTAAACCAGCTACAAATGAACTTGGAGGCAAAATTTCTTCTTTTCCTTCAATAAATACCTTAACCCAAGGATCAACTACGTAAACTCTTGAGCTGCCCACACTTTTTCTCCATTTTATTGCTTCTTCATCATTGGTATTTGGTCCATCTGCTACTATTATGCTTCTCAGCTTTTCTGCTATAGGAACTAATGCTGCAACCGCTGGATTTTTGCCATCTTCTGGTAGTTGGTGAGTAAACTGAGGTGCAATTAGTATTCTAGGTAGCACATGAACTATACTTTCACTGCTGAGAAATGCCTCGATTCCCTGATATTCTCCGGTTTCTTTATCAACACCGCCAATTATATTTTGAATAGTTTCACTTTCTTCAACTCGAATAACTACTACTGTTGCACCAATTTGGGAAAATATTCCGTTTATTGCAGAAGGTAGTGTTCCACTTTTCCCAAGCTTTGCTGCTTCCTTTAAGCTTCCTGCTATTAATACTGGACTATTGAGTGGAAATTTTTGCTCATCAGCTTCAGGGGCAGTACCAATTACACCTATCACTGATGATTTAGCTGTACGTACTGTCTTTGCTCCTGAGGTTACCTCAATAACATTTACTCCATGTAAAAATTCTTCAGCCATTTCTTTGCATCTTTTGTTTAAAATTGTTTAGTAAGTCCTCTAGCTCTTCTTCACTTTTGGCTTCTTCAATCTTTCTCTTGGCTAAATCTTCAAGCTCTTCACATTTAATTATTGCTTTTACTGCTTTTTCTGCCTTCTCTTCTATTATTTTTGCCATCTCCACTACTGAAATCCCTCTCACTCTTGCCAGTGGCTCTATAATTGCTGCATCCTTCTCATCTATAGATTCTTGTGTTGTTAAAATGTTCTCCGCGGTTTTTGCTTGAATCTCGTACGACTTAGCCTTTTGATGAGAGTGCCCTGAGAATCTACTAGTAAAGTTATTAAAATGAGTACGAATATTGTCAAATGCACAGAGCTTCGCATTATCCAGTAACTCCTTTTGTATATCTTCTTTAGTACGCTGAGCAATTTCTCCTCCTTCCGTTAGACAATAACTCTTTTGCCATTCAAAATTTTCTGGCGCTTCATACCAATCATTTCCAGCTGGTTTGCTTTTAAGCGTCGTTGTTTCTACTTGTTTGTTATGTTCAAATCTAATATAAATTGGCATTGGTTTTCTCCGTTTTAATTCCAGATTTTGTGGGTGGCATCTAATCCTGGGCATTGCCAAGCCCTGAGAGTCCTTTCCACATCTACTTCAAGTCCTGTAGTCAGAAAATTGCTACGTATGTTATATATTCCCCACTGGATAAATTGACCATAGTTGTATACATAATTTGATGCAAGCATACCTTGACTGACTTGTGTTCTGGAACATAGGTAAGATGATGTGTAAAGTAATATTGCAACTGTTTTTCCTGCTGGAATCTCCACATTACCAGATCCAGCTAATTTGCTATCAGAACTCGTGTATTGGTAAACATTTTTCCATACTATTTTTGAAATACTTGATTTATTAGAATTAGTATTATCTGGTGTTCCCACAAATAGTCCTGCACCCCCATACTCCGTACTAGAGTATGATGATCCAATAAATTCTATTGTTTTATTTATGTTCACATTCGTTGTATTTTTTACAAATACTACTCCAAGTGCAGCATATGGGTAATAGTATATCTCATCATAACTACCCGAAAAGCTTTTTGTGCATAACTCTCCGTAAATAAATGTTCCCTTGCTTCCCTCTATAAAACTTAGTTGTCTTGGCCGATAAAAACTAACGTAATCTGTATTGTACGTATGGCTACCTGCTAGTAGTTGTAACATATAGTCAGTTTTTGTTATATCACTACTCCACTTTCCAAGCTCTGTCGTAAAAGTTCCGTGGCCAAAATAATTATTTTTTCTTCCAAGTACACCAAATAAGAAAGGTAATGACCCTGGTTCAGCCATATTACGCTTTCTTATTTCATTTATAAGAGACGCTTTTAACTGTTCATCCCGAGTTTTTACCTCATTTATCAGGGATGTTTTTAATTGGTTATCACGAGTTTCTATTTCCCTAATAATTGATGAGCCAGATGGTACATTATTAACAGCACGAAAATCTTCTACTAAACCTTTAAGACCATCTTTATGACTGTTACTAATGCTATTTATTGCTGCAATATTGGCATTCTTTCTCGTATCAAGTAGCGATATATGCGAATCTGATGATGCTTTTAAAGTGTTTAAGGAATTATCCCTAAGCTTGTTGATTTCATTAACAGACTCTGTTTTTACTGCAGTTATGGACGATATTGAGTTTGTTTTGTTGCTGTTTATGTCACTTAAGTGTTTTTTTGCACTATCAAGAAGTTCTTTTAACTTACCATCAGTCATTTGCACAATTTCAGAAACCGCACTTTTGTCGACTATTGATTCCAATGCTTTAGCAAGATATGCTAATTGATCTGGTGTACTGTTTGCTACTAAATCCTTAAGTCTTTTTTGTAGTGCATCAATTATTCCTTTTACTTCAGTCATCTGCACAACGTTGGAAATAGCTTTTTTATCTGCTATCAATTCCAGCGATTTTGCAAGATATGCCAGTTGATCAGCTGTGCTACTTACTGCTAAATCCTTTATCCTTTGGTATATTGCTTCTTTCATTCCCAAAAATTCAAAAAAGTTTCAAATCTAAATCGTTCAAAATTACTTTTCAGTTGATTATGTTTATTTTCTCCCTTACTCATATCCTCATCTATTTTCTCTATAGCTTTTCGAATACGTACTACATCTTCCACTGCAATATTTTCTGGATGAGGTAATGGATACTCTCTGCTTGTTTTATCATTTGGCATTTTTTTTATGTTATAACAATCCGCAAGTTTTTTACCTTTGGCCGATAAACAACCGTTCCACTTAAAACCAATTTTATCCTTCTAACAAACTCCCTATATTAGTTCATGTTTTTTTGTTAAAACATAACCAAGTTCACTGGCCTTTTTGCTTAAATTTTTCAATACTCTCTCCTTATATAGTTTCTCATAGTAGTCAATCCCTTTCTCAACATACTCTTGTCCATGCTTTAGCATACTGTAAAAGATACATGCTAATTTCCTTGCCGTAGCAGTAATCGCTTTTGGTGCACCTAGTCGTTTCTTTAATCTTCTACAATATGCACCTATTCCGCTGTTGCTTCTTGATACACAGTGAGCAGCCATTCGAAATGCATTCGCAGCACGATTAATGACTCTACACGTTCTTGTGCTAAACACTTTTTCTCCTGTAATTTTATTAGCAGGACTGAGTCCCAACCACGACGAAAAGTGCTTTTCTGTTGGCCATTTATTGTGATTTATACCAGTTTCTGAAATTATGGTTTGTATGCTTAATGCATCAAGCCCTGGAACTTTAGTGAAATCCATACCTGTTACTCTATGCAATTCCTCATGTATAGAAAAGTTTGGCCTGTTTTTTGTAGACCTATTCTTTATTTTACTACATTGCTTATTTCCACAGAATTTTGTTTCAAATGTTTTATAGTAATTCTCTATATTTTCATCACACTCTGCTATTTTTTCCTGGTAAATATTATATAGCTCAAGTTCTTGTTTTAATACAAACAAATGTTCTTCTCTATAGTCTCCTGTTAATGCTTTTGCTATAGTAGCTTTATCATTCTTTATATTCGAGCTTCTGAATTCAGCCAATTTCTCAGGATTTCTTTCGCCTTCAATTATAGCCTCAATGATTTTCATACCAGTCACTCCAGTAATATTGCTAATAACCTTGTGTAATTGAATATTCATTTGAATTAATGCCTTCTGCATACGCAGAACATGCGTGGATGCACTCTCAGTAAGTTTTTTACGTTGCCGCACATAACTACGCAATACACACATCTGATTATCTGGTCTAAATGATCCACGAAGCAATCCGTAGCTATGCAATTGTTGAAGCCATTGGCAATCTTGAACGTCAGACTTCCTGCCAGGTACATTCTTTACATGTCGTGCATTTACCAACTTGACCTCGAATTCATATGATTCAAGTATTTGAAATAAAGAAATCCAGTACACTCCTGTTGATTCCATTGCCACAGTTGTAACTTTGCACTTCTTCAACCAGCGTGCCAAATTATGAAGGTCTGCAGTAAAGCAGCCAAATTTCTGAACACGTTGTTTATCTCTTCCCTCAGGTACGCATACATAGTGTACGGCTGAACCAATGTCTATTCCTGATGCATTCGGATTCACTATTTCTAATTTACTTTTTGCTTTTGTCATGTCAAATTCCTCCTATATAACTTATAATGGAGAAGCGCTTCAGCTTGGGGACGGTTAGATTATACAATCTTCTAAGCGAGGTAGTCTAAAAGACTCCATCAATAGTTTAACCGTTTCCTCCAAAACCATGCTTGCCTGCGGGCACTTATGGCACCATTGGATAGTCCGGTTATAACTGCAAAAGCGCTTCCACAAAATTATACTCAAAGACTGTTAAAAGCATAAGTAATGGAGTTTCTTCATCGTTTAACAGATTTTATCTGTTCGTTGCTTGTCTCATTAGCATTAAAGTTTGTCAGTACATGAGTTCTCTCCACCCAGTTTTCCCCTATTGGTTTTCCTGATGTTAAATTGACTAATTGCCAATCCACATTTTTTTGCACATATGCTTTTACGTCTGCAGTGCCAGGTATTAGCGCATCATAGGTAATTGTTATCTTAGTGTTAGTTCCTGCTGTAATGCTCTTAGTTACATAATCTCCTTTTTCCCCTATATTACCCATAACTAGCTGTAACCCAGGATATAGCACTGGACTTTTTTCTTTTGACCCTTTTAAATTTGCCTTTACTGTTAACTCTCCAGATAGTCTTTCACGCAGCGCGAGCGGCAAGTTATCAGATAGAAAATTTTCTTTTCCTTCTTCATCTGTCAGAATAAATTCTACATTGGTATCAAATGCTACTTTTTCGACGTTCGTCAAAACAATTAAATCTGATACATTATTTACAGTAACTTTGCCCAGATCAACAACATGAGAAACTTCACTAAATTTTGCAGCTAGTAGTCGAAACGTTAAATCTAAATTTTGATGTGGAGTCCAGGTGCTTGCATTGCTTGATGACAGTAATACTCCTACTTGATATGGCTGGCTTGTTACCCAACGGCTATTTACTGCATCATATTTGCCAAGTTCTGCTATCTTTACTGCAGTACCAGGATCATCAGTAAGCAGTACTATTGCATACTCCTCTCCTGCATGGCAAAACACTGGTGACCAAGTTATACGTGTTGCTGTGCCATCTATCTTTATATCTTTTGGCTCAATATAACTTTCAGCAATGACAGTCTGCGAGGGCATTCCCACTGCTGTTTCTCTAATCTGCACAACAACACGTTTTTTGCCTTTATTTATAAACCATAACTCTAGACCTCCTATGTGTCTGCTCTCATTTAAAGTAAATGTTTGCGCTAATGGATCAACTCTTCTTGCTGCGATCACTCTTCTTCTTTCCTCTATGGTAATAGTTTTTTTACCAGTATAAGTTGCCTCTCCATAGCTTCCTTTATCCCCATAAAACTGTACTAATTTAGTACCTGCTGGAATGTTTGCTGGTACTTTCACCTTTCCCTTTAATTTTCCCTGGTTGTTAGCTCTTTTTTCCACTTTTTTTTCCTCTATGCCATAGGTATAATAGAAATGCCATCAAATTTTATTTCCTTAAGCTTTTCATCTGGCTCAAAACCTTCAATTTCAAAATTCTGTACTGCTTCTCTCATAAATTCAGTTTCGTATGAAGTACTTGACAGCAGCTCTGTCGTTTCTTTAGCATTAAATACTCTGGTTACTGGACTTTTCCAATTTGTTTTTACCTCCGTCCAGTGATCAATGTTTTTATTTAGAGTAATTTGTGCCGGGACTGGATCAAAAGCTTGATATGGATTGATCTTTTCTCCTTTAGTCTGTAAAAGCTGCTCCAGTACCGGTTCAAGTTCATATGGCAAAAGATATCTTTCCCCACCTTTTTCAATATCTGCAACTTCTACATCTATTGGCAGAACTAGCTCTCTATTTACTATTGCTGCAAACTGCGAAATTCCTTGATCACGCATATCATCATCAAAGAATGGGTCAACAAATACTCCTTTTTTGGTGGTAGGTTCTCTTGAATTTGCATCACTGCGTAGACGTTCCTGTGCAACAAGAGCATAAAGATCATTTATTCTTTTTTTCATTGCTTCAAGCTCATTCATCGGTACAGCATGAATAGCATTATTCACTATTTTTACCCCTTCGCCTTTTTTCCACGTCTGATGAATGTAGCAGAGCAAAAGTTGTCCACTAGGCGCTTTTGGCATCGATGGTCGCCAAGGGTGAGCTATACCTTTTATTCTCCTTACCACTCCTTTGCTATCGATAGTAATTAAATCAAAGCGGGGCATTTTCCAGGTGTAATCAATCAAAACCAAGCTGTTATCAACTGCTCCTTTTACTTTGCATCCCTCTTCACTTATATCTTCAGGACTTACATGAGTGCGACAGCGGTAAGTTATTTGATAACTACTTCCAGGAGCTGGTTCTTTACCGGGTAATGACCAATCAACGTTTCCTGCGTTTAGTTTGTAATCTATACTATTTTCATAAATAACATTGCCTTGTTTAGCTTGAATAAGCTCAAGTATTGCAGAATCAGGTATTGGATCAACAGCTCCTGAATATGAACCGTGAGTAACAGTAATAGTTTTTTGAACAGTTATATCTACTTTTTTGATTTCACTTATTGGAAAATCATTAACTTTAAGTTCCATTACTCTTTGGCTATTTGGCTGAAAAGTATGTGGTTCTGATTCAACTGCTTTTATGTCTGGATCTTCATCAAAAGAAACACGAATACTGTGAGGTAGCTCAATCTCATAGCCATCAACATGAGCTTTGCCCTCATTAATCACAAATATTTTTTTTCCTCCTTCTCCCTCTTCCTTTTGCAGGAACATTACTTCAAGACCATTTACGACATAGGAACCATTTGCCTCTTTGTCATAACGAGCAAGAGCAGTAGTTACTATATTTGCTTGTGGTGGCGGTGAATGTTCTATCAATACTCCATTTTCAATGTTATAAATTGGATAAAATTCTCCTTCAGAAAAACGTGGAGAAAGACCTTCTGCTTGATAACTCCAAGTGGTGGAAACTTTAAGCCTTGCAGCCCCTACTTCTTGATAATTACGTGTACCAACAGCAGGATCACGAAGGTTTTCATCCTCAAGTTCTGTAATCGTAGATTCTACATAATAAATACCTATACGCACTGTGGTACTTAGTGGAATAACAAATTCTTCTTCTTCAACTTTTCTAACTGCTCCACGAAGATAGATTTTTCCTGATTCAAGCGTAACTTTACCAGTTTCTCTATCTATAATACAATTGCTTCCTGTTATAACATCACCATCACGAAATATTGCATCGCCTATGCCTTTAAGCTCAGAGAGAGCATACTCCTGAGTTTCGTTTAATTCTGCAGATTGCAAACCTCTTCCAGCAAGAAACAAGCTTTTTTCGTATTCTTTGTCAGGATTAAAGCGGTTATAATAACTATTTAAGGTCATTTTGTTTCAAAAAGTTACAACAAATGAAAAAGTTTCCCGAGTTGCAGATGTTCTGATAAGTGGTACGGTGTGTTCTAAAACTAACAAAATTCCAGGATTTTCCACGTCTTTTGGCTCGAAATATCTCTGTCCTTCAGGTAATCCTTCTTTTATTTTAGTACCAACCATAACCCCTAATTCCCGTATAACTTGATTTGCTGCGTCCGTGAAATCGAAAGTAAATTTAAGATACAGATTATTGATTGGTACATTCGATGGTTTAAACCTTCCAGATGGAGTCACAAGTTCTCCATTCTCATCACCACTGCAAAAGAGCACCTCATCAACAACACGACGTCCAACTTCCTTAATTAATGTTGCAGAAGTAATTAGTTCCGGTGGTGTGTCTTGAGTATACTCTATAGTGATTACGCTATCTGCTATAATTGCACCATTTTCTACACGCTCAATAGCGCCTGAGCTACCATCAACTATATAATCTATGCTTGACTGATAAATTGTTTGCCCTGTATAAACTTTTACATCTTTAATAGTGTGGTGATCTAAACTTATCTTGCCACCTGCTGTAAAAGTTTTTTCAACTTTGTAGCTGCTTTCCCAGGTAGAATCTCCAGATCCCCAAGCAAGATGTATTGGTTGCTCTTTTATGCTCGCAGCAATAGCTGCTCTGCCTGATTGTGTCAGTATTGACATGTCTGATTGCGTGATTGATATTATATATATACAAGATTCGTAGAAAAAACGTCCAATTTTTTTGTAATAATGGGCTCAAAATTTTTCCAAGGGCGATTTAAGTGGCGATGTTCATGCCAAGTGACCATACCTGGGTAAAATACTGCTACGTAATTTTCTAGCTCATGAATAGGATCTTTCTGTTTTAAATCTGAGTCATTTTGACAATCAATATGATATTCCCTTAAATTAGACTCTATTATTCTTTGATCAGTAAAACTCTTTGCTTCGTAGTAATAAGTTATACTAAACCGCTCTAAAATTGGTGTACGTCGAAAATTCCAAATCTGCTCAGAGAGTTTATCTTCACTTAAGTAAAATGTATGCTCTATTTCTTTATAAGCAGTTGGTGCAAAACAAGCATTGATATCTCCCAAATTCCAACTATCTGATAATACTATCAACGCTTTAGCAAACTTAATTTCTGGCAATAAACCCTGTGGTAGAGGATATAGTGCTTTTAAGTTATACCACTCGTGACTTCTTTCATATATACCGTTGTAATTCTTGGTGTGAGGCTCTGTCTCTCCTAATACTGCAACATCCAACCTATATAAATCATTACTGTAACTTCTATCATAATGTGATCTAAAAGTGCTAAATTTAAATCTTGGATTTCCTATTTTTAGCTCAAATGAGTTTTTTCTTCCAAACGATAATACTGGCCCTTCTTTTGCTATTCTTACACCCGAGTAGTCTGAAAGAAGATCTCCAAAAATACTTTCATCTAACATAAACCGCTGAGCATTGTAATAGTCATTGAATATTCGCATTAATCGAGATCTTGCCGGTGCAGAAAGTTTTGCCAGAGCAATTACACTATCGACAAAAAAATCATTAGGAACATCAGAGATGCCAATTTGAAATTCAGCAAAATGCTCTCCTGGTGGTTCTTCTTGAATGGTAATATTATCAATGTTTGCCCATTTCAGCGCCATCTTCAGTGACTGTGGTGTACCGCGCAAACGTTGAAATCTTATTCCGTTTTGTTTAGCTAAGACCCATTCTTTTAATGCACTCTTAGTAGCTTTCTTACCCCAGGATAAAATTTCTCCCAAGCCGTATTCCGCTACTAGCCACGGCAACATTTCAGTCTGTGGGTTAAATTTAAATCCCCGTAGAGAATTTGCATCAAGAGAATAATTAATTATGTCTGTAAGTATTTGCTCTTGCTTTGAAGCATTTGGAGGAAGTATCACCAATTTTTACCTAACACTTAAATTATTTAAAGTAACGCATTCATTATCTTGCACGACGATGTCTTCTATCGGCTCTGTAAGCTCTATATTCTGCATACCTTCTATAAAGAGGTGGGCAATAATCCATGATCTGGTAACATTCCACCCTAAACCTTTAGCAGATTCAAGATCTTTGATAAATTGTTCCTTTACAGCTTCGATAACATCTTTTGATGCAGTAGGGTAAATATGCACTTTAGCATGAATAGTAATGGGAATAATACCACAGCCAATAACTGTAAGCGTATCTGTTAATACACGAATATCATCACGAATAACGTGATTTCTGACGATCTCTAGCAATTCTTCTGAAGGTACTCCATCATTTTCTGTGGAAAGTATTGAAATCTGTACACTTCCTGGTATAGGTGATACCACTTGCGCATCTTTTACTCTCGTGTCAGCAGATAATGCATGATAGCGATAATGCTCTTTACTCCCTGCTGTTGACCAACCAACAATTTTGGCTTTTACCCGCTTCCTTAAGGATTCATCATTCTCTGACTCCTTTCTCAGCACACCATAAAATTCAGCCAAGTGATCAAGGTCATTACCTCTTGCAAAAGCAAGTAAATTTGCCTGTGCTGCATCATTAATCCTTTGCCTAAGCAAAAGTTCACGCCAGGCTGCTACTTCCAGTATCTTTATTGCTGGATCACTCTCAGTTAGTGCAGAAAAACTTGCATTCCGACGCACTAACTCTTCTTTCATTCGCGAAAAGATTTCCTCAAATTTTAATGTTTCGACAATATTTGGTGTTTTCATCCTACTACCTTATACTATAATACCATCAAGGCGGATCAGCTTTCCATTTGGCAGATAGATTCCCTCTAAAATGAGAGTTACTTTACCTTCTTTTATTTCTGTTATTTGTACACGTTTAAGCTTAAATCGACGCTCCCACTTTTCTAATGCTTCTGCAACTGCTGCATAAAGTTCTTGTGCAAAACCAGGTACAATTGGATGATCAATCAGCTCAAATAACCTTGATCCATAATCTCGGCGCATAACACGAGCACCAATTGGTGTAGTTAAAATATCAACTATTGATTGTTTTAAATGCTCTATACCACTTATTGTTTTACCAGTTTCAGAATTCATACCACGCATATCACTTACCCTGCAAAGACATCATTGCTTCCTTGTTCTGCCACTGCTCCACAGGAAATTAGGTCACCAGTACGAGCAATCGCTTTGCTATTTGCAAACACTGCTTTCGACCCTTGAGTCATTACTTTTCCTTCACTCAAACTATCTCCTTGCCTACAGACAGGTCTTCCGTTTATAAATACATCTCTGCTTCCACTTATACAAAAATGCGGCAACGCTTCTTCACAGTGATCTCCTAGGCGTACAACTGATTTATTCATTCCTTTCCCTAATTTAGATTTATTCTTTTTGCTTTTAGTTTTATTTCGTTCTTTGCTATCTCTATGCTTGATTCCCCAACCTTCAGTGTTATTTTGTCTACTACTTCAATCTCTAAATGATGTTTCCCTTTATCATATGTAAACTTTGTTCCGTCTTGAAATTTTATACTATTTACTTCCTTTTTATTCTCTGGAGGAGGGTATTTTTCCTGATATATTGCCGGTAACACCACCCCCAAAGACAATTCTCCCAATGGTGATAATACTATTACCTGTTCATCAATATTTGGTGGTAACCAATTTTCAGCTCTATTTGTTATCCATGGAAGAAAATCTGTTACAAGTTCACCTATTTTAACTTTTACTTTAGCTTTTTCATAATCTATTTTTTCGACAATGCCTATACGGACAATGTTGGCCAATTTTCTCCGCAATTCTGAAATTGCAAAATTACTTTCCAACATTCACATCGATTAAATGAGGTTTTATTTTACTCACTTCCCAAATCGATCGCCCTACATGCAATTCGTGCGCCCAGTCTACCATCCACACTAAATATGCATCGAGCTCTGGCCTAAAATCATCTCCTCCTCCTGATATAAATTCTCCTGGTGAAACATTTTTCACGTTCCAAGTATTTTTATTTACTACTCTGGCAACCTCAGCAGCTAATGATCTGACAATAATAGGGGCATTTTCTATTGTGCTATCGATCACTATTCGTGCCTCAAATTTTGCTCTCAGCGCTAGCTCCTCTGTTCCTGGATCTTTTCCTTGCTCTAGACTTGACAATTCTATAAATACCGCTGGAGCTGCTAACTCTTTCCTTATTGCTGGATAAACCTCACAAGTTTGAATTGCTGGTATCTCTGCCTTTAGCGTATTACAGATTACCTCATGTAAATTAGTCCAAAATGCCGTCATAAAATAACTCATGTGTAAAATATTTTTCAAATATCCTTTCAACTTCATAATTAACAAGATTTTCTATTATCCTTGAAGCCTCAGGTTCAAGTGGTAGTTTAACTTCCTGTATTGGCAGTGCTGTTTTTCCTTCACGTTTAAAAATACCACGATAGCCTCTTGGCATCGTTGCCATAAATGCATCATTAAATGCTGTTCTTATTTTTGCTTGTTTTATATTTCTCATTCTCACATCATACAGATATGCTCTAATTAAAACCTTCAAAGTGCTTTTCCTTGCCTTGATAATTCTTAGTCTTTTTCTAATTACTTTTAGCCTAATTTGCTTTTCTTCACTGATTTCTCGGACAGCCTGAGATTTTAACCATAATGCCGTTTTGTTTAGCGCTCTTACCGCTGCCAATTCTATTTTTGCTTTGTTAGCATCAATGTTGTGAATAATTCTCTCAATATTTTCATTAACCTCAATGTTAAACATCCTTCTCTCCAAATACCGTGCATTTTATATTCCACACTACTCCTGAGTTATCTCGAAGCGGTGGCGAATATACTTTATATTTACGATCGTCAATAACAAAAATATCTCCTACCATTGGCCTCAGTACATCAAAAATGCTTACCTCAAGAAAAAGCATCTCTCCCACAAATTGTCCTTCACCAATCTCGTATAATTTATCTGGCTGTTGCTTTAATACCTGTACCATATATGACTTATCCTTTGATTTATAACAAGCCACTTCTCCTAAATGGGCAAAACAATCTTTAAATAATCTCTTAATATTCTCTTGCACATTTCTCCGCTATATACTAACATTTATATGCTAAGAAGAGGTAAAGCATTCTTCTGCCTCACACCGCTTTATATTTGCTCTACCTATGTTGCAACAATCTTGATTAATGTTGCTGGACGGTGGCACATTGGCAGAGGATTTGACTGCGTATGTAAATCGGTCCCTCTATCAAATCTTCTTGGCCCTTGTTTTGCATATAGTGGCTGCCCAAGAGTATTTACTGTCTCATTAAAATCTGCTGGTGCAAAATATGTTGTAAATGTACTTGCTGTTCCTAGTGGAAAACAGTGACCTGTATCTCTTTCTATAAATCTTCTCACGGTTCCTTCAGGATCAGTTGCTTGCCCTCTATATTCCTCAAATGTGATTCCACAGAACGTAAATCCTGACCTCATATCATTCCTTAGCGCTGCTCCTTCTTGCCATCTTTCATATGCTTCTTTTACTTTAGCATGAGAAGTGAGTGCATCAAAAAACTCAGGGCTTACCAGTGCATGAATCCCGGTCATATATTCACCACTTAAGTTGTCTTCAATATGCCGCAATACTTCCAGACACTTACGTTTTACATCAGTTGTTGCTGTTCCCAGGGCAAAATTTACTACTTTTGGTGTTATTTCAAATTCGTTGTACAGATTTAATAATTCTGACCCATCAGCATCTAAAATTATTCCTTTGAGCGCTCCCATTCGCAAATGCTCTAATGTTATTGCATGTTTGTTTCTCATTAGCTGCAAATGATCAGTTATTACATCTGCAAGCGCTTTAAGTTCACTCTCTGATCCAAATGCCCTTATTCCTTGTACTTCTTCTGGCAGCACTACATCATCATGCGGAATGTGCGGAATCGTAAATGTTCTTACCTTTCTTTTTCCTCTTTTTCCTACTGTTGCTGGTGCTCCGGGTACTTGCGTTGGTAGTAAACTTAACACTCCGTTGTGTTCTTCTATGGTAATATGTCTAAATCTTACTGACCTACTTGGAAACAAATTTAAATTTTCAACACGTCCATAATTTATCGGCAATATATTCATCGCATTTGTTAGTGCCGTCATGCTAAATGCTGTATTTGTAAATGGATTTTGCATTCTTTTTTCCCCTTATTAATTTTAGTTAAACTCCCTTGCGGATAATGATCCCTCGTCCTTCAAGTTGCTTTATTACTTCAGCTTTTTGCTCTTCAGTGATATTTGCTGGCCACACCACTGCATGATCTGCTAGTATTGCAACACGAGTAACAATTACCGCTTTAGTATTTTCTATTGCATTTACATCACTTACTATTACACCTATCGCTGTTTGTGTGCCATCTGTTCCAGCGGGATTAAGTACTCTAATAAGACCATCTTCCGTCTTTTTGGCAACTACTGCACCAAGCTTAATATTTTGTCCCTTGGCTACTGTTATCTGATCTCTTGAATATAGACTTGACACCTCATACTTTAATAAGTCACCCAGATTATTTTGTTCGCTTATACAACTCATAAATTTCTCTCCTTAACTGATTACCGCCGCTTTTATCAATGCTATATACGGCGGTTATAAAAATACTTTAACTCCTACGACTTTTCGCTACCTGCATCATCAATTCTTCTCCTGAATTCTGTGGTACTGCACTCAGTATCTCTGTCTTCTTCGTTCTTTCTGCAAGTAATTCCATTAAAACCTCCCTTGCTTGCTCAACACTTACGCTTTGCTCAATAAATTCTCCTATCTTTTCTGGCATCTTCGATATATTACATAATCGTATTAATTCAAGAACTTCAGTACGATACTTGGTTAAATTATCAGTTTCTAGGTCATTTGTAGTTTGTTCATTCATAGTAATACTCCTGTTTTTATTAATAGATGAAAGAATTGTCATTCCATCTGCAAGACCCATCTCTATTGCTTTCTCGCCAAAATATAGCCCTGCTTCAGTATTTTTTATTGCCTCTACAGAGAGGCTTCTATTCCGCGCTATTAGCTCAACCAGCATTCCATATAAACGATTCACTTCGCTTTTTAGATTTTCTAAACTCTCAGAAGTTATTGGCTCATGTGGATTTAAATCATTTTTTCTACTTCCAGCAAATACTGTAGTATATTTTATCCCCTGTTTTTCATCAAACCCACTTTGATCTATATGACTTGCGATTACCCCTATACTCCCAACTCCTGAAGTGCGGGTGAGAAAAATCTTTTCAGCACTAGAAGCAATTGCATACGCAGCAGAATACGCATCGTCATTTGCTATTGCAATAATTCTCTTTTTTGCTCTTGATTCATAAATAAAATCAGCAAGGTCAAACACTCCATTTACTTCTCCTCCTGGGCTATCTATATCAAGTAGAATCGTCTCTATGCTTTTATCTTCTAAAGCTCTCTCTATCTCTTCATGAATTTTTTCATATGATGTCATACCCAGTAAACCATCAAAAGTTTCTGACTTTTTTGTCAAGATTCCATGTATCGGTATTATTCCTCTTTCACTATTTCTTACTGCATGTTTTATATTTTTAAAGATAGGCTGCTTTCCTGCTTGTAGTGACAGTAATTCAAAACTCCTTGGTTCTACCATTACACATCTGTTTAGCCATTGTTGTTTCATAGTACCTCTTGATTGGCCGTAACGTCAGAATCAAAACTTAAGCCCAGTTCACTTGCACGTCTTTGATCTTCTGCTATTTCTTGGTCAATTTCTTCTACATCGTAACCCATTTCTGATACTACTTCCGATCGACTCTTAAATCCATTTCTTACTGCCATTTGCTGTGCTTGCTGATCTTTTAGCGGATCGACCCAATCAAATCCCTGTGGTATCCATTTTACTTCTTTTTTTGCTCCTTCTTTTCCCTTTGTCCATTCTTCACCTATGTCTAGCTCTCCAGAAAGTAGTGCTAACTCTAACCACCTATCCCATACAGGACGGCAAAACTGAAATACCATAATGTTATGCTGTAACATCGTGCACCTCCTGCGAAACTCTATCAATCCTGCTCGAATGGATGAATAATTAACGCCTGTTAAATCTCCTGTTAGCTGTTCATATGTTATCCCTGTACCAATCGCTATTGCCCTGAGTTGCTGTCTTATAAACGCTTCATAACTTCCTCCAACATCTGACGGTTCTGAAAATTTTATGTCTTCTCCTGGGTCTAAAAGCTGCATTGTTCCTGGCTCTAAACCTGATAGTGCCACTCCTTGCTCATTACTTTCACTTTCTCCCATGATATTTGCTTCTGGATCGAGTCTCGTAATAAATCCAGCAAACATTGCTGCAGTTTTCTTTCTCACCAGCTCTGCATCATCATATTGATCAAGCTCATAAAGCTTCAGCAGTATATTAGAAAGCCAAGGCTCCCCTCTAATTTGCCCAGGTCTTAGTGGTCTATAAATATGTAAAACATCGTTTGCTGGTACTCTCACTGATTCTCCAAATGAGCCTTCGCCTGGATGTTCTCTAAATAAGTAATATGCCTCTCTTTGCCCAAGTCTATTGAACTCAATGCCGTTTCTTATTACATTACCATTGGCTAGTTTTTGATTACTTTTACTATCTAAATGCTCTGATTCCAGTACTTGCAGTTGTAATGGTACATATCCCTCCAGCTTTCTCGTTCTTAAACGTACAAAACATTCTCCTCCCTCTATCATACTTCTGCATACTAGAGCTTGTAATCCGTAAAAATCACTTATCCCATTACTGTCTGCTTCATCTGTCCATTTCAGCCATAATTCTTGTACTTTCTTTCGAAATTCTCCATCTCTTGCTTTTGATTGCGGTTTTATTCCTGTTCCAATAGAGTTACTTACTATTGTATCAATGATATTTGCTGCATATGGATTTTTTCTTACCATATCACGAGAGCGGCTACGTAAAGTTTCAAGGCTTTGAGACAGCAAATTGTTTATACTTCCTAACTCTGGTTGAAAGTGTAAAAATCTTCTTCCTGAGCCTGCTGCATCCCATGCTGAGCTTTTGATTTTTGGCTTGTTAAATAGTTGTTTGAATGACTTAAGTAGCATCACTTTTCCTGATCTGAAACTTTAGATAACTCAGCTTCTAATTCCTCTATCGTTGGTAAAGCTGTCTTTATATTCTCTGGTAGATTCTCGGTTATCCTATATTCCGCAAGGCCTATCGGCTTATTTATGTCACGTAATGCGTACTCGGCTATAACACCAACTTTAGAGCGGTATAGGATAAGACCAATTGATTGATTATCACCTGGCTGTCTTAATAAATCATCAACTGCTGAAAGGTAAAAATTCATCTTCCCAGTATATTCTGGCCTAAATTTACCGGCCTTTAACTCAATTACAACATAGCAACGGAGCTTAATATGGTAAAAAACCAAATCTAAATAGAAATCTCTGTCTCCAACCCGTAAATGGTACTGCCTTCCTAAAAATGCAAACCCTTCACCAAGCTCTAAAAGAAAACGTTCTATGTGAGCTACAAGAGCTTTTTCTATCTCCCTTTCATGCGCTTTTTTACCAAGGCTTAAAAAATCAAATACATAAGGATTTTTGAGCGTTTGCTGTGCTAAATCTGATTGAGGTGATATAAGATTATTCCTAAAGTTTGTTATTGCTTTACCTTCACGTTTATACAAATTTGTCTCTATTTGCATAGACAAGATATTGCGAGACCAGCCGTGTTCACATGATTTTTTAATATACCAAAATCTTTCTTCTTTATTTTTAACTTCGTACATTATTACAATATTGTGTCCCCAAGGTAATTGGTCAACAGCTTGTTGACCAATTTCATTTTCGCTATATTCTTCCGCAAACCTTCTCATATATTTTAGATTCTGAATGCTAAACCCCTTCATATCAGGAAAAGCATCTCTTAAATCACGACTGAGTTGATCAATAATTTTAGCACCCCAACCATGTTCTTTTTGCCGCTTTAAGATCTCTGTGCCAATATGGTGATAAAGCACAATAAGCTTGCTATTTACTGCTAATGCTGCTTTATAACGACTAGTAGCAATCTGCTCTTTCAGCTGCTCTAAAAATTCTGTATATTCTTTTGCTATAACTTTTGTCATAAAATTCCTTTCAACGATTTTTATCATTATATGATCCCTTTACTCGTTGAAAAAACAATTTTCCTCTTTGGCTTCATACCTGCAACTTTTAACTCAGCCTTAATTCGTTGTCTTAAATTCAATAAATCATTTATTTGAACTTCAGCATATCTCACCACATGGTCACCATAAGCAATTGATACTACTCGCTCTCCGCTTTGCAGCTTTTTTATCGCTTCTTCGACTTGAATTAAATACTCTTCGTTGTACATCTTACTTCTCATTCAACCATTTGCTTTGTCTCACTTTTTTAGGTTTTTTGCTTTCTGGCTTTTCACTTAAACTATTCCATTTACTCTCTGGCCAACGATCGATTCCAAGCGCAATAGATGCTGCTCTGGCATAAATTCGGCAATCTAACACTTCATTTCTTTCTCTTACCTTCTGCCACTCTTGTTTGGTATATCCTTTCACTACCTTGCTGACTAATTGCTCTGCCGTTAGCTGTTTAAAATATTCAGGTGCATACTCGGGAAAATGACAATATCCAGGTAGAGCTTTTCCTTCTTCTTCTTTTAAAATATTAAGTAATTGAAAAAGCTCTGACTTTAATATCGATACTCCCACTGGCCATAGCTTTATTCCTCTTTTTAGCTTTTGACCACCAACTGTTATATCTACTCTACTTGGACTGCTAAGTGGTACTAGGGCTTTATTTACACCTTTAACTGCCATTACTCTTCCAGCTCCTTGATGACCTCTTACCCAGTTGTATACTTCTTGCGTTGCATACCCTGCATCAACTGCCATCATACTTATCATATATTCAAGCCCATTTTGACCGATAAAATGATGATTTAAGAGCTCAGAGAGTTTTCCCCATACTTCTCCGCCTCCAGTATCACCTTCAAATACTCGGTAGTCTATTGACCAACTTTCGCGGCTTTTTCCCCATGCTACAACTTCTACTTCTAACCGATCTTTTTGGACATCAACACCTGCAGTAAGTACCACTTCTCTCCTAGGCACTGTGCCTACGGGAAAAAATTCTCTTCGGTTAAATAATTGCTTCCAGTCTGGTACTTCTCCCTTATCTACCCAGGTTTCTCCAAGCGTTGTGTTGATCCAAACTTTCAGTAATTGTTCACTTTCCTTTGCATGCAGAAAATCCTCTACTGCTTGTTGCCAACTATACCACCCAACTGGGCTATAAAGACTTGAAAGGTGAAATCCTATTACTTTGCTATTGTGTACTTGATTTGTAGCTCTCCATTCTCCACGGTCTAGCATCTCTGTCTTTTGATGATTTTCTATTTTGCCGCTACATTCAGTGCAGACATAATGTGCTGTTCTTGAGTCATTATTTTCCCATTTTATTTGTGACCACTTTAATACTTGGTAATAATTACAATGCGGACATGGTACAAAAAAGTATCTCTTATCTGTTGCTTCAAATTCTTTCTCAATTCTGCTTATTCCATGAATCGTTGGTGTTGACACTAAAAAAATCTTTCGATGTGCAAATGTATTAGTACGGGCTATGCTGAGTAAAACTGGATCTCCTTCACCTCCAGAATCTCCTGGATAGGCATCTATCTCATCAAGAAAGAGATACTTTACTGGCATAGATCGGAGGCTTACACTGCTATTTGCTCCAGTTATTACTACTATTCCACCTGGAAACTCCTTACTTTGTACAGTATTGCCTGAATCTCTTGACCTTGGGTCCTTTACTTTACTTTTTAAACATGGTGTACTCTCTATTAACGGTGCAAATCTTCCTTTTGACCAGCGCTTTCCCATTTCAACTGTTGGCTGTACTACTAGCATTGGACCTGGTGTTTGATCGATGATATAGCCTATCCAGTTGTTACCAGCTTCTGTTCCTCCAATCTGTGCTCCTTTCATAAATACTACTTTTTCAGCCTGTGAAGAAGGAGATAGTGAATCCATGATTTCTTTTAAATAAGGAGTTCTTTCTGTTCTCCATTTTCCTGGCTCTGATGCTGCAGTTGGCGCTAAAACTCGATACTCATTCGCCCACTCTGATACTTTAAGTTGCGGGTCTGGTCTTAAACCTTCAGAAAAAGCTCTAGCGTATATCATTATCTGCATCTACTCATAACTGGTTCTATCTCAACATCATTAACAGTAGAACTACACTCCTCCAGTTCCATAAACATCTTTTTCTGAAATTCGTTTTCTATATATCTTTTGCTCACCTCACTTATCATTATTGCTATAATAAGTGCAAATATCCCTGTTATTGTTGCAAAAATGATTGCATTGCTTATTGTTATTGCTGTTAACCCTATATATACCGCTATTGCTACTGCACTTACTGAGGTAGAAACACAGATCACATTATTGTATTTTCTTACTTTTGCATCTCTACGTTCTATACACCTATAATAAATTGGTACAGATCTGCCTATCTCATCTGGTAATTTGATACTCTTTTCTTTAAATAAAGTTTTTAGCAATTCTAAATTATTTGACTTGATTGCTAAGTGCAAAACAGGTGTATAGTTTGCTCCTTTTTTCAGTAGTAATTTTACTACATGTAAATGTCCTTTTTCCGCAGCAAGGTAAATCGGAGAGTGACCTTTGTTATTTAAGATATTAATATCGATTTCTTCTTTTAAAATTGTATCTACAACTCCTTTCTGTGCAGCTAAATGCAATAGACTATTCTTTTCAGAGCCGTATTTACTACTCATCAAAACCTTCTTTATCTCAGGTCTATTTTCAGCGTAATCAAATGGTGTCTTGCCGCTATCGTCTTTTACCAGAGGGTCTATGTCTTCTCGTGTTAGTAAAACCTCTATTGTTTTCAGTCTTTCAGCGTAATGTAGTGGTGTTTTATTTTCGTAATCTTGTAAATTGACTTGAGCATTAGGCTCCCTTATTAAGCATTTGAGAATATCAAGACATAAGTCTCTTTCATCGTAATTAGTATTACTTACAGCTATATGAACAGGCGACAATTTCATTGAGTTTTGTCCCATGCGTGCACTATTCACATCTGCTCCAAGCTTCAGCAGTAACTTTACTATCTCCAACTTTTTATTATTAACTGCATAGTGCATTGGTGTCTGATTTCGTGCATCAAAGACATCTATTTCAGCTTTTCCTTCTCTTATCAAAATCTTTACAACTTCTGCATGTCCTATCCCTGCTGCTAGATGTAATGGTGTATGATGCAGAGCATTTCGTACATTAACGTCAATACCTTGTATCTTGAAAAAAGCATCTAGTGTTTTTAAGCTTAAGCATTAGGTGGAGAAGGGAAGAACTCTGGAAGATTCCTTAGATATAAAATCTGTAGAAAAGAAAAGAGTTCCCTTCTCAAAAGTAGAGGCTGGACGGTATCGTAGAAAGGCCTAAATGGTTCTAATTCTGTATTCACAAGGTAAGCCTTACTTTTCATTTTTAATAGTAGTATATGGAGTTATATATGATCAACAACTTTTTAGGTATAGATGTTTCAAAAGAACGCTTTGATGTTTCTCTCTCATTCATAAGTAAAAAAGGAAAGCGTGAAACTAGGAAAAGGAAATTTAAAAATGATGATACTGGGTTTCAAGGTCTACTGAACTTTCTACAAAAACATAACGTAGAAGAAGTAAAAGCTTGCATGGAATCCACTGGTTGTTATAGCGAAGCTTTGGCTGAGTTCCTCCACAACGCTGGATATTTCGTTAGTGTTGTAAACCCAGCTTGCATAAGATTTTATGCAAAAAGTAAGCTTACACGACAAAAGAATGACCAGACTGATGCAGAGATTATTGCAGATTATTGTCAAAGACAGGAACCTTCTCGTTGGACACCACCTTCTCCTGAAAAGAAAAAATTAAAACATCTTTATCGTTGCTCAAATGCGTTAAAGGATGAGTTAACATTAGCAAATAATCATTTAGAAAAGAAAGAGAGACTGCCTAAAGAAGTTGCAAATGCTTGGGAAGACCTTGCAATGAACATAGAGCAAAAAATAGAAACAATAAAAAACTCCATACGCGAACTATTAAAACAACACAAAGAATTGTTGGAAGATTTTCAACTCCTATTAACTATTCCAGGAATAGGAGAGGAAACAGCAATAGCTATTTTAGCTGAAATTCCTGGTATAAAAGCCTTTATAAATGCTAGGCAATTGGCAGCATATGCTGGAACTATACCACAAAATATAACATCAGGCTCATCCGTACATGCCAAGCCCAGATTAAGTAAAACCGGTTCACGAACATTACGTAAAGCAATGTACTTTCCTGCTATAGCAGCTAAAAAGCATAATCCTATCATTATGGCTTCTTGCGAAAGATTAAAAGAGAAAGGCAAGCATGCTATGGCCATAGTTGGTGCTGCAATGCGTAAGTTACTTCATATAGTTTTTGGTGTTTTAAGTTCAAAAAAGGCCTTTGATCCAGATCATATCAAGAACTATAGGGCTAAAAGGTTAACTGAAGGTTTAGTACTTTAAAATCAAAAAATGCTTCTAATTCATCTTATGTAAAATGGCATCTTACACAAATTTATTGAATGTTGTTGGTTAGTGGATATGTTGATAAGTAAATTTCTGCTGTTTTATATGTAACTAATTTACTTATCAACATATCCACTAACTATAATCTGTATACTGCTACACAGTTGGAAGTATTTTTTGATTTTATTATGCAATTTGGAGAATTTTTATGACTTTTTTGTTGACTAACAAGACGGTATCTTTTCTAGTGAAGATTGCTCTCAAATCGCAATGTTCGTACAGTTGTGTGTCTGGGCACTGGATGCGTTTGAAGCAGCTTATAAGATTTTTGATTATATATCATCAAGTATAGCGTGATTAACTTCGACTTTATACTTTGATTCCAGATAGCTAATTAATTGCTCTTTTAGCGATATCATCACACGTTTTCCGGTGTCAAGCATGTTTAATTTGCCATTTGATGAATGCATTTCTTTTAGAACACCTATTATAATTTCATTATTGTATTGAATAGGGTCTGTCACTGAACCAGTTGTTTTCATATTGAAAATCTCTTCTACAAAAGAAAATGGGTAGTTTTGTTCATTGCGATGCATCTGCTGATCTTCAACTAATTCCACACCTTGAATTTTTTCCCAATCTGTTTTTTCTCTTAGTTGAACTGCAAACTCTTGCCCAATTTTAAACATTCTTTCTTTTATAAACTCACTCTGCCAAAGCTCTACTGCTGATGCCCTGCCTTCTTCAAAACTTTGTGATTTAGGTGGAACGATATCGATGATTTTTACACTAACAACAGCGTCCCCAACGCCCTTAAAATAACCTTTCTGATCCTTTTCTCGCGAAAAAATGAAAGAAATCAAATCACTAGAATCTCCTACGTTATTACCGCTTTGATCTTTTCCACTCGCATCTACTGGACCAATAGTTTGTATAGGTAAATTATATTCACTCAATATTTCTTCGATTGCTGAACCATTGTATATCTTATAGTTCACTTGGTTTATGAAATCATTGACTCTTTCAAAAGACTTTTGGTTAGTTAAAACTGACTTTATGTCTTTTTTTAAATCAACTAAGTCTTCATCAGAGATTTGATGCGCACTTTCCACTTTTATTATGTGCCAACCAAAACTGCTTGCTAAAACTTCACTTACTTCACCTACTTTAAGAGCAAACACCTTCTCTCTCATGTCTTCCGGTAGAAAATCCTTAGTTATATTATTTACTCTAGTTTCTTCAAGTTCTGCTTTGCCAAACTCTTCTACTATCTGTTCAAAGCTTGTTTTACCCTCCTCAAATGCTCTTCTTGCTGTCTCAGCTTCTTCTTTGGTAGAAAATATTATATTAAATATGTCTCTTTGATCTCTAAGTTCTTGTTGTTCTATTATGCCATCAACTTCTTCATCTGAGATCTTGATTTGATCTTCAAAATATTTCTGTTCTAGAGAAATATATTGCGCAGTTCGATACTCAGGATAATAAAAATGGGATTTATTTCTTTCGTACAAATCAAGTAAGGTTTGATCATCTGGTTCAGGAATGTTTGTAACTGCATCTTCAGTTATCTTAACAATATCAACTACTCTAGTTTGGTAGCGACTGTTGTATATCTGCTCATCAATTTTCTCGCCAAAAGTTACCGGATAATTATCTTTAAATAACGAAGTCATAAACATCATTGCAGGCAGGATTTTCTCTAGCTTTGCTATATACTCTTTCTCTGTCATATGCAGGTCATTTAGCGTTTCATGGAATTTGTTTTTGTCAAATTCGCCTTTATCATTTTGAAAGTACTTGGTGTTTTTAATATGGTTTTTTATAGACTCTTCTCCAACTGTCAACCCCAGTTCACTAGTTAGGTTAAACAATAGTTTTTGCTCTATAAGTGCGTTAAGTAAATCATATTTCAGCTTTTTTACTTGTTCTCTACTCGCATCAGATCCAGAAATTTGTTTTCCATAATTTTGATATAGTGATTTATACTCATCTGACGTTATAACTTCTTTTCCAACCCTAGCTACCTCTTCTTTTTCATCATCACCTGATAAAAGGTTGCCAACTCCCACAAAGATTAACAAGCAAGCTAAAAGGACAACAGTTACTTTAGTGAAAAAATTTTTAACATTCATTTTAAACTCAGTTAATTAATGGTTAATTATAGAATAGTGATAATTTAATACTTGTAAACCTGTTGCTTTATTAGATAATATATATAATATATTAACTTAAAATTTAACTCTCTTCTTAAATAGAAACATATGTTTAACTGAGTTATACTATACCTTAAGAAGGGGAAATATGCTTAAAGGTGAGAGCATTTAATTAACTTAAGAGGTGGGAAGTGACAAACAAAAAGTTATTGAATGACAAAATTAATGCTTTTTTAGTTTTAATAGCTTATATTTTAGCTCTGTATAACAGTAATGGATACTTTAAATGGGAGATGCTTTTTTGATGTCAATGGAATCTTCTAAGGGCAATAACGATAGAAATAAACAGTTTCTAGTGCAAATAGTTGCTTGGTTAGTAGACAACACTGGTTTAACTTTTAATCAAATAGCACAATGTTGCAGATTGGCCCTTGAAGAAGTACAAGACATAGCTGATGAGGAAATAGAAGTAGAAAAATATAACCCTATTATTTCTGGAATAATTACTGAAAAAGAAATCGATGATTGCAAAAAAAATCCAAATCGTGTACCAAATTTGATTATAAAAAATATAAAAAAAAGGAGTAAAGCGATTGGTAGCATTCTTGGCTTTGCCTCTACGGCAAGACGTAGAGATAAACCTGATGCGATTTATTATTTAGTAAAAAAATTTCCTATCTTGGACAATAACGTTATAGCTAAATTAATTAGTACAACAAATTACACAGTTGAGCAGGTAAGAGATGGATCTCATCATAACATGCAAAATATAAAACCCCAAGATCCTGTACTACTCGGCTTATGTAGTCAAGAAAATTTAGAAGCAGAAGTGGAAAAAGCAAAAGTAGAAGAGGAGAAGCAAGAAAGGTTAAAAAAATATAAAGAATAGCTATTGAAAATCCTCAAATTTTTGTGCTTTGTTAACATTAAATTAACTTGACTTGCTAGTGTTTATTAGTATAATGTAAGTAAAGTACGGGGTTTAATGATAATTAAGCTTAATACGCACTGAAACTAACTCAGCCTAATTTATTATCTTATAGTCACATTTTAGGTTAGTAAGCATCAATTAAAATTTTTGGAGGATTATGACAACAATCAATGAAGATGTTTTGGCAAAAGGAAAGGTTACAGCTCAACCTGAAAAAAGTGAGCAAATTTACAATAACGATACAGTAAAACAGATGGTCAATGAAGGTACTGAGAAAAACAGAAAAACATTAGATCTGAGCGAATTAAAAGAGAAAACAGCAGAAGAATTGTTAGAGTTAGCTGAAGAAAGAAAAATTTCAACTAACGGTAAAAGCAATGGTAGAATGCTAAAGCAGGAAATAATATTCAGCTTAATGAAAAAAATGAGTGAAGAAGGAGGCATAACCACAGGGAGTGGAATAGTGGAAATATTGCCTGATGGTTTTGGTTTCTTACGTTCAGCAAGTGCAAATTATGCCCCAAGTACCGATGATGTTTATATTTCTAACGGGCAAATAAAGAAGTTTAATTTACGTACAGGAGATATGGCATATGGAGAAATAAGGCCACCTGGTGATAAAGAGAGATATTTTACTTTAACTAAGGTTCAAAGTATAAACTCTACTGAAGTAAGTGAATTAAGAAAGTACGTCCATTTTGATAATTTGCTTCCTCTTTATCCTGAGGAAAGCATAGTACTTGAGTGTAATAATGGTGATGATAAAAAAGGCTTAAGCATGCGTGCTATAGATATAGTAGCTCCTCTTGGAAAAGGGCAAAGAGCGTTAGTAGTTGCTCCACCTCGCACAGGAAAAACTGTATTGCTTCAGCAAATGGCTAACTCTATAGCTATAAATCACCCTGAAGTAGAATTAATAGTGTTACTTATAGATGAAAGACCTGAAGAAGTAACAGATATGATACGTTCTGTAAAAGGTGAGGTAGTAAGTTCTACGTTCGATGAGCCTGCTTACCGTCACGTACAGCTTGCTGAAATAGTAATAGAAAAAGCTAAAAGAATGGTTGAGCATAAAAAAGATGTGGTAATTCTACTTGACAATATTACTAGACTTGCACGTGCTTATAATGCGGTTATTCCTTCGTCTGGGAAAGTTCTAACTGGTGGTGTAGATTCAAACGCACTGCAGAGACCAAAACGCTTTTTTGGAGCAGCTCGTAATATTGAGAATGGGGGTTCTTTAACTATAATCGCCACAGCTCTTATAGAGACTGGTTCAAAAATGGATGAAGTTATTTTTGAAGAGTTTAAAGGTACAGGAAATGCTGAGATCATACTTGATAGAAAACTTTCTGATAAACGTATATTTCCAGCTATTGATATTACAAAATCCGGAACAAGGAAGGAAGAGCTATTAGTTGATAAGGCTATACTAAATAAAATATGGGTGGTGCGTAGGATACTCAATCCTATGGGACCCGTTGAAGCAATGGAATTTTTACGTGACAAACTACTTTTAACAAAGAGCAATGCTGACTTTTTTAACTCCATGAATCACTAAAAGTAAGCCAGTTATGATGGATATGCTGAGCAAAAAGTAAAACGCTCTTATAGCTAAAATAATTTGGATTTACCAAAATATATTTATAGTTAAGTTGGCAATTTACCTTAAGTTAGCGCGTGACACTGGAATAACACCCTTGGTGGTAACAACTAAAGAAAAATATCAACTAGGTTTATAATCTATCACTACCGTGTTTGCAATTTTGTCATGAAAAGCTTGTTTATGTTCATCATCTACTGCACATACTAAAACTAGGATTAGTATAGCTAAAAGTAAAATAGGATTATAAAGCGATATACAGTAAATTATGAAAAAAGCGATGGTTCTTTTTATTGCTTGTATTAGAGTGATCTGCTCAAGTGTATCTTTGTCTCTTACACGCATGCTAAATAACAAGTGCCCTAGAGTGCCGCCAAATTTTACTAGCATGAATATATGAAATATACATGGTATCATTAAAAATAAAGAAAATACAATCGTGGTGATTACAATTATTGCACCCATGATCCCTTGTATTGCGTGTGTAAGTGAGAAACCTACCGCCATTAAAGCAAATGGTATTGCGATAAATAAAATACAATCAACTATAAATGCTAGAATACGCCTTGTCATTGTTGAGTAGTTTACGTTTTTATCCATACACTGCCTATAAAGAAAAATATCAACTAGGTTTATAATCTATCACTACCGTGTTTGCAACTTTGTCATAAAAAGTCTGCTTGCGTTGATCAAATATTGCAAACATTAGAACTAAAGTTAGTATAATAAAAAGGCATCCAGAAACATAGCTAGGCAGAAGATAAGACAGAAAATTATAAATAACCCAAATGCCTTCCCTAAAAATGTATCTTATTGTTGCTTGCATTAGAGTAACGTTTTTAAATGTATTTGCATCTTTTATACGTACGCCGCACAGTAGTCTTCCTGGAGTGCAACCGTACTTCGTTATTGTTAATATATTAAATACTATATATGTTATAAGCAGTGTTGCCATAAGGATTATCCTATGGGTAGATATATCATCTACATCGTAATTTAGAAAAAGGAGTGAAACAAGTGCTATTATCATCCATAAAACACCGTCGATCGCACATGCTGAAACTCGCCTCAGAATCCCTGCATAACTTACTTTAGTATCCATACTCTGCCCATGTTCTACTGTGACATAACTAGTATAAAAATATGTTATTAAATAACCGTAAATATACTAATTTGGGTAATATTAGCTACTTGTGTCACTCTATTATTTGAATTAACATTAAATCATTTACAGTTAGGGAAGTTATGTCAACACCAATCACAGTTGCGTATGGCGACGGTATCGGACCAGAGATTATGGAGGCGGTGCTGTCGATATTGCGCGGAGCGGAAGCGAAGATCTCAATAGATATTATTGAAATAGGGGAACGTGTTTATAGTAAGGAATGGTCTCACGGAATTTCTCCAAGTGGTTGGGAGTCTATTGAAAGGACAAAGATATTACTTAAGTCTCCGACAACAACTCCGCAAGGTAAAGGCCACAAAAGCTTAAACGTTGCACTCAGAAAAAATCTAGGGTTGTATGCAAATATCAGACCATGCATTTCATATCATCCTGTGATAGAAAATAAATTCGGTAAGTTTGATATCGTAGTGATACGCGAAAATGAAGAGGACGTTTACACCGGAATAGAGCATAGGCTCACTGGTGACTCTTACCAATGCACTAAAATTATTACTAGGTCTGGCTCAGAGAAGATATGCAGGTACGCTTTTGAATACGCGAAAAAACACAACAGAAAAAAAGTAACTTGCCTGACTAAAGATAACATAATGAAAATGACTGACGGCACTTTCCATGCAGCGTTTGATCGCATTGCAAAGGAATACCAGGACATAAAGGCAGAACATTATATAGTTGATATTGGAATGGCACGTGTTGCAACAGAACCCGAGAATTTCGATGTTATAGTAACCGAGAACTTATATGGCGACATATTATCAGACATTGTGGCACAAACCTCTGGATCTGTGGGGCTTGCTGGAAGTAGCAACATCGGAAATGAATACGCAATGTTTGAAGCAGTGCACGGTTCTGCCCCTGATATTGCAGGAAAAAACATAGCTAATCCTTCTGGTCTTTTAAATGCTGCAGTGCATATGCTAATTTACATAGGTCAAGTGGGTACTGCAAAATTAATCTACGATGCATGGCTCAAGACTTTGGAGGGTGGAATACACACTGCCGATTTGTATAAGGAGAAAAGAAGTAAACAGAAAGTTGGTACAAAAGAATTTGCAGAAGCTGTTATAGATAATTTAGGAAAGAAACCTGCTGAGCTTACAATTGGCAGTGGTTCGGATAGTAAAATAAATTTGGATAGTAAAATAAATAAAGTACAAGACAATTACGAACAAGATTACAAAGTTAAAAAGCTAGTGGGTAGTGATATAACTCTCGCTTGGGACAAATCCAGTAATGTTGATCAAATAGTAGGATTATTTGAATCAAGTAATCCGCAGATTATAGCAATATATTCGAAAGGCCTTGCGATTTGGCCAGGAAGTTCAAAGTCTTCAAGTGACCAAATAACCTGTAGGTTTATCGCGAATAGCGAAAAAAAACCTATCACAAATAGTGACGTAAACGACCTACTAATCAAACTCGAAGAAAATACCTTTGACGTAGTAAGAATGGATAAGTTGTATTTGTATGATGGGAAAGAGGGGTTTTTCTCTTAATGATCGTTTGACATTCTTATGATTGCATAAAACATTTAAATAGATTATACTAGAGATATAATTTATTTATGTGAGATGTAGTAATGGGTCAACATTTCAAGTTAACTGGTCAGGAGTTTTGTGATAATGCTGACCTGTTCAACGTATTGGAAGTAGAAGCTAAGCAAGTTGTAGACAAGAATTATGAAGAGCTTAGCGCAATTTTGAAGAAACAGCATAAGCAGTTAATTCTTGTAAATCATCCTGACAAGGGTGGAGATAAAAATAGATTTGATCAAATTTATAAAGCTTATCAAGAACTAAAAAAATATATTGAACCTTTGGAATCAGGAAATCCTTGTGTTAAAGTCAGTATTGGCGCTGAAAGTGATGGGCGTTTAACAGCAAGAGAGTTTCACTATAGGAAAAATTTGTTTAATAAGCTAAAAGTAAGTGAGGAAGAGGCTGTAGGTAAAGATTTTGATGGATTGATTTCTATACTAAAAAGAAATGACTATTCGTTTGAAAAAGACCTAGAAAAACGCATTGAACTTGAAGATAAAATAGAGAGGATTTTGCAAAATCCAAATTTAGATGATTTTGAGAAGAATGTAAAGAGTGCAGGATTAATGGAAGAGCTATATCAATATATAGCAAAGCCAAGCATACAATTATTCAATTATGTTACTCCTCTAGGAAAAAAGAGAAGCCTAATTGAAGAAGATAAAAAGACATTAGCATTGAAATTTATAGAGCGTAAAAATGCCTTACTATTTATTCGGACTCTTAGTGTTCTACCCTTAGGCCTGTTAACTACAATTACTATAGGTTGCTATTTTTCATGGTGGATCATAGCACTTAATATCATTATTAGTAACGCCTCTCGTTTATTAATAGGTCATTATATGAAAAAATATGCCAACTCAGAAATTTCTACTGATGAATTCATGAGTAAAATAAACTATATCGCACTAGGTAGTAAGCTTCTTATCAACTATCCTTTAGCTGCTTTTTCTGTTTATCTACTTACAACAAATTTCATTGCTAATAGATTAACTGTTGGTGGAACCATACTTGGTTCACTATTGTTATTGGCAGTATTAATTGAAATGTTAGCTCCTGTTTTCTCAAAAGGCTGTGAAATATATGCTGAAAAGCACACAAAAGATTTACTAGAAGAGGATCCAAGAGATAGGGTACAAAAGGAAACTGACCTGTTAGGATGGTATGATCCACGAAAACTGTTAATGCCAATTGTTATGCCTCTTGTTAAAAAGTGTTTTGCGGAAGTGGCAAGCGAATTTGCTGAGAGGAATTTTGATGAGGTAAAAACTGATATGTCTGATGTTAATGCTAAAGGACTATCTAAGCCTAAAGGAATTGAATTTGCACAGCAACCAGTGTAGTATAAGCTTTTAGCTCTATGCATGGACTCAAAAAAAGTAGAATTGATATTTGAAAAGTTTCAACAATCAAATCCTGCACCAAAAATAGAGCTGAATTATACCAATGATTTTACGTTATTAGTTGCGATAGTTCTATCAGCGCGAACAACTGATATAAGCGTTAATAAAATTACAAAGGAGCTATTTAGTATCACTGATACGCCAGAAAAAATGCTGAGTTTTGGGCAGAGTGAGCTAAGAAAATGCATAAGCAGTATTGGTTTATATAATTCCAAAGCAAAAAACATAATCGGGCTCAGCAAAATATTGATTGAGAGGTACAATAGCAAAGTGCCTACTGATTTCGATGATTTGGTGTCTTTGCCGGGAGTGGGAAGAAAGAGCGCTAATGTGTTCTTAAATTCGGGGCTTGGCATTCCAACATTGGCAGTTGATACTCACGTTTTTAGAGTGAGCAATAGAATCGGGCTTGTGAAAGAAAAAGATGTGTTTAAAACAGAACAATCTCTTTTAAATGTGGTTCCCAAAAAATACCTGCTTTATGCTCATCATTGGCTAGTTTTGCATGGTAGATATGTTTGCAAAGCACAGAAACCTTCGTGTGAAACGTGCATAATTCATGATTTATGTGAATTTGAGTGCAAAAGGTATAAAGTCTAGTATTTCTTTTTTTGTCATCCAAGTAGCTATAGAAACGAAAAAACTTACTTGACACATTTTGCTGGAATGATACAAGTTATTATTCAAACAACAGTTATGCAAGAGATCTGATTACATCTAAGCTAACAATGGACCACTAGATATATTACTAATCACGTTGACCTGATTTAATATTTTATTAGTGGGATTGAAATAATTGTATCCGTTCAGCGGAGTGGCAGAATAAGGTAGACAAGGTGATCTAAAAAGATAATCATAGAGCAAAAGTGAAATAATATGGTAAACCTTTTAGAACTTTGCAAAAATTTACAGCAAAAAATAGAAAGGTTAGAAGCAAAAATAGAAAGATTGGAAAAAGAGAATGAAAGTTTAAAAGCAGAAAATAAGGCTTTAAAGATAGAAAATGCTGAGTTAAGAGAAAGACTCGGTTTAAGCTCAAAAAATTCATCAATACCAAGTTCCAAAGAGTTGTATAAAATAAAAAAGAATAAGCCGAAAAGCGAAAGGAATATTGGCGGTCAGGTTGGTCATAAAGGAAGTTTTCGCGCCAACATGGATGCAGATAAAGTAGTAAAGATAGAGTTGCCTAATACTTGCGAATGCGGAGGAGAAATTGCAATATGTGAAAAACCATATATTCATCAGAAAGTTGATCTTCCAGAAATCAAGCCTTATGTAGTGGAATATCAGTTAGAACATGGCCGTTGTCGGAGATGCGGAAAGAGAAGAAGTAGCAAGTTACCGGAAGGTGTTACGCCAGATACATTTGGTCCAAGGGTTAAGTCAATAATTGCAGCGTTCAGCGGATTCTACAAAAATTCAAAACGCGAAATAGCGAGTGTCGTAAATGATATCTTCAATTTGAACATAAGCGTCGGTAGCATATCAAATAGTGAACATAGAGTTGCTTCAAAATGCAAAAAAATGTATGAGCAGATCGAACAAGAGATAAGTAGGAGTAAAGTTCTACATATTGATGAAACGAGCCATTATAACAAAGGTAAACTCGCTTGGTGTTGGATGTTTGCAAGCAATACGGCAAGTTTTGTAAAATTTACAGAGTCAAGAGGAATGAAAGTTTTACAAAATAGTAAATTCTGCAATCGCAATAGCTTGGTAATAACTGACAGGTATGCAGCATACAATTATTTTGCCGATAAAAACAGGCAAATCTGTTGGGCACATTTATCAAGAGATTTTGAAAGATTAGCACATAGTTGGAATATTGAAGTTAAAGTTCTGGGTTGTTACTTGAGAAACGTGGCCACTGAATTATTTGCACTAAAAAAAGCTTTACTAAAAAGTGAGATAGATGTTTTGAGGTTTGTCAGACGTGCCAGAAAATTAAGAAAACGTACAAAGTATTACTTGAAGGAGATATCTCGTTTACCTGAAGCAATTGGAGCCTCTCGAGTTGCAAAAAATGTTCTGAGATCTGAAAGAATGATGTGGAAATTTTTAGATGACCCAGAAAATATTCCGCTGACAAATAACCACGCTGAACGGCAAATTCGGCATTATGTCGTTTATCGCAAAAACTCATATTTTACACAATCAAAGCGGGGAAATACATTCCTTGAGCGGATAATTTCATTATACTTAACTTGGAAACAAAGGGGTCTCAATCCTTTCCAAAATCTCCTATCTATTGTTTCTTAAACCACTCTCCTGAACGGATACAAATAATTTTCTATAAATTCCTTATATATAGCTGTTAACTTGTGTATATCGTTTACTAATACGCATTCGTTTATCTGATGTGCGGTTTTGTTGATTATACCAAATTCAATCACTGGACAAACATCTTTGATAAACGCAGCGTCAGATGTGCCACCACTTGTGCTCAGCGCAGCATCAATACTGGTAACTTTATTTATCGCATCAAGCATAATATCAGTATTTCTATCGGGAGTAGAGAGGAAAACGTCCCTGCTGCTATGCACAGAAAGTTTATAATCGTTAGTTACACTGGAGCATATTTCATCAATCAGCTTATATAAGCCACCCGGTGTTTGTTCATTGTTATATCGAATGTTAAAACGTGTAGTTGCTAAACCAGGTATTAGATTGCTAGTATTATTTCCAACATCGATAGTAGTAACTTCGCAATGTGAAGGCTGAAAATATTTATTACCATGATCAAAAGTAGTATTTTTTACCTTACTCAATATCGATATTACCTTATATATTGGATTATCTGCTAGGTCTGGATAGGCAACGTGCCCTTGTTTTCCATGGCAAATTAATTCAAATGTTACAGAACCTCTTCTGCCTATTTTTATGGTATCACCTAATTTCTCACTACTGGTTGGTTCAGCAACCACACAGAAATCCACCTTTTTTTGCTTACTTTTCATCCATTCCAAAACTGCCTTTGTTCCATATTCTTCCGTGCTTTCTTCAGCACTGGTAATCAATGCACTTATCGAACCATTAAATTGAAACTTCTCTGCAATCAAATTTACCATAGCAGCAATAAACGCAGCTACTCCGCTTTTCATATCAGCCGCCCCTCTTCCATATAATATACCATCCCTCACTTCTGGATTAAATGGACCAAATGCCCAATCTTTTAACTGACCCGGTGGTACAACATCAACATGCCCAGCAAAGCACAAATTTGGTACTCCATTTATATATTTCGCATAAAGATTTTTAACTTTATCACCAAACTCTAAAATTTCACAATCAAAGCCACTCTTCTTGAAGATTGTTGCTATATACTCTATTGCCCCGCCGTCCCTTGGTGTTATACTCTCAAAAGAGATCAATTTCTTAGTTAGCTCTACAGGGTCAATTTTCATGTCAATCTTAAAATACTTATATTGCTATATTGTAAACACTCTATGCACTATTTAAAACAAATATTACATCAAGCCGAACAAACTTTTCTAAGGGAAGTAATAACAGATTACCACCTTGCTGATGATATCTATGAAATATGCACACGACACGGAAATGACATCTTTCTAGTTGCAGATGAAAATACAGCAAAACTTTTAAACAAAAACGTATTTAATAAAATTTCTCATTTAATTATTCCAGCCCCACCTGTCATTCCAGTGTCACGCGCTGGAATGACACCGGGTGGAGAAATGACACCAAGCAGAGCTGCCTCTCTTGAAACCGTAAATCTAGTGAGAAACAAAGTAAAAGACAGTGACTTAATAGTTGCATTTGGTAGCGGCACCGTTAACGATATCTGCAAATATGCAAGCTACCTCGAGAAAAAAGATTATATATCGTTCCCAACAGCCGCTTCCATGAATGGATATACATCCGCAAATGCTTCAATATTAGTAAATGGATATAAAAAATCGTTCAAAGCACATCTTCCAAGAGCAGTATATATAGATATAGACATACTTGTCAATGCACCACTGCGTCTCACATTAAGCGGATTTGCAGATTTCATTTGTCGTTCAACAGTTCAGGCTGACTGGCTACTATCTCATTTGTTGCTTGGCACAGAATACAATGAATTACCTTTTACACTTGTTCGCGATTTGGAGCAAATTTTGCTAAGAGAGTATACGGCGCTTACTAAAAGAAGTAGAAAAGTGGTCCTATTACTTATGGAAGTTCTACTAATTTCAGGACTTGGAATGGTAATATCAAAAGGCAGCTATTCTGCAAGCCAAGGAGAGCATATGATAGCTCACGCAATGGAAATGGTAACAAGAGATCATTCCTTACTACATGGCGAAAAAATTGCTGTTACGACGATTACCATGGCTAATTTGCAGGAAAAGATATTATCAATACAAAACCCGATTATCAAACCGACCACTTTAGATGTAGAACATATAACTCAGTGCTTTGATAATATCGAATTTGTAAGAACTTTTGAACAGAAGCAAATTATGCAGCAAAAAATCCAAGAGATTATTTGTAAAGAATGGCATAATATTTCCAGTTTAATTAAGCAAAATTTACTACCTGCAAAACACCTGCAAAAAATATTTGAAGATCTATCAATTCCACACTTACCAGAGCACCTCAGTTGGAATAAAGAACAATATTGTAAAGTGGTCGATCTTGCGTTTACAACAAGAGATAGATTCACCTTTCTTGACTTAGCTAACTGCATAGAAGAAAGTTAAGTTTTGTAGTGAAATTCTGTCATTTAAAGAGATCATAGGCCAAAAGCTAAACCCTTTTCACAATCTCTTATCCATTGTCTCCTCACCTGAGTGGATATACAACTCATTCCAAGTAACTGACACTGGGTTTCACCAGTAGCACTGCTTTGCTAAACATAGTTTAGTTCGAGTGGCTGAGGAGGGACTTGAACCCCCGACCAAGAGATTATGATCCTCCTGCTCTACCAACTGAGCTACTCAGCCTAATTAAAAACCTTATTATACACACGATCTATATGTTTCGTATAATACTTCAAATCAAACAAAGATTCAAGTTTTTCCGAGTTAATAACCTTAAGTAAGGGTTTATCTTGTTTCAATTCGGCCAGAAAATCACTGTTGTTTTGTTTCACTTTCATTGCATTGCTCTGAACAATTTTATACGCCTCTTCCCTCGCCAAACCACTATTTACTAACTCAAGCAATACACGCTGTGAGAAAACTAAACCTTTTGAAGAATTTAAGTTCTTTTCAATGTTTTCCTTATTGATCACCAATTTATCTATCAAATCTGTTAATCGCACTAAAGCAAAATCCATTGTTATACAAGCATCAGGAGCAATGCATCTTTCCACAGACGAGTGTGATATATCACGTTCGTGCCACAATGCAACATTTTCTAACGCAGGAAAAACATAACTGCGTATTAAACGTGAGAGTCCAGTCAGATTTTCACTTAAAATAGGATTACATTTGTGTGGCATAGCAGAGCTTCCCTTCTGCCCCGTGGAAAAATGCTCAGAAATTTCGCCGATTTCAGTTCTTTGCAAATGACGAATTTCAACAGCAACATTTTCTATTGAGCTTGCAATCACTCCCAAAACTGAAAAGAACATAGCATGTCTATCACGAGGAATGACTTGAGACGATATGATTTCAGGTATGAGTCCTATTTCTTTCGCTACATATTCTTCAACAAACGGATCAACATTTGCAAAATTGCCTACTGCACCTGATATTTTACAAATTGAGATCTCTTTTTGCGCGCTAATTAATCTCTGATAATTGCGTTTAAATTCAGCATAAAATCTGGCAAATTTTATTCCAAGAGTTGTTGGTTCTGCATGCATTCCGTGACTGCGTCCAACACAAACAATATCTTTATAGTCCTCAGCTTTTTTTTTCAATGCTGCAAGTAAATTTTTTAGATTCTCGAGCAAAATATCACAGGACTCTTTCAGTTGCACCGCAAGGCATGTATCCAAAACATCAGAACTTGTCATTCCATAATGAAGATAACGAACATCAACTCCCGCTTTTTTAGCAATATATGTCAGAAAAGCTATAACATCATGTTTTACAATGGATTCAATTTCGTTGATACATTCAACATCAAATTCAATAGCACCAGAGAGGTTCTCAGCAATATTATTCGGAATCACTCCTAACTTTGCTTGAGCTTCACACGCTAATTTTTCTATTTTAAGCCATATATTAAATTTATTATTTTCCTCCCAAATGGAAGACATTTCTTTTCTGCTATAGCGGGGAATCATTTTTGATTTATTCCAATAATGGTGTCATTCCAGTGCGTGACACTGGAATCCAGGTATAAAAGTATTTGCAAATTATTCAATGGACAACGGATTCTAGAAGCATAAAATAATGTCCATGATGAAATAAACTGGATCCCAGTGTCACGCACTGGGATGACATGAGGGAAGCGCTGGGATGACACCAGCTTAGCCATGGCAGACATTTCTTTACGACTATAACAAGGGATCATCTTTGATCAGCTATCATCACCATCAGCAGCTTCTTTATTCGCATCTTGCTCTGCCTCTTGTTGCTCAGATTTCTGATTTTGCAATTTTACTTGCCTTAGCTCATTTGCATCTGTTTCGGATTTCACGACGTATATAGTAATTGGTACTACTACTTCACTATGTAATTCTACGTTTACTTGGTATTCACCCAAGTTTTTGATGCTTATTCCACCAAAAGATAAACTACGGTGATCTATCACATGTCCTTCTTGTAGTAAAATTTTCGCAATTTCACGTGTTGTTACAGAACCAAAAATTTTACCATCCTCTGAAGCTTGCTTTATTAATACCACAAACTTATCATGTAGTGACAACGCAAGCTCTTTTGCTACATTTAATCTTTTTATATTCTCTTCTTCCAGTAATAAACGTTGCTCCTCTAGCTTTGTTAAATTTTCCTTGGTAGCTTTCACCGCTTTTCTTTGTGGAAAAAGAAAATTACGTGCATAACCTGGTTTAACTTTGACAACTTCACCAAGCTTACCTAAAGTCCTTATATTTTCCTTTAAAATTATCAACATAAATTACCTAAACTTTTTTAGTACAGTAAGGAATAAGAGCTAAAAAACGTGCCCTTATGATCGCTAAGCGTAACTTCCTTTGTTTTTTTGCACATACGCCTGTTAATCTTCTAGGTAATATCCTACCATAGTCAGAGGTAAACTTGGATAATAAATCTATATTCTTATAATCTATGTCTTCATCTTTAGACGCAGCAAGAGGGCAAACTTTAGAACGCCTAAAGCCAGTCCTATTATTTACAGATACGTAAGAATTATTAAAACTATTTCGTCTTTTCATCATTATGCGCTTTGTTCCTCAATTTGTTTATTCATCATATAAGATTTACCTTCAAAAATTTTATCAACCTGCACAGGAAAGTGGCGAATAACGTTCTCATTAAGTTTCATTCTACGCACAAATTCATCCAGAATGCTTGCAGTAGAACTTATGCACATTATACAATAATGACCGCTCTTCATTTTATTTGTGTGATATGCAAAATCCAAAAGACCCCAATGTTCATACTTGATTAATCCTGATGCTTCAATGTTTTTCAAAAGCATTTCCAATGCTTTGCTCGATTGAGTTGGACCGTTTATTCTAAAATCTTTCAAAATATCTTGAAAAATCTTTATTAGATGTTCTGAAATATTTCTCTTCAAAGCATTTACTGCGTTATGGATAAACGCACTTTTAGTACTGCCTCCTAGAAATTTTGTAAAATCTTGCGTTATTCCTAAATCTTTTAGGTCATCTTTCAACTCTTTATCGATTTTTGACTTCACTTCTTTCAAATTTGAAAGATCTTCTTCTAATTCAACCCATAAAATTTTTGTAAGATCTTCCAAGAAATCAGAGTAAGCAACTAGACTTTCTTTAATGTTCTCAGCACGCACTTCTAACTCTTGTTTTGTAAGCTTGTCATTTCCTTTTTTCAGAATATCCCTGATTTGCTGGAACATAACATCTGTTTTAATGTTTTTCAACAAGACAGCTAGCTCTTGGACCATCTCCTCTACTTCTTGCTGTAATAATCCTTGTTGTGCTATAAAAGTAAATTCATAAAGATTCACTATATCTTCCTTTAATACCGATTAAATATTTCATTATATAAAGCTTTTTTATATAAGCAAGTTATTTGTATTAATTTCTACGCCTTTAATCCAGCTTAAGTTAGATATTTCATAAATAACTTGAGGAGCAATTGAGTATGCACCTGGTAATAAGATGCTCACTTTGTGTTTTTCGAGAAGAAGTTTTAGCATTATTTTGGTTCTGCCTTCATCTTTCAATATTGCGTTTAATTCCATAGCGGCTTTTTGCGAATCCGTGCACTCAGTGGTGAGAACTAATTCTTTTATTGTAGAAGTGACTCTTTTTGTAAACTCAGATATATCCTTGCCTGCTAATCTTGTCGTATTTTCCGAAGCTTCAAGATCAATTATCACAAATGTTCCTGGTGAAAATAAATCTCTTTTTTCTTCTATTATTTCATTATTATAGAATGCTATTTCAGAAACGTTATGGGGATCAGAAAGTGTG
Source organism: Wolbachia endosymbiont of Drosophila ananassae (assembly GCF_008033215.1). Classification (NCBI taxonomy): domain Bacteria; kingdom Pseudomonadati; phylum Pseudomonadota; class Alphaproteobacteria; order Rickettsiales; family Anaplasmataceae; genus Wolbachia; species Wolbachia endosymbiont of Drosophila ananassae. The sequence goes on along the minus strand of NZ_CP042904.1, from coordinate 637,516 downwards.
AGGATAACAAACCTTCCACGCTCTGAAGTTCTCATACGTGCATTTAATATTACCCCAGCAGTTTTTGCTGTTCTATTTTCTCCGATAAACCCAATATTTAACTTTTCCAGAAGAGTTCTAAATTTTTCAAGCGGATGATTAGTTAAATAAAATCCTAGTGAAAATAACTCATGTTCTAATTTTTCCTCTTCATCAAAATCTTCCACATTCTCAAGTTTCGGTTTGAGGACATCAAGACTACCAAACAAAGCAGCTTGACTTGATTCTCTATCCTGTTTGTTTTTATTTGCAAAGTAAATCAGCGTGTCCATTGACTCATATAGCTGCTTTCTGTTCTTATGCACGCTATCGAATGCTCCGGATTTAATCAGGCTTTCTAGCGCTCTCTTATTTATTATATGACCTGAATTTTGAATGAATTCCCATATGTCCTTACAAGCGCTTGAACGTACGTTCACTATTCCTTCCGCTATAGAAAAACCAACATTCCTCAAGGCAGCAATACCATAACGTATGCGTTCATCCTCTATTGAGAATTCAGCTTGAGACTTGTTTATATCAGGTGAAAGAACGGTAACGCCACTAAACTTTGCTGCATGATAAAATAAATTCAGTTTATCTCTATCATCAATATTCAGATTCATTAGTGCTGTAAAAAATTCTAATGGATAATTAGCTTTAAGGTAAGCCGTTTGATAAGATATAACCGCATATGCTGCAGCATGAGATTTATTGAACCCATAACCAGCAAATTTTGCAACAAGGTCAAAAATATAACTTGCCCTGTCATAATCAACGCCATTCTTCGTTGCCCCTTGGATGAAAAGTTCACGTTGTTTATCCATCTCTTCCTTGATTTTCTTACCCATGGCACGTCTCAGCAGATCTGCTTCCGCTAAGCTATACCCGGAAAGAATACGGGCTATTTCCATCACTTGTTCTTGGTAAATTATTACCCCAAATGTCTCTTTTAATACTTCCTCAAGTAACGGATGAATATAATCTGGCTTTTCAAGTCCGTGTTTTCTTGCAACATAAGTTGGAATGTTATCCATAGGTCCTGGACGATAAAGGGAAATTAAAGCGATAATATCTTCAATGCAGTCCGGTTTTAGTTTAATTAAAGCTTCTCTCATTCCCGAACTTTCAAGCTGAAACACTCCAATTGAATCACCGCTTGAGAGCATCTCATAGGTTTTTTGGTCATCTAAAGGAACTGAAGAAATATCGATCTTTTGTCTATCACGATTAATTAAACGACATACATGATCTATTAGCGTTAGCGTACCAAGCCCAAGAAAATCAAATTTTATTAGCCCAGCTTTCTCCACATATTTCATGCTGTATTGAGTGATTGGCAGAGCCGAATTTGGATCATAGTACACAGGAACAAAATTTTCCAACTTTTGATCACATATTACAATTCCAGCAGCATGGGTTGAAACGTGACGATATATTCCTTCAAGCTTAAGAGATATATCAAGAAGCTTTGCAATTACCTCATCACTATCCCGTTCTTTCTGCAGGTTTTGATCAAACTCTATCGCTTGTGATAAAGTTACAGGATTTACTGGATTAAATGGAACCATTTTAGATATTTTATCCACTTGAGAGTAAGGCATTTGTAATACCCTCCCAACATCACGCAATACTGCCCTTGCCTGCAATTTTCCAAAAGTGATTATTTGAGCAACATAACCGTACTTTTTCTGAACATAATCAATAACCAGGTCTCTTTTTTCCTGGCAAAAATCAATATCAAAGTCAGGCATCGATATACGATCAGGATTCAAAAATCTTTCAAATATTAGGCCAAACTTTATTGGATCAAGGTCTGTAATCTGTAAGCCCCAAGCAACAATTGATCCAGCACCAGAGCCTCTTCCTGGACCAACTGGAATGCCATTTGCTTTGCTCCAACGAATGAAATCAGAAACTATCAAAAAGTAGCCAGCGTAGTTCATCGAAGTTATCACACTCAGTTCGTAATTCAGCCGATCGTAGTATTGTTTAAGGTCTATGTCTGTCTCATTCGCAATACGGAATTCTAATCCTGCAACTGCCTGCTCCCTCAGTTCTTCATTCTCAGTTTTATTTTCTCGACAAGGAAATTTAGGCAAAATAGGCTGCCTGCTTCTTGGCATGTAAGAGCACCGCTTAGCTATCACTAAAGTGTTATGAATTGCTTCGGGAATGTCACTGAACAGCTCCTCCATTTCTGCCACAGATTTGAAGTAATGCTCGGTAGTTAACTTCTTTCTGTTATTCTCCAGGGCATAACTCCCCTCCGATATACACGTTAATATATCATAAGCCTCATAGTCAGACCTATTTGGAAAAAATACATCGTTCGTTGCAACTAGTGGTATATTGCGCTGATAAGCAAAATCTATTAAAGTTTCTTCAAGCTCTAGCTCCTTGCTCAGCCCATGACGCTGCAATTCAACATATAAATGACCATTGAATGCTGAAAGCAGTTTTTCAACCGTTTCTTTATCTTGCCCCAACAATAGTTGAGCCAAACATCCACCGGTTAAAGCGATCAGACCCGTACTTAAATTCAATAGCTCATCAAAATCAACGTAAGGAATATCGCTGTTATTCTTGCGCTTTCTAAAAGACTCACTCACCAAAGTGACTAAATTAGTGTACCCTTGCTCATTTTTTGCAAGCAATAATATAGGTAAATTTTGTTCTGAATGTTTAACTATAATATTGCATCCTATTATTAGCTGTATTCCCCTACTTGCCGCATATTCTGCAAACTCAAGTGAACCAAATAAATTACCTGAATCAGTAATTGCAACCGCTGGCATTTTATTTCGCAAACAAAGGCCGATCAGCTCCTCAATTTTAACCGAGCTTTCAAGCAGCGAATAAACACTATGAACACGTAAGTGTATGAACATAAGAAACTTTAGATCAACAAAAAAGGATAACATTAATTTACTCATGAGAACATAATTTTCATGAGAACAAAAGCCTATAAGATTTCTCAAATCTAAGGTTAAAATACAAAAAACTTCCTTGACAAACTCCGCCAGCCCCCTTATCATAAAATTGAAGCTATTGTATTTGCTTTCGCCAATCTGCAGATTAAAAGGTAAGGATTACTTAATGTATCGGCGTCTTATGTTCAATTTTTTGCAGTATATAGATACTGTATGTCTTTACAAAACTTCATCTACATCTAGATTTTTATCTAAATAAGCTGAACGCGCTTATAAAGCGTTACAAGACATCAAAAAATGCCAATACTCGACAGAGATAGTAAAAGACTAGCTAACTCGGGGATTCTTTGTCTTTTTTTCTGCTTAGTAAATTTCTTAAACATTTGCAGCGTAAGTTAGTTGCAATTAAAAGCGGCTGAATCTCGCTTGTCAAGCGTTTAAAACATAAAAAACGCCAATATTTTAAAGCGGATAATAACCACGGGGCTTCTTTTGCCTTTTTTTTCATTTGGTAAATTTCTTAATGTTTATGGCTAAACGACAACCGTCATCCCGCTGCTTGTTAGCGGGATCTCTTGTTAGCGGCTGAGATACCGCGAATGAATCGCGGTATGACGTAGGGATTGCATTAGCTATAATTCTTTAGTTTTCACTTTTCTTTTAACCTTGCAATGATATTTTCTTTGCCGATAAAAATTAATAGTTTAGCGAGCTCTGGTCCTGTTTCTGTTCCTGTTAAAGCTGAACGCAACTGCGTAAATAGGTTTTTTGCCTTTATATCCACTGTTTGTCGAATAGTTTTGACCCATTCTGACAACGTGTTTTCATTACAATCACCTTGGGGCAATGCATTGAACGCAATTTTTATAAGCTCCTTATCAAGAATCACAGGCTCTATATCAGATTTGCATATTTTCCACCACTTGGCCACCTCAGAAAACCTTTCTATATTGTTCCTTATAAAATACCAAAACTCTGAGGAGTCCACTCCAATTTGATTTAAACGGTCTTGCACCATTTCAAATGGCATTTGTTGCAGAACTTTGCTATTTAGCTTATATATTTCACTCAAGCTGAATTGTACAGATGCTGAGCTAAATTTTTTAATATTAAATGAATCAATCAAAGATTGCATACAGGCGCAAGCTTCAATTGGATTGGATGTTCCAAGCTTCACTAAATAACTAACTAGTGCCATCGGTTCAATTTCATCTTCTTTTATAGATTTAATGTTCAGCACGCCGGTTCGCTTGGATATCTTGCTATCATCAAAATGTAGCAGAGAAAGGTGAGCAAATGTAGGGATTTTCGCTTTTAATGCTTTAATCATTTGGAGCTGAACTGCGGTATTAGTTACATGATCTTCCCCGCGTACAACATGGGTTACATTAAAGTCAACATCATCAATAACAGAAGGTAACATGTATGTGTAAATTCCATCTTCTCTTTTTACCACAGGGTCACTTATGCTACTGGTTGCAATATTTATTTCATCTTTAACTTCATCATTCCATTTAACAACCTCATTTCTATCCAACTTAAATCTAAAATGTGGTCTTCTTCCTTCTTGCTCATAACTAATTTTCTCTTGCTCAGTTAGAAGTAACGCGCTTCTGTCATATACAGGGGGAAGTCCTTGTTTTAACTGCAATTTTCGTTTAATGTCTAACTCTTCTCTTGTTTCATAGCATGCATAAATATGCCCTTCTTTTATTAACTGCAAAAACACCTCATTGTAACGCTCAAAGCGCTCTGATTGCTTGAAACTTGCATCCCAATTGATACCAATCCATTTCAAATCTTGTATGATATCATTTATATATTTGACATCTGAACGCTGAAGGTCAGTATCATCAAAACGGAGTAAAAATTTTCCATTTTGATTGCGTGTGTACATCCAACAAACCAAGGCAGTTCGTACGTTTCCTACGTGGAGGTAGCCAGTTGGGCTTGGAGCGAATCTTGTTAGCATTTAAACAGCAATATTGTTTACTCTAATTTATTTTAATTTTATATAAATATATGGCTAAAGCAAGTGAGATCTGCTAATACAATTGAGCGAGAGAAGAATAAGTATGGCTATAGCATTGTGGCACCTTTGATATTTGATGGATTAAGACCATATGATAAATTCAAGAAAATTCACAGCTTGACGACAAAGGCTAATGTAGCATTATATTGGTATCATGACTAACTTAGAAAAGATGAGAGAAAAACTGCAAGATCAAATAAATTATCATAATGTTTTGTATCATCAAAAAAATAAGCCAGAAATAAGTGATGCTGAATATGATGAACTGAAGAAAAAGTTAGCTGAAATAGAGCCAGAAATTTATGCAACACAAGAAAGTGTTGGTGCTCCACCTGATGAGAGGTTTTCTAAGGTGGAACATCAAGAACCTATGCTTTCCCTTGAGAATGCTTATGATGAACAAGGTGTAGAGAAATTTTTGTCTAAAATAAAGAGGTTTTTAATTGAGGACAAAATAGAGATATTATGTGAACCAAAAATTGATGGGTTGTCGTTTTCTGCAATTTATGAGGATGGAAGATTTGTTAAAGCTGCAACTCGAGGTGATGGTTTTGTAGGGGAAGATGTCACTCACAATGTTGCAACAATAAAAGGCTTTCCTAAGTTTTTGCAAGGTGTGCAAGGAAGACTAGAAGTAAGAGGTGAAATATACATCAGTAACAGCGACTTTTTAAAGTTAAATGAAAACGATGAATTTGCCAATCCTCGAAATGCAGCCGCTGGTTCTCTAAAGCAATTGGATGCAAACATTACAGCAAGCAGACCTCTTAGATATTTTGCTTATTCTTTGATTGGTGGAGCAGAGAAAAGTCAAAGTGAGGTACTAAATAAGCTTGAGGCACTTGGTTTTTGCGTAAATGAGCATCAGTCCTTAACGAGTAGTTTGGATGGAATGCTGAAGTTCTATAACGAAGTCTATAACTGTCGCTATAACTTGGATTATGATATTGATGGAATAGTCTATAAAGTAAATGATTTGGTACTACAAAATCGTCTAGGGAATACTCACAAAGCACCGCGCTCAGCACTTGCATACAAGTTTTCTGCGGTTTATGCAAAAACAAAGTTAAATAAAATATTTATACAGGTGGGCAGAACAGGAGTTTTAACTCCAGTTGCAGATTTAGTGCCAGTTAATATTGGTGGGGTGCTAGTTAGTAGAGCAAGTCTGCATAACCAAGATGAGATAAAACGTAAAGACATAAGAGAGGGAGATATTGTAACAATCAAAAGGGCAGGGGATGTAATTCCCCAGATCGTTGAAGTAAGCAGAGATTCTCGTCTTCCAAATACACCTGAATTTGTGTTTCCTGAAGTATGCCCTGAATGTGGTAGTAAAGTACGTCAGGTTGAGGGAGAGGCTGCAGTAAGATGTCCTGAGGAATTTGCCTGTAAAGCTCAAATAATAGAAAAACTAAAGCATTTTGTATCGAAAGATGCATTTGACATTGTTGGCCTTGGTGATAAGCAGATAGAGTTTTTTTACGACCTTGGTCTGATAAAACAAATTCCCGATATTTTTACTTTAGAAGAAAGATTGGATGAATTTAATCTGGAAGAACAGTCTGGTTGGGGCAAGAAATCAATAGCTCATTTATTAAATGCTATACAAAGCAGAAGGGTAATAACTCTAGATAGGTTTATATTTTCTTTAGGTATTAGATTTATTGGCCAAGTTGCAGCAGAATTGCTTGCAGATTATTATGTTTCTTATGATAATTGGTATAATTCGATGATTGAACTGTCATCAGATAATACTGAGCTAGTAGGTATAGACGGCATAGGAAAAAAAGTAGCTGAATCTTTGGAATCATTTTTTTCTAAGGAACATAACATCAAAATGTTAAATGATCTTACTGCTTGTCTTCAAATTCTTCCTGTGAGCTCCAACTCTAGTAACTCTGTTTTAAATAATAAAATTATAGTGTTTACTGGTAAGCTACTTGCTATGAGTAGAGGAGAGGCAAAAGTAAGAGCCAAAACTCTAGGAGCAAAGGTCAGCTCACATCTTTCTGCTAAAACTGACTACCTAATTGCAGGAGAAAAACCAGGATCCAAATATAAAAAGGCAGTGGAATTAGGTGTAGAAATTTTAGATGAAGACCAGTGGCATAAAGTGATAAGTTTGGGAGTGTTCAAATGAAACTTGGATTGTATATTAAATCAAAGTTGCAAGACTATTTAGAGAGTAGCCAATTCTTTCCATCCAAGAATCATTTTATTGACTTGCCTCAATTTTTCAACAGAAGGCAAGTCTTCTGTGCTGAGCGGTAGGCGGACAGTTTTGTGTTCTATGAGCCCAATATCATGCAAAAGTGCTTTAGTGGGTATTGGGTTGCTGGCAGTAAATAACGCTTCGCAAGCCTGTTGCCAGATATCTGTTGAACTTTTCATGTCATTTTCTGTCATTTGAACAGGTTTCCTTCTGGATTCCAGCGTCACGCGCTGGAATGACAGTGAAGAGAGTTCGTCGTTCAGACATTTCTTAACATATTCATGCGCTATGCGTGGCCAAACATTGGAAGCAACGGAAACCAGGCCAGCCGCACCATAAGCGGCCATATCGGATATCATATTATCATCTCCGCAAAAGACCTCAATATTTGGTGCAACTTTCTTATACTGAGCTAAAGTATCAACAGTGCCACTTGAATCTTTGATAGCCCAAAATTTTTCGTCGCTGGATAAGTTGCGTATAGTTTCAGCGTAGAGACTCACTCCTGCTCTTGATGGAATATTGTAAAACATAGCCGGCACATGTGCTTTCTCAAGCAGCTTTTCAAACCATAAAGTCTGCCCCATAATTCCGGGCTTTGCATAAATGGGAGTTGTCATTAGATAGCCATGAATAGGCATACCCTTGCAAAAATCAAGCCATTCAAGAGTCTGATATAGATTCACTCCTGGTACGCCAATTATAATTTTCGTATTTAATTTTAGCTTACATACGAATTCAACTAATGTACGCTTTTCAGAATCAGTAAGCGATAGGCTCTCACCTGTGCTACCCAGCAACACTACGCCATTTTCAGCTTTAACTTGCATTGTCAGTAAACGCTGCAAACTGCTATAATCTATGCTATCTCCATTGCAATTAAAAGGAGTAACACAAGCAGTCCATAAAAATGTAGATTTCAATTTAAATTGTTAAAATGGTATTTCATCATCGAGTAGTTCATCTTTTATATCGTTGTCAAAACTTTCGTGTTTATCTTTTTGTTCTGTTTCACCTTGTTTGTATTCACTTGGCTTGTAATCAGAATTTGGCGCACTATTTCGTGAATCCAAGAGAGTAAGAGCGCTATTAAAATTATATAGAACCACCTCTGTTGTGTATCTTTCACCACCGTTTTGGTCAGTCCATTTTCTAGTTCTCAAAGAACCTTCAACATAAACTTTACTGCCTTTGCGTGCAAAATCTTTGACGATTTTTACTAATCCTTCACTAAAAATTACGATATTATGCCATTCTGTCTTTTCAGAGCGCGTACCAGAAAATTTATCAGTCCAACTTTCAGATGTGGCTATTGAAAAACTTGCCATTTCTTTTCCATTTTGTGTAGTCCTAATTTCAGGATCTTTTCCTAAATTACCAACTAGTATGACTTTGTTTATGGTACCACCAGACATAATTATGCTCTAAATAAATCCTTTTATTATCTTATGTGAAAATACTATTGTCAAATTTAATTAAAAGTGCGCTTGGAGGGATTCGAACCCACGGCCTTTGCCTCCGGAGGGCAACGCTCTATCCAACTGAGCTACAAGCGCATATATATTTAAGTTATTTAATAGATAAGCCATCCAAGTTAAATTTTTGTTTTGGATAAAGCGTAAACATAATACTCCCATATCCAAAATATACATTTTGAGAATCATTCGCATGCTTTTTTATTGCTTTTTGATCTACGGTCCATACAAAAGTTACATAATTTTCAGTGACTGAGTGCACTTTTAAATCCTTAGTATTTATAAACAGTTTTCCATTTACCCATATTTTCCATGTATCGGGAGAAAGATATAAAATTGAGTCTAAACTCACTACCTTACAGTTGAAATTCTCCTCTTTCGCAGCTTTTGAAGACCATAAATTGAACTTTTCCATTTCATGAACCATTTTATTAACTGGCTCTTCATCAAAAAAAATGCTTTTTACGTTACTATATTGTGACAAAACGTCAAAGTCACTTTCCACTGCTTCTCTTATTATATCGTCCCGATCTGTATAGCTTAGTTTTTGATTGTTGATAAAGAAACACTCTTTTGCACGCAAATTTGCTATATCAATAAAATCGTCGATTTCTTGATTGCCAACTTTAAGAATACTTTCAAAATATCTTTTTTCTATCATCATTCCATACTGAGAATGATGACAAACCATTTCATCATTACCTTGTTTTTCTATATATACGCATAAATTTCCACTATTTAATCCTAATATTTTATGCTCAATAAAATCTTCATTGCCAATATATTGTCGGCAAGAATACTTCTTACAAATTCCTATGCTTTCTATAATATCTTCACAACTGCAATATGCATTAACATTGGAAATGAGTAGCGTAAAAATAAAAAACAGCTTTATATTCATTATCTTATCTACTTAATATAGTATACCAATCAAAGACTATATTAGCTCTCACTATCTCTATCATATTACCATTCAAAATCTGATTCATAGTTGCAGCATCAATATTTCTCTGCTTGTTTAAAATAAGAGATTTGATCATAACATAACCAGGCAGATTTGGAATAGACTGTAAAAATAAAAAAATATGCTTATCGCTGATTGAGCTTAAATTTAGGGCCACTTCACTTTTTATTACTTTTGTGCGTTCACTTTTGTTGTGGAGCTCAACTTCTTCGGGTATAGAAATTGATATTTCAGGTTCTAATATATAGTACTTTTTATATAACTTGCTAAGCTCGAAATTTAAATTTGCAATGTATCTGCTACTATGTAAATTTGAAGAGGAAATTTTTTTCCATAAATCTAGATTTTTATTTAGAATGACTTCCTTTTTTTGAATCTCAGTAATCTGTAAATTAATAAAACGTATTTTATCAATCTCAATTTGGTTTTTATTATAAATCTTTTCGTTATAGATAACAACATATGTTAATAACCCTATTAATCCAACAGATAATAACAAATACGATATAAACTGAATTGTAGCTTTTCTTTTTAATTGAGAGATAGTCATTAATCTACATTGCCTCTCCTATTTCAACATCAATAGATAGATTTTGCTCTTTAGCAGCAGGTAAGCTAGAAATATTAATGTCATAGGTACGAAAATTATCGTTTAAATTTTTTCGTAGTTTCTCGTATTGATGAGAAATATTTTTACCGGATTGAAAATTAAACTTTAAAGTTGTGGTAATATAACTTTTTGCCTCATTATAATTCCATTCAAATGATCGAAGCTCTATACCTGGTATTTTTAACTTTTCTACATACTTAACTTGTGTAAGAGGAGAATATTCTATTTTTGATAAAATATTATTGATATTAATAAAATCATAAATTTCATCTATTTTTTTTACATTATAGCTTTGGCTAAGTTTTATTAGTTGGTTATTTAAGGTGCTCTTCTTTGTGGATAAATTATCAGCGACATTGAAGTTTGAATATAAATTTAGCAAACAAAGGGCATTAATTACAACTAAAACCAAAGCAAAGTATAGAAAAGTTTGAGGAGAGTTTAAATAAAGGTAATTGAATAGATAAAATTCTTTAGTTTCTTTTGTATTAAAAATAGCTGCTAATTTATTCTTAAAGCTATGAAACAAAATTATGGTATCGCAAAAGTTATCTTTTTCACTTATGGCTAGCTCTGCTCCCAATAGCTTGCCTAACTCATATGGAGTTAATATGCTTACGCTATTCTCTGAAAAATTTATGACTGATAAACTAGCTTTAATATCTTCTGACACTATGATGCAAAGGTCGATAGGGTTATTTTTTTCGAACCCAAACTTAGTTAAGGATCGAATAGTATCTTGCACTTCCTGATATATTCCACCAGCGATAATTCCTGGTAAATTATCATTAGTAAATGATGTTAAGCGCGTAAATACCATTTTATTCTCTTTAAGAACCACTTGTCTATAGCCTCCCGTTTTAGTTGCAGCAACTATAATTTTCCAATTATTAGGATCTTTATGTAGAATCTTTTTTGTTATATTACTTATTTCTATAGGAAACATTAATATTCCCTTAAAGTTGGAGCCTATCTCAATAAACACATTCAACCAATATTCTACTAAATGCTTTGCTTTTGATGAAACAAGAAGATAGCACCAGTTTTGATTGAATTTGTTTGGCTTCTCAACCAAAAAAACTGAACTTATGTCATTATTACGAGAAAAATGCTCCATCTTTGTTTTTGCTGATAGATAGGCACTAATCTTGTTTGCCCTTGTAATAAACTGTAGCGAGTAATTTTGATCTGCATGATTAAGCACCAGGTATAAAGGTGCTTTTTTATCTGACGAAAGACATGAAATTAAATCGGAAACTGCTTTATCGTTTTTGCCCTTAACAAAATACCTTGTATCTTGAAAAAAGCATCTAGTGTTTTTAAGCTTAAGCATTAGGTGGAGAAGGGAAGAACTCTGGAAGATTCCTTAGATATAAAATCTGTAGAAAAGAAAAGAGTTCCCTTCTCAAAAGTAGAGGCTGGACGGTATCGTAGAAAGGCCTAAATGGTTCTAATTCTGTATTCACAAGGTAAGCCTTACTTTTCATTTTTAATAGTAGTATATGGAGTTATATATGATCAACAACTTTTTAGGTATAGATGTTTCAAAAGAACGCTTTGATGTTTCTCTCTCATTCATAAGTAAAAAAGGAAAGCGTGAAACTAGGAAAAGGAAATTTAAAAATGATGATACTGGGTTTCAAGGTCTACTGAACTTTCTACAAAAACATAACGTAGAAGAAGTAAAAGCTTGCATGGAATCCACTGGTTGTTATAGCGAAGCTTTGGCTGAGTTCCTCCACAACGCTGGATATTTCGTTAGTGTTGTAAACCCAGCTTGCATAAGATTTTATGCAAAAAGTAAGCTTACACGACAAAAGAATGACCAGACTGATGCAGAGATTATTGCAGATTATTGTCAAAGACAGGAACCTTCTCGTTGGACACCACCTTCTCCTGAAAAGAAAAAATTAAAACATCTTTATCGTTGCTCAAATGCGTTAAAGGATGAGTTAACATTAGCAAATAATCATTTAGAAAAGAAAGAGAGACTGCCTAAAGAAGTTGCAAATGCTTGGGAAGACCTTGCAATGAACATAGAGCAAAAAATAGAAACAATAAAAAACTCCATACGCGAACTATTAAAACAACACAAAGAATTGTTGGAAGATTTTCAACTCCTATTAACTATTCCAGGAATAGGAGAGGAAACAGCAATAGCTATTTTAGCTGAAATTCCTGGTATAAAAGCCTTTATAAATGCTAGGCAATTGGCAGCATATGCTGGAACTATACCACAAAATATAACATCAGGCTCATCCGTACATGCCAAGCCCAGATTAAGTAAAACCGGTTCACGAACATTACGTAAAGCAATGTACTTTCCTGCTATAGCAGCTAAAAAGCATAATCCTATCATTATGGCTTCTTGCGAAAGATTAAAAGAGAAAGGCAAGCATGCTATGGCCATAGTTGGTGCTGCAATGCGTAAGTTACTTCATATAGTTTTTGGTGTTTTAAGTTCAAAAAAGGCCTTTGATCCAGATCATATCAAGAACTATAGGGCTAAAAGGTTAACTGAAGGTTTAGTACTTTAAAATCAAAAAATGCTTCTAATTCATCTTATGTAAAATGGCATCTTACACAAATTTATTGAATGTTGTTGGTTAGTGGATATGTTGATAAGTAAATTTCTGCTGTTTTATATGTAACTAATTTACTTATCAACATATCCACTAACTATAATCTGTATACTGCTACACAGTTGGAAGTATTTTTTGATTTTATTATGCAATTTGGAGAATTTTTATGACTTTTTTGTTGACTAACAAGACGGTATCTTTTATTTAAAGTATTATTTTTAAAATATAGTAACATTATGCCTTCTTCTCCAATAGAAAGCATAAACTTACTTTTGGATTTTGAACTAAACATATTAACAAAGCATATACTTATCTAGAATTAAAAAGGCAATTTATTGAAATTCATTAAACGTTAGAGGGAAATATTGTTATAAATTTTCGCAGCAACATTATTTATATTATAATTTTTTTATAAAATTACTACTAATATTAAGTTATTTAGATAACAAATTAAGAAAATTCATTAAGACGAATTTGTTATTTTTCAAATTGTAGGTAAACTGAAGCCACTTTAGCTATATCTGCCAATTGACTTTAATTAATAATAGTTATTAATCTATTTACTATTCTTGTAATATTATTTCTAATGGTAAAGAAATATATATTTTTCTGGAACAGTTGTTATTTCAGATACAGAATTTATTGTAAGTAAACTAACCATTTGCTGAAGAGCGCTCATCTTCTGTGGTACTTGATGATGGAGCAACTAATTTGCTCAAAATCTCATCTTTTGGTCCCATAGCGTAAATGACACCATCTGACATGAGGATCACCTTATCAACTACGGACAATAACGGTAGCTTGTGAGTGATGATAACAGTAGTAGTATTTTGTTTTCTTGCAATGCCAATTGCATTAATTAAGCATGCCTCTCCATTGCTATCTAAGTTAGCGTTTGGTTCATCAAGTACTAAAAGTTTTGTGTGACCGTAAAAAGCTCTGGCAAGTCCAAGAAGCTGTTTTTGGCCGCCAGAGAGCGTTACCCCTCCAGGACCTCCTATTATTGTATCATATCCATTTGGTAAGCTTAGTATTAGTTCATGTATCCCTGCAATTTTTGCTGCTTTGATTATTTCTTCAGGATTTGGATCTGGCCTCATGCGAGCAATATTAGCTTTGACACTAGTGTTAAATAACTCAATATCCTGAGGTAAGTAGCCAACATAATTACCAAAATTTTCTCGATTCCAAGTATATACATCAGCGCCATCTAGTCTGACTACACCAGATATTGGCTTCCATACACCAACAGTTAATTTTGCGATAGTGGATTTACCAGAAGCACTTGCACCAATAACACCAACTACATCTCCAGGATCTATAATGAATGATATTCCTTTTACTGTCGGCTTATTGCTTCCATAAGGAGTAAAAAATACTCTATCAAATTCCAATTTTCCTTCAGGTTCTGGTAGAGCCATCGTTTGCTCTCTTTTTGGCGATGTTAATATAAGTCTTTGTAGCCTTCCATATGACATTCTAGCCTGATTTAAAAACTTCCAAGTATGAACCGCAGCGTCAAATGGTGCTAATACTCTACCCATTAAAATTGAAGCAGCGATGATGCTACCGGCAGTCTTATGAGCTGTGATTGCAAGTAATGCACCTGTTCCAATTACTGATATTTGCAGAGTTGAGCGCAAAAACTTAGTGATTCCAGTAATTACATTAGAGCGATTTTGTGCTTTAATTTGCATTGCTCGATTCTGATCATTTCGTTTACACCAATCAGAGACTATGAATTCTGACATGCCCATAGCTTCAACCACTTCTGCATTTCTTGTTGCAACATCTATAGCATTGATATTCCGTATAGTTTCTTCGTTGGTTTCTTGTAATATTCGTTTAGTGGCAAGTTCATTCCATATTGCCATAGAGACTAATATAATAATTCCAGTAATAGCTATAAACCCCGTGGAGGTATGTATCATGAAAATCACAACAAGGTAAATTAACGACCATGGAGTATCAAACAGTGAGAATATACCATTTCCTGTAATGAAATTTTTTATCACTCCGAGATCTCGTATTGCTTCACCACTTGAAGTTGAGCTCTGCACTGACGTTAGCCTGATTGACCTTACTATCAGATCTGGTGTTGCAGTTTTATCGATCCAATCACCTATTTTTGCCATGGCTAAATATCGACAAGTTTCAAGCATTGCAGAACATGCAAATGCAGATAAAGTGATAATTGTCAGCATAGTTAGTGTTGATACACTTTCGCTCGATATCACCCGATCAAGCACTTGAGAGGTATAAAGTGGTAGGAATAACATTAATAAATTGATTCCCGCACTAAACCAAAAGATAAACCAAAATGCACTTTTGCATTTTTCTAGGCAAATATATAGAGTACTTTGCTTCAATTCTTTTTTTATTGATGGCGTAATTTCCACAATCTTCCTCTTAATTTGATTACATGCACCATATACAATTTTTATTACAAAAATATTAATAACGGTAGTTAGCTTACTTTAAGTGAGTAAAATATTAATATATGTGAATAGGAAATATAAACAATGGTAAAAAGAAGTATAGTTAATATTTCCTTCATTGCCTATAGCGAAGCTACGTCATACCGCGATTCATTCCATAGCTGTACGAACATTCATTTTTGAAGGTAAACTGCACAGCAAATGGTGTCATGAAAGTAGCTGACACTGGGATGGCTTTGTTGCATCGCTACTTATGAAAGGCTAACTATAATTAGGATTATAAGCAACTTATTGAAAATCTTGTTTTTTTGCAATCAATCTGATCAAATTTAAGAATAGTAATTTGTTATTTATATTAATAAATTTAATTCTATTGAAAATAGCTAAAGCATTGAAATTCTTGAATTTTAGCCAGATTAGTGAGTGGTAGTGAAATTTCTTTTACTCAAATTTAGGTATTCACTGACCGTTCTTGTTATAAATACCAGAATAATAAGCTACTGATATTCTCCACCTTTTTTATCTTTAATCCATCATAGCTAGCGATGCAACAAAGCCCACCGATTCATTCTACTGCAACGCAGAAAATTCGTACAATTGTGCATAATGTGGGGCTTCTGGCTACATTTTTCTATTGAACTCACCTTTTCTCTATGTGACAGATTTCGTATTAAATTTTAAATTTAATGCGCCTAGATATACAAGCATTCCTAGCAAAACCATAGGTATAGAAAGCAACTGCCCCATAGTTAAATCAAGCCACAAATAGCCAATTTGATAGTCTGGTTCGCGAAAAAACTCAACGAAAAAACGTGCTATTCCATACCACATAACTGCAATACCAGTTAACGCACCGTGATACAGTCTTATTCTAGTTAAGAAAAACAGTGAATTTGCAACTGCAAAAAGTAGCAGTCCTTCAAAAAGTGCCTCATAAAGCTGGCTTGGATGATGCAGCAAATTATCACCACTCTCTGGAAATACCATACCCCATGGCATAGTTGTAACTCTGCCAAATAACTCTCCGTTTATAAAATTGCCTATGCGACCTAAAAATAAACCTATGGGAACTCCGCAAGAAACTAGGTCCAGTGCATAAAATATAGGAATGTTATGTCTTCTGCAGGAGATTATTACTGCAAGCAAAACTCCTATAGCACCGCCATGAAATGACATCCCTCCTTCCCAGGTCTTCAATATCTCGATAGGGTTGCTTATATAAAGAACTGGATCATATATCAATACGTAGCCAAGTCTACCTCCAAGGATAATACCTACAATAGTGGCTGTTAATAACGAATCGTAAAAATTCTTAGTAAATATTTTTTGGTCATCTAGCCTATGTAAATACCAATATGCAAACACTATACCCAAAACGTAGGCTAAGGAATACCAATATATAGAAACAGGACCGATGCTGAAAATTACTGGATTTAAAGACATATTTTGCTATAAATTATTTTTAGACAATCTACTTTTTTCACGATCCCATTCTCTCTGTTTTATGGTTGCTCTCTTATCGTAGAGTTTTTTTCCTTTTACAATGGCAATTTTAGTTTTTGCAAATCCTTTATCGTTAAAATAGACCGAAAGCGGCACAACAGTTATCCCAGCAGTCTTGATTTGACCAATTAGTTTATTTATCTCCTTTTTATGCAAGAGTAATTTACGTTCCCTTTTTGGTTTATGATTTTTTCGGTTCGCAGCTTTATATTCTGCAATATGCATATTGTGCAGCCATACTTCGCTATTCTTTTCAACAACGTAGGCGTCGGAAATATTTACTTTTCTTTCTCTTAGCGATTTAACTTCACTGCTTAATAAGACCATACCCGCTTCAAATTCTTCTAAGATGAAATATTCAAACCTTGCTTTCCTATTTTCTGCAATAACTTCCATATCTAAAGATATCTTTAAGCTTCAATATATTACAGAGTTTTTGACTTAATTCATAATAAAACAGTTATCCCAATAAATATAAGGTGCCAGGCTAGTCTGATAGCAACAGGATAACAAAAATCAAGTAAGTGCTTTTTCTGTCTCTCTAGGCACAAGTTCCTTTACTTCTTTCATTTCAGTTTTAGGCTTTGACATTATATATTGACCAGCACCAACTATGAGCGCAGATCCTGCAGCTAGTCCAATTATTGCTGGTACAGATAGGGCAGTAGCAAATGCAAGTGCAACACCAACTATCACTGCAGTTACAAAACACACAATAACACCTTTTACAATTGCATTTTTTGCAGATTGTTCTTTTTCTTTCACAATTGCATTTTTTCCAATTTGTTTTTCTTCCTTTTTCTCTGGAAGCTGCATTACATCTTTATTTTCAGTAAGATCCTTTGGCGTTTTTTTATTCTCATTTTTTAACGTTTGCTTTTTTTCCGCTTCCTCTAAAAGCTGAATTATACCTTGATATTTAGTAAGGTCTCTTGGCGTTTTTCCATCAACATCTTTTAATGAAGGGTCTGCTTCAGTGTGTAGCAGAACTTCCACCACTTTTATTTTGCCATTTTTAGCAGCAAGATGTAAAGGAGTACGTCTATCACCATTTTTTGCATTAACCTCTGCTCCTTTTGCGATTAGAGTTTTTACTACATCTTCGTGGCCATTTTTAGCAGCAAGATGTAAAGGAGTACGTCTATCACCATTTTTTGCATTAACCTTTGCTCCTTTTGCGATTAGAGTTTTTACTATATCTTCGTGGCCATTTTCAGCAGCAACATGCAAAGGAGTCCATCTATCAGCATCCTTTATATTAACATCTGCTTTCTCAACTAGAATTTTTACTACCTCTATGTGGTTATTTTCAGCAGCAAGATGTAAAGCAGTACATCTATCATCATTTTCTGCATTAACCTTTGCTCCTTTTGCGATTAGAATGTCTACTACATCTTTATGGCCCTCTCTGGCTGCAAGATGTAAAGGAGTACATCCATCATCATCTTTTGCATTAACGTTTACTCCTTTATTTAATAGGTTTTTCACCTCCTCCTCATTATTATGTTTAACAGCTGAATGCAAAGCTTTGATGTTCTCTTGTGCCTTTAATAGAGCTTCTTTTACCGCTTTATGGCCTTTTTGAGAAGCAAATGTTAAAGGAGTCCATTTATAATGGTCTTTCGCATTAACATCTGCTCCTTTTTCAATTAGAGTTTCTACTATATCTTTGCGGCCATTTGCAGCAGCAAGATGTAAAGAAGTCCACCCATCACTATTTTTTGCATCAACGTTGATTCCTTCTGCTTTTGATAGAACTTGTACTATCTCTTTGTGGCCATTTGTAATAGCAAGATGTAAAGGAGCCCATCCTTTATCATTTTCTGCATTAACATTTGCTCCTTTTCCAATTAGAGTGTTTACTACATTTTTGTGGTTCTTTTCAACAGCAAAATGTAAAGAAGTCCATCCATCACCATTTTTTGCATCAACAATTGCTCCTTTTCCAGTTAGAATGGTTACTACATCTTCGTGGCCATAGTGAGCAGCAATATGTAAAGGAGTAATTTTATTATCATGTTCTGCATTAATATCTGCTCCGTTTTCAATCAGAGCTTTTGCTACATTTGCACAGTTCCAATAAGAAGCAAGATGTAACAATTTGACTTCCTTAGAATTTTGACCACGAGATATAGTAAATATGTAATTTATGCCAGATCCACTATCATTGTCAGGTTTACTCTTTTCCCACTCTTGACATAAATCTGGATCTTCTTCTTGTAACTTAGCTTTTATTTTTTCAACTATATTGTCCTTGCTCAAATCTGAAAGGTCATTTATTTTTTTTAATATTTCCATAAATTTATTATATTCCATAACTTCCTCACTTAAAAGATATAACTTAGTTGTTATATCTTTTAACATAGAAGTCAAGAACCTAAATATTCGTTATTATCTTTCCTTAAAGAGTCATTTAAGTTATATTACAGACTATGAAAAACCTCAACTTTAGGAAGGAAATCAAGTTTTTTTCTCTGTCATTTATAATTTTATTTGTTCTATGGACTGTATTGTCTGGTTATTTTGAGCCGTTTTTTATTTTTTGTGGAGTGTTTTCCTGTATATTCACATCGTTTATCTTTAGAAGGTTGATAAACGCTGAAAGAGCTCTTAGCCAGATTTTAAATAGTACGAGTAGACTGTCGTTTTATAAGTTAGTAAGTTATATACCATGGTTAATGTACCAAATCATTTTATCAAGTGTTTATGTAACAAAAAAGGTGCTACAACTCAAATCTAAGCTTGAACCGATTATTATCCTAAGAAAATGCAAAGGGCATAATGACGAAAGCATTGCGTTATTTGCCAATTCAGTCACAATCACTCCCGGAACTTTAACTATCAATGTTGAAAGTAAGCAGAAAACATATTTCTCTACCATGTATTTGATAGATAAAGATCTTGAAAGCGGCATTTCTGAAATAGAAAATAAAATCTTAAAAATACTACGTTCAGTTAAGTAATTGCTTTAAATAAGTTAACAGCATCCTTATATTCCCTTACAAGACTTTCAAGCATTTCTTTTGGAAGGCTATTGTTAACAATAGAACATAAATAATTATACAAATCTTCTAACCTTAATATGTTATTTCTCTTCTTGCTGTTGAATTTATACGGAAAAATACCTTCCATAACTTCAATAGTAGTAGCCTTGTTTAAAAATACATTTTCACTTGTCACGCTTATTCTTGCTAAAACAGTGTTAATTTCAGGTTCGTCACTCGTATAAAAATCTGATAGCTGAGTTATTCTAATAACGTACAAAGTTACTATTTTTGACAAGCAATTATCAGCATATTCACAATTTTTTATTACCTCCCACTGAGTAACCTGAGATTTACCTATTTTTGCATTGTTCGGTAATTTACTCATTGAACTTTCTCCATTTAATCCAGTGTAATAAATTATACTAATACTTTGTTAAATAAATAATAACGCGATTACAAAAATATATACTTATAGTAGTATATTATACAAAAATAGCACAATATCTAAGCATTAAAGCTAGTTTTAGCTGGGTACATGGGGCTATTCGTTATTTTGTGTTGTCCAGTGAGGTCCAAAATTAGAGGTCCACTTATATAAAGAGTTTAGTCTGCCTTCTTTGCTATAAAATAAGTTTTCCTTTTGAGCTGTTTTGTTAGTATTAACTAAATTCTAAACTAACTGTGCTATAATGAAAAAGATAAAACTCGGAATACTAATTTCAGGTAGGGGGTCGAATATGCAGGCCTTAATAGAAGCATGTCAAGATCAGAATTTTTCCGCAGAAGTTGCATGTGTTATCACAAATAATAGCGAAGCTGCTGGTCTGAAAATAGCAGAGCAAGCAGGAATCTCAGCGTTTATTGTTAAAGATAAACCGCTTGATGCTGGTAAAATTCACGAAATACTTGTTCAACATAAGGTTGATTTAATTTGCCTTGCAGGGTTTATGAGAATTCTCAAAGCTGATTTTCTGAGTAAATGGCATAACAAGGTGATAAATATTCATCCCTCTTTACTTCCGTCTTTTAAAGGCCTAAACGCTCAAGAGCAAGCTCTAAAAGCAGGTGTAAAAATTACAGGTTGTACTGTACATTATGTCACTCCTGAAGTTGATGCTGGAGCCATAATTGCTCAAGTTGTTGTACCAGTGTTACCAGCTGATGATATTCAAAGCCTCTCAGAACGCATTCTAGCTGAGGAGCATAAGTGCTATGTAGAAGCAGTAAGATCAATAGCAGAAAGTATTAATTATTGACCCTGAGCGTTTTTTCCAACTTCAACGAAAAATAAATTTTCGGGTTCCAGTAAAGAACTTGCCAGCTCGTTTACTTTTTCTAGCTTTACGTCATTAATGAGACTTACAAAATTATTTAGACGATTAATATCGCGATTACGTACCTGCATACTAGCCAAGAACACTGCTGTGTTTGCGTTATTAGATAGGGAAAAGATAAAATTATTTACCATACTAATTTTTGTATCTTTAAATAATTGTTCATCAATTCCTTCCTTTTTTATCCTGCTCAATGTATCTCTTATTGCAGATATGGATTGACTGGCAGTAGAGCTATCAGTACTTAAACCTCCGGCTATAATATTTGCATGCGTATAACTAGCCATAGAGGCACTAATACCATAAGTAATTCCAAGATTTTGCCTTAGCTCTTTCATCAGCACTGAATTCAGCCCCATACCACCAAGCGCATTAACCAAAACTTGAGCATTATAGTAGTCTGGATCTTCATAAGCTATACCTTTTTGAGCAAAAAGTATCACACTTTGTGGTATATCCATAAAAATGTTCTTACTTTCTGCAGAACCAAAATCATTTTTCACAGGTATTTTTCTCACTTTTGATCTTTTTGACGGCAATTTAGATAAATATTTATCTAATAGCGTAATAATTTCTTCTTTTTTTGTACAACCAGCAACACTGATAACTATGTTATCTTTAGCAAAATTACGCTTTATGTATGTTAAAACATCGTCTCTAGTAATGCTCATTATAGTATCAAGAGTACCGTACACACTTTTTGAGTAAGGATGTTTTTTAAACAATAACGTATCTAATTCTTTTCCAGCAACAAAATAAGGATTTTTTTCAAGATTATTAAAATCAACTTTGGCTTTCTCGAAAACTCTATTCAACCCTTCAGAGTCAACTTTAGGACGTATTATAGCATCGCTAAGTAGTGAAATACTTTCTTCTAAATTTTCAGACAAAGTTTCTAATGACACTCCGAAACTTTCTAAATCGGGGTAAAAAAGTAAATTTATTCCTTTGATCTTCAGTTTTTTTGCAAAATCCTTAGCGTCATTTTCTCCTGCCCCTTCTTGGATTACAAGAGAAGTAAACCAAGCAAGCCCCTGTTTTTCTGCACTCTCATACACATAACCTGCATCTTTAAATGATATATTCAGTGAAACTTTTGGTAAAGCACAGTTTTCGACAAATAAAAACTTAAATCCTTTACGGGTAGTGACCTCCTCTATATTTAAGCTACCACTTGCTTGTAAATTAAAGCTTAGGCAGAAAAAAAACAGAAGTACAAATTTACTTATTCTCATTGTTATCTCCTTTTGGTAATAAACGACCAATTAACTTATTGGAAGAAAAGATAGTACGAATTTTGTTATTTACATCCTCTAAATTAACATCATCTATTTTGCTATATGAAATATCTATTTCATCAAGTGGAATACCAAGTGCAAGGTGTGGCACATAGAACATCGCTATATGAGTTAAGTCAGATAGATTATCAAACTGTGCTGCTTTGTATCTATATTTCGAGCTTTGCAACTCCTCATCCGTTATTCCTTTAGACATGAAGTTATTAATAGCATTATCTAACTCTCTTTCAACAATATCTAAATTAACTCCGCTTTTTGGAATGACCTGAATATCAATGTAGCCATCACTAAAAGCTAGGCTATTATAATAAGCAAACACTGATACTGCCACATCTTCATCTAAAAC
Organism: Wolbachia endosymbiont of Drosophila ananassae; assembly: GCF_008033215.1. Taxonomy (NCBI): domain Bacteria; kingdom Pseudomonadati; phylum Pseudomonadota; class Alphaproteobacteria; order Rickettsiales; family Anaplasmataceae; genus Wolbachia; species Wolbachia endosymbiont of Drosophila ananassae. The sequence continues at coordinate 614,781 of NZ_CP042904.1, read as the reverse complement.
CAGATCATTATACAGTTTGCTGGATTTGCCGCTACCTAAAATTTCAACCGCTAAATGAGCAGCGGAAGCTTCATTTATATGCTCAAATAAGGGTACACGATAACGAAAATATAAAACTGGTTCTTTTACTTCAGTGCTCTCTAAGGTCACCGATAGACCTGCATTATGCACTGGATCCTGATTTGGGTAATTTCTCATTACAGGCTTAGCTTTAATTTCGCCATATTTTTCTTCTGCTAATTTCACTATTTCATCAAGTTCCACATCACCCACAATCAGTAATATTGCATTGCCGGAGTGATAATAGTTATCATGAAACCTCGTTATGTCATCCAAATTGTAAGTTTTGATATCGCTCTCCCAGCCGATAACAGACCTACCATAGCCAGTACGGTAAAATGCACTATTCATTTCTTCCCATAACAAGTTGTTAGGATGATTATCAAATCTCATTTTTCTTTCTTCCAACACAATGTTTTTTTCTCTATCTATTTTGTCTTGAGTAACATTAAAGCTGCCCATTCTATCTGCTTCAACTTCCATTGCAAGTGGTAAATCTTTTTTGGGGACCAACTCATAATAACAGGTATATTCTTTAGTGGTAAACGCGTTAAATTGAGCCCCAATGCTACTCATAGTGGCTTCTATATCTGTGAACTTTCCTGTAGTTTCAAACATTAAATGTTCAAAGTAGTGAGCCAATCCTGCTTTGCCGATTGGATCATCCATTCCCCCAACTTTGTATATTACTGCATGTAAAACGGCTGGAATCCGATGATTAGAAACAACATAAACATCTAGTCCGTTACTGAGTTTAGTATATTTTATGTTGTGCTCTATGTTTAAAGCATTCGAAGAAATTGGGTAAGTAAAAAAAAGTACAGGTAGTATAAGAAAACTAAAAAACTTATGAAGCATTATTTCGACCTAATATAAAAACAATTATTTTATTCCTCATTTTGTTTAGAAATAAGCATATCGTATATATACCACTTATATAACAATGTAAACATTCCACAAACTATAGATAAATCTGCTAAATTAAAGGCTGGCCAATACCAATCATCAATATGAAAATATATGAAATCATATACAGCTCCCCAATAGATCCTATCAACTACGTTTCCGATTGCTCCACCAATCATCAGAGAAAAACCAAGGTAAGTTGACTGATCGTCAGACTTGTATATCAAATATGCAAGTATACCAATTATTAGTATTGAAAATGCTGAAAAAAAGAAACCGCCATGTGGTAAAGCGCTACACATTCCAAAACTAATACCTGAATTCCAAACTTCAACTAGTTTTATAAAACTAGCGATCTCAATTGATTCTCCTTCATCAATCAATGAGTTTATGTACAATTTGCTCGTTTGGTCAATCAATACTATAATTAATATAACAACTAAGCATAACTTTTTCATAAATTTGCCTTTAACCTATAAACTTTAAGTATATCATAATTTATCTGTTTTGTTAACTCCTCAATACTATGGAATTTTTTTTCTGACCTTATGAATTTTAAAAGTTGTATATTGACTTTATGACTATATACGTCTTCATCAAAATCGAATATGTGCATTTCTATTATAGGCTTTTTCAGATCCTTAAATGTAGGTCTCATACCAATATTGACTACTCCATATAACCAATTTGGATTACTATCAGGAAAAGTCACTCTAGCGTAATATGTGCCAAACTTAGGTTTTATCATGCAATCTTCTATAGGAATATTTATGGTTGGAAATCCTATTTCTCTACCTCTACATGCACCTTTTGTCACAACACCAGAAACTTGATAAGGCCTGCCGAGCAATTTATTAGCAATTTCTATTTCGCCCCTTTGTACATACTCCCTTATTGAAGAAGAAGAGCAAATTTTGCCGTCAATTGTTAATGGCTCTAATTTAGTCAAAGAGTATCCATATATTTCAGAATATTTCTCTAGAGTTAATATATTACCCAATCGTTTATGACCAAAAGTGCAATTTTCTCCGACAATTATGTGTTTAGCGCCATATTTATCTATTAAAATCTCACTGATAAAGTCATCGCAGCTAACCTCAGAAAAACCTCTATTAAAATTAATAATATATAAGTAATCTATACCATAGCTGCTGATTAGTTCCTTTTTTTGTTCTTGGTCTATTAACCTAAAATTGTTTCTACCAAATAAAACAGTTGATGGGTGAGGCTCAAAAGTCAAAACTGCAGAGGGTAATTCTCTTTCTTGTGCTACCTTCTTTAGAGTAGAAATTGCAAACTCGTGTCCTAAATGAATGCCATCGAAATTTCCGAAGGTTAGTGCTATATTATTTTCTATTCCTTGCTCACAATTATAAATAATTTTCATACAATTTGATGTTTTTACATGTTTCTTATATATAATAACTATATTTTAGTAAGCTACGGAGATAAATTGTGAAAAATGTTGTGATATATGTAAAGAAGGGCTGTCCATACTGCATAAGGGCAAAGGATTTACTAGATAAAAAAGGTGTGAAGTATGAAGAAATTGATGTGCTCAAAAACTCAGATCTATTTAACGACATAAAATCAAAGTATAACGTTAGAACAGTTCCACAGATTTTTATCAACGATAAGCACATTGGGGGGTGTGACAAATTGATGGATCTTGAAAAAGAAGGAAAGTTGGATGATATGCTAAATAATAATGACAATCACACTGATGTCACAACCTACACAAACAGCAATGATGAATGTGGAGAGTGTGTTATACCACATGATGATTTTATGTAACTTTTTATCTTGTTTTGTCGTGTAATACGTAAATGAAAACTAGTATGCTCACTTTAAACAATTCTTAATGAATTAAAAATACAATTCATTCAGTGAGTTTTTTTAGTGGGAAAAAATGACAAAAAATATTTCAATTATTAGCAGAAACTTAATTAGTATCGAATTAGTTAACAAACAAGATTTAGAGAATTTCATCAAGATTTTCACAGTGCTTGATAAACATATAGCAGCTAAAACACTTTTTACAGAAGAAGTGAGAATAGAGTATAAACAACACAACGGCATAGAAGTTGTTGAATTGCTAAAAGATACAGACTTTACATATCATGAGGTTGAAAATGTATTGAACCACCTGAGTAAACATGGAATGAAGGTGCCCAGCAGTGTTATAGCACACACCCTTTTTGCTGCATACAATCATGCACTTGAATTTAAGGATGTAGCATTTTCCTTTTCTGAAGGCTCTCCACAATTTAACATCAGAGTGAGTAAGAACACCTTCATAATAACTCCTATGAGTGAGGAGAATTTGGAATTGAATTCACAAAGTAGCAAGAAATTAATAGAGTCGTTACAGAGCGAAAAAAATATTTATGATTGTATAGTAGAAGAAAATACCATTAAAGTTATAGTGCATTCTGAAATACATCAAGCTATAAATTTGATTATAAAATCACTGATAAAGTCTCGCCTTTTAGCAAAAGAGGAAGAAGGAAAATTCAAAGAGAAATTGAGACAACTTGCTTTTAAGGATCAAGCTTTTGTTGAGTATTCCAGTATCAAAACCATCAGTAGGTATCCACATAATCATCCTCTGAGAAAGCATGAAAGTGTTACTAAGGATATAGAAAATATTTTATGTGATTTCATAGCAAATGAGAATAGCGAGTTCGCTATAGAGCGGTTAAATAGGCTGAGCTCAGCAGTTTCTCCGGATACTCCAAGAATCATCACTAAAACTATAGATAAACTTGTTAAGTTTCACTAAGATATACGAGAGCCAATAGATTTCTTGTATTACCTTTTGTCATCCAAGTAGCCAAGGCTACTTGGTTCTTTTTTTGGGTTCCAGCTATGTACATAGCTGTATGAACATTGTAGCCGTTATTCAAGTAGCCCGCAGAAGCGAAAAACTTACTTGACAAACTCCGCCAACTCCCTTATCATGAAACTGAAGCTATTTATTTATCTTCTCTGTACAGATTAAATGACAAAAAAACTCACGTATCTGGCGTCTCATGTTTAATTTTTTGCACTATGTGCACCTTATGTCTTTATAAAACTTCTAGGTTTTTACCTAATATAAGCTAAAATGCGCTTATAAAGCATTTAAAACATAAAAAAACGCCAACTTAAAAAATGGATAGTGAATAACTAGCTACCCTAGGGTTTCTTTTGCCTTTTTTTCTGTTTAGTAAATTTCTTAACGTTTATAATTTAGATTAGTTGCGGTTTAAAAGCAACTGAATCGCGGTTATTAAACGTTTAGAATAAAAAAACGCCATACTTGAAAGTATAATGTAAGTAATTAGCCAACCACGGGGCTTCTTTTGCCTTTTTTTTGTTTGGTAAATTTTTTAACATTTATAGCTAAACGACAACCGTCATCCCGCTACTTGTTAGCGGGATCTAGAGATACCGCGAATGAATCGCGGTATGACGGTTCGTGGCGGTATGACGGTTCGCGGTGGCATGACGATAGGCTCGTCATCCCGCTACTTGTGAGCGGCTGAGATACCGTGGCGGTATGACGGTTCGCGGTGGCATGACGTAGAATTTTATACTCACCAACTCAGTATTTCAACCTGGATTGTATCTTATCGGTAAAAAAGAAGAGCTATTTTAGGAAGTTTTTATAGGACTAAAACCAAAGAAAACTTGCATATAAGTTTATCAAGATGTAAAATTAAAGTTATTTTAAAAGAATAGGTTAATTATGAATCTTGTAACAAAATCTGCTATCGATTTTACTGCTTCATCTGTTCTCTCTGACGGAGAAATTGTTGATGATTTCTGTCTGAGTAAGCGCATAAAAAATAAGTATGCTGTCCTTTTTTTCTATCCACTTGATTTTACTTTTGTTTGCCCAACTGAATTGATATCGCTCAATAATAGAATAAATGAGTTTGCAAAGCGTGGTGTTGAAGTGATAGGAATAAGTGTAGATTCAAAATTTTCACATTATAAATGGCGAAACACTCCAGTTAATGATGGTGGTATTGGAGAGATTAGCTACACTTTAGTGTCTGATATCAAAAAGTCTATATCAAGAGACTATGGGGTCTTATATGATGACTCAATTGCGCTGAGAGCAACTTTCGTTATTGATGATAAATTTATTGTACGTCATCAATCGATAAATGATTTGCCTTTAGGGCGTAATATCGATGAATTCGTTAGAATCGTTGATGCAATTAAACATAATGAAGAGCATGGTGAGGTGTGTCCAGCAGGGTGGAAAAAAGGTAAGCCAGCAATGCAGGCAAGCGATGAAGGAGTAGCTGATTATCTAAACTCATACAGTGAAGAATTATAAATTTAGTACAAAAGTTCTTATTATTGGATCTGGGGCAGCGGGTTATGCTGCTGCTATATATGCAGCACGTGCAAACTTAGAGCCAATTGTAGTAACGGGAATGCAGCCTGGTGGTCAGCTTACAATTACTACAGATGTTGAAAACTATCCTGGTTTTGTTTCAATACAGGGTCCAGAACTAATGGAGCAAATGAGGTTGCATGCAGAAAAGGTTGGAGCAAAAATAATAGATGATGAGATAAAAAGCGTTGAACAACTTGAGGATTCTAATGAGTATAGGTTTAGATCTTCTGGTAATACTAATGACTACTACTCAGATGCAATTATAATTGCATCTGGTGCGCAAGCGAAGTGGCTTGGTCTCAAGAGTGAAAAGGAATTTCAAGGTTACGGAGTTTCAGCTTGTGCAACTTGTGATGGTGCATTTTTTAGGAATAAAGTTGTAGCTGTGATTGGTGGTGGAAACACTGCTGTTGAAGAAGCAATATTTTTAACTCGATTTGCCAAAGAAGTGATATTAATACACAGGCGTGATAAATTAAGAGCGGAAAAAGTAATGCAAGATAGGCTCTTTAAAAATGATAAAATAAAAGTAATGTGGAACCATACCGTAGAGCAGATTCTTGGAGAAGAAAATCCAAAAAGGGTTGCTGGTATTGCGATTAAATCAGCAGAAACCCAAGAATTAAAAGTGGATGGAGTGTTCATTGCAATCGGGCATGCACCAAATACGGGTATTTTTAAAGGCTTTGTTGAAATGGATGAGCAGGGTTACATCATTACAAAACCTGGAACAACTTTAACTAGTAGGGCAGGAGTGTTTGCTGCAGGTGATGTTCAAGATAAGGTATATCGTCAAGCAGTAGTTGCAGCAGGAACAGGATGCATGGCTGCGCTTGATGCAGAAAAGTTTTTGGAGTCGTAGTTAATTCTAGGATTTTAGATAAATTGCTTGCAATTTTCCTTGTATCTTGAAAAAAGCATCTAGTGTTTTTAAGCTTAAGCATTAGGTGGAGAAGGGAAGAACTCTGGAAGATTCCTTAGATATAAAATCTGTAGAAAAGAAAAGAGTTCCCTTCTCAAAAGTAGAGGCTGGACGGTATCGTAGAAAGGCCTAAATGGTTCTAATTCTGTATTCACAAGGTAAGCCTTACTTTTCATTTTTAATAGTAGTATATGGAGTTATATATGATCAACAACTTTTTAGGTATAGATGTTTCAAAAGAACGCTTTGATGTTTCTCTCTCATTCATAAGTAAAAAAGGAAAGCGTGAAACTAGGAAAAGGAAATTTAAAAATGATGATACTGGGTTTCAAGGTCTACTGAACTTTCTACAAAAACATAACGTAGAAGAAGTAAAAGCTTGCATGGAATCCACTGGTTGTTATAGCGAAGCTTTGGCTGAGTTCCTCCACAACGCTGGATATTTCGTTAGTGTTGTAAACCCAGCTTGCATAAGATTTTATGCAAAAAGTAAGCTTACACGACAAAAGAATGACCAGACTGATGCAGAGATTATTGCAGATTATTGTCAAAGACAGGAACCTTCTCGTTGGACACCACCTTCTCCTGAAAAGAAAAAATTAAAACATCTTTATCGTTGCTCAAATGCGTTAAAGGATGAGTTAACATTAGCAAATAATCATTTAGAAAAGAAAGAGAGACTGCCTAAAGAAGTTGCAAATGCTTGGGAAGACCTTGCAATGAACATAGAGCAAAAAATAGAAACAATAAAAAACTCCATACGCGAACTATTAAAACAACACAAAGAATTGTTGGAAGATTTTCAACTCCTATTAACTATTCCAGGAATAGGAGAGGAAACAGCAATAGCTATTTTAGCTGAAATTCCTGGTATAAAAGCCTTTATAAATGCTAGGCAATTGGCAGCATATGCTGGAACTATACCACAAAATATAACATCAGGCTCATCCGTACATGCCAAGCCCAGATTAAGTAAAACCGGTTCACGAACATTACGTAAAGCAATGTACTTTCCTGCTATAGCAGCTAAAAAGCATAATCCTATCATTATGGCTTCTTGCGAAAGATTAAAAGAGAAAGGCAAGCATGCTATGGCCATAGTTGGTGCTGCAATGCGTAAGTTACTTCATATAGTTTTTGGTGTTTTAAGTTCAAAAAAGGCCTTTGATCCAGATCATATCAAGAACTATAGGGCTAAAAGGTTAACTGAAGGTTTAGTACTTTAAAATCAAAAAATGCTTCTAATTCATCTTATGTAAAATGGCATCTTACACAAATTTATTGAATGTTGTTGGTTAGTGGATATGTTGATAAGTAAATTTCTGCTGTTTTATATGTAACTAATTTACTTATCAACATATCCACTAACTATAATCTGTATACTGCTACACAGTTGGAAGTATTTTTTGATTTTATTATGCAATTTGGAGAATTTTTATGACTTTTTTGTTGACTAACAAGACGGTATCTTTTCTCTCTGTAATTCATTTAATTCTTTAGACAATTGGTTCGCCGTTTCAGCCAATGTATTGTTTTCCTTTTTTGTTTCCATTAACTGTTCTGCCAACTGCTTTTTATGATCATCGTTTAAACCTTCCACTATTTTCTTCAGGTCATTCTCCAAATTTGCATTCTTTTCCTTTAGTACAGTTAAATTAGCTTCACTTTGCTTCAATTTTCTCTGTAATTCTTTATTTGCCTCATTTGTTTCACCTTCCTTATCTTTCAACTGATCATTTAAGTTCTTTATTACATCATTTTTATCCTGTAGTTCTTCCTCTTGTTCCTTTATTCTTTGACCTCTTTCAAATATCGCTCGCTGTTGTTCATTGACTTTATCTCTCAAGGAGTCACGTTCTAATCTTAGATCCTCAAGCTGCTTTGCCTGCGCTGCAAAATGTTGAGCAAATGTTTCTTTTCCTTCCTTTAATTCCTCAATTTCGTTTATAATTTCATCTACTTCATCTTTTAATCCTTCTTGCTCATACTCTTCTTCATCACCAGACATATCATCCTCAAATATTTCATCTTCATCACTAAATTCACTGCTGGTGGATATAGAACTTCTACGTGAAGAAGGTGTGCTAGGAGAGGAATACCCACTGCTGCTTGGTGTAGGTGACTGTGGTGATATATGTAGATCTTTTGTAAATATTTCCTCTGCTGGTACTTGCTGATCGTCTACACTCTTGGATATGCCAGTAAAAGCTTGATACAGAGTTTTTCCGTTGATAAAAACTTCTTTATTTTGTCCAACTAACTTTAATACTTCTTCTGAACTCGTTATTCCTCCAAATTTTGGCTCACCAATAACACTCTGTATACCACCAGAATCCAATTTTACGGTCATGCTACAGTCTATGCTGTTACCTTCAGAATCCTTAGCCTGCCAATTAATGGTCATTTCACATGAGCTTGAACCAGTAAAATCATAGTGCCTTTCGCTGCCTTTTTTGGTTGCAGTTATTTGACTATCTTTCCCTAAAGATATGTTATAAACCTTACCTTCACTGCTAGCTCTTAAAATATTGCTAATTTCTATTGGTTTTTCTTCATTTTCAAATCTAATTTTGAAGTCATCATCTTTTGTTGAATACGCTAAGAAATTTTGATTTGGTAAAGATGCTTCAAATTCTCTATGTGTTTCATTTATTGATTGCTCAAATTTTTGGAACTCCTTTTCCCACTTTAAATTTATCTGTCCTGTAATGTCCTCATCTTTGCGTAAAGGGCCAATAAAATACCAGATTAAATTTTTTTCCTCCAATTGTTTTATAGTCTCTTGAAAGCTGCTACAAGATTCAATCACATCTAAAATATCCTTTTTCTGCTGTTCATCTACATCTAAACTTTGACTTTCAGCTATAAATACATTTTCGTTTTCCTGTGGCATAATTTTACATTTTAAAAAATATACTATAATATTAACAGATTTCTTTAAAAAGTCAACTAATTGTTGGATAAATAAACTTGAGCATTTGGCCAAAATGTTATATAGTAGTCACTTCAAGAAGTACAGTATGGACAATACCATTATAAGAAAATACGATATTAGAGGTATAATAGGCAAAGACTTGCAGATTAATGATGGGTACGAGATAGGTAGAAAGTTTGGCCAAACCGTAGCTAGTGTTTGTGTCGGCTACGATAGCAGAATAGATTCACCAGGTATAGAAAGAGAATTAATTAGGGGCTTAACTTTATCCGGTGCAAATGTTATACGCGTTGGACTATGCTCTTCACCTATGCTTTACGCTGCAACACAAATCACACAGGCGGATCTTGGTATCATAATAACTGCCTCTCATAACCCCAGCGAATATAATGGCTTTAAATTTTTTAGTAATAAAAAAGTCTTCTCAGATCAAGAAATGAAGGAAATTATAAGCAGTCCAATTAAAAACAGCACAAGAATTGGAAGCTTAATTAACATAAATATATATAGTGAGTACATTAGCATATTGAAAAGTGCAGTGAAGAATAATACTACACAGAAATTAAAAATAGCCTGGGATTGTGGAAATAGTCCAGCAAGTGGAATTATAAGGTATATTGAAAAGATCTTGCCTGGTCATACGCACATCGTAACCAATAACTCTATAGATGGGGCATTTCCACTGCATGATCCAGATCCCATAGAGGAAAAAAATCTTGCTCAATTAATTGACATTGTGAAGGAATATGGATGTGATCTTGGCATTGCGCTAGATGGCGATAGCGATAGGGTGCGCTTAATTGATAATAAAGGCAACGTTGTTTCCAATGACCATTTATTTATAATTTTTGCACGTGAAGTGTTGGAGGAATATCCAGAAAGCAAAGTTATTGCTAACGTAAAAATGAGTATGAAAGTGCATGATTTTGTTAGCAAGTTAGGAGGGCAAGTTATCACCTGTGCTACTGGACATTCACTAGTTAAGAAGAAGATGGTAGAGGAAGAGGCAAAGTTTGCTGGTGAATTAAGCGGGCACTTCTTCTTTTCTGAGCTAAGTTTTGATGATGGGCTATATTCTGCTGTTAAAGCAGTTGACATTTTGCTTAAGAAAAACCAAAGCCTATCTCAGGTGATTGAGGATTTACCGAAGTTATATATCACTCATGAAGTGAAGATTGTAGTGAAAGATGAGAAAAAGTTTCAAATAATTGAGTCAATAAAGAAAACACTGGAGCAGCAAAATATTGTATTTTCAGATCTTGATGGTGTTAAGGTAACCGATAATAAAGGTTGGTGGCTTCTTAGGGTATCAAATACGCAAAACTGCATTACAGCAAGATGCGAAGGAGAGACTTTAGAGGGTTTTGAACTTACTAAAAAGGTTTTGTTCCATTACATTGATGAAGCAAGGTCTTTAAATTGTAGCTACTCACAGAAATAAATTTGATTTATAAAATTGACATGAAAGTATAAAGATAAATAGGCTAAATGTACGTATCCGTTCAGGAGAGTGGTTTAAGAAACAATAGATAGGAGATTTTGGAAAGGATTGAGGCCCCTTTGTTTCCAAGTTAAGTATAATGAAATTATCCGCTCAAGGAATGTATTTCCCCGCTTTGATTGTGTAAAATATGAGTTTTTGCGATAAACGACATAATGCCGAATTTGCCGTTCAGCGTGGTTATTTGTCAGCGGAATATTTTCTGGGTCATCTAAAAATTTCCACATCATTCTTTCAGATCTCAGAACATTTTTTGCAACTCGAGAGGCTCCAATTGCTTCAGGTAAACGAGATATCTCCTTCAAGTAATACTTTGTACGTTTTCTTAATTTTCTGGCACGTCTGACAAACCTCAAAACATCTATCTCACTTTTTAGTAAAGCTTTTTTTAGTGCAAATAATTCAGTGGCCACGTTTCTCAAGTAACAACCCAGAACTTTAACTTCAATATTCCAACTATGTGCTAATCTTTCAAAATCTCTTGATAAATGTGCCCAACAGATTTGCCTGTTTTTATCGGCAAAATAATTGTATGCTGCATACCTGTCAGTTATTACCAAGCTATTGCGATTGCAGAATTTACTATTTTGTAAAACTTTCATTCCTCTTGACTCTGTAAATTTTACAAAACTTGCCGTATTGCTTGCAAACATCCAACACCAAGCGAGTTTACCTTTGTTATAATGGCTCGTTTCATCAATATGTAGAACTTTACTCCTACTTATCTCTTGTTCGATCTGCTCATACATTTTTTTGCATTTTGAAGCAACTCTATGTTCACTATTTGATATGCTACCGACGCTTATGTTCAAATTGAAGATATCATTTACGACACTCGCTATTTCGCGTTTTGAATTTTTGTAGAATCCGCTGAACGCTGCAATTATTGACTTAACCCTTGGACCAAATGTATCTGGCGTAACACCTTCCGGTAACTTGCTACTTCTTCTCTTTCCGCATCTCCGACAACGGCCATGTTCTAACTGATATTCCACTACATAAGGCTTGATTTCTGGAAGATCAACTTTCTGATGAATATATGGTTTTTCACATATTGCAATTTCTCCTCCGCATTCGCAAGTATTAGGCAACTCTATCTTTACTGCTCTGTCAAAGATCCATGGCGCGAAAACTTCCAATAACCAGCCATAATATTCCTTTCAGCTTATGCTTGGCTATCAACTCAGAACTTGTAATGATGTTTTGAGGCTTTCGCCAATCTTTCTCTTAACTCAGCATTTTCTATCTTTAAAGCCTTATTTTCTGCTTTTAAACTTTCATTCTCTTTTTCCAATCTTTCTATTTTTGCTTCTAACCTTTCTATTTTTAATGTAGGGGTTCTGGTTATATAAGTGATATTTTAATATCGACCTTTCCTGGGACAATTGTTAAAAATCATAATATTCTTTTAAAGCTGAACCAAAAAGTAATTGCCGTTTTCAGAAACTTTTCATTTTTACAGATGGCTTGAAAAGATTATCATTAATAGGTAGGCCAAACTCCTCCAAAGAAAAAAGTTTTTAATTTTTTCAGAAAAAGTCATAAGAAACCCGGTATATATATAGTAGAGGGTTTTCTATCAAAGACACCATTATGAATTATATAGCAGAAAGAAAACATTAGTTTTTTTAATTTATTTTAAATATATCAACAGAATAAAAACTAAGTGGTTGACATGGTGAGTAAAATGTAGTAGAATTATAATAGAGTATTTTTCCTTAAAAGAAAGAAGATACTAAAACCTCACTTTTCACCTGAACTGACTTCCTTTACTTGTTAATATATTTTTCAAGCTTTGCCAAGAGAACCCCCACCGTAGTTTTTACTTACATAATGAAAGAGTAAGACCCCAATCAAAACAGCCTTACTCAAAAACCTTTCAAACGCTTAATCTTAAAAGGAGTTTCAACTTATGGTACAAGATTTTTTAACTGATGTCAAACAAAAAAATACTTTAAATGATGAATATTATGATTTTAATAATACTGTAGAACCATTAGAGCAATTTGATGTAGAAGAAATAAAAAGACAACTATTATTAAACATAAGATCATGCCTTTCTTATTTATTCCCAAGGGGAACTTTTCATGGAGATGAATTCCGAATAGGTGATGTGCATGGTAACAAAGGACAAAGCCTCAGAGTAGCATTAACTGGTGGAAAAGCCGGACTCTGGCAGGATTTTGCAACTGGGCAGAAAGGTGATGTTCTTGATATTTGGGCAGGTGCACAGGGAAAAGATACAAAGAGAGACTTTTGTGAAGTGATGGCCTCTATAAGTGAATGTCTTGGATATAACAAGAAATGCGCAAAGGCTGACGAAGACTTCGAGAAATTTATTACCCACAGTTGGAATTATTATGATGAAAATGGTCAGGTCATTGTAAAAATTTATCGTTCTGATCCTCCTAAAGGAAAAAAGCAATATAAGCCTTTTGATGTTAAACAATCTCGGTATGGTGCGCCAAAAGTAAGACCTCTCTATAACATACCAAGTATTTTAAAGTCTGATAAAGTTGTTCTGGTTGAAGGGGAAAAATGTGCAGAAGCGCTGATAGAACAAGGTATCACAGCAACAACAGCAATGTCTGGAGCAAACGCACCAATTGATAAAACAGACTGGTCACCACTTAAAGGTAAGCATATTATCATTTGGCCAGATAATGATGAAGCAGGTAATAAATACGCAAAAAATGCTGAAAAAAAGCTTTTAGAGATCGGAGTTGCATCACTTGCTGTGCTTGAAATTCCTCGAGGTAAGCCTGAGAAATGGGATGCTGCTGATTGTGTAGAGGAAGGTATAGATGTCAAAGAGTTTTTAGCTTCAACTCCGTTGCTTACTATTGATACTCCAGCTACTGATACTTCAAATATGAAAAGTTTAGAAAGATCCACAAAACAGCCACTTAACATTTTAGATTGGAGTGCAGAGCGCTTTGTAGGTCCGGTACCAGAGCAAAAGTTTCTTGTTGAAGGTCTATTTCCTTTAGGTGTTACTTCAATAATAGCAGCAATGGGAGATACAGGCAAAGGTATGCTTCTTCTTGACCTAGCGCTTAAGGTTGCAAGTGATAAGGATCAGATGTGTGGCTTTGGTTCACTTGTTACTGAACATGGATCAGTAGTGATTTTTTCAGCAGAAGATGATGCAAGTGAGATACACCGCCGCTTAGAACGACTCGACCCTAAGTGTGAAAGGTTGAAACATAAAGATAAATTATTTATTGTACCACTGCCAAACGTCAGAGGATCACTTACAATACTCAGAAATGTTCGTGGTAAAATCGTCGAAGTTTCTCCTGAATTCGAATCCGTAATGAAACAGCTCGAGGAAATTAAAGATCTGAAATTGATAGTATTTGATCCACTTGCTTCATTTATCCATGCAGATATAAATGCTGATCCTGCTGTAGGGGATTATCTAATGTGCTTATTATCTGATTTAGCATGTAGTACTGGAGCTTCGATAATTACTGCTCATCACATGAGAAAGCCAAAAGGAGAAAAACCAATATTAACTGCTGAACAAGCACGCGATGCAATTAGAGGTACCTCTGCTCTTGTTAATGGTGTTAGATGCTCATACGCTTTTTGGCCAATAGAAAATACAGCTAGGCTAGAAATCTTTAAGGCAGTAGGAGAAACACCAAGACAGAATGCTTTGTTTCATGGGGCAGTTGTGAAGGCCAATGGTTTAGCTGATCGCACTGTAAGAACTTACCTAAGAAATCAGGAAACAGGGCTACTAGAAGATATAACAATACAACTAACAGTTAAAAATGCTAGTGAAAAAGACCTTAAAATATGTCTTACTGATGCAATTACACGATCTGCTGTTGCAGGACACCCATTTACTCACACAGGAAGCACAGGAGTATATAAACAACGGCATAGGCTACCTGAGATTTTCCACAGTATGGGAAGAGATCGACTAGAGCGTATAGTTCAGGAACTTTTACAAGCAAAGCAGTTAGTTAAAGGAATGTCTACAGGTGCAAAAGAGGATAAGTGGCTTGACATTCCAACTGGACCATTTGCTTGTGGTATAGGAAAGTTCACTCTTGGAGCTGAAGATTTTAGCTATAGGCAAAATTTAATGTTAGGATAAGTCTTTCTTTATGGGTGGCTCTTTAAATATTTTAGAGTTGCCCTATTTTCTCTATTCAATCTACCATCTACTCAATCTAACTTCGGAGCCACAACCCTATTATAAGTTATGATTTCAATTAAAAAGGGATAAGACATCAAATGGTTGAATTATATTCCTGATTCCTTGGTTACTAAATAAGTAATGAGAAACTAGGAAGCTAAAGATCGCTTGAATCCTAACCTTTTGCCCTCTATTCCTAAAAGTGTTCCTAGTTATTATGTGTCTGAAGTCAGCCAGTATAGCGGATTCTGCGTTCCTAAAACCCTTATATATTATATATATATAATAGTAATAAATAATAATAGATAATATAAAATAATAGTAAAATACAAATAAAGTACAATAACTTAAACAGCAAAAAGAAAGAAGTCCAGAAAGGCTGCCACAAAATATTATTAAGATATTTACATTTAATGAAAAATACAATTAGTGCGTTTTTAAAAGGCTCTTACTCTCATCTTTTTTTTATGCTGATAAAACTCAAATAAACGTTGGTCTGCTAATGCGGTTTTAAAACGATTCTACGACTTCAGGGTACAATTATACCACCAAGACCTAAGTTGCTCATGTAAGGTAGCTTAAAAATCGATTATGAGGCATTTCTAAATTATTTTTTATCTCAAATTTTTATTTATTACAAAAAACCCTAAAGCTAGTCTATCATGTTTTTTTGTTGGTTGCAAAGAAAATTTTTCAAAAAAGATTGAACAACTTGTGGTGAGTATAAGGGGTTAATGGAGACTATATGAGAATACAACAACTTTTATTGCAAACCTCTGAGCAATTGATTGCAAAACTCTCAGTGATGAAACAATCTTTATCAGCAAATTGTAGATGAAGCTAAAGGAAAAAAGTTTGAAGTTACTGCCATAGAAGAAGAGACAGAAGCTCGTAAAATTTGATTGCTGCTTAAAATGGAGACAAAGAGCAAAGTTTATTTACGTCTCCAACAGAAAAGCTTCTTTTGTAGTAGTCAAAAAAAGCAGAGATATAGGGCTTTCTGAAGGGAGGGGGTCTGGTAGAGACTCATGACCTTGAAACCAGCGATTTGGTCTCATAACCATAGTCTCCCCAAAAGAACCGTGCTTGCGGATTTCCCGCACACGGCTCCACAATACAGCGTTCACACTAGTGCTCCTGTGTATAAAGAAACATATACCTTTGGTTTTGGTAATGGATTTACTTTTAAATAGTGTATAAATTGTTCCCAATCCATACTTTTCTTTTGACTACGTCGGTTTATCCACTTAAATGCTAACTTTGTTACCGGTCGATAGAATTGAATCAAACACCGATAATTTCCGCTAACTCCGAAGTAGCTATAGTGTCCTGTTAGTTTGGCTTTAAGTTTCTGCCACCAATCTTTGAGACAGATACGACTTCGTACCATCTTCAACCATTCTTTGATTTCTTTAATCTTTCTGGCTAGGCTTATTTTTGAAGTTTTCTGCTTCATCATAAGTTTACCATTACGACTTTTTCCACAATAATGTGTAAATCCTAGAAAGTTGAAGCTAGCCGTCCTACGTTTCTCTCTTTCTGCTTGATACCATTCTTTCTTACCAAACTTTACTATTTTTGTTTTATTTTCAGCTATTTCCAACCCAAATTTACTTAGTCTTTGTTTCAGTAATTCTAGAAATTCTTTTGCGTCTTCTTCCCTCTCGCAGCCAACTACAAAATCGTCGCAAAACCTTATTAGCTGTAAATATCCTCTGGCTTTTGGCTTAAATTTCTTTTCAAACCATAAGTCCAGCACATAGTGTAAGTATATATTAGCTAATACAGGGCTTACTATACCACCTTGTGGTGTGCCTTGATCGGTTGCTTTATAACATCCAACTTCGACTATTCCTGCCTTTAGAAATCGTTTTATTAACCACAATAAATTTGGGTCAGCTATTCGTTCCCTTAGACAATTCATTAGCCATTTATGTTGAACATTATCAAAGAACTTCTTGATATCCACTTCTACAATATAGTTAATTGGTTTGTGCATAACTGCTTTATCTAGAGCGTTTATCGCCTGATGACAATTTCTTCCTGGTCGAAATCCATACGAGCTGTCCATAAAGTTTGCTTCATAAATATTTTCTAATATCTTCTTTAGCATTACCTGTACCAACTTATCTTCCGTTGATGGTATTCCGAGACCGCGCTTCTCTTTGCTCCCGGCTTTGGGTATGTATACCCTTTTCACTGGTAGCGGTTGATATTGTTTTCTCTTCATACTATCCACTAGTGTTTTAAGTTTCTCTTCTAGATTTTCTCCATAAGCTTCCACTGTCACACGATCTATACCACAAGCCTTGTTGCGTTTTAGTTCCTTATAACACTCTGCAAGATTCTCTTCATTAATCAAATGAACTAATGATGTAAATTTTACTCGCTTATCTTGCTTAGCCCTTACTGCTATCTGGTTTAGTTTTCCTTGCATACTCCTCCAATCTCTGTTGTATTGGTATAGCAATCCCTATACCAGTCACTATATTGCTAACCGCTTCCCCTTGTATGTGGCTTTCCCACACTCCGAGTACTATCAGTTAGTCCGACTTCCTTTGCATCTTCCTCCAGTCCTCGCCTTTATTGACTTGTTCCAGAGTACCCTTACAGGAATACAAAGGATCTCCCAAGTTCACGTAAGGTCCATCTCAACACATGACGCGGCCTTCGATCCCGATGAGGTGAGTAATATCTTGCCTTAGCGTTATTACCCATGTTGCCTTCCACCAAATGTAAAGTGTCAGCCCCCATGACGCGTGAATTACGGGACTCAATACCTTCACTTTCGTTGCACCCTATGTTGTCCATTCCATTAGCTTTACTACGCTCGTTACCTTACGCAGCATAATGGTTTGTTCCAGGTTGCCGGCTAAGCTTTACCCGTGTTGGATTTTCACCAACTGTTCCTTACGCACTTCTTGGCGCACACAATTTTTCACCCCCCTTAAAATTAAAACAAAAGGTGGTAAACAAGATGTCAAACACAGATAACTCAACTACAAGCTGGTTTTTGTTGTAGTTAGATAGTTATTTTCTCACTTTCTTTACTTGCTTTAATTAATTCATCAAAATCAGATTCATGTAATTTGTCCTGTATAACTCTGTACTTTTCGTATTCTCCTTCAGCCAGGGCTTTTGCAACTTCAGCACTAACTTTACCGGCATCTTTAAGTACTTCATAATCATTGAATAATAGAAATGCATCCAATTTTTCAGCCCAGTCTTGCATTTTCATCAGCCGATTCTTTTTTGCTTGAAGTTCTGCATAATCTAGATACATCGAAACAATGTGGTTTAGTTCACTTAGTTCTTCTTCAGTTAAGTAATTTTTCGCAATACTTACATCACTCTTGTGAATTTTTTTACCTGGACCATCTTTCCATGTAGTTAGCCCCATATGTGGTTTTTTGTGATCAACCCGAGAACATATCAACTCTGCTGCAGTTAAACCATAAATTGCCCAATATAATTTGTTTTGTACTTTTGCGTAAAATTGTTTTGTTATTTCTGAATTTGGATCGTAATCTGCAGAACATTCGGCATAAATGTCGGTAATCTTCTGGTAAAATCTACGTTCGGATGCTCGTATTTCCCTGATTTTTTCAAGTAATTCATTGAAGTAGTCTTTGCCAAACTTTTTCCCGTTTTTTAGTCGTTTACTATCTAAAGCAAATCCTTTGATAATAAAATCCTTCAAAACTTTTGTAGCCCATACTCTGAATAATGTTGCTTTTTTAGAATTAACTCGATAACCAACAGCTATAATTGTATCTAAATTGTAAAGTTGTGTTGGGTAATTTTTACCGTCTGCAGCGGTTACCTCAAAAGTGGAAACAACTTCTTTTTCCTGTAATTCACCAGATTCAAATATGTTCTTGATATGCTTACTAATAGCTGGCAGTTGTACATCAAATAATTCAGCCATCCTTTTTTGCGTAAGCCAAAGATTTTCATCTCTGCATAAAACTTCAATTTCTATATTTCCACCTGGAGTAGTATAAAATACAATCTTATTCTCATCCATTATCTATCTCCTATAACTTACAAACAAACCATTGATCATCAATAGGAATTTAACCAATTAATTGTCTCTACTGCAACTAAATTCTTTAAAACGTCTTTAGAGGGCTATTATAACTTATTAATGAGCTGGATAGAGGGGAATATCTGTTTTATCAAAAATTCATGTGACCTCTTCTCAGCTCCAGTAAACAGTTATTTCCAAAATGGAAACAACTCAAATAGTAAGGTGTCTAGGAGGTCGGACTTCCGTTTAGCGGGTTCTTAAAGTTTAGGCTCTCTTTAATTTCTGAGCTGCATTCAAATTATTTTAACTTTTTTTCAGAAAATCCCGGAAAAAGTGGTGAGAAATCCGGAGTATAGGGGCATTGAGTGTAGATGTGCTTCAAACACAAAAGTCGGCAAATAAACAGAGTAGAAAAGATTGAAGGAAGCAAAAGAAATTTAGGCTTTTGGTAAGTTACGTAATTGAGAATTTGTATTTTTTTAGATGAGGTAAAAACTTTGTTTTAAGGCTAGATGCAACTTTAGGGTACAAATACTACTATTACCAAAGAACGCATATAATACCCCTTAGAACTCGAATAAATGGCATTCTTAGCAATTCTATTACTGTATAGCAAACTCACAGGTGAGTTTAGCACGTTTTTTACGCTTTGCAAAGAAAAATTAAAAAAAAGTGAACAGTTTTTGTAAAATCGGTGAATATATATAATACCAAGTCCTAACTAAGGTAGGTAGCATAAGATTCTTGTCATTGGCCAACAAAAACCCATTCATAGCGTATTTTGAAGGAACCAGACGATATTTAGCGCTACTTATAGTTTTAAATAATAGCAAATGTCAATCCTCACACTCGACCTCGGCAAACAAACCGGCTGGGCAATTCTAACAGATGGAATAATTGAAAGTGGGAGCAAAAGCTTTCATGGTAGTCGTTTCAGCGGAGGTGGAATGTGTTTCTTAAACTTTTGCAATTGGCTCAATTCTTTGAAAGACATTTCTGCAGTGTACTTTGAGGAGGTGAGAAGACATTTAGGAACTGATGCAGCCCATTGCTACGGTGGGTTTCTTGCAGTGCTGTCTGCTTGGTGTGAAGAGAACAATATTCCCTACCAAGGTGTTAATGTTAAAACTATAAAACGCTTTATAGCAGGCAAAGGCAATGCAAGTAAGAGTGAAGTTATTGAAGCGATACGTGAAAAAAGTTTTTCACCTAGAGATGATAATGAGGCCGATGCTTTGGCATTAATGTTCTATATTAGTAAAGATATTAATAAGACGAAAAATCCATAAAAAGTGGGTCCTTTCAGCCAGAATGGCGGATTTGGTGGGTTCAACCCCAGGCCTTCTTTAGCGTCAGAGATATTTTGAATATTAACTTTTTAATTATTAAGGATTTAAATTATATGAATTTAGCAATCCACTACTATCCTGTTGAAAACCTCGTCGAATATAAGCGTAATCCTCGTAAAAATGATGATGTAGTAAATAGAATGTGTGCTTCAATCAGGGAATTTGGCTTTCGTATACCAATAGTTGCAAAAAGCGATGGAACTGTGGTTGATGGTCATTTAAGACTTAAAGCAGCAAGAAAACTTGGTATGGAGAGTATTCCAGTGGTCTTAAGTGATAATTTAAATGAACCACAAACTAAAGCTTTTCGGTTACTGGCAAATCAATCAGCTAACTGGGCAAAGTGGGACGATGAGCTTTTGAAAGTGGAAATTCAAGAGTTAGAAGATTTGCAGTTTGATCTTAAAATGACTGGATTTGAATTGGAAAAAGTTCAACGTTTTCTCGATGATTTTGATGGAAAAGAAGAAGTAGAAAGAGGAGTTTTGGAGTTAATTGATAAAAAGGTAGAAATAGCAAAACCAGGGGATTTATGGATTTTAGGTGATCATAGAATCTATTGCGGTGATAGCTGCGTAGTTGAATCATTTAAAGCAGTATTAGATGATAAAATGGCAGATATTACTGTTTGTGATCCTCCATATAACGTTGATTATGGTAGTAGCCAGGAGAGAGAAGATAAAAAAATATTGAATGATAATCAAGGTGAAAAGTATGAGCTTTTTCTCTACGACATCTGTTCCAATATTTTAGCATATACGAAAGGAGCAATTTACATCTGCATATCATCATCAGAGTTTTCAACGCTGCAAAAAGCATTTGAGGAAGCAGGAGGAAAATGGTCAACATTTATCATTTGGGCAAAGAATCATTTTACGCTAGGCAGGTCTGATTATCAAAGACAATACGAAGCAATGCTCTATGGATGGAAAAGCGGCAATAAACGTGAGTGGCATGGAGGTAGAAATCAAAGTGATCTATGGTTTTATGATAAGCCAATACATAACTCACTGCACCCAACAATGAAGCCAGTAGAGCTAATGGAGAAAGCAATAGTTAATAGCAGCAGACCTGGGGATACTGTACTTGATCCATTTAGCGGTTCTGGCAGCACACTGATTGCATGTGAGAGAACAGGAAGAATTTGCAGAACAATAGAGCTAGATTCAAAATTTGTAGATGTAGCGATAAAACGTTGGCAAGTATACACAGGTAGGGAAGCAATTCTTTCTGGTACTGGCAAAACTTTTGCACAAATTCAAGAAGAAAAACAGCAATAAAGGGGCAAAAGAAGTGGAAAAGATCACACAAACGGAATGGGCAAGAGAGATAGGAGTTTCAAAGCAATATGTCTGTTATTTAGTAAAAAAAGGAATAATTGAGTTGGAGAATGGTTTGGTAAATAGAGAACAAGCAAATGAAGCAGTAGCGGCAATAAGAGATCCAAGTCAGCCACTTAGGAGGAAAAATCCAGAAAACGAAAATACAAGTAACCTTTCCACGATGTTGCTAAAAACTCGAATAAAAAATGAAATGGAACGAGGTAAACTTCTTGAGGCGAAAGCTAAGGCTGAGATTGGTGAACTTGTAGCAGTAGAGGAAGTAAAGCGCGATGCATTTAATGTAGCAAGAGTTGTACGTAATAATTTGCTTAATATTCCAAATAGAGTTTCAGCACTGCTTGCATCACTGAGTGACACTGAAAAGATTCATATGGCGCTAACCGAAGAGATTACAAACTCATTACAAGAATTATCTAATATTAAGTTTTAAATAATGTCTGCTAACTTAAGTTTAGAATTAATAAAGTGTCTTATTAATCAACCAGGAGTGGATGTAAATGTTAGAGGATTAAATGGGAAAACCCCACTACATTATGCAGTAGAAATTAACGAGCTTAGTATGGTTGCTCTCTTACTAAATAGGAAAAATATTAATCCACTGATCACTGATGATAATGGTAAAAGTGCGCTGGATTGTGCAAGAGAAGAGATATTACAAGCACTAATCAATCACAAATATGGATTGGAGAAAGATAGCTTACTTCACTTAGCTGCGATGTTGAATGAAGCAAATGCTGTAAGGTTTTTACTCGACAAAGGGACTAATGTTAATGAGCAGAATGCTTTACTACATACACCGTTACACTTAGCGGCAGGAGCTGGGCATGAACAAATAGTAGAAATTTTAATTAGAGAAGGAAATGCGGACAAAGATGTTCTTGATGCGAGAAATCATGCAGCAATTCATTATGCAGTAAACAACAAGAAGCTAGGAGTAGTAAAATTACTTTCAAATCTTGGTGCGAATGTTAATGTAGTTGGCAGCGGCAGAAATGCAATGAAATTATCTTCTTTGCACGTAGCTATAAGTAGTAGTAATTACGACGAAAGGGACTTATGTTTAGATATTGTAAGATGCTTAATAAATGTTCCTAATGCTGGGGTTAACTTACAAGATTATGAAAATAAAACGCCACTACATTATGCTGAAAGGCTGAAAACAATAGAAGTTTTACTAACGCGAGAAGATATAGATCCTTTAATTAAGGATGATAATGGCAAGACACCATTTTGTTATGCAAAAGAAGCAAATAGATTAGATATAGTAAAGATTTTAGCAAGTAATAGATACGGAGCTGATAAAAACAGTTTGCTTCATTTAGCTGCCAGAAAAGGATATGAAGACCTAATAGACGGTATTCTTGGTGAAGGAGTTGAAATAGATGCTGTAGATGAGAGTGGAAAAACGGGAATTTATGTTGCTGTAAAGCATGGTCACTTTAACGTAGTAAAGTTGTTGCTAAAGAGAGGAGCAGATGCCACGGATGTTTTTCAGTATGCAATAATAACGAACAACGCAAAATTAATAAAATTACTGAGCAAAGAGAAGGAAATAGTGTTATTTGGAAGACAGAAGAACTTTCCAACATTTCATTTATTGAGCAATAAATATTTTGAAGAAAGGAAAATAGCAGACAAAAAAATAAAGAAATATATCAATATCGTCTGTGTTTCTATAACAGTATGTGCAATAGTGATAGTGGGAATTTACCCTAACATTATAGCTGCGGTAATGGTGGGAATAGTTGCGCTCATAGCTGCAATAGCAATGAGTAATTTAACTCAGAAGTACATAGAAGAAGCACTTGAAAAGAAAATGTTTATTGAACTCGAAAGTGAGAAAACAAGTGAGTGCAGTTCTATTTTAAGTGATGTTGAGGTATCATCTAATGATGGTGAAGAGCTAGCGATATGATATATGCTACATCTTTTTCTGAAGGTTTAAAGCCAGATCCACTACTTAAAGTGTCAGAGTGGGCGAATGAGTATCGAGTTTTAGCGCCAACTGCAGCATCAGAGCCAGGTAAATGGAGAACAGAAAGAACTCCTTATTTAAAAGAAATCATGGATTCACTTTCTCCGTCCTCACCAGCAGAAAAAGTAGTATTCATGAAAGGAGCGCAGATTGGAGGAACAGAAGCTGGTAACAATTGGATAGGCTATATTATAGATCAGACTCCTGGTCCAATGTTAGTTGTGCAGCCAACAGTTGAAATGGGAAAGCGTTGGTCAAAAGGAAGATTTGCGCCGTTAATAGAGAGTACGCCATGTTTAAAGAGTAAAGTAAAAGACCCAAGGTCAAGAGACTCAGGCAATACTGTACAAAGTAAGGAATTTCCAGGTGGAATAGTAGTAATAACCGGAGCAAATAGCAGTGTAGCACTGAGATCTATGCCAGTAAAATATCTCTTTCTTGATGAAATAGACGCCTATCCAGGAGATTCAGGTGGTGAAGGAGATCCAGTGCTGCTCAGTATTGCTCGAACTAATACATTTGCACGGCGAAAGATTTTTTTAGTATCAACACCAACGATTCATGGAATAAGCAGAATTGAGAAAGAATTTGAAGCAACAGATAAGCAGTACTTTTTTGTACCATGTCCGTATTGTAATTACTATCAAGTTCTAAAATGGTCACAAATTAAATGGGAAAACAACGACTCAAGAACAGCACATTATGTCTGCACTGAATGTAGCGGCAAAATAGAAAATCATCAAAAGACAGAGATGCTTGAGCGTGGAGAATGGAGACCTACTAATAGAGTAAAAGGTGAGAAAAAAGGATTTCATCTTTCAAGTCTTTATAGTCCAGTAGGCTGGTATAGCTGGACTCAAGCAGTAGAAGATTTTCTTCATGCAAAAGAAAGTGAACAATTACTAAAAGTATGGATAAATACTACGCTTGGAGAAACCTGGGTAGACAAAGGAGAAGTACCAGATTGGAAGCAATTATTTAACAGGAGAGAATTTTTTCCCGTAGGCACAGTACCTAGGAGAGAAGTGGTGCTTACTGCAGGAGTAGATGTCCAAAAAGATCGTTTAGAAGTAGAAGTTGTAGCATGGGGAAAAAGCCGCGAAAGTTGGTCAATAGAATACCGAGTATTTGAAGGTGATACTGGAAGAGGAGAAGTATGGGGAAAACTCTCTGAGCTCTTAAATCATCATTTTATCGGTGAAAATGGTCTTGAATACATGATAAGTATGATGGCGGTTGATGCTGGGTATGCGACACAAGAAGTATACAATTGGGTAAGAGGTCATCAAGGCTCTGGAAGAGTAATGGCAGTGAAAGGTGTAAATAAAGCTCTAGTACCACTTAGCAGCCCAAGTAGAGTAGATATAACAGTTGGTGGTCAAAAGCTAAAAAGAGGAATAAAGCTCTGGCCAGTGGGAGTATCGATTTTAAAGTCAGAACTTTTTCAATTACTTAATGTTTTAAAGGACGGTGAAGAAGCTCCAGCAGGATACTGTCATTTTCCCGAGTATGCACCTGAATATTTTAAGCAGCTAACGGCAGAGCAATTAGTCAGCAAAGTAGTAAAAGGTTATACCAAACAAGAGTGGCAAAAGGTAAGAGAAAGAAATGAAGTATTAGACTGTAGGATTTATGCAAGAGCAGCATCTATTGCGCTTGGAATCGATCGTTGGCCAGAGAGTAAATGGAATAGTTTAAGTGAAAAACCAGAAAGTAAAAAATCAAAGAAAATAGTGAAAAGCAAATGGATCAGCGAGTAGTAAATGTATAACGAAGATTATCTAATTCAAGTCGAAGAAGCGATAAAGAAACTACAAAACGGAGAGCGAGTAGTATCAATTGCATATGGTGACCATGTTGTAAGATATGCTGAAGTAGATATAAATGATTTACTAAGCTTAAGACAACGTATTAAGGCTGAATTGAAAATTGCAGGTATGAAGCCAAAGAGAAAAATTGTTTTTTCAACAAATAAAGGGGTTGACAAAATTATGTAAAAATGTTATAGTTTAGAGTTGATATCTTACAGTGAATAATATGGATCAAAGTCAAGGAAGGCTTAATGTTAATGTAAATTTTGAGGGGGAATTTGCTCAGTATCTTACAGAAATGGCAAAAGTTCAAAATAGAACTATTGAAGAAATTGTAAAAGATCTAGTAGAAGAAGAACTTGAGGTAAGTAAACTATCTGAAGGTGACGAAATGGATGAAGGAGAAATAGCTCTACTTGAACTTGCTGCTAAACGTAATGTTCCTGGAGCAAAAATAATTAGACATGAAGATATCAAGTGGGAATAATTTACCAAATTGGTTATTTAGAAGGTGTAGATACCGAAGATCTTCCTTCTCTTCCGAAAACAATACGGTTAAGGGTGCAAAAAGCTATAGAAAAACGTCTCACAATTATTCCTGATAAAGTAGGTGAGGCTTTATCGCATAAATGGGTAGGCTACTTTAGGTTGCGTGTTGGCGATTATCGAGTCATATACTTAATAGATAACTCAGAGCACATGGTCAAAATTGCAGCAATAGGACATCGAAAAGAAATTTATAAACGTAGTCCAGAGTAATGACTCTCTACATACAATCTGTTGACCAAATTCTCTAGCAACTTGCTATAATTTTTCAATGTCAAATTGTGCAACAACTTGTTGCATAATCAAAGAGGCAAAATGTTATTAAAATCATTCAAACAACTATTTAACAAACCAAAGATAAAAAGCTCAGCCTGGGATGCTGCAGGCTCAGGAAGAAGATTTTTTCACTTTCAACCAGAGTTAGGAAGTATAAACAATTTGCTGTCTCAAAACCTTGAAACTTTACGTAGTAGATCACGTGATATGGTGAGAAAAAATCCATATGCAGCAAATATTATTGATACAATAGTAAGTAACTCTATTGGAACAGGAATAAAACCGCAATCAAAAGCAAGGGATGGGGAATTTCGAAAGAGGGTGCAAGAATTATGGCTAAGATGGACAGATGAAGCAGACAGTAACGGAGTAAGTGATTTTTATGGATTACAAGCTCTAGTATGCAGAAGTATGATAGAGGGAGGAGAATGTTTTGTACGTTTAAGAACGAGAAAGCTGGAAGATAGATTTTCTGTGCCATTACAACTGCAAGTACTTGAGTCTGAACATTTAGATAATAAAACAAATCAAACTTTAGGAAATGGTAATGTAATAAGAAACGGGATTGAGTTTAACAAGCTTGGGCAAAGAGAAGCATATTACCTATTTAAAGAACACCCTGGTGAAGGCTCATTTGGTGAATCAGTGAGAGTGCCAGCAAATGATGTTTTACATATTTATAGACCATTAAGACCTGGGCAAATTAGAGGAGAGCCATGGCTTTCGAGTATACTGCTAAAGCTCTATGAACTTGATCAATATGATGATGCAGAATTAGTGAGAAAAAAGACAGCAGCGATGTTTGCAGGGTTTATTACAAGGCTCGATCCTGAAGCAAATATTTTAGGAGAAGGTGAAAGTAATGAGCAAGGAGTAGCACTATCAGGTTTAGAGCCAGGAACAATGCAGCTTTTAGACCCAGGAGAAGACATAAAATTTTCAGAGCCATCTGATGTAGGAGGAAGTTATGAAGCATTCATGAGACAGCAGCTGAGGGCAATAGCAATAGGCACAGGGATAACATATGAGCAACTAACAGGAGATTTAACGGGCGTTAATTATTCATCCATTCGAGCAGGATTAATAGAGTTTCGTCGTAGATGTGCTATGCTGCAACACAACATTATGGTATTTCAATTTTGCAGACCAGTATGGAGTAGATGGCTAGAATTAGCAGTACTCTGTGGAGAACTGAGTATAGATAAAAAAGTAGCAAAAGCAGCGAAAGAAGAAGTAAAATGGATACCACAGGGATTTGATTGGGTGGATCCTTTAAAAGACCAGCAAGCACAACAAATGGCAGTAAGAAATGGATTTAAGAGTCGATCAGAAGTGGTTTCAGAGCTAGGTTATGATGTAGAAGAAATAGACCAAGAAATTGCAGAAGATCAAAGACGTGCTAGTTCCTTGGGTTTAAGTTTTGATTCCGACGTTACTACTAATCAAGAGATAATATGAAAAACCAAGCGATATGGCTAAACAGATGTGTAATGGTAGAACCAAGGAGTTTTGAATTACTGTCACTACAAACAGGAAAGCAGCCTATCTTTAAAAATATAAAACATGCGGTAAGAAATAGTGAAAGAGGAATAATACCAATACATGGAATCTTGACGAAAAAGTCAGAAGTTTTTGATGATGTATTGGGGATGACATCGTATGAGAAGATAAGTGAAGAGATAGAAGAAGCTTTAATAGATAAAGAAGTAGAAACAATAATTTTGGACATAGACAGCCCCGGAGGAGAAGTAAACGGTTTATTCGACCTTTCCGACTTTATTTACCAAGCAAGGAGAAAAAAGAGGATTGTGGCAATAGCAAATGATGATGCGTATTCTGCGGCGTATGCAATTGCATCAAGTGCTGAAAAAGTATTGGTAACTAGAACTTCAGGAGTTGGAAGCATAGGAGTAATAGCAAGTCATATAGATCAAAGTGGGTTTGATGAAAAACAGGGAATAAAATATACGACAGTATTTGCAGGAAGTAGAAAAAATGATTTAAATCCACATGAGCCAATAACTTCTGAGAGTTTAGAAAGCCTAAAAAGCGAAGTGAATCGTTTATATGGAATGCTGGTTGAGCTAATAGCACGCAATAGAAACCTTTCTGTAGAGGCAATAAAATCAACAGAAGCAGGGCTATATTTTGGCGAGAAAGCAGTAGAAATAGGTCTTGCAGATGGAATTACAATTCTTTCAGAGTTTAAATCTATTAATAAAAAAGGGGATATTACTATGAATGAAAAAACTACAAATGACCTAGAAACTGACAATTTAACTAAGTATCGTACTGAAGTTCTTGAATTAATACGTTTATGTAACTTATCACGAATGCCAGAAAAGATAGGAGAATTTATTGAGCAAAGCGTAAGTGTTGAGCAAGCCAGGGAAGTTTTAATGGAGTTACTTGCAGAGCGAACGAAGAAGACAGAAATACTAAGTGCAATACCACAGAATTCAGGAGAAGAGTTGATGATGCAGGTAGCGAAAAGTCGTGCGCAATCAAACATTTAAAGTATGTGTATAACCGCCGTGTATAACAACCACAAATATGGCGGTAAAAAAATAAAAAAAGGAGAGAAAAAGACATGATAAGTATAACTGAAGGAAATAATTTAGGCGATCTTCTGAAATATGAAGTGTCCAACCTATATTCAAGAGATCAAATAACAGTAGCCAAGGGACAAAATCTAAAGCTGGGAAAAGTAGTTGGTTATGATACTAAAGATGGTTTTATTAAAGCTTTAAATCCAACTGCCACAGATGGGACACAAACGGCTATAGGAGTGATAGCAAGCGATGTAAACGCAAAGGAAAATAGTAAAGGAGTAATTATTGCTCGTGGTGCAATACTAGCAGATCATGCAGTTGTATGGCCAGCAAATATCATTGAAGAGCAGAAAACTGCAGCAATAAAGCACCTTGAAGGACGAGGGATCATTATCCGCAAGGGAGCTTAAAAAAACTATTAAAAATACAAAAGGGGGAAAAGAAAAAATGCAAAATCCATTTACAAATACAGCATTTAGCATGACGGCACTAACAAATGCGATAAATATATTGCCGATAAATTATGGACGAGTTGAAAATTTAAATTTGTTTCCAAGTAGGTCAGTAAGATTTAGACATATTACTATAGAGGAGCAAAATGGAGTATTAAGTTTACTACCAACGCAGTTACCAGGAGCACCAGCAACAGTAGGAAAACGTGGAAAACGAAAAATAAGAACTTTTACCATTCCACATATACCACATGATGACGTAGTGTTGCCTGAGGAAGTACAGGGAATAAGGGCATTTGGGTCAGAAAGTGAACTGAAAGCATTGGCAGATGTAATAACTGATCATTTGCAGCTAATGAGAAATAAACACGCAATAACGTTAGAACATTTGAGAATGGGAGCGCTGAAGGGAATCATTCTTGATGCTGATGGGTCGGAGTTATTAAACCTTTACAACGAATTTGAAATTACACCAAAAGTAGTAAATTTTGCATTGGGGACTGCGACAACCGATGTAAAGCGTAAGTGTCTGGAAGTATTGCGCCATGTTGAGGACAATTTAAGTGGTGAATATATGACGGGGATTCATGCACTGGTAAGTCCAGAGTTTTTTGATGCACTAATTTCGCATAGTAAAGTGAAAGAGGCATATGAAAGATGGCAAGAAGGAGCAGCGCTGAGGAATGACATGAGATCAGGATTTACGTTCTGTGGAATAACATTTGAAGAGTATAGAGGGCAAGCAACCGACCCTGAAGGAACCGTAAGAAGATTTATAGAAAGAGAAAGTGGAAACTGTTTTCCACTAGGAACAGCGAGCACATTTACAACGTATTTTGCACCAGCAGACTTTAATGAGACAGTAAATACTCTTGGACAGCCACTTTACGCGAAACAAGAGCCAAGAAGATTTGATAGAGGGACCGATTTACATACTCAGTCAAATTCTCTGCCAATGTGCCATAGACCGGGAGTATTAGTAAAAGTCGTTGTAACATAACAACACAGGTAGAGCAACTATAAAGTGGTGAGGCAGAAGAATGCTTTACCTGTGTGCCCCTTCTTAGCATGTAAAGGTTAGTATATAGCAGAAAAATATGCAAGAAAATATTAAGAGATTATTGCAAGATTGTTTTGCCCATTTAGGAAAAGTAGCTTTGTATGAATCAAAGGATAAGTCATATATGGTACAAGTACTAAAGCAACAGCCAGATAAATTATACGAGATTGGTGAAGGACAATTTGTAGGAGAAATTTTATTGTTGGAAGTAAGTGTGTTTGATGTATTAAAGCCAATGGTAGGAGATACTTTTTCCATAGGTAGTTGTAGATACAGAGTACACACACCACCACTTAGAGATAATTCAGGAATGGTATGGAAAATTCAAGCATCGGGGGTGTAAAATGTCTATTAATATAGAAGTTACCGATAATATTAATAAGGTAATTGAAAATGTAAATGCTGAAAGGAAAAAAGTGGAAAAAGCAGCGGTGAGGGCATTGAACAAAACAGCACTATGGTTAAAAACGCAAGCAGCTAAGGAAATTAGTGAGGAAAAGAAGATAAAATTAACGGTAATGAGAAAAAGGCTAAGAATTTTTAAGGCTAAGACAAGTAGGTTAGATGTATTAATGAGAGCAAATTTATATGATATTAGGGTATCAGCAATTGGCAAGATGAGACAAACAAGAAAAGGAGCGAAAGTAGGAAAACATAAGTTTATAGGAGGATTTATGGCAACAATGCCAAGAGGAAATAGTGGTGTTTTTAGGCGTGAAGGAAGAACAGCTTTGCCAATACAAGAGGTAAAATTAGGACTGGAACCAGAAGCATCAAAAATAATAAAGGAGCTAGTTAATTATGAAACAGAAGGGATATTTGAGAAATATTTTGAGCGTGAATTAAACTATATTGTAAAAGTATGATTTTAATTGAGTTGCACAAAGCAATTTGCAGAATGTTGAAGAAAGAAATACCAGCGATACAGACATGTGAAATATATCCAATGATAAGAAGGGAAATAGTAGCACCAGCGGTATTTGTGGAATTGTCAAGTTTAGAGCAAGGAAAAGATTCAGGAACAGAAGAATTAGCCCTGAAAGCAAGATTTGAGGCACGAATTGTGATTGATAGCACAATAGAGAATGCAGCTATTATTGTCAGAGAATTAGCTGCTGAGGTTGCGAGAGTAGTAAATAAAAATACTTGGAACGTAAAAAATGTTTCGCCAGGTGAATTTATATCAGCAGAAATTGACGGATTTAGGCCAGAATTAGACGCGTATTTAGTGTGGATGGTAGACTGGGTGCATGAAGTACACTTGGGTCGATCTATTTGGGAAGAGGGAAAATTTATGCCACACAAAATAGAAATCGGTGAAATAAATGTTGGAAAGTAATTTTGCTATTTCAGAGTTGCAAAGAAAGTTAGCTAACATTGTACGTATTGGGCTTGTGAAAGAAGTAGATTATGAAAAAGCGAGAGTAAAAGTGCAAATAGGGGAATTTTTAACAGATTGGTTGCCATGGATAACAAGTAAAGCAGGAAAAGATAGAAATTGGTCTCCTCCAGATATCGATGAACAGGTTATTATACTTTCTGCGCTAGGAGAACTATCATTAGGGGTGGTATTAGCAGGAATATATCAGGAAAAATACCCTGCACCAGAGAATAAAAAAGAAATAAATAGTGTAAAAATTCAAGATGGGACAAGATTGTTATATGATAAAGAGAAGCATCATTTAGAGATTGAAGTAGTGGACAAAATAACATTGAAAGCTGGGGAATCAAGTATAGAGATGACAAGGAGCGAAATAAAACTGAAAGCAGATAGAATAGAACTTAATTAATTGGAAAATGAATAAATCAGTTGTGCGAGTAGGAGATTATTGTGGAGAAGCAACACCACATTTTTGCATTAGCGGCAGTAATAATGTTTTTGTAAATGATTTCCCAGTCTGTAGGAAAGGAGACAATTTTAACGAAGGAAAAGTAATGATTCAAGGATCAAAAACAGTGTTTGCAAATGGTCATGGTGTAGGAAGAGTAGGGGATTCAGTATCTTGTGGGTTAAAAGTAATAAAAGGCAGTAAAAGCGTCTTTGCAAAATAGAAATGAAGGGTATGGATGGTAAAACAGGAAAAGCGTTAGAAGGAATAGAGCACTTAAAGCAATCAATAATTGATATACTTACGACTCCTATAGGATCACGAATTATGATGAGGAATTACGGGTCTAGGCTATTTGAATTATTGGATAAGCCAGTTAATCGTGATTTAACACTAGAAATTTACGCAGCAACTGCAGAAGCTTTGGAAAAATGGGAAAAAAGGTTTAAATTAGAAAAAGTAAAAATGACAGAAGTAAAAGAGGGAAAAGTAACGCTTGACCTGGAAGGGTTGTACGTACCAATGGGGAAAAAGATTCGCTTCGATGAGGTTGTAGTATAAAGATGCAGCAGACTAACATTATTGAGCCACTGAACTTCGAAGAAATCTTTTCACGTATGAAAGAAGAATTAATAAGTCGAGATGAAAGTTTTACGGCATTAGTAGAAAGTGACTCAGCGATGAAGGTATTAGAAGTAGCAGCCTGGAGAGAGCTTTTGCTGAGACAAAGGATAAACGAAGCAGTAAAGAGTAATTTACTTAAGTTTGCGACAGGAGAAGATCTTGATAATTTAGCTGAATTTTATGGAGTGGAGAGGCAGAAAGAAGAAGATGACGAACGTTTTAGAAAAATAATTAAAGCAAAGATAATAGGCTGGAGCACGGGAGGAAGTAAAGAACACTATCGATATCATGCACTGTCAGCAGATAGTAGAGTAAAGGATGCATTAGTAGAATCACCTATACCAGGGAAAGTACAAGTTTCAATCTTATCCACAGAATTATCCACACTGCAAGAAGAATTACTAGAAATTGTCAAAAATCAGCTAAACAGGGAGGATGTGAGGATTTTAACAGATACAGTTGAAGTGGTAAGTTGCAATATGATAGAAATAGATATCCACAGTAAAATTAGCATTAAAAGACCAGATATTATTGAAACGGTGAAGAAGAAATTTATCGAAAAATTTGGAACAACGAAAAGATTAGGATGGAAGGTAACAAGATCATGGATAATAGCCAATTTGTTTATGGAAGGAGTAGAAAACGTGGAATTAATAGAGCCAAGAGAAGACATAGTTGTGAAAGGAAATGAGTGCGCTTTCTTAAAAAGTTTAAATGTTGAGTTAAATTAATGCTATTACCGCCAAACGCAACAAAAAAGGAAAAAGCGCTGGTTGATGCAATAGATTACAAAGTAGATCCTGGTTGTATCAGAGGGTTTAAATTTAGCCAAGGGGAAAAAGTGTTGCCATGGATAATAGAGGAATATGGGCTAGGAGAAATCCTACATTGGGTAAAAGACAAAAGAAAGGCGATAAAAAAAGGGATAAAATTTCAGCGTTTAAGAGGAACACCTGCTTCACTGAAAATAGCACTAAAATGGGCAAATATAGAAGATATTACAATTATCGAAGAACCATCTGGCAAGCACTTCTTTGAACTGCAGATAGGGATAAAAGATGTTCCGAATGACTTCTTCGTTGATGCAGTAGTAGAACTAGCAAAACTATCATTGCCTGCAAGATCGAGGCTAATGAGGATTTTTAACGATTATTACAACATTAGCAGGTTCATATTGGATGAGAGTTTTTTCGGAAGTTTATTATCGGATTATTCCGGGGTAAAAATAGAAAAAGATGGGCCAGTTTTATCATTTGGAAGAGTAAATTTTTTCAGGTCTCATGGTCCGGTTATTAGGATTGTAGAAAACTATCTACGCGATCATTATGAACGAGCTTTAAGCAATGACATATATCGCTTGGATGTAGCAATACTTGGAGAAACCGAGCCTCATACTAAGAACTACAACGGTATTTATGAACGAAATCATGTGTGGTATAACTTCAAAGCGCTATATCCGCTACCACAGAGCTTATTACCTAAGATTAAGTTTGCTAAAGCGCAGATAGTATTATCAGATAGCTGGAACTTAGGAGAAATAAACGCGTGTTTTCCGGTTACGAGTGGAGAAGAGAAAGGAAGTAAATTTTTACTAGGAAGTGATAAACTATCTGAACAACTGTGGAATTTAAAACACAAGCCAATTTTAGAAAGGTTTAGCGTTACTCACCACTACAAAGTAGAAGATTTTACCAACCAAAAAGTTATAATATTTGGTGTGGCAGAGCACAATATTCATTTTGAAAGGGATTTAAATTCAGAGCAAAAGGATTCAATACATGAACCGGAAAATTACGTTTTAGTGTTTTACCCAGGCGTACTAACGTGGCACGAACATCGTCATTTGAACAGAGGTTGGGAAGAGAAACAAGTAATATGTTTAATGCATTAAGCATATATATTTATATCTTCATATACTATATTAGTATTTAGTTAAAAAGGTGTACTACGCGAAAAAAGACTTGCCTTTACCAAACACACTGGGCTCTTGAATGCAGTAAATATAATTTGTCTGGCGCTAGAAAAGATAATTTTGTGAGGTATGAAATGGGGTTCAGCGAAGAAAAGAAAGAATCTTTTAACAAGTTTTTTAAAGAAGTATCAAGGAATGGATTTAAAAATATTAATAAAAGGGATGAAAAAGGAGAAACAGTATTGCACCATGCAGTAGAAAATTCCGATCACAAAACAGTGAGGAATTAATAGTTAAAGAAACGGAGATCAATGCAAGAGATAAAAATGGTTATACGCCACTGCACTGTGCAGTATTCGCAAAAAGTTTAGAAAATGTAAAAGTACTGCTAAGGTCAGGAGCGGAAATAAATGCCACTCAATATGTCAGTGGATGTACGCCACTGCACTCTGCATGTAAAATAGGAGGAGCAGGAGTTGAAATAATAAAGAGCTAGTAAAAGCAGGATCTGAAGTTAATCAACTGAATAAGTATGGTTCAACACCAATGTATTACATATGGGAAAGTGAAAAGTATTGTCTATGTGATGGGAAGAGAGTGAAAGGCAAGTAAAATTTTGAGACAAAAGTGGAGTAAAAGTAGAAAACTGACGTGCTATGGAATAGAGGGCTAGTGGGAGAAATAGCAGACAAGTTGGATAGAACTATATGCAAGAATAAAAAAAGTCGAAAAAGAAAAGACAAATCAATGTAAAATCATCGCGAAATGATAGATGAGGTGGTGAGATAAAAGGACATCAAGAAAATGAGTGGGTAAAAGAAAAGAGGATGCACTAAAAAGAATTGAGGAACTCAGGTAAAAATATTAAGGGGACAAAGGGCTGCATTATACAGTAGACGGAAAAACAGTGAGCTTAATAGTTGAAAAAGAAGCGAATGAATGCAGCAGATGTAAAGGATATACACACACCAGCGATAACGGAGAAACGTCTAAAACAGTTAAATTGATAAAATCAGGAAATGTAAATGCTATATAATGGCATCACCGCTGCACATATATAATGGGGAAAAAGTAAATAGTGGAGGAGCTGTAACAAGGCTAAATAGAACAAGCAGATAAATTAGGATGACAACGATGGATTATGCAAAAATAGTGAGGTAACTGAAATATTGAAGAGAAACAGACAGAATAGAAAAGTTATTTGAGAAATTATGAGAGGCTGAAAATATGGAAAGAAAGGAAGAAATAGAAAGAAAGTAATGAATTTAGAGAAAAAAGCGTTGGAGAGGTGAGGAAAATATGGAAAAGGGTATGCCTAGATATCAAAGAAATACCTGATACCAAGATTAGCTTATAGAATGGGAAAAAGCGTACGGAGAAATATCAAGAAAAGGGGCAAAAGACAAATACCAAATCGAACAAAGACATAAACATAATAAAAAAAGTACGAAACAAAGGGGAAAAGGTAATAAATAACGATAAAAAATAAAGAAGTTTTATACGTCATTATCAGCAGTAGCCGGCAAAATAATGGGAATGAGTTATAATGGACCGCTCCTATTTGGAATGAGATAAGAGAATGCTGAAAGAGGTAGATGCGATATATACAGAGAAAATCAAATGAAGACAGGGCTAGAACAAAGTTTAATAGTTTAGATGCACAGCGAGTAGTATGTGAGAAGTATATAAAGCCGAGAAGGGTGGGTAGCATTGGCAAAATACGATGATGGAGGGTTCTCAGGGAGTAATTTGAATAGACCAGCGATAAAGGAATTGTTTGAAGATGTAAGGTAGGAGAAGTCGACTGTGTAGTAGTATATACGCTAGATAGGTTATCAAGAGAAACAAAGGACTGCATAAGTAACATCATTTTTAGAAGGCACCGGATAAGTTTGTAGCAGTAACACAAATATTCGACAATAATACGCCAATGGGAAAATTTGTACAAACAGTGCTATCAGGGGCGGCACAACTAGAAAGAAATGATAGTAGAGAGTAAAAAATAAAATAGCAACATCAAAGAAAGAACAGGGGTTATGGATGGGTGGAACACTTGGGTATGATGTAAAAGATAAAATTAATAATAAATGAAAAAGAAGCAAAGACAGTGAACATATATTTGAAAGGTATGTAGAGCTGAAGTCAATGGCAGAGTTGGCGAGTTGAACAGAGGGATATCGAACAAAAGCAAAATCAGATATTTTTAAAAAAGCAACAGTGAGAAGAATAATAACAAATCAATATCGGCGATAAGACATTAGACAAACAATTGTGAGGCATGAGGCGATAATAGAAGAAGAAAAATGGCAAAAAGCGCAGGGATTGATAAGGAATCAACCATATAAAAAAGGGAATAAGGTAAGATTAAGAAACTGTGATGTAATATATTGACGGCAAAAAGGAAAATAAAAGGTATCGATACTACGTATGCAATAATCATTTAAGGGGAAAAAATTGTGAATCAGTGAATCGAACAATAGTAGCTGGAGAAGTGGAAAAAGAAGTAATGAGGAAGACAGAGCAGCTATATGAAAATTGGAAAGAAAAGACCGAAGAAGAGTGGAAAAATTTAAGTTTTGGAAAGCAGAAAGAAGTAGTGAAAAAGTTAATAAAAGGAGTAATGGTAAAAGGAGATGGAATAGAAGTGAGTTCAGAGGATAAGATAGAATTTATACCAATAAAGAAGAAAGGAAACAAATGTGTAGTAATGGAACCTGAAGGAAAAACGAACAATGCGTTACTGAAAGCAGTGGTAAGAGCCCATCTGTGGAAACGGCAACTAGAAGAGGGAAAATATGGAAGTATAAAAGAGCTGAGTGCCAAAATTAATATAGGTGCAAGACGTATACAGCAGATTTTAAGGTTGAATTATTTAGCACCAAAGATAAAAGAAGACATAGTAAATGGGAGGCAGCCAAGGGGTTTGAAGTTAGTTGATTTAAAAGAAATACCGATGCTGTGGAGTGAGCAAAGGGAGAAATTCTATGGTCTTGATTTATAAAAGCAACAGAAAAGGGCCACACAAAAAGATGTTGAAATTGATATAGAAAAGTAAGTCAATGTTACAGAATCAATTATGCGAAAATATCAATATAAATAATGAAGATTTTAGCATATCAGATGCAATAGTGATAAAAAATGTATCCAACTTTAACTGCATATTTTAATAGTAGATTTGGAGGAAAATTCTGTAAACATCAAAAAAAGCAATACTCTAAACTTCAGCACACAACTCCACGAAGTAGTACATGTCGAGCAATCTATAGCCTCTTTGAATCTGAAAGTGTACTTGAAAATTCATAAGCACTAAGTAAGTTTTTTAAGTAAAATAATTTCTTTTTTAACTTAATAAATAAACTTTCCCCTTCATTGTTGTGTCACAAGTCATATACAAAGCTATGGTCTACTTACAAGCAGTGCCTTATGTTGGCTTTTTCTATTTTTAACTCATCCATACTACAGCTTGGCAAGCTTGAATAGCATAAGGAATCTTTTTGTTCTTGCGTTTGTTTTGCCAAGGCCTTATTTCTATAAAGTAGGGGTTGAAAATGATCATGGCCTCCATTTACCATATGTAAGGCACTATTGTGACTATAATCTATCTTACCTGCTTTTGATCCTGAGCTATCTATTAACTGATGCAAGAACGGATCTTGTTGCTTATCAATAGTGTGCAATGGGTTACTTTCTGCAACATGCAATTTCACACCATACTTATCACAAAGTACTCTGCCCTCGATATCGGAACGTCCCCAAAATTCATTCTTTCCAATGCTATTGATATATTGGTTACACGTAATTCCACGATTTACGAGCTCACTTTCAACCTCATCAAAGTCATTGCCAATTTTACTTATAAACCACTCTGGAGGATTGTCTTGCGCAAATCTCTTACACTCATTCCTTAACTGCTCTACAGTAACTTTGATTCCCTTCTGTTGTTCTAGACTTTGCCTGAATGAATCAAAAAAACAGCTTCCATTATTGATTGTGTGCCCTAAATAGAAGTCATCAGGTATGTTTGATTTTTGCTCTTTATCACCTTGTTTTTCTACCTTTTCAATAATTTCTTCCTCTAAACCAAAAATCTTACTCCAGTTGTATTTACCTTCTAACCCCAATTTTTTACTTTCCTTTTCTGCTGCTTTAGCTAAGTCTGTTTTAGAAATATCCCCTTTTTCTTCATAGAACCTAGATAAAGTTTTAAAGATGTCTATCAGGTAAGTTTTTATGTCAAAATTCTTCTCCTTTTGTACAATATTAGACTCAATATTGCGTAAATCTTGTAATAACTTATGCCTTCTAGCAATTTCCTCCATAGAATCCCTTCTTAACTCTTCACGTTCTGTCCATTTGTTGTTAGACTCGCTTATTACTTCAGGACGCATTAATTTTCTAGACCTTTCAAAATATCCCTGTTCAATAGCATTGTAGACCGAGTAGCCACCGAGCGCGCAATCATTGCCTAACTCTTCTTCGCGACCTTTGAATTTTTCTAATATTTCTTCTCTATTACTCACTTCTACTATAATCTTGCTTTTATCCTGTATGTCAGGATACAGTCTAAGGTCTATATTTCCCAAACTAGTATAGAAAGTTAATACTATATCGCTGCCTTCTGTAAGATCTGTGTAATACCTTATGCCGTTTTCGGTTATAATTTCCATCTTACTTTTGCCAATTTTTATTATATCCCTTCTATATGATTCCTGAATTAGTTCCAGATTTCTTGTTCTATTTGTGATTCTTGCAACATCTATTATACTATCCTCTGAGTATTCTAAGTAAAATACATTATTATCGATTTTTCCATCATATAGTTGACCGCTGGTAGCAGCCTTTGCAATTCTAAAAAATTCCTCAGCATTACTAACATACTCTAAATGAGCACTGATCATATTAGCCTTATGAGCTTTGAACTTTAATTCTATTGTATCAATGACTTTTAAACTTTCTGACCTTTTTAACTTTGCTCCTCTTGATATTAATGTACATACTATATCACTGGCAATTCCATAGCTTCCTTCTATCTGAGCAATTTTTTCTAGTACGTGATCTGCAAAGTAATAATCTTTGTCTTTAGCAAAATTTAATCTCATTCCAGAAGCTATAATCTCATTTACAACTTCTTGTAATTCAATCATGCTTTTAGCTTTTACTACCTTACTTAAAAACTCATTGCGTTTAGCAAGGTAATTTATTTGATAAATCTCTGATAAAAAACTATCGCATTTTTCATAATTGTCTTGTTTTTTACCTATAAAATCAGCTGCTCCTGCTTTTAAGAGCAAGGCTTTTACATTAGGAAATTGACGAGATGGCGAATCAAGAAGTACTGAACTATCATCCTTAACATTTAAAACTATCTTTAAGTCGTTGTCATTTTCATATTGATTTAAAAACTTTCTTAGATTTTCAACCTCTGGATCATAAGCATTATCCCAATCTTCATCAGAACTTGTAGCGAGAAGCATTTTACCTAGTTGCTCTCTTAATTTTTTTTGACTATTAGTTAATAAACATCCTATAATGTTGTCATTATCAATTGCAACTTGCAGTGGAGTTTTTCCATCGTTATTTTTTATGCTTAAATCAGCTCCTTTGCTTATGAGCAAATCCATAGTTTTTCTGCTTTGATCACTACACTTAGCAGCATAATAGTGTAAAGGTGTGTTACCTTTTTCATCTTGTATATTTGGATCAGCTTTTGCATCTAAGAGATACCCAAGATCTTCATATCCACTAGAATAAATAGCAGTATCATGCAAAAGTGTTTTACCTTTATTATCCTGCATATTTAGATCAGCACCAGCTTTGAGAAGAGAAGGAATAATTTCGTCGTATTCGAGAAACACGTTCAATATTGTTGTTCCTAGATGCCCTCTTTTTAAATTAAGAACGTACTTCAGGTCTTTATTTTTCTCGTTACTTTCTAAAAACTGCTTAAGATTTGAAAATGAGTCATAATTTCCCATATTAAAATCTTTTATAATACTATTGAGTAATTTTTGATTTAACTTTTTTTGACTCTCTTCCAGTCCTAAGTTAGGTGCATGAATAAGCCACTCATCTATTAAATCCTCTAAGTATTTTTTATCATCTATCAAACTTCTATCAGCCGAAAATAAATCTCGCTTAATGAATTCATAATAACTATCTACTGGTAATCCAGTTGCTTCTGTTTTTGGGCTACCTATTTCTGAAAACTCTTGTCCAGCACTTAGGTCACACTTCAGTTTTTGCTCATCAGTGTGTTTGCTTTGTTCACTGATAGGTTCTGCAATATATTTTACTGACCCTGTATCCATATTACCTCCTAGCTCTAGATATAGAATATATTATATAGAATGTGTAGTATGTGTCAAGTTAATTTCAACATAATTTTTTTACTACTCATATTTTTGTTAAGTTTTTATGGTGAGTACTGCTAGGTTAAAAGTTGTTTATTACTGGAAGTTTTAGCCAATTTTACTATAGATCAACAAAATTGAGAACACCAGCTATATTTAATATAT
The DNA here is from genome assembly GCF_008033215.1 of Wolbachia endosymbiont of Drosophila ananassae. NCBI lineage: Bacteria > Pseudomonadati > Pseudomonadota > Alphaproteobacteria > Rickettsiales > Anaplasmataceae > Wolbachia > Wolbachia endosymbiont of Drosophila ananassae. The sequence goes on along the minus strand of NZ_CP042904.1, from coordinate 573,640 downwards.
AGGAATATGATGCTTTAAAGGAGTACAAAAACTGCTGAAGCTTATACAGTAACCTGCGGAGCCACTTCAGCAGAATAAACAAACATATGCTAGTATTAGTAGAGAATTATTTATAAGTCAACTAACTTTTTAAAAAAATATTTTAGTGAAGATACCATGCTAGCTAGTGTTATAAGGAATTGAATTATTGACTCTTCCTAAGATTGCAAAAAAGGTCGTATATTTGTGAGAACAAGCCGCGTAAAAATAAGGTTATAAAAATAGAAGATTTAAATTATTTCAATAAGCTTAGGCAAAAAAGTTCGTATGTAGATATGGATGAAATGGGCTAATATAGCTAGTTTTAGCGTATAGTTAAATTGTTATATTAAAAAGTTCGTATGGTACATATGGTAGACCATCCCATCCCAAAGAAAAATGTTCTCACGGGTAGCGTTTTTTGTTGCTGGAAATGGTTGGATTATTTAAGTTATTAGCAATATATAATACTAAATTAATAGTAATTCATTTGAGAACAAAAAGAAAAATTTATGATAATTTTACATTTCAAATGGATATTGTTCTTTTTATAAAAAATATTCCTACACTATGTAAGGTCAAGTTCTAATCACATCAATTTTTCTTCCAAATTAAATCTTATCTTTTACAGTGGATCTTACGTTTAAATTATTTTATATCCAAAATTAAGGAAGTTATTCTAAACGGTACACAACTTCAGCATCTAAAGCTAGCTGATTTTAAGAAAATATCGCTCTCATGAATGTGCTTTACGGACAAAAGCTTTATTAATATCTTCTATATTATTGTTAATAAACAACCCCCCAAAAAAAATATGCAGAAATAAATTAAAAGACCCATTACAACCAACGCGTAAATATGGAGTAAAGAAATACTTCATTCACCTATTAACCTCTACCTACTGCCTCTACCATTGCTATGATCATAAACTCTATTCACTCCATCAATTTCATCCAATACAGATTGCGGACCAAAATCAATTGATATCACTCTTTCTCCGCCTAATTGCAATGCTCCCCCACCTCCACGCTGTGGATATTGGAGTTCTAAAAATTGTAATAGTAATGGATCAATTTCATGTTGAATTCCTGGACGACCTTGAATCAATCTACCCCTAGGAGAAGATAGAGAATCATTTTGGAATAATTGTGAAATATTTCTTCTCCGATTTCTAAAGTATTGTTCATTTCTTTGAGGTTGTCTAGTGTCATTTCCAATTCCTGCACTAAGAAGACCACGTATATAACCTATAATACCTTCACCTTTCTCTCCAAAGTTACTATTTCCCTGTAAAGCTTGATCAATAGCTTGGTTAATATCCCTAGCATTTTCGTATGCCCATATGCCACAATTATGGCCATCTGTTTGCTGATGAACGGAAACATCATGGACATTATCATCGCTAATATCACATTCTCTTAAAGCTCCTCGAATATTATTGTCAATACGACTATCTGGACCAAGTGAATCAGCATAATACCCATAATAATTTCCATTTTGGTGGACAATAACTAATGTAACCCAATGACGATTACCTACATTAATAATAGCAGTTAATCTATCTTTTTCACCCGAATCTACTTTTTGTTTAAAGTTATCTATGTTACTACTTAATAAGTCCCTACCTGTTGGATCATTTTGATTTCCATCGACTCCTACTGAAGTTATTGCAAAATCATGACGATCATTAGTTGGATTAGATCGATCATCATGGAAAGTATATTGTCGTGCAGCGAAAAACATGTCATGAGTTTGTAGCCAATAACGGAAATTTTGATTTTCTGTTGCAAAGTCTAGTGCAAGTAGATTATGCACATCTTCTATTTCACGAGCGTTGTTTCTACGAAGGATAGTGTTTATTTGTTGTAATATTCCTTGTGCTGTAGAAGTACCACCTCCCCTTATTCTTGACCTTAATGTTTCTATTGCCTGTGCTCTAGTACCTTGCAAGTAACTAAATGGAACGTGCAGATTATCATCTATATCAAGCAAAAAAATCGAGTTCTGTCCTGGTCTTTTTTCCATGTAAAAGCGCCTGAAATTTTCACGAGTTTGATCTGACAATAGATTTTCTGGTGGATTTTCATCAATAACACTTTCAGGTCCCACTAATACTTCTGGTCTTGAGTCATGACCACGACGATCAAGTCTATGTACATACACTGCTTGTTGTGGAAGAGATATAAAGTCTTCTGCTCTCTGTGCACCTCTATTAAATACAGCATAAGACAAAACCACCTCATTTCCAGAAGTAATAGGCAAATATCCCCTTTGTTTGCTCATCAATTCTGTTATTTTGTACCTTGCCTCGTCTTGCTCCTGTTCTACTTCTTCTGCATTATCAGCAAATCCTAATACATATCCAATTGGGTGAGTATCTGCTGTAGGTTGTCTTAATAATAGAAGACCTAGTCTCTGTTCTGTAACTCTTGTAAGTATTACCCTTTCTCCTTCTTCTTCCTGCCACCTTTTTAAACTATATGTTTGACCAACTTTATACATAGCAAGCACTTTATAAGGATTATCACTAGCATAAAATGTACCATGTAGTATAGAGCGAAACTTATCTTTGCTATTTACATCTATTATCATATTGCCATGCGTATCTTCTGGCATTAATACTGCAGAAATGTTTCTAAATAATTCTTGATGCTGAAATCTATCTTGCCAGCCATCATTCATAACTTGATTTAAAGCATTATGCACATTTCCAGCATTAGGCACTTGCACAAGATTACCACCAAGAAAATTATTTGCATTATTATTTTGGTAATTGTGATATAAACCAAGGTTATCTGTATGAATATTAAGGCCAAGTTGATTATTAAGTGTGCATGAAACTTCCCGTACATGAACATTATTTCCGTCAACATTAAGATCTTGTAAATTGATGGCTCCTTGTTGTACAGCGTTGTTATCTCTAATATGAAGTATAACTATATCAGAACCTTGAGTATGGAAGACCATGGTTAAAGCATGATTCTCATCACCATATCTAAATATATACTTTCTTACACGTTGTTGAACTGCGTTTACTAATCTGAACTCTTCTAAAATACTATTCCCAAAAGCAAAACCAGTTATGCAATCAAATATTCTGTTATAATTCTCTGCATTTCTTGGTATTTCGTTAGGAAGATGTTGAAGCAAGAAATCTCTAATATTTTCTCTAATTCCTTCATCCTCCAAACACTCAAATAATCTTTGTACCAAAGGAAATCTATTCTCTAAAAACTCTACTGTATCAATACTAAAAGGATCTATATTCAGATTAAAATTTAATCCAATACAAACAGCATTTCTTGATTCAGTGTGAATAGATATAAATGAAGAAGCATGTAATCTTTTAGCATCAGCTCTAGCGCGGTTTAATGCAATATCAGACGATGTCCTCCATCTAGTAACATTAATAACGATAGGAATGTTTTCTCTCTCTGCCTGATGACATATAAGAAAAGCAACATATGAATTTCCAGGAGACAAGTCAAGGTCAATATCTATTGTGTAGAGATGAATAAAATTTGCCAACAAACCTAAGAAAAATCCGTGACTCTCAAACTTTTGACTGCGATTTTGAATGTCATTTTGTAGGCTGCCTAGGTAACTACGATAGATTCGAGTTATGTATGGCAAAATTCCTTCATTTATTCCACGTTCTATATTTATTCTTTGGTTACTTGCTAGCACTTCCATAAAACTGAAAATCCCTTGCTGACCCGGTGCAACTTGCACAAAATTGACCAAATGACCAAGCTGTACTCTCTGATCTTGATTGAGTCATATACTTCCTATTTCCTTAACTGTCAACAAACTGCGTGGCGCAGGCGCATTAATCCCATTAAGCCTATTGCGTTCTATATGCCTAAGAAGGCTAATCTCAGACGCTGAATATTTAGCAAATCTATCTCTACCTTGAGAATCTTTTTCACGAATCACCTCGAATACTGTTGCAATCGCCTCTCCCTGACTCTTGCCCTTTCCATGCATGCATACTTTGTATTGCTCAAAATTTAGGTCTTCTTCCCTTAAATTTGGATTTTGCCCTCTAATCTCTCGCACTAGAGCATTTCTTTCCCTTGTACTGAACCTTAACCCATCACTATTAAGACGATCAGAAATACTGTAGCATCTGACAACTTGCTGTCCGTCACGATAAACAGCGACTTTTAGGTTCCCTGTATTTCTATTTCTACCACCTGTATCAATACCATGATTATCAAAACGAAAATACACTCTCTCATTTGCTTTTAAGATATTAGCATCATGAGCAGTAGCAAACATACTGAAAAAGAATACAGGAAGGAAACGTCCTGTACTTACATGATACAAGAAAAATGGACATTGATCTAAAAAGGATTCAAACTCTTGTCTAAAACCATCAAGATCTCCATCCACTAAACTTCTTATTAAAGACACAAAGCACCTCTCTATTTGCTAAGACCAGAAAAACCACTCACATTAATGAGTAGACTAGATTCTTCTTTTCTTATGAGAACCAGAAATACCACTCACACTAGGAGCTTCAAACTCAGACTGTGGGCCATCACCAGAACCATCAAGTGGCAAAGATACCTTAGATTGAGACCGCAAATTATTCCAAGGACCATCACCTACAGAAGGTAAAGTTACTTTCTCTAACTGAAGAAATAACTCTTCTGCAAACTTGCCGTAATCTACACCTTTCCTCTTTCCTTCCCTACCACATATTCTAAGATTTTCTATCATGACTTCTTTAAAAAGGTCAAACTTTTCAGGAAAGCAACCTTTGGCAAATGAAATCATATCTAATATTTCTTCTTTCTCTATTTTCCTATCGGGCTTACAAACATCTTCTCGTTTCCAATGTGATTAATCAAGCTCTTTTCTGTGTTTAGGCAGGGGTCTCTCCAACACATTTCAATCATAATAGGGATCTAGCTTGAACTTAGGCTCAGGATTTGAACATTTGGGATTGATGATGAGACGCCTTATTAAACAGGATTAGTGGGCCATCAGAACATAATCCATTGATTCAGCAAGAAGGGAATATACTCCCTTATCTTTCTGCAATAATTTCTGTAAAAGAGTATCTTTATCGCCTATATTCCTTACACAAAAATCTAAAATAGGAGCGTCTTTCTTAACAGATTGAGGACGAGAAAGAGCAACAATAGCTTCTGTAAGCTTCTTCTCCTTATCTTTTTCCTCTAACTGATTATAAAAATACTCTACCCCTTCGCTCCACTTAAGTTTTACAGCACTGTCAAAACCTTCTACTGCATCATACTTCTTTAATTCCCCAGATTCTCTATCGATCCAGAAATCAAACACAGGACCATTTCTCTTCATGGATGATAGCAGAATGTTTCTTACATATTGATCACTGATCGGATTACCTTGACTATCTACCTCTTCTGAAGTAAATTGACCTCTAGAGAGTACAAACTGTTTGTTGAAAAAATCACCTATCTTGCCCGTTATACAGTACCTAGATGCCATACCATACCTTGGTAGTGGGTTATCGATTTCTCCTATTTTCTCTTCAGTCAATTTCTGACCTAAAACAGTATTATTTAACCTTGTACCTAACCAACAACCTTCATCTCGAAAAACATTATATAAGAATTCCAGCTTATCATCCTTAAAAAGTTTGATATACTCTATATAGGTCTCGACCCACCTTTTAATAGCTAACTTTCTTCCAGCCGCAATGTCACGATCTGTATGTTTTATCACATCTTGTAGCTTTTTAAGCACTTCAGCCTGACGTTTTGTTTCTATTGGCATTTAAACCTCCCTATATCATGAAAACAACGCTATGGTACTAAATTTGTAACTAAGTTACAACACCTAATTACTCCAGAAAGACCTATTTGATACCCAAACGTTCTGGTCAGGCCTAGAGAAATCTGTCTGGAATTATTGAGTATTTTCTAGAAATCTTAATTTGACAGCTAACACCAGGTTTTCTGGAGACTATAGGTGATGCACTTTTTCTATTTATATTCCCAAGAATAAGGTCAGTAGATATGTTGTTTTCCAGAAGAATATTAGTAAGATTAATTGGAGAAGTGCTTATGACTTTAACTAAGTGTGTTTTAACTTCGCCCTTAAGTTCTGTTCAGCAGTATCTGTTAGTGTTAGGTAAGGTTATGGTTGTAAATACAAAATCCGATCAGCAGAGGGCTGAAGATGATCTATATACTGTTTTGAGATTCAAAGAAAAAGGAGATTTTGAAAGACGGATAAGAGAACTGCTTGTTAACGATTATAAGAAACTTAAAAAACCACTGAGCAAACTCCTTGGTAAGTTAGAAAGTAAAATAAGGACTGATAAAGAGAATAACCAAGCAGCCAGAAACGTTTATGATCAAATCAAAAAATCTAAAACTAATGAAGATAAATTAAGTAATTTATTGAACTTTAAAAAACAGCTAAAAGCTTTCCTAAAAAATCAAGATGATTGTAGTATTGTGTTAAATGCGATTGACTCTGCAAGTGTTATCCCTGTTATTGAAGTTAATGGTGTGCATCCAAAAGATAGTGAGATCAAAAAGTTAAAAAAAGCTCAACCTCTCACCTCTAACAGACAAGACTTTGAAGAAGCTCTAGGATACATAGAATCACAAGAAAAAGTTATGGGAATTACATTAGAGGAAATTATGGAATACAAGCAACACTCTGTTAAGATTTTTCTACTGAACCGTGTTCATTCATGCAAAAATGGGCATTCTCAATTGCATCCTGATGTAAAAGAAGCTATAGCAATATTATCAAATGATAAGCTGAGAGCTTTCTACGATGAAGAAGTAAAGAAGAAGACGCTACAACCAATATTGTCCTACAAAGAATGTGAACAATTATATGATAAAATTAACTATGAAAAAAATGAATCTCGTATTATAATCGAAAGAGAAGAACTTGGAGAGAATGTTAGGAGGGTAATGGGAGTGAAGCGCTTTACGAATGAAAGCAGTAGAGAAGATCAGAAAAATGGTACTAGTCCAACAGGAACTTCTACAAATTATAGACAAGAGCAAGTTGCCTCTAGTGGTGATAGAACACTTTATAATAGTGATATACCTTCACTAGGTAGATCGATTAAGAGCAGCCGAAGTGCACTGTTTATGCCATTTGGAGCTTCTGTTGATACGAGTACCCCGATTAAACCTGCCAATCCATCTAACCTGGTGATTATACTGGTGGACGTTTAAGAAGAGATTAGTGGAACGTATACCTAAATGAAAGTAATAATTCGCAAAGAACAGCTAAAGATTTATAGATTTTAGGAAAATTCTCATGTAATGAAACCTAAAATTAAAAGTGATTCAAATATCTTAGACAAAATGAAGGATTAAAATGAATGAATCTCAATTTTAGAGTTAAAGTAGCAGTAAATTTGCTAAGGAAACTTGGAACTTGAAAGAAGAAAAGGAATTGCTATTTAATAAAAAAGAAAAGATGCAGGAAGTTATAAATGGGCTGAATGAGAACAATCAACGATTAATGCAAAAAATAAATGGGTTAGAAGATGATTATGAGTATTTGTTAAGAGCGGAAAAGACAAAAAGAGAAACCGAAGATTCGTGTATACAAGTGGAGGATGCAGATATACCGGAAGGAAAAGCTGAGTTATGTAAAGACTATGAAATTAAACTAGTAAAGCTGGAACAAGAGATAGATGCAAAAGGGAAACAATGTGAGGAATTGCTATTAGAAAATAGTATATTACGAGGAAATATAGAACGATTAAAGGAAGAGAATAAACGATTAGAAGGCATTGAAGAAAGCTTTAGTATCGATCCCTCACATTTTTGCTCTGTAAAAAATTTGCATGATGAGCTTATTCTAGCTAATGAACAGCCGGAAAATATTGATATATCAATCCAGGATGAGATGGATTCAAAAGTTGCCACTGAGTCTGTGGGTGTTAATGTAAAACAAGGTTATAGTAAAAGGACTAGCAACCTATCTCGAGTCTCTGAACAAAGTTCAGCAGTAAAATCTCAATTCTCAGAAGCAAGAGCTCAGAGTAGAAAGCAAATAATTTATGCCTCTGCTTCTCTTATATTATCTGGAGTATTTGCTGTTGGCACAAGTTTAACAATGTCTCATTTAGGAATATCTATTTCACTTGCTTTGACTGCATTAACTTTCCTTACATTGGGATGTTATTGTTCATATAAGGCAAGTACAACGCTTAGGAATATTGAACTTGATCGAACTTTTAAAATGGCTGATCATGAAGCTGTTTTTATGGTTCCCAGCTTATAACTATGTGGAAAAATATATTGTTTTACTCACCCCAAGAAAAGAGATAATGGGAAAGATAAAAAGGTCTATCAGTTCTCGGTGCGGCAGATTAATTTCTGACGGTGATATAGAGCATTACTTATTTCTCTAGAGAATAGGGAATTGGCGAATAGAGTTCTAGGTGTAGAAGGAGATATAGATGAAGAAAAGACCAGATTTAGTAGAAAAATATAAGGGCTTCTTTGTAAATGATAGTAAGGGAACAGCAAAGTAGTTATATTAAGGGACTGGTTTTATGTTCTGAACTCAGATTTTCGTTAGGTTATAAAAGAGTATATCGAACCTGGCTTTGAAATTTCCGGGTGTTATACGGTGATGCAGCAACTACCATGAGTAATGTTTAAGGAATGCATGCGAAATTAGCATGTACTTTGAGGCAAATTAAATTAAATCAACGGAACAGTGGAGTAATGCTGAATGGTATTCAATTGGGTTAAAGATTGGACGATTTTAATGATTTTCAAATAGAGTTAAAGTGAGAAGAGGTCCATCACTAATTAACGTTCTTTATTTGCTTTTCAGACGATTCCTAAACAACCAATCAAACCCTAAGCAAACCTCATCTTTTCTTTTAGGTAGTACTCTCTGTAAGCTTTTACTGAATGACTAGACTTATATTGATCTGGTAACGCCTGTACAAAAGGCTTTATATCGGTTGATTGAAAAACAAGCAAATTCTTATTACTATCACACCAATCTATAACTTCTTCTGATCTATGTTTTCTTTTATATCGCCAAGTATACTCTTTGCACAGCTCCCTTCCGTATTTTATTAACCAGAAAAAGTTCCCTTTGGATTGTCTAGCCCATAGAGAACAAGGGTGGTTTTTGTGAGTAAGTTTATATGGAACTTCTATATTCTGGTCTGTGATGCTGACTAAAGGATTTGGCACTTTTAATGCTATTGAAAAAACATTACTCAGTAACTGAGCAGTTTCTAATAGCATTTTTACTATATGCTTATCACATAACATTTTTGCCGCAATCTCTGGGTTTTCATCTAGTACAAAGATGTTCATCTAAACATCCAAAGAGCTTAAGTCTTTAATTTCATTAGCTGTAAGACCAGTAGTTTGAGCTATGATATCAATAGAAACTCCTGCTTTAAGTAGATTCTTTGCAACTTCAATTTCCCTCTCTTTTCTGCCTTTTTCATGTCCGATGAGGATGCCTTTTGCAGTAGCATCATCAAGTTTTTGAGCAAGGACAGCCTGTTCATCAAGAATACGTTTTATTTCCTGTTCATAGGCAATAAATTCTTTTTCTGACCAGTTGAACCTATTTAGTTCTTCATAGGCCTTTTTAATTATTAGATCACTACCTATTATTTTTTCCAGCTCTTCTTCACTAGTCTCATCTGCATATTTAAAGAAGTAGACCCATTTCTCAACAATACTTGAAAGCTGATCTTCTTTGGTTTTTGGAAATTTAGGCAACTCAATAAATATAAAGTAAAAATCTTTTAGATCATGTTCATTAGTATCTTCATCGCGAATGGTATGCTTTGACTTATACTCAGACTTATCAGGAAATAAAATACAGTCTGCTATAGCAATAAAGATAATTTCCTTAAGGTCATGATATTGATCGCCTTTGTCAGCCTGTCTTGAATAGGCTTTAGCAGCATAGTATTGAGCACGTTTTTCAAAGCCCTTAGTTTTAGCGAGCTGGTTAGGTAAGGAAGTAGTATTGCTACTACTCCCTCCCTTAGAAACGCAGCATGCAGGTTTCCCCACACTACGCTTGAGCCCCTTATCTAAGTCCTTCTTTTCTCGAACCGGCTTGTCCTTCATGATTCCTCAGAAAACATCATTCTTAATGGTGACACCAACAGTAGAGAACCTTCTCTTGAGAAAGAGCTTGCTAACATTTTTGTTTGTTTCACTCTTTCATCAAAATACTTTTTCCATTTTAAGTCAAGTGGATTTGCATCCGCCCTGATTTTAACATGTCGTCTGATAGGTATATCAATCAACCTAAGCAGTCTTAAATACCTTATCTCTTTCGGTTTGTTCTTGCATATGGGTGCAGCAAAGACCCATTGGCGTTGTTTCATTACCTTGAAGTAACGATTCTTTATCCAACGTAATCCTTTACGAGGATGTCTTTTCTTTGCCCATTTCCATAGAGCACACATAATTTCATGGTCTATTTTGTTAAAAGCTCTTTTCGCACACACATGGCTGTAGTAATTTCCCCATCCCCTTAATAGGGAATTGAGCAACTTGATTAGTACGGCCTGAGTGTTCGCTATGTTTGCCTTTATCAATGTACGTGCTTTATTAAGAAGTTTCTTAATACTTTCTTTTGAAGGTTTTATAATTAACTTCTTATTATACCTGCGTACATTACAACCAAGAAAGTCAAACCCTGTTGTAATAGATGTAATTTTTGTTTTCTCTTCGGAAAGGATAAGACCTCTCTCCTGAAGAAAGGACGATACTAGAGGTTTTACTTCATTTTCCAGTACTTCACGTGTGATTCCTGAAATGATAAAGTCATCTGCGTACCTGATTACATTTACTCCACTTCTGATTTTGCTTCTTCTTTTACTGCCAAGTTTACCAAATTGACTTTCCAATGATTTTTCAAGTCCATTTAGGGCTAGATTTGCTAGTATTGGAGAGATGATACTACCTTGTGGGGTACCTGCAGTTGTGGAATACAGAGTTTTTGATTCTAGGAAGCCAGCTTTTAACCAGCTATGAAGAATTTTCTTCTCCATAGGAATATGCTTCATGAGCCATTCATGGTTAATGTTATCAAAACACCCTTTAATATCACCTTCGAGTATCCATTGTAGTTGGTTACGGCTTGCCAGTAACAAGTGACAAGCCACAGTAGCGTCTGCGCAGGATCTTTTTGGTCTAAAACCATAAGAGTGACGATCACTGATCGTTTCAGCTATCGGTTCCAAAGCAAACAAGTATAATGCTTGCATGGCTCTATCTTTTATCGTAGGGATTCCAAGAGGTCTTCTTTTGCCATTAGACTTACTGATGTATATCCGTTTTAGCGGAGAAGGTTTGTATCCTCTTTGTTTTAATAGCTTTATTCCTTGAAATTTTGTGTTGCAAGTTGACCATATTTGACGATCTACACCTGCTGTGTTTTTTCCTTGGTTTTCAGTTACTCTCTTAACCGCCAAAGCTTTGCCGCTAAAAGAGCGTGTGAGAAGGTGTTGTAAAGTTTTCACCTTACCCCATCTGCCTTGTTGGACAGCCTTAACAATACGCCTCTGTAGCCTCATAACAACTTTTTGGCATTTCTTCCAGGGTAACTGGTTCCATGCTTCGGAGTTATTGGTCCTGCAACGTTGCTGTGACACTGGGTTTAGGGTGATTGGCGGCCGGACCAATGAAGTTCTGTTTCGCGTGGACGTTCAAATCCTTATGCACAAGCATTACGGGTGGCCATAGGCAAATACAGGCTTATCCTGTTCCTTTTGTCATACAATAGTGGGTTAGGTGGCTTCTCTATACCGGTGGAATTATTATTTGCGTACATCCAGAAATGAAAAATGTAACTCATCCACATTACCTTTTGGTCGGAGCTTATCAGCATCTTTAGCTCTTTAATCGTTACGATACTTATGAAGCTTCACTTACGTTCACCATACCACTAAGCCTAGCCCTCCAACCACATGATGCTTGTAGTTTATGCTTTCTCTCACGATTGAGCATCTTCTTTATCAAGAGGAGGTTCATTGTCCGCGTCGCTCGGCACCAACTGGTTACCCAATTCGCACTGATGCGTAGACTCAGATGGCAAAACATCTGGTTCAATAAGCTTTAGAATCCTTTGGATATACCTGTTCCCACTAGAATCCCTGCAAAGAACATCAACAATGCTTTGTTTATCAGAAGCAATTTCAGCATCTTGAATAGTGCTGAGGAATTCTATTTCTTTTATTTCATCTTTGCCAGTGAACCCCAAAATATCATTGAGAAAGTGAATGAGGATGTCTTTATTTTTTTCAGTACCAAAAATACGCCGAAACGCAACATCATTCTTGGGGTCGAGAAACTTAGAAAGAGCCATAAAAAAATTTTTAAATGTATCTTTATATTATATATTCTTATTGATAATAATTCAATAATTTGTCATCTTTTTTGTTAACTTTACTGATGTTGCCAGAGGGAACGTTGTTGCAAAATTTTGTAAAATTTATTATCCTAAGGTTTCAAGTCCTCACAGGTTTATTGGAACTATATGTACAATGTGTTTATCAGTGAAAATCCGGAGAAAATGATGGGGGAAAAGTTAATACATTACTTTAGCCAGGGTAAATGCGAAGGCAATGCAGAAATGAAAAATCTGCTGGGAGGAAAGGGGGCAAATTTAGCAGAAATGTGCAATGTTGGCATTCCTGTTCCACCTGGTTTCACAATTTCCACCTCTGCTTGCAAAGTCTATTATCAAGACAATAGATCTTCTGTCATCCAAGTATCTGATTACTCGGATCCAGAAAAAAATGTGGTCACGCACTGGAATGACATATGTAGTGGAATTAAAAACTACATGACGATGCTCGAAAATGACATCGGTTGTAAATTTGGGGATTTAAATAATCCCTTATTAGTTTCCATACGCTCTGGTAGTGTTAGTTCAATGCCGGGCATGCTTGATACTATTTTAAATGTTGGTCTAAATGATGAAACCGTTGTTGGGCTTGCAAAAAAAAGTGGCGAACGTTTTGCTTACGATAGCTACTGCCGTTTCATCATGATGTACTCCAATGTTGTACTACAGCTTGATCATCACCTATTTCAAGATGTTATTGATAATGAGCAGCAAAAGAGTGGAGCAAAAAGCTTAGCTGATCTTGATGTTGATGTTTTAAAGAGAATTGTTAACGATTTTAAAAAGATAGTATATGAAAAAACTGAGAAACATTTCCCGCAGAACGTTGAAGAGCAATTGTTAAACTCAGTTAATGCAGTATTTGCCTCTTGGAAAAATGATAGGGCTGTTTCCTATAGAAGAATACATAATATTCCTGAAAACCTTGGAACAGCGGTCAACGTGCAAGCAATGGTTTTTGGTAATTTAAATGATAATTCTGCAACTGGTGTGATATTTACACGAAATCCTTCAACTGGAGAAAAAAAGCTTTTTGGTGAGTTTTTGGTTAATGCTCAGGGTGAGGATGTGGTTTCTGGTGTTTATACTCCTATGCCAATTGACGGAGAGCAAAAAAACACCATGGAGAAGTTGCTGCCAAGTGTCTACCGAGAATTATGCGTGGTATGTGAAAAACTTGAAAGGCATTATAAAGACATGCAGGATATCGAATTTACTGTACAGGACGGTAAATTATGGATTTTGCAGACTAGGTCTGGCAAACGCACGGCTGAAGCTGCTATTCGCATAATAGTTGATATGGTAAACGAAGGAACGATTACAAAAGAAGAAGGAATATTGAGAATTGATCCAAAAACTTTTGACAATTTATTGCATCCAGTTCTTGACGTTAAGAGTGACCAAAAAGTAATAGGGAAGGGGCTACCTGCTTCTCCAGGTGTTGCTTCTGGATATGTAGTGTTTAGTGCAAGTGATGCTGAAAAAGCTGCAGAGCAGGGTAAAAAAGTGATTTTAGTAAGGTCAGAAACGAGTCCTGAAGATATTAATGGAATGAATGCTGCAAGTGGCATAGTAACAGCACGGGGAGGGATGACCTCGCATGCTGCTGTTGTAACCCGTGGAATGGGTAAGCCATGCATTTGCAGTGTGAGTGGACTTTATATCGATAAAGATGGAACTTTCTTTTCTGTAGGGGATACAAAAGTAAATAAAGGTGAACCAATTACCATCAACGGAGGAACAGGGGAGGTTATGCTTGGCATTCTCCCTACAATTTCACCTGAATTATCGCAAGAATTCAAAACGGTAATCAACTGGATAGATGAAATCAAAACGGTCAAAGTGAGAGCGAACGCTGATACTCCAAAAGACGCAAAAATTGCAAAAGAATTCGGTGCAGAAGGTATAGGCTTATGTCGCACAGAACATATGTTTTTCGCTAGTGATAGAATCGAATTCATTCAAAAGTTGATAATAGCTGACGATGAAAATGAAAGGGCAAATGCGCTCATTAAACTAGAAGAAATGCAAAAGTCTGATTTCAAAGAAATATTTTCTATTATGGAGGGCAGGGAAGTCACTATACGGTTGCTTGATCCACCTTTGCATGAATTTTTACCCAATGATCAGTCTACTATAGAAAAAATTGCCAAATCACTTAGTAAGTCAGTTGAGTCAGTAAAAAATAAAATAGCACAGTTATCAGAAAAGAACCCAATGCTTGGCCATCGAGGTTGTAGACTTGCCATTTCTCATCCTGAAATATATAGCATGCAGATTAGGGCAATACTTAGTGCTGCAAGTGAATTAAAGAAAGAAAAGAAGATAGAAGTGGAGCCTGAAATCATGATTCCTTTTATCATGAGCGAGAAAGAATTTATTCTGATATGCGAGCTAGCAAAGAAAGAATCCTCTGTTATCTCACAGACGCAGATTCCAGCGTCACGCGCTGGAATGACATCAGACAAGGCGTACTCAATTGGAACAATGATAGAGCTACCACGAGCGGCACTGATTGCTGATAAGTTAGCAAAACATGCAGAGTTCTTTAGTTTTGGCACTAATGATTTAACGCAAACAACCATGGGACTTTCAAGAGATGATTCAGTTAATTTCCTCGATTCCTATAAGAAAAACAACATATTTGACAATGATCCATTTGAAGTGCTGGACATCGAAGGGGTAGGGGAGTTAATCAAGATGGCCATTGAAAGAGGCAAAAAAACCCGAAAAGAAATAAAACTGGGTATATGTGGAGAGCATGGAGCAGATCCAAAATCTATAGAGTTTCTCATCGAATCAGGGGTGGATTATGTTTCATGCTCACCCTATAGAGTACCGATTGCAAAGTTAGTGGCAGCACAGTTTAGTGTTAGATCTAAATTTGCTAGGTAAGTATAGTGGCAGTGTTGGCTACTCATATGGTTTGAGGTATCCGTTCAGCGGAGTGGCAGAATAAGGTAGACAAGGTGATCTAAAAAGATAATCATAGAGCAAAAGTGAAATAATATGGTAAACCTTTTAGAACTTTGCAAAAATTTACAGCAAAAAATAGAAAGGTTAGAAGCAAAAATAGAAAGATTGGAAAAAGAGAATGAAAGTTTAAAAGCAGAAAATAAGGCTTTAAAGATAGAAAATGCTGAGTTAAGAGAAAGACTCGGTTTAAGCTCAAAAAATTCATCAATACCAAGTTCCAAAGAGTTGTATAAAATAAAAAAGAATAAGCCGAAAAGCGAAAGGAATATTGGCGGTCAGGTTGGTCATAAAGGAAGTTTTCGCGCCAACATGGATGCAGATAAAGTAGTAAAGATAGAGTTGCCTAATACTTGCGAATGCGGAGGAGAAATTGCAATATGTGAAAAACCATATATTCATCAGAAAGTTGATCTTCCAGAAATCAAGCCTTATGTAGTGGAATATCAGTTAGAACATGGCCGTTGTCGGAGATGCGGAAAGAGAAGAAGTAGCAAGTTACCGGAAGGTGTTACGCCAGATACATTTGGTCCAAGGGTTAAGTCAATAATTGCAGCGTTCAGCGGATTCTACAAAAATTCAAAACGCGAAATAGCGAGTGTCGTAAATGATATCTTCAATTTGAACATAAGCGTCGGTAGCATATCAAATAGTGAACATAGAGTTGCTTCAAAATGCAAAAAAATGTATGAGCAGATCGAACAAGAGATAAGTAGGAGTAAAGTTCTACATATTGATGAAACGAGCCATTATAACAAAGGTAAACTCGCTTGGTGTTGGATGTTTGCAAGCAATACGGCAAGTTTTGTAAAATTTACAGAGTCAAGAGGAATGAAAGTTTTACAAAATAGTAAATTCTGCAATCGCAATAGCTTGGTAATAACTGACAGGTATGCAGCATACAATTATTTTGCCGATAAAAACAGGCAAATCTGTTGGGCACATTTATCAAGAGATTTTGAAAGATTAGCACATAGTTGGAATATTGAAGTTAAAGTTCTGGGTTGTTACTTGAGAAACGTGGCCACTGAATTATTTGCACTAAAAAAAGCTTTACTAAAAAGTGAGATAGATGTTTTGAGGTTTGTCAGACGTGCCAGAAAATTAAGAAAACGTACAAAGTATTACTTGAAGGAGATATCTCGTTTACCTGAAGCAATTGGAGCCTCTCGAGTTGCAAAAAATGTTCTGAGATCTGAAAGAATGATGTGGAAATTTTTAGATGACCCAGAAAATATTCCGCTGACAAATAACCACGCTGAACGGCAAATTCGGCATTATGTCGTTTATCGCAAAAACTCATATTTTACACAATCAAAGCGGGGAAATACATTCCTTGAGCGGATAATTTCATTATACTTAACTTGGAAACAAAGGGGTCTCAATCCTTTCCAAAATCTCCTATCTATTGTTTCTTAAACCACTCTCCTGAACGGATACGGTTTGAGCCCACCAGAGGGTGTCATTCCAGCGCGTGACGCTGGAATCTAGTTTTTATTATGGCCTTCTGGATCCCAGTGTCTGGGCACTGGGATGACATCCTGTTACACGTTCAACTTCATTCTCTCTCATCTCCCTATAACTTGGTAATGTAGAATTTTTTACATGCAACCCGGTGTATATTGCAACCAAAGCAGCTATGACACTGCAAACTACTGCACCAGCTACAAATGGAACCATTACAGCAGCAGTAATGAATAATCCTGTAATAACAACTCCAACAACATCTTTTGTCAATGAGGTGTAAAAATCCTTTTTGCTCTCTTTATATTTAGTTTCTTGTTCATTTGGCATAGAAAATTGAGCATCTACGAAGCCGTTAGCTTTATTATCATTATTTGGTGTGGCAGTTTGCTTAGTATTTGTTTCCTCTGGTATTACAGGCGTTTCATTTTCGTTACTATGACCTGGCTGATCATTAACACTACTTGACACAGGTTGGTTAGCATTTGCTTCTGTTACTATAGGAGGTGCTGGTACTATATTTTCTTCTACATTGGATGTTTCTGGTGTAATAAAATTTAATAGTATCTGAGTAATTTCTTCAACTTGTGTAGTTTGTTCTTTATCCATGGCCACCTTTAAAGCCTTTTGCATGTTTTCATCATTTACATGACCTAACAATAATTTAACTCCCTGGACATACTTTTGAGTAACAGCACAGAGCAAAGCGTTAAATTTTTCTTCTTCATTAAACTTACCACTATCCAGGAGTATTCTTACAACATCAGCTTGCTTAGTCGTTATAGCTTCGCTCAATCCAGCTTTTACATGTTTGAATTGACCAGTATTGCCTTCAGTTTTCAACTCTGTGAGTAATTTAATAATGTGTAGAAATATAGCACGATCATTGGTGTTGTCTGTAATATTAGGTCCCTTTGAATTAACAATATGCCCAAGTAAAGTATAATGATATTTATTTGTTTTTTTTATGTTTATCCTATTTTCTTTGAGCTTCTCACCAAACTCCTCAGCAGTTATATTAGGATTGTTAGTTACAATTTCCTTTATCTTTTCATAAGTCATGTCAAATTTTACCACTATTACTATCTAATTTATTATAGCAACTTTCCCATAACCAGTCAAGACATATTGCAGTTTCAAGCAGCATGATATATATTCAATGCTTTATTTATGGTTCTTAAAGCAAATGATGGAAGATTTAGCCTATAAATTAGTTAAAGTGACCGAAGCTGCAGCACTTGCTGCATATAAACTAGCAGGCTTCGGCGATGAAAAAAAGGCTGATCAGGTTGCAGTTGATGCAATGCGTACAGTATTAAATTCAATGGAAATAAATGGTACTATCGTAATTGGTGAAGGTGAGAGAGATGAAGCGCCGATGCTATATATTGGCGAGAAGGTTGGCACTGGAAATGGTCCTGAGATTGACATTGCTGTTGACCCACTTGAAGGCACTACGATTTGTGCTCATTACAAATCAGGGGCAATGTCCGTTCTTGCTGCAACGAAAAAAGGTAATTTTTTACATGCACCTGATGTTTATATGGAAAAGATAGCAGTAGGAAAAAATCTTCCAGAGGGTGTAGTCTCACTAAAAAATAGCATTGAAAAGAATCTAGACAATTTAGCCAAGGCAAAAAAATGCAAAGTGAATGATCTCGTGGTAACTGTACTTAAACGTGAAAGGCATGGTGAATTAATAGAGAAAATCAGGAAATTAGGAGCAAAAATTAAACTAATAGATGATGGTGATGTTGCGGCCATAGTTTCACTAGTAAATGGCAATCATGATATGTATATCGGTATAGGAGGAGCACCAGAGGGAGTGCTTGCGGCTGCAGCGCTAAGCTCTATCGGCGGACAGATGGAGGGAAGATTAGTACTTGACACGGATCAGTTAAGAGAAAGAGCAAAAAATTTAAATATTGATGACCCAGAAAAAGTCTACGCCGTAAAAGATATGGCAAGAGGTGAATCAGTGTTCATTGCAACTGGAGTAACAAGCGGAGAACTTGTGGATGGAGTTGATAACATATGTTCAACTAGTTCTTTAATAATTCTACCTAACAAGCTGATAAAGCTGCAAGTTATAAATTAGGTTAATTATTTTTCAATACACCTAAACTTTAGCTTTACAATACTGATATTAGAATATACTATTTATATTGTTTCTATCTTAAGAAAAAGGAGGTCCTGGAGTGGTAGGTTTATTGTTTCAATTATACAATAAGGTTCAATCTATAATTGACCCACATGATAAAAAGGTTCAACCTATAGTTGACCCACGTGATAAAAATGCTACAGAGGGTATTTCGCAAGAGAAATTAATTGTACAAGAAGTTTCCAAAGATGAATGTATGTTTGATAATAATCCTGAAGTACAATATATATTGTCAGACTTTGATAATTTAGATTTCTCAAATGGTCCATTTAACTATTCTTTGTATGATATAAATTATAATGAAGGTAAAGAGGCAAATCCATTCGATAAAATAACAAAATATTATGGAAGAAAGAAAAATGTTTTTCTTTTTATCTCCATGCTGCAGAACAGTGAACAGTTAGAAAAAATAATCAATATAATAGGTGAGAAATGTAATGCTCAAGATAGAAAGAAATTCACAGAAAGATTGAATATATATTTGGGTAGAATTAGAGAGGGGGACCAGGATGCAAAAGAATTATTAAATGGCGATTTCCCTGGTGCTTTTTTTAATGGACCTCATATTGGAAAAAATCGCAATATTCATCAGAATCTTAATATTAAAATTAAACCTGGGCAAACTTTAGAAGTTAGTAGCTTATTCAACAAAAAAAGTGAATTAGAAAGAGAAAAAATATACAACGAAAAAGGTCAAAGAATAGCAACGATTGAGAAGAATGAGAAACAACAGAGGAACTACTCCTTTACAAAATTTGCAATATGTGACACCGAAATTAGTTGGGGTGCAAAAGATGAATCTGAAAAAGGCCTTAATTGCGCTGTTGTTTTAAATATAAATTTAGGTCAAGTTAGTATTAAAAAATCAACTATTGACGGTAAAGATGTTGAACCAAAGAAAATTTTAGAGTTAACTAAGCAAAACGAGGCTGTGCTTATAAAAGGTAAAGCTTTACATGAAGTTTTAGCAGCACATTTCATTAAGCAAACACCATGTGAGGAAAAAGAGAACATACAACCACACGAGAATATCATTGTACCTGATTCTGGTGCACCTAGCTCGGCTATTGATGAGAAAATAACTGTAGAGCATCCGTTCGGGAAAGCAGCAAATAAGATGGACAGAGAAGAATAATAAAGATAATCATAGAGAAAATGTGAGGTAACATGGTTGATTCTTTAGAATTGTGCGAAAATTTACAGCAAAAAATAAAAAAGTTAGAAGCAAAAATAGAAAGACTGGAATAAAGAGAATGAAAGTTTAAAAGCAGAAAGGATAATTTCATTATATTTGACTTGGGTATCTGTTCAGATGCATGGCTAATGCTGAAACAAAAATTCCAGTGCTCCCTTTCTTGTCATGCCAGTGCTTGACACTGGAATCCAGCCCTTTTACGCAGTCCCATTAAAAACGTTGTATTTTAACGTAGAATTAGCTACTTTTATACTCACCAATTTAATCTCTAATCAAAATTCCTGGATCCCAGTGTCTGGGCACTGGGATGACATCCTCCCTAGTGGATTCAAATCACAATATTCGTATAGTAAGCACTGATCACTTTTGCTTCAATATTTGCGATGCCCCTGAACAGATACAATTATTCTATTATCAGGAGGATGCCGTTAATCGCCTTGTATGATGCTACTTGTAACACTTATGCCCTGAACGGAGACAGTTTAGGCTGTTATGCCTGGCGACTTTATTGAAATAAGTTTTTCAACACTGCTAACAATAAAATTAGTTATACTGTTAGCTACCTCATCGAATTTATCATTTATCTCTTTTCCTATTTCTTGATTTTTAACATATTCGTGTAGAGCTAAAGCAGTTATAGCTGCACATGCTGCAATTAAGCCAGTTTGTGCTATAATGAATAGTGATAATCCTCCTACGAATATAGATGTTAATCCAATAGCCAGGTTTATAATTTTACTTTGTGTTGTTTGTTGCGTCGCTTGGCTTTGATCTGCCTGTTTATCCTCTAAAGCATTCGATATTGTTTTTAAGGCAACTTTTATCGCTATTGCTGCAACTGAAACCATAATTAGCCCTATAGCTATTTTTGCTAAAAGAAGAATCGACGGTAGCATCATTACAAATAATAGCGCGCCAATTCCTCCAGCTAACCACTTCTCATTTATTTTTTTTGATTGATTTGTACCAGTGTTCATTATTACCCTCCACTTTACTTATGATTTACCTATATCTAATACGAAATATGAAGGTAGTCAACTATATATTTTATATGAAAGATTGTATTAAAAGTTTTTCATGTTATTTTTTGCTGCTTCGTGGTTAAATTTGGAATTTTAGAAAGAGTTACGTATTATTTGAAATTCTTGTATACTGTTTTGAATCAGTTAAATAGATAATGAAGTGCAGGACGCAGTTTTAATTTTACAAGATGGTAAATGCTTTTGGGGAAAATCAATAGGTAAAAAAGGTAAGTGCATAGGTGAGGTCTGTTTTACCACTGGTATGACCGGTTATCAGCATACTATAACTGATCCTTCTTTTGCCGATCAAATTATAACGTTCACTTTTCCTCATATTGGTAACGTTGGAATAAACCATAAGGATAATGAAGGAAAGAAAATTTTTGCAAGTGGTGTGGTTATGCGTGAACTTTCTTCTATGTCCCACCCTTCTTCATATATCAGTTTAAATGATTGGTTAGAGAAAAATAACGTGATTGGGATATCAGGAGTTGATACTAGAGCTTTAACGAGACATTTGAGAGAACATGGATCTCAAAATGGAATGATATGCTCATCGAGTAAGGCGCATGCGTTGGACAAATTGAAGGAATACAAATCTGTAAATGGGATAGAAATAACCAATAAAGTCAGCTTGCATAGTAATTTTAAAAGTGACCTTAATGCAAAATATAGGGTTGTAATCGTTGATTTTGGCGTAAAAATCAGTATAGTTTCACGCTTAATAGAACTTGGTTGTACAGTTGAATTAATCAGACCAAGCACAGGTTTTGCTCAAAAAGTGTTGAGTATGAATCCAGATGGGATAGTGCTTTCAAATGGTCCTGGTGATCCGCAAGAAATAGGAGAAAGTGTAGTTTCAGAAATAGACATTATTATAAAATCTAAAATACCAATTTTTGGCATATGCATGGGCCATCAATTACTTGCGATTACTTTGGGGGCAAAGACCATCAAGATGGATATAGGTCACCGAGGGAGCAACCATCCAGTTTATGATGTAAGTAGTGGAAAAGTTGGGATCACTAGCCAAAATCATGGTTTTGTTGTTGATTCAGCTTCTCTTCCAAGTAATGTTGAAATTACTCACATTTCTCTATTTGATAATAGTGTAGAGGGAATAATGATGAAGGATTACTCAGTCTTTTCTGTGCAATATCATCCAGAAGAAGCGCCAGGTACGCATGATTCGCATTATTTGTTTAGACGTTTTATTGACAATATTGTGTTGTATAAAATGAAATCTGCATGATTTTAATTAGGGTAGGTTTTATTGCTTGATTTTTTAATTTTAGGCGTTTAGTATTAAATACAATAAGAGCTTAAGTTAAGATGCTAAAATAGTATTCTCTTAACAAATTTTTGCGGAGGAGTGACCGAGTGGTTAAAGGTAACAGACTGTAAATCTGTCCGCGTGAGCGTACGTAGGTTCGAATCCTACCTCCTCCATTGTGCGGGTATAGCTCAATGGTAGAGCTCTAGCCTTCCAAGCTAGTGACGTGGGTTCGATTCCCACTATCCGCTCTTTTTTTTGTTGTATTTTTATAAAATCAACATATTATTTATTGATGTATTTGTATTTTAGGTAGAAAAGTTTAAATTATGACAGCAGTAGTGGAAGCATTTGGAAAGCCGCATGTAAATGTGGGAACAATAGGACATGTGGATCATGGGAAGACAACGTTAACAGCGGCAATAACAAAGCATTATGGAAATTTTGTAGCGTACGATCAGATAGATAAAGCGCCAGAAGAAAGGAAGAGGGGGATAACGATAGCAACAGCGCATGTTGAGTATCAGACGGAAAAAAGGCATTATGCACACGTTGATTGTCCTGGACATGCTGACTATGTAAAGAACATGATAGTAGGTGCAGCACAGATGGATGCGGCGATATTGGTAGTGTCAGGGGTTGATGGGCCAATGCCACAAACGAGAGAGCATATATTGCTGGCGAAGCAGGTAGGTGTTGGATATATCGTGGTGTATATAAATAAAGCTGATGTTGCTGATGCTGATATGATGGATTTAGTAGAAATGGAAGTGAGGGAATTGCTGAATAAATACGGATTTCCAGGGGATGAAGTTCCTGTGGTAGTGGGATCTGCATTGAAAGCGCTGGAGGATGACAGCAGCGAATATGGAAAGAAATCAATAGATAAATTGATGGAAAAGTTAGATGAATATGTGGCGGTTCCACCAAGGCCTGTGGATTTACCATTTTTATTGCCAATCGAGGATGTATTTTCGATATCGGGGCGAGGAACAGTGGTAACAGGAAGAATAGAGAAGGGAGAGATAAAGACGGGAGAAGAGATAGAGATAATAGGTTTAAAAGCAACACAAAAGACGATATGTACAGGTGTTGAGATGTTTAAGAAGTTGCTGGATAAGGGAAGTGCAGGGCTCAATGTAGGAATATTGCTGAGAGGAACAAAAAGAGAAGAAGTGGAGAGAGGGCAAGTATTAGCAAAACCGGGGACGATAACGCCGCATAGAAAGTTTAAGGCGGAGGTTTATATATTAAAGAAAGAGGAAGGAGGAAGGCATACACCATTTTTTGCGAATTACCAGCCACAGTTTTATTTAAGGACAACGGATGTAACTGGGAGCATAAAATTACTAGATGGGAAGGAGATGGTAATGCCAGGAGATAATGTGAGTGTAGAAGTAGAATTGCAAGTACCGATAGCAATGGATAAGGGATTGCGTTTTGCGATAAGAGAAGGCGGTAGAACTGTTGGTTCTGGTGTTGTTTCTGAAATTTTGGAGTGAGTGTAGTAACTAAGATGAAGCAAGATATATATATTAACATTAAGGCTTTCGATTGTTCTTTATTGGAGGAGTGTGTTCGAAAATTTGTTGATGAATTAAAGCGGTCCAGTGCAAAATTATCTGGTCCGATTGCGTTGCCAAGGAAAGATTCTAAATTTATTGTTAATAGATCTCCTCACGTTGATAAAAAATCTCGTGAACAGTTTGAAATGAGAACTTCTAGGCGTTTGATTGTTTTACATGATCTTACTCCTACTATGATGCAGATGCTTACAGGTTTATCTTTTTCTGCTGGCGTAGAAGTGGATTTAAAAGTCAAGGAAGTTAAGGTTTAGGAGAAGGAAATGAAGAGAATAAATTCGCTGAGGAGAATTGGTTTACTAATGATGAATATTGGTCATACTGCTATGTATTCTGACAATAGTCGCATGGCTGTAACTTTATTGCATCTCAGCGAAACTTATATTATTGATATAAAAGGACAAGATAAATGTGGCTATAATTCAGTCATTTTAGGCACAGGAGATTTTAAAAATATAGCAAAACCTCAGTTGGAATATTTAAAGAAAAAGGGTATAAATAATAAATGTAAGTTATACGAAAGTAGATTAAATGACCTGTCGGGAATAGAATGTGGTAAAAAAGTGGGAATCAATCATTTTGTGGTTGGTCAATATCTTGATATTACGGGTTATTCTATAGGTAAAGGATTTGCTGGTGTGATGAAGCGGCATAATTTCAGTGGGCTTAGGGCATCTCATGGTGTTTCTATTGCTCACAGATCACAAGGTTCCACTGGCCAATGTCAGGATCCTGGTAGAGTATTCAAAGGAAAGAAAATGGCTGGTCATTTAGGTAACAGCAGGATAACTGCACAAAATATGAAGATATTATCCATTGATCATGAAAATAGTATAATTGCTGTGAAGGGTAATAATGTTCCTGGGTTTAAAAATTCCTATGTTTTTGTAAGAGATGCAGTTAAAAAATCTTTACATAAAGATGTTCCTTTTCCGGTAGGTTTACTGTTAGATGTAAATGATGATGCTAGTAATTTGGTAAGTTAGTTATGGAATGTAATTTAGTTAATCTATCTAATGATAATGTAGGTACTGCTCAGCTCAATCCTTTGATATTTTCTGCTAAGCAAAAATTGAGTATTTTGCATGATATAGTGAGATGGCAATTAGCGAAGAGAAGAGCTGGTACTCATAAAACAAAAGGTATTAGTGATGTCTCTGGTACAACAGCTAAACCTTATGGTCAAAAACGTACCGGTAGGGCAAGACAAGGGAGCTTGCGATCTCCTCAATTTAGAGGTGGTGGGATTATTTTCGGCCCTGTTGTGAGGAGTCATACTTATTCTCTTAATAAGAAGGTACGCAAATTTGGTTTAAAAATTGCTTTATCTCTAAAGTATTTAAATAATCAAGTAATTATTCTGGATAATTTAAATATTGATGTGAAGAAAACGTCTGAAATGTGTAAATGTATTAAAAATTTTAAATTTTCTTCCTTTTTGATAGTTGGTGATTATGGAGATGATTTGTTGCGTGCGGCTAAAAACTTGCACTATGTAGACTTAATCAAACCTATTGGGTTAAATGTTTTTGATATATTGAATCACGAATGCGTGATGTTGACAAAGGATACTTTAAAGCATCTTGAAGGTAGATTGTTATGATCAAATATAATAATATAATAAAATCTCCTATAATTACAGAAAAGGCCTCTTTTTTGAGGGAGAAGTTTAATAAATATTCTTTGTATGTTTTTGTAAATGTAAATAAGCGTCAAATAAAGTTGGCAATAGAGTCTCTATTTGATGTTAAAATTTCTTCTATAAATGTTGTTAGAATTAAGCCTAAATATAGGCGTTTTAGGGGTGTGATTGGTTGTGAAAAACAGAAAAAGAAAGTTTATTTTTCTTTGATGGGTGGTCAAAAATTAGATATAATGAGCGTTTAGTATGGGTATGAAATTTTTTAATCCTGTTACTCCGTCTTCTCGTGGGACTGTGTTAGTAAGTAAAGTTGGTTTATCAAAAGATGAGCCAGAAAAGTCTCTTACATCCGGTAAAAAGTCCAGTGGTGGAAGAAATAATCATGGTAGAATTACAACTCGTCATAGGGGTGGTGGTCACAAAAAGAAGTATAGAGTGATAGATTTTAAGCGTAATAGAAGTGGTCAAGGTATAGTTGAAAAAATAGAGTATGACCCAAATAGAAGTGGGTTTTTGGCGTTAATATCATATAAGGAGGATGATATTAAGTCTTATATATTAGCTCCTCAAGGTATGAAGCCAGGTGATGTTGTTACAGCTGGGAATGATGCTGATATTTTGCCAGGGAATTGTTTACTACTCAAGCATATACCTGTTGGTTCTTTCGTTCATAATGTTGAGCTGAAGCCAGGTAATGGTGCTGCGATTGCTAGAGCTGCTGGTTGTTATGCACAAATCGTTGGTCGTGATGGCCAATATGTTTTATTACGACTCAGGTCTGGTCAAATTAGGTTGATTTTATCTTCTTGCAAGGCTACTATTGGTGTAGTATCTAACCCTGACCATAAGAATAGAAAGTTGGGTAAAGCTGGGAGAAGTAGGTGGCTTGGGATTAGACCTACTGTACGTGGAGTTGCAATGAATCCGGTTGACCATCCTCATGGAGGCGGGGAAGGAAAAACCTCTGGTGGTCGTCATCCTGTTACTCCTTGGGGTGTTGCAACAAAAGGAAAGAAAACTCGGAAGAGAAATAAATCTAGTGATAAGTATATAAAACAATTGAAAGGTTAGTTTATGAGTAGATCTGCATGGAAGCCTCCTTTTTGTCATCCTTCTATATTAAAGTCGGTGAATAATGCTTTAAACAAGGGGTTTGTTAACATGGCTATAAAAGTTCATTCCAGGGCTTCTGTAATTCTTCCTAATTGTTTAGGTTTAAAATTTGCTGTTTATAATGGTAAGGATTATATTCCTGTGAATGTTAATGATCAGAATATGATAGGTCATAAGTTTGGTGAGTTTTCACCCACTCGTAAATTTACTGGGCATAGTGGTGATAAAAAGGCGACAAGAAGGTAATTGATATGAAAAACAGAGATGTAATAGTTAAAGCTGGTTCTAGGGTTTTAAAATCAACTCCTCGTAAATTGAATTTGGTTGCTGGTTTAGTACGTAATAAAAAAGTTTCTTTTGCCACTGTGCAATTAAGATTTTGTGAAAAGAAAGCTGCAGGTCTTATAAGGAAGGTATTAAATTCTGCGATTGCTAATGCTCAAAATTATGGATTGGATATCGATAATTTATATATAAAAGAAATTTTAATAGGTAAGTCTCTTACTTTGCGTAGGGTATGTCCAAAAGCTATGGGTAGAGCTAATAGAGTTAGTAAACGTTATAGTAATATAACTGTAAAATTGGGGGAAATTATATGATTCATAAAAATAGAAAATTAATAAGGAAAGTGCAAAAATATGGGAAACGTTAATCCTAAAGGATTTAGGTTAAAAATAATTAATACTTGGTCATCTATTTGGTATGCTGAGAAGGGTTATAAACAAGGGTTGCATCAAGATTTATCTATTCGCAGTTATATAAATGAATCTTTTAAGCATGCTGGTGTTTCTAAAGTAATTATAGAGCGTACGATCGATTTGGTATCTGTAATAATACATTCTTCTAGACCTGGAGTGATAATAGGTAAGAAAGGCTCGGATATTGAGAAGATAAAGCAAAAGATAGCTGAAAAAGTAAAAAATAATGTGGAAGTGAATGTAGTAGGGGTTAAAAGGTCTGAAATAGATGCAGTTTTAATATCAAACAGCATTGCACAGCAGTTAGAAAAAAGGGTTTCATTTAGAAGAGCGATGAAAAAAGCTATTCAAAGTTGTTTGAGGATGGGTGCTAGAGGTATTAAAGTAAGTTGTTCTGGGCGCCTTGGCGGAGCTGAGATAGCTCGTACTGAGTGGTATAAAGAAGGCCGTTTGCCTTTGCATACTTTACGTGCTAATATAGATTATGCTTTTGCTGAAGCAAAAACTATATATGGCATCATAGGAGTTAAGGTCTGGGTTTATATTGGTAACTAATTAGGTATATTGAAATGTTTATTCCTAAAAAAAGTAAATATAAAAAAGTATTTAAAGGACGAATTAAGGGTAACACGAAAGGTGGTAGCACATTATCTTTTGGAGATTATGGTCTAAAGGCTATGGAAGCAGGTAGGATTCAATCTAAGCATATTGAAACTGCAAGGCGTGTAATATCTAGAACATTAAAACGCTCTGGTAAAGTGTGGATAAGAATTTTTCCTGATACCCCTGTTAGTAAAAAGCCGGCGGATGTGCGTATGGGTAAAGGGAAAGGTAGTGTTGAGTTTTGGGTATTTAAAGCTAAGCCCGGTAGAATGTTGTTTGAAATTAGCAGTGATGTTCCCATGCATTTAGCAAGATTGGCGCTTGAAAAGGCAACTGCTAAGCTTCCTATGAAGTGTAAATTTGTATCTAATCATAATTAAATGGAGTTGCAATGGATATAGCTGACATTGAATCGAGGTCCTCGCAAGAATTGCATGAAATTCTTGTGAATTTGAGAAAAGAGTTTGTTAATTTGGTTTTTCAAAAGAAGCTGGGCCAGTGCAACAATATTTCGCGTTTTAGCTTAATAAGAAAGAGCATAGCTCGTATTTTAACTACATTAAATAAAAGAAGAAGAGAGGAAAAGAATGCCTAAAAAGGTTTTTTGTGGTACTGTAACTAAGGCTAAGTGTGATAAGACTGTAAAGGTTTCGGTATTACAAGTGTATAAGGATGAGCTGTATAAAAAGGTTATAAAAAAATACAAGAAGTATACAGCACATGATGAGAATAATAGTTGTAAAGAAGGGGACAAGGTTTTAATACAAGAACACAAGCCTATTTCTACTACTAAAAAATGGGTTATTGTTAATAGCTCACATTGAATAGGATATTTATATGATTCAAAAAAATACATTGTTGGAAGTAGCTGATAATTCTGGCGCGCGTGCAGTGCTTTGTATTGGTTTATTGGGTGGTAGAAAGTCTGCATCTATAGGTGACACAGTTATTGTATCTACTAAATCTATTACTCCAAGAGGGAAAGTTGAGAAGGGAAAAGTATATAGAGCAGTTGTGGTGAGGGTGAAAAGCCCTATTAGAAAATCTGATGGTTCTGTAATTCGTTTTTCTAGCAATGCTGTAGTTTTGATTAACGATCAAGGTGAACCACTTGGCACTCGGGTGTTTGGTCCGGTAAAAAAGTTATCATCTGGTTCTTTTATGAAGATAATGTCATTAGCTGTTGAGGTTTTATAATGAGTGCTAAAATAAAAAGTGGTGACGACGTTATAGTTTTAACTGGTAAAGATAAGGGAAAAATTGGTAAGGTAATCAAAGTTATAGCACGTGATGCTAAAAAGAAAGTAATTGTTTCTGGAGTGAATGTGCATAAGAGACATACTAAACCAAAAGCTGGTAGTAGTGGTGGTATATTAAATAAAGAGTTAGCTATTGATATATCCAACGTTGCAACATTGGACCCTAAATATAAAACTCCAACTAGAGTGGGGTTTAAGGTTATAGACGGTAGAAAAGTGCGTTTTGCAAAAGTTTCTGGAGAAGTGATAGATTAGGTTGATATGTTTAAAGAATTGTATAAAGATAGCATAGTAAAGTCCTTGAAGGATAAGTTTAATTACGGCAATATAATGCAAGTGCCTAAACTTGTCAAGGTGTGTATCAATATGGGCGTTGGAGATGCTGCTACAGATAGTAAAGCAATAAATGAACCACTTGATAGCCTATATTTGATTGCTGGGCAGAAGCCTTTATCAACTTTTGCAAAAAAATCTATTTCTGGCTTCAAGATCAGAAAAGGTGCTACAGTAGGTTGCAAAGTAACTTTGCGTAGAGATAAAATGTATGAGTTTTTAGAAAGATTGATATATATTGCTTTGCCAAGGGAAAAAGATTTTAGAGGATTTAGTGTGAAGCAATTTGACGGTAATGGTAATTTTTCCTTTGGTATAAAGGAACATATCTCGTTTTTAGAAATAGACTATGATAAAATAAGTAAAATTAGAGGTATGGATATTAATATTATAACAAGTGCAGTTAGTGATAAGGAAGCAAAGGAATTATTACTGGCTCTTAAATTTCCTTTTTTTGATTAATTGAGAGGAGAAATATATGGCAAAAAAATCTATGATAGAAAGAAATCTTCGCAGAATAAAGTTGTGCGATCAATATAAAGAAAAAAGAGAAAAATTGAAATCTATAATAAATAATAAGAATTTGTCTATTGTAGAAAGGTTTACAGCTCAAAATAAATTAATTAAAAAATTGCCTAGAAATTCTTCTAAAACCAAAATTAGAAATAGGTGTGCTTTAACTGGGAGACCAAGAGGAGTATATAGAAAATTTGGTTTATGTAGAATTGTTTTGCGTGATTTATGTTCTTTTGGGCAAATTCCAGGAGTTACAAAGTCTAGTTGGTAAATATAATATAAGGAGTATATTGTGGCGTTATCTGATAGTATTGGTGATTTTTTAACAAGGATACGTAATGCTCAATTGGCAATGCATAGGGCAACAAGGGTACTATTTTCTAAGATGAATTCTTCTATATTGGAGATTTTAAAAGAGGAAGGGTATATCCTTGATTATGAAAAGCAAGTTGTAGATAATTTACCTTCTTTCATTGTAAAATTGAAGTATTATGAGAAGTCACCTGTAATTAGTGACATAGTTAGGGTGTCAAAGCCTGGTTGTCGTCGTTATTCTAAGTATAAGGACATTTCTAAAGCATATAATGGTCTTGGTATTTTTATTATATCGACACCCAAAGGAGTGATGACTGATTATAATGCACATAAGTTAAAGGTTGGTGGAGAAGTTTTGTGTCGTGTGTTTTAAATAATAGGAGAAATTCATGTCTCGTATAGGTGCTGCTCCTATCAATATTCCTGCTGGTGTTTCAGTTGAATATAATAATGGTAGTATGTTAATAAAGAGTGCTAAGGCTGAAAAGGAAGTTAGCTTGATCAGGGATGTTGTGTGTCAGATTATTGATAATCAGCTATTGCTTTCTGTTGATCAAGATAAAGATAATTATGATAAAATAAAGCCTATGTGGGGCACTTATAGGAGTAATATTAATAATATCATTAACGGCATGGTTGATGGTTTTTCTGTTAATCTTGAGATTAACGGTGTGGGATATAAGGCAGAGTGTGATGGTAAGTATTTGACTTTGTATCTTGGTTATAGCCATAATGTTAAATATAAAGTGCCTAAAGATGTTGAGATTAAGTGCATAAAGCCAACTCACTTAGTAGTTAGTGGTATGGATAAGCAGAAGGTCTATATGGTGGCGTCTGATATATGCAAAATTAGAAAATATGATCCTTATAAAGGTAAGGGTGTTGTAATAAAAGGCAAATTTATGCTGCGTAAGGTTGTAAGTAAAAAGAAGTAATAAAAATGAAAAGATCGTATAATTTTTTAAGTAATTCTGAAAAAAGGAAGTTACGTAATAGAGCGAAGCTTGACAAGAGCGCTGAACGTTTACGTATATCCATATTTAAATCTAATAGGCATTTTTATGTCCAGTTAATTAATGATGTAAAAGGAATAACTCTCACTTCAGCTTCTACTTTGGATGCTAAAATTAAGGATGTATGTAAAGGGAAAGTCAACGCTGAAACTATAAAACAGGTTTCTTCTTTAATGGTTGAGCGTCTGTCTGGCATGAAATTAGAGCAGCAGCTTACGTTTGATCGTGGAGCGTATAAATACACAGGATTAGTTTCTCAATTTGCTGAGGCTTTAAGAAGTTCTGGATTTGAATTTTAGAAGGTTTTGAATATGGCTATAAAGAATTTACAAAATAATAATGATTTATCAGAGCTTTTAGTTTCGGTACGAAGAGTGACAACGGTTACCAAAGGTGGTAGAAGATTTTCATTTTCAATTTTGGTTGTTGTTGGCGATGAGAAGGGTAGGGTAGGGTGTGGAATAGGTAAGCACGCAGAAGTTGCTGAAGCAAGAGTCAAAGCTGTAAATGCTGCAAAGAAATCAATGATTAGAGTGTACTTGCGTGAAGGTAGAACTTTGCATCATGATATTAAAGCTAAATTTTGTTCTGGTGAGATAGTTTTAAGAACCGCAAGAGCCGGAACAGGTATTATTGCTGGTGGAGCGATTAGATCAGTTTTTGAGGTGTTAGGTATAAAGGATGTGGTAGCTAAATCCACTAGATCAAATAATCCTCATAACGTTATATGTGCGGTGTTTAAGGCTTTTGATAGTATGTTATCTCCTCGTCAGGTAGCAAGCAAAAGAGGCAAAAAGATTAGCGAGATAGTTGGAAACAGGTAAAGTATGAATAATGCTGTAAAATTAAACTCTATATTTACTAAATTATCTAAGAAAAAGAAGCCTAAGTTGCTGGGTAGAGGTATCGGTTGTGGTAAAGGTAAAACATCCGGTAGAGGGCATAAAGGGCAGAAGGCTAGAAGTGGAGTTTCTATAAATGGTTTTGAGGGTGGACAACAGTCTATATATACTCGTTTGCCTAAAAGAGGTTTTAAGCCTATACGTAGGAGCATATACTCTATAATTAATGTTGGCGATATACAGCGCTTAATGGAAGCTAAAAAAATAGTGAAAGACTCTGTTATAGATAAGGAGAGGCTGTATAAATTAGGTTTTATAAAGTCTATTAAGGATAAAATTAAACTTCTTAATAAAGGTAAGTTGAGCGAAAAATTTGTGTTTCATGTTGATTTTGCGTCAGAAGCTGCAAAAAAATCTGTAGCTTCAGTTGGTGGTAGTGTGGAAATACTATCGTAAGTCATGGGCAATAAATCAGCATTTAATAGCTTGGATCCTACGTTGTTATATAAAGGCGATTTATTAAAGCGTATATTTTTTACGCTAATAGCTTTAATTTGCTATCGCTTGGGTACTTATGTGCCTATTCCTGGAATTAATCTTGATGTAATTAATGATATATTTCCCAAAGATGGCTCAGGCGTTTTTGGAGTATTTAATTTATTTTCTGGTGGTGCATTGGCTAGAATGACAATTCTAGCATTGAACGTTATGCCATATATAATGGCTTCTATCATTATTCAGTTACTTTCTTCTGCGATTAAAGGAATGAAGGAAGTTAAGAATGATGGAGAGTCAGGCCGTAGAAAGATGAATTCTTATATACGCTATCTGACCATAGTAATTTGTGTATTTCAATCAATTCCAATTTTGGTTGGATTGGAAGGGATGAATAGGGAAGGGGTATTGGTTGTAATCGAACCTGGTGTTATGTTTCGTACAATAGGTGTTTTCAGCCTTTTAGGTGGAACTATGCTTTTAATATGGCTTGGTGAACGAATCAGCGCTAGCGGTATAGGCAATGGTATCTCATTAATCATTTTCACGGGTATAATATCAGAGTTACACAGCGCTTTGTCATCTTTGTTAACGTTAAATAAAAACGGTAGCGTATCGTTATTTATTATCCTTTTTGTTTTGGTATTGTTTTTTTTGCTTCTACTCTTAGTCATTTTTGTAGAGTCTTCTTATAGAAAGGTTATTGTTCAACATCCTAAAAAGCAATTTAAAAGATTACATAATGACGATTTTACTTATATTCCATTGAAGATTAATTTATCTGGTGTAGTACCAACCATTTTTGCTAATGCAATTTTATTGACACCTATTTCAATTGCAAATTTCTATAAGGGGCACGCTTTTTCTGATTTTATTTTGAATTACTTTATGGCAAATAAAGTAGTATATATTGTAGCCTATTTGGTGCTGATAGTATTTTTTAATTTTTTCTATACCAATTTTATATTTAATCCAGAGGAAAACGCAGATTTTCTTAAAAAAAATGGTGGTTTTATACCTGGTAGAAGGCCTGGGAAACATACTTCTGATTACCTTCAAGATATAGTTTTTAAGTTGACATTCATTGGCTCTGCGTATTTGGTAGTCATATGTACTGTACCTGAAGTTATGAGATATTATTATGATATACCATTTATTTTTGGTGGGACGAGCTTACTGATTATAGTGAACGTTATTACTGATACTATTATGCAAATACAATCTTATATTTTTTCAAATAGGTACGACAACTGGATAAAGAAATATGAGTCTAAAACGAGGAAAGTAAGATGATCATTACGATTTTTGGTCCTCCAGGTTCTGGTAAAGGTACTCAGTCAAGCTTGTTAATAGCAAAATATAATTTAAAATTAATTTCAGTAGGGGATTTATTAAGGAATATTATATCTAGCAGTAGTGAGTTAGGTAAAAAAATAAAGGGTACCGTGGAATCTGGTAATTTAATTCAAGATGAAATTATATGTGGATTATTACGTGACCAGCTTGCATTAGTGGATGATAATTGCTTATTAGATGGTTTTCCGAGAAATTTAAACCAGGCTCATTTTTTGACTCAAGTTTTGCAAGAAAAATATAATAGGGATGTTGACATTGTAGTTGAGCTACAGCTTGACGATAATATTGCAATCGATAGGTTAAAAAATCGTCTCGCGTGTTTGGACTGTAAAAGCATATATAGTGTATCTTCTTTTAAGAGTACTACTTGTGCTAAATGTAAAAGTACGAGGTTAGAGAAAAGAATTGATGATGCTGATATGTCTGCAATTAATAAGAGAATAAGTGAATATCACCTTCAAATGAAAGGTTTACGCGAGTATTATAAAGGCAAATTATTAACAATTGACGCTAATTTGAGTGTTGATGAGGTAACGCAAGAGATTGAAAGTAAAATTTCTTGTAATTTGGTTTGACTCTGAGTTGTTTTATGGTATAAATTAAGAGTTGTTATTAATAAAGTATCGAGGTACCAGTGGCACGTATTGCAGGCATAAATATTCCAGTGAGGAAATGTGTTCCTTTTGCATTAACTTATATATATGGTATAGGTATTGCTACTGCGAATGTAATTTGTCACGCTTGCGAAGTTGATAAGCGCAAACGTGTTTCAGAATTACGAGATGAAGATATAGAAAAGATCAGCAGTTTCATTAGACAAAATTATGTTATAGAAGGTGAGCTCAGAAAAGAAGTGGCTATGAACATAAAATCTTTAGTGGAAATGGGATGCTATAGAGGGGTGAGACATAGAAAAGGTTTACCTGTGAGAGGGCAAAGGACTCATACTAATGCTAAGACTCGTAAAGGTAGATCTCGGTTGCCTATTGCTGGGAAAAAATAAAATTTATTATTATTGTGAGTTTTAATGAAAAAAGTCAAAACGGTTGGTAAGAGTAAGAAGGAGTTTATTACTGGTGTTGTCCATATTCGTGCAACTTTTAATAATACTTTTGTAAATGTAACTGATGTTCATGGTAATACGCTATGTCAAACTTCTGTGGGTGCATGTGGTTTTTCAGGTTCGAGAAAATCCACACCTTATGCTGCAGGTAAGGCTGCGGAGGCTGCTGCGAAGAATGCAATAGAGAGATTTGGTATGAAGGTTGTCTCTGTAATAATTCGTGGTCCTGGCTTTGGTACCGAAGCTGCGGTTAAAGCACTTCAGAGCTGTGGGTTGACTGTGACTTCAATTGCAGATAAAACCGCAATTCCTCATAATGGGTGCAGGTTAAGAAAAAAAAGAAGAGTATAGGATATTTGAAAAGGTTGTTTTATGTATTATAATAATGATGTTTCTCTCTGTAGCAATTTAGATAAATTGATTAAACCTAGTTCAGTTAAGGTAATATCAGATGATTCAAGTGAAAAAAGTGATATAGTGCTAGAACCGTTGGAAAGTGGTTTTGCTTTAACATTAGGTAATGCATTAAGACGTGTAATGTTATCTTCTCTTAAAGGTAGTGCTGTTTATGGAATAAAAATTGAAGGTGTAACTCATGAGTTCACTTCAATTCAAGGGGTGAGAGAAGACGTAACTGATATAGTATTAAATATGGGTATGTTGAGGTGTAAATTAAATGGTGCTTCTAATAAATGCTTAAATTTAAACGCTAAAGGGCCTTGCCAGGTATTAGCTGGGATGATAGAAACTGATGATCAATGCTCTATTGTTAATAAAGATTTGTTAATATGTACGCTGGGGCAAAATGTGGAGCTTAACATGACCATATACGTGGCTAGCGGAAAAGGTTATCTTCCTGTAACTAAATATAAAGAAAATGAACTTTTGAAGCTTATGAGTGAACAGGATTTAATTGGTTTTATTCCAGTTAATGCTTTGTATAGCCCTGTCAACAGGGTTTCGTACAGGGTAGAGAACAGTCGTGTTGGCCAAGTGACTGATAAGGATAAGCTGATATTGTCAATTGAAACTGATGGTACAATTTCTCCGAGTCAAGCTGTTGACTCTGCTGCAAGAATATTACAGGAGCAACTTCAGCCCTTTATTAGTTCTGATGTAAGTTATAAAAAATCGCAGGTTTCTTCGTCTAGTGGTGCTAAAGATTTGGGTTATGACCCTGTCTTATTGCGTAAGGTAGATGAAATGGAATTATCTGTCAGGTCTCATAACTGTCTGAAAAACGAAAACATCACTTATATAGGTGATCTTGTGCAAAAGACAGAAGGTGAAATGTTAAGAACTGCTAATTTTGGCAGAAAGTCTTTGAATGAGATTAAGGCAGTTTTGACTAATTTTGGCTTGTCTTTGGGTATGAATGTGCTAAACTGGCCACCTAAGGATATAGATGAGTTGGCTAAACAACATACTGATGAAGATTAGGTGATATATGAAACATGGAATAAAAAAACGTAAACTATCTCGTTGTACTGAACATAGATTATCGACGTTAAAGAATCTATCTATCTCATTAATTAACCATGAGCAGATTGTAACTACTTTACCAAAAGCTAAGGAACTTCGTCCATATGTCGAAAAGTTTATTACAATTGCTAAGAATAAGAATACTTTACATGGTAGAAGACTTTTGCTTTCACGCCTTCATAATAGTAAGTTAGCAGTTGATAAGTTATTAAACGTCTTAGCCAGCCGTTATCAAGATCGTAAAGGTGGGTATTCTAGAATAATAAAATTTAGCACTCGAAAGGGTGATTGCGCTTCAATGGCAGTGATAGAACTGGTTGATAGGGATATTGCAGCAAGAGGTAAGGTTTATAGTAAAAATAAAGAAGGAGGCAAAGTAGTTACACAAAGTTAATTGTTATCATAATTGTTCTTCTTGTGGTAAGTAGGTTACGCTACTTTGTAGGTTACTTTGGCGAGTTATTAGTTTTAGTATATTTAAAACTGAAATGGTATAATGTTATAAAACGCCGTTACCGTTGTAAGTTCGGTGAAATTGACTTAATTGTATCTAAAAAAAAGGAGCTGATTTTTATAGAAGTTAAAACAAGTTTACTTGGAAAAGAAATACCGATATCTCATCTTCAATGTCAGTCTATTATAAATTCTTCTAAGTATTTCTTAAGTAAAAACCTTAGTTTTTTAGATTATTCAGTCAGATATGATTTATATTTTCTTTCCTTAAAGAGAAGACCTGTTTATATAAAAAATGCTTGGATTGAAGAATGAAAGATTTGTAGCTGAATTAATTTAGATTTACTGGATTTAATATGAAAAAGACCCAATACAATAATTTAGTTTCATCTTACGCTAGAGTGCTATTTCATGTCTCAGGAAGCAGGTTAGGTATTATAAGGGAAGAAGTAGAATTTTTGTTGGCTTTTTTTAAGGATCAACGTGATGTTTTTGTGTACCTATCTCATCCTATGATTTCTTTTGCACACAAAAAAGAAGTGATGCTTTCTATAAATGAGCACTTGAGTGAGAATTTAGTAAAATTTATTATGGTTATATTTGCAAATAAACGCTCTAGTTTATTGATCCTTATATTAGAAAAATTCTTAAGTCTTGCAAGAGAAAATGAAAATGAATTCGAAATTACTATAAAGTCAGCAGAAACTTTAAAGGAATCTGATATAAAAATAATTACTGAATCTTTGAGCTTTCTTGGTAAAATAATAAAAGTAAGCAATGTGGTTGACCCTTCTATACTAGGTGGCTTCGTAGTTAGGTATGGTTTTAATTTGATCGATGCTTCGCTAAAAAGTTACTTGGATAGGTTAGTTGACTTAAGTAAAATGGAAATATTAAAAGTAAGGAATTTTGTATGAAGAACAGTATGAATGTTTCTGAGATAGCAAGTATAATAAGAGAAAAGGTTGAGACGTTTGATAATCCTATAAAGCGGGAAAATATAGGTGAAGTAATTTCAGTAACAGATGGTATCGCATTGGTTTATGGGCTGGAAAAAGCAAAATTCGGTGAAAAGGTATTTTTTGCAAGTGGTGTAGAAGGAATAGTTCTCGATTTAGATCATGATACGGCTGGAATAGTTGTGCTTGGTAATGACCGTGATGTGAAAGAAGGGGACGTTGTAAAATGTAGTGGTGATGTTGTGCAGGTGCCTGTAGGACATGAATTGTTAGGGAGAGTTGTAAATGCGTTGGGCCATCCTATGGACGACGGTGGGGAAATTAGAGCCAAAAACAGAATGGATATAGAATCTAAAGCGCCAGGCATTATTGATCGTAAGTCTGTGCATGAGCCACTGCAAACAGGAATTAAAATTATAGATTTGCTAATTCCAATAGGTAGAGGGCAGCGTGAATTAATTATTGGTGATAGACAAATTGGTAAAACTACTATTGCGCTTGATACTATTATCAATCAGAAGAAGATTAACGATGAGGTAAACGAAAATCAAAAAGTTTACTGTGTTTATGTTGCTATTGGGCAAAAAATTTCAACAGTAGCAAAAGTGGTAAATAAGCTGAAAGAAAGTGGAGCATTAGAGTATACAACTGTAGTTGTGGCTAGTGCATCTGACTGCGCGCCTATGCAATTTTTAGCACCTTATGCTGGTTGTACTATTGGGGAATTTTTCCGTGACAATGGAATGCATTGTTTGATTATATATGATGATTTATCTAAGCATGCTGTGGCATATAGGCAGATGTCTTTATTGCTCAGACGTCCTCCTGGTCGTGAAGCTTACCCTGGAGATATATTCTATGTACATTCTCGCTTGCTTGAAAGAGCTGCTAAAATGTCTGATAAAAAAGGGCAGGG
Source organism: Wolbachia endosymbiont of Drosophila ananassae (assembly GCF_008033215.1). Lineage (NCBI taxonomy): Bacteria > Pseudomonadati > Pseudomonadota > Alphaproteobacteria > Rickettsiales > Anaplasmataceae > Wolbachia > Wolbachia endosymbiont of Drosophila ananassae. The sequence goes on along the minus strand of NZ_CP042904.1, from coordinate 534,518 downwards.
TTCTTTAACTGCTTTGCCAATTGTCGAAACTCAAGCTGGTGATGTATCTGCATATGTGCCAACAAATGTTATTTCAATTACCGATGGGCAGATCTTTCTTGAGTCTGAATTATTTTATAAAGGATTTCGACCTGCAGTAAATATAGGTTTGTCAGTTTCACGGGTTGGTTCTGCTGCACAACTAAAGTCTGTGAAGAAAGTTGCTGGTTCTATAAAGCTAAGCTTAGCTCAGTATAGAGAATTAGAAGATTTTGCAAAATTTGGTTCTGATCTTGATGCTAGTGTTCAATTATCCTTGAATAAGGGTAAATATCTTGTCGAGTTATTAAAGCAGAAACAACATTTACCTATGTCAATAGAAGAGCAAGTAGTGCTGATGTATATTTTTTCTAACCTATATAATCAGTTAAGTAAAATACAAATAAGTTACATTAATAAATTTGAACATGATCTTATTAATTATTTTCATACTGTACACCCTGGGGTTTTAAAAAAGTTGTCAAATGACATGAGTGATGATATAAAAGGTGATATTTTTAACATTGTGAGTAATTTCGTTACTCAATTTAATTGCGTTTAGGTGGTGATTATGGCTTCATCCATTATTAATAAATTTCCTATGACGAGGGAAGGTTTTGAGAATATGCAAGCCGAACTTGAAAAATTAAAGGAAGAAAAACCTTCTGTGATACAGGCTATTTCTGATGCTCGTGATCAAGGTGATTTGTCTGAAAACGCAGAGTATCATGCAGCACGGGAAAGGTTAGGTTTTATTGAAGGCCGTATAATGGAGATAGAAAGTAAGCTCTCACATGCGGAAGTAATAGAAGTAAAAAATTTGTCTGGTGATTCAGTAATGTTTGGTGCAACTGTGACATTAAGCATGTTAAGTGATAATAACGGTGAAGTGGAATATGTTTATAAGGTTGTAGGCGAATATGAAGCTGATGTTTCAAAGCAGTTAATATCTACTAGTTCACCACTTGGGAGTGCCTTAATCGGCAAAAAAGTCGGTGAATATGTGGAAGTGACAGTGCCAAATGGAGAGAAATTGTATAAAATAGTTAAGATTGAATTTAAGTAAATTATTATGGTACAGGCCACTTATGCTTCAATGAGTCTACCAGGTATTTCTTCTGTGGAAGATGTATTAGAGGATGCTCGTTCCGGTAAATTATTCATTTTAGTTGATGATGAAAATAGAGAAAATGAAGGCGATTTGATTGTCTTAGCTGAGAAAATAAAGCCGGAACATATGGCTTTTATGGTTAGGTACGGTACAGGGGTTGTTTGCTTAGCAATGACTAAATTTCACATGAAAAGGTTGGGCCTTAATTTCATGGAAAAGAAAAATATTGGTGAAAATCATACCGCATTTACTACATCAATTGATGCACGTTATGGCATTACAACCGGTGTTTCAGCAGAGGATAGAACGAAAACTATACATGCTGCTATCAACAAGGATGGTACTCAGGATGACATCATAACTCCAGGTCATGTTTTTCCTGTAATTGCACATAAAGGTGGGGTGGCACAACGTGCTGGTCATACTGAAGCGAGTGTTGAAATGGCGAAGTTAGTAGGGTTTGATCATTCAGCAGTTATTTGTGAATTAGTGAATGATGATGGCTCTATGATGCGCTTACCTCAGTTACTTAAATTTGCTGAACAACATAAAATTAAGTTAACTACCATCGACAAACTTATCAGTTACGTTAAAAATTTAAACTAGCGTTTATAAATTTGTATAATTTAAGTGTTAAAATATAGAATTTCTATAAATTATACAAGCACAGAATTTTCATGTTTAGAGTTGCTAAGTTTTTGACCTTATTGTTCTTTTTTGCATATTGTAATAATGCTTACTCTATTAACATTATTAGAGATAGTGAAGTGGAAGCAATAGTGAAAGAGCTAGCGCAACCTTTATTTTCTGCTGCGGATATTGATCATGAGCAAATAAAAGTTTTTATAATTAATGACAATTCGATTAATGCTTTTGTAATTAACAATAACAGTATTTTCATTCATTTAGGACTTTTACAATATTCGGCTAAACCTTATGTCCTGCTTGGTATATTAGCACATGAGATTGCTCACATATCTGCTGGTCATATATTGCAAATGAGTAGTGCTATGGGTTATTTTCAATCGATAGCAATGATTAGTTATATGGTAGGATTAGTTTCTAGTATTATCATTAACCCTCAGGTTGCTGGTGCAATTTTGCTTAGTGGTGTAGCGTTTAGTTCAAGGCTATTTTTTAACTATTCTCAAGAGCAAGAAAGTGTAGCAGATAGCTATGCTTTAAGGTATCTTGATGAATCTGGCTATGATAATTCAGGTATGAAAGAGATTTTTGATTATTTTAAAAGTATTGAGCATGAGAACACCGAGGAATATTTCCGCACTCACCCACTTAGTGAGAAACGCATATTTGCTGTACAAAATTATAAGGTTAAAAACAACGTAAAACCAATTTTTGCGGATAAGTTACTAAAGTTTGAGCGTGTGGTTGCAAAGCTAGACTCTTTCTTTGCTCCTATTCATGTGTTATCTAATAAATATGAAGATAATTCTGAGTATGTAAATGCTATAGTTTGCTATAGGCAAGGAAAGATAGAAGAGGCTATTGCTAAAGTTAACTCATTGATTCAAGAATCACACAGTGATCCATACCTATATGAATTAAAAGCAGAAATGCTATACAAGGCTGGAAATTTAAGTGAAGCAATAAAAATGTATGAGGAATCGCTTAGGTATTTATCTGAGAAAAACAGTTATTTAGTGAAACTTGCATTATCTCATACTTTATTATTACACGGTGATGCAAAAAAGGCGATTTTTTACCTGGAGCAGATTTTGAATGTAGAACCAAATAACGCTTTTGTCTGGAAATATTTAAGCATTGCATATAAATGTGAAGCTGATACGGCAATGCATTATTTTGCCTTGACAAAAAAGGCTTGTATTGAAGGTGATTTAAAGCAATTTATGAAATACGCTGAGTTAGCTGTTAAAACTCTACCAAAAGATAGCCCTTATTTGTTGCAAGTTGAAGATATGAAGCGGTTTAATGGATAACAAAAAAGCATTTCTGCACTTTTTGGATTATTTTTGTCCACACTTTTCCAACATAGTTTTTGCTTCATCGCTTACGTTGGGCATAATTTTCGTTATGATAGTTTTAGCGCCAAAAAATACACCACAGAACATGCCAAGAGCAAAGAGGGCTGGCCACGGCATCCTGCCAAATATTGCAAGCAAAGCTGCACCAATTATTACTACCGTCATAAGTGGACCGCCTATCCCCCAAACATAACCAATAATATTGCATATTACTTTAGTTGTGTCATCCATATCAACACCAGGGTTATCTGCATAACCTGAGAAAGAGAAAAGCAATACTACACACAAAACACCAAAAAATCCTATTATAGAGCTCATTTTTTTGCCTCTAAATAATAAATTAACGCAAACCTAAACCTACACATATTTTTATTTTAAAGTAAAAATTATAATTTGTCCATACATAAGTGTTGCTACATAAATAACCCACCATTAATGTTAAGCACATGCCCTGTTATATATTTTGCTTCATCACTTGCTAAAAATAAGACCCCTGCTGCTATTTCTTCCCCTGTTCCCATTCTTTTCATTGGAATATTATCTAATATTTTTCCCTTTTGCACTTCATTTAAAACTTCAGTCATTTTAGTATCTATAAACCCAGGAGCAATACAATTTACTGTTATATTACGACTTGCAACTTCTTTTGCTATAGATTTGCTCATAGCTATTATTCCAGCTTTAGACGCCGCATAATTTGCTTGCCCGGCGTTTCCTGTCAGCCCTATTATTGAGGAAATATTTATAATTCTTCCCCAATTATTCTTAATTAGTCTCTTACATGCTTCTCTACTCAGCTTAAATGTAGAACTCAAGTTAATATCAATTACTTTTTGCCATATTTCATCTGTCATTCTCAGTAATAAACTGTCTCGCGTAATGCCCGCATTGCATACAAGCCCGTCAAAGCCTTCCATCAACTCACTTGCTCTATTTATTAGTTGATTTACTTCCTCAGCATTTGATAAGTCACAAGGGAGTATGTGTATGTTTTTTTCATATTGTTTAGCAACTTCTTCGAGCACTTCTTTTTTTGTGCCAGAAATACATAAAGTTGCTCCAGCTTTGTGCATAATTTTTACAATTGCTTGCCCTATTCCGCCTGATGCGCCAGTGATCAGGAACTTTCTGCTTTCCAATCCAAACATAATAACTTTATATTATCTTAATTCCTAACAGAATATCGACTGGTTGGCAATAGATTTCTTACATAATATAAGTAACTCAGATATTCACAAAATAAAGGAAAAGTTATAATAAAGTTAAACGTCAAAAAATTTTAAAAACATAATTGATGCAGGAATTGTTACTAAATAGTTTATTCTGGTGCTCTACAGTCTAAATGGAATGCTTAAATTATAGATTCTTTGTTTTTGTGTGTTATCTTGAGTTAACACAAATTCACAGTAGTATTATGATAAGTAAGTTAAAAAAGCTTAGCGCTGGATTTTCTTTGACAGGCTTGATTGGCCATGGTGATAATATAAATATGCAAGGAGCAAAAAATAAAAAGAAGAAGTACCCAAAATTTTTGGATAAGACGTTTGCATTGATTGATGCAGTGATAAATTTTATTTTAAAACGCGAAAGTAATAACGTAAATGAAGTCCTGAAAGTAACATGGGGACCACTATTTTTTGGTCTGGTAGTAATACTCATCTTTTTTGGGATAGGTGGTATTTGGTCGGCTATAGCTCCAATTGACGGTGCGGTGCATGCAAGTGGAGAAGTTATTGTATCTTCAAATAGGAAAATAGTTCAACACTTGGGTGGAGGAATAATAAGCAAAATTTTAGTAAAAGAGAGCCAAGCGGTTAAAAAAGATGAGCCTTTAGTTTTATTAAGTGATGTTAACGAGAAGGCGAATTTAAGTATCATCAAAGAGAAGCTCTTATCATTTTTAGCAACAGAAGCAAGGCTTCTTGCAATCAGAGTAGATTTGGACACACTAGAATTTTCTGATGAGGTTAAAAAATTATCTAACGATGAACTTGTAAATAAAGTGATAAAGAATCAAGTAAAGTTGTTCAACTCTCAGAGAAAGAGCATATTGGGAAAAACAGACATACTGCAACAACGTATAAAGCAGTTAAATGATGAATTAGCGGGGCTAAACTTTCAACTAAATGCAGCTCATAAGCAATATGACTTGATAACTGAGGAGTTGGAAACAAAAAGACAATTACTTGATAGTGGCCATATAAGCAAACCACACATTTTAGCTTTAGAAAAACAGTTTGCTGAAATTGAAGGCAGAGTTGGACATTACCGTTCTGCAATATCTCAAGTGCAGCAAAAAATTGGAGAGAACGAATTAGAAATTATAAACGTAAAAAATGATTCTCAAGAAAGAGCAAACGCTGAACTTAAGGAAGTTAGTACGTCTATTGCAGACTTGAAAGAGAGGCTGATGGTTGCTGAAGATTCATTGGCACGTACAATAATTAAATCGCCTCAAGATGGGATAGTTACAGATATAAGATACCATACTGAAGGTGGTGTTATACAATCTGGAGTTCCGATCATGAGCGTAGTGCCATCGGATGATGACCTAATAATAGATGCTAAAATTCAGACCAGAAACATAGAAGAGGTACTGTCAGCACAAAAGAAAGATAGCAACATAGTCTCTATTGATGGGCTAGAAGGGCTAAAGGTTAAAGTCCGGTTAAGTGCTTACAGTGCACGTCGTTTAAGTTTAATTAGTGGTATAGTAAGCCATATTTCTCCTGACGCTCTTGATGATCCAAGACTAGGGCGTTATTATTCAGTGCGCGTAGTGATACCAAAGTCAGAGCTTGCTCAATTTAAAAATGTATACCTATACCCTGGTATGCCAGCAGAAGTGTACATAGTTACTCAATCCCGTACTCTTTTATCATTCTTGTTTACGCCTATAATTGCAACAGTCGATAGGTCTTTTATAGAAAGGTAGCTCACTCGTTAAAGTAGTAGTGAAAGTGCCGTAATAAAATTTAGGTACATAATTAGACAATAGGCTTCTTGACCTTACCCAGAAAAAGTGGAGAGAAAGAAAGGAGTTTTTTCGGGTAAAATAAAATTTTGGAGGATTAGAAATGGCAAGAGAATATACGGCAGAATTCAAATTGGAAGCTGTTAAGCTGACAAATGAACAAAGAAAGGTAGGTCAACCAGTTGCAAAAGTAGCAAGAGATCTAGGAATAAGGGATAGTGTATTAGGAAAATGGATGAAGAAATATAACGAAAAAAAGTCAGCGGCAAATGCATTTCCAGATGTAGCACCTTATGACAAAGAGAGATTTGATTTACAAAGCAAGAGTAACAAGGGAAAGAGACATTTTAAAAAAAGCCCTGGCCAGTCAAAAAGAGTAAAATATTTTTTCATAAAAGAGCATAGTAAACACTATAAAGTGCAGGAATTATGTAGGGTTTTCTGCTAGTGGCTACTATAAGTGGACTACAAGGAAAATAAGCAGTAGAGAATCAGCAAATAAAGAGTTATTAGCAGATATTCAAAAAATATATAAGCTTCTAAATGTAGATATGGAGCTCCTAAAATTCATGCTGAATTAAAGGCTTTGGGTAAAAGTTGCAACTTAAAAACAGTGCAAAGTATTATGCAGAAAAATGGTATTCAGGCTATATTGAGAAGAAAATTTAAAATTAAGAAACAACAAACGGACAGTAGCTCCCAATATATTAGACCAAAACTTTATTGTCGATCAACCAAATAAAGTATGGGATTACTTATATAAAAACCAAAGAAGGATGGCTATATTTGGCAACAATAATCGATCTATATTCACGCATGGTAGTTAATGAGCAGTTCAATAAATAAACAATTGGTTATGGACTCTTTATTAATGGCCGTTAACAAGCGTAAACCTGTTAAAAATCTACTGCTGCACAGTGACCAAGGTTCACAATATACTGCGCAAGGGTATCAATATCTCTTAGCTGTAAAGAATATAGATGAGTAATAAAGGTTGTTGTTACGACAATTCTGTTGTGGAAAGCTTCTTCAGTTCTCTAAAAAGGGAGTTACCAATAGACACCTCTCGGCACTCTAAACAGCATACCAAAACTGCTATATTTGAATATATAGAAATTTTTTATAACAAACAACGTCACTATTAACTATTGCATTCCAGAACAATTTGATGCATCATTCTTTTTGTAAAAAACATTCCAAACTTTCTCTCCACTTTTTCTGGGTAAGGTCATCATAGCATTAGTTAGATGCATTAGAATTGATCATGATGATGTACATATAATGTTTAGGTTTCAAGAACTTGCTCTGGAAATGCAAAAAAAAATGTTCAACATTATGTCGCGAGTCAAACTTAGGGTATTTGGCGTCTCATGTTTAATTTTTCGCACTACGTGCATCGCATGTCTTTAAAAATTTCTGGGTTTTTACCTATATAAGCCGAAACGCGCTTATAAAGCGTTACAAGACATCAAAAAATGCCAATACTCGACAGAGATAGTAAAAGACTAGCTAACACGGGGATTCTTTGTCTTTTTTTCTGCTTAGTAAACTTCTTAAACATTTGCAGCGTAAGTTAGTTGCAATTAAAAGCAGCTTAATCTTGCTTGTCAAGCGTTTAAAACATAAAAAACGCCAATATTTTAAAGCGGATAATAACCCCAGGGCTTCTTTTGCCTTTTTTTTTATTTGGTAAATTTCTTAATATTTATAGCTAAACGACAATCGTCATCCCGCTACTTGTTAGCGGGATCTAGAGATACCGCGAATGAATCGCGGTATGACGGTTTGTGGCGGCATGACGATAAGGTTTATACCTTGTCATCCCAGTGCTTGACACTGGGATGACAGCTAGCCTGACAATCGTCATCCCGCTACGTGTTAGCGGGATCTATGCTTTGAGATACTGCGAATGAATCGCGGTATGATGGTTAAGTAAGGGATCTATGCTAAGAGATGCCAAAGACCTTCATGAAACTTTGCCCATTTGGCTTCTCTAAAGATTTCGTTTACAGAATCTAGTAACTCAGCTATGCAGAATAAAAAAAGTTTGTATGGTATACAAATAGTGTGTTTTTTTATAATTATTTTCTATAATACATAAACCTTTGGTCCAAGCTGTAAATGCCACCATAGGCATTAAAAGTTAATTAACAAACTGCAATGTATAATGAAATAAAGACACTTGTAAGATTTTGATCTTGCAAATTATAGATAAGCAAATTTGTCATAAAGTTTAATAGTGTCTGTTACTGCTTTTAGGTGTGAGGCTAGAGGGTTATTAGCAGTAACAGACACTATTAAACTTATTATAGAATTTACTTAAAGTAAATACTTAATTTAAAATATTATAATATTTTTACTTACAATAGATTTATGTAAATGCTTTTTTACTCAAATTAGTATTGTACTATTATACTTGTTGAATGCTAAAAAATTATTAACCATCACTAATCTCTATTTGCATAGTAAGTTTATATATACTATTATACAGTATATCATTTAGTTTTACAGCAAACAAACAAAAGATATGGTGAAGTTATTTGCACTATTGATAATATTTTACTCAAATATATCTGTTGCCTCTGCTCCTACTTCCTGGCAATTTGGATTTCCTGCTCCTGCAACTGAAGTAATGGAGGCTGTAGTTAGGTCACATTCGTTTGTGATGCTTGTGATGGTTACAATAATGCTTTTTGTGTGGGCGCTGCTTGCTTATATAGCGTTTCGCTTTCGTAAAAGCAAAGTAACAAACATAAGTAAAACTACCCATAGTGTTCCTTTAGAAATTATTTGGTTTGTTATACCAACTATCATTGTTGGAATATTAGCCTTTGAAAACGCTAAATTACTGAAGCTACAGGAAGAAATACCGAAAGCTGATATAACACTGAAAGTTATTGGCCATCAATGGTATTGGAGTTACCAATATCCAGAATATCAAGGTGTGTCATTTGATAGTTATATTAAGGGAAAAGAAGACTTTATCGAAGGAGATTTAAAGCTATTCTCTGTTGATAACAACATCGTTTTACCCATTAATACTAATGTTCGTTTACAAGTTACAGCAGGAGATGTGATACACAGCTGGGGAGTGCCGGCTTTTGGTGTAAAAATTGATGCGATACCAGGTAGGCTGAATGAGGCGTGGTTTAATATCAAAAAGTCTGGTGTTTATTACGGGCAGTGCTATGAATTGTGTGGTCAAGGCCATGGATTTATGCCAATTGTTGTTGAAGCAGTAAGCAAAGAAGATTTTAATAAGTGGATTGAAAATAGAAAATTAGTGAGTTAAATTTGGAGTATAGATATGAGTGACGTACCAAAGGGCGTAAAGCGTTGGTTGTTTTCCACCAATCATAAAGATATAGGGACACTGTACATTATTTTTTCCATATTAGCTGGAATTATTGGTGGATTATTATCGGTGATTATTCGCACTCAGCTAATGCACATTAATATACTTAACAATAATTATCAATTATATAACGTAATGGTTACAGGGCATGCGTTGATAATGGTGTTTTTTATGATAATGCCAGCCCTCATGGGAGGATTTGGTAATTGGTTTGTGCCTCTTATGATCGGTGCACCAGATATGGCGTTTCCTCGTATGAATAATTTGAGTTTCTGGTTATTAGTGTCATCTTTTATTTTGCTCATTCTCTCAGTGTTTATTGGTGAAGGTCCAGGTACAGGTTGGACTTTATATCCACCTTTATCACAGGTAATGTCCCATCCAAGTGCAGGAGTTGACATTGCTATACTTGCACTTCATGTTGCTGGTATGTCGTCAATTGTTGGGGCGATCAACTTTATAGTTACTATATTTAACATGCGCGCAAAAGGCATGTCATTAACTAAGATGCCACTGTTTGTTTGGTCTGTCTTGCTAACAGCATTTATGTTGATTGTTGCCTTACCAGTGCTTGCCGGTGCTATAACTATGCTTCTTACTGATCGCAATATTGGTACTTCCTTTTTTGATCCTGCCGGTGGTGGCGATCCTGTGTTATTTCAACATCTATTTTGGTTTTTTGGTCATCCAGAAGTTTACGTAATTATTTTTCCTGCATTTGGCATCATAAGTCAGGTTGTATCAACTTTTTCTCACAGACCTGTATTTGGTTACATAGGGATGGTTTATGCAATGATAGGTATAGCAGTATTTGGCTTTATGGTTTGGGCTCACCATATGTTCACTGTTGGGCTTAGTGCTGACGCTGCTGCATTTTTTAGCACTACCACAATTTTTATCGGTGTTATAACTGGTGTAAAAGTCTTTAGCTGGATTGCAACTATGTGGGGCGGAGCAATTGAGTTTAAAACCCCTATGCTATTTGCACTAGGTTTTATTTTTATGTTTGTTGGCGGTGGCATAACGGGAATAATTCTTTCTCATGGTGGAATAGATAAGCTCCTGCACGACACCTATTATGTTGTTGCTCACTTCCATTATGTCATGTCACTTGCTGCATTATTTGGAGCTTTTGCTGGCTTTTATTATTGGATTGGTAAAATGTCGGGTAAACAATATAATGAGCGCTTAGGTCAAATCCACTTTTGGCTTACTTTTATTAGCACCAATATCACTTTTTTACCTCAACATTTCTTAGGATTAGCTGGTATGCCAAGGCGTATACCTGATTATCCTGATGCGTTTATCCCTTGGAATTATATATCCTCAATTGGTTCGTATATGTCCTTTGTTTCAGTTATGTTTTTTGTGTTTATAGTTATACATCTTTTTAAATGGGGCAAGAAAGCTGGAGATAATCCTTGGGGAGGTGACACCTTGGAATGGACGGTATCTTCACCACCGCCTTTTCATACTTTCGAAAAACCACCAGTGGTAAAATAGAATGTACACAAGTGTTTTGCTAAATGTTGAATCAACAATACTGGATTTTTGGCGTTTGCTGAAGCCAAGGATAATGTATCTTGTGGTATTTACTGCAGTTGCTGGTATGGTTACTGCACCAGGTAGTATGCACCCTTTTCTAGCACTAATATCTCTTATATGTGTTGCTCTTGGCTCAGGATCTGCAGGTGCTATAAATATGTGGTATGACAGAGACATAGATCTGCTCATGGAAAGGACAAAAAACCGCCCTATACCCTCAGGTAGAGTTTCTGCAGAAAGTGCGCTTGAATTTGGTATAACTCTTGGAATATTGTCAGTATTTATCATGGCAATAGCAGTAAACTATATTTCTGCTGCTTTGCTTGCTGTTAGCATATTATTTTACGTTTTCATATATACAATTTGGCTAAAAAGGCGTACTCCGCAGAATATCGTTATCGGTGGTGCAGCAGGTGCTTTCCCTCCAATGATTGGCTGGGCAGCTGTGACTAATTCTGTAAGTTGGGAAAGTTTCATTTTATTTTTAGTAATTTTTATGTGGACTCCACCACACTTTTGGGCCCTATCTTTAAATAAGTCTGAAGACTATGCAAAGGCATCAATTCCAATGTTCAATATTGTTTATGGTCCGGAAAAAACAAGAAAATATATATTAATTTATAGTGTTTTGCTGGTGCTAACTAGCTTGCTTCCGGCTCTATTTTTGAAAAAGGCTTTACTTTATCTAAGCATGGCAATTTTTGCAGGTTGCATCTTTATTTGGTACGCTATATCAATTCTCAGATTCAAGAACCACAACTCACAGAAACAAATGTTTTCTTACTCAATTTCTTATCTATTTTCCCTATTCGCCAGTATTATTTTTTGTTCTATTGATTTATTTTAATTATGAAAGAACGGCAGAAGCATAAAAACTGTTTTTTACTTTTCCTTTTGGTAATGCTCGTTGTCACACTTTTTTTTGTTTCTATAATAAAATTTAAAGGTGCAGCTTAAACTACCTTTAGAAATTGTGCTTTCATAGAAGCAACTATATACTTTATTAATTCATTACAGTTAAAGATGAGCAAAAAGGAAGTGGCAATATATACGGATGGGGCGTGTTCTGGTAATCCTGGAGCGGGAGGATGGGCAGCTATCATATTATTTCAAGATTATAGAAAAGACATTTATGGTAGAGAAGAAAATACCACAAACAATAAAATGGAGTTAACAGCGGTGATCAATGGGCTGAAAGTATTGAAATTTTCTTGTAATATTAATTTATATACGGATAGTCTTTATGTTAAACATGGCATAACAGAGTGGATAAATAAGTGGAAAATGAATGGCTGGAAAACAAGTAATAAAAAATCAGTAAAAAATATGGAATTGTGGAAAGAGCTAGACAACGTTGCTTCACAACACGAAATTGATTGGAAGTGGGTTAAAGCACACAGTGGCGATAAGTATAATGAGGAGGCTGATAGTTTAGCGAGAAAAGCAATAATCGATGCTTAAAAAAATTACTGTATTATTTTCCGTAGCTTTATTGTTCATATTGTGCTTCTTTATTTTTTTAAAGCCTTTAGAAATCAATATTAATTATATTAATTTTTATGTTAAACATAAAATATCAAAAATATTTGTTGGCTCAAGCGTTAATATGGAGAATACCTCAGTTGTTTGGCAGAAAGATGGCAAAGATCCGTATTTAGTCATTACAGATTTGGCAATAGCAAACCCTAATTTTACTATAAAAGTTCCTGAGCTTTTTGTACATTTTAAGTTAAGTTCCTTATTTAAAGCTAGCACAAATCTCTCTCAGGTTTCGGCTGATAATGTGCATGTATGTATCAATCAGAAAGAAGCTGACTTTAAAACAGTAAATTTTAATCTGCAAAACTCAGTAAAAACAATAAGGGAATTTTTTTTTGACTTAAATGCGGATTCAAAAATTGAATTTACTAACATCGCTATTGATAAAAGCACAGAAGATGAATTTTTTATTGATAGATTATATATAGGGAAGGGGGAAGATTTTAATGTTTTAGATATTCATGTGAATACAAAAGATGAAAAGGGATTTTTGGATGATTTATCAATTACGATAAAAAATCGCAACAATTTGCTAAATGTGTACGGGACATTTTATGATCTAAAATTGGGACTATTAAGCGAGTTTTCTACATTAGTTAAAAGCTACAATTTGGACAAAAATATAGGATTCAAAGGAAGCTTCTCAGTGAAAATTAATAAAAAGGATGAAATTGTAGATGGAAATATATACGTATTGAATACAGAAAATTATTTGAACAAAAATTTGGCCTTAACTAATGTAAATATAAATTTAACATATAGTGATGGAATTATTAGTGTAAAAAACTTTCATTTTAAGTTAAATGGCACGTATCTCTCTTTAATAGGCAAAATGAACTTTAGTACAAGTCATGCTTTGCTTAGAATTAATATTAGTAAGTTTGCTGCAAAAGATTTATGTACTTATGTACCAGATGGTGTAGTGAATAGTAAATTTAAAAGCTGGTATTGTGATAATATTGATGGGGATGTTTTAAATACCATTGTAAGTTTCAATGGCAAATTGGTTGATGACGATCTGTCAGACATTGTAATTGTTGCTGATATAGAAAACGGTAGCGTAAAATTTGATGAAGATTTTGAGCAAGTAAAGGAATTAAAGGGTGATTTGATTATCAAGAATAACGATCTTGAAATTACTGTAAATAGCGCTAAGTTTCAGAATTTCACTGTTAATGGTGGTGATATTGAAATGAAATCTCTAAATAAGGAAAATTCAGTTCTAACCATTAATGGCCAAGCTGTAAGTGATGCGTATGGTTTATATGAGCCTATAAGATTTAAGCTGGATGATGTGGTGAAGGTTGAAAGGGATAAAGTAAGTGGAATGGCAAAATCCGTATTTAATTTTCGCATTTTTAATCTAAATGCTGATGACAAAAAAGTAGACTTCTCAGCAAATTTTCATTCTGAAATTGACAATTTGGCCGTCTATAATGCAAGTCTTGGTAAATATGATATTAAGCTTAGTTTTGGCAGTGACTTTATAGATTTAAATGGTAGTGGTATGGTGAATAACACACAGCTATTATTTGACCTGAAAAGTAGCAATAGGAATGAAAGTTTCGCCTGGAATTTGACCGGAGATTTACCCGCTCAAATATTTAATTTTGATAGTGGCTATGTCAGTGCAAATTTAGAGTCAGTGATAAATCAAGATAAGACGGGGTATGTTAATGGTGATATAGATTTATCAGAATTTGAATCACATTCAAGCTACTTAGGGTGGAAAAATCGCTTTGAAGATCACAATAAAATTTTGTTTTCTACAAGGTTAAAAGGAGCAGGTGAATTGTTAGTAGATAAATTAGACATTGTAGGAAATGACCTAGATATAAAATTCAGCGGAAGAGTAGAAAATGGAAATTTATATTTAAATTCTAGTAGCTTTAAATTGCCTGATAATGATTTTAGTATAGAAATTGAATCAGGTAAGGAGAAAAATGCCATAACTATTTATGGTGAGGAAATTAACTTAAGTGATATTTTAGGCTTGCTTGGCAAAAACAGTAATGGATTAAATAAAGATATAGAGATTAGTATGAATGTTGACAATGTAATTATGAAAGAAGGCATCGTTATCAAAAATGCTAAGCTGAATGTAACCTGTACTAAAGGTAATTGCAAAGGAAGTCAATTTACAGGGCAGTTTCTGGAAGATAGCAGCAACATACTAGCAGAATACAGTGGAATAGGGCTCGAAATATATGCGGATAATTCAGGTATGCTTTTGCGTTCCTTAGGCATTAGTAAATCAATTAAAAACGGCAAATTGTCTTTTTATCTCTCTCCTCAGAGAGAAAGTGGAGAACATTATGGTACGTTATCCATTAGCAATTTCTACATCAAAGATGCTCCACTACTTACTACTTTATTGTCGATGTCTTCATTGCCTGGCATTGTAAATGCCATAAAAAATGAAGGTGTATACTTTTACAAATGTAATGCACCTTTTTCATACAAAGATGGCACTATTGAAATTGAAGAATCTTGGCTTGAAGGGGCGGAGTTAGGTATTAGCACTGGTGGTAAGCTCGATATTAGAAATTATAAATTCCAGGTTGCAGGACAAGTAATACCAGCATATTCAATTAATAAATCTTTGTTAAAAATTCCTATAATTGGAAAACTTCTTACTGGTGGGAAAAGTAGGGGAATCGTTTCAATAGACTATAAAGCAAGTGGTGATGACAAAAACAATAACGTATCTGTTGATCTTATCTCTTCGCTAACTCCAAACCTATTAAAGAGGTTATTGGGAGTGTTTGATCGCATTATGACAAAAACTAACGAAAGTGGCTTAAAAGGTGGTGTGAAAAAGAAATTTGGTTCGATATGACCAAAAGGGAAGTTATTTAACAAAATTATGGACAAAAATGCAAGAATTTCAGAATGATCTACCTGGTTTTTTATTTAGTTGTTTAAGTAATACCACTCCCTTTAACCTCTCTATATTTGCTGAACAACTAAAAAGGGTAGGGGGGTGGTTGTAAATTGTATCTGTTCAGCAGAGTGGCAAAATAAGGTAGACGAGAAAAGACAACTATAGGAACAAATGGGTGTCATCCCAGTGCTTGACACTGGGATGGCTTTGTTGCATCACACTTTATGAGATGGTGATTTATGGTAAATTCATGTAACTATCTCAAATTTAGCCATACCAATATCAGTGAATTTATTAAGCAAATAACATTTGAGTAGCAGTTCCCTCTCACGATTCATTTCAGATTTGTTCCTAAAACTAAATCCAAATGTTTGTTTCAGTCGCGAGAAAAAACTTTCTATATAAGATCTTTTTCCATAACTCATCTCTTTTTTCCACTTCTTTATACCATCTTCATCATATGACTTTATGAGCTTGACTGCAGAATTTCTCTCAGCCATATAGTCTAACTTTGGATGCTCTGCTGCGTTGTTTTTCGGAGGAATTTTCGTTTTTATACCATATTGATTACACAGCTTATAGAGCTTTTCTCTGTCATATGCTCTATCTGCATATAGTGCTTTTATGGCATGCTGAAAATCAACTTCTTTTAGCAAATCACAAGCTCCATAGTGATCAGAGTAGACACCGTTACTGTATTTTACAGCTATGGCTTTTTTGTTGTTTATATTCAACATTACGTGCAATTTTCTCGTTTGCTCATAGCCACGATATTTTCTGTCAGTGCTATTTTCCTTGCTGTGTGTTGTTGTATATACTAATTCCTGTACTGTCTATAGCAATTTCGATATCTTCCATATTATTTTTATCAATTCTGCAATCATTTATCTTAATATTAAGTTTCTTTTGATGCTTGTGAATAGCTGCAAATCTCTTCCTATTTGTTGCAAATACCCTTTTATAAACCCGACTGTTTGTCTTAAACCAATTCTAAAGAAACTGACGATTATATGCACCAAAATCACAACTTTATCACTATAAATATAGTTGCCGCCCTGCATTTTTGGACAATTCTCGTACCAATTTTCTATGGCGTCATTGATATAACAAAAAATGCTTCCTCTTTCTTGGAGAAATTTGTTATATTCATGGCAGTTACTGACTCTCATTTTTTGTGGCATATTTTTTCTTCAACAGTTAAATGGCTATTTATAATGAATTTTGTCAGTAACTGCCAGTTCTTTTCACTTGAGCGATGCAATAAAGCCCACTGGGATCCAGAAAATTTGATTGTGTACTATACAACATTTTCGATTAAAAGCTGGATTCCAGTGTCAAGCACTGGAATGACATCACAGGGGCACTGGAATTTTTGTTTCAATATTTGTACATTAGCCATGCATCTGAACAGATACTGTAAATTAGCTATATTACATTAGCCCATCAGATGAGTTGTAATGGTTATAATTGTCTGATAAGTGATCTCTAACATCGTGACCTAACTCATTGGCATCAGGCTTAACTTCGTGATCTAACTCATTAGCATCGAGCTTAAACAAAGAAGGATTATCATCAGATTGTTGATTAGACTCTTTCTCTTTCGACCCAAATAACCATGAAAAGAGTGATGAGATAGAATCAATAATGGATTTAATTGTTGAAAAAATATTGGATAAGAAATTACTGGGTTGCTGAGTATCCTCTTCGGCTGATTCTGGTTCAGGCTCTTTTCCTGCTGTGTCATCCACATCTTCTTCAGGTTTACTTCTGCTTATAAGTGTCTTATCTAACCATTTGAATATATTCTTGTCTAGATTATGAAAATACATTTGACTTATCTCCTTATTTTCATCAACGTAAATCACTAAAGTTGTATTCTCATTCCCCAATCCATCACATTCACTAACGAGCGATTCATGAGAGTTCTTAATGTCTTTGATAAATTGAAGTTTTTCTTCTTCTGCTGAAAGATAATCTCTGTGTTCTGCTCTATAAGTGGTGCCTTTGTATTTAAAACTAAACATTGATTCACGATCTTCATATTCATCTAGTCCAGAATTCTTGACACGTTGTATAATTTGAAATTTCTCTGCTTCTGAAAGGTCCTTGAGGTATATACTACCAGTTGTATCTTTATATTTAAATTTAAACATCCATCCATGGTCTTCATATTCATCTAGTCCAGAACTCTTGACACGTTGTATAATTTGAAATTTCTCTTCTTCTGAAAGGTTTAGGCGGTATACACTACCAGTTGTACCTATGTATTTAAAAATAAAACTCCATCCATCGTATTTATATTCATCTACACCCATCTGCTTGCAAATAGCTTTATAATTTTTTTCTTCTACTTCTCGTCCAACAACATTTGCTATGAGTTCAGTATCCTGAGTACTCAAATCTTTGACTGTTGCCGATGGTGAAAAACGCAATTGAAATATGTGGCCTAGCTCATGACCTAGAACAAAATCCATGGCACTTTGCTTATATGTCAGAATATTCTGACAATCTGTTACTCCTCGTGTAATATATCCTGGACCACCATCTTCATCTATGCCGAGAAGATTGTTATACTTTGTATAATCGCTTCTATTATTAAAAATGTAAACCGTTATATCTTTAATTATGCTACTATCTTTGAAGCAAAACTTTTCTTTAAATGCCTCATAGGCAGTTTTAATGTCTGTTTCTATTTGGTTTTGTTCTTGCTCAGATAAGTTGTCGTATTTTATAGTACAATTTATATACCCGTATTTAACGGTAAAGCTGTTAGACAAAACATCATGTATATTTGTGGAAAAATAATTGAACTGCTTTGACTCAGCTTCCTTATACAATTGATGCCCATATTTATCCCTAGAATACTTTGGTAGTTTAGGTACTTTGGCAATTAAGTTTTTGTTACTATCAAAAAAAGAAATGTCTGTATTACCAATCCTAAAATCCGTTATAGATTGCCCGCAAGTACCATCGTTTGCACAATCATGATTATCTTTCTTATTAAACCATGCGTTGGTGTATTTTTCCATTTTGATACTTCACTACCAAATCTTACTATATTATTATCTTGGTAAAAATCATAATAATTCGTTAACTTGTGTTTTAAATTTATGTATCAAGTATATCCCATAAAGTGCCAATTGTGAGGCTAATGAACTTTATTTGTTTGAAACTTTGCTGAAATAGCTCTTTTTATACTATGTTTTATATAGCTAAACTGACTTACGACAATTTGAAAAACAAAAATTCGTCATTCCGCTACTATAGTATTTTCTAAAACGAATGATAAACGTCTAAAATGGTATTACCAACTAAAAGGTGTAAGTCTGTACATTGATGCATTAGAGGTCTGAGGCGACTTTTGATGGTGTGCCAACAATGCTCTATCGGATTTAGATCTTACTATTACCCACAAATATAAATGTTTGTTGCATAGCTCTTAATGGCATAACTTTTGCTTGAAATAACTGTTTATATGGTGCAATTTACAGCTTTTAGTTGCTAAAATTATAACTCTTAGTTTAATAATTTTAATCTAATAAGCTTTCAGGTTAATAAAATTAAATTATTTGAGTAAATACAATACTATGTTTTTATTTGTGGGTAATAGTAAGCGCTAACAAGCAGCGGGATGACGATTGTCAGGGTGTCATCCAAGTAGCCTCCCTCTCCTGTCATCCCAGTGCCCTCTTCTTGTCATCCCAGTGCCCCTATAATGTCATCCCAGTGCGTGACACTGGGATCTCATTTTACTTTATGATGATGTCATGAAAGTAGCTAACACTGGGATCCAGAAGACTTAATTTCAACCAAATAATAAAGGCTAGATCCCAGTGTCTGGGCACTGGGATGACAGCAGTCCTACGTCATACCGCGATTCATTCGCGGTATCTCAGCCGCTAACAAGAGATCCCGCTAACAAGCAGCGGGATGACGATTGTCAGGGTGTCATCCCAGTGCCCCTATGATGTCATCCCAGTGCCCAGACACTGGGATCCAGAAAACTTAATTGCAAGTAATGCATTGGGTTTGGTGAGTATGGGTTTTGCGTTATAGAATGAAACATTTTTGGTGAATTTGTAAAGAAAACTGGATCCCAGTGTCTGGGCACTGGGATAACAGCAGTCCTACGTCATACCGCGATTCATTCGCGGTATCTCAGCCGCTAACAAGAGATCCCGCTAACAAGTAGCGGGATGACGGTTGTTGTTTAGCTACAAACGTTAAGAAATTTACCAAGTGAAAAAAAAGGCAAAAGAAGCCCTGGGGTTATTATCCGCTTTAAAATATTGGCGTTTTTTATGTTTTAAACGCTTGACAAGCGAAATTCAGCTGCTTTTAATTGCAACTAACCTACGCTGCAAATGTTTAAGAAATTTACCAAGCAGAAAAAAAGACAAAGAATCCCCGAGTTAGCTAGTCTTTTACTATCTCTGTCGAGTATTGGCATTTTTTGATGTCTTGTAACGCTTTATAAGCGCGTTCAGCTTATTTAGATAAAAATCTAGATGTAGATGAAGTTTTGTAAAGACATACAGTATCTATATACTGCAAAAAATTGAACATAAGACGCCGATACATTAAGTAATCCTTACCTTTTAATCTGCAGATTGGCGAAAGCAAATACAATAGCTTCAGTTTCATGATACGGGGGCTGGCGGAGTTTGTCAAGTAAGTTTTTCGTTTCTATGTTGTCAGCTACCTGAATATTGATCATACGGGTTCCATCTGTTATATATAATCTTTTTGAATACGAAGAAAACTGATGAATGAGTATGATATTACGGTTATAGGTAGCGGTCCTGGTGGTTATATAGCGGCAATTAGGGCGGCACAGCTTGGGTTTAAAACTGCAATTGTAGAAAAAGAAAAAAATTTAGGCGGTATATGCTTAAATTGGGGATGTATACCAACAAAATCACTGCTTAGAGCATCTGAGGTTTATAGGCTAATAAAAAGATCAAAAGAGTTTGGTATAGAAGTAAAGGGAGCGAATTTTGATATACAATCAATAGTGAAATATTCAAGAAACGTTGTTGATAAATTGTCAAGCGGTGTTGCTTATTTGATGAAGAAGAATAACATCAAAGTTCATCAGGGCTTTGGTAAACTTGCAGGCAATGGTACTATAAAAGTTGCTGGCGATAAGGAAGAACAAGAAATTGTTTCCAAGCATATCATTTTAGCAACAGGCGTGAGGGCACGGAATCTGCCTGGAATAGAGGCAGATGGAGATTTAATATGGAATGCGCAGCACGCTATGACTCCAGAGAGATTACCAAAATCGCTACTAATTATAGGGTCTGGTGCAATTGGAATAGAATTTGCAAGTTTTTATAGTACTTTGGGTGTTGATGTAACAATCATAGAGATAAAGAGCACTATTTTGCCGCTGGAGGATAAGGACATTTCAGATTTAGCACAAGAAATATTCACAAAACAGGGGATAGAAATATATACAAGCAGTAGCGTAAAAGCTCTTACTAAAAGTAAAGACTCTGCTCAAGTGCTACTAAGTAGTGGTGAGAGCAAAGAATTTGAGAGGGTGATTGTTGCGGTTGGAATTCAAGCAAATATTGAAAATATAGGTTTAGAAAATACAAAAATTAAATTAAGCCCTTCTGGCTTTATTGAAACGAATGAATGGTATGAAACTAGTGAATCAAATGTGTATGCAATAGGTGATGTAGCTGGCCCACCATGTTTAGCACATAAAGCGAGCCATGAAGCCGTGATCTGCATTGAAAAGATTGCTGGTAAAAATGCTCATGCGTTAAAAAAAGAATGCATACCAAATTGCACTTATTCTCATCCACAAATAGCGAGCATCGGCCTTACTGAGGAACAGGCAATAAAAGGTGGGTATGATATAAAAATAGGAAAATTTCACTCTAATTTTAATGGTAAGTCTGTTGCACTCAGTGAAACTGAAGGGTTAGTGAAAACGATTATAGATAAAAAAACCGGAGAAATTCTGGGTAGCCACATGATAGGTGCAGAAGTAACGGAGTTAATTAGCAATTTTGCTCTTGTAAAGCAACTAGAAGGAACAGACTTCGACATAAAATCTACGATTTTTCCTCATCCAACCATTTCAGAGATGATACATGAATCAGTGCTTGCTGCAGATGTTAAATAGTTGAACTAACGTTCCATCGTTTTAGAGTTGTCAATGTCTTGAGTAGTAGTTTGATTAGGCACTTTAGTTTCAATAGATTGATTACCACCAGCATCAGAATTCTGTAACTCTTCTTTCAATCCCTTAGCTGCTTCTTTAACTTCAAGCTTTGCCTTTGGATGAAGATCTTCTGGGCCTTTTCCTTTAGTATCCAAACCTTGTTGTAGATTAGTGCTTTTCATTTTATTATGCTGCTCGTGCTCAGGTAGGTCAACGACCGAATTGAAAAGAATTTTTATTATATTTTTTAGCAGTTCTAAAAAACCTCCGCTTCTGCCTTCTCTTTGTTCTTGAGGTTTATTTTTCTCATTAGGTTCTTTTTTACTATTACTTTTAGGCATTTTTAACTCAACTATCATAACGCTTAATAAAATTCTACGTGCAAATTGTTAAATAACAGTTAACAATCTAGGATTTATTATTTACAGATGGATATTATTTTAGCAACAGGTGGCACAGGTGGGCATATCTTTCCGGCCATAGCTTTAGCAAAAGCACTAAAGACACAAGGATACAATTGCATATTATTCACTGATAAAAAAACAAATAAAAATACCGACATAGAAAGCTACACCTTACCATTACGTAGACCAAGCAGCAACAAATTTAAGTTTTTCCTTTTCTTGATATACAGCTCTATGTTAGCACTGTATCAAGTAAGAAAATTAAAACCAAAATCGGTCATTGGTTTTGGTAGCTATGCTTCTTTTCCAACTCTTCTTGCAGCAAGAGTTCTTTCTATACCTATAATTTTACATGAACAAAACACAGTTTTAGGGAGAGTAAATAGATTCTTTTTCAAGAGTGCAAAATTAATTGCAACCAGCTTTCCGGAGACTAAATATGCAGAGGGCAATAAATGTATTTTTACAGGAAATTTTGTTGATATAAAAGCACAGAGCCATTCTAGCACTGAGAAAATCCTAAATATATTGGTCATAGCAGGCAGCCAAGGTGCAAATTTTTTTGATGATGTAGTAAGCAGCGTAATTTGTGATTTACCTATTAAAATGAAAAAGAAAATTAGAGTGACGCAGCAATGTACGAAGAAAAATGTAAACAAGGTCAAAAGTCTATACAAAAGTGAAAAGATCGATTGTGAATTGAGTGAATTTTTTGATGATATGGAGAATAGACTGGCCAATGCTCACTTGGTAATTAGCAGAGCAGGAGCAACTTCAATAGCAGAGATCACTCTTGCTAGGCGTTCTGCTATATATATTCCTTACCCTTACTCAAAAGATAATCACCAATTTTATAACGCAAAATATATTGAAGACTCGAGAGCAGCTATAATAGTTAAGCAGAATAGTGAAGCAAAAAAAAATCTAACAGAGGTACTATTTGATCTATTAAATAATTCTCAAAAATTGCGTGATATGACCAATAGTACAGAAAAAACAGGGATAAAGAATGGGACTACTGAGTTTGTTAAGGTGATTGTTCACAGGTTTAGTTGATGGCTGCTTGCTTTTTCTTCAAACACGTCCCAAAGATCCTTTTCTAGCGATATATTATACAATTTATTGATATAAACTACTCCCGTGGGTGAAGTTGTGTTAATTTCGAGCAGGAAGTCATCTATAATATCAATACCAACAAATATTAGCCCTCTTTTCTTTAATTCAGGACCAATTTTGTTACATATTTCATTGTTTCTATCGTTCATTTGAGCGGGCTCAAAACTTGCTCCAAGTCGCATGTTTGTTCTGATCTCTCCACTGATTTTTGGAATTCGTTTCATTACACCAATTGGTTGGCCATAAAGTAGCAATATTCTTTTATCTTTATCTATGTTTTTACAAAATGATTGTGCAATCACAGGGCATTCGTATTTTGCTATCATGAGATCCACTACTACTTGAATACTATTCTCATCTTGTATTCTTATCACATCGTTTCCTCCATAACTATACAATGGCTTCAGAATAATATCTTGATAGTTGTAGTAGAAATCTCTAATCATTGATATATTTTCAGTAATCAAAGTTGGCGGAATTAGCTCTGGAAATAATGAAGTTATCAATTTTTCAGGACAATTTCTTATTTCTGTTGGATTGTTAATTACCAATGCGCTGGTTTTTTCTAAGATATATGTTGTTGTAATATAACGCATATCAAAGGGTGGATCCTGTCTGATAAATATGATGTCCATTTCATTCAAGTTGATTGCTACATCCTCTTTAGAGATAAAACTAAAATCATCAACGCTGACTTTCTGAGCCAGAGCAATTGGATGGTTTAGCTTTAGTGCTAAATTGTTAGGAGCATAGACAAAAACTTCGTGCTTCCTCCTTTGTGCTTCCTTTATTAGCACGAATGTAGTGTCAGTTTCAAAATTTATATTTTCATCCATCTGAAAGGCAACTTTCATTTATGTTCTCTACCTATTGTCACAATTGTACAAATGTTATAATTTGAAAGCGATTTTTGCCTAATGGCGTAACTTACTGTACCTATATCGTACATAACTTACAACTTGTTTTACTCCCTTTACTTTTCTTGCAATTGCTATTACAGCTTTTAATTCCGCTTTATTTTGGGCTATACCCATCAAATAAACAACTCTATCAACCGTATTAACGCTATAATTAATTGACTTAATATTTCTTTTTCCCAGGAGTCTTGTTCTTATTTCCGCTGTTATCATGCCATCTACAGTGGTGTCTAGCATGGAAGCCATTTGAATTGGTATTACTCTTATTTCATTTATCACTTCTTTAATTTCTTTTTGCTGCCAAGCTATTTTTTCTGCTGTAAGTTGTTTTTCAGGAGTGTCAACACTTCCAATGAGCAATACTCTTCCTTCACTTACTTTAACCTTTATGGATGAAAATAGCCCATGTTTTAAGAGCCCCTTATTAATTCTGATGACCATAGTCGTATCATCAATGATATTTCCCAAGGATTTGTCCTGCATTGTTATTGCTGTTGCTGTCGCTGTAGCCACCACACCACCTATTATAAGGGTTGTGCAACCACTTTGTGTAATCAAAAAAATTGCGAGTAAGAAGCTTGTTATTAATCTCATTATTGATTTTCAGGGTTTAGAGCTTTCATTAAGAAATGTTAATAAGCTTTTTTGATTGTGTAAATACCATAAATTAAGTAAGACTTTAAACCTTGAATATTTTTAATGGAATACCTATAATAGGGTACTGAAAATTTCTTGCGGATATGGCGGAATTGGTAGACGTGCCAGGTTTAGGTCCTGGTGAGCTTGCTCGTGGGGGTTCAAGTCCCTCTATCCGCACTTTAAAGTCATGTAACTTAGGTTTTAAGGGAAAATTTATAATCACTAAATACACTTTTGTTTGTGTAAAAACCTGTTCTTAAGGATTGTGTTTAACTTAAATTCTGGTAAAATGACTCTATTAAGATATGAATTAAAATGTTAATAAATGAATTATGATGTCTAATAATATACCTCAAAATACAGTCGAAGTAAGTAGCGTATATACCTACAAAGAGCTTAGTATAGATAAACTAAAGTATGAGTATGAAATCACAGTTGGTAGTGATTATATAAAACAAAAGGTAAATTCCAGGTTGCAAGAGATAGCAGAAAATGCAAAATCACCTGGATTTAGGGCTGGAAAGATGCCCTATGACCTTGTTGTTGCAAATTATAAAAACGAGGCTTTGGAATATGTGATAAATAATACAATTGATTATTGCTCAAGTGATTTGATGAAAAAAATTGAAGTCAAGTCTCACATTTATCCTAAGGTTGATGTTATATCATTACCAGATCTGGGCAAAGAAAATGAGGAGGGCAATTTTGTATACAAGCTATCTTTTGAGTCGATGCCTGAAGTACCGATGATAGATCTTGACAAAATAAACTTAAAGAAAATTGAAGCAAAGATTGAAGAGGAAGATATAAAAGAATTTATTGATTCTATCAAAACAAAGTTCCCCAATTTTGCCTCTGTTGATGATGCTTCTTATCAAGCGAAAGATGGGGATAAATTGATAATTGATTTTGAAGGGCGGATTAGGAATAAGCTCTTTCAAGGTGGAAGTAGCAAAAATTTTGCCGTTAATTTAGGGTCTGGCACATTTATTAATGGTTTTGAAGATCAATTAACTGGTATGAAAAAGGGAGAAACAAAGAACTTTAAGTTGAAATTTCCTGAAAATTACCAAGCCATTTCCCTTGCAGGACAGGAAGCTGATTTTTCTGTGCGAGTTAATGAGATTCAAATTGCCAAAGATTTTGAAAATGATGATGAAATAGCTAAGAGTATTGGGTTTAAAGATTATTCTTTGCTAATAAATCATGCAAAAAAAATGATTGGTGATCAGTGCACCGAAATGAGAAATCTCTTAATTAAAAAGGAGCTGTTTGATTATTTGGATGCTAACTATAGTTTTGATTTACCCACAGACATAGTAAAACAAGAGCAACAAAGAATGGAAGGAGAATTGGGTGCTCAAAATGATTCTCGTAAAGAAGCTGAAAAACGTGTAAAGCTTGCTATGTTATTTATGAAATTTAGTGCAGAACATAAAATATCATTAACTCAAAATGATGTTTTGAGTGTTATTGTAAATCAATATGTCAGTAAAGATGTGCAATTTGACAGAGTACTTAAGCATTTTGAATCAAATAAACAATTTCAAGAATTAGTTAGAGGGCAAGCGCTTGAGTATAAAGTGACAGATTATATAATAGAAAAAGTTAGTAAAGAAGAGCAGATTATTTCTGTGAAAGAATTAAAGGAATTATTTGATAATATTTAGTAGGAAAAGGTATGACTCTTATACCAATTGTAGTTGAACAAACTAGTCGCGGTGAGCGCGCTTATGACATATATTCAAGACTAGTGAAAGAAAGAATAATTTTTGTAACAGGTCCTATTGAGGACAACATGGCCAGTGTAATAGTAGCACAGCTTTTATTTTTAGAATCGGAAAATCCCGATAAAGACATTTGTATGTACATCAACTCACCAGGTGGTGTTGTAACTGCTGGTTTGTCGATCTACGATACAATGCAATATATAAACCCAGACGTTTCAACTTTATGTATAGGTCAAGCTGCGTCTATGGGTTCTTTATTGCTTGCAGCTGGTACAAAAGGTAAGCGCTACTCTCTACCTCATTCAAGAATTATGATACATCAGCCATCTGGTGGTTATCATGGTCAAGCAACTGATATAGAAATACATGCTAATGAAATTTTGCGGGTTAAGAAAAAACTAAATCAAATTTATGAAAAACATACTGGAAATTCACTGAAGAAAATTGAAGGAATGATGGAAAGAGATAAATTCATGGATCCTGAAGAAGCAAGGAAAATTGGCTTAATTGACAGGGTGATAGCTGAGCGTACAGATATTGAAATTGAAAATATTAAAGTTAAACAAAAGGTGGGTTAATGGATAACAATAATGATTTACACTACTGTTCTTTTTGCAACAAGGCGCAAGATGAAGTAGATAAATTGATTACTAACTCTTCGGATGGTTTAAAGGTGTTTATTTGTAATGAGTGCATAGAATTATCCCATAAAGCAATAAGTCAAAAGAAAGATAGATCTTTTAATTCAGATCGTATATCTGATATGAAGCTATTACTAAAGAAACCTGAGGATATAAAAAACTTTCTCAGCAAGCATGTTGTAGGTCAAGAACACGCGCAACACGTTTTATCTGTAGCTATGTATAACCATTGTCAATCCATGGTACAATTTCATGCTATAAGTGATATTGAAATCGAGAAGTCAAATATAATGCTTATTGGTCCCACTGGTTCTGGTAAGACTTTGCTAGCCAAAACACTTGCTAAAGTTTCAGATGTGCCATTTGCTATGGCTGATGCGACAACTTTAACTGAGGCAGGTTATGTGGGTGATGATGTAGAAAGCGTGTTGTCGCGTTTATTACAAGCTGCAAATTATGACGTTGTAAAAGCACAGCGTGGTATAGTGTTTATAGATGAAATAGACAAGATTACAAGAAAATCTGAAAGCACTTCAATAACCCGTGACGTTTCAGGTGAAGGGGTCCAGCAAGCTCTGCTTAAGATTATGGAGGGTACAGTTGCTTATGTTCCGCCACAAGGAGGGCGAAAACACCCACAACAAGAGTTTATACAAGTGGATACTAGTAACATACTGTTTATTTGTGGAGGAGCTTTTGAAGGCCTCGATAAAATTATTGAAGCGAGAAAAAAGGGAACGTCAGTTGGCTTTGGAGCAGATATAAGTCAGTCTAAAGAGCAAAAGAAAAAGAATGCTTTACATGATGTTCAACCTGAAGATTTAATCAAATTCGGTTTAATACCCGAATTTGTAGGGCGGGTTCCAATAACTGCTGTTTTAGATGAGCTGGATCATGAAGATTTAATACATGTGTTGACAGAGCCAAGGAATGCACTAATAAAACAGTACAAAGCATTGCTTGCGTTTAGCAAAGTAAACCTTGAGTTTTCAGATGAAGCAATATCAGCTATTGCTAAAAAGGCTATAAGCTACAAAACAGGTGCAAGAATGTTACGTGCTATCTTGGAGTCACTTTTGCTTGACATTATGTATACATCTGGAAACGGAGGCTTTGAAGGTAGCACTATAGTAATCACTAAGAAAATGGTAGAATTAGGAAAAGCAACGGTTAATCATAATAACAATGGCAATGTTATAACGGTTAATGATTAATTTGAGGCATATATTATGAACATTGAACGTGCTGTAAGCTCTAGTTTTACTGCATTGCCAGTATTACCTTTAAGAGATGTAGTAATTTTTCCAAATATAATGGTGCCTTTATTCATAGGCAGAGAAAAATCTGTTAATGCACTAGAGTATGCAATAAGTAGTAGTAATCACCAAAATGAGATTTTTCTTGTAGCACAGAAAGATGGCTCTGTTGATAATCCAGAGCCTGAAGATCTTTATGAAGTAGGTGTGTTAGCAAGCATTGTACAACCGTTAATAAAATTACCTGACAATGCAGTAAAAGTTATAATCCGGGGGATAAGAAGGGGAAGAGTTGTAGAATATATTAGCTCTCATACTTTATTACAAGCCAGGGTAGAGTTAGACAATTATTATAAAGAAGATGAAGACAATATTGATTTAGAAGCTTTAAGGCGGTCTGTTGTAGACGCGTTCGATAGCTGGTGTAAGCTAAACAAGAAAAATCAACCCGAGGTTGCCATTAACTCCATTGATCAAATCAAAGAAGTTGATCAACTTGTAGACACGGTAGCTTCACATTTAAATATAAAAGTATCAGATAAACAAAGTATACTTGAGGCTTATGACCCAGAAGAGCGTTTAAAAAAAGCTTTTGCTTTTATTGAGAGAGAAATGAGTATTTTGAACGCACAAAACCGTTTATATAAGACAATTAAATCGCAAGTTGAAAGCACTCAGAAAGTTTACTACCTTAACGAGCAATTGAAAGCTATACAGAAAGAATTAGGCGAATTTGAGAATGGTGATGAAGGGAATATACTCAATGAATTTGAAAAAAAGATAAATGAAACAAAGCTTTCTCAGGAAGCAAGAGAGAAAGCTATAACTGATTTGAAGAGATACAAGAAAATGAATCCCATTTCTCCTGAAGCTACAGTTATATCTAGTTACTTGCATTGGTTGCTTGAGTTGCCATGGGGAAAGTACAAAGATGCAAAAATTAACTTAAATGCAGCTAAGAAAATCTTAGATGAAAATCATTATGGCATAGAGAAAGTAAAAGATAGAATAATAGAATTTTTAGCGGTATTAAAAAGAGTAAAAGAGATAAAAGGTCCTATACTTTGCTTAGTTGGACCGCCAGGTGTTGGTAAAACTTCTTTAGCTAAGTCTATGGCAAGAGCAGTAGGAAGAGATTTTGTTCGCATAGCTCTTGGTGGTGTGCGTGATGAGTCTGAGATACGAGGGCATAGGAAAACTTATATTGGCTCAATGCCTGGTAAAATCATTCAACACATGAAAAAAGCTAATTCATGCAACCCGCTTTTTCTGCTTGATGAAATAGATAAGATGGGTTCTGATTCGCGTGGCGATCCTGCATCTGCATTACTTGAGGTTTTAGATACTGAGCACAATAAACACTTTACGGATCATTACTTGGAAGTTGAGTTTGATCTTTCAAGTGTAATGTTTGTAGCTACGGCAAACAGCTTAAATTTACCACATCCTTTGCGTGATAGGATGGAAATTATACAATTGTCTGGTTATACTGAAGATGAAAAAATCAGTATTGCTACACACCACCTTATTCCGAAGTTAAAGAAGGAGCATGGTTTGTATCAGAAGGAATGGGACATAACTAATGAGGCGTTATACGAGTTGATACGTTTATATACACGTGAAAGTGGTGTGCGGAGTATGGAAAGGGAGCTTGCAAAGCTCATGAGAAAGGCAGTTAAAGAAATATTGACTGATAAAAATAAGAAAATATCCGTAGGGGTTGACAATTTACAAGATTATTTAGGGGTACGTAAATATACCTTTGGCATTGCGGAAAATGAGAGTTTAGTAGGAATAGTAACTGGGCTCGCCTATACTGAAACAGGTGGTGATATTTTGATGATAGAATCAGTCCTAATTCCGGGCAAGGGAGAAATAAAATACACAGGAAAGCTTGGAGAGGTTATGCAAGAATCTATAAAAGCTGCGTATAGTTATATTCGATCGAATTGTTTATTTTTTGGTATAAAGCCCGAAAAATTCCAAAATAATGATATACATTTGCATGTACCTGAGGGTGCTGTACCAAAAGATGGCCCTTCTGCTGGCGGCGCGGTATGTACGTCTATTGTTTCTCTTATGACGAATATACCAGTTAACAAAAATGTTGCTATGACAGGCGAAGTGACATTGCGTGGTAGAGTTTTAGCTATTGGGGGCTTAAGAGAAAAATTGCTTGCAGCGCTCAGAGGATCAATCAAAACTGTGATTATACCAAGTGAAAATGAGAAAGATATGCAAGAGATTCCGGCAAGCATCAAAGAGGGGATCAACGTAGTTTTTGCTAAGAATATTGATGAAGTTATGAAAGTTGCTTTAATGCACCCTACTACTCCAATTGATGGTGATGATAATCAAAATAGTGTGCCTTCCTCTATAGAAAATAAAGATGATACTTTTCCTATGTCGGAAACATTGAAGCATTAGATTAAGAAAATATTATACAATCTCCACTTCTTTTTTATCCGGCAAAAACCCACCAACTTGCGCATTCCATAGGGTCTTATACATTCCGTTTTTATCAAGAAGTTCCTGATGCGTGCCATCTTCTAAAATCTTACCTTGATCAAACACTAAAATGCGATCCATATGCAAAAGCGTAGATAGGCGGTGGGCTATTACTATTGTAGTTTTATCTTGCATCAACTCCCATAGAGATTCTTGAATATTACTTTCAGTCACAGAATCAAGCTGTGAAGTTGCTTCATCCAGAATTAATATAGGAGCATTTTTTAAGATAGCTCTGGCAATTGCGATACGTTGCCTTTGTCCACCAGAAAGTTTCACACCTCTTTCACCAACGAGTGAATCATAACCTTGGGGTAATTTTGAAATAAACTCATGAACATGTGCTTTTTTTGCCGCTTCAATTACTTCATCATCGCTAGCATTTGTTTTTCCATAGCGAATATTCTCCATCAAAGTCCTATGAAAAAGCGATGGATCTTGTGGGATCATTGCGATTTTTGCACGCAAAGAATCCTGCGTAACATTACAAATATCTTGATCATCTATGAGAATTGCACCATCAGTTACATCGTAAAGCCTTAATATCAGGTTCACAAAAGTAGATTTACCACCACCTGAATAGCCAACAAGTCCTACCTTCTGTCCAGCTTTGATAGCGATTGATTTATTCTGGAAAAGAGGTTCGGTACCATCGTAATGGAATTTGACATTATTAAAAGTGATTTGCCCACTATTACATTTGAGAGAAACTGCATCAAGTTTATCCTGAATTTCGCAATGTATCATTAATGAAATTAAACTTTGCTTACATCTACCGACTGCTTTATTGAATTCATCGACCTCTGACATGGTGAACCACATCATATGTCCTGTTTCCATCGATAAACCTAATATTAAAGCAAAATCACCTATAGCCACTAAGTTTTTGCTGTAAAGATAAATTAGAAAACAAGCAGAAGAAGCCATCATAATGGCTATTAATCCTCCTTGTATGGAGTGCATGATAAATGAGTAAAAATGGGTTGCTGTATACGCTTTTTGCTGATTACACAAAAATGGAATCATTCTTGAATTTTCATAAGACTTTCTAGAAAAATTTCTGACATTACTTTGATTAGATAGAGAATCAACCAGCTCACCTATCACTATCGATTCTTCTTTAGCTTGAACATCAGACAGCGAAATAAGCTTTCGTGACATCATAATGCTTGCACTTGCAAAGAATATGAACCAGACAACCAATATGAAATAAAATATAGAATTTACAGAGTAAGCAGCTATAAAAGCAGCCAACAACAATGAAGCTCCTCTTAAGAAATTCGGTGCAACTCTGCTTATCAGAATTTCAATTCCATCTGCTAGATTAGTAATTTGTCTTGAAATTTTTCCTGATAAATTATCCTGATAAAATTTATTAGATTTTCCGAGTACATGATCCATCACTTTTCCAATGACACTATTAATAACAACAGGAATAAATCTACAGCGTATATAACCAATTCCTCTCCAAGTGAAATTATCAAATACGATAAAATTCACGACAATCAGGCTTGATGGTAATATTAAAATTGAAATATCTCCATTCTGCACATGTGGTAGAAGGTTGATGATGTTCTTAATCAGTATGCTGTTCAACGGTCCCCAAAATCCCGCAAAGATTGCAAGGGAAACAAAAATCGAGACCGATAATTTGTATGGTTTCAAAAAATGCCAGATGAAAGAATATAAAGTTTTAGGTAGCTGATGATTCATTTGAACACTCAATTTCTTCACCTTCCTTTCTATCTGGCAAAAACCCACCAACTTGCGCATCCCATAAGGATATGACTTGCTTTGTTGTTATGTCATTCATATTTTTTACTTATTCTATCTCCCAGTTTAATTCAAGTAGATGATAACAATCATATTATAATAGTCCTTTTCATGGAAACCTTTTCTGGTAGATTGCTTTCTAGAAAAACATTGGTCAAGATGCTAACTGTGGTTTATAATAATATAAATTATATCATAGTTGATTTGCATTTATCAGAGCTGAGGTATGTTTTATCTTACAAATTTTTTGCCTATTTTACTGTTCCTCTTTCTTTTTGTAGGAAGTGGTATATATTTTACTATTCTTGGCGTGTCAAATGCTTTTTATCAGTTATCTCCACTGGTAGCCATTGTTCCTGCCATAGCTCTGGGTTGGGTTTTATACAAGGGCAATACTGAAGAAAAAATGTATGCCTTTCTAGATGGGGTAAGAGATCGTAATATTATCACTATGTGCATCATTTTTTTACTTGCAGGTGCATTCAGTGAAGTAACTAAAGCAATCGGTAGTGCTGATGCCACAGTTAATTTGGCTCTTTCATTTATACCAACACAATTTTTACTCATAGGATTATTTTTTGTAGCAGCTTTCATCTCCACTGCTATTGGTACATCAATGGGCACCATTGCAACAATTGCTCCTATTGCAGTTGAACTGACACAAGCTGGGATTTCTCCTTCCTTAGGAGTTGCAACTGTTGTAGGAGGAGCAATGTTTGGCGACAATTTATCTATTATCTCTGATACTACAATTGCATCTGTGATGTCTCAAAAGGCTGATATAAAGAAAAAATTAAAACTGAATGCAAAAGTGGCACTAATTGCTTCTATATTCACAATAATTATATTATTTTATAGCTCAAGCAATAGTGCTGCTATTTCAGTTAAGGAGTATTCTTTATTGCTTGTGGCTCCTTACATCATACTTATATTGCTTGCAAACTTTGGAATCAATGTATTTACGGCATTGGTTTTAAGCATAACTTTTGCTGGAATCATTGGATTTATAAATAACAACAATTATGGGTTATTGTTTTTAAGCCAAAACATCACCAAAGGGTTTATGAGTATGCATGAAATTATGCTACTGTCATTGATGGTTGGCGGACTTTCAGGACTGGTAGGTAAAAATTCTAAGGAGTTTGCAGATAAACTTTCATCTTGGGTTATGATACAACGTGGTGGACAAAAAACTGCGCAGTTATTTATTGCAAAAATAGTCAGTATATTTGATATTTTACTTGCAAATAACACCATCGCTATAATTTTTAGTGGTGAAATTGCTAGAGATATTGCTAAGAAATATGAAATACCGCCTCACTATAGTGCAGCATGGCTAGGCATATTTTCTTGTGTATTTCAAGGATTAATACCGTATGGCGCTCAATTGCTTTTGGCTAGCACTATTGCTGGAGTTTCACCTTTGGCAGTCGTGCCACACGTATACTATTGCTATGTTTTAGGTATTATTGCAGTGTTATATATTGTATTGAACAAAATTGAGAAAAAAGATTGTGCTTAATATACAAGACAACGCTCCGCTCTGTAGAAAATGGATGTTCTTAGCAGTATGTGCCCTTGCTTGCTCTGGGTTACTGTCAATAATTGTTATTTTTCTACGATTGCCTTTTATCTCCTCTCTCGTTCCTTCTGCACAATATATTTTTGATAATGCGCTGGTAATACACGTGAACTTGTCAATTTTAGTGTGGATGTGCTCTATAATATCTCTGCTCTTTATCATAAACCTACAAAATACCAATAGTTGGTTTAACTTTTCATGGGTTCTATCAACCCTTTCGATGCTGCTCATATTTATATCCGCATTCGTTCCAAACACTGAAGTTATCAAAAGTAACTATATTCCCGTATTACAAAACAAATTATTTTTACTTGGACTCAGTTTATTTATTGCCAGTATATTAGTAAATACAATGCTAGCATACACATCAAAAAAAGAGGTTTCATTTCTCTCTGTTGGGCAAATTGGGCTAGTTATTATACTTGTATCGTCATTTCTTTGCTTTGTTTTAGCATATAATAATATGCCTCCAGGTCTATATCACTCAGATAATAATTTATTTTACGAATATCTCTTTTGGGGAGGCGGACATTTATTGCAGTTTGCTTTTACTCAAGGAATGTTTTTAGTCTATTTAATGATCAGTGATGTTAGTTTAGCTTCAAGCAATAAAATTACTATTTTACCACTATTTATAAACACGATTTTAGCTGTAGGCGCACCGTTTGTATATTTTGTTTATCCAGTTGATAGTGCCAAGTTAATACAGTTTTTTACTTGGCATATGAGGATTGCTGGAGCAGTTTTGCCGTGCTTTTTGATAATATTAGTGTGCTGCAACATCAGAACTTTTATTAATGATAAAAGCAACTATTTATTACATTCATTTTTGTTGTTCACTTATGGAGATGTGCTCGGAGTGTTGACTATTGAAGGTAATGTCACGATTCCCGCTCATTACCATGGTTCTGTAGTTGGGATCACTATAGCTTTTATGAACTTTGTTTATTGGCTGTTACCCAAATTAAACTTTAAAGAGATAAAAAGTTCCATGGT
Source organism: Wolbachia endosymbiont of Drosophila ananassae (assembly GCF_008033215.1). Taxonomy (NCBI): domain Bacteria; kingdom Pseudomonadati; phylum Pseudomonadota; class Alphaproteobacteria; order Rickettsiales; family Anaplasmataceae; genus Wolbachia; species Wolbachia endosymbiont of Drosophila ananassae. Next base: position 499,349 of record NZ_CP042904.1, on the reverse strand, counting down.
AAGATTACAGATTTATGCCTACAGTATAGGGCATTTTCTCCATATTACTGGCCTTGTTTGGCTTGGTGGATATGGTGCTTTAAGGAAGGTTGCAGATCTGCCAAGTATTTCATCAATGTTAGCACGCACGTGCTTCATTATAGGTGGCGCTATATCAGTTGTTGGTGGAATGTTGTTCGTAATAATTGTGCTTTTACATCTGTTAAAAGGCAAAGCGCGTACCAACTGACCCATAGAAACGAAAAAACTTCCTTGACAAACTCCGCCAGCGCCCTTATCATGAAACTGAAGCTATTTATTTATCTTCTCTGTACAGATTAAATGACAAAAAAACTCACGTATCTGGCGTCCCATGTTTAATTTTTTGCACTATGTGCATCTTATGTCTTTATAAAATTTCTAGGTTTTTACCTAATATAAGCTGAAATGCGCTTATAAAGCATTTAAAACATCAAAAAACGCCGATTTAAAAAATGGATAGTGAATAACTAGCTACCCTAGGGTTTCTTTTGCCTTTTTTTCTGTTTAGTAAATTTCTTAATGTTTATAATTTAGATTAGTTGCGGCTTAAAAGCAACTAAATCGCGGTTATTAAGCGTTTAGAATAAAAAAACGCCATACTTGAAAGTATAATGTAAGTAATTAGCCAACCACGGGGCTTCTTTTGCCTTTTTTTTCATTTGGTAAATTTCTTAATGTTTATGGCTAAAGATTGCACGAATGTTGCAATTACAAAAGCGTTTCTACTAGGAGGGTGTCATCCCAGTGCTTGACACTGGGATCCAGCCTTTCTGCAATCTCATCGGAAACGTTGTAACCACTTTCTATACTAGTTTGCTTGTGAGCAACCTGGATCCCAGTGTCAGCTACTCGGATGACACCGAAGGGGCTACTCGGATGACACCATTCTTTTTCCTGGATCCAAATAGTCAAGGCACTGGAATGACAAAAAAAGGAGGCACTGGAACGACAAAGTGGAGTGTCTGCTTCTGTCATCCTATGATAGCTAAAAAGACCTGGTCACGCGCTGGAATGACACCGAAGGGGCTACTGCCCTCTTGGATGGAGACCAGTGTCAGCTACTTAGATGATACCTTGTATCTTGAAAAAAGCATCTAGTGTTTTTAAGCTTAAGCATTAGGTGGAGAAGGGAAGAACTCTGGAAGATTCCTTAGATATAAAATCTGTAGAAAAGAAAAGAGTTCCCTTCTCAAAAGTAGAGGCTGGACGGTATCGTAGAAAGGCCTAAATGGTTCTAATTCTGTATTCACAAGGTAAGCCTTACTTTTCATTTTTAATAGTAGTATATGGAGTTATATATGATCAACAACTTTTTAGGTATAGATGTTTCAAAAGAACGCTTTGATGTTTCTCTCTCATTCATAAGTAAAAAAGGAAAGCGTGAAACTAGGAAAAGGAAATTTAAAAATGATGATACTGGGTTTCAAGGTCTACTGAACTTTCTACAAAAACATAACGTAGAAGAAGTAAAAGCTTGCATGGAATCCACTGGTTGTTATAGCGAAGCTTTGGCTGAGTTCCTCCACAACGCTGGATATTTCGTTAGTGTTGTAAACCCAGCTTGCATAAGATTTTATGCAAAAAGTAAGCTTACACGACAAAAGAATGACCAGACTGATGCAGAGATTATTGCAGATTATTGTCAAAGACAGGAACCTTCTCGTTGGACACCACCTTCTCCTGAAAAGAAAAAATTAAAACATCTTTATCGTTGCTCAAATGCGTTAAAGGATGAGTTAACATTAGCAAATAATCATTTAGAAAAGAAAGAGAGACTGCCTAAAGAAGTTGCAAATGCTTGGGAAGACCTTGCAATGAACATAGAGCAAAAAATAGAAACAATAAAAAACTCCATACGCGAACTATTAAAACAACACAAAGAATTGTTGGAAGATTTTCAACTCCTATTAACTATTCCAGGAATAGGAGAGGAAACAGCAATAGCTATTTTAGCTGAAATTCCTGGTATAAAAGCCTTTATAAATGCTAGGCAATTGGCAGCATATGCTGGAACTATACCACAAAATATAACATCAGGCTCATCCGTACATGCCAAGCCCAGATTAAGTAAAACCGGTTCACGAACATTACGTAAAGCAATGTACTTTCCTGCTATAGCAGCTAAAAAGCATAATCCTATCATTATGGCTTCTTGCGAAAGATTAAAAGAGAAAGGCAAGCATGCTATGGCCATAGTTGGTGCTGCAATGCGTAAGTTACTTCATATAGTTTTTGGTGTTTTAAGTTCAAAAAAGGCCTTTGATCCAGATCATATCAAGAACTATAGGGCTAAAAGGTTAACTGAAGGTTTAGTACTTTAAAATCAAAAAATGCTTCTAATTCATCTTATGTAAAATGGCATCTTACACAAATTTATTGAATGTTGTTGGTTAGTGGATATGTTGATAAGTAAATTTCTGCTGTTTTATATGTAACTAATTTACTTATCAACATATCCACTAACTATAATCTGTATACTGCTACACAGTTGGAAGTATTTTTTGATTTTATTATGCAATTTGGAGAATTTTTATGACTTTTTTGTTGACTAACAAGACGGTATCTTTTTTCTACTTAGTTTAGGTTATGCAGAAGTCTAATACAATTATAGAACAAGCTTAAAAATTCTGGTAAAGTAGTTTTATTTACAAAGAAAGAATATGCTACTTGAAATTGAAAAGCGCAGCATAACAAATGCATTGTGGAAGTTGCAAGAAGCAGATCAAAGGCAAATCTTAACTCTTACACAGAGATTTGAGTTACCAGAAATATTAGCAAGAATATTGGTTACTCGTGGTGTTAACATAGAAAATGCAAGCGACTTCTTATATCCACTAATCAGATCGCTATTACCAGATCCCTTTCACCTTCTTGATATGGATAAAGCTGTTTCTCGTATAATACGGGCAATAAAAAATGATGAAAACCTTGCAATATTTGGTGACTATGATGTTGATGGTGCAACGTCGTCAGCATTGATTAACAGGTACCTGAGAGCAATCGATATACACTCTATAATCTACATTCCAGATCGTGTTGATGAGGGTTATGGATTAAGCACAGATGCTTTATTACAACTTAAAAAGAATGGAATTGATTTATGTATTTCCGTTGATTGTGGTACGCTTGCATATCAACCAATAGAAGATGCAAAGGCTTTTGGTCTTGATATTATAGTTGTTGACCATCACCTTGGTACGGAAAAATTACCAAGCGCCGTAGCAATTGTGAATCCAAACCGCCTTGATGAGAGCTCTCCTTATAATAACCTAGCAGCAGTTGGAGTGTCATTTCTGCTAATTGTTGCTCTTAATAAAAGCCTACGTGAGCAAGGATTTTTTACCAACAAAAAAGAACCAGATTTATTTGATCTGTTGGATTTGGTTGCCCTGGGAACTGTCTGTGATGTTATGCAGATCACAGGCCTCAATAGAGCACTTGTCTCACAAGGATTAAAAGTTATGTCAACAAGAAAAAACGTTGGCTTGCGTGTTTTATTTGATGCTTTGGGAATCCTTGAAAAACCAAGTGTTTCTCGATTAGGGTTTAGTATTGGGCCATGCATAAATGCTGGAGGAAGAATTGGAGAAGCATCGCTTGGTGCAAGGTTGCTTTCCACCGATGATGATGAAGAGGCACATTCAATCGCGCTAAAATTAATAGATTTGAATAATGCAAGAAAAGTGTTAGAAAATGAGGCTCTCTTGGAAGCTACAGCACAAGCGGAAAAGTCTGCCCAATCAGGTGCGAATTTTATAATGATAAGTGGCAATTGGCACCAGGGAATAATTGGTATAATTGCATCAAGGCTAAAGGAGCAGTTTCACTTGCCAACAGTAGTGATATCTTTAAATAATGGAATAGGAAAAGCAAGCTGTAGATCAATTTTGGGAGTTGATATCGGTGCTGCAGTCCTTTCCGCAAAGTTTATAAATTTGATTATTGAAGGTGGTGGCCATAGTATGGCGGCAGGATTTTCAATTAAAGAAGACAAAATAAATGATTTGCATGATTTTTTTACTGAAAGATTTTCAAATTCTATAAATGAGAAAACTTTAAAAGCTGATAGTATAGTAACTGCTAAAGCAATAAATTTGTCTTTATGGAATCAATTGCAACGCTTGGGACCATTTGGAGTTGGAAATCCTGAACCAAGGTTTATTATCCAAGGAGCAAAGATAAGAAAGCCTGAAGTTATAGGAGTTGACCATATAAAATGTTTTATTGCTGATGATAATGTTATGGTAAAAGCTATTGCATTTCGTTCTGCAAATACTCATCTTGGCTCTGCTATCATGCAGGGTAATGTTAAAGCTATTTTGGGTAAAATCTCTATGAATTACTGGAATGGCAATGAATTTGTACAATTTTTAATAGAAGATGTATTGACCATTAGTTGAGTGTATCTGTTCAGCAGAGTGGCAAAATAGGTAGACAAGATAAACCAAAAAATCGAGAAAAAGTGAGTTTACAACAACTGGTGTCATGAAATTATCTGACACTGATTTCCATCCAAGAGGGTGTCATCCCAGTGCTCCTATAATGTCATCCCAGTGCGTGACACTGGGATGACACCCTACTTAACCGTCATACCGCGATTCATTCGCGGTATCTCTTAGCCGCTAACAAGTAGCGGGATGACGAGCTTATCGTCATGCCACTGCGAACCGTCATACCGCCGCGAACCGTCATACCGCGATTCATTCGCGGTATCTCTAGATCCCGCTAACAAGCAGTGGGATGACGAGCTTATCGTCACGCCGCCACGAACCGTCATACCGCCGCGAACCGTCATACCGCGATTCATTCGCGGTATCTCTAGATCCCGCTAACAAGTAGCGGGATGACGGTTGTCGTTTAGCCATAAACATTAAAAAATTTACCAAATGAAAAAAAAGGCAAAAGAAACCCTAGTCATTGTCTATTTTCAGTATTGGCGTTTTTAAGTCTTAAACACTGCAATTTAGCTGCTTTTGAATGCAACTAACCTACGCTGCAAATGTTTAAGAAATTTACTAAGCAGAAAAAAAGGCAAAAGAAACCCCGTGTTAGCTAGTTGTCACTCTCTAATCCTGCAAATTGGCGTACTATACTGTCTTAAACGACTTATAAGCGCGTTTCAGCTTATATAGGTAAAAACCCAGAAATGTTGTGAAGACATAAGGTGCACATAGTGCAAAAAATTAAAAATAAGACGCCAACTACGTTGTTTTCTTGCTGTTTAATCTGCACAGATGAAGATAACTGAATACCTTCAATATCATGATAAGGGCGCTGGCGAAGGGTGTCAAGCAAGTTTTTCGTTTCTATATGGGCTACCTTAAGACTTCAACGTCTTAACGCACTTGACCCCACCAGCATATAAATTTGCATAGCTCTTTCCAGTATTAAGCAATGCAAGTCCAATGTTGTCTACACTAGAGCGCAGTTCCCCTATTTCCTCATTGTTTTCATTTGTCACTTTAGTGCCAATATCTGGAAGTGCGTTATCCCCCTCAACAAGGTAAAGTTTTCTTCTGAATATTTCTTGTCTGCTCATTCGATTTACAACTTCCTGACCTATATAACACCCCTTATTAAAGCTTATACCGTTTACCTTATCGATTAAAAATTGCAGCGGAAACGATGAATTCTGCACCATATCTTTCGCTCCATCTGGAACGAGATTTTGAATTCTAACTTTTTCATACTGAGTAAAATCCCCAACCGGCTCTTTTATTTCATCTTTATGTATGATCCTCATTCCTAGCAGCTTGTGCCTTGGATCTTGAAAAATAACTTGTGATTCACTACTACACTCCGCCAACTTAGTATTAAACAAAACTCCAACCTTATATAGTGCGCTAACGTCTTTAATTTTCACTTTCAAATAAGTTTTAAGCAAATCCAGTTTCTCGATTATTTGCTGCAAGTGCATGTTTTCGCACTCTAAGAGGGTGTATTTACCATATTCAATAAGAAAAAAATCATATAGATATTTTCCCTGAGGGCTAAGCAATAAAGAGTAAATGGCTTTTTGGCTATCCAACTTATTAATATCATTGGTTATAATACCCTGCAGAAAATCTCTAGTGTCAGGCCCATATAGCACTATCACACCACGACTTAAAAATGGTATATAACTCATGAAATCTCTATAAATAAATCTAAATTTTATTATATAACATTAGGCTCTTTTAGAAACTGCTTTTGGCGTGCATATTTTATAATGGCGTGCATATTTTACAAGCTCCAGCCCTTGAAATCTAACTTACGAGTATATATATATAAACTTATAAGTTAATTTGTTGATGAGGAAAAACAAATGTCAAGTATAAGTTTAAATGTATTAGATGATAGCGTGCTGATCAAGCCTATTAGCGAAGAAAAGCAAGGTGGAATTGTGCTTCCATCAAGTGCTGAAAAGAAACCTACTAAAGGTGAAGTTATAGCAATTGGTGAAGGTTCACGCAATTCAAGTGGCGAACGCGTAACTTTAACTGTGAAAGCTGGTGATAAAGTGTTCTATCGTCAATGGGCTGGTACAGAAATAGAACATAATGATGAAAAGCTTATCGTGATGAAAGAGTCCGATATACTTGCTGTCATTAAATAGCAGTCTTTATTTTACTAAACTTAAACAAAGCGCAACATGACGCATTGTGAATGATTTTATTATAGTTTTCTAAATTTTTTATTAACAAGAGGTGATAAAAATGACTAATGTAGTAGTATCAGGTGAGCAGTTGCAAGAAGCCTTTCGTGAAGTCGCAGCAATAGTAGACTCAACGGTGGCAATAACTGCGGGACCTAGAGGAAAAACAGTAGGGATTAATAAGCCCTATGGAGCACCAGAAATTACAAAAGATGGTTATAAGGTGATGAAGGGTATCAAGCCTGAAAAACCATTAAACGCTGCGATAGCAAGCATCTTTGCACAAAGTTGTTCTCAATGTAACGATAAAGTTGGTGATGGTACAACAACGTGCTCAATACTAACTAGCAACATGATAATGGAAGCTTCAAAATCAATTGCTGCTGGAAACGATCGTGTTGGTATTAAAAACGGAATACAGAAGGCAAAAGATGTAATATTAAAGGAAATTGCGTCAATGTCTCGTACAATTTCTCTAGAGAAAATAGACGAAGTGGCACAAGTTGCAATAATCTCTGCAAATGGTGATAAGGATATAGGTAACAGTATCGCTGATTCCGTGAAAAAAGTTGGAAAAGAGGGTGTAATAACTGTTGAAGAGAGTAAAGGTTCAAAAGAGTTAGAAGTTGAGCTGACTACTGGCATGCAATTTGATCGCGGTTATCTCTCTCCGTATTTTATTACAAATAATGAAAAAATGATCGTGGAGCTTGATAATCCTTATCTATTAATTACAGAGAAAAAATTAAATATTATTCAACCTTTACTTCCTGTTCTTGAAGCTATTGTTAAATCTGGTAAACCTTTGGTTATTATTGCAGAGGATATCGAAGGTGAAGCATTAAGCACTTTAGTTATCAATAAATTGCGTGGTGGTTTAAAAGTTGCTGCAGTAAAAGCTCCAGGTTTTGGTGACAGAAGAAAGGAGATGCTCGAAGACATAGCAACTTTGACTGGTGCTAAGTACGTCATAAAAGATGAACTTGGAATCAAGATGGAAGATCTCACGCTTGATGATCTTGGTACGGCTAAAAATGTTAAAATTACTAAAGATAATACCACAGTTGTCAGCGAAAATAGCGATTCTGACAGTGTGAAAGCTAGAATCGAGCAGATTAAATCTCAAATTGAAACTTCAACTTCTGATTATGATAAAGAAAAGCTAAGAGAACGTTTAGCGAAATTATCAGGTGGCGTTGCTGTGCTCAAAGTTGGTGGAGCAACTGAAGTGGAAGTTAAAGAACGTAGAGATAGAGTCGAAGATGCGCTGCATGCAACAAGAGCTGCAATTGAAGAAGGTATAGTTCCAGGTGGTGGGGTTGCGCTTCTTTATGCTTCATCTGTTCTCGACAAATTAAAAGGTGCAAGTGACGAGGAACAAATAGGCATAAACATTATCAAGAAAGTTCTCAGTGCTCCAATTAGAAGGTTAGTTAAAAATGCTGGTCTTGAATCTGCTGTTATAATTGACTATTTGATTAAGCAGAATGATAAAGAGCTTATATACAACGTTGAGGCTATGAATTACGCTAATGCATTTACAGCTGGTGTGATTGATCCAGCAAAAGTGGTGCGTATTGCTTTTGAAACAGCGGTATCTGTTGCGAGTGTGCTGATAACTACTGAATCTATGATAGTTGATGTACCAAGCAAAGAAAATGCTTCATCTCCTATGGGTGCAGGAGAAATGAGTGGCATGGGTGGATTCTAAGTAGAATGAAACCGTGGAGCAATTGCTCCACGGTAGTTCCAAAAAATCTCACATTTTACTATTCGTTAAAGGTAATACGTTTGGTGCAGAAATGCACTACTGTTTGCATCCGTTTCGCTCCTTTATATTGTGGTTGTCTAATAACAAAAAGGCAGCATAAGAAAACTATAACCCCTAGTATATTTATACTATAGCTGACCCAAGCAACACGTCATACCGCGATTCATTCCACAACTGTACGAACATTACAATATGGCACATAGTAAACGATGTCATGAAAGTAGCTGACACTGGAATTCAGAAAAAAGGATGATGTCATTCCAGTGCTTGACACTGGAATCCAGCATTTCCATAATCATCAAAACATTGTATTTTAACAAAAAACAGCTATTTTTATGCTTGCCAACTTAATAAAATTCCTGGATCCCAGTGTCAAGCACTGGGATGACACCCTCCTTATGGGCCAAAATCACAATGTTCGTACAGTTGTGGATTCATTCGCGGTATCTCGGCATAGATTCCGCTAACAAGTAGCGGAATGACGAATTTGTCGTTTTTCAGATTGTCGTAAGTCAGTTTAGCTATAGCATAATGCTATATTAATAAATAATCTATATAATACTATTAAATATAATAATTAAAATCTAAATTACTTTCTCTATAAAAGGAGAAATTTACCTTAATGAAAATACATATATATTTAATATTGTTTTTATTTTTTTCTTGCACTCAACTATATGCTGACGAGGAAATTGCAAAATTTGATTTACTTATTGGCGAGATAAATGAAGCAAGCTTCACTCTTAAAGGTGCAATAAAGGTTACAGTAGAACCAGGCTGGCACATATATTATAAAGATCCTGGAGATTTTGGCCTTCCCACGTCTATTAGTTACGAAGGTAATGCATCAGATATAAATATTCACTGGCCTATTCCAAAGGAACATAAAGATAAAGTAGGGAGAGAGACGTTTGTAAGTAACGTATATGAGGATATGGTATTATTTCCCTTTAAGATGAATATATTTTTAAATCAAGGGTATATTGACCTTAACTTCCATATAAATTATGCGATATGTAAAGATAGGTGCATCCCTAAAAATGTTGAGATAAAAATCAGGCAACCATTAAAGGATTTTATAGATTCTGATATCAATAAACTTATAAATGAGTGGTATGAAAAATAGAGTTCTCATGGGGTAGGTGTCATTCCAGCGCGTGACACTGGAATCTCATTTACTTTTTTGTTCACTATGTGAGGAACTTGGGCCTACAAGTATATAAACATAATGGTTTCACATAAAAAATTTAGATCCCAGATACTGTCTCTGCTGTCAAACAAATTATCCAACAAAATTACAATTAAATGGTTGATTCTTTTTAAGAATACCAAAAAAGACATGCATTAATTTTCGCATTAACGCAAGAACTATGACTTTTGGACATTTGCCTTTACTTGCTAGACGCTGACAAAACTTTTGAAAATGATTATTATGGTTTTTGACTACTATAGCTGGCATATAAAGAGCTTTTCGAATACGCTCAGATCCTATTTTGCATATGCAACTTCTCTTACTTACTGACGATCCCGATTGATAATGTCCTGGCAGCAAAAGCTGTAAATTGTTTAGCATTGTCAAAGTTATCAACTGATGGCATTTCTGCGACAACAGCAACAGCAGTAAGATATCCTATACCTTTTATAGTCTTAAGGTTTTCCACCATATTTTTTAGATGTGGATAGTTATTTATATGCTCATTAATTTCTTTTTCGAGAACAATAATTTGCTCCTCTATTGCCAAAATTACTTTAGATATAGCTTCTTTGCAACTGGAATGCATATTTTTGTTTTCCAAGCGATTTGTCTGTTGCACCTTATCATCTTTTAGCGATTGCATGCAACGCCCTCAAATGCCTCATTTCAGGTGCAATGGGCTTCCAAAGAGCAGGTTTGTTGGCGATACAAAATCTAGCTATCATAGCTGCATCTGATTTATCTGTCTTATTTCTGAGCAGCTCACTTTTGCCAAAAGCTTTCTGGGTTTACTATACTGACATTATGTCCTAAATCGTGCATAAAAGTAGCCAAATCTTCTCCATACCAACTAGTTGCTTCAAGACATAAATGAGTAAGATTTGCTCCATGGCCATTGCACCAAACTACAAGTTTTGCAAAACCATCTTGATTATTTTGAAAGACTTTGTGTCGTTTTTTACTGTCCACTAACAAACAAACATCAAATTTCTTTTTTGAAATATCCACACCCAAAATAGCATTTACTTGCATAAAATTGCCTCCAAGACTATAAATAAACTGAGAGTTTAGACTAACCTTGTAATACGGGATATAATTCCAAAAGATACTGTTCAGTCTTTAACTCTATGGGAGGGAAGCAAAATCTGGCTTAATGGCATTAGTGTCGCATCAGCTTCACCCTCCCTGTGAGGTATTTTAGCTCTAATGCCTCACATCATAAAGATACAAGTGTCACGCACTAACTGTACGAACATTGAGATATAAGAGTAATTTGTACCAAGAAAAAAGATGTCATCCCAGTGCCCAGACACTGGGATCCAGATTGGACACTAAGTTGGTGAGTATAAAAGTAGCTAACCTTATGTTAAAACACAATATTTTTGGTGAGGGGTTGCATTAAAAACTGGATTCCAGTGTCAAGCACTGGAATGACATCGTCTTAACATTGTACCATATTACAATGTTCGTACAGTTATGTGTCACGCTACTTGGATGACAAGAAAAGATACCGTCTTGTTAGTCAACAAAAAAGTCATAAAAATTCTCCAAATTGCATAATAAAATCAAAAAATACTTCCAACTGTGTAGCAGTATACAGATTATAGTTAGTGGATATGTTGATAAGTAAATTAGTTACATATAAAACAGCAGAAATTTACTTATCAACATATCCACTAACCAACAACATTCAATAAATTTGTGTAAGATGCCATTTTACATAAGATGAATTAGAAGCATTTTTTGATTTTAAAGTACTAAACCTTCAGTTAACCTTTTAGCCCTATAGTTCTTGATATGATCTGGATCAAAGGCCTTTTTTGAACTTAAAACACCAAAAACTATATGAAGTAACTTACGCATTGCAGCACCAACTATGGCCATAGCATGCTTGCCTTTCTCTTTTAATCTTTCGCAAGAAGCCATAATGATAGGATTATGCTTTTTAGCTGCTATAGCAGGAAAGTACATTGCTTTACGTAATGTTCGTGAACCGGTTTTACTTAATCTGGGCTTGGCATGTACGGATGAGCCTGATGTTATATTTTGTGGTATAGTTCCAGCATATGCTGCCAATTGCCTAGCATTTATAAAGGCTTTTATACCAGGAATTTCAGCTAAAATAGCTATTGCTGTTTCCTCTCCTATTCCTGGAATAGTTAATAGGAGTTGAAAATCTTCCAACAATTCTTTGTGTTGTTTTAATAGTTCGCGTATGGAGTTTTTTATTGTTTCTATTTTTTGCTCTATGTTCATTGCAAGGTCTTCCCAAGCATTTGCAACTTCTTTAGGCAGTCTCTCTTTCTTTTCTAAATGATTATTTGCTAATGTTAACTCATCCTTTAACGCATTTGAGCAACGATAAAGATGTTTTAATTTTTTCTTTTCAGGAGAAGGTGGTGTCCAACGAGAAGGTTCCTGTCTTTGACAATAATCTGCAATAATCTCTGCATCAGTCTGGTCATTCTTTTGTCGTGTAAGCTTACTTTTTGCATAAAATCTTATGCAAGCTGGGTTTACAACACTAACGAAATATCCAGCGTTGTGGAGGAACTCAGCCAAAGCTTCGCTATAACAACCAGTGGATTCCATGCAAGCTTTTACTTCTTCTACGTTATGTTTTTGTAGAAAGTTCAGTAGACCTTGAAACCCAGTATCATCATTTTTAAATTTCCTTTTCCTAGTTTCACGCTTTCCTTTTTTACTTATGAATGAGAGAGAAACATCAAAGCGTTCTTTTGAAACATCTATACCTAAAAAGTTGTTGATCATATATAACTCCATATACTACTATTAAAAATGAAAAGTAAGGCTTACCTTGTGAATACAGAATTAGAACCATTTAGGCCTTTCTACGATACCGTCCAGCCTCTACTTTTGAGAAGGGAACTCTTTTCTTTTCTACAGATTTTATATCTAAGGAATCTTCCAGAGTTCTTCCCTTCTCCACCTAATGCTTAAGCTTAAAAACACTAGATGCTTTTTTCAAGATACAAGGTTTCTAGAATGACGGAAACGAAGTCATACATAGAAAATAGGTTAGGTATTTTCAATTTTTGTTGTATACTCAAATAAAAATCTCACTTTTACAGATGGATACAGTAAAGTTTGTTTTATTACTGCCAACAATATTACTCATGCTAGTTGCTGGTGTTTACCTATCGATTAAACTAAAATGGCTACAGGTATTTAGATTACCATACGCCCTTTCACTCCTTGGAGCTAAAAAAGGAGAAAATAAATTTTCTTCTATAGCCGCTCTGTTTACAATTTTAGGGGGAAATTTAGGAGTAGGAAATATTTCAGGAACTGCTGTTGCTCTAAAAACCGGAGGACCGGGCTCTATTTTGTGGATGGCGATAATTATTGTTATCACTTCTGTGATAAAATATGTCACTTGTTATCTAAGTATAAAAACCAGAAAGGAAAAGAACGGACGGTTTATAGGTGGCCCTGTAGCCTACATGGCTGATGCATTTAACTCTAGAAAAGCTACAATTGTGTTTCTAGTTGTTATGATAATGGTTTCAATAACAGTTGGTAACCTTGTTCAGGTAAATTCTCTATCAATACCACTTAACATGATAGATGTGCCTGTAGTCATTGGTGGCATTGTAATGGCCATAATATTTTTTGTTGTTGCAGCTCTCAGCTTAAAAAAAATTAAAATTTTTATATCAGCTATGATACCGATAATGACGGTAAGTTACCTCACACTTTGCGGTATCATATTATTTAAATTTAGTGAAAATATTCTTCCTTCTCTAAAACTAATAACAAGCAGTTTTTTTACAACCAGTAGCTTTAACTCTGGTTTATCTCTAGGTTTGATTCTAGAAATGTTGACTATTATTCAAGTAGGAACTTTGCGAGGTATTTTTGCAACAGATATAGGGCTTGGCCTTGAAGGAATCGTACATTCTTCAATTGTTCCTAAGAAAAATAATAATAAATTTATTATTGAGCAGAGTCTAATTACGATAATATCGCCTTTTATAGTTGCGTTTATAGTGTTTATTACAACAATGGTACTGCTTGTCACAGATTCTTGGGTCACTGATTTAGAGAGCACTAACATGTGCATATTTGCTTTTAGAAAGGCAATGAATTGGCCTTATATTGACTATTTAATTATGGCCATAATGTTTTGTTTTGCTTTTACTACTATTTTTACTTGGTTTTTTTGCTCAAAACAGACAATACGCTATGTGTCTATGGATAATAAATACACTAAAATCTGGGTTGTAATTTTTACCTTGATTATTCCGCTTGGTGCGATAGGTAAAGTTCAATTGCTATGGGATGTTGCTGATATTTCGATCGCCGCTTTGTTGTTTATCAACATACTCGCTATACTCAAGCTAACCTCTCAAGATCCAGAAGTGTTTACTATGAGTAGCAGATATTTGAAGTTGCAAAAACAGAGCTATAGCTAAAGCAATTTAGGCTATGCAGCTGTTGTGATATAAGAGTGATTTCCGCCAAGAAGGATGTCATCCCAGTGCCCAGACACTGGGATCCAGGAATCTTGATTGGCACTAAGTTAGTGAGCATAAAAGTAGCTAATCTTATGTTAAAACACAACATTTTTGATGGGGTTCGTGAAAGGCTGGATTCCAGACTGGAATGACAACTTAAATCGTTTGATGTTACCATAAAATAGCTTGTGTCATCACATTAGTAACACAACCTTCCTTAATAAAAATTCAACCAATGCTTGTGATAATTATATTAGCTAGTATTAGCTAGAACTAAAGGCAGAGGGTTATTAGTGAGGGATATATGGGCACTAACGATACACAACAAGAACACATTTATAATGAGCGCATTCAAGAAATTTTTCCTTTATTTGATAAAATAAAAAAGGAAGACGACCCAATTTATAATGCTAGAGTTGATTTTAACACAGTAAAGTTTTTAACAAAACACGCCAACTGGAATTGGGACGAAGAAGAAAACAAAGATAAAGCATATGGAGTTATTCTTCAGAAATGCGACAAGACAAAGAAAGCTGGACAAGAGCTTGAAAGTGAAGTTAAAGAAAGGTTGAAAGAGTATGTTGATGATGTTGCAGGAGTTTCAATATACGGTAATCACGCAAGTATTACGCTGGGAGATAACAAAAAAGAGTTTAAAATTAGCGAATTTTTAAATAGTGATTTTTGTGAGAAGAATGAAATCTCGGGATTTTCAACATTGCATAGTGATGGAAAGAGCGGAATGCATGGTTTTGTTGCCGAGGAAGAAGGGAAAAAAATAAGACATTATGTCGTAACTGATGGTTCATATGAAATGACTTTAAAGTGGTATGCGGAGGGGAAAGAATGTAAGATCAAAATTAAGATTGATGCTAACGGTGTAGACCTTGTTAAAGGTGATGATTTTTCTCTAGAACGGTTAGAAGTAAACAGAGATGTAAAAATAGGTGGTTTATTCTTGCATGAAATAGAATTCAGGGAAAAAGGAAAAGTGAATGAGGTGCAACATAATAAAGACAGTAACGAGCTATCATCTGAAACTACAACAAGAATTGATGTTAATAGAGATGTTAGCGTTCAAGCTACTGATATAACTCGAAAAAAAGAAGATCACCATTCACATTTTGGACCACAATCTAACAGCAGAGGGCAGTCTTACGATAGCGGAATTGGAAAAGATTTTGACGATAAAATTAATTCTCAGGAGGCTAAAGAAAAGCGTGAGCTTAGACAAGCAGCACGAGAAGCAAATTCGGGAGGTCAAGTTTATAACCTACAATCGCTTTTTGAGGAGAATCCTCAGAACAAAAAAACTCCTCCGCCACTTCCACCTAGAACTAGTTCACTACCACCTAAAAAAGGTGTTTTCGATGAGCAAGGGGGAGCCAAATCTGGAAGCCAAAAACCAGATGACTTGCGCGAAAATGAGCAAACACCTAATAATCAGCAAAAAGGTGCAACTTCTGATTCTTCAGATAGTTCTACTTTCACCAAGTCTGTAAGCCACAATCAAGATAATAGGCAAGAAGATGAACGGTATGACAATCCTACATTTGGACATGCTGTACCTGGAAGCCAAAAACCAGATAGAAGTGAGCAAACACCTAATGATCAGCAACAACCTAAAACCCAGCAACAAGAAGGAAATAGCAAAGGCGATCTGTTACAAGACATCAGAAATTTCAAGAAAAACAACTTACGGCACATTGATGTTGATGATAGAAAAGCATCAATTGCAGGAAGTAGAAAAAATAACCCATCACCGTTAGAGACATTAAAGGACAGAATTCCTTATTCATCTTCTCCAGATAACAGTGATAACCAAGATGCTAGTGATGCTAAGTGGAAAGAAAGTGAACAGCCGCTCTCTGCTACAGCACTCAATAATAAAAGTGACTCGGGCTATTCATCTCCAACTCATGACAATAATGAACAATCTCAAGTAAATCCTGAACAGTTAAAGAAGAGCTTAGAGAACATTGAACAAAGTGATCAAACTCCACCTGAAAATCTTCTTAAAGAAATCAGAGATAGATCACAGCAGGATAATAGAGGATTAAGGCAAGTTGATCCTACTGATAAACTGTCACAAGATAAAGAAGATGGATTGCAAAAAGACGATTTAGCAGATGTAAAAATAGTGGAAGGTCCAACTGTTAGTGTCTCTGCTTCAACACCAAATAGTATAAGTGATTCAGGCTATATATCTCCAACTAATAGTGATAGTAAATCTCAAACAGATTTAAAACAGGTAGGAAGGAAATTAGAAGAACATATTAGACAAAGTAATCTAACTCTATTTGAAGAACTTAAAAATACATTAGGTCAAGAAAATCTCGGGTTAAAACCAGCTGATCAGAGTCAGATTAGCGAAGAAACTAAAAAACGCTTGAGAGAAGTTGGGTTGCTAAAAGACAGCTCAACAGACATAAAAGCAAACGATTCGGGCTATTCATCTCCAACTCATGACAATAATGAACAATCTCAAGTAAATCCTGAACAGTTAAAGAAGAGCTTAGAAAACATTGAACCAAAAGAAATCGGAGATACGAGTGAGTTAAAAGGAGCATTGGGAAACCCGGATAAAGGGTTAAGAGAACCGGCACAACAGGCTACTAAAGAAAATATTCCTAAAGATTCATTCTCAGAAAACATTTTAGAAAAGATAGGAGAAGGTAAACAATATGACCCTATACGTAAGTGGTTAGAAAAAACAGTGGCAGAACGAGAAAATAATGACACTAATCCAACTGTAGATCAAAATAGCGAACTATATAAATTACTAGAGAAAGATGAAGCACAACTGAAAGCTGGAGTAATAGAAGAAGAAAGAGGAGATACTTTAACAGAACACACTGATGGTTATGATCGCAATAGAATTGCATTAGCTAACAGAAATAAAAGACCACTAGATTGGGCTAAACAGGTTGCTGAGTCACAACAAAAAAAAGATACTAATAAAGGTATTTCAATATAAATTGAAGTTAAAATAATTGCTTAGCAAACAATAGGTTTCATGTAATGGTAACCCTATAACGGAAGAGTAGGAGCCGCGTAAGAACAATACGAACACTCCAGCTAGGCCTTGTATGTTGCATCCCCCCGCCCTATTTTTCCACTCTTCTGATGCTAAATAATACTTAATTTCTTGTTCACTGAGACGTTTAAATTTCACTATTGTAACCACAGTCCTGATATGTTGTTTAGATTGATCGGGAGTTAATAGACATACACTGGTGTATACTCTATGCCTTCTTCCTGATAACAAGCGGATACATTTTTCTGCTTGCTCAACGTTTTCAGCTTTGAGCAATATCCTTCTACCACAAGCAACAACTGTATCAACACCAAGCACAAAGTAATTTGGATTTGAGCTTTGTATTTTCTCCGCTTTACTTTTTGCCATACGGATTGAGTAATCCTTCGGAAGTTCCTTTTTTAAAGGGGCTTCATCTATATCTGCTGGCAAAATTAAACCTGGCTCAATGTTTATTTGTTTTAGTAAAGCTATACGCCTTTTCGATGATGAAGCAAGAATAAGATTATTTAGAGATCGTTCTGTCACTTGTACCTTTAAGCCTTCTAATGATCCTACCCTTTCTCGCATTCCTATCGTAAATGCTCATCTCAACTAACACCCTATCCCCTATAATGATGCGTATTTTACTTCTTCTCACTTTCCCTGATACATGACAGATAATCTCATGTTCATTGTCCAGTTTCACTCTAAATTCTGCTGCAGGTAGTAAAGCAGTTACTGCCCCTTCCACTTCAAAAATTGTTTTCGATTTCTCGTCTTTTATCATATGTTATATTATAATTTAATAATCTTTTTTAGTCTACTATAGATTTTAAATTATTATCAACACAAAAGACCTTTTGCGCCCCACTTAAGTTGCAACTTAACCCCAACCATCTTCACAATGATACCCTACCTACGTTTCTACTCTCTGCCACCTTCTCAATAGAACTTATAGGACTTATGTTGAAAGATAAATCATTATCACAATTTTCTTCATCGCTATCAAGTCCACTATCAACGCTTAAAGATCTGAGTAATGTTGTCTTCTCTCTCAGTGGAACATAAGACTCATTATCAACGCTTGAAGATTTGGATAACCTTTTCTTCTGTCGTGGAGCATTACCAGACTCATTAGAAATTTCTCCCGTTAATTGATTGTTGAAGCTCCTTTGTTCATCAGCACGAATTTTTTCTTCCAGTCCATCAAGCATTCCTACCAATTCATCACCCCATTCATTTTCTTCTTCTAATAATTGTTTACACTTTTCTTTCTCACGCTCTAGCTCGTTTCTTAACTCTTCGACTTTATCTTCATCTTTAGTGAGTTCAAGTGTAAGCACCTTATCTCCTGGAAATTCCTCGTACTCGTTTTCTAGTTCTTCAATGTTGAGTTTTAGTCTCTCTTCTCCAAGTGTATCTTGTAAATCGCTATCCTGCCTATCTGATTCTTTAATCTTTTGCTCAATTTCTACTTGTACCTTATATTCCTGATCTAATTCTCTTAGCTGATCTTTCAAGCGCTCTTTCTGCTGGCGTCGTTCAACCATTATCTGTTCCGCATCTTCTCGTGCTTGATTTAGCTCTTTTTCCAAATTCTTCTTTCCTGCATTAACAATTTTCAGCTCTTCCTTTAGCTTTCTTTTTTCTTCATATACACCTTTAAGTTCTTGTGCTTTCCCTTGTAGCTCTTTTAACACACCTGCTAATTCTTCATTTTTTTGTGCCAGTTCAGTTTGCAATTCCGTGTTTTTTTGCTCCTCTTTTTCAAACCTGTCTTGTAAATTGCTATTCTGCTTCTCTAACTTTACAATTGTTTGATTAGCTTCTGCTTGGGTTGTTTCTAGTTTCTCCTGTAGTCGCTGATTTTCTTGTATTAATTCATGGTGCTTTTTATTTATCACTTGCAACCCTGCTTCTATTTCTTGCTTCAATTCAACAGCTTCTTTTTTCAAATTTGACATTTCTTGCTTCAATTCAACGTTTTTTTCGGACAGCATCTGATTATTTAAAATCAATTCATCCATTTGTTGTGAAGCAAATTCTGTCTGAGTTCCAGTGTGCTGTAAATTGACTTCCGTTTTAGTTTCGATTTGTTGTGAAGCAACTTCTGTTTGAGTTTCAGTGTGTTGTAAATTGACTTCCGTTTGAGTTGATGCATTGCTATTAATAGAAGGAGGAAGGCTATTGTCAGCATCAACTTTAGGGTCTAATTCCCCCTCTGGTTCCTTGCGATAGGCCACTATAGATTCATTTTGAAAATTGTTATTAGCAGTAGGTACAACATCAGCAGCCTTACCTTTTTCTAGTACAGCATCATATAAGGAGAGACCTTGAATATATAATTCATCATTTTGCTTTATCAATTCTAAGATCTCATCCGATAGCACAAAATCTTCATCATTAAATTTTAGTACTTCAGTTATGCCATCGCTACTCACATTTATAATCATGGTACACATTTCGGATCCATCCTTTACAGGCCAAGTGCTTTTCATTTCATAATATGCGCCCTCTTTAAATTCATAATATCTTTCCTTACCTTTCCGATGAGCGTGTATTTCATGTTTTTTATTGCAATAGATATTCAGCTCTTTAATATCTTTCTCTTGCTGTAAAATGTCACTCATCCTGGTTGGCTCACTTCTATTGTAATTAATAGAGTTGATATTCAAAACTCTATAAGCGTTATCAGTTTCTGTGTAATAAGCTTGAAGCTCTACGCCTTTCCTTCCAAGATATTTACTTGCAGCTTTTTTTCCCTGCTCTGCCAACTTTATGCATTTATCTATATCTTTCTTAAAGCTCTTATTAGCAGACTCTGTTACTGCTTTATCTATGTACGTTTTTTTAAAATCTCTATCATTTATTAGGTCATAAAAACTCCACTCATCTCTATAAGCCTTCTGTATAGCAGTGAAGTCACTTTCTTCTTTCAAAAGCATTAAGAAGCTTACCTTGTCTTCTAGGTCTTTTAGTTTAAAGCCTGTTATTATCTTCTCTAATTGAGAAAATTTTTCAGCAGGATTATTTAAATTTTTTAACTCTTTGTATAATTTATTATTTTCTGCAATTGAGCGGCAGAACTTTATTATAGCAGAGTCCTTAGTGAAAGAATTGTCTTTTTCCATTTTATTGATACAGTCCTTGAGGGATGTAAAATGCGATTCAAGCCATGACGAATATAGATCGTATTCATAAGATGCCAACAAGCAATGTATTGCATTCCAAGCACATGATGCTACCCTTATAACTGATTCAACATCATAATTCTCTGACTGATTACTTGTTTTTCCTGCCTCTGCTGTTTTTTCTTCCTTAGCCAAACTTCCAGTCATAATACGCCTCCTTAACTATATTTATATTATACCAATTAACATATATTAAAAGAAATCAAACTGTATAACCTCGTCCTACACTAACTTTTATGATTACTTAATTGTGTAAAAATAACTGCAAGTGTTAAACTTGAGCTTTTATTTTTCATTATACATTTCTTACTACATGTTTATACTGCTGTCTTGCATAATAGACTATTCGAAGTTACACAAGTATTTTTTTTATTAGATAAGAGTTAGTAAGAGCCTGTTCATAATTTTTTCAGAAGTAAGGCAGTGAAAGCCAGAACGACCATTTGTAGGCTAGTATTGAGTTTTCGCTCACAATTTTTCCACAATCTTCTACATTTTTCTAACCAAGCAAAAGATCGCTCCACAACCCATCTTTTGGGCAATACAACAAAGGAACGTAATTCATTTCTTTTGATCACTTCAACGGTTGCACCAATAATCGTTTTTATTTGAGTTACAAAATTCTCTCCAGTATAGCCTGCATCAACCAGTACATTTTTAACTCCCGAGAGGTTTTCTTTTGCATTTTCGACCATTCTCACAGCACTGCTACGGTCAGTTATCTCTGCTGTTGTTGTATAAATTGCATGCTTGCGTATCTACTGCAATACGGCCCTGAAATCTTCTTGCCTGCATCATAGCTTCAGCAGTATCTGCATTTTTTATACTCTGTGCATCAATTATGCAGAAGCTTTTCCGACCATTGTTTTGTCGCAATTATTTTTTTTTAATACCAGCTCCAGAACACTTTCTTTATTTACATCTGGTTTTTCACTCCACTTCTTAAAATAGTCGTAACAATTGCGCCATTTTGGGAACTCTTTTGATACCATTCTCCACTGGCAACCACTTTTTAACACGTATAACACTCCACAAAATATATCATGTAAATCAAGTGTTCTTGGTTTTGTCTTCTTTCTGCAAGATTCCAGATCTGCTACAATAATCTCAAACTTTTCTCGACTTATGTCACTTGGTTATAAACTTCGCATATCCTACTTTATATACTTTATCCTCTCACTTTATCTCTTTTTTGAGATTACGTACAGGCTCTAAGATACAAAGACGTTTTCAGAAATCTTTAAGCTTAATAACATCCTCTCTCTTTGGACTAGTTGAGATTAGATGAATTGGTACACCTATTAATTTTTCTAACCCTTCTATATATTTTATTAAATTGATAGGCAATGTTTCAATCGACCTTTTACCTTGAGTGTTTTCTTTCCAGCCAGGAAACTCTTCATATATTGGCTCTAATTCCCCTTGTATTGAATGCGATGCGGGTAAATAATCATACATTTTTCCGCTATACTTGTAACCAGTGCATATTTTAATTGTATCAAAAGAATTAAGCACATCTAATTTGGTTAATACAATGCTTGAAACTCCAGAGAGTTGTACGGCCTGGCGCACTAAAACTGCATCGAACCATCCGCAACGCCTTCTTCTATTGCTCACTGTTCCAAGTTCCTTACCTATAGTAAACAAGCTATCTCCTACTTCATTTTTCTGCTCAGTAGGAAATGGGCCATTGCCCACTCTTGTTGTATAAGCTTTTACCACACCAATAATGTAAGCATTGGAGGATAACCCTGAGCCTGTTATTGCTTGCGATGCTACAGTATTACTTGAAGTAACAAAAGGGTAAGTTCCGTGGTCGATATCTAAAAATGCGCCTTGGGCACCTTCAAATATTATTTTCTTACCTTCTTTCATCAAGTCATTTAATATCTTCCACACAGGTTTTTTATATGAAAGAATTTTTTCTGAAATCTCTTGAATTTCCTTTAATATTTCTTCTTTTTTAACTACCTGGTAGTTAAGGCCTTTCCTGATAGCATTGTGGTAATTCAAAAGAGTATCCAATCTTTTATTGAGCTCATCTGCGTTTTCTAAGTCACAAAGGCGTATAGCTCTCCTCCCAACTTTATCTTCATAACATGGTCCTATCCCTTTATTTGTTGTACCAATTTTGTGATTTCCATTTAAATCTTCAAATAGCTTTTCCTTGTCCTTATGTACGCTAAGTATTAATGGACAGCTCTCAGATACCATCAAGTTGTTATAGTTTACGTCTACTCCTTTAACTTTCAATGACTCTATTTCTGAGATTAGAGCGTGTGAATCAAGAGCAACGCCATTTCCTATGATAGATATTTTGCCTGGCCTCAAAACAGCAGAGGGCAGTAAATTTAATTTATAAACCTCATCATCTACTACTATAGTGTGCCCTGCATTATTTCCTCCCTGAAATCTCACAACTACATCTGCATTCTCAGAAAGATAATCTACTATTTTACCCTTGCCTTCGTCACCCCATTGCAGACCAACAATTACAATATTATTCATCATTATTTTCTAGATTAATACATAAATATTAATGCAGTACGCTACAAATGGAAAGAGAAATCTACGCCTTTCCTACACCTCTTAAATAAAGAGTTTCCAAGCCAGATAAAACATTTTTCCTATAGAATTGCAAGAATGGTTTCCCTACGTAATACCGCGATTCATTCGCGGTATCTCAGCATAGATTCCGCTAACGAGTAGCGGAATGACGAATTTGTTGTTTTTCAAATTGTAGATAAACCCAAGCCACTTTAGCTATAGAATTGCAAGACTATCTAATACCGCACACTAATTTCTCTCTTTATCTTATATAAATTAATTAAGTAAAGCGAATACAGTATCCACACTACTAAAAAAAATGTGGCACAAAACATAAACATTACAATGAGTGGCAACAGCAAAGAACCTTCTATTGCTACTCCACCTCTTCTCAAAATGCTTGCAGGCTGATGAAGAGTAGACCATAAATTCACAGAAAATTTTACTATGGGAATATTTATAGCACTAAAAATGGCAAATACTGCTGCTGATTTTTCTGCCCTCGCTTCATTATCAAAAGCGCTCCACAATGAAAGGTAGCCAACATATAGGAAAAATAAAATCAGCATTGAAGTAAGCCTTGCATCCCATACCCACCAAGTGCCCCAGGTTCCTTTTCCCCAGATGCTGCCTGTGATTAAACATATTGCCGAAAAGACTGTCCCTGCAGGAGCAGCAGCATGTGCCAAGACACTAGCAATGCTATTGTTCCACACCAATGAAATGAAACTGAGTGATGCAATTAATCCATATATTCCAAGAGCAAGCCATGCAGAAGGCACATGAAGATACATAATTCGTACAATTTCTCCTTGTTTATAATCTTCTGGGGAGAAGAATAACGCCAAAGACATTCCAATTAAAAAACATGCGAAACAAATCACCCCAAGCCAAGGTAGAGCTTTCTTAGAAAAATAAGAGAAATTTGTAGGCTTTAATAAAAACATTCATTTTGAGAATAATTGTGTTAAGAATTTACCAATTAGTTTGAGTTTTATCAACAGGATAGTTTTTCTATATTTACGTAGGTCAACAAATTAGCATAATTTCAGTAGCAGATTGCTAGCTATTATTTTTAGTATATGACCCTTAAAAAGCTTAATCTACACTTAGTATCAGATTCAAGTGGTGAAACTGTTATATCAGTTGCAAAATCAGCTCTGAAACACTTTCGTTCTGTAGAAACGATCGAATATGTTTGGTCTTTTGTAAAAGGAGAAGAGCAGATTGACAAAATTCTGGAGGAAATTAATAGGAAAAGTGATGAGCATAATTTTGTTATATGCACTATTACTGATGATGAGCTAAGAAAATATCTAAAAGATAACTGTATAAAGTTGAAAATTCCCTATAGAGCAATATTATCACATATTATTAGAGAAATTTCGTCTTATCTTGAAATTGAAAAAGACGAAAAGCTTGACTTGCATACTGAGATAAATAACGAATATTTTCAGCGCATTGAGGCAATAAACTACACTATTAATCATGATGATGGACAAAATATTCAAGATATTGATAAAGCAGATATAATTTTGGTTGGAGTTTCACGTACATCAAAATCTCCCACCAGTACGTATTTAGCTTACCGAGGCTATAAGGTTGCAAATATTCCTTTTGTTAGTGGGGTACCCTTTTATGTCGACTTGGCAAAATTAAAAAATAAACTGACAATAGGGGTAACAATAGACGTAAGTAGGCTAATAGAAATACGCAAAAATAGACTTACTTCAATTAACAACGAAGATAATAATATATATGCTAACCCTGAGAAAGTAGAAAAGGAAATTAAAGAAGCAGAGGAGCTCTTTAAACAGAATAACTGGCCAATTATCGATGTCACGCAAAAGTCGATCGAAGAAGTATCAGCAACAATTATACAATATTTTAATAAAATGTTATCAATTGACTAACTCTTGATAAGTGATTATAATGTAAAGTAATTTAATTCTTACTATAGATATGAAAGTCAAAGGGTCGCTAAAATCTCATCGTAACAGAGATAAAAATTGTAAAGTTGTGAAAAGGGGTGGTAAGATTTACATTATAAATAAGGTAAAGCCAAGGTGTAAAGCGCGTCAAGGTTCTTAGCTTTTTGTTCACCTTTTCATGTTATATATTTTTTATATGTGAAAGTACGGTGCTTATATCTAAAAAGAAGCAAAAGTTACTGTGTTTAAGCGCAGCCTTACTCATTTCTTCCCTTACATTATATTTCAGCATTAGCACAATTACAGGTAAACGTGGCTTATTGACGTTAATCGATTTAAAAAAAGAAATCGAGTACAATAAACTTTTGCTAAAGGATGTCTCTTCTGAAAAGGAAAAGTTGGACAACAAAGTATTTGGCTTATATGAAAAAAGCTTAGATTTAGATCTGCTTGATGAGCAAGCAAAAAATGCTTTAGGTTATGTGAACCCTAATGAACTTATGGTTGTTCTTGACGTGGAATAGCAGTAGTGACCTTACCCAGAAAAAGTGGAGAGAAAGAAAAGAGTTTTTTCGGGTAAAATAAAATTTTGGAGGATTAGAAATGGTAAGAGAATATACGGCAGAATTCAAATTGGAAGCTGTTAAGCTGGCAAATGAACAAAGAAAGGCAGGTCAAACAATTACAAAAATAGCAAGAGATTTAGGAATAAAGGGTGGTTTATTAGGAAAATGGATAAAGAAACACAACGAAAAAAAGTCGGCAGCAGATGCATTTCCAGGTAGAGGTAACATGGCTCCTTACGACAAAGAGAGGTTTGATTTACAAAGCAAGAGTAACAAGGGAAAGAGACATTTAAAAAAAAGCCCTGGCCAGTCAAAAAGAGTAAAATATTTTTTTATATAGTAACTGCTATAAAGTACAGGAATTATGTAGGATTTTCTGCTAGTGGCTACTATAAGTGGACCACAAGAAAAATAAGCAGTAGAGAATCAGCAAATAAAGAGCTACTCGAAGCTATTCAAAAAATATATCAAGTTTCTAAATGTAGATATGGAGCTCCTAAAATTCATGCTGAATTGAAGGCTTTGGGTAAAAGTTGCAATTTGAAAACGGTGCAAAGTATTATGCAGAAAAATGACATCAGGGCTATACTGAGAAGAAAGTTTAAAATTAAAAAACAACAAACAGATAATAGAGCTGTAGCTCCCAATATACTAGATCAAAACTTTATTGTTGATCAACCAAATAAAGTATGGGATTACTTACATCAAAACCAAGGAGGGATGGCTATATTTGGCAGCAATAATTCTCACGTATGGTAGTTAATGAGTAGTGCAATAAATAAACAATTGGTTATGAACTCTTTATTAATGGCCATTAATAGGCGTAAACCTGTTAAAAATCTACTGCTGCACAGTGACCAAGGTTCACAATATACTGCGCAAGGGTATCAATATCTCTTAGCTGTAAAGAATATAGATGAGTAATAAAGGCTGTTGTTACGACAATTCTGTTGCAGAAAGCTTCTTTAGCTCATTGAAAAGAGAAATACTTATTGATACTTCACAACACTCTGCTCAACACACTAGAACTGCAATATTTGAATACATAGAAATTTTTTATAACAAACAACGTCACTATTAACTATTGCATTCCAGAACAATTTGATGCATCATTCTTTTTGTAAAAAACATTCCACACTTTCTCTCCACTTTTTCTGGGTAAGGTCAAAGGATCTTATGTCTTAAACCTTATCACCAGGCTTAACAAATAGGTGGCCCAATACTATTAACTTTATGGATTTACCTTCGTTATTTGCTACTATCCAAACCCCATCGCTCTCATGATCAACAATTTCTATTGGTGCAAATACTACATAATTATTGTCATCAACAATCTTTATTCCAAGAGCACCCTCGTCACTTAAGCTCAGGGCTGAAGAAGGAACTTTATATGCAAATCTTTCGCCTGAAGGTAGCCTTACGTTGGCAGTTAGTCCCTGCAAGGATATCATTTTATTATTAGTTACCTTTACTTCTACCCTATAAGACCCAGTTTTAGGCTCAGCAATTTTACTAATAAAACTTACTTCACCTGCCAATTCTTTTCCGTCCAGCAAATTAATTTGAGCTGTGCTGCCTAGCTCTATTTTATTTACTTCATTTTCCGAAACGTATAACACTACAAGAATTTGATCGAAATTAACCACGTCAGCTATTTTTTGCCCAGCATTAACAAAATCCCCTTCGTTTGCATTGATTTTATCAATATAACCATCTATAGGAGATGTGACTGCAGTATTTTCTAAATCCAATTCTAGCCTTTTTAGGTCAGCTTTTGCACTTTGTAACGCAGTAAAAGCTGCTTCTACTTGTATTTGTGCCCCATAGCCTTTTTTATTCAGTTTGTGAGAGGAATCATACTCAATTTCACGCTGCTTTAATAAAGCTTTGGCTTTCTGAGCTTGCTCAATCCTGTCATAATCTTCTATCTTTAACACTACATCATCTCTTTTTACCTTTTCACCATCAGGTAAATAAATAGCAATAATCTTACCACTTATTTTTGAGACAAGGCTAGCTCTATGTAAGGGATTTACTGTACCAGAAAAATTTAAATATATAGTGCGGTTTTGCGGCGCACATTCTTGAGTTTTTACTGAAAAGCTACTAGTTGCATTATCGCTATGAACCGCCTGATCTTTTTTTAAAAATGCACTGCTGATAAAAAACAGTAGAATAAAAGCAATACTGGAAATGATGATTACTTTGTTTCTCACCTTTAAACAATAGAATTTGTTGACCAATCTTGTTAGAAACAACTGCATAAATTTTCGAATCAGAAATGTAAGTATAATACATGTACCATTGTCACTCCATAAATAGTTTTATATGAGAACAAACACAAGATTTTCCTACAATAAGTAAGTTTTTTATTGCTAAAATGCAATTTTTAATCGAATAAAAATGTAAAATTGCAAACAAAGTTGTGCATAAGACTGGATTTAAAAAAATCTTGAAAAACATACTAAAACTTTTAAATAATAACTTTATATCTAGTGGCTTTGCCTTCTCCAAGACGCTGTAAGTATTTCATCCCTAGCAGTTTCTTTGTAATTGCCTCTACTGTTCTTGGAGGAAATCCTAGAGCTTCTATAGCATCTTTTCTACTAAATTCTTTATCTGCAAGGCTAAGTGCCCATTCCCAGAAGAACAATTGTTTTCTTGATAATAAATATTCAGTATTCTCCCTCTCAAGAATATAATGCGCCTCATTTGCTTGCGTTTTGAGTACATTAAGAAAAAATATTAACCACGGGGAAATATCTTCTTTGCCACTTTTCCAGCTACTTTGTGTTTTATTAAGCGCTAAATAGTAATCAAGTTTGTTAGTTTCAATTATCTTTTCATGTGATACAATAGATACAAAATCATAACCCTGCTGCAACAACATTAAATTAGTCATCAATCTACTAGTTCTGCCATTCCCATCTTGAAAAGGGTGTATTGCCAGATACTCAAAAACAAAGTTAGCAACAATAATAAGAGGATGCTTAAATTTATTATTTAAGGACCAGTGATACCAATCAATAAGCTCTTGTACTTCCTTTCTAACAAGGTAAGGTGGTGTGGGATCAAAAATTATACCAACAACTTTTCCATTCTGATCTTTTGCCTCAACTCTATTAGAACTTGCTTTGTATTTTCCTCTATGATACAAATCTTTTTCACTATAAAGTAGCATCTGGTTGTTAATGTGCAATATTGATGACTCACTAATTGGAATATCCGTATAATCATGAAATATTAGTGTAAGCATTTCTAAGTAGCCAGCAATTTCTTGCTCATCTCTATTTTTAAATTTTTTGACACGTAGGTTTTTATATAGATCCTCAACTTCTTTATCGGTTAGACGATTTCCTTCAATACGGTTAGAAGCGCCAGAAGATGTAACAATAACTGAATGAGTTAATCTTTCAATTGTTTGTGGTAGTAGTTTTTTCGTTATCTGCCAGCTATTTTTAACACTATCAACTGCAGTAATTAACTCGTACACTTGTTCAATTACAGGCCCTTCTAGGTTGAGACGTGTACTAAGACGAAAATTCTTCCAGTTCATATTCTTCTCACATGCATATTATGTGAGATAATGTGAGATAATGTGATAAAAGTCAATAGTAAGCTTTATATGCATAGCAGAGCTAACTACAAAAATTATACATTTTCAAGTGATCCTAACCATATCAAAAACTACAGGGCAAAGCTGTTGGAGGAAGGCTTAATTAGTTAAAAATTTCAATCTTATGTAAAATATTGTCTTATTTTGTAATTTTCTTGTTGACTAACGAGACGATATTTACTTTTCAATAAACTCCATTTGCATTTCTTGTATACTACTTTCTATTTGCTCTATTTGTTCTATTAACCTTTCTTCTAAGTCAAGATTACCGCTCAGCCTCGCTTCGGTTCTTTCTTTTCGTAATGCATTTAATTCTTTTAGTAACACTATATTATTCCACACAATTTCTGCAGATTTTCTCTCGTTCAGTTGGCTATTTAGTACACTAGTTTTTTCAAATACATACTTTATAACGTTAAACTGTTTCAATTCTTGTAACAAAGCCTCTTTATCGAGTTTGTTTTTGTTACTTATTACATCAATTATACGCTGTTGTAATCTTTTCATCTCATTAGTAAATTCAAAATGAGAAAATTGCTCAAAAAATATAGGACGGTTCAAGATTTCAGGAAATTCTACGGCTATACGCAAAATTACGGCCTGATTTTGCTCTGCTTCAATTAGCTCTGGAGATTTGTTATGAAGATACTCACCTTTTGTTGCTCTAGTTTTACTATTAAAAATCTGTTTTTTGAAGCTACTTCTTAGTTCACTAGCCTTATTGTAAAAATAATCTCTGTAATACCTTCTAATACTGCTGTTGCTAATAGTATTTACATATTCCATGAACTTGTGCTCAAGAATTGA
This sequence comes from Wolbachia endosymbiont of Drosophila ananassae, assembly GCF_008033215.1. Classification (NCBI taxonomy): domain Bacteria; kingdom Pseudomonadati; phylum Pseudomonadota; class Alphaproteobacteria; order Rickettsiales; family Anaplasmataceae; genus Wolbachia; species Wolbachia endosymbiont of Drosophila ananassae. The sequence goes on along the minus strand of NZ_CP042904.1, from coordinate 469,573 downwards.
ATATTTTTCCGGAGCAAGTTTTTCATAATTTTGCAAATTGCTATCGATTATGTGATGCCATAAATATTCAGAATGAAGTTTTGTTGAGTGATCAAGCGCAGTCAATACGTCTTCTTTCTTGTATTCCAGTTCGTTACATATATCGTATGGATCTTTATTACTCGGCAAAGTCACAAACTTTAACGTGTATCCAGGCTCTAATATTGGCAGAGCAAGTTCTGCAACTCGAGTAGCAGCATGACGTCCAGCACTATCGCCATCCATACAGATGGAGATTTCTTTAGCAAATCTCCATAGATTTTTTATCTGTTCTGCAGAAATTGCGGTACCAAGCGGAGCAACTGCATTACTAATTCCCGCTTGATGTAGCGCTATAGTGTCCATATATCCTTCAACAACGAGTATGTGCTGTTTTTTACGTATTTCGCTTAAAGCAAAGTTTAATCCGTATAAATTCTCCCTCTTCTTAAAGAGCTGACTCTCTGGACTGTTTAAATATTTCGGCTGTTGCTCAGAACTTAGCACACGTCCGCCAAAACCAATAACTCTCCCTGCAATGCTCTGTATAGGAAATATCAGCCGGTCATAAAAATAATCACGAAAATTTTTGTTTACTAATCCAATATCAATCAAAATTCTGTCTTCAATACCTGAAGAGTTTAAATACTCTTTCAAACCAGAGCTTGGTGCATAACCTATCTTAAATTTATCTATGATTTTAGGTGAAATCTTACGCTGCTTTAAATAATCTACAACACCTTGATTTTTTTGTGCAAACCAATTTGCAGCTAAATCAAGCGCTAAAAATAGTTTATTGTCCTCTTTTGTAATACTAAGATTTTTGGGCAGTTCAACACCTGTAACCGATGCTAATTTTTCCAATGCTTCTTTAAAGCTTAATCCTTCAGTTTGTGAAATAAATTCAAATGCATCACCACTAGCCAAGCAACCAAAACAGTAATATAACCCCTTAGTATTGCTCACCGAAAAAGATGGGGTTTTTTCGTTATGAAATGGACAGAGCCCAACAAAACTATCTCCTCTTTTTATTAATCTGACTTTTTTACCTACTATGTCGGATAATAATAATTTTGATTTTATAATATCTATATGATCCATCTTGTTAAATTAGTAGTAGGATAAAAATTATATAGAATTTATACACATCTGACTCGAAATTTATTTCTATAACTAAAGCAATTTAGATTTACCGACAATGTAGCTATACAAATTCAAGAGCAATCCTGTCATCCAGGTAGCCCACAGAAACAAAAAACTTCCTTGACAAACCTCGCCAGCGCCCTTATCATGAAACTGAAGCTATTTATTTATCTTCTCTGTACAGATTAAATGACAAAAAAACTCAACGTATCTGGCGTCTCATGTTTAATTTTTTGCACTATGTGCACCTTATGTCTTTATCAAATTTCCGGGTTTTGACCTACACAAGCTGAAATACGCTTATAAAGCATTTAAAACATTAAAAAACGCCAACTTAAAAAATGGATAGTGAATAACTAGCTACCCTAGGGTTTCTTTTGCCTTTTTTTCTGTTTAGTAAATTTCTTAACGTTTATAATTTAGATTAGTTGTGGCTTAAAAGCAGCTAAATCGCGGTTATTAAGTGTTTAGAATAAAAAAACGCCATACTTGAAAGTATAATGTAAGTAATTAGCCAACCACGGGGCTTCTTTTGCCTTTTTTTTCGTTTGGTAAATTTCTTAATATTTATACAGAAGGTGTCATTCCAGTGCTTGACACTGGAATCCAGTTCTTATTATACAGCTATCTGGTGTACTTATTTAAAATTAAGTTTTCTGGATCTCAGTGCCAAAGCACTGGGATGACACCCTTCCTGGCGGAGATTATTCTCAAATCACAATGTTCGTACAGTTGTGGAATGAATTGCGGTATGACGTAGGAAAACCTTAGCTATAGCTTTAGAACTCCCAAAAGGTCAGAAGCATTGAATGACTTGACAGAAAGTTCAAACCCATATAAAATGTCCTTATTTCTTATATGTTAGGTATAGTATCAATTGCCTCAGATCATTCTGGTTATGAATTAAAATCAGAAATAAAACCTTACCTGGAAGCCCTAGGTTACAGAGTGGTAGATCAAGGCTGCACTGCTCAGCAAAAGTGCGTGGATTATCCAGACTATGCTGTTAAAGTTGTAGAAGATATAACAAGCAAAAAAGCAAATTATGGGATATTAATTTGTGGTACAGGTTTGGGCATGAGTACTGTGGCAAATCGTTTTGAAGGAATCTACGCTGCTTTATGTAACAGTGTTGAGATCGCAAAATTAGCTCGCGAGCATGGCAACGCAAATGTACTGTGTCTTGGTGCAGGGTTTACTGCGAGTGGATTAGCAAAAGACATAGTCAAACAATTCCTCGAAACAGAATTTTCAAAAGAAAGCAGACATAAAAAACGCCTTGATAAACTCAGCAATATAACCTCTAAGAAAAAAAAAACAAAAACTTATAACGAAGATGAAATATCAAAATTCGCTAAAATGGCAGGCCAGTGGTGGGATGAGAACGGCAAATTCAAACCATTGCACATAATGAATCCTGTTAGAGTATCTTACATTATTGAGAAAATAAAAGAGTTAAAAAAATGCAATTTGAAAGAATTATCATTGCTTGATGTTGGATGCGGTGGTGGCATTTTGTCAGAGTCAATGGCACGCGTTGGCATTAACGTTGTGGGAATAGATGTATGTGAAGAAAACATAAAAGTAGCGCATTCACATGCAAAAAAAGTAGGGTTAAATATAGAATATATACACACCAGCATTGAAGAGCTAAGCAATGACAAGAAGTACGACGTGGTTCTGTTGATGGAAGTAGTTGAACATGTGGATAATTTAGAGCTTTTCATGAAAAAAGCGATAGAACTGCTAAAACCGAATGGGCTGATATTTATATCCACAATAAATAGAACTATCAAATCCTTCTGCCTTGCAATAATTGGTGCAGAGTACATATTAAATTGGCTGCCAAAAGGTACACATAACTGGAATAAATTTCTCAAGCCGTCAGAAATTGCAAATCACTTAAGAGAAAATAATGTAACGCTGCAAAACATGGCTGGTATGGAGTACAACGTAATAAAGCGTGAGTGGAATCTAACTAAAGGAGTAGATGTTAATTATATACTTTGTGGTTTGTTAGATTTAACTCTATAAAAGCACCATTTTCACTTCCAATACTTTGAAGGATCTTGGCCAGCTTTTATACAGTAGCCTTTATTAGTTAGCGCCCAACCGGAACGACAAGCATAACCTGTACCTACACGTTCATATCCAGGAGCAGCAACACACTTTCCATTCTCCAAGGTTTGACTTTAAAAAGACAACAAACTTCTTTTTCTGTTACCTTTGTTACAATTTGAGGAGCACCAAAAAACACAGCAACAAACATACCCAGTGCGAAAAGTGCAGGCCAAGGCATTCTGCCAAATATTGCAAGTAAGCTTGAACCAATTATTACCACTGTAATCATTGGTCCACCTATTCCATGAACGTAACCTATTACATTACACATTACATCTGTTGCTCCATCAGCGTGTGCATCAAATGCATAGAAAACTATAAATAGAATTACAAGAAAATTTCTCATTGTTCTTTCAATAATCATGCCTGATTGTTTCTTATTTTAATAAAATTTCAGTAAATAGCTTTTTTCAAAAATTATGCTTAACCCAATCAATATTTATTTATTACTGCCTTTTTAATACTATAATTAACTCAGTTGATTTTTATCAAAATGCTAAACCATGGAACAATTCGAGAACTTTTACATCACCACGCCAGTATATTACGTAAACGATAAGCCGCATATTGGTCATGCATACACTTCTCTCTTGTGTGACGTGGTGGCAAGGTTCATGAAACTAGCTGGGAAAAATGTCAAATTTACCACCGGTACAGATGAACATGGACAAAAAATAGAAAAAGCAGCTAAAGCAAAGGAAATGCAGCCAAAAGAATTTACAGATGATGTGAGCGTTTCATTTAAAGAATTGGCTAAGTTCATGAATTTTGAGTATGACGATTTTATTCGCACTACGGAGGAACGTCACAAAAAAGCAGTTATAGCTTTATGGAATAGACTTGAAGAGAGAGGGCAAATATATTTGGATTCCTATTCGGGTTGGTATTCAGTTCGTGATGAAGCATTTTATCAGGAATCAGAGCTGATAGATGGCAAAGCACCAACAGGCGCAGAAGTTCAGTGGATAAAAGAAGAGAGCTACTTTTTTCGCTTGTCAAACTGGCAAGACAAATTACTGGAACTCTATAAAAATCAGCCAAGTTTTATCTTTCCTGAGAGCAGAAGAAATGAAGTGATATCGTTTGTAAGATCAGGGCTCATTGACCTCTCAATCTCTCGCACTAGTTTTAACTGGGGAATAAAAGTACCAGGTAATGACAAACACGTAATCTATGTCTGGATAGATGCATTAACCAATTATCTTACATCAATAGGTTTCCCTAGTACTGAAGGTGAGGAATATAAGAGGTTTTGGGCAGAACCAGAAACACAGATTCCAGTGTCAAGCACTGGAATGACACCAAACCAAGGGAAAACGCAGATTCCAGTGTCAAGCACTGGAATGACGCCGAACCTAGCTGACAACTCTTTCAACGTTCATGTAATCGGTAAAGACATATTGCGCTTTCATGCTGTATATTGGCCAGCGATTCTCCTTGCAGCAGACCTGCCACTGCCAAAACAAATTGCAGTTCATGGTTGGTGGTTGAACGAGGGAGAGAAAATATCCAAGTCCCTTGGTAATGTCATAGATCCAATTGGCCTCGCTCAAGAGTTTGGTGTTGATCAGCTACGCTATTTTCTCCTCAGGGAAGCAAGCTTCGGCCAAGATGGCAACTTTAGTAAGAAAAATATGATCAGCCGGATAAATTCAGAACTGGCAAACAACATAGGCAATTTAGTGCAAAGAACAATTTCATTTTTACACAAGCAATGTTCTGGAATTGTACCAACAATCGATCAAATCCTACTTAAAGGTGAAGAAAGTCTTCCAGGTTGCAAAGCTATACTCGATCAAGTGATGAATCACCTATCAAAGTATGAATTTAACCATATCATACTTCTAATCATCAACATCTCTTCTGAAGCAAATGCCTACATAGACAAAAGTGCACCCTGGACACTAAGCAAAACTGACAGAGAGCGCGTGAATTTAGTAATTTACAAGTTACTGGAATATATCAGGATAATAGGCATTTTATTGCAGCCAATCGTTCCCAAGTCAGCAGAGATGATACTAAATCAACTGCAAATTCCGAAAGAACAACGAGATTTAAAATCTCTGTGCAACGCATGCGTAAGCTTAGGCATTACGCTGCCTAAACCTACGCCGGTTTTTTTGAGGGTTGATGCTAAAGAGGAGAAATAGTGTAAAAACTATTTCTCCTGGATGGGATTATCTTTAGTTAACAACGGTGCGCACCGCTGTCTACATATTCAAGTTAGGTGGCAAGTGCCTTAGTTACTTTAGCACAATATGGTTTAGTAACATCAGCACCTATCACTACTACTTCAGTAATTGCCGACTTAACCTTTCCTAGGCTCCATGCAAACCGGCCTTGACCATTTTCTTCTTTAGTTGGCTGACTTTCTGGGCTAGAAATCTCAGTACCTTTTTCATCACCAGATTCTGCATCATAAAATACATCCTGATCCTCAGAAAGACTCATTAAATAACTTTTAGCAGCATCAACATTTAAATGATCAGGTTGCTTAGGAACGTTATCAATATTCATCTGATTTTCCTGGCTAGGAGTCTCAGTTTTTAAATTTTCTTGTGTAGCCACATTCTTTTTTTCATCAGTTTGCTCTCTTAAAAATTGCCTTACCATCTTCTGTTTTTCTCTGAACAAAAAATCAAATAATATTGGAGAAAGCTCTAGCTTTGCCCCCTCTGGAATAACAATACCATTACCTTGAGATTCACTTGAAAGTTGACTAGCACCACTTGCTTGATCTGCCTTATTACCAAACATCAAGTTTTTAACACTATTCCAGTATGGTGAAAATTTTTCTGAGACCCATGAAAATTCTATTTTAGTTGATGGCATAGTATCATAAACATTTTTTAATTTATTTCCAACACTACTAATTGTCCCTTTTGCTGACTCAATTGATGTATCACAAGTGTTTTTCAAGCTGCTTCCAAAGCTATTAAGTGCACTTTTTACTGGTTCAAATGACGTACCATAAACATCTTTTAAGCCATCTTTAACAATACGAGTTACACGACCACTAATAAATGCTTCTTTTGTAGAAGTAAATGCTTTTTCAGATGCTGTTTTGATATCCTTTGCAAACTCAGCTGATGGCATAGTATCATAAATATTTTTTAATTTATTTCCAACACTATTAAATTTCCCTTTTGCTTGTGAAATAATGGCTTGCTCTTGAGTTTATACTTCGAAATCTCTCTTAGTAAGCTGCTGGTTTACGCTACCAATTTCTACCGCATCACCTGGCTGAGAAGCATTAATCCTTCTGGTTGCAGCCAACTCATTTTTCATTCTAAAAATCTCCCGATCTTTCTCAGAAATAGTTTTATCTTTATCTTCTATCTCTTTTGCTTGATTAGCCAGTTGAGTATTTTTTTCGGATATTTCTTTTACTTTCTCAGAAATTATTTTACCTTTAGCTTCTACTTTACTTTTTTCATCAGAAAGCTGAGCTTCCTTCTCAGAAATAGTTTTGTTCTTACTAACTGCTGCATACGAAAGTGCAATAGCTACAGCAGAAAATACAGCACCACCAATAATAAATGGAAGGCCAACACTTAATGCTGCAACTGGAGCTAAGAAACCAATATAAGGAGCTGCAGCAAACACTCCAGATGCTAATAAAGTGAAAGTAGCCAGAGTTCCAGCTATATAATAGGGTACATTGTTTTTATTCATCATCTCACGTATTATAAAATATAATACCATTATAAAAGGATTTTTAAGAAGTTGTCAAGCTATCTTTACATAAAAAAAATAATCAATGAACTTGGGAACAAGAAGATTGCTGCCAAGCTATGAACTATGCCTTTCCGTGTAATCTTTGAATGCACCTCTGTTAGAGTCAAAATATAGCTTCACACTGCCAATTGGTCCATTTCTCTGCTTTGCAATAATGAGCTCTGCAATGTTTCTAATTTTTTCCATTTTCTCTTGCCATTCCCGATGTTTATTGTTTCCTTCATTTGGCTGTTTTCTTAGTTCATAATACTCTTCTCTATAGAGAAACATTACTATATCTGCGTCTTGCTCTATGCTCCCTGAATCACGTAAATCAGAAAGTTGTGGTTTTTTATCATCCCTCTGCTCAACAGAACGAGAGAGCTGAGATAGTGCAACAATGGGAATATTTAGCTCCTTTGCAATTGCTTTCAAACCCTGCGTCACTTCCGAGATTTCTTGCACTCTATTTTCATTACTCCTTTTTGTTGTTCCTCTGATTAGCTGCAAATAATCAATGAATACCACTTCTACATTATATAATTGATACAGCAAGCGTATTCTGGTGCGAAGGGCACTAATTGATAGCGCAGGGGTGTCATCTATGATGAAAGGCAGTTCAGATAATTCTGTACTAGTATTGATAAATTCATGCAATTCAAAATCACTAATTCTCCCGGTTAATGCCTTATAATAACTAATCCCTGAATCTATAGTGATCAGCCTTGCAGTTAATTGCTCTGCTGACATTTCAAGCGAGAAAAACGCTACATAGTGTTGCTTATCTGCTCTTTTTTGCAACATCTTACAAGCATTAAGTGCGATGTTTAGCGCCAATGCTGTTTTACCCATAGAAGGCCTTGCAGCTAAAATTAATAAATCAGATTTTTGTAGACCACCAAGAAGCTGATTTAGATCTTGAAGTCCGGTTGTAACGCCTAGCGCTTCTGGATTATTTTTCAGTGTGCTGATCTTCTCAACTACATCTTTAATTGAACTTGCAAGTTTTATATATGTTTTCTCACCTTGTTTTTTTACTGCCAAATTGAACAATTTTGTCATTGCTTGTTCAATTTGCGCCTGTGCAGGATTTTCAATATCGTAGTTGTAGCTATCACCAACTATTTCTTGCCCGAGCTTGATTAAACATCTCCTTAAGTAAGTATCACGGATTATTCTAGTCAAACTATAAATATCAAGTGCAATACTTGCCTTTGCTGCAAGCTTTGCTAAGTACTCTACCCCACCACATTCGGTAAACGCTTGGTCGTTCTCAAAAAACATTTTGAGGCTCAGTTCATTGGCAACTATGCCATGTTTTCTGGTTTTAGATATTTGCGTAAAAATACTTTGATGCAGTGGATCATAGAAATTTTCTGCTGTAATTGTGTCTTCAACCGCATCACAGATTCTATTATCACGAATCATTGCACCAATAAGCATCTGTTCAGCTTCTAAATTATGCGGTAATTTACATATTTCTTTGTCTACACCTCTTGAATCAAGGAGATCAGCTAATTTATTCATTCTGCATTTAAGAGTAACTATCGATTATTGTAGAATATTTAGTTTTGATTTGAAAGACATATAAAATTTGACTAATTCCGTGTTGCCTATAGCATTAAAACTTAATGCCCCTGTGGTGGAATGGTAGACACGGCAGACTCAAAATCTGTTGCTTGCAAAAGCATGCTGGTTCAAGTCCGGCCAGGGGCACGTTAAATATTGGAAAGTATATATATGTTACATAAATTTTTTAATCGTTTATTTTCTATTTTTTCTTCTATAAATGTTATTCAAAAGGTAAAGAAAGATGAAAATGGGATATGTTATGTAACGGGCCTCAGGCGCTATATATCAGTATTGCTTGATTTGATTATTATCGTTTTGTTCTTGCAGTTTTGCAGCCAAGCCTTAAATCAGCTCTTTATGAACTCAGAGGATAGCAAAATATTAAGTCAAATTGCTGCAAAATCCCCAATGCAAGCACCACTGTCTGCGGAAGAAAAGACAACGCAGAGTAGACTTATAAAATTACTAATCCTAAATCAAATAGTCCAGTTTATTATGCTCTTTTGCTATGTTACATATATGTGGGTAAAGTTTGCTACTACACCTGGAAAACTATTATTTGGGCTCAGAGTTGTGGATGCACAAACCTTCAGAAAAATGACTTTAAGGCAAGCAACTAAGAGATTTTTTTCCTTTATATTGTCAGTTGCACCATTATTCTTGGGCTTGTTATGGTCAAATTTCAACAAACGCTGTCAAACTTGGCACGATAAGATCGCAGGCACAGTGGTTGTCACGAGTAAAAGCCTTAGAAGGCAGAGCTAAAAACTACTTGACACCCTTCGCCAGCCCCTTTATCATGATACTGAAGGTGTTCATTTATCTTCAATCTGTGCAGATTAAACAGCAAGAAAACAACGTAGTTGGCGTCTTATTTTTAATTTTTTGCACTATGTGCACCTTATGTCTTCACAACATTTCTGGGTTTTTACCTATATAAGCTGAAACGCGCTTATAAGTCATTTAAGACAGTATAGTACGCCAATTTGCAGGATTAGAGAGTGACAACTAGCTAACGCGGGGTTTCTTTTGCCTTTTTTTCTGCTTAGTAAATTTCTTAAACATTTAAACTAAGGTGAGTTGCGTTTAAAAGCAGCTAAATTGCAGTGTTTAAGATTTAAAAAACGCCAAATACTGAAAATAGACAATGACTAGGGCTTCTTTTGCCTTTTTTTTCATTTGGTAAATTTCTTAATGTTTGTAGCTAAACGACAACCGTCATCCCTGTAAAGATCAAGTATCCCGCTACTTGTTAGCGGGACCTAGAGATACCGCGAATGAATCGCGGTATGACGGTTCACGGTGGCATGACGGTTAAGTAATTCGTCATCCCGCTACTTGTTAGCGGGATCTCTTGTTAGCGGATGAGATACCGCGAATGAATCGCGGTATGACGGTCTGCGGCGGTATGATGGTCTGCGGCGGTATGACGTAGAGCTCGCGTCAGCTACTTTCATGACACCATTTGCTGTCTTTAAAAATGAATGTTCTTACAATTGTGCGTCATGCGCTTTATTAAATATTTTACTTAAAAATCTAATTTCTTATTATACAAGAGATAAGCAATTCATTGATGATGAAAAATTACAAAAAGGGGCATAGAAAGCGCCTAAGGGAGAAAATTATTTTAGATAATGGACAATCATTACTTGATTATGAGGTTTTAGAGCACATTTTATATTCAGCATACAGTAGAATTGATGTAAAGCCGATAGCAAAGAGTTTGATAGAAAATTTTGGCAGTTTGAATAAAGTTTTTAATGCTGACCTGGAAGCGCTGCAAAACGTTGATGGTGTCAGCAATGCAGCGATATCTGCCATCTTTTGTGTAAAACAAGCCTTTGTTCGTTCTGCAAGAGAAGAAATAAAAGACCTGCCTATAATCGATAACTGGGAAAAATTGCTTGATTATTTAAGAATAAGTATAGGAAGCCTCAATAAGGAAAATTTTCGCGTCATCTATATGAATAAAAAGTATCGTCTAATAGCGGAAGACCTGCAAAATATTGGTACAGTAGATCAAACTCCTCTTTATGTCAGAGAGATCATCAAGCGCGCACTTTTGATTGGTTCAACATCCATTGTAATATCTCACAATCATCCAAGCAGAGATACACAACCTTCAAATAGCGATATATCTCTCACTAGACAACTAGCAGAAGCTTGCCAAAGTATAGGAATAGAATTAATAGATCACATTATTATTACATTCAGTAGCTATTTTAGTTTCAAGGAAAATAGGTTGTTGTGAAAGCCTTTATAGCTACAGTAACTTAGATTTACCGACAATCGTCATTCCGCTACGTGTTAGCGGCTAAGAGATACCGTGAATGAATTGCGGTATGACGTAGATTGCTGTCATCTCGCTGCTTGTTAGCGGCTGAGATACCGCCGCGGTATAGTAACTCGTCATCCCGCTACGTGTTAGCGGCGCGGTGGTATGACGGTAAGATTTATTGTGGCATGATGGTGTAGTATAATGTTGATAAACCTCAGTTACTTTAGCTATAAACGATTAAGATGAAGTTATCATATATCTATATACTTACAAATAAAGCTAATAGCACATTATATATTGGTGTAACTGCAAATTTGATCAAGAGGATTTGGGAACACAAAAACAAAATTGTTTCAGGTTTTACATCAAGATATAATGTAAATAAACTTGTATATTTTGAAGAGTTTGAAGATATAAGTTTAGCTATTGCAAGAGAAAGGCGCCTGAAAGAATGGCCAAGGCAGTGGAAAATTAATTTGATCAATCAAAAGAATCCTAGCTGGGTTGACTTATATTACTTAGCTTTAAGATAGCTATGCTGAGATCCCGCTAACACGTAGCGGGATGACGAGAAAGGAGTGGCGGGATGACGGTTCGTGGTGGTATGACGTAGTAGCTATTTCTTGCAATCAAGTTTCATCAAAAGTCAGATTGCAGAGTTAAATCTTCCACCCAAATGACCATGAACTCTACCTGCTTGTTTGGATATATTTCTTGTACTAAGGTTTTATAGGTCAGCATTTGCTTTTTTATTTCATTTAATAAGGAAACAGAAACGTTACGGTGTGATTTGTAGTCAATTATGATTGCTTTATCTTGCGTTATGCATAGCCTATCTAGTCGTACTAATACTGGTTCGCCATCGATTATTCCACTCAGTGTAATCTCTGACTTGCCTTCTAAGTCAAACAAATAGCCATATTTTTCATTAAAGGCCAATATTTTACTATAAATTTCATCCTTATCTTCACTGATGTTGATGTTATCAAGGTATTTTCTGACCCAATTTTTTCTCCTTTCTTTTTCTATCTTGGGCATATACTGTAATATGCTGTGAATAATCAGGCCTCTTGCATAACCATCTGTCATCCAAGTAGCTGACACTGGGATCCATTCTGCTCCTTCTTTTTCACTGGATTCCAGCGTCACGCGCTGGGATGACACCGAAGAGTGGGCTAAAGCTGGTGGAAGGGAAATGACCGGAACGTCAAAGTAATCACGTTTTTTATAAATGTAAGGGTAGTTTGCATTCACGCATAATACTTCAACTTTTTCTTTAAATATTGGCCGTAAACCCCTTTGTTTCTTTTCATATGGTTCTCCATACTTAGTGATTAGATCATACCAAGAGCCCTTTTGCACTGGCTCTTTACTTAAGATGTATAACTCATCTTCAGCACGCGTGAGTGCTACGTATAATAAACGCAAATATTCATTATAATCCTCTAGTTTTTTCTCTCTTTTTACTTGATCGCAATAAGCGTTGTTGTTTTTTCCACACCAAAATGGTGCTTCCGTTCCATCAAAGATAATGCTTTCACTGTTTCTTGGCACTGTGTTTGTATCAACCAAAAATACTATGGGAGCTTGCAGACCTTTTGATTTGTGAATTGTCATTATTCGCACAGCATTGCGTTCTGATTGCATATCATTCTTAATCTCCGGATTATTCTCCTTGATCCATTGAACAAACGCTTGAAGAGATGGGTTTTCAAATTGCAACACGAGGTTCATAAATTCGTCTAGAACCTCGAAGCACTCAAGACCTAGCCTTGCAGCAAATTTCTTCTTACCTGTGCGCAGTATATGCGTGAATAATGCGAGAGGGGATTCTGTGCGAGATAAGTTAATGAGATAGTTTAATTCACTATAGATAACCACAGAATAATCCTGAATTCTTTCCCATAGTGAATGCTCTTTACGGTCGTATGCAATGTTAAATAAATCATCCTCGGTGAAATTAAATAGCGGTGATTTTAAAGCATTTGCAAGAGCTAAATCATTTGCCTGGAGGAGTAAAAATTCGGCCAAAGCTATTAAGTCCTGCACGGCTATATAGTCCATAATTCTAAAATAATCTCGGCCTACAACTGGCACATTTGCTTTTTTAAGTTCGCTTATTATGTAATCAACTAACACGTTTCGTTGTCGCACCAAAATCATAATGTCTCTTGGCTCTATATGGCGATCTTTAGCGACTAAAATCCGCCCTTCGTTTAACCAATTGTGAATTCTGTTAGCTATTGTTTGAGCAAGTAATCGATCTGCTATTGTATAACCTTCCTTGCATGTCAGAGGAATTTGTAAAGCTCGCTGTTCTTTCTCTTTGCGCCTTGGTAACGCTGGCCAAATTTCAATATATCCTTGGTCATTTTCTCTATGTGGAACATGTTTTATTTCATTATCATTAAAAGATATTTCTGCGCGGAAGTTATTAAATATTCTATCTACAAGCATCAAAACTTCTGGAGTTGAGCGAAATGACTTTTCAAGTTGGCATGATATCCAATCTCTACCACCAGTTTTCGTATGAAAGTATTGTTGCATATAGTTGAATAGATGGGGATTTGCTCCTTGAAATCTGTATATGGATTGTTTTACGTCACCAACTACAAATAAGGTTCGCTTTTCATCATTACCGGCAAAAAATTCATCGCAGAGATTTGTTATAATTTTCCACTGGCTGATGCTATTGTCTTGTGCCTCGTCAACAAGGATGTGATCTATTTTTTGATCTAAGTTAAACAATACCCAATCTTTATGATCTGGGTCGCTGAGAAGATTTGTTGCTAAGTCAATTATATCATTGTAGTCAAGCAGTGCATTTTTTGATTTTTCACTATTATATAAATCAACATATACTTTAAATACACCAAGTAAGCTACTGGTTCTCTTGAATATTTGATAAGAGTTCATGTCTCTTATATGGGTAAATACTACATTCTGAACGCTCTCTATTATTTGCTCTGCATCTTTGAATTTCTCCAAAATACTTTTTGTTGCAATGGATGATATGCTCTTTTTTTCGTGCGATTCTGATTTTAGAAATACCTTGGCTAGGTTTTCTATTTTGGTGTCATTCCACTTTATTCCGGTGTCATCCGAGTAGCTGACACTGGTTCTTTTTTTCTGGATTCCAGTGTCAAGCACTGGAATGACAGTAGAATAAAGTATTGCACTATAACTCTGATCTCTTTTACTGCCTTCACTTAATATCTCGGCTAGTCTTTCCACGTGCTCGATTGTTTCACTCTGTAAGTCATGAATTTCATCTGGGGCGCTCAATTTATCTTTGATATATTTCGAATCATTTGCTGATATCGATCTTTTTATACATAAAGTATAAAGCAAATCGCGTAGTTTATTTTCATCAATTTCAGTTGCAATAAGGTTGATATCATCCTGCACAGTTTCGTTATGAAGCACTTTATTGAATATGATGGAATGTAATTCTTTGCATTCGCTCAGCGTGCAATTTGGAGCAATGCCAGCTTCTATAGGAAAGCTGGAGATTAATTTGTAACAGAAAGCGTGTATGGTTTGTATAGTTAGACCAAGATTTTCCAGTTCAGAGAAAAGCCTTCTTGCTCTTGTTAAATAATCTTTATTTTTTCTGGATCCCAGTGTCACGCACTGGGATGACAAGTAGGGGTGCTGAGATCCCAGTGTCACGCACTGGGATGACATTGGAAAGAAATCTAGTTGTTCTAGATCTGCTGCCAACACACTATCTGAACATATTGCCCACTTACTGAGTATGCTGTGAATGCGATTCTCCATTTCGTTTGCTGCAGCATTGGTGAATGTTAAGCAAAGAATATTTCTTTTGTTTTCTAATAAAAGTCTCAATACTCTGTCTATTAAGATTTTTGTTTTGCCTGTACCAGCGGACGCATTTACCCACACAGAGAAATTAGGATTTATGGCATTTGATCTCATCAGAAGTGCGAGAACCTTATAAAAGTTGACTAGAATAGCATTATACATATAATGTAAAAATAGTGTTAGTGAAGATATATAATGAAAAGTTTTTGTGTAAAGGCGCCTGCAAAAATCAATCTTTTTTTGCATGTTGTAGACAAAAAAGAAACAGGGTATCACTTGATTGAAGGTTTATTTGTCTTTGCTAATCTCTCTAATTTTTTGGAAATAAAAGTAGGTGAGAAGGATTCTAGATACGATAACTCTACAGTTGAATTTATAAACTCCGAGTCTAAAATAAATAACCAATATAACACTGTAATGAAAGCGGTTAATCTGCTGCTTAGGCATGCTCCTGTACGCACTAAAGTCACTGTAAAGGTTGTAAAAAACATACCAATTGCTGCAGGACTTGGTAGCGGATCCTCAGATGCTGGAGCTGTGGTACGTACGCTAGGGAAGCTGTGGGAGATTGATAGGACGATTTTAAATGAAATAGCCTTAAACGTTGGTGCTGATGTTCCCGCAAGCGTAGATAGCAAGCCAGTTTTTGTTAGAGGTATTGGCGAAGAATTATGCCACATTAAAAAATTCTCTTTACCTACAAATGTGGTGCTTGTGAAACCGAAAAAAAGGTTTTTGAGTACACCAGAGGTATTTTCCAAACATGAAGGAAAATTTTCTGAGCCAATTAAATGGAGCGATGACGCTGAAAAGGATTTGTTGAAGCTTCTTAAAGAGACGAGAAACGATCTTCAAGAAATAGCAATAAGCTTTGTACCTGAAATTAAGGATGTGATATCAACACTTGAGTCACAAGAAGGCTCTATACTTTCTCGCATGTCAGGCAGTGGTGTATCATGTTTTGGAATATTCGATAGTGAGGAAAATGCAAAAGCTGCTGCAGTTAATATCGGAAAAAAGCAACCAGAATGGTGGGTATGTGACACTCAATTAATAGTTTGACTTATGGATGTAACTCCCTTAATTTCCGAGAATAAAAATCTTATAAATGGTTACAGGGAAGGAAAATTTTTGGTGAATAATAGAGAATATTGCGGCTCAATTATAATTTTTCCTGAAAAGGTGATTAAATTGAAAGAAAGTGATATAAATAGCAAGGAACATTTTAAATCTTTTTTAACAGAGGAAATAGAAATTTTGATAATAGGTACTGGTAAAACACGCAATATACTAAGTTCTTCAGTGAAGTCCTATCTTATGGAACAAAAAGGTTTAAATTTTGAATTTATGACAACAGGTTCTGCATGCAGAACCCATAACGTTTTAATATCCGAAGATAGATTTGTTGTCAGTTATCTAATAGCCATATAGCATGCTTACCCAGGACTTTTTCATCAATAGTCTAGTTGCAGTAGTTGTAATTAGCCTAGTAACAGGCGCTTTAGGATCGTTTATGATATGGCAAAGGTTATCTTATCTTGGTGATAGTTTGTCCCATTCTTCGTTGCTTGGTGTTGCACTTGCTTTAATCTTTAAGATTAGCCCATCGCTTAGCATAATGCTCATTGCAATTACATTTGCTATACTACTTTCTCTTAATTTTAACAGATTATATTCTGCTGATACGATATTGAACATTGTTACCAATGTAGTTTTATCATCGAGTTTAATACTTATGTCTTTTCTTCCATCTGGCAATAATAGTATTATTAGCTCACTGTTTGGTGATATATTAACGCTCGATCAAAGTGATATAGTATTGATTTTTTTAACCTCTGCAGTAGTTACTTTGATATTAATATTTAGATGGCGTTATTGGTTAATGATTTCAATTAATCAAGATTTAGCAGTAGTTGAAAAAATTAATGTTACCTTTGTTAGACTAGAATTTTTAATCACTCTTGCTATATTTATAGCAATTGCTGCCCAACTAATAGGAATATTACTCATTGCTGCATTTTTGCTAATACCAGCAGCATCTGCAAGGCTCATTTCGAAAACTCCAATGCAGATGATTATTGTTGCAACAGTTTTTTCTGTGATCTCTGGGATATCAGGTCTCATGTTATCTGCAAGTTTTGATTTGTTAACTGGACCTGCAATTATACTTGTTGCAGCGGTATATTTAATTATCGCTTATTTTATAAGGCTAGTATTAAGCAGGTTGGCTTAATTTTGATCTCGAATGTTAATAATTTTGTAATATACTCATTATAAAACATCACTATCTTAGCACAAAATAGTTTTTGCTATACTATTATTTATATGCTAATGATAAGTTGTTAATTTTATGGAGTAAGCAATATGAGCGAAGAAGGATTTTTTTCCAAATATATATCTCAACCTGTGAAAAAATTTTATAATTATATTACAGGAAAAACAGAAGAGTCGGATAATGTGCAGAGTACGGCAGATGATATTGTACAAGAAAGCTCAGAGTCTTTGGACACTCATGTACAATCAAATGAGAATGATATCATATAGGTGGCATGAGGGTTACACCATCCAAAGTTAAAAGATTCCTAGAGAAACCTGACGCTTTAAGTGGTGTGTTAATTCATGGAAGTGATAACAGTAGGGTTGATTTTTATGTACAAGAAATAATTGCTAATTTGGGTGAGTATTCAGTTCAGGTGATGGATTTTGCAATAGTGAATAAGTTACCCAGTTTACTGTTTTCTGAATTGGCAAACGTTTCGATGTTTACCAGCAAAAAATTAATTAAGCTGATAAATGTGAGTGGAGGTATATCCAAAGAGTTAAAAAACGTATTGGATTATAACGTAAGTGGTCACTATGTAATGATGGTAGCAAGTGATCTTCCATATAATTCTGCGACTAAAAGTTATATGGAGAGTTCAAAAATTTTTGGTGTGATTGCTTGCTATAAGGACAGCAACAGCAATCTTTATGACATTATATCAAGTTACTTAAAACAAAATGATATAAAATGCACAAATGAGATAATCTACCATTTGCAATCTTACTTTAATCATAGCAAGCTGCCTATATGTTCAGAACTTGAGAAGTTAGTTTTATACTTAGGGGAGAGAAAAGACCTAAAACTTACTGATATAGAATTATGCTTTTCAACTTCCGGCAACGACTATGCTACACTTGATGATTTATGTTCTGCCATAGCAAGTAAAGATATGTTGCGCTTCATTAGAATTTCTGATGCATTGATATCGCAAGAAAATTTTTCACCGATAGCGCTAATTCGCATTATATCAAATTATTTCCTACGCCTTGAAAACGTTTTGCTGTCAGTGCAAGGTGGAATGAGTGAGCAGGCTGCGATTGATCAGCTAAGCCCTCCATTGTTTTTTAAACAATTGCAGAGTTTTAAATCTCATTTGAAAAGTTTGCAACTTTCAGAACTTAAGAAGATCTTGGAAAAATTGATAAGCTTAGAAGTTACCTGTAAAAAAACTGATTTAGATCATAAAATGATTTTTCAACATGCACTGACGGGTAGCTGACTACTCGGATCCAGCCTTTCTTATAATTTCATCAAAATGTTGTATTTTAACATAAAATAGCTGCTTTTATGCCTACCAAAATTCATTCTTTAGTGTGTGTCTCACAAGTATTCTTTGCTAATAGGATATTTTCGAATATAATTGAATATAATTAGATAAAAATACAGATATGTTTGACATTTCAAAAATTGTAATAACACCTGAAATGTTAAAATTAGTTGCTGAAATTGATGAATTTAAAGGAGCATGGCAATTGTTTGGTAATTTAGCTCCAGAACGTTTACAAATGCTCAAGAAAATTGCAACAATTGAAAGTATTGGTTCTTCTACTCGTATTGAAGGGGCAAGATTATCAGACCGTGAAGTTGAGCAATTACTATCCAAACTTGATACACGCTCATTTCGTTCTCTAGATGAACGAGAAATAGCCGGATATGCGTATGTGTGTGAAGAAGTATTTCAAAACTTTAACAAGATGCCATTTACAGAAAACACTATAAAACAGTTTCACATCTGGCTTTTACAATTTTCATATAAAGATCAAAGGCACATGGGAGAATATAAAAAATCTCCCAATCATGTTGAGGCGTTTTATGAATCTGGAAAAAGCTTGGGCATAGTTTTTGAAACAGCCTCTCCGCTTGAGACAGCGACACAAATGCAAGAACTTATTTATTGGACTAGCCAACAATTAGAAGTAAAATCGTTACATCCTCTATTAATTATTGGCATTTTTATAGTTACTTTTTTAGCTATTCATCCCTTCCAGGATGGAAATGGCAGATTATCACGCATTCTCACAACTTTCTTGTTACTAAAGTTAGGGTATATCTATGTACCTTACAGTTCCCTTGAAAGTAATAAGGAGAGTTACTACTTAGCTTTGCGTCGTACTCAACAATCCTTGAAGACGAGCAGCAATGATTTTAATCCATGGCTTATGTTCTTTTTAAGGTCACTACAAAAGCAAAAATTTTATCTTGAACAAAAGGTGTCACATGAAAAAGTGTTAAATCTCTATTTACCACCACTTTCTGCTAAAGTATTAGCACTACTCAGCAAACATGGACGTCTTACAATTAAGGATTTGGAAAATATTACTAAAGCAAACTGCAATACCTTAAAGAAGCACGTATCTAATCTCGTAAAGAGTAATCACATCACTCAGCATGGAAAAGGCAAAGCAACCTGGTATGTAATATAGAGCTCAATAGGATATGTATTCATTTTGAATTGTTAAATTATTCAGCTATAGAATATAGATCACAGCTGTACAAACATTGTAGTTTGAGCCCACTAGATCCCAGTGCCCTATTCTTGTCATCCCAGTGCCTTCTCCTGTCATCCCAGTGCCCAGACACTGGGATCCAGAAAAGTTTGCTTGTAAGCAAGCAAACTAGCATAGAAAGTGGTTACAACGTTTTCGATGAGATTGCAGAAAGGCTAGATTCCAGACTGGAATGACATCGTTCACTATGTACCATATTGCAATAGTTGTGGTCAAGGCACTGGGATCTGAAATTGCAGTGTTCGTACAGCTATAGAATATAGATCAGAAGTGACAGAGCTTAAAAAAAGGCCTAACATTCTTAATAAACGTAAAAAGCTTTATGAAAATCAGAGTTGGAGTAATAGGCTGCTTAGGCAGAATGGGCAAAAAAATACTCAATGAATTAATTACAAATACCAAAGTGGAAATAGCAGGTGCTGTTGCCCGTTCAGGCAGTAAGTACATAGATTCAGATATTGGACCAATTATAGCCAATCTAGGAATTAAGGTTACAAGTTCTATCAGTGACGTATTTGAGTCATCTGACGTTGTAATAGATTTTACAACTAAAGAATGTATGTTAGACTGCCTTAAAGCAGCTGTAAAATTTAAAACACCGCTGGTTAGTGGCACAACTGGAATAGAAGGTGTCGATTTGAAAGAATATGCTGCTGAAGTTCCAATATTATGGTCAGCAAATATGAGTGTTGGGGTTAATGTGTTGCTGAAATTGGTAAAAAAAGCTGCTGAGCTTTTAGGTAATGAATATGACGTTGAGATTTGGGAAATGCATCATAACTTAAAAAAGGATTCACCATCTGGAACAGCTATAGAACTTGGCAAAACAATTGCTAACGCTTCAAAAGTGGATTTTCAGTCCAATCAATATTTACATAGTGGTTCAAACATAAGGAAAAAGGGGGGAATAGGTTTTGCAGTATCTCGTGGAGGTGGAGTAATAGGAGATCACAGCGTGATGTTTGTTAATTCTGATGAACGGATAGAACTAAACCACAAAGCAATTGATCGCACAACATTTGCTAGAGGAGCTGTTCAAGCAGCAGTATGGCTATACGAAAATAAAAGAGAAATTCCGGGGCTCTATTCAATGCAGGATGTGATATGAGCAATACACGTGCCTCTGTTAAAGATTTAAATCTCTGGTATGGCTCTAAGCAAGTTTTATTCGATATAAATTTGAATATTTATAAAAGAAAAGTTACTACTTTTATCGGACCATCCGGGTGCGGTAAATCAACATTTTTGCGTTGTTTTAATCGTATGAATGACTATGTACCTGGATGCAAAACTGTTGGTGAATTAGATATCGATGGGCTGGGTGATATATATTCACGCGATATGGATGTTGTACTACTTAGAGCAAAAGTTGGTATGGTATTTCAAAAGCCAAATCCTTTTCCAAAATCAATATATGATAATGTTGCTTGTGGGCCAAAATTGCATGGTATGGCGAAGGATAAGCAAAAATTGAATGAGATGGTGGAAAATAGTTTAACCAAGGTTGGTTTATGGGAAGAATTGAAGGACAGATTGCAAGATAGCGCACTCAATTTATCCGGTGGCCAACAACAGAGGCTATGCATCGCTCGCGCAATTGCAGTGAAGCCAACTATTTTATTAATGGATGAACCGTGCTCTGCTCTTGATCCAATGGCAACCAATGCAATCGAAAATCTTATACAAGAGCTGAAATTAAGATTTACTATAATTATGGTGACTCATTCAATGAAGCAAGCTAAAAAGTTATCTGATAGTGTAATTTTCTTTCATAATGGCAGAATTGTTGAGTCTGGAAGCACTCAAGAAATATTCGAAAATGCTCAATCTCCCTTAACAAAGGAGTATATCCTGGATCATTAAATTTCTGACCTTACCCAGAAAAAGTGGAGAGAAAGAAAAGAGTTTTTTCGGGTAAAATAAAATTTTGGAGGATTAGAAATGGTAAGAGAATATACAGCAGAATTCAAATTGGAAGCTGTTAAGCTGGCAAATGAACAAAGAAAGGTAGGTCAACCAGTTGCAAAAGTAGCAAGAGATCTAGGAATAAGGGATAGTGTATTAGGAAAATGGATGAAGAAATATAACGAAAAAAAGTCAGCGGCAAATGCATTTCCAGATGTAGCACCTTATGACAAAGAGAGGTTTGATTTACAAAGCAAGAGTAACAAGGGAAAGAGACATTTAAAAAAAAGCCCTGGCCAGTCAAAAAGAGTAAAATATTTTTTTATATAGTAACTGCTATAAAGTACAGGAATTATGTAGGATTTTCTGCTAGTGGCTACTATAAGTGGACCACAAGAAAAATAAGCAGTAGAGAATCAGCAAATAAAGAGCTACTCGAAGCTATTCAAAAAATATATCAAGTTTCTAAATGTAGATATGGAGCTCCTAAAATTCATGCTGAATTGAAGGCTTTGGGTAAAAGTTGCAATTTGAAAACGGTGCAAAGTATTATGCAGAAAAATGACATCAGGGCTATACTGAGAAGAAAGTTTAAAATTAAAAAACAACAAACAGATAATAGAGCTGTAGCTCCCAATATACTAGATCAAAACTTTATTGTTGATCAACCAAATAAAGTATGGGATTACTTACATCAAAACCAAGGAGGGATGGCTATATTTGGCAGCAATAATTCTCACGTATGGTAGTTAATGAGTAGTGCAATAAATAAACAATTGGTTATGAACTCTTTATTAATGGCCATTAATAGGCGTAAACCTGTTAAAAATCTACTGCTGCACAGTGACCAAGGTTCACAATATACTGCGCAAGGGTATCAATATCTCTTAGCTGTAAAGAATATAGATGAGTAATAAAGGCTGTTGTTACGACAATTCTGTTGCAGAAAGCTTCTTTAGCTCATTGAAAAGAGAAATACTTATTGATACTTCACAACACTCTGCTCAACAAACTAGAACTGCAATATTTGAATACATAGAAATTTTTTATAACAAACAACGTCACTATTAACTATTGCATTCCAGAACAATTTGATGCATCATTCTTTTTGTAAAAAACATTCCAAGCTTTCTCTCCACTTTTTCTGGGTAAGGTCACTTTTCCACTGATCATATTTAATCGCCATAACTTTACTCCTACTTTAACAATATTTTAATTATCATATATTATGGCAAGAAAGTCAACCCTACCTAATTTTGCTTAGTAAGCACACTAACTATGAAACAATCTATATTACCATCAAAAACAGAATTTATATTGCCCACTTCATGTCCGGTTCTTAAATCCTTCACCATTTGATATGGATGCATAACGTACGATCTGATCTGATTGCCCCAGCCTATATCGCATTTTTTACCATATTCTTCAGCCATTTTCTGTTCTTTTTTTTCCAGTTCAATTTGGTATAAACGTCCTTTAAGTAATTTCAATGCCTCATCTTTATTTCTGTGTTGAGAACGACCATTTTGGCATTGAACTACAACACCAGTTGGAATATGCGTAATGCGTACTGCACTTTCAGTTTTGTTCACATGCTGACCGCCTGCTCCGGAAGCACGGTAGGTGTCGATCTTTAGATCCTTTTCATCCACAGCAATATCAATTGAATCTTCGATCACTGGAGTTACTCCTACACTTGCAAAACTGGTATGACGTTTACCATTTGCATCAAACGGCGATATTCTAACCAGCCTGTGAATTCCACTTTCACTTTTTGCCCACCCATAAGCTTTTTCTCCAACGATTTTTATCATTGCGGACTTTATACCAACCGACTCTCCTTCTAATTTTTCTACAACTTCAACTTTAAAGTTGTGATAAATTTCTGCCCACCTTACATACATGCGCATCAGCATTTCAGCCCAATCATTGCTCTCTGTTCCACCAGCTCCTGAGTGGATTTCTAAAAAGCAGTTATTATTATCTGCTTCACCAGTAAATAAGGACTCTGTTTCTTTATACTTGATTAATTTCTCTAGCTTAGCTAATTCATTTTCAACTTCAGAGAAAAATTCTTCATCATTTTCATCAATAGCAGACTTCATTAAGCTGATGGCATCGTTGTAATCGCTTTCCAGCTTTAAAAACGACTCTACGTCATTCTTAATTTTAGAACGTTCTTTTAAAATTTCTTGTGCCTTTTGATTGTCTTGCCACAGATTATCATTCGACGCCTGGGAATCCAGCTCTTCAAGACGCAACTTTAATTTTTCTATGTCAAAGACACCTCCTGATAAGAGAAATACTTTTATTTAAGCTTTGAAAGTGTTCAAGAATTTCTGGATAAGTTTTCATTATACTTTAGATTTTAATATATTTACTATCAATAACAATAACAGTAAACAAAATAGAAATTTAACCATATGATAGTTAATTTAAATAATTTCATTATACTTTAATGTTTAAGGAAATCAAGCGCGTATATTTATTAAAAAACAAGGTAAAGTAATGAATATTGAAATAAGTTCCCATTATGGTTTAGACAAAAAGGCTATTGATGACTTAATAGAGTCACTTGATAACGAGGAGCTAGAGAATGTTCGTAATATTGTAAAAACGATAGACAGTGTTCAGTTAGCTTATTTTTTATCTACTTCGATCAGTGATCACAGGGAGAAATTAGTTAATATCCTCGATCAACATTTGTTAAGTGATGCCCTAGTGCATGTAGTGCCAGATTTACAAATAGAGATCATAGAAACATTGGGAATAGAAAATACAGCAAAGTTACTAATGCTCCTTGATGTAGAAGATATAGTAACCATAGTGAAAGATTTAGATAGAAAGTCTGTAGAAAATATACTTTACTATTTGCCCAGCAAAACTCAGAAATCGGTAGAGGAGTTGCTATCATATCCAGAAGAAAGTGCAGGAAGGTTAATACATAAAGATATGGTTATAGCTCCATATTATTGGACAATAAATCAACTGACAGAATTTGTGTGCAACTATAAAAAAATACCAGAAAAATTTCACCAGATATTCATTATCAACTCAAAATTAGAGCCTATAGGCAGTGTTAATTTAAATAAGGTAATATCTCACTCAGGAGACACAATAATAAAAGAGATAATGGATCATGACATAAAAATCATTAAAACTGGAATAGACCAAGAGGAAGTAGCAAGAATATTTAAAGATTACTCTCTATTATCGGCTCCGGTAGTAAATAAGAATGGTAAAATTATTGGTGTGATCTTAATTGAAGATGTGATAAAAGTTGTTCAACAAGAAACAGAAGAGGATGTACTCAAAATAAGCGGTGTATCTTCTAAAGCCGATATAAATGCCCCTATACATAAAACTATAATTAAAAGGCTACCTTGGTTACTGTTTAACCTCTTAGCTGCAACAATGTGTTCCATAGTAGTTGGCTTTTTCGATGATGTAATAAAAAGTTTTATAGTGCTGCCAATAATCATGCCGATAATTGCATCAATGAGCGGAAATGCAGGATCCCAAACAGTAACGCTAACCATCCGGGCAATCGCAACAAAATATCTAACTGAGCAAAATGCAAAAAGAATACTGATGAAAGAATTTTTAATAGGTCTTATAAACGGGGTGATCTTATCTACTATTTCATTAGTAGTGTTAGCAATAAGGTTTCACAACTTCAAAGTGGAGATGATTTTTGTGGTCTCCATGATTATGATGTCAATTATTGCAACGTTCATCGGAACTTTCATTCCTATAATGCTTCACCGTTTAAAGTCTGACCCTGCCGTTTCTTCTTCAATCCTAACATCGGCAACAACTGATATTCTCTCAGCTTTTATATTTCTTGGTTTAGCTACGATCTTTTTATTAAATAGCTAATACTATCTATAGCTATACCGCCGCGAACCGTCATACCGCGATTCATTCGCGGTATCTCTTAGCCGCTAACAAGTAGCGGGATGACGAGAAAGGGGCTACTTGGATGACATTCTTCCTGGTGTGCCCAAATCACAATGTTCGTACATCTGTGCGCGGTATCTCAGCCGCTAACAAGTAGCGGAATGACGGTTTTTCAAATTGTCGTAAGTCAGTTTAGCTATAATATCAAATTTCACAACTTCACCAACTATTTCTTTCTATTAAATAAGAATAAATTGCCTATACAAAAATAGATTGGCAATATTTCAAGTCTGCCAAGCAGCATTAAAAACGATAGAAATAATTTTACTTCATTACTGAAAGAGGAATAATTACCCGAAGGACCTATTAAATTACTAAATCCCGGGCCAGAGTTTGTAAGCGTTGCAGAGACTGAACTGATGCTAGTTATAAAGTCTGCATTGCTTAAGTAAGACATCACTATTGATGAAATGGTAAACGTTAACATGAAAATTGCAAAAAATATAAAGACAGAGTGAACTTCATCATTCTCCAGGGTTTTTCCATTGAATTTTACCCTATCGCCTGCGCCTGGGTTCAATAAAAGGCGAAAGTGATTTTCTATAGATCTTAGAAAAATGATCAAACGAAAGATTTTGACACCACCACTTGAAGAACCGCTACATCCACCAACAAAGGTTAGAAAAAAAGCTAAGACTGAAATGAAACTCCAATCTATATGATTACAGATTGCATAACCAGTTGACGTAATCAAGGAAGTGATGGTAAATGTGCTGCATCTAAATGATAATGACACTCCTAAATCAACATTTTTATACAACCAAAAACAAGCAAATAAAGATGAGATAGTAGCTATCTTAACAAAGTAAGAGACCTGTTCATCATAGCAAATGTCTAACCGTCTTATAATTTTTAAATAGCTAAGAAAAGGCAGAGAACCCAAAATCATAAAAACGATCGTTATGGCTTCTAGTATGGGATTATTATAGTGCCCTATAGAATCATTATAGTTAGCAAATCCACCAGTTGATACAGCAGACATTCCGTGACATATTGCATCAAATAGTGGCATACCAGCTAGATAATAGGAAAATATGCATAACAAAATTAAGCCATAATATATTGCCGTAACATGAATCACTACGCTTCGCGTGTTCGGCAACTTCCTTTTGGTAGCATCTGAATATTCAGAATAAAGTAAATTATTTAGGCTGAGAACCTTAAACATAGGAAAAACTGCAATTCCTAAAGTGATTACACCAAAACCCCCCATGCCGTGTAGCATTGCTCTCCACAGCAGTATTCCTGGAGATTGTTTTTCAATATCATTAAATATAGTTGCCCCTGTGGTTGTGATGCCAGATATCGTTTCAAACAATGCATCAACATAGCTCAGATTATCAAAATAGAAAGGAATAGCTGCAAACAGAGACAAGGCAATCCAGGTGCAACTAGTAATCGCAAAAATTGCTGGCATTCCATGCAATCTACTTAATTTACCGAGTAAAATAAAAATTGCGCCAGATGTGCAGGTAATTATGAATCCAGCGAGGAAATTTTTCCATTTGTAGCTGAGACATTTATTAGTAATAGCAGGAATAAGCATTGCTAAGCTAAACAGCAATAGGAATATTCCCACAATAAATACAATTGAACGCAAATTTTGTAAACGTTGATGATTTTTCATAGAATTACTTCCTCGCTATACAAAGCCATAAAAGCTACTCTAACGTCAAGCATTTTGTTGGCCTTTATTAACAGTTATTAACAATATACTTGATTTACTTGTAAATATGTGTGATAATTAAATTTTTATTAGAGGTAAGATATAGTTGAATTAACTGATATACAAAAAAAAATTCGAGCTTCATTAATTATAGCAATTAGCAATAACTACCCTCAAAAGGTCCAGGGCATATTCGACAATAATGAATGTGATAATATACAAGCAGTTTTGAACCACGAGGGGATTGGGGCTGGTTACAAAGATAATTTTTTAGATTTTGCTATTATTGGTCTTGACGCTGGAGTTAAAGTTCAAGGAGAAATTGGAGAAAACGTAGAGATCATTAAACAAATTTGGAAAGTTGCTAATCAGAAAACTCGTGATTTTGTGTGTTGTCGTGCAATAGAGAGTTTTCGAGGATTTGGCCTTTATAACATACCTGCTCTTAAAACAGTTATTCAAGAAATAGAAGAGCACAAGAGGGTAATGGATCTTGATATGGCACTAAGGCGTGCAATAAGAAGTCTTAATGTTGATCAAGTTAAAACAGCACTAGAGAATTGCGGTGAAGATGTAGAAAGTGTTTTGACGCGAAATGTATATTGGAGTGATGCTACTGATATTGATTGCTTGTTAATTTATCCTCTGATGGTTGACTATGAAAGAAATCTTGGCAAAGAAGAATTTGAAAAGATAAAAGAGATCACTAAACTTCTTTGGGATAAAGCTTCCCCTGATGTTCGTAACTTCTGGCTTGAAGACCACATGGTTAATAGAGAAGGTCAAAATACAGAAGATAACTATATAATAGGTTCTCTTGAAAAGCAACAAAAAGAGTATGCTAATATAGCTGGTGAGGGATGGCTTGAAGACTTTATTCAAGAAGTTAAGGGTTATAAAAAGGACAGAGAAATAAAGCTTAATGAATACAAAGGGAAGATCGCTCTAGGCGTTGTTGGACTATGCGTAGTTGGTGCTATTGCAGCCTATGTGCTGGCATATCCTGTAGTTGCATTAGTTTTAGAAGTTTTAGCAGTTTCAGCATTGGCTGTACTAGCTTATATTGGAGGAGTTTGTGAGAAATCAGAAAGCCCAAATACGAAAAGCTCGGACCCGGTTGTTTCTGGGGTGTTGCAACAACGCAGAACTGTCTAATTAGTAATCCATTGTCATCCCAGCGCGCCGCGCTGGGTCTGACTACGCTAGAACAAAGAATATAAAAGAAACGTTGCCGTCACGTTATATCATAAACCTTTGCTGAAGCTTTCTTTATATCTTCACTTGAAAGTGGGATCAGACCAAGCCTAGATAGGTACCCACCTTCAATACCGATTGAATCTATAATTTCTTTTACGAATTCTCTTAATCCATCAACAGTATCCAAGTGTTCTTTCTTTATATAAAGGTATAGAGGTCTTGCTAATATATATTTTCCCGATGATATATTTTCGTAAGTTGGCTCAATTCCTGCAATTGTGCTCCCTTGTATTTTATCTTGATTCCTCATTAAAAAGCTAAAACTAAATATCCCTAAAGCGTTCTTGTTACTTTTCAATTTTTGTATTATTATGTTTTCATTAATTCCAACTTCTATATACCTTCCGTCATCCCTTATATTACCACATGCTTGCTTTCTTTCTTCCTGATCTTTATAATTCTCTTTGAAAATTCTCGAGTTCATGCATGAATATTGATCAAGCATAATAGAATTAACCAAAGTTTCGTATGTGCCTGTATTTTGATGTGGACCATAAATTTCAATTTCTGTTTTTGGTAAGGCTTGATTTACATCAGACCAAAACTTCTTATTATTTTTTACTAATTTATCATTTTCTTGAGAATATGCAGATAAAGTTTCAAATAAGTCCTTCTTTGTGAAATCAAATCTATGGCTTTGATTTGAATTTGCAATGACAATTCCATCATAGCCAATGATGATCTCTATCACTTCATTAATTTTATTTCTTTTACATAGTTCTCTTTCTACTTCCTTCATAGGGCGAGATGAAGTGGTGATGTCTGGCGTGTCTTCCCCTATTCCTGAGCAAAACATTTTGAACCCTGATCCACTTCCTATCGATTCCACAACTGGAGTCTTGAAGGAGAATACACGATTGAACTCCTCGGCTATAAATGAGATAAAAGGAAAAACAGTTGAAGACCCAACAATTCTGATGTATTTCCTGGCATCAGCATTTGACAGCGGCGTGAATAATACGAATACAAAAATCAGGAGAAGGTTTCTAAGCATTATTTTTAGTTAAGAACATAAATCTAATTATTATAACAAAAGATCAAACTGAAAAGCTTTAATTGCATGACAAAAGCTACAGTTTACATTTAAATTTTATTTCATATTATTGTAAGTATTACACAACTTTAAGGAACAGTTATGGCAGTTATGCCAGATAAATGGATAAGAGAAAAAGCTGAAAATTTTGGAATGATAGAACCTTTTGTGAATCACAAAAGCAGCAAAGGTGTTATATCTTTCGGACTATCATCTTATGGTTACGATGCAAGAGTGGATAATAAATTTAAAATTTTTACTAATGTTAATTCAGCTATCGTGGACCCTAAAAATTTTTCTGAGAATAGTTTCATAGATAAGGAAACAGACGTATGCATAATTCCACCAAATAGCTTTGTGCTTGCAAGCACAGTGGAATATTTTCGTATACCAAGGAATGTACTGGTCATTTGTGTTGGTAAATCAACTTACGCAAGATGTGGAATTATAGTAAACGTTACTCCCTTAGAACCTGGATGGGAAGGTCATGTCACACTCGAATTCTCAAACACTACTCCGCTTCCTGCAAAAATTTACGCCAATGAAGGCGCATGCCAATTCGTATTTTTAAGCGGCGAAAGTGAGTGTGAGAAATCATATGATGATATGAAAGGAAAATATATGAATCAGCATGGTATCACTTTGCCGCTGGTGAAGTGATTGCCATGAGAGTGGTAATTTTTCACTTCCGCACTTTTTCATTGTTGCTTACAATAATTATAGCTACACCATGTGCTTTTCTTAATTAAAAACTTCAATTATTCATTGTAAGTTGTTGAATTTCTTATCATAGTATCTGTTATCCGAGCAGCCCCTTTCTTGTCATCCCAGTGCCTTGACTACTTGGATCCAGAAAAAAGGATGGTGTCATTCCAGTACTTGACAATGGAATCCAGCTTTTTGGTAATTTTATCGAAAATGTTTGCTCGTTTACAATTAAAATTCCTGGATCCCAGTGGGCTTTGTTGCATCGCTAGCTATGATGGATTAAAGATAAAAAAGGTGGAGAATATCAGTAGCTTATTATTCTGGTATTTATAACAAGAACGGTCAGTGAATACCTAAATTTGAGTAAAAGAAATTTCACTACCACTCACTAATCCGGCTAAAATTCAAGAATTTCAATGCTTTAGCTATTTTCAATAGAATTAAATTTATTAATATAAATAACAAGTTACTATTCTTAAATTTGATCAGATTGATTGCAAAAAAAACAAGATTTTCAATAAGTTGCTTATAATCCTAATTATAGTTAGCTTTCATAAGTAGCGATGCAACAAAGCCATCCCAGTGTCAAGCACTGGGATGACAAAGGAGGAAGCACTGGGATGACAAGGTTATAGGTGTCATCCAAGTAGCGTGACACTTGGATCTTTTCTCAACAATTTCAAAAAAATCTATCAAAAAGGAGGATTATCATGTCCACAATAATTTTATCATCAATTTTTGGTCAAGCAGGCAGCATTTTTGGGCCAATTGGCCGGATTATCGGCTCAGAACTCGGTGCTCTTCTTGGTGCGCAGCTTGATGGTGCGATGTTTAGCCTTGATGCTGAGCAGAAAGTAACGCATGGTGCGAGACTAAAAAATCTGCAAGTTCAAACCTCAACCTACGGCAGAACGATCCCAATTATCTATGGCACTGCTCGTGTTGCAGGGAACATTATTTGGTCACAGCCAATAAAAGAAGAGGCGATAACCACCAAAAGCAAAATTGGAAGAGGTATGAACGTTACATATAATTACTACGCAACGCTTGCAATTGCGATCTGCAAGGGGAAAGTAGAAAAATTAAACAGAATCTGGGCAGATACAACATCACTTAGCTTTGATGAAATAGATTATACTTTTTACAGCGGCAGAGAAGACCAAAATCCGGATCCATTCATATCATCAATTGAAGGAGAGGGGAATGTGCCGGCTTATAGGGGAATATCTTATATAGTCATCAAGAATTTTCCTTTAGCAGACTATAACAATCGCGTTCCGGTATTTACATTTGAAGTGCAAACTGCATTAAAGCCCGTTGGGTTTTCAATAGCGGAAAATATTCGGAATATCAATATCATACCAGGTTCAGGTGAGTTTGTATATGATACAAAAATACAGAAGAAAATCGAGCAAGAGAAAATAAGCAGCAACCAATATATCCCATATGGCCTAGCACAAAGGGTAAATCATAACAACCACACTAAAAAGAGCGATGCAGTGCTTTCTTTGGATCAATTAAAGGGAGATTTACCAAATGTTGAGTGGGTATCGGTAGTAGTCAATTGGTTTGTGAATGATCTGAACATTAAAGATTGTAAAATATATCCTGCAGTTGAATTTCAAGATGATTCCGCAATATTACCTGATGATTGGCAAGTAGGGGGTGTAACCAGAGATAATGCTCAGCTAATTTCAAAAGATGCGAGTGGAAACCCAAGATATGGTGGCACAGTTAGTGATTCAGCGCTAATAAGATATATAGAAGAGCTGCACAGCAGAGGTTATAAGGTGATGCTCTATCCGATGCCCTTGCTTGACACAAAGAACAAAGAGTGGCGAGGAAAATTGAGCGGGACCCCTGGGGATATAAGTGATTTTTTTGAGAATCAATATAACAAATTTATAGAGCATTATGCAAGCATTGCCAAACAGACTAAAGTAGAAGGGTTTATCATCGGATCTGAATTTGCGCAACTTACCAAAATCAGGGATGAACAAGGGAATTACCCTGCCGTTATAGAGCTGGTCAAGCTTGCAAAGCAGATAAAACTTAATCTTGGAAAAGAAGTAACAGTTACCTACGCTGCAGATTGGAGCGAATACCATTCATATGATGGTTGGTATAATATGGATGAACTGTGGTCTTCAGAGTATATCGACGTTGTTGGCATAGATGCTTATTTTCCACTGACTGATGGTCCAGAGCCTCCTTTTGGTTATTCCGCGGAAGATGTAATGGGTGGTTGGAGCAGTGGAGTGGGGTATGATTATTTCTATGATTACTCAAAGAGTGAACCTGAAAAAGTAAAGTATAACGACAGCAGGTATGCGTGGAAAAATATAGAGAAATGGTGGAGTGAAACTCACATAAATCCAGGTGGTAGTAAAACGAAATGGCAACCAAAAATGAAAAAAATATGGTTTACTGAGTATGGATTTCCCAGTATGAACGGCTGCACTAATGAGCCAAATGTGTTTGTTGACAAAGGCAGCATAGAGAGCAAATATCCACGATATTCAAACGGAGAGGTGAGCTTTCTTTCGCAAAAAATTGCAATTGAAGGAACGTTAAAAAAGTGGCAAAGCTCGGAAATGGTAGAAAAAATGTTTCTCTGGGCGTGGGATGCAAGGCCATTTCCTTATTTCCCCAATTTGTGTGATATGTGGACTGACTGCCATAATTGGCAGACAGGACATTGGATTCAGGGAAAGCTTTCACAGCTTAATATTTCCGATGTTTTATCGGATCTATTACAAAAAGCAGGTTTAAAAAGCGATCAGTTCGATACAAGCAACGTCAAAGGGTTATTGTCTGGGTATGTGATAAACGACCAGCAACCCGTACGTTCTATTATTAAAATGCTGCAAAGTTGCTATTTTTTTGATGTGGTTGAACAGGACTCTAAACTGAAATTTGTTCAAAAGGGCAGGGGAGTTACAACTGTAATGCCAATTGGTGAAACGGTTTTCAGTAACAATTCAAAACTTGCTAATATCAGTCAATTAGATTTAAACAATAAAGTTAACGTCGTTTATTTTAATCGCAATTTTGGCTATCCAATTGATGTTAAATATGCTGAGTTGCCAAAGCAAGGCGCTGCTATAACAGTTGAAATACCGCTCATTATGGAGGAGGGAGAGGCGCAAAATATCGCTGAGGTTTTACTTTATTCTTCGTGGCAAGAGAGAAATATATACAATTTCAAGCTACCGATAAAATATGCGTGGCTTGTGCCAAGTGATGTAATAACGATTTTAGACAGTGAGAAAAAACATACGGTGAGAATTATAAAAACGAAATTTGAAAGCATGTCCATTCAAGTAATTGGCGTTGGTTATGATCACTCTATATATAAGCTTTCTTTTCCTTCAACAAGGTCACTTATGCTGAAGGAATACCCTCCCTCTCACATTAGCAAAACCATCGTAGAAATGATAGATTTACCGGATATTAAAGGTAATAGTGCAAGCTTTACTTTAATTAGTGAGGAAAAGAATTGGAAGGGAGCAACACTCTTTATTTCGTACAACGATAAGGATTATAAGCCTATTGCAAGCACAAACAAGCAGTCTACTTACGGATATGTAATGGAATCTACCGACGAGGGGCTTATAGTAGTGTTACGTTTTGGAAACATAACTTCAATTGCGGACTCAAATTTAGCACTAGTTGGAAAAGAGATAGTGAAATTCCAGAATGCTGAACTTATAGATAAAAATAAATATAAGCTTAGTAACCTAATCAGAGGACAAGAAGGTACTAAAGAGACTGCAGGTGAAAAATTTGTTCTACTTGATGATTCAATAATATCTTTCGAAGTGCAAAGGGGAAAAAAGTTTTACCTAAAAGCAGTGACTTATGGTGATTCATTGGATAACACGGAAGCGAAGGTCCTGAATAATTGATGCTCAATATTTAAAGCTTAAAGTGAATAATTGAAGATAAGGTATTGAAATTCAGGCTTTTCATGATTTTAGCTTAAGATTTCAGTGTCCGCTACTCGAATGACATCGTTTACTATGTAACATTGTACTTATACTAATGAAAAAAATACATTATAATTAAGTATATTTAATCCAGTAAATCATTAAGTGAAAACAGCTCTTCCGCAAAATATCATCTCTCTTATTATGATATTGTCTGTAGCAATTGTCGATATGGCAACTGACCTATACTCAGTTGCACTACCAAGCATTGCCAATTATTTTAAAGTAGAAGGCAGTGTAGTGCAGCTTACAATTAGCTTAAATCTAGTTGGATTTGCGGTATCTGGCTTAATTTATGGTCCATTATCGGACCATTATGGTAGGCGTCCAATGATGCTGATTGGTATGACAATTTTTACTTTGGCAAGTGTCATGTGTTATATAGCCGACAGTATTGCGCTCTTGATACTAATTCGCTTCATACAAGGAACAGGGGCTGGTGTTGCAGGTGTTGTTGGGTATGCAGCAATAAGGGATATGTACTCGGGTAGTGAATACTCGAGAGTCATTTCAAAATTAAATATGGTTGTGGCACTCTCACCTGGAATAGCTCCAGTGGTGGGCAGTTATATAATTTCACATGGGTATAGTTGGAAATTTTTGTTTTTTATTATATCACTTGCAGCAATTGCTATACTTATTTTTATCTACTTTAAGTTACAAGAAACACTCACTGTAAATAAAAATGAAACCAGTATAACTAACATAACTACTAATATCTTCAAGCAATATATATCAATATTTAGAAATTATCGTTTCCTTGGGTTTTCAGCCATTCATGGATTAACTTTCATGTGGCTTTGGGCATACATTGCTAACTACCCGTTCATATTTGAATCGATGGGCATTGAAGTACAGTATTTTGGCTACCTCATATCGATCATAGTCATATTTTACATAATTGGAACTTTAATTAATAGAAGGTATGTACCAAAAGTAGGGGTTAGCAAAATGCTAATAATAGGTTTGGTGTTACCGATAATATCCGATAGTTTATTGGTATATTTTTATTTCGCGGACAAGTTGAATATATTCATTCTTCAAACTGCTTGGATTCCAGCCAATATCGGACTTGCATTAATAATAAGCAATAACGTAACTTCTGCTTTAGAAACGATCAAAGGTATAGGGCTTGGTAGTGCAGTTCTCTCATTCTGCAATATGATGTTTGGGGCTATTGGAATATATATAGTAGGAAAATTTTTTCGCTATGGTATTTTACCAAATTTACTATTAACAATAGCATGCTCTACAATTGCAATTCTTATGTACAGCCAGCTCAAATGTACTGAAAAACACAGGGAATAACCATTATTTGCGTGATCCAGAGCTCATGGGTTATTAATGGCTTTATCATGATAATATAATTTTACAGGGGGTGAGAGCTCATAGATTATTAACGACTTTATCATAACAATATAGTTTTACAGGAGGTATGGGATGAGCAATTCAAACAGAGATATAAATGCTGAATTACTTGAGGCTGTTAAAAACGGTGAAATTGATAAGGTAAAAAGTCTAATAAGTGAAGGAGCAGATGTTAAGGTAGAAAATGATAAAGGAGAGACTCCTTTACATATTGCTGCTGTATGGGGCCATAAAGATGTAGTAGAAGCTCTATTGGACAAAGGGGTAAATGTTAGTGCAGAAGATGAAGAGGGAAACACTCCCTTAGTTTTAACTACTGACGAAGAAATAAAAACTCTATTACAAAGCACAGCTAAATTACTTGAGGTTGCTAAAAGCGGTAATATTCAGGAAGTAAACAGTCTAATAAGTGAAGGAGCAAAGGTTAATGTAAAAGATCAAGATAACAAGACTCCTTGTATCTTGAAAAAAGCATCTAGTGTTTTTAAGCTTAAGCATTAGGTGGAGAAGGGAAGAACTCTGGAAGATTCCTTAGATATAAAATCTGTAGAAAAGAAAAGAGTTCCCTTCTCAAAAGTAGAGGCTGGACGGTATCGTAGAAAGGCCTAAATGGTTCTAATTCTGTATTCACAAGGTAAGCCTTACTTTTCATTTTTAATAGTAGTATATGGAGTTATATATGATCAACAACTTTTTAGGTATAGATGTTTCAAAAGAACGCTTTGATGTTTCTCTCTCATTCATAAGTAAAAAAGGAAAGCGTGAAACTAGGAAAAGGAAATTTAAAAATGATGATACTGGGTTTCAAGGTCTACTGAACTTTCTACAAAAACATAACGTAGAAGAAGTAAAAGCTTGCATGGAATCCACTGGTTGTTATAGCGAAGCTTTGGCTGAGTTCCTCCACAACGCTGGATATTTCGTTAGTGTTGTAAACCCAGCTTGCATAAGATTTTATGCAAAAAGTAAGCTTACACGACAAAAGAATGACCAGACTGATGCAGAGATTATTGCAGATTATTGTCAAAGACAGGAACCTTCTCGTTGGACACCACCTTCTCCTGAAAAGAAAAAATTAAAACATCTTTATCGTTGCTCAAATGCGTTAAAGGATGAGTTAACATTAGCAAATAATCATTTAGAAAAGAAAGAGAGACTGCCTAAAGAAGTTGCAAATGCTTGGGAAGACCTTGCAATGAACATAGAGCAAAAAATAGAAACAATAAAAAACTCCATACGCGAACTATTAAAACAACACAAAGAATTGTTGGAAGATTTTCAACTCCTATTAACTATTCCAGGAATAGGAGAGGAAACAGCAATAGCTATTTTAGCTGAAATTCCTGGTATAAAAGCCTTTATAAATGCTAGGCAATTGGCAGCATATGCTGGAACTATACCACAAAATATAACATCAGGCTCATCCGTACATGCCAAGCCCAGATTAAGTAAAACCGGTTCACGAACATTACGTAAAGCAATGTACTTTCCTGCTATAGCAGCTAAAAAGCATAATCCTATCATTATGGCTTCTTGCGAAAGATTAAAAGAGAAAGGCAAGCATGCTATGGCCATAGTTGGTGCTGCAATGCGTAAGTTACTTCATATAGTTTTTGGTGTTTTAAGTTCAAAAAAGGCCTTTGATCCAGATCATATCAAGAACTATAGGGCTAAAAGGTTAACTGAAGGTTTAGTACTTTAAAATCAAAAAATGCTTCTAATTCATCTTATGTAAAATGGCATCTTACACAAATTTATTGAATGTTGTTGGTTAGTGGATATGTTGATAAGTAAATTTCTGCTGTTTTATATGTAACTAATTTACTTATCAACATATCCACTAACTATAATCTGTATACTGCTACACAGTTGGAAGTATTTTTTGATTTTATTATGCAATTTGGAGAATTTTTATGACTTTTTTGTTGACTAAGAGGTTGTCCGGAAACTAGTAAATTCAAGCATATTCCCTCTTTAACATAACCCTACTCATAGCTAGGTATATGAAATTCTCAGTGGATGTTGTGAGTAAATCATACTCCTTCGATAGCCTTCTATTCCTATTAACCCAAGCAAAAGTCCTTTCTACAACCCATCTTCTTGGCTGTACTTTAAACCCTTGTTCTCTTGTTGGTAGTAGCTCAGGTGGCGTATCTTTGTGCACCCAAAATCTACATGGAGGCCTTTTAACAATTTCAATATCTATGTCATATTCTTCCTTTATGTGATTCTTTAAATTTCTTCCTTGGTATCCCATGTCAGCCCACATTTTTTTAACTTTAGTATATTTTGTTCTCATATTGTTTAATGCTATTTTAATACCATCTCTATCATTTTCGTTAGCAGCGCCTACGTAACAACCTAGTATAAAACCCTGAGTGTCTGTAATTATATGCCTTTTTCTACCCTTTACTTTTTTACTTCCATCATAGCCTTTGATCCCCCCTTTTCTGTAGTCTTTACAGATTGACTATCTACTATACAGGCACTCGGCTGCTCATTCCTTCCTATTTTTCTTCTACTATATTTTGTAATTTCATAATTCATTTTCTCAAAAATTCCCTGCTTCTTCCATTGCCTGAACTGCTCATACACAGTCTTCCATAGCGGAAAATCATTTGGTAAATACCGCCATTGACACCCTGTACGCAATACATAGAAAATTGCTTCTAATATTTCTCTTTTGCTATACTTTGGCGGCCTTCCTCCTTTCTTGTATGATACTCTGAAGTGTTTTTCTATTCTTGCCCATTCCCTTTCGCTTAGATCTGTTGGATACTTTTTTCTCATCTTTACCCCGTACTAAAATTTCAGATATTATAGCCTTTTACTTGTTTCCGGACAACCTCTAATACCAATTCTCATTACTAGTGAATCAAATAAGCGGCATTGCAGAGTTTTTTAATTGTGGAGTGAGAAAGAGAGGTAATAAATTTGCACAAAGCGCTCTCAAGCAAAGCAATTGTGTCGTAGATTTTGTTACGCAAAATGTTCTGTTTTATATATAACCAAAACCTCTCAACAGGATTGAGGTCAGGTGAGTATGGTGGTAGGTATATAATGTCGATATTTTTAGGTACTTTTAAATTTTTTGACTTATGCCAACTAGCACAATCCATGATAAGAAATGCCTCCCTTGTTCCTAAATATTGTGACATCTGCTCAAGGAATATATTCATACAATCAGTATTGACGTTTGAGCTAGAACTTTCTCCATTTCTGGGATTAACTGCACTATAGAGATAAAAATTTTGCCTACCTAGTTTTACCTTAACCTGTGTCCTAATGCCTTTTTTAAACCACCCGTGTCCAATCTTTGAATGTGTGCCAAACCGCGATTCATCGAAGAAAAATAGCTCTTTTTCAGGATACATGACAATAGTTTCATTAAGATTTTTTTTTAAATTCCTCTTGTTTACTTTTATCTTGTCCGTTATGCACTGGTCTTGGTGTGATATATGAGAATTTCATTCTTTGCATATTACGGTGTACTGTAGATTTGCTGATATTCAAACCAAACTTTTCTTGAATTCTTATTTTCATTTCTTTTATAGTAATATTGGGGTTTTCCTCTATCCACACCTCAACTTGTTCACGTTGACTTTGATTCAATATAGTTTTTCTACGGCGTTGAGGCGGAGCAAATAATTTTTCTTCTCTGCCAAATTTTAGGTCATGCAGTAAGTGCCTTTCTTGAAATGCAGCATATCTTTGCTACGGCTGTTATACTGTGCTTTTTTGCTGCAATTACAGCATTTAGTTTTTTTGCAACATATGCGTTATTTCTTACTTTCTTCAGCATTTCTTTTGCTGATTCCACCACTTTTTCATCCAATAATTTTGATCTTAATGCCATTTAAACCTCGCTACTTTACTTACTTCAGTATGGCTTTTTTTCTATTATTGTCTATCCGTTACTTGTGTAGCGGGAATTGGTATAAGAGGTTGTCCGGAAACAAGTAAAAGGCTATAATATCTGAAATTTTAGTACGGGGTAAAGATGAGAAAAAAGTATCCAACAGATCTAAGCGAAAGGGAATGGGCAAGAATAGAAAAACACTTCAGAGTATCATACAAGAAAGGAGGAAGGCCGCCAAAGTATAGCAAAAGAGAAATATTAGAAGCAATTTTCTATGTATTGCGTACAGGGTGTCAATGGCGGTATTTACCAAATGATTTTCCGCTATGGAAGACTGTGTATGAGCAGTTCAGGCAATGGAAGAAGCAGGGAATTTTTGAGAAAATGAATTATGAAATTACAAAATATAGTAGAAGAAAAATAGGAAGGAATGAGCAGCCGAGTGCCTGTATAGTAGATAGTCAATCTGTAAAGACTACAGAAAAGGGGGGATCAAAGGCTATGATGGAAGTAAAAAAGTAAAGGGTAGAAAAAGGCATATAATTACAGACACTCAGGGTTTTATACTAGGTTGTTACGTAGGCGCTGCTAACGAAAATGATAGAGATGGTATTAAAATAGCATTAAACAATATGAGAACAAAATATACTAAAGTTAAAAAAATGTGGGCTGACATGGGATACCAAGGAAGAAATTTAAAGAATCACATAAAGGAAGAATATGACATAGATATTGAAATTGTTAAAAGGCCTCCATGTAGATTTTGGGTGCACAAAGATACGCCACCTGAGCTACTACCAACAAGAGAACAAGGGTTTAAAGTACAGCCAAGAAGATGGGTTGTAGAAAGGACTTTTGCTTGGGTTAATAGGAATAGAAGGCTATCGAAGGAGTATGATTTACTCACAACATCCACTGAGAATTTCATATACCTAGCTATGAGTAGGGTTATGTTAAAGAGGGAATATGCTTGAATTTACTAGTTTCCGGACAACCTCTAATGCACAAGATAAAGATGATAGTACTCCTTTACATTGGGCTGCTGTAAAGGGCCATGAAGAGGTAGTAGAAGCCCTATTGGGAAAACATGGAATCGATGTTAATTTAGTAGATAAGAATAAAGATACTCCTTTACATTTGGTTCTTAAAAAGGACAACGTAGATATAAATGTATTGAACGCTCTACTGGGAGCAGAAGGAATCGATGTTAATATAAAAGATAAATATGGAGAATGGACTCCTTTACATTGGGCCGTTTTTAAGGGCCATAAAGAGGCAGTAGAAGCCCTATTGGGAAAAGATGGAATCGATGTTAATATAGAAGATAAACATGGAAACACTCCTTTCAAATTAGCCACTGATGAAGGAATAAAAACTCTATTGCAACCAGCAGAAAAATCTGATGATGGTTCAGCGGGTGGATCATCGACAGATAGTGAAGGGGGTCAAGAGGAAGAAAAACGAGTAGGTGATGATACTGAACTACAATCAGATAATAGCAAAGAAGGGGAAAAAACCAGCACCAACAGTGCAGAACAAGGAACTGATGTACAAGACAACGATGTAGGTCCTGTTGCTTCCACAGAACCTGCACAAACAGAAGAACAGCCGAGCTCTTTTTTTGGTAGTTTGTTTAGTATACTTATGAAGCCTTTTTCATTAATAGGATCATTTTTTAGTGATTTTTTTTCATGGTTATTTGGGTCTAACACTGATGAATCTACATCGCAAACCGATGCTAGTGTTTCTTTACTTAGATCCGATTCATTAGACGAAGAAGATAGTAGTGGTGGTCATTATAGTGCAATGAACACAGATGTGTAGAGTAATGCAAGAAGTCTACTGAATGTAAACCAGTTTCTCACACACACATTTTACCACATGATCGGCACTGATATTGAAATGCTCATAAAGTGTTTTATAAGGTGCTGATTCTCCAAAGCTTTTCATGCCAATAAATATACCGTTTGAACCTATGTATTTATGCCAACCCATTTCACTTCCGGCTTCAATTGCAACTTTAATGCTGTCATTATTTAATATTGCCGCTTTATATTCATCGCTTTGCTCGTCAAAAAGCCTCCAGCATGGCATAGAAACAATCCT
Organism: Wolbachia endosymbiont of Drosophila ananassae; assembly: GCF_008033215.1. Lineage (NCBI taxonomy): Bacteria > Pseudomonadati > Pseudomonadota > Alphaproteobacteria > Rickettsiales > Anaplasmataceae > Wolbachia > Wolbachia endosymbiont of Drosophila ananassae. The sequence continues at coordinate 428,218 of NZ_CP042904.1, read as the reverse complement.
TGTACCTATACCCTTTTCCTGCAATTTCTCCCTTGCTTCAACTGCAATTTCAACCTCGGACCCCGTAGCAAATATCGTCACTTTTAATTCTTTTGAACATTCACACAAAATATATGCACCAAACTTCGATAAATTAGCAGATTGATCGATATCAGAGTAGAACTTGCGCATGTAACTTACGTTTTGCCTTGAGAGCGCAAACAGTGCTGGAGATTCTTTCTTTTCGAGTGCAATGCTAACACACTCCAGAGTTTCAACTGCATCGGCTGGCCTAAAAACATATAGATTTGGTATAGCACGCAAAGAGGCTAAATGCTCTATTGGCTGATGAGTTGGGCCATCTTCTCCCACTCCAATTGAGTCGTGAGTCATGACATACATAACCTGCTGCTTCATCAGAGCTGAAAGACGTATAGCAGGACGACAATAGTCAGAAAATACCAAAAAAGTGCCGCCATAAGGAAGAATCGCGCCGTGAAGTGCCATACCATTCATACAAGCTGCCATAGCGTGTTCTCTCACTCCATAGTGGACATAAGAACCACTATAATTATTACTATCTATTACCTGCATGTGCTCATATTTAGTGCAATTTGACCCGGTAAGATCAGCAGAACCGCCGATTAATTCCGGCATAGACTTAGTTAAAAGTTCCATTACTTTGCCAAAAGAAGATCGAGTAGCTTCGTTTGGCATTAGCTCACATATTTGTTTCTTCAGGTCAGCTAAAACACCAGCGATATTATCTGGTAGATGTTTATCTAACCGTCTTTGAAGTTCTACATGATATCCTGTCATCCCAGCATTCTCTTCTGTCATCCCAGTACTCTCTCTTGTCATCCCAGTGCTTGACACTGGGATCCATTCTTTTTCTTCTTTCCTGGTCACGCGCTGGAATGACATCGTGTAGTTTTGTTTTGCTCTCTCAACAGTTTTCTTCCAGGCGTTTTTCACATCTTCTGGTACATGGAATGGTTCATAATTCCAGTTTAATTTCTCTCTCATCTGTTTTATGTCTTCCTCCGAAAAAGCACCACTGTGAACAGAGGATGTGCCAGCACGGCTTGAAAATTTTCCGATAATAGTTTTGCAGCAGATCATTGTAGGTTTATCAGACTTTTTTGCTTGCTCTATTGCAAGGGATATGGCATCAAAATCATGGCCATCAATTTTGTCAACATTCCATCCATACGCTAAGAAGCGTTTCTCTACATCATCAGAGCAGGAAAGGCAAGTAGCGCCATCTATAGAGATATCATTATCATCAAAAAGGGCTATGAGCTTATTCAATTTAAGATGCCCAGCAAGTGATGCTGCTTCATGGCTTATTCCTTCCATAAGACAGCCATCCCCTAGCATCACGTAAGTGTAGTGATTAATTAAGCTATCTCCAAATTGTTCTTTAAGAATCGATTCAGCAAGTGCCATGCCAACAGCAGTGGCAAACCCCTGACCGAGCGGGCCTGTTGTTGCCTCTACTCCGGAAGTCAAGCCAAACTCTGGATGACCTGGGGTCTTGGATCCCATTTGCCTGAAGTTTTTTAGCTCATCTATGCTAATATAACCTGTCAAATATAATATTGAATATAGTAACATTGACCCATGACCGTTTGATAAAACAAAGCGATCTCTATTGAACCACTTAGAATCATCAGGATTATGATTCAGATATTTAGCAAACAAAACAGTTGCAACATCTGCCATGCCAAGTGGCATACCTGGGTGTCCAGAGTTTGCTTTTTGTACTGCATCAATTGATAAAAAACGGATGGCGTTTGCCATAGATTCCAAATGTGAATGATTCATGTGTTAATAGAAAAACTTAAAAATGAAGTATAAAAGATTATATCAGCAAAAACAAGTTGACACTGAGTGCTAAAATCCTTAATAATCTAAAGTTAAATCGTGAGAGTTTTTATATGACAACTGTTATCACTAGAAAGTATAGGATTAGCCGTAGACTTGGTGTAAATTTATGGGGTAGAGCTAAAGACCCAGTAAACAAAAGGAAATACCCTCCAGGTCAACATGGTATTCTTGGATTCAAGAAGTTATCCGACTTTGGTAAGCAGTTTGCTGCACATAAGAAATTTAAGTTTTACTATGCGATTTCAAGTAAGCAGCTCAGACGTACATTTTTAGATGCTTATAACAGAAAGGGTTATACGGCTGATAATTTTATCGGTATCTTAGAATCGAGATTAAGTTCTGTTTTATACCACTCTGGTCTTGTTCCAACAATTTACTCAGCAAAGCAGCTCATATCTCACAAGCACGTTACAGTTAATGATAAGGTGGTTAACATATCGAGTTATCGAGTGAAGCCAGGTGATATAATAAAAATAAGAGAAAGGGCAGCAAAAATCCCTGTAGTAGTAGAGGCTGAACAAAAACAAGAGCGCAAGGCTCCGGATTATTTAGAAGCAGATAGTAAAGAGCATTCAGTGAAATATTTGAGGTCGCCTCAATATTCTGAGGTTCCTTATTCAGCAGACATGGAAGTCAATTTAGTAGTAGAGTTTTACTCTAGATAGATAAAAAAAGCCCGTGTGGCGGAATCGGTAGACGCAGCGGACTTAAAATCCGTGGGTTTTGCGACCTTGGGAGTTCAAGTCTCCCCATGGGCACCAATTTAACTTAGCAGATAAATACAAAAAAGTATGAAATGGCTTGATATAGAAGATATTGTGGAAGCTCTGGAGGAAAAATTTCCAAATGAGAATATAATTAGTATCAGATTCACTGAGCTTAAAAAAAAGGTCTTGAGTTTAGAGGAATTTGATGATGATGAAAAACGCTGTAACGAAAAAATACTCGAAGCTATTCAAGCAGCTTGGATTGAGGAAAGATTAACCGCATAGCAATAAACCATACGCAAACGTGATTTCTATTACAATTTGCATATTGATTATGCTATTTTTTGGATCTAGCCTGGCAAGTTAATAATAATTTAACTAATTACAATTAAAACAGCTATAAGGTTAATTATGAGGCAAAACAAAAATTTTTGAATGGAACGATCTTGACAAGTGCTACGTTGAGATAAGTTTTGCATAAAAATACTGCTTTTACGGTGTGAGACCAGAGGGTAGAGTTGTTGTTAAAGCAGCTACAATCCCAGTTGTAACACTGGGATTGACAAACAATTGTACTCTATATTAAATTTATAGAATGATAAAAATTGATTTTTGAGGTTATTATGCTCAAACGTAGCGGTCCAAAAAAATTAAAGTCTATAATTGAAAACTATGCATTAAAATGCATGAAAAATAAGATTAGCAAAAATGAAATACGTCTTATTTTAAACTGGCGAAATATAGTAGGGAAAGAAATAGCAGAGTGTACAAAACCGAAAAAGATCTCATATGCACAGAATATAAATTCGGGTGTATTGCATCTGGTAGTAACAAATGGCAGCAAAGCATTGGAAATTCAGCATATGATTTCTCTTATAATAGAAAAAATTACGATATTTTTTGGTTATAAAGCAGTATATGGTATAAAAATTAAGCAAGAGAGTATTGACTATTTGACTATATAAGGTAATCTAAGTACATAGAATAATTTGGTATATTGAAGTGAGTAGAGTTTGTGAATTAACAAATAGAAAAAAATCTTTTGGTAATAAGGTATCACATTCGAATCGTAAAACAAAGCGTACCTTTCTTTTAAATTTACATAAGGTTACGTTGACAAGTGATATATTGAATAAAAAGTTTAGATTTCGTGTGGCAACAAGAACTTTGAGAACTATAGATTACAAAGGTGATTTAGATGCTTTTTTGCTCAACACAAGAACGATTAAACTAAGTGAGAAAGCGCAGAAGATAAAAAGAAGGTTGAAAAAAGTTTTAGTAAAGCAAGAGGTAGAGTTAGCAGTTTCAGATGCATAGCAAACCTCAATGGCTCAGAGCAAAAGCTCCGACCGGTGAAGTATTCAATGAAACCTTAAACATCGTTAAACTGCATAACTTGCATACAGTGTGCGAAGAGGCTGCATGTCCAAACATTGGTGAATGTTGGAATAAACGTCATGCTACTGTGATGATTCTCGGTTCTGTTTGCACTCGTGCTTGTGCATTTTGCAACGTTGCAACTGGCATTCCTGATAAACTAGACCCTCATGAACCAGAAAATTTAGCAAAAGCAATAAAAAAGTTAAACTTAAAACATGTTGTCATTACTTCTGTTGATCGTGATGATTTACCAGATGGTGGCGCAAATCAGTTTATACAGTGCATAGAAGAAATTAGAAAGATAACTTCAGAAACAACAATAGAGATTTTAACTCCTGATTTTTTAAATAAGAAAGGAGCATTTGAAGCAATTGCTGTTGCATCACCTGATGTCTATAACCACAATATTGAAACAGTGCCGAGATTGTATGCAAAAATAAGACCACGAGCTCGCTATTTTCATTCACTATATTTACTGAAGATGGTAAAGCAGATTAATCCCAAAGTTTTCACAAAGTCAGGGCTTATGGTCGGTCTTGGAGAGACAAAAGAGGAAATATTTCAGGTTATGGACGATTTGCGCAGTGCTGAGGTTGATTTTATTACAATTGGTCAATATCTACAACCAACTCCAAAACATGCAAAACTTGATAGGTATGTTACCCCAGAAGAGTTTGAGCATTATAAATACATTGCTTACTCCAAAGGTTTCTTAGTGGTTGCATCAAGCCCACTAACTCGGTCATCATACCACGCTGAAGAAGATTTTAACAGGCTCAAGGCCTGTCGTTGACATTTGTGTTAATTCAAATTAATTTTTACTAATTATAAAGGAGTTTTTACGTAATGTCTACTATAAAAATCGAGAAGAAATCACAATTAGTTAAAGAGGTATTCGATTCCGTGGCAAGTCGCTACGACACCATGAATGATATAATGAGCCTCGGAATGCACAGATTATGGAAAGATAGGATGGTAAATAGTGTGCATTTTACAAAAAACTCTAAGGTTTTAGATGTTGCTGGAGGAACTGGAGATATAGCAATAAGAATAGTAAGAAAAGAGCCAAGTGCTAAGGTTACAGTATGCGATATAAATCAAAACATGCTAAGCAGAGGACGTGATAAAGCTATAAATTCAAACCAAATTAATTTTGATTGGGTATGTGCGAACGCAGAAAGTTTACCATTTGAAGACTCCGAATTTGATTATTGCACAATAGCTTTTGGCATTCGAAATGTTTCTGACCGTAAGAAGGCTTTAAATGAGGCGCACAGGGTATTAAAACCACATGGAAAATTTATCTGCTTAGAATTTGCCCCTATGCACTATCAAAATGAGATATTTACCAAACTTTATGACTTATATTCATTTAAAGTAATTCCTAAAATTGGCAGCATAGTTGCTAAAGACAAGAGTTCTTATGAATATTTAGTGAAGAGCATCAGAGAGTTTCCAACTCAGGCTGATTTTAAAATGGAAATTGAAGAGGTAGGCTTTAAGAATGTTGAGTTTCATAATATGAGCTATGGAATAGTGGCATTACACATTGGAACAAAATGAATATTAAACTCTGGTATAGAACGCTGGATTATTATCTCATCCTTCCAGTGTTTTTTTTGCTCACTATAAGCTTCATTCTTGTTTATTCAGCAAGCCCTGTAATTGCGCAGCGTCTTTCTTTACCACAAGATTATTTTATACGGCGTCACACAATTTATATAGTCCTGTCACTAATTACCTTGGTGACATTTTCTTTTCTCAACACAAGAACTATACTTAACCTCTCGTTCGCAGGTTTCATTTTATTTACTATTCTAATAGCAATTGCGATAATACTTGGTATAGAGGTAAAAGGTGCGAAACGATGGTTACATATTGTCAAAATTTCTGTTCAACCATCTGAGTTCGTAAGGCCATTTTTTTCTGTTGTTATAGCTAGTATCTTGGCCAGCGAAATGAGGTTTAAAATGCACATATCAATCATAATATTTCTGTTAGTTTTTGTGTTGTTACTTTTGCAACCTGATTTCAGTATGTCCATGCTTTTAACATATTCTTTTATTGGTCAAATGTTTATTGCATGTATACCATTTTTATACTTTCTATGCATAATAGGAATGGCCGCAACTGGAACTACAATAGCTTACTTATGCCTCCCACATATAAAGCAAAGGATTTACAATTTTGTCTTTTTTACGCAGCGCGATAACTTTCAAGTCACAAAATCATTAGAAGCATTCAAAAGAGGTCAATTAACTGGAGTTGGACCTGGTGAAGGTAGCGTAAAAGCCTCTCTTCCTGATTGTCATACAGATTTTGTGTTTTCTGTTTTAGCAGAAGAATTTGGTTTGATTACGTGCTTAGCCACATTGATGTTATTTGGTATCATTTCCGCCCGTTTGCTTTACATTGCATATAGGGAAAATGAATTATTTAATCTGTTGGTGATTCTCGGTATCTCAATTCAATTCATCACACAATTCATAATAAACATAGGGGTAACATTGAGTGTTTTTCCAACCACCGGCATAACCCTGCCGTTACTTAGCTATGGTGGTTCTTCTCTTTTATCTTCGAGCATCGCACTTGGCATAATGCTGTCTTTCAGTAGAAACCAAGCTATCGCATTAAAGTTTCGTGAGCGTGTTATGCTTGGAAGGTATATGGACTAAACTTGTACCGCTCACAACTATTATTGGTATCCCTCCAAAATGGGTATCTGTTCAGATGAGTGGCAAGAGATATTATGAAATCTGAAAGAGTTATGTGGAAATTTTTCAGAAAATATTCCACTGACATGCTGAACAACAAATACATCACTATGTCGTTTATCGCAAAAACTTATATTTTTCGTAACCATTCACACTTAATTCTGCAATTCTTTGATCTCACTCATAGAAAGACCAGTAGTTTGAGCTATAATATTAAAAGAAACACCTGCTTTAAGTAGATTCTTTGCGACTTCAATTTCCCTCTCTTTTCTACCTTCCTCTTTAGCAAGATCAAGTCTGTATTCAAGAATGGCTTCTTCTTTGCGCAGATCCATTATTCTTTCTTCATAAGCTACTAGATCTTTTTCATTCCAGTGAAACTTATCTAATTCATCATATGCTAGCTTTATTATTGGTGATTTTTCCGCAATTTTTCTGAGATCTTCGTCCGTTGTTTCATCTGCATATTTGAAAAAAAATAGCCAACGGTCTACTACACTTTCTAGTTGTTCTGCTCTACTCTTAGGAAATTTTGGCAGCTCTATGAAGATAAATTGAAAATCTTTTAAGTCATGCTCATTGGTTTTTTCATCTCTTATGGTATGGCTAGATATATAGTCAAGCTTATCAGGGAATAAGGTACAATTTGAAATCGCGATAAAGAAAATCTTCTTTAAATCAACGTATTTACCAGATTTATCAGCTTGTCTTGAGTAAGCCTTAGCAGCATAAAGTTGTGCGCGTTTTTCAAAGCCTTTATCACGAGTGAGCTGGTTAGGTAAGGAAGTAGTATTGCTACTACTCCCTCCCTTAGAAACGCAGCATGCAGGTTTCCCCACACTACGCTTGAGCCCCTTATCTAAGTCCTTCTTTTCTCGAACCGGCTTGTCCTTCATGATTCCTCAGAAAACATCATTCTTAATGGTGACACCAACAGTAGAGAACCTTCTCTTGAGAAAGAGCTTGCTAACATTTTTGTTTGTTTCACTCTTTCATCAAAATACTTTTTCCATTTTAAGTCAAGTGGATTTGCATCCGCCCTGATTTTAACATGTCGTCTGATAGGTATATCAATCAACCTAAGCAGTCTTAAATACCTTATCTCTTTCGGTTTGTTCTTGCATATGGGTGCAGCAAAGACCCATTGGCGTTGTTTCATTACCTTGAAGTAACGATTCTTTATCCAACGTAATCCTTTACGAGGATGTCTTGTATCTTGAAAAAAGCATCTAGTGTTTTTAAGCTTAAGCATTAGGTGGAGAAGGGAAGAACTCTGGAAGATTCCTTAGATATAAAATCTGTAGAAAAGAAAAGAGTTCCCTTCTCAAAAGTAGAGGCTGGACGGTATCGTAGAAAGGCCTAAATGGTTCTAATTCTGTATTCACAAGGTAAGCCTTACTTTTCATTTTTAATAGTAGTATATGGAGTTATATATGATCAACAACTTTTTAGGTATAGATGTTTCAAAAGAACGCTTTGATGTTTCTCTCTCATTCATAAGTAAAAAAGGAAAGCGTGAAACTAGGAAAAGGAAATTTAAAAATGATGATACTGGGTTTCAAGGTCTACTGAACTTTCTACAAAAACATAACGTAGAAGAAGTAAAAGCTTGCATGGAATCCACTGGTTGTTATAGCGAAGCTTTGGCTGAGTTCCTCCACAACGCTGGATATTTCGTTAGTGTTGTAAACCCAGCTTGCATAAGATTTTATGCAAAAAGTAAGCTTACACGACAAAAGAATGACCAGACTGATGCAGAGATTATTGCAGATTATTGTCAAAGACAGGAACCTTCTCGTTGGACACCACCTTCTCCTGAAAAGAAAAAATTAAAACATCTTTATCGTTGCTCAAATGCGTTAAAGGATGAGTTAACATTAGCAAATAATCATTTAGAAAAGAAAGAGAGACTGCCTAAAGAAGTTGCAAATGCTTGGGAAGACCTTGCAATGAACATAGAGCAAAAAATAGAAACAATAAAAAACTCCATACGCGAACTATTAAAACAACACAAAGAATTGTTGGAAGATTTTCAACTCCTATTAACTATTCCAGGAATAGGAGAGGAAACAGCAATAGCTATTTTAGCTGAAATTCCTGGTATAAAAGCCTTTATAAATGCTAGGCAATTGGCAGCATATGCTGGAACTATACCACAAAATATAACATCAGGCTCATCCGTACATGCCAAGCCCAGATTAAGTAAAACCGGTTCACGAACATTACGTAAAGCAATGTACTTTCCTGCTATAGCAGCTAAAAAGCATAATCCTATCATTATGGCTTCTTGCGAAAGATTAAAAGAGAAAGGCAAGCATGCTATGGCCATAGTTGGTGCTGCAATGCGTAAGTTACTTCATATAGTTTTTGGTGTTTTAAGTTCAAAAAAGGCCTTTGATCCAGATCATATCAAGAACTATAGGGCTAAAAGGTTAACTGAAGGTTTAGTACTTTAAAATCAAAAAATGCTTCTAATTCATCTTATGTAAAATGGCATCTTACACAAATTTATTGAATGTTGTTGGTTAGTGGATATGTTGATAAGTAAATTTCTGCTGTTTTATATGTAACTAATTTACTTATCAACATATCCACTAACTATAATCTGTATACTGCTACACAGTTGGAAGTATTTTTTGATTTTATTATGCAATTTGGAGAATTTTTATGACTTTTTTGTTGACTAACAAGACGGTATCTTTTCTTTGCCCATTTCCATAGAGCACACATAATTTCATGGTCTATTTTGTTAAAAGCTCTTTTCGCACACACATGGCTGTAGTAATTTCCCCATCCCCTTAATAGGGAATTGAGCAACTTGATTAGTACGGCCTGAGTGTTCGCTATGTTTGCCTTTATCAATGTACGTGCTTTATTAAGAAGTTTCTTAATACTTTCTTTTGAAGGTTTTATAATTAACTTCTTATTATACCTGCGTACATTACAACCAAGAAAGTCAAACCCTGTTGTAATAGATGTAATTTTTGTTTTCTCTTCGGAAAGGATAAGACCTCTCTCCTGAAGAAAGGACGATACTAGAGGTTTTACTTCATTTTCCAGTACTTCACGTGTGATTCCTGAAATGATAAAGTCATCTGCGTACCTGATTACATTTACTCCACTTCTGATTTTGCTTCTTCTTTTACTGCCAAGTTTACCAAATTGACTTTCCAATGATTTTTCAAGTCCATTTAGGGCTAGATTTGCTAGTATTGGAGAGATGATACTACCTTGTGGGGTACCTGCAGTTGTGGAATACAGAGTTTTTGATTCTAGGAAGCCAGCTTTTAACCAGCTATGAAGAATTTTCTTCTCCATAGGAATATGCTTCATGAGCCATTCATGGTTAATGTTATCAAAACACCCTTTAATATCACCTTCGAGTATCCATTGTAGTTGGTTACGGCTTGCCAGTAACAAGTGACAAGCCACAGTAGCGTCTGCGCAGGATCTTTTTGGTCTAAAACCATAAGAGTGACGATCACTGATCGTTTCAGCTATCGGTTCCAAAGCAAACAAGTATAATGCTTGCATGGCTCTATCTTTTATCGTAGGGATTCCAAGAGGTCTTCTTTTGCCATTAGACTTACTGATGTATATCCGTTTTAGCGGAGAAGGTTTGTATCCTCTTTGTTTTAATAGCTTTATTCCTTGAAATTTTGTGTTGCAAGTTGACCATATTTGACGATCTACACCTGCTGTGTTTTTTCCTTGGTTTTCAGTTACTCTCTTAACCGCCAAAGCTTTGCCGCTAAAAGAGCGTGTGAGAAGGTGTTGTAAAGTTTTCACCTTACCCCATCTGCCTTGTTGGACAGCCTTAACAATACGCCTCTGTAGCCTCATAACAACTTTTTGGCATTTCTTCCAGGGTAACTGGTTCCATGCTTCGGAGTTATTGGTAGGTGCACTTACAGTTGTACTTGTAATCATCTGCTTTCCTACCTTAAGTGGTTAACAAAGTTTCTTGTCATGAGGGACCAAATGGAAGTCTGCTCGTTTTCACGCGAATTAATGTTACAAATTCTATCCATTTCGTTACAAAATGGCATTCGCTTTCTCCATTATCCTTTACCTGCACATCCATCAGCATTCCTTGCGGGTTGCCTGCCATATAGGCGAAAATACAGGCTTATCCTGTTCCTTTTGTCATACAATAGTGGGTTAGGTGGCTTCTCTATACCGGTGGAATTATTATTTGCGTACATCCAGAAATGAAAAATGTAACTCATCCACATTACCTTTTGGTCGGAGCTTATCAGCATCTTTAGCTCTTTAATCGTTACGATACTTATGAAGCTTCACTTACGTTCACCATACCACTAAGCCTAGCCCTCCAACCACATGATGCTTGTAGTTTATGCTTTCTCTCACGATTGAGCATCTTCTTTATCAAGAGGAGGTTCATTGTCCGCGTCGCTCGGCACCAACTGGTTACCCAATTCGCACTGATGCGTAGACTCAGATGGCAAAACATCTGGTTCAATAAGCTTTAGAATCCTTTCAGTTTCTTTCTGAATGAATTCCTCTCCTTTTAAACAATATGACCGAAGGCTTTCAGGTCGCACCATCTCGACGATCACTTGCACCCCATTTTCATCTCTACAGAGAACGTCAACAATACTTTGCTTTTTAGCGGCAATATCAGGGTCTTGAATAGTACTTAGAAACTCTATATCCTTTATTTGGTTTTTACCAGTGAAGCCAATGATGTCATTGAGGAAGTGAATAAGTATATCCTTATTTTTTTCAGTACCAAATATTTTTTTGAACGCGACATCATTTCGTACGTCAAGGAACTTAGAAAGAGCCATAGCAAGAGTACCTAAAAAGCATTAATAATTATACACAATTCTGAAGGAATATTCAACTTCTTTATTTTTAGTTTATTTTTTAAGTTTTGAATGTGTTGATGAAAAAAATGTCTCCCATAGATGGCTTTAGAATGCTACTACGCACCTTAGACGTCCTTTTGTACATCTTTTATCAACCCTGCTGTAAAGCAGCTTATAAGCCCAGGAGATGGATGTCATGAATTTGGAGCTGTAGGAGACATCAAAGATACGCTTTTTGGTGTATAAAAATACGAATCTACAACGACATCGTTTAAAGAAATTAACAGCTATTAATATCTTCTACTTTTTCATAAAAAAATAAACAAAAAAAAATGAAAAATTGATTTGACTTCACCCGTAAGCTATGTCTTCATGCCAATACTGCTAAGAAAATAACAGTAAACATTTAAAAAAAATTTATTATTAGTGAAGAGTATATTATATGAATAATCAGAATAAAAGTAAAGAAGAAAATAAACGTAAAAAAGAAATAGAGTTCAGAATATTGGCAAGCAAAGGAAATGCTTTACTAGATCATGAAATAATTGAAACGTTTCTAAGTGCAGTGCATGATAGGGCTCAGGCTCGAGCTATTGCTAAAAATCTAGTAACCACTTGTACAGGAATAGGAAGGATTTTAGGTCGCGAAATAGATGAGCTGAAAAGTGTAGAAGGTGTCACAGACTCTACAGTTTCAATGATTTTTTGTGTTAAGGAAACTTTGACTAGAGTATTCAAGGAGGGGCTAAAAAAAGGGCCGATACTAGATAACCTAGATAAGCTTATAGAATACTTAAGGGTGAGCATCGGCTATTCAGACAAGGAGAATATTACAATAATGTATTTGAATCAAGGGTGCCATTTGATAGGGGAAGAAGTATTTGCTGGCAGGCGCCTGTCTATACAAGGGAAATAATAAAAAAAGCATTATTAAAAAATACAACATCAATCGTAATTTGTATTAAATAAGACTTGACCTGACACTTTAAAAAAGTAAGTTAAAAATAATAAAAATAAAGGAGTGTTAGATATGAGTACAATACAGACAAAAATATTAAAACCAAAGCTAGAGAACTAGCAAAACAACTAGGAAATGTGTCTCAAGCATGCAAAGTAATGGGATACTCAAGAGATACATTTTATCGCTTTAAGGAGTTATATGAAAATGGAGGAGAGGAAGCATTACATGAAATAAGTAAGAAAAAACCGCTATTAGCAAACAGAGTTTCCGACGATATAGAAAGAGCAGTGATTGGTATAGCAACAGAATTTCCAGCATATGGGCAAGAAAGAGCTGCAAATGAACTGAGAAAAAGAGGTATAATAATTTCTCAGGGAGGAGTAAGGTCTGTATGGCTAAGAAATGACCTTGAAACTCTCAAAAAGAGACTTAAAGCACTAGAGACAAAAGTAGCTCAAGACGGAATCATTTTAACTGAAGAACAACTTGCAGCTTTAGAAAAAGTGAAAGAACAAAGGGAAGCTCATGGTGAAATTGAGACGCAACATCCAGGTTATTTGGGTTCTCAAGATACCTATTATGTGGGCAATATCAAAGGTATAGGGCGCATTTATCAGCAAACTTTTGTTGATACTTATTCCAGAGTTGCAATGGTTAAACTTTACACGGACAGAACAGCTATTACAGCTGCAGATCTTCTCAACGATAGAGTTATTCCATTTTTTGATGAGCAGAAAATTCCATTATTACGCATTTTAACTGATAGGGGTACGGAGTACTGTGGCAAGCCCGAAAATCACGCTTATCAGCTTTATTTGGGCATAGAAAACATCGATCATTCTAGAACTAAAGCCAACTCTCCACAGACTAATGGCATATGTGAAAGGTTTCATAGAACCATGCAAGATGAGTGTTACAATATCATCTTTAGAAAGAAAATCTACAGTTCTTTGGAAGATCTACAGATTGATGTTGATCATTGGTTGCGTTCTTATAATGAGACAAGACCTCACTCGGGTAAATATTGCTATGGCAAAACGCCTATGCAAACTTTTCTTGATAGCAAATATATTGCTTTTCAGAAAAATATTAGTAGCATTACACAAGAGCCTGATATTAGTTTTGACTACCTCAATTCTTCTGTCAGTTAATTCTTGTCTGTCAGATCAAATCTTGTCTTTTACACTGTTTGCTAATAGCGGTTTTTTCTTACTTATTTCATGTAATGCTTCCTCTCCTCCATTTTCATATAACTCCTTAAAGCGATAAAATGTATCTCTTGAGTATCCCATCACTTTGCATGCTTGAGACACATTTCCTAGTTGTTTTGCTAGTTCTCTAGCTTTGGTTTTAATATTTTTGTCTGTATTGTACTCATATCTAACACTCCTTTATTTTTATTATTTTTAACTTACTTTTTTAAAGTGTCAGGTCAAGTCTTATTTAATACACTTTCTTGATAGCAAATATATTGCTTTTCAGAAAAATATTAGTAGCATTACACAAGAGCCTGATATTAGTTTTGACTACCTCAATTCTTCTGTCAGTTAATTCTTGTCTGTCAGATCAAATCTTGTCTTTTACAAATTTCAAAAATCTCAATTTTTTATTAATTGTGAGATGTGGTACATTCTATCTTCATACAGCTTCCTCTTCATACCTCAACTAATGAAATTAGAAGCATCAACTCCCTTCTGCAAGCAAGCAGCAATAACAGTGTTCATCATTAGAAATGCAATGGTCATTGGGCCAACGCCCCCGGGTACTGGGGTCATAGCTTTGGCTTTCCCTTTTATTCCTTCAAAGTCAACATCACCTACAAGCTTTCCTACGTTAACGCTATTTATGCCAACATCGATCACTATTGCACCTTTCTTTATCCAGTCTGCTTGAACAAAATTTGGCTTTCCGACTGCTGCAACTACTATATCCGCTTTAGAGCAATATTCAGCTAAATCCTTGCTTTGTGAATGCAAGATGGTGACAGTGCAGTTTTCTTGCAATAGCAGGTAAAACATTGGCTTGCCCACGATATTTGACCTACCAATTACCACTGCGTTTTTACCGGAAAGGTTCTCTTCAATTGACTTAATTAAATGCAAAGAACCTTTAGGAGTGCAAGGTATAAGGCAGTTTTTTTCACCTTTAACTAATTTGCCAACGTTTTCATCATGAAAGCCATCTACATCTTTTTCAACACTTACTGTGTTAATTACTCTGCTTGCACTAATATGATTTGGTAAAGGCAATTGCACTAAAATGCCATGCACAGATGGATCTTCATTTAATTCATTGATTTTTTCAATTAATTCATCTTCTGAAATATTATCAGGCAAAACAATGGTCTCAGAACTTATGCCTATTGATTCTGCTTTTTTCTGTTTGTTGCGAACATAAACCTGACTTGCTGGATTGCTGCCCACGAGAATTACTTTCAGGCAAGGAAAAATGTTATACTCTCTCTTTAAAATATCAATTTTTTGTGATAGCCTCTCACATAGGTCGTTTGCTATTTTTTTACCATCAATAATAATTGTCACTTCCTTGCCACTCCTTAAAGTCGGGTAATTTGATATCAAATAAATCCAATACTTTGCCAACAGAATGATTAATAATATCATCCAACGATTTCGGTTTAATATAAAAAGCAGGCACTGGTGGAGCAATAATTGCTCCCATCTCCGTTAATTTTAACATATTTTGTAAATGCCCAAGATGCAGTGGTGACTCTCGCACCATAAGAACTAACTTTCTTCTTTCTTTTAGCGTTACATCTGCAGCCCTTGTCAATAGATTGGAAGTAACACCTGATGCGATTTCAGACATTGTCTTCATAGAGCATGGTGCTACAATCATCCCTGAGGTTTTAAATGAGCCGCTTGCTATT
Organism: Wolbachia endosymbiont of Drosophila ananassae; assembly: GCF_008033215.1. Lineage (NCBI taxonomy): Bacteria > Pseudomonadati > Pseudomonadota > Alphaproteobacteria > Rickettsiales > Anaplasmataceae > Wolbachia > Wolbachia endosymbiont of Drosophila ananassae. The sequence continues at coordinate 412,868 of NZ_CP042904.1, read as the reverse complement.
TTTTCTCCAATCTTTTCTTCAGAATAGTAAAAATCTGCAAGTGATGTAATATCTTCAAGTTTTTCTTTAATCTCGTGAGCTAAAGTTATTTTCCCAGCACGACTTATCACTAAATGAGTTTCATAATCGACGTCTTTCAACGCTTCTAAAATACGCACACCGTAAATAGAACCAGATGCTCCACTTATTCCAATTACAATTCTGCTATTCACTTAACTCTTCTTCGTAGCTCATTCCCAATGCACGTTTATAGGTATCAAGCAATATTTCTTGTTCCTCTCTGTCATCATCATCCATCTTCCTCAGCCTAATAATTTGTTTCATCACTTTTATATCCCAACCTTCATCTGTGGCTTTTGCATATACATCACGAATGTGATCTTGCACATCCCTCTTTTCTTGTTCAAGTTTTTCGATTCTCTCTATGTAACCCTTCAACTCTTCAGCCGTTATTTTTACTGTATCTTCCATAAAACTCCACTAATTAATTGCTGCCACTAATATTACCAGTTTTTACTTGCACTTCAACAACAGTAATAATATTTTTATCTTTTTTTAAAATCTTAAAGCGAAAACCATACATGGAAAACTCCTCGCCTTCGTCAGGAATGCGCTCTATTTCATTCACAATCATACCTGCTAGAGTTGTAGCTTCTTCATCAGGGAGATTCCAGTATAACTGCCTGTTAATGTCCCTAATAGTAGATTTTCCTTCTATGTGATACATATTATCAGATATTTTCTTTATAAAATTCTCCGTAATCAAATCATGTTCATCCGAAATTTCTCCAACTATTTCTTCCAGTATATCCTCAAGAGTTACAATTCCCTGCAGTGCTCCATACTCATCAATAACAAATGCAAGGTGTTTCCTGTTCTTACGGAAGTTGTGAAGTTGCACGCTGAGCGGTGTACTTTCTGGTATGAACCAAGGCCTTGACATAACTTGGGTAATGTCAACTTCTTCCGCTTTATTATTCTTTTCACGCAAAGCATTTATTAGAGCTTTCACGTGAATTACACCTACAATGTTATCTGGTTCCTTCTGCCATAAAGGTACTCTACTGTGACTGCTGGTTAAAATCTCTCTTATTAACTCTTCTTTATTCCGATCTATATCAAGAGAAAATAGGTTTCTTCTATGGGTCATAATTTGTGATATCTCTGTCTCAGCCAAATCAAGTATGCTGCTTAGCATATCTAAATCCTGTTGCAACATAGTTCCTTCACTGCGGTGAAGAGTAATCATATTACGCATTGCATCCGCTGCAGATATCACTTCCTTATCTTTATGCAGCCCACATAATTTTAGGATGAGGTTAACAATAAATTGAATACCTAGTGTCAATGGAGAAAAAATCTTTACAAAAAACAATACAAAATAAGCAGAAAATGATGCAAATTTTTCAGGATTTTGAATAGCATAAGTTTTTGGTAGAACTTCGCAGAACAATAAAATACAAAATGTCATTATAATTGTTGATAGGAGAATGCCCTCATTTCCAAAAAGATTGATAAATATTGCTGTAAATAAAGCAGAGCAAGTAATATTAATAATTGTATTGCCGAGCAATACCGTTCCTATTGTCAATTCTTTCCTATTTAATAAGCGATCTATTACCCTGGCTTTTTTGTTACCGTCTAGCTTTAGCTTATTAACTCGAGAACGGCTAATTGAGGTTAAGCCTATTTCTGCTCCTGAGAACAAAAACGATAAAACTAACAAAACAAAAATTGCTGATGATACTAAGACCAATAACCAATCCATTAAAGTACGATGTTATTGTGATAAAAAATAAAATTAATTTTACATGTTATGAGAGGCATTTGCAAGCCTGAATTTATATTGCCGAATTTTATATACCTTTAATCTTAAAAAACAAATCATAAAGCATATTACACGCTGCGTTCACATGCTCATCCTCAATGATAAGTGGTGGGGTTACCCTTACTACTTTGTTGTTTAAAACCCTAGTTATTATTAAACCTTTATCAAGAGATCGACTAATAATTTTATCAGCTACAAGAGTTGCTAGTTCTATTCCCATTAGTAACCCTTCTCCACGAACTTCTAAAATCATCTCAGGAAATTCTTTAGCTAAAAGCAACAGCTTTTCTTTTAAATATTTACTAATTCTTTTAACATGATCAAAAAAGCCTTCTTTTAGCATTATATCGAGCACTGCATTACCAACAGTCATGGCAAGTGGATTGCCACCATAGGTTGATCCATGAGTTCCTGGAGTAATTGCTTCTGCTATATAATCTTTCACTAAACATGCAGCTACAGGAAAACCGTTACCCATAGCCTTCGCACAGGTTAGCATATCAGGTTCAATGCCGACATTTTGATAATGAAATAAAGAACCGATGCGTCCATATCCGCACTGCACTTCATCAAAGCACAAAATTATTCCTTGAGCTTTTGTTATTTCCCTTACTTTTTGAAGATATTCTACGTCTAGTGGATATACTCCACCTTCGCTTTGTATGGGCTCTAAAAATACAGCAGCTATTTCATTGTTGATTTTTTCTTCTAATGCTTTAATGTCATTTCTTGGCACTTTATCAAAACCAGAAAGGAGCGGAGCAAAACCTTCGCGTGATTTTTCATTGCCTCCAGCAGAAATTGCAGCAATACTGCGGCCATGAAAGCCTCCTTCAATTGTAATAATACGATTACGTTTTGCTTGCCCTTTTGAATAAAAGTAACGACGAATAAACTTAATTGCAGCTTCTGTTGCTTCAAGCCCACTTGAGCAGAAAAAAACTTTATCTGCAAAAGTCAGGGTTGTTAAACGCTCGGCAAGCCTTTCTTGCTCGGGAATAGTGAAAATGTTAGAGCAGTGCCATAATGAGCTCGATTGCTCTTTCAGCTTATCTGTAATGTATGGATGACAATGCCCTAAAGAAGTTGTAGAAATACCTGCAGCAAAATCTAAATATTTTTTACCATCTTTATCAAAAAGATATGCCCCTTCTCCCCTGACTATAGGAGTGTCAAGTCTATTATACGCATTAACAACATGATCCATTTTATAAGTATTGTGGTATTATCTATACTATACCTGAAATGAATCCATTAACACAAAGCTTTTCCTTTAACCTCTTATGCTACTTCAACTAAAAATTTGGCTAATGCAAACCTTTTTTGTCATTCTATAGCTAAAGTGACTTGGTTTTACCAACACTTATTAGCCATTGTAAAAGTTTTTGTTTCTATTGAATGATAGTTGTAGCCTATGCAAGAAGTTTATTGACTTTGAGCGCACTTTAGCCTATACAATTTTAATATCTTAAACTACTGGACATGCCCGATCTAAAGACAATGATGTTAAATTTTGGACCTCAGCACCCAGCTGCACATGGAGTGTTGCGTCTTGTTTTAGAGATGGATGGTGAAGTGATCGAGAGGGCAGATCCCCATATTGGGCTTTTGCACCGCGGTACTGAAAAATTAATAGAACATAAAACGTATCTTCAAGCTTTGCCTTATTTTGATCGCCTTGATTACGTATCACCAATGTCACAAGAGCATGCATATTCACTTTGTGTGGAGAAATTGTTGCAATGTGAAGTGCCAATTAGGGCAAAGTATTTACGTGTCTTGTTTTGTGAACTGACGAGAATACTAAATCATTTACTGAACGTTTCTTCTCAAGCACTTGATGTTGGAGCAATGACCCCTCTTTTATGGCTCTTTGAAGAAAGAGAAAAAATACTGGAATTTTACGAAAGAGCTTCAGGTGCAAGGTTTCACGCAGCTTACATCAGGCCAGGTGGAATTGCAGCAGATGTTCCAGAAGATTTGATTGAGGATATTGCAAAGTTTATAGAGCAATTTCCAAAATATATAGACGATGTTGATGAACTTTTAACAGAAAATAGGATATGGAAGCAACGCACTGTAGGAATTAGTGAAATATCAATTAAACAGGCACTTGATTGGGGCTTTAGTGGCCCAATGTTGCGCGCTGCTGGGCTTGCTTGGGATTTGCGAAAAAGCCAGCCATATGAGATATATGATCAACTAGATTTTGATATACCGATCGGCCAAAATGGCGACTGTTATGACCGTTATCTAGTTAGAATGGCAGAGATTAGGCAATCTATCAGTTTGGTGAAGCAGTGCATAGAGAAAATGCCTGAAGGGCAAATAAAAACTGAAGATAGAAAAATTTCTCCACCGTCAAGAGCAGAGATGAAAAAATCTATGGAAGCTCTGATTCACCATTTTAAGCTCTATTCAGAAGGATATCACGTACCAGAAGGTGAGGCTTACGCAGTTGTTGAGGCACCAAAAGGTGAGTTTGGAGTGTATATAGTTTCAGATGGTACCAATAGACCTTATAGGTGCCGAATAAGAGCACCTGGCTTTGCGCATTTACAAGCCTTAGACTTTATGGCAAAAGGACACATGCTTGCTGACGTTGCAGCAATTATTGGCTCACTCGATATAGTTTTTGGTGAGATTGATAGGTAATCATTGGTACCCGTTCAGGCAATGGCGTCATGCAAGTAGCTGACACATAACTGTACGAACATTTGTTTGCAAAGGCAGTATGTTAAGTGTTATAGCCGATTTTGCCTCAAACACAAAGGCAGTGCCTTGACTACTTGGATCCAGAAAAATTGATTGTGTACTATACAACATTTTCGATTAAAAGCGTAACCGTTCACTGTTAGACTGCATTCTGTGATTTTTAGCAAAACATGATCTTTCATTTGAGCTTCCTTCAATTTAAAATAAATACAGAAAATTGCTGCCTATAGCTAAACTGACCTTACCCAGAAAAAGTGGAGAGAAAGAAAGGAGTTTTTTCGGGTAAAATAAAATTTTGGAGGATTAGAAATGGCAAGAGAATATACGGCAGAATTCAAATTGGAAGCTGTTAAGCTGACAAATGAACAAAGAAAGGTAGGTCAACCAGTTGCAAAAGTAGCAAGAGATCTAGGAATAAGGGATAGTGTATTAGGAAAATGGATGAAGAAATATAACGAAAAAAAGTCAGCGGCAAATGCATTTCCAGATGTAGCACCTTATGACAAAGAGAGATTTGATTTACAGAAAGAGTTAGCAAAAGTAACAAGAGAAAGAGACATTTTAAAAAAAGCCCTGGCCAGTCAAAAAGAGTAAAATATTTTTTCATAAAAGAGCATAGTAAACACTATAAAGTGCAGGAATTATGTAGGGTTTTCTGCTAGTGGCTACTATAAGTGGACTACAAGGAAAATAAGCAGTAGAGAATCAGCAAATAAAGAGTTATTAGCAGATATTCAAAAAATATATCAAGCTTCTAAATGTAGATATGGAGCTCCTAAAATTCATGCTGAATTAAAGGCTTTGGGTAAAAGTTGCAACTTAAAAACAGTGCAAAGTATTATGCAGAAAAATGGTATTCAGGCTATATTGAGAAGAAAATTTAAAATTAAGAAACAACAAACGGACAGTAGCTCCCAATATATTAGACCAAAACTTTATTGTCGATCAACCAAATAAAGTATGGGATTACTTATATAAAAACCAAAGAAGGATGGCTATATTTGGCAACAATAATCGATCTATATTCACGCATGGTAGTTAATGAGCAGTTCAATAAATAAACAATTGGTTATGGACTCTTTATTAATGGACGTTAACAAGCGTAAACCTGCCAAAAATCTACTATTACATAGTGATCAAGGTTCACAATATACTTCGCAAGGTTATCAATATCTCTTAGCTGTAAAGAATATAGATGAGTAATAAAGGCTGTTGTTACGACAATTCTGTTGCAGAAAGCTTCTTTAGCTCATTGAAAAGAGAAATACTTATTGATACTTCACAACACTCTGCTCAACAAACTAGAACTGCAATATTTGAATACATAGAAATTTTTTATAACAAACAACGTCACTATTAACTATTGCATTCCAGAACAATTTGATGCATCATTCTTTTTGTAAAAAACATTCCAAACTTTCTCTCCACTTTTTCTGGGTAAGGTCAATAAACTATAACATTTTTACTTAATTTTGTCAACTTCTCTATTCGTTGAAAAAACAATCTTGCATAAAAAAATCAACTCATCTCTTTCAAAGGCTCTATATTGAAGATAGAAAGTCCAGAAGCGATGACGTGTGCTAAGGCCTGCACGAGAAACATTCTTGCAGCGGTGAGGTTTAAGTTGTCTTCCAGTATGAAACGCATGTTTAAATCACTCTTGCCATACCCCCATAAAACGTGAAACGCTTCTGCAACTTCAAGTAAGTAGAAAGTAATTCTGTGTGGCTCACAAAGCCTTGCTGCAATTTCTACCACATCTGGCCACTTTGCTAAGGTTTTTATGAGGAAGAGCTCTCCACCTGTCCTTAAAAGTGAAGGATCTGCTGTTGGGAGCTCTTTTGGAGCATTACGCATTAACGAATGAGCACGAGCATGCGCATATTGCACGTAAAAAATAGGGTTGTCTTTTGACTGTTCTTTAACTTTAGCAAAATCAAAGTCCAAGACCATATCATTCTTGCGTGTTAGCATTATAAAACGAGTTATGTCCCTGCCAACTTCTTCCACTACATCTCTTGCTGTTAGGAAGTTTCCTGATCTTTTGGACATTTTAACTGGTTTGCCATTCTCGAAAAAATTCACGATATTATGCAGTTTTACCTCTATTTTTGCTTGATCATCACTGAGCGCAGAGACGACTGCTTTGAGCCTTTTGACGTAACCACCGTGGTCACTACCAAGCTCTACGATCATATTGTTAAAACCACGTGATATCTTGTCAAAATGGTAAGCAATATCCGAGGCAAAATAAGTCCAGCTACCCCCATCTTTCTTCAATGCGCGGTCAACGTCGTCACCAAATTTTGTAGAGCGAAATAACATTTCTTTTCTGGAAGTCCAATTTTCACTTTCTTTGCCTTTTGGTTTCTCCAGGTACCCTTCATACACTAGACCCTTGTCAGACAATATCTTTATACTCTCTTCAATTTTGCCACTTTTTTGTAGCTCATACTCTGAAGTAAAAACATCATGATTTACTCCAAGCAAGTTCATGTCTTCCTTTATGAGTTCTAAGATAAAACTTAAAGTATATTCCCTAATTATTTGATTATCTTGCTTTTTTAGAAATTCCTTGCCATATTTTTTAGCTAGCCCCTCCCCTATTGGTTTTAAATATTCACCTGGGTATAAACCTTTTTCTATACTGATTTTTTCTCCCAGAGCTTCTTTGTACCGCAGATATACTGACTTTATTAGTGTATCTATCTGCGCTCCAGCATCGTTAATATAGTATTCCTTAGTAACTTTATAACCAACTTTTTTCAATAAATTTGCCAGAACGTCACCAAATACTGCCCCTCTTGCATGACCAATATGCAGTGGACCAGTTGGATTTGCAGATACAAATTCAACATTGATGGCCTGATTGTTCCCTATATCTAGGGTGCCAAACTCTGTTTTTAGCTCATTTATTTGTTTTAAAATCCCATGCCATACTTTTATTTTTAAGTGTATGTTGATGAAACCAGGGCCCGCTATTTCCACTTTTGCAACTTCATCAAAAAGTTCAAATTCTTTGGCTAAAACCTCTGCAATTTCAATGGGATTCTTCTTTTCATGCTTTGCGAGCACCATAGCAACGTTTGTGTAAATATCTCCATGTGCTCTATTGCTTGGAGGTTCTACGATAAAGTTTGTTGTATCTGTATTTATAATACCTCTTTGCTTCAACTCGTTTAATTTACTCAAAATTAAGGAAGAAGCCCTTTTGAAAATGTTCATCAACTAGAAAAACTATGAAAACCTCCAACAATATAGCGAATAAGTGGGGCTAGTTGAAGGTTTATCTTATCTCTACTCTTTGTTTGATGTAAGGCGACCTTTTCTGGGTCAAAAGACCCAGAAAAGTTATAGTTTATATTAAGACATTGTCGTAATCATGGTAAGAGAAAGCCATACCTTCGCTGTAACCATCATTACCAGCATCAGGTTCTTTAACACCATCAGGTTCTTTAACATCATCAGGCTCTTTCTCTTTCTTTAGTTCATTCTTAATATTTTCTTTCAGTTCATTCATAGTCTTATCATCAATCTCAAACTTAAGACTTTTCTCCAGTTCATTCTTAATATTTTCTTTTAGTTCATTCTTAGTCTTATCATCAATTTCACACTTAAGACCTTTCTCCAGTTCATTCTTAATATTTTCTTTCAGTTCATTCTTAGTCTTATCACCAATCTCAAACTTAAGACTTTTCTCCAGTTCATTCTTAATATTTTCTTTCAGTTCATTCATAGTCTTATCATCAATCTCAAACTTAAGACCTTTCTCCAGTTCATTCTTAATATTTTCTTTCAGTTCATTCATAGTCTTATCATCAATCTCAAACTTAAAACATTTTTTCAGTTCATTCATAGTCTTATCATCAATCTTACACTTAAGATCTTTACCGCATTTATCATAAATCAACTTACTCTTATTGACTTTACAATCATCCAACTTTGTGAACAAATTAATTTTCAACATATCACTGACATAGCACGTATCAAGTGGCAATATACGTACATGATTTGCATTTTTTTGATTCGGACAAGAAAAAGTATTCGTTGGCATAAAATATCTCCATTAGTAAATAAAATTATTAAAAAATTAACCATAAGATGGAAGTGTGTACTAACAATGTACACACTGTATTACTTTTATATAATATGAACAGTGCCTTCTAACACTGACATATTGTGGGTAGAAAAAAAGGCTTCAGCACTTTTTGCATCTAATATAGAAGAGTTTATTACTTCTACACATTTATCACATTCAGAATTGTTTTCACAACTGCCCACAAGTTTACCATCTATAACCTGAAGGTTGTTTTTAGCATTCTGAATAGTTTTTGCACATTCTTTAAACTTGTAGCCTGTTGGCTCTTTGGTCTCAATATCAAGAATATCATCAGTTATTGGGTTGACCGTTATTGCAAGCTTTGAAAAATCAACGATTGTTTTAGATTCAGGTTCAGGCTTAACTTGTGGACAAGGGGGACAAGCAGGACAAGCAGGAGCAGGGGGGCAAGCAGGAGCAGGGGGACAAACAGTATCAGGACAAGCAGGACAAGGTGGTATATTTAAATCGAATTCGGGAAGCTGTATATTTAATTCGAGTCCATCATGCCGCGAGTCAAAGCGGTTATGGCAACGTGGGTCAAAGTTATGATGGTACCGTGGGTCAGTTATGCAAGCTGTGCGCACAGGAGTACATGAATCCATACGTGGATACGAAGAAAAATTGTAAGTCATAAAAATCCTTTAAAAAGCAACTATTAGATTATTATAGGATAAAAAAGTTAATGATTTAATAATTTTAAGGCTAAAATTAGCATACACACAGTACTTAACTTACAGTACATTTCAAAATACGACTTTAATGTAGCAGATATTAGAGTTAAAAATTTTACTATGGTAGATAATGATAAGATTCCAAGAAGAAGCTGTCAGTAGTCAAATTAGTTGTGTTGCTGAAATAAATTGTAATATATGGTTACTGTGAATAACAATTGCTTATCTTCTCAAGCAAAGCATGAAACACATGGGTTGAATAGCACCCATGTGCTCTTGGAAGCACGTATAGCTAGACGTGCGTTTATGAGTTGTTTAAAAACAATCTTCTAATAAAGAAACCCAAATTCATCACAAGGATTATGACATGTGTCATAATAATTATGATATGAGTTAAAATGATTGTGGCACGAATTAGTGGCACAAGGTGCGTATGCAGGTGCACAAGCTTGTGCACAGTTCGATACTGGTGTTGGTGAAACTGATGCTGGCGAATTAAAAGCCGTACATGGTAGTTTTGGTAAATGACTATAATTATAAACCATAATGATCCTTTAAAAAATACTATGAGATTATTATAAATTAAAATGATTAAAAATTTAATAACTTTAATTATAAATCTAGCATATCAACTAACGGTATGATTTAAATTTTCTTTCAATTCCACTGTATCTTCGCCAGTTTTGCATACAGCCCGTCTTTACTTATTAGAGAGTTGTGAGTTCCTATTGGCAACCGTAGCTCAGTTGGCAGAGCGTCAGTTTGTAGTGCTGAATGTCGCCAGTTCGATCCTGGTTACTCACCCTATTTTTCTGCAAAAATGCCATCTGGGCTGAAAAGCCCAGAAAGCATTCAGTCTTATATAAAATTAGTATCAACAGAAACAAGACTATCCTCATTATCATAATAGTAAGGATTTGTTTTTTCCGTACTATCAAAAACAGTTTTTAATAGTACTTCCTTATCACTGTCCCATGCAACTTTCTTCATAATTTTAGCAAAATCTTCACACTTTTTGTCAACTCCACAGTCCTTTATTTTGCCATTAGCCTTTAGATAAGGCTTTAATGAACTATACAATATCTGAGTGTTATTGCCCTCTTTATCTATCATTTGTCCTAATGTGTTAACAAGTATCAATGGTGCAATTTGTTTTGCTTTCGCAACAATTGTTCGATCGGACTCTCTAATGAGATCAGGACATGATTCTCTCATAAAAAAGCTTTTGTTGTATTCTTTATTATTATGATAACCGGCAGGGTAACAGAAACTCTTAATTTCATCGTCTTGACAGGCTATCTCTTGTGGATTATCCATACATTTTTTACATGACATATTACTAAAATAGTGTGCTGAATCAAAAAGCTCTGTAAAGGCAAATTTAAAATTTACTACACCGTAATAACCCTCTATTCCCTTTTCTATATATGTCGCAATTTTAGGATTACTATACATCTCAGGATACAATTCCTTTAGTAAATCAGATGTATTAAAACCTTGATGACCTATTTTATTATAAGCTGTATACCAAGAAGCATGCGCTCCACAATTTTCAGCTTGGGAACAATCTAAGGTTATTTCTTGAGATGTAATGACACTTGCTTTTCCAGTTTCATCTTCTTTCTCATCAGTATCAGGTTTGTTTGTACCAGTTTCATCTCCTTTTTCACCAGTATCAGGTTTGCCTGTACCAGTTTCATCTCCTTTTTTACCAGTATCAGGTTTGCCTGTACCAATTCCTTTCTCTTTTTTGCATTCTTCAGCTTCTTTTTTATACCACTCAACCTCTGCCTTTGCCATTCCAATTTTACACTTTACAACTTCTTCTTTGGCTTTCTCAACTTTCTTTTCACACTGTACAAATGCTTCTTTTATCCCTTCAGCCTCCTCTTTTGCTTTTCCAGCGTCTGCTTTTGCCTGTTTAGCTTCTGCTTTCACTTTTTCAATCTCATCTTGAGCTTGTTTTATTGCTAAATCGGCTTTTGCTTTAGCATCATCTTTTGCACGTTCTATTGCCTGTTTAGCATCATCTTTTATCCTCTCAGCATCTTTTTCACATTTCGCAAACTGCTCTTTTGCTTCTTTAGCTTCACCATGTGCTTGTTTTACTGCTTCCGCAGCTTTTGCTTTAGCATCATCTTTTGCACGTTCTATTGCCTGTTTAGCATCATCTTTTATCCTCTCAGCATTTTCTTCGCATTTTGTAAACTGCTCTTTTGCTTCTTCAGCTTCACCCTGTGCTTGTTTTGCTACTTCCTCAGCTGCTTTTTTAGCTTTAGCATCCTCTTCTGCACGTTCTCTTGCCTGTTTAGCATCATCTTTTGCACGTCCTATTTCCTCTTCAGCATCATCTTTTGCACGTTTTATTGCCCTTGCAGCATCATCTTCTGCACGTTTTACTGCCTTTTTAGCATCATCTTCTGCCTTCTGAGCCCTGTTTTTGCACTCTTCAAGTGTTTCTCTGGTAAATTCATCATCCTTTTTCTCTTTTTCGATCTGATCTCTTGGATCCGTAACCTGATCCTCAGTTGTGACCTCATCATCAGTTACTACCTTATCATCAGTTACTACCTGATCTTCAGTTGTGATTTTATCCTTGATCGTCTCATCTACACCCTCATCACTATAAGAAAATTTGTTAGTATATGAATAGCGATTATTGATTTTATCACTATAGTTATGTTTTAACATAGAGACCTCCTATACAGTTAAAATTGGAATTACATTAAGATAGAACAAGCTATGAATATAACGTGAATGAAAGAAACCACAGGTCACGAAATTTCCGGATAACTATGGAACCATTATAAAATAATAAAATTAAAAATTTAATAATTTTAATTATAAATCTAGCATATCAACTAACGGTATGATTTAAATTTTCTTTCAATTCTACTGTATCTTCGCCAGTTTTGCATATAGCCCGTCTTTACTTATTAGAGAGTCATGAGTTCCTACTTCTTCTACTTTCCCATGATTAATTACTATAATCTTGTCAGTCTTGAGTGCGGTTGATAGCCTGTGTGTAATTACGATTGTTGTTCTGTTTTGCATTAACTCGCTCAATGCTTTTTGCACGAGGTTCTCACTTTTATAATCAAGGGCAGAGGTTGCTTCATCCAGTATTAAAACCTGAGGGTTTTTGAGTATGGCTCTTGCTATTATAATACGTTGTTTTTGTCCTTCAGAAAGTTTTAATCCTCTTTTTCCTACAAATGTATCAAATTTATCAGGCAGCTTATCAATAAATTCCATCGCATAAGCACCGATAGCTGCTTGCCTTACTTCCTCATATTCAGCACCCGGTTTGCCATATAGTATATTTTCTATTATTGAGCAAGAGAATATCATGTGATCTTGTGGCACTAAGCCAAACAACGATCTGAGGTCATTTAACGCAATTGACTTAATATTGTGCCCATCGATAGTAATGCTACCTTTGTTTGGATCATGAAAACGGAGCAGAAGCTTTAAAATGGTGCTTTTACCACTGCCAGATGGTCCAACAATTGATACTGCTTGACCTGCCTCTATAGAAAATGATACGTTATTTAACGCTGGCTTATCAGACTGAGATTCATAAAAAAATGTTACGCCATTAAACGAAATTCCTTTTTGAACACTACAAATTTTTATAGGATCATCGGGATCTACTATAGAGCTTTTCATATTTTTAAATTCAAATAAACGCTCTACTATTCCAAGACCTCGTTGTAAATCACTGATATTATCGCTCAAATTATTTATAGCTCCTGCTGCGAGCGCTGAATAAACCACAAATGAGGAGAGTTCTCCTATAGTTATATTATTGCTTAAGACTTCTTTAATACCAAAAAAGAGCAAAACAACTAGTGAACCTATCACACACGTGATAACTAGAGTTACTAAAATAGCACGCAAGAGTACTAATTTTACGTATGATTTTGATACTGAGTTTAAATACTCCTTAAAACGGGTTTTTTCATTTTCTTCGAGTACAAACGATTTGATAGTCACTATAGATCTAAAATTTTCCTCACTAAATGACGCAAGCTCACTTAATTTATCCTGGGCAAAGCGTGCATGGCTACGCACTTTTTTTCCAAGTGAGGTCACGATAATGAGTAGTATAGGTATTATTGCAGCTGCATACGCAGTTAGTTGTATATTTGTATATAATAACATGGCAACACTACCAATCAATATTACAAAATTTCGTAATATGGTTAGTAAGCTGCTGTTTATTATTGATTGCAGCACAGAGGTATCAGTAATTAACGCTGAGATAACATCTTGTACACCTGTGTTCTCAAAGAAGCTTGGTTGTAAATCGGTAATACTGCTATATAAGTCATATCTGATTCTTGCGATAACTTTCTCGCTGCCAATGCCAATGAAATATAACCGAGTAAATGCAGTGAGAGAAATGGCTAAAACTATAAGTATTGCAACTAATAGTTTGGTAGTAAAATCGTGCTCTGTGCCAGAATCAATTATATTGCTTAAGCCTCTGCCAAAGAGGAGGATCGTTAAGGCTGAAAATAAAACTGCAATAAAAGCTATGACAAAATAGGATAGATTAGGCTTTATATAGTAAAATAACTGCCTAATATTAGATCGCATCGTATTTTGAAGTTTCTAAAGTTAAGTATATAGATTTTAGTTTCAGGGGAAAGGTATAGTATGAAGCAATTTAGGTTCTGCAGCTGTTGTGATTTTAGTCCACCAAGAAAGGGTAGTAGCTCGCAGAAACAAAAAACTTGCTTGACAAACTCCGCCAGCCCTCTTATCATAAAATTGAAGCTATTTATTTATCTTCTCTGTACAGATTAAATGACAAAAAAACTCACGTATCTGGCGTCTCATGTTTAATTTTTTGCACTATGTGCACCTTATGTCTTTATCAAACTTCTACCTACATAAGCTGAAACGCGCTTATAAAGCGTTTAAAACATAAAAAAACGCCAACTTAAAAAATGGATAGTGAATAACTAGCTACCCTAGGGTTTCTTTTGCCTTTTTTTCTGTTTAGTAAATTTCTTAATGTTTCTAATTTAGATTAGTTGCGGTTTAAAAGCAACTGAATCGCGATTATTAAGCATTTAGAATAAAAAAACGCCATACTTGAAAGTATAATGTAAGTAATTAGCCAACCACGGGGCTTCTTTTGCCTTTTTTTTCGTTTGGTAAATTTCTTAATGTTTATAGCTAAACGACAACCGTCATCCCGCTGCTTGTTAGCGGAATCTCTTGTTAGCGCCGCGGCGGTATGACGGTTCGTGGCAGCGTGACGATAAGCTCGTCATCCCGCTACGTGTTAGCGGGATCTCTTGTTAGCGCCGCGGCGGTATGACGGTTCGTGGCGGCGTGACGATAAGCTCGTCATCCCGCTGCTTGTTAGCGGGATCTCTTGTTAGCGCCGCGGCGGTATGACGGTTCGTGGCAGCGTGACGATAAGCTCGTCATCCCGCTACGTGTTAGCGGGATCTATGTTGAGAGATACCGCGAATGAATCGCGGTATGACGGTGTAGATGATGGTTAAGTAATTCGTCATCCCGCTGCTTGTTAGCGGGATCTAGAGATACCGCGGCGGTATGACGGTTCGTGGCGGCGTGACGATAAGCTCGTCATCCCGCTGCTTGTTAGCGGAATCTCTTGTTAGTGGCTAAGAGATACCGCGGCGGTATAGCTATACTTAAAAATATGGTTGAATAGTTGTTAATAATAGTGTATAATTATTAATCTTTTCTCAGTATTTTTACTATGGCTCTTTCTAAATTTCTCGATCCGAAATTGGACCTAACATTTAAAAAAATATTTGGTACTGAGAGAAATAAGAATATTCTTATTCATTTTTTGAACGATATTTTAGGGTTTACTGAGATAAATACTATACAAGAAGTGGAATTCCTCAGTACTATAATGGATCCTGAAATTGCATCTGATAAACAAAGTATAGTTGATGTTCTTTGCAGGGATTCTAGTGGGGCCAGGTATGTGATTGAAATGGTGCGACCTGAAAGCCTTCGGTCATATTGTTTAAAAGGAGAGGAATTCATTCAGAAAGAAACTGAAAGGATTCTAAAGCTTATTGAACCAGATGTTTTGCCATCTGAGTCTACGCATCAGTGCGAATTGGGTAACCAGTTGGTGCCGAGCGACGCGGACAATGAACCTCCTCTTGATAAAGAAGATGCTCAATCGTGAGAGAAAGCATAAACTACAAGCATCATGTGGTTGGAGGGCTAGGCTTAGTGGTATGGTGAACGTAAGTGAAGCTTCATAAGTATCGTAACGATTAAAGAGCTAAAGATGCTGATAAGCTCCGACCAAAAGGTAATGTGGATGAGTTACATTTTTCATTTCTGGATGTACGCAAATAATAATTCCACCGGTATAGAGAAGCCACCTAACCCACTATTGTATGACAAAAGGAACAGGATAAGCCTGTATTTTCGCCTATATGGCAGGCAACCCGCAAGGAATGCTGATGGATGTGCAGGTAAAGGATAATGGAGAAAGCGAATGCCATTTTGTAACGAAATGGATAGAATTTGTAACATTAATTCGCGTGAAAACGAGCAGACTTCCATTTGGTCCCTCATGACAAGAAACTTTGTTAACCACTTAAGGTAGGAAAGCAGATGATTACAAGTACAACTGTAAGTGCACCTACCAATAACTCCGAAGCATGGAACCAGTTACCCTGGAAGAAATGCCAAAAAGTTGTTATGAGGCTACAGAGGCGTATTGTTAAGGCTGTCCAACAAGGCAGATGGGGTAAGGTGAAAACTTTACAACACCTTCTCACACGCTCTTTTAGCGGCAAAGCTTTGGCGGTTAAGAGAGTAACTGAAAACCAAGGAAAAAACACAGCAGGTGTAGATCGTCAAATATGGTCAACTTGCAACACAAAATTTCAAGGAATAAAGCTATTAAAACAAAGAGGATACAAACCTTCTCCGCTAAAACGGATATACATCAGTAAGTCTAATGGCAAAAGAAGACCTCTTGGAATCCCTACGATAAAAGATAGAGCCATGCAAGCATTATACTTGTTTGCTTTGGAACCGATAGCTGAAACGATCAGTGATCGTCACTCTTATGGTTTTAGACCAAAAAGATCCTGCGCAGACGCTACTGTGGCTTGTCACTTGTTACTGGCAAGCCGTAACCAACTACAATGGATACTCGAAGGTGATATTAAAGGGTGTTTTGATAACATTAACCATGAATGGCTCATGAAGCATATTCCTATGGAGAAGAAAATTCTTCATAGCTGGTTAAAAGCTGGCTTCCTAGAATCAAAAACTCTGTATTCCACAACTGCAGGTACCCCACAAGGTAGTATCATCTCTCCAATACTAGCAAATCTAGCCCTAAATGGACTTGAAAAATCATTGGAAAGTCAATTTGGTAAACTTGGCAGTAAAAGAAGAAGCAAAATCAGAAGTGGAGTAAATGTAATCAGGTACGCAGATGACTTTATCATTTCAGGAATCACACGTGAAGTACTGGAAAATGAAGTAAAACCTCTAGTATCGTCCTTTCTTCAGGAGAGAGGTCTTATCCTTTCCGAAGAGAAAACAAAAATTACATCTATTACAACAGGGTTTGACTTTCTTGGTTGTAATGTACGCAGGTATAATAAGAAGTTAATTATAAAACCTTCAAAAGAAAGTATTAAGAAACTTCTTAATAAAGCACGTACATTGATAAAGGCAAACATAGCGAACACTCAGGCCGTACTAATCAAGTTGCTCAATTCCCTATTAAGGGGATGGGGAAATTACTACAGCCATGTGTGTGCGAAAAGAGCTTTTAACAAAATAGACCATGAAATTATGTGTGCTCTATGGAAATGGGCAAAGAAAAGACATCCTCGTAAAGGATTACGTTGGATAAAGAATCGTTACTTCAAGGTAATGAAACAACGCCAATGGGTCTTTGCTGCACCCATATGCAAGAACAAACCGAAAGAGATAAGGTATTTAAGACTGCTTAGGTTGATTGATATACCTATCAGACGACATGTTAAAATCAGGGCGGATGCAAATCCACTTGACTTAAAATGGAAAAAGTATTTTGATGAAAGAGTGAAACAAACAAAAATGTTAGCAAGCTCTTTCTCAAGAGAAGGTTCTCTACTGTTGGTGTCACCATTAAGAATGATGTTTTCTGAGGAATCATGAAGGACAAGCCGGTTCGAGAAAAGAAGGACTTAGATAAGGGGCTCAAGCGTAGTGTGGGGAAACCTGCATGCTGCGTTTCTAAGGGAGGGAGTAGTAGCAATACTACTTCCTTACCTAACCAGGTCGCTAAAACTAAAGGATTTGAAAAACGTGCCCAATACTATGCTGCTAAAGCTTACTCAAGACAAGCTGATAAAGGTGACCAGTATCATAACCTTAAGGAAATTATCTTTATTGCTATAGCAGATTGTGTACTGTTTCCTAATAAATCTGAGTACAAATCAAAGCATACTATTCGAGATGAAGACACTAATGAGCATGATCTAAAAGATTTCTATTTTATATTTATTGAGTTGCCTAAATTTCCAAAGAATAAGGAAGATCAGTTGGAAAATATAGTTGAAAAATGGGTTTATTTTTTTCGATATGCAGACGAAACTAGTGAAGAAGAGCTGGAAAAAATAATAGGTAGTGATGTAATAATTAAAAAGGCCTATGAAGAGCTAAATAGATTTAACTGGTCAGAAAAAGAATTTATTGCCTATGAACAAGAGATAAAGCGTATTCTTGATGAACAGGCTGTCCTCGCTCAAAAACTTGATGATGCTACTGAAAAAGGTAGAGAAGAAGGTAAAGAAGAAGGCATCCAAATCGGACATGAAAAAGGCAGAGCCGAAGGTATTCAAATTGGCGCGGAGAAGGGTGAAAAACAAGCTAAGATAACAGTTGCAAAGAATCTACTAAAAGCAGGTGTTTCTATTGATATTATAGCTCAAACTACTGGTCTTACAGTTGATGAAGTTAAAGACTTAAGCTGATTCTATCTTTTGACACCTAGATGAACATCTTTGTACTAGATGAAAACCCAGTAATTGCAGCACAAATGTTGTGTGATAAGCATATAGTAAAAATGCCATTAGAAACTGCTCAGTTATTAAGTAATGTTTTTTCAATAGCATTAAAAGCGCCAAATCCTTTTGTCAGTACCACAGATCAGAATATAGCAGTTCCATATAAACTCACTCACAGCAATCATCCTTGTTCTTTGTGGGCTAGGCAATCGAAAGGGAACTTTTGTTGGTTGATAGAGTACGGAAAAGAATTATGTAAAGAGTACACTTGGCGATACAAAAGAAAGCATAAATCAGAAGAAGTAATAGATTGGTGTGATAGTAATAAGGATTTACTCATTTTTCGATCAACTGATATGCAAGCTTTTATACAAGCACTGCCCGATCGGTATAAATGTACTAATCCTGTAAAAGCTTATAGGGAGTATTACCTACAGGAAAAGATGAGATTCGCTAAGTGGGAAAATGGAAGAGAAGCACCAGGTTGGATAGTAGGAAATCCTGCTACACATTTTTTCCACATCTTTTCTTGATAAGGACACAAGGTTTACGATATCCAAGGGCTAGCAGCAGTAATACGCACACGTGCAAGATTATTGGGTATATAATGATAGGGAATAATTTGTATTAAATAAGACTTGACCTGACACTTTAAAAAAGTAAGTTAAAAATAATAAAAATAAAGGAGTGTTAGATATGAGTACAATACAGACAAAAATATTAAAACCAAAGCTAGAGAACTAGCAAAACAACTAGGAAATGTGTCTCAAGCATGCAAAGTGATGGGATACTCAAGAGATACATTTTATCGCTTTAAGGAGTTATATGAAAATGGAGGAGAGGAAGCATTACATGAAATAAGTAAGAAAAAACCGCTATTAGCAAACAGAGTTTCCGACGATATAGAAAGAGCAGTGATTGGTATAGCAACAGAATTTCCAGCATATGGGCAAGAAAGAGCTGCAAATGAACTGAGAAAAAGAGGTATAATAATTTCTCAGGGAGGAGTAAGGTCTGTATGGCTAAGAAATGACCTTGAAACTCTCAAAAAGAGACTTAAAGCACTAGAGACAAAAGTAGCTCAAGACGGAATCATTTTAACTGAAGAACAACTTGCAGCTTTAGAAAAAGTGAAAGAACAAAGGGAAGCTCATGGTGAAATTGAGACGCAACATCCAGGTTATTTGGGTTCTCAAGATACCTATTATGTGGGCAATATCAAAGGTATAGGGCGCATTTATCAGCAAACTTTTGTTGATACTTATTCCAGAGTTGCAATGGTTAAACTTTACACGGACAGAACAGCTATTACAGCTGCAGATCTTCTCAACGATAGAGTTATTCCATTTTTTGATGAGCAGAAAATTCCATTATTACGCATTTTAACTGATAGGGGTACGGAGTACTGTGGCAAGCCCGAAAATCACGCTTATCAGCTTTATTTGGGCATAGAAAACATCGATCATTCTAGAACTAAAGCCAACTCTCCACAGACTAATGGCATATGTGAAAGGTTTCATAGAACCATGCAAGATGAGTGTTACAATATCATCTTTAGAAAGAAAATCTACAGTTCTTTGGAAGATCTACAGATTGATGTTGATCATTGGTTGCGTTCTTATAATGAGACAAGACCTCACTCGGGTAAATATTGCTATGGCAAAACGCCTATGCAAACTTTTCTTGATAGCAAATATATTGCTTTTCAGAAAAATATTAGTAGCATTACACAAGAGCCTGATATTAGTTTTGACTACCTCAATTCTTCTGTCAGTTAATTCTTGTCTGTCAGATCAAATCTTGTCTTTTACAGATGTTTACAACGCAGGAAGTTCATACGGTTGTAAGTCAAGCGGTAGGATGACAAGATTTTGCAAGGGTATTTTTTTTATAGGAGATTAATATGGAAATTTTTCTTGATAGCGTTGATTTAAATGAAATTAAAGGACTAAAGGAGTTCATTGACGGCATAACAACTAATCCTTCTTTAATAGCAAAGTCCGGGCGTAAAGATAAATACGAGGATTTAGTGCGTGAAATATGCTCTATTATAAAAGGGCCTGTTAGTGTTGAAGTTGTTGCAGATAGCCATGAAGAGATGATCACAGAAGGTCTGAATTTAGCAAAAATTGCTGATAATGTTGTGATCAAATTACCTCTTACACATGAAGGATTAATTTCTTGTAAAAAGTTATGGACAGAGCATAAAATACCTGTTAACATCACATTATGTTTTTCTCCTGGACAAGCACTGCTTGCCGCTAAGGTCGGTGCTTGTTTTATTTCCCCCTTTGTTGGTCGCCTTGATGATATAAGCTATGATGGCTTATCGCTAATAGAAGATATATGTACTATATATTCTAATTACGGTTTTGATACTAAAGTTCTTGTTGCATCAGTGAGAAGCCCAGCGCATGTAATAGAAGCTGCAAGGCTTGGTGCTGATTCAATTACTGTGCCAGCAAAAGTACTTAGACAATTAATTAATCACCCACTTACTGACCAAGGGCTAGCAATATTTGAAAAAGACTGGGGTGTAAAATAATAGACGGTTACAAATGAACATAAAAATTGGCGTATCCGTTCAGGCAGTGGCGTCAACTTAAGAGCCTTCATTAGCAAACTCTCCTAAAGACATGATGGCGTTTGCTACCTTATTGCGGCTGCCCTGGTCGAATTTTAACTTTATAGCTAACCCAAGAAAGGTTTCCCTACATCATACCGCCGCGGCGCTAACGAGTAGCGGAATGACGAATTTGTTGTTTTTCAAATTGTAGGTAAACCTAAAGCTATAGAAAAAAAGAAGAACCAGTTTCTTAGTTCTTCATTGACATAATCCACTCCATATGCCATAATAAAATTTTATATCTTGGAGAAGGAAATGACATTAAGGTTAATACTACAAGAAGTCAACAGTAGTCCAGACCTGAGTGCAGAAAATGTAGTTGAGAAAATCAAAGATGAACTACAGCAGAAGCTTCCAGATATCTACAGTGAGTGGGAAAGTAACCAGTTTGATATAAATCACACATTTGAAGTACTTAATTGTGGTTTATTACTTATAGCAGCTAAAAATGGTTGTGGAAAAGTAGTAAAACACCTAATAAAAAGCGGGGCTAATGTTAATGTACAAGATGTATGGAAAAAAACCTCTTTACATTATTCTGCTCAGTATGGGTATACGCAAGTAGTAGAAGTTTTGCTAGAAGAGGGAGCAGACGTTAATGCACAAGATGAAGATAAAGAGATTCCTTTACATGTAGCTGCTGGCAAAAGAGATATAGAAATAGTGCAAATGTTATTGGAGAAAGTGGCAAATGTTAATCTACAGGATAAATCTGGAGGAACTGCTTTGCACTATGCTACATGTAATGCTAACATATGTACTCCTATGAAGGATGATAGTGCAGCAAAGATAGCGGGACTTTTATTACAAAGAGGAGTAGATGTTAATATAAAAGACGAGGATGGAAAAACTCCTTTGCATTATGCTATTGGTTATGAACTTATACAAACAATAGAAATGCTATTAAAAAAAGGTGCAGATGCTAATATAAAAGACAAGGATGGAAGGGCACCTTTATACTATGCTACTCTTAATTATAGTTACCGTAATATAAGGTTAGGAGGAAAACTGCTACTAGATTGTGACACAACTTTACTAGGTAATTTTTATGAACCTTACAAACCTAGTCCAAGGATGGCAAAACTCCTGCTAAATTATGGTGCAAATCCATCATGCATCCATAGACCTAAAGCTATAACAGCAGGAGTTGCTGTGGGTATATTAGCTGCCATTGTTACTCCATTAGCACTCGTTTACGCTACTGCATTACCTGCACTAGCAATAATTGGAATTACTGTAGCATCTGCACTGATAGTTGGTGGAATTTCCTATGGGGCTGCGTATAAGTCATCAGAGCACTCATTAAACAGTAAGCTAAGTGAGGTTAGATGCAGTAATGTTGATGGAAATAAACAAACTGTATAACCATAATTATTAGCTCACCACAGTAACCGCACCATGGCAGTGTTTGTATTTCTTTCCGGAGTTGCAAGGACATTTGTCGTTTCTTGAGACTTTGGGAAGTCTGCTATTTCTAGCAGAATGTAACCTATTGCCTATCTCTTGGTTGTCTGCCAACTTAAAGTGTGCTAAGCGGTGAATGGTGAGTTCCTTCCATTTTTCAAGCATTGACTCAAACATCAAGAAAGCTTCGCGTTTAAATTCATTCAGTGGATCTTTCTGCCCCATAGCACGTAAGCTTATGCTTTGTCTTAGGCTCTCTAGAACTGAAAGGTGTTCCCTCCATAAATGATCAAGTGTCATTATCATCATTTGCTTCACGATCGTATTCCACAAATCTGTAGTGTGCTGACTGTTGAAATATTTTTCTTTCTCAGTAAAAAATTCTTGTATCTTATCATTTATATAATTCAAAGCTTCTTGTTTATTCAAAAACTTTGCCAAGTCTTCTTTATCAAGCGTTATTCCATACCTTGTATGGAATTCTTTGACTATATTTTCAATATAATCCTCATAATAGCCACTTTGGATTATACCTTCTACTACGCTCTCATTTACTTCGCTATACACTTCAAATATATCATTAATTTCGTTGCCTAAGATATTGTTTCTCTGCTTAAAAATAACTTTACGTTGGTTATTGATTACGTCATCAAACTTAAGTAGAGATTTCCGCACGTCATAGTTTCTAGCTTCAACTTTCTTTTGCGCTTTCTCGAGTGCCTTATTGATCCATGGATGATGAATAGCTTCGTTATTCTTTAACCCTACTTTTTGTAAAAAGCTTCTCATTCTATCAGAGCCAAATATTCTCATTAGGTCATCTTCGAGCGATAAAAAGAACTTAGAAAGTCCAGGATCCCCCTGACGACCAGAACGGCCGCGTAATTGATCATCTATTCTCCTGCTTTCATGTCTTTCGGTTCCAACCACACATAAACCACCAGCTTTTATAGCAATTTCCTTATCTTTTTTTACTCTTTCAACTATTTCTTGGTATTTTTTTTCTCTTTCATCAGCATTTTTTATCTTCTTTAGCTCCACCTTTGCAATCATTTCAGCATTTCCACCAAGCTGAATATCAGTTCCACGTCCTGCCATGTTAGTTGCTATGGTGACACTGCCTGGCACTCCAGCTTGTGCTATTATGTACGCCTCTTGTTCATGATAACGAGCGTTTAATACGGAATGCTTAAGAGAATGGCTTTGCAAAAGCGCAGAAAGCTTCTCAGAGTTTTCGATGCTTACCGTGCCGACAAGGACCGGTTGAAGGCGTTTATGGCATTCTTCTATGAACTTTAACACAGCATTAAATTTTTCTTTTCCTGTGCCATAAATTTCATCATCAATATCAACTCTTTTTACAGATACATTGGTTGGAATTTTTACTACATTTAATCTGTATATATCACTAAACTCTTCTGCCTCTGTTGCTGCTGTTCCAGTCATTCCGGAAAGTTTATTGTACATACGAAAGTAATTCTGAAATGTGACCGATGCTAAAGTTTGGTTTTCATGCTGAATTTCAAGATTCTCCTTCGCTTCAAGTGCCTGATGAAGACCATCGGAATATCTCCTGCCCTCCATCATACGCCCAGTAAATTCATCAATAATCACTACCTTGCCATCCTTTACTATATAATCTTTATCAGCAGTAAACAGCTTATGTGCACGTAATGCTTGGTCTATATAATGAGTCATTATCATGCTGTCAGTATCATAGAGCGAGGAATTTTCAGGAATGAGATTGTATGACCTTAGTAGTTCCTCCACTCGTGAAATACCATCTTCAGTCAAGAATACCGTTCTACCTTTTTCATCTACTTCATAATCATAGTCAACTAATTTGGTTACTATTTTATTGATATGCTTATATATCTGATTGTTTTCCTCAATCTGGCCAGAAATAATAAGCGGAGTGCGAGCTTCATCAATGAGTATTGAGTCCACTTCATCAACTATTCCGTAGTGAAAGCCTCTCTGAACCATGTCTTCTTGAGAAAATTTCATATTGTCTCGCAGGTAGTCAAAGGCAAGTTCGTTATTTGTGGAATACACGATATCTGCACTGTAAGCCTCTTTTCTCTCTTCGTCTGTCAAGTTATTCGTGATAAACGCAACAGAAACCCCAAGAGAATTATATAATTTGCTCATCCACTCTGTGTCTCGTTTTGCAAGATAATCGTTAACAGTTACGACGTGCACGCCTTTCCCTTCTAAGGAATTTAGATATGCTGCTAAAGTTGCAACGAGTGTCTTTCCTTCTCCTGTTTTCATTTCTGATATCATGCCATTATGAAGCACCATTCCACCAATTAGCTGAACATCAAAATGCCTCATGTTAAGAAACCTTCGGGAGGCTTCGCGCACAACCGCAAATGCAGGTACGAGAAGATCATTTAACGTTTTCCCATTTTTCAATTCTCGTTTGAATTCTTCAGTTTTACCAGCAAGCTCCTCATCAGATAAGCTCTGCATTTCTGTTTCTAATGCATTTATTTGCTGAACAATTTTCCTAAAGGATTTTATTATCTTCTTATTTGTTGACCCAAATATCTTTCTTATAAAAAAGAATGACAACGTAAAAATGAAAAATATAAGAATGGCTGTCAAAATTAGCGGAGAATCTAGCATAAACTTAAGTAAAGTCTTATTTAATATGAGATTATATTACTAAATGCAGCCTACAGCAATGACATATTAGATTTGGGGAGTCTTTGGAAAGTCTTTTTTAAATCAAGAATTAAGAGTTTGCCAGGCAATTCCTACCCTCGAAGGCCTTTCTATCAACACATAAAGACTCTATTGCATTATTTTAGGTGTTTGGTAATCTTTAATTTTTTATAGAATAAAGTTGTCGGTAGTTTAGTAGAGTATGAATGTAGAAAACAAACAATCTGAAGTACTTAGTAATCTTACATTTAAGAAGAGAGATGGCACATCAACAGGTGATCATGGTCGCAAGTATGAAGTAAAATTATTAATGCTGTATCTACTCCATGGGTTAAGCGGTAAAATTGACTTTCGGTTAGCATCAAACATAAAAGGTTTTGGAACTTTTGATGATATTTTTTTTGAATATAAAGATCAGACAGATAAATCGAGAGTTGTCTTGGTTCAAGCTAAACACCGCGAGAAACCTAATTTATCAGAGAATATTACTTTTGAAGATTTGTTTATCGATGGAGAAGACAGGAAGAAACAAAAAAAGGATTTCAGGTTAAACAAATATTTTGTTGAATCTTATCCTGAGATTAAGCAAAACTCTGAGTGTAAGAACAGTGATATTACGCTTGTCATTCATACCAATGTTAATGTGAACTTAAAAAAAGGTGCGGCAAAGCAAGGTAGCATAGAGACATTAGAGAAGTATTTGGAAGAGTCAAAGTTAATAGATGATAACATTTTAAGTATTTATGAAGGTCAAAAAGGAACATGCTACAAAATAAAAAATCATACTGAACTGAAAAAATACTTCAGTTGTGGTAGTGAGAGGTTGTCCGGAAACTAGTAAATTCAAGCATATTCCCTCTTTAACATAACCCTACTCATAGCTAGGTATATGAAATTCTCAGTGGATGTTGTGAGTAAATCATACTCCTTCGATAGCCTTCTATTCCTATTAACCCAAGCAAAAGTCCTTTCTACAACCCATCTTCTTGGCTGTACTTTAAACCCTTGTTCTCTTGTTGGTAGTAGCTCAGGTGGCGTATCTTTGTGCACCCAAAATCTACATGGAGGCCTTTTAACAATTTCAATATCTATGTCATATTCTTCCTTTATGTGATTCTTTAAATTTCTTCCTTGGTATCCCATGTCAGCCCACATTTTTTTAACTTTAGTATATTTTGTTCTCATATTGTTTAATGTTATTTTAATACCATCTCTATCATTTTCGTTAGCAGCGCCTACGTAACAACCTAGTATAAAACCCTGAGTGTCTGTAATTATATGCCTTTTTCTACCCTTTACTTTTTTACTTCCATCATAGCCTTTGATCCCCCCTTTTCTGTAGTCTTTACAGATTGACTATCTACTATACAGGCACTCGGCTGCTCATTCCTTCCTATTTTTCTTCTACTATATTTTGTAATTTCATAATTCATTTTCTCAAAAATTCCCTGCTTCTTCCATTGCCTGAACTGCTCATACACAGTCTTCCATAGCGGAAAATCATTTGGTAAATACCGCCATTGACACCCTGTACGCAATACATAGAAAATTGCTTCTAATATTTCTCTTTTGCTATACTTTGGCGGCCTTCCTCCTTTCTTGTATGATACTCTGAAGTGTTTTTCTATTCTTGCCCATTCCCTTTCGCTTAGATCTGTTGGATACTTTTTTCTCATCTTTACCCCGTACTAAAATTTCAGATATTATAGCCTTTTACTTGTTTCCGGACAACCTCTAATACCAATTCTCATTACTAGTGAATCAAATAAGCGGCATTGCAGAGTTTTTTAATTGTGGAGTGAGAAAGAGAGGTAATAAATTTGCACAAAGCGCTCTCAAGCAAAGCAATTGTGTCGTAGATTTTGTTACGCAAAATGTTCTGTTTTATATATAACCAAAACCTCTCAACAGGATTGAGGTCAGGTGAGTATGGTGGTAGGTATATAATGTCGATATTTTTAGGTACTTTTAAATTTTTTGACTTATGCCAACTAGCACAATCCATGATAAGAAATGCCTCCCTTGTTCCTAAATATTGTGACATCTGCTCAAGGAATATATTCATACAATCAGTATTGACGTTTGAGCTAGAACTTTCTCCATTTCTGGGATTAACTGCACTATAGAGATAAAAATTTTGCCTACCTAGTTTTACCTTAACCTGTGTCCTAATGCCTTTTTTAAACCACCCGTGTCCAATCTTTGAATGTGTGCCAAACCGCGATTCATCGAAGAAAAATAGCTCTTTTTCAGGATACATGACAATAGTTTCATTAAGATTTTTTTTTAAATTCCTCTTGTTTACTTTTATCTTGTCCGTTATGCACTGGTCTTGGTGTGATATATGAGAATTTCATTCTTTGCATATTACGGTGTACTGTAGATTTGCTGATATTCAAACCAAACTTTTCTTGAATTCTTATTTTCATTTCTTTTATAGTAATATTGGGGTTTTCCTCTATCCACACCTCAACTTGTTCACGTTGACTTTGATTCAATATAGTTTTTCTACGGCGTTGAGGCGGAGCAAATAATTTTTCTTCTCTGCCAAATTTTAGGTCATGCAGTAAGTGCCTTTCTTGAAATGCAGCATATCTTTGCTACGGCTGTTATACTGTGCTTTTTTGCTGCAATTACAGCATTTAGTTTTTTTGCAACATATGCGTTATTTCTTACTTTCTTCAGCATTTCTTTTGCTGATTCCACCACTTTTTCATCCAATAATTTTGATCTTAATGCCATTTAAACCTCGCTACTTTACTTACTTCAGTATGGCTTTTTTTCTATTATTGTCTATCCGTTACTTGTGTAGCGGGAATTGGTATGACGATGAAATAGAAGATTTTTTACTTAGAATAAGGTTTGTAGTTAATCAACCTAATCATTCAAAATTAGATGATATTATTAAGAAAGAAATAGGGAATATATACAAAATATCAGGCAAGAAAGACATTGACATGGTTTTTGACTTTGCATGCGGGAAGGTAGAAAAATGGTGGGAACAACAGGGTAGCGAAGTTTCTTATCTAACAAGAAAAGATGATTATTTTAAGGAAGCCATAGAACATCTTTATAGTCTCAAACCTAGAGAGAATCTATTTGAACGGTGGAACATTCCACCTAAAATAGCTGGTAGAAATTTCATTGAACGAAAATACCTCAATGAAAAAATATTAGATTATCTAAAAACAGAAAATGAGCCAGTCATATTAACTGCTTTGCAGGGTTTGGGCGGAGTGGGTAAAACGCAGTCAGTGCTAGATTTTATTCAAAAACATGGGGAAAAATATAAGGGAATATGTTGGTTGAATGCAAAAGACGAGGATCAGCTAATCAGCGAGTATGTTAAGTTAGGGAGAGCATTAAATATTATTTACGGTGAAGACAAAATTCCCGCTGCACAGCAAGCTTGTTATGTGAGAAACTGGCTAGAAGATTCTAAACGTGAAGGCTGGTTGTTGATTTATGATAATGTATCAAATTATGAAGTCATTTCTAAGCTCAGACCTACAAAAGGCGGCAAAATAATAGTTACGTCTCGTAATACTGAATGGCCACAAGGGAGTATAGGTGTAGACGTTTTTACTCCCCCAGAATCAGAATTATATGTTAAGAAAATTCTAGGCCAGGTTTCAGAAAGCGATAGGCCAAATATAGGTATATTGGCAGAAAAGTTAGGTAGATTACCTTTGGCATTAGCTCAGGCTTGCGCTTACATCAAAGAAAACAAAATGACTATCTCACGTTACTTAGAAATTTATGCAGAAAGGAAGCTTTATTTATTATCTCATAAAACACTACCTAAGGATTCTAACCATGAGCCTGTGTTTATTACTTGGGATATTACAATGGACGCAATTTGTAATGAGTCTAACCTAGCAAGTAGGTTGTTAATAGCTTGTGCATATTTAGGCAATGATATTCCTAAAGATTTGTTAAGAATATTTCCTGAGATTGTAGAGAACAATTCTGAAGAAAAACCTTTTGAAGAAGTATTAGGTATATTATTGAGATATTCGATGCTAGTGTCCAATGAGCAGAGTGGTAGTGTTTCTATTCACTGTTTAGTACAAGATGTAATTAGGCTAAAGTCAGAGGAAAGTGGAGAAACTAAAGAAAACATAGAAACTGTTTTTCAACTATTACAAGAGAGTTTTCCTTATGGTAGTGATAAATTAGAAGATTATGCTAAGAAAAGACAACTATTGCTGCATTTAGAAGCATTTTTATCACATATTGATGATTGGCTAGAGAAAAATCCTTTAGAAAAACAAACAATAGAGAAGTATTATCTTATGGATTTGCTAATATGGATGGATAATGGGTATTATGACTTGGGTAACCCTAGAAGACAAAAAGAGTTGCTTGAACGGGCTTTAGCAATTAAAGAGAAACATTATGAATCTGATCATTGCGAAGTTGCTATTACACTGGTAAACCTCGGTAACGCTTATTATGCCTTAGATTATCCTCAAAAGGCAAAAGAGTTGTTTGAGCAAGCTTTAGCAATTAAAGAGAAACATTATGGACCTGATCATTTTGAAATTGCTACAGTACTAGGAAACCTAGGTACCGCTTATAGGGCACTAGGTAATCCTCAGAAAGCAAAAGAGTTGCTTGAATGGGCTTTACCTATCTTGAAGAAACATTATGGTTCTGATCATTTTGAAGTTGCTAAATTACTGACAAACCTCGGTATAGCTTATGGTGCTTTAGGTGATCCTCAGAGAGCAAGAGAGTTGCTTGAACGCGCCTTAGCAATTCAGGAAAAATACTATGGCTTTGATCATTTTGAATTTGCTATTACACTAGCAAATCTAGGTACCGTTTATGGTGCTTTAGGTGATCCTCAGAAAGCAAAAGAGTTGCTTGAACAGGCTTTAGTAATTGACAAAGAACACTATGGGCCTGATCATTGCAAAGTTGCTATTACACTAACAAACCTCGGTAACATTTATAGAGCTTTAGGTGACTGTCAGAAAGCAAGAGAGTTGCTTGAACGAGCTTTAGTAATTAAAGAGAAACATTATGAATCTGATCATTGCGAAGTTGCTATTACACTGGTAAACCTCGGTAACGCTTATTATGCCTTAGATTATCCTCAAAAGGCAAAAGAGTTGTTTGAACGAGCTTTAGCAATTAAAGAGAAACATTATGGCTTTGGTCATTTTCAAGTTGCTATAATACTAGGAAGTCTAGGTACCGCTTATTACGCTTTAGGTGATCCTCAGAAAGCAAAAGAGTTGTTTGAACAAGCTTTAGCAATTAAAGAGAAACATTATGAATCTGGTCATTTTCAAGTTGCTAAACTACTAACAAACTTAGGTGCTGCCTATAGGGCTTTAGGTAACCTTCAGAAAGCAAAAGAGTTGCTTGAACGGGCTTTAGTAATTGATAAAGAACATTATGGACCTGATCATTGTGAAGTTGCTATTACGCTTACAAACCTAGGTGCCACTTATAGGGCATTAGGTAATCCTCAGAGGGCAAAAGAGTTGCTTGAACAAGCTTTAACGATTCAAGAAAAACATTATGGACCTGATCATTGCGAAGTTGCCAAGATACTGATAAACCTCGGTATTACCTGTTATGCTTTAGGTGACCCTCAAAAAGCACAAGTATCGTTTACACGAGCTTTACCTATCTTTAAGAAACATTATGGCCCTGATCACCCTGAAGTTGCTAAACTACTGGTAAACCTAAGCGACGCCTATGGTGCTCTAGGTAATCACAAGAAACAAAAGGAGTTGTTTGCACGGGCTTCATCTATCTTTACGAAACATTACGGCCCTGATCACCCGGAAGTTGTGAAACTATTGGCAGAATTGGATGACGTTTAGGTTTTTAGCAATACTAGGCTAACAGCAACTCATTTGAGCTACACTTCCAAAACTAACCTATTTGGATCTTCTATATAATTTTTTATTTTAACGAGGAAAGTCACTGCTCCTTTGCCATCAACTATTCTGTGATCATAAGAAAGAGCAATGTACATCATAGGTCTGATCTCTACTGCATTACCAACAGCAACTGGCCTGTTTTGTATTGAATGCATTCCAAGTATTCCAGATTGCGGAGGATTTATTATCGGAGTAGAAAGGAGCGAACCATATACTCCGCCATTTGAAATGGTAAATGTTGCACCTTCCATTTCTGATACTTGTAATTTACCTTCTCGTGCTTTTTTGCCAAGAGCAACTAAAGTCAATTCAATTTCGGCAAATGACATCTGATCGGCACTCCGAATAACCGGCACAACAAGGCCTTTGTCAGTGCCAACAGCAACACCTATGTCATAGTAATGTTTATATATGATTTCATCGCCTGAGATTTCAGCGTTAATTTCAGGAATCTCTTTCAGTGCTTGCACCGCTGCCTTTATAAAAAACGACATAAAACCAAGTTTTATTCCATATTTTTTTTCAAAGGCGTCCTTATATTTCGTTCTTAGATCCATGACATTCTTCATGTCAATTTCATTGAACGTGGTCAGTATTGCAGCAGTATTTTGCGATGCTTTCAAACGAGCGGCAATTACTTGCCTTATTTTGCTCATTTTTACTCGTTCCTCTCTTTGCTCTCCATTTACTACACTTTTTGGCAATTCATATTGTTTTATTGCAGGTTGTTCAGCTTTGTTCATATGGCCTATCACATCTGCTTTTGTTATTCTGCCTCCCATGCCAGTTCCTTTGACGCTTTCTGCACTGATTGCATTTTCTTCCATAATTTTACGAGCTGATGGAGCATCTTTTTTAGCAGCACTTTCGCTTTTATCTTCTTTTTTCGCTTCCTCTTTTACTTCTCCCACGGAAAGCTTCGCTAACAATTGATCAGGACTTATCACATCATCTTCCTTTACAAGAAATTCAGTTATTTGCCCTGAAGCTTCTGCAGTTAATTCGAGTGCTGTTTTGTCAGTTTCAATTTCAAAAATCAGATCATCTACTTTTACTGCTTCTCCAATACCCTTCTTTATTTTTACTATACCTTCTGTAACTGATTCACCACCAAGAGTTTTTGGTGCTCTGATTTCTATAATTTTGCTCATAAAACAACTTCCGTATAAAACTTTCTATAGATTTATACATGAAAAGAGACATGTAATAAACTAATAAATTCATTGAGGCTCTTATCATTTAGAAGTGACAAACGGATAACATATTCCCAAATGTCATTCCAGCACGTGACGCTAGGCCATAAAAATTCCTTGACAAGCCTCGCCAGCTCCCTTATCATGAAAATGAAGCTATTTATTTATCTTCTCTGTACAGATTAAATGACAAAAAAACTCAACGTATCTGGCGTCTCATGTTTAATTTTTTGCACTATGTGCACTCTATGTCTTTATCAAATTTCTAGGTTTTTACCTACACAAGCTGAAATACGCTTATAAAGCATTTAAAACATTAAAAAACGCCAACTTAAAAGATGGATAGTGAATAACTAGCTACCCTAGGGTTTCTTTTGCCTTTTTTTCTGTTTAGTAAATTTCTTAATGTTTATAATTTAGATTAGTTGCAGCTTAAAAGCAGCTGAGTCGTGGTTATTAGACGTTTAGAATAAAAAAACGCCATACTTGAAAGTATAATGTAAGTAACTAGCCAACCACGGGGCTTCTTTTGCCTTTTTTTTCGTTTGGTAAATTTTTTAATATTTATAGCTAAACGACAACCGTCATCCCGCTGCTTGTTAGCGGGATCTAGAGATACCGCGAATGAATCGCGGTATGACGGTTAAATAATTCGTCATCCCGCTACGTGTTAGCGGGATCTAGAGATACCGTGACGGTATGACGGTTCGCGGTGGTATGACGATAAGGTTTATACCTTGTCATGCAAGTACTAGAATCCAGTAAGCTTATTTATGCATATAAAAGGTTATTATTTTGTAAAGTCAAAGTTGCTTTTGGTTTTAAGTTAAAGTACAATAAATGCAAAGGTTTATATAAACTGGATCCAAGTAGTTAGCTACTTGAATGACATCAGACAAACAATCGTACACATGCTAGTCAAAATAGGTACCAGAGGAAGCAAGCTTGCAGTTGTCCAGGCTTTGGAAGCAAAACAAAAGTTGCTGGACTCTTTTCCTAACTTATCTATTGAAATTGTTAAGATAAAAACTTCTGGAGATAAGTATGCAAACGCAAATCTTGCTGAAATAGGAGGCAAAGGATTATTCATTAAAGAAATTGAGGCTGAATTGCTCGAAAATAATATAGACATGGCAGTTCACTCGCTAAAGGATGTGCCTGCATTTTTCTCATGGGGTTTAACAATTCCTTGTGTTTTAGAAAGGCTAAGTCCATGCGATGCGTTTATTTCTCATAAACACAATAGCCTTGAGTCTTTGCCACAACAGGCTACTATTGCCACTTCTGCAATAAGAAGAAAAGTTCAGTTACTAAATTTTAGACCAGATTTAAATATAGTACCGCTACGTGGAAATGTAACAACTAGATTGCAAAATCAAAGTTTTGATGGAATAATTTTAGCTGAAGCAGGACTCATAAGATTAGAAAAACATCACTTAATTACAGAGGTATTGCCACCAAAAGTTATGTTAAGTGCAGTGGGACAGGGAGCGATTTGTATTCAATGTAGAAGGAATGATGTAAAAATTATCGATCTTTTAGAGAAAATTAATAATAATATGTCTTTTATAGGAGTGAAATCAGAGCGCAGTTTTATGAAGACAGTGAATGGTTCATGTTTTACACCACTTGCAGCTTTGGCTGAATATGTAAGCGAAAATATGCTATACCTTCGTTGTATGTTGGCAGATGGAAAAAATATATACTTCACTGAGCGCACTTCATTTATAGAAGATGCGGAGAAAATGGGTATGGATGCAGGGTTAGAGTTGAAATCAAAATGCTTATAAGCTTACCTAAAGTACGTGGAATCTATCGTTATGACATCTTAATGTCTAAAGCAACGTGGTTAAATGTCGGTGGACGAGCTGATATATTATTTAAACCACGTGATATTGAAGATTTAACATGCTTGATTAAAAACACTGAGTTGCCAGTTAGCGTTATTGGTGCAACATCCAACATAATAGTGCGAGATAGTGGCATTCGAGGAATAACAGTAAAATTAGGTAAGGAGTTTGCATATATTAAAAGTAAGGGTAACAACTCTATTGTAGCTGGGGGAGCTGTGCTGCTCAGCAACCTTGCTCACTTTGCGGGAAATCAGCAGATTAGTGGGTTGGAGTTTCTAGTTGGAATTCCAGGAACAGTTGGTGGCGGAATAGAAATGAATGCAGGTGCATATGGTAGTGATATCGCAAGTGTTGTACAATCCATAAAAGCAGTGAATCTAGAGGATGGAAACCTATATGAGTTCTCCAGCGAAGAAATGGGGTATTTTTACCGTGGACATAGCCTAAAAGGAAATTGGATTTTTGTTGAAGCTGAGTTTAAAGGAGTAAACTCAGAGTATGAGCTTATACTGCAAAGGTTAAAGGAAGTTATTGAGAGGAAAAATAAAAGCCAGCCAATAAGAGGAAAAACTGCTGGGTGCATATTCAAAAATCCAAAAAACTACCGAGCATGGGAGTTAATTGATAAATCTGGCTGCCTAGGGTTAAATATTGGTGGAGCTAGAATCTCTAAGAAACATTGTAACTTCTTGCTCAATTACGATAATGCAACTGCATCTGACTTGGAAAACCTTGGCAACAAAGTAAAAGATGCAGTAAAGGATAAATTTAATGTTGAACTTGAGTGGGAAATAAGGGTTTTGGGTAGCTATTAGATAGTTTTTATAGCTTATGTATATTCGTTCAGGAGAACGGCAAATAAGGTAAACAAGTAATCTAAAAAAATAATCATAGAGAAACCGTGAGGTAATGTGGTTAATCTTGTAGAACTTTGCAAGAATCTAGAGAGAAAAATAGCAAAGTTAGAGGTTGTCCGGAAACTAGTAAATTCAAGCATATTCCCTCTTTAACATAACCCTACTCATAGCTAGGTATATGAAATTCTCAGTGGATGTTGTGAGTAAATCATACTCCTTCGATAGCCTTCTATTCCTATTAACCCAAGCAAAAGTCCTTTCTACAACCCATCTTCTTGGCTGTACTTTAAACCCTTGTTCTCTTGTTGGTAGTAGCTCAGGTGGCGTATCTTTGTGCACCCAAAATCTACATGGAGGCCTTTTAACAATTTCAATATCTATGTCATATTCTTCCTTTATGTGATTCTTTAAATTTCTTCCTTGGTATCCCATGTCAGCCCACATTTTTTTAACTTTAGTATATTTTGTTCTCATATTGTTTAATGCTATTTTAATACCATCTCTATCATTTTCGTTAGCAGCGCCTACGTAACAACCTAGTATAAAACCCTGAGTGTCTGTAATTATATGCCTTTTTCTACCCTTTACTTTTTTACTTCCATCATAGCCTTTGATCCCCCCTTTTCTGTAGTCTTTACAGATTGACTATCTACTATACAGGCACTCGGCTGCTCATTCCTTCCTATTTTTCTTCTACTATATTTTGTAATTTCATAATTCATTTTCTCAAAAATTCCCTGCTTCTTCCATTGCCTGAACTGCTCATACACAGTCTTCCATAGCGGAAAATCATTTGGTAAATACCGCCATTGACACCCTGTACGCAATACATAGAAAATTGCTTCTAATATTTCTCTTTTGTTATACTTTGGCGGCCTTCCTCCTTTCTTGTATGATACTCTGAAGTGTTTTTCTATTCTTGCCCATTCCCTTTCGCTTAGATCTGTTGGATACTTTTTTCTCATCTTTACCCCGTACTAAAATTTCAGATATTATAGCCTTTTACTTGTTTCCGGACAACCTCTTAGCTGAACGGACACTATTGTTATACTATATCTTATATACAATTGTGCAATATGGACAATGGCAACAAATTTACTAGCGAAATTCAGTGATTTATGATTGATAATTAAAGTTCTTAATTAGTAACCGTTCACACTTAATTCTTCAATCTCACTAATAGAAAGGCCAGTAAATTTGACAATAGTGTTGACATCAACATTGTTAGCCAGCATTGCTTTTGCGACTTCGATTTTTCCTTCGATTTTTCCTTCAATTTTCCCTTCCTCTTTACCGATTTTGATGCCTCTTTCTTCGCCAATTTGGATGCCTTTTTCAGTAGCAAGGTCAAGTCTGTATTCAAGAATGGCTTCTTCTTTCCGTAGATCCATTATTCTTTCTTCATAAGCTACTAAATCTTTTTCATTCCAGCTAAACCTGTCTAATTCATCGTAGGCTAACTTTATTATTGGTGCTTTTTCTGCTATTTTCCTTAAGTCTTCTTCCGTAGTTTCATCTGCATATTTGAAGAAAAATAACCAACGATCCACTATGCTTTCTAGCTGTTCTTCCTTATTCTTAGGAAATTTAGGTAGTTCAATAAATACAAATTGAAAATCTTTTAAGTCATGCTCATTGGTTTTCTCATCTCTTATAGTGTGGCTGGATATATAATCAAGCTTATCAGGAAATAAATTACAATTAGAGATAGCAATAAAGAAAACCTTCTTTAAATCAATGTACTTACCAGATTTATCAGCTTGCCTTGAGTAAGCCTTAGCAGCATATAATTGAGCTCGTTTTTCGAAGCCTTTATCGCGAGTAAGCTGGTTAGGTAAGGAAGTAGTATTGCTACTACTCCCTCCCTTAGAAACGCAGCATGCAGGTTTCCCCACACTACGCTTGAGCCCCTTATCTAAGTCCTTCTTTTCTCGAACCGGCTTGTCCTTCATGATTCCTCAGAAAACATCATTCTTAATGGTGACACCAACAGTAGAGAACCTTCTCTTGAGAAAGAGCTTGCTAACATTTTTGTTTGTTTCACTCTTTCATCAAAATACTTTTTCCATTTTAAGTCAAGTGGATTTGCATCCGCCCTGATTTTAACATGTCGTCTGATAGGTATATCAATCAACCTAAGCAGTCTTAAATACCTTATCTCTTTCGGTTTGTTCTTGCATATGGGTGCAGCAAAGACCCATTGGCGTTGTTTCATTACCTTGAAGTAACGATTCTTTATCCAACGTAATCCTTTACGAGGATGTCTTTTCTTTGCCCATTTCCATAGAGCACACATAATTTCATGGTCTATTTTGTTAAAAGCTCTTTTCGCACACACATGGCTGTAGTAATTTCCCCATCCCCTTAATAGGGAATTGAGCAACTTGATTAGTACGGCCTGAGTGTTCGCTATGTTTGCCTTTATCAATGTACGTGCTTTATTAAGAAGTTTCTTAATACTTTCTTTTGAAGGTTTTATAATTAACTTCTTATTATACCTGCGTACATTACAACCAAGAAAGTCAAACCCTGTTGTAATAGATGTAATTTTTGTTTTCTCTTCGGAAAGGATAAGACCTCTCTCCTGAAGAAAGGACGATACTAGAGGTTTTACTTCATTTTCCAGTACTTCACGTGTGATTCCTGAAATGATAAAGTCATCTGCGTACCTGATTACATTTACTCCACTTCTGATTTTGCTTCTTCTTTTACTGCCAAGTTTACCAAATTGACTTTCCAATGATTTTTCAAGTCCATTTAGGGCTAGATTTGCTAGTATTGGAGAGATGATACTACCTTGTGGGGTACCTGCAGTTGTGGAATACAGAGTTTTTGATTCTAGGAAGCCAGCTTTTAACCAGCTATGAAGAATTTTCTTCTCCATAGGAATATGCTTCATGAGCCATTCATGGTTAATGTTATCAAAACACCCTTTAATATCACCTTCGAGTATCCATTGTAGTTGGTTACGGCTTGCCAGTAACAAGTGACAAGCCACAGTAGCGTCTGCGCAGGATCTTTTTGGTCTAAAACCATAAGAGTGACGATCACTGATCGTTTCAGCTATCGGTTCCAAAGCAAACAAGTATAATGCTTGCATGGCTCTATCTTTTATCGTAGGGATTCCAAGAGGTCTTCTTTTGCCATTAGACTTACTGATGTATATCCGTTTTAGCGGAGAAGGTTTGTATCCTCTTTGTTTTAATAGCTTTATTCCTTGAAATTTTGTGTTGCAAGTTGACCATATTTGACGATCTACACCTGCTGTGTTTTTTCCTTGGTTTTCAGTTACTCTCTTAACCGCCAAAGCTTTGCCGCTAAAAGAGCGTGTGAGAAGGTGTTGTAAAGTTTTCACCTTACCCCATCTGCCTTGTTGGACAGCCTTAACAATACGCCTCTGTAGCCTCATAACAACTTTTTGGCATTTCTTCCAGGGTAACTGGTTCCATGCTTCGGAGTTATTGGTAGGTGCACTTACAGTTGTACTTGTAATCATCTGCTTTCCTACCTTAAGTGGTTAACAAAGTTTCTTGTCATGAGGGACCAAATGGAAGTCTGCTCGTTTTCACGCGAATTAATGTTACAAATTCTATCCATTTCGTTACAAAATGGCATTCGCTTTCTCCATTATCCTTTACCTGCACATCCATCAGCATTCCTTGCGGGTTGCCTGCCATATAGGCGAAAATACAGGCTTATCCTGTTCCTTTTGTCATACAATAGTGGGTTAGGTGGCTTCTCTATACCGGTGGAATTATTATTTGCGTACATCCAGAAATGAAAAATGTAACTCATCCACATTACCTTTTGGTCGGAGCTTATCAGCATCTTTAGCTCTTTAATCGTTACGATACTTATGAAGCTTCACTTACGTTCACCATACCACTAAGCCTAGCCCTCCAACCACATGATGCTTGTAGTTTATGCTTTCTCTCACGATTGAGCATCTTCTTTATCAAGAGGAGGTTCATTGTCCGCGTCGCTCGGCACCAACTGGTTACCCAATTCGCACTGATGCGTAGACTCAGATGGCAAAACATCTGGTTCAATAAGCTTTAGAATCCTTTCAGTTTCTTTCTGAATGAATTCCTCTCCTTTTAAACAATATGACCGAAGGCTTTCAGGTCGCACCATTTCAATCACATACCTGGCCCCACTAGAATCCCTGCAAAGAACATCAACTATACTTTGTTTATCAGATGCAATTTCAGGATCCATTATAGTACTGAGGAATTCCACTTCTTGTATAGTATTTATCTCAGTAAACCCTAAAATATCATTCAAAAAATGTATGAGAATATTCTTATTTTTTTCAGTGCCAAATATTTTTTTGAAGGTCAAATCCAACTTAGGGTCGAGAAACTTAGATAAAGCCATAGCCAAAGTGCTTAAAAATATTAATAATTATACACTATTATTAACAATTATTCAACCATATTTTTGAAGATAGCTATGCCGCCGCGAACCGTCATACCGCCGCGGTATCTCTAGATCCCGCTAACAAGCAGCGGGATGACGAATTACTTAACCGTCATACCACCGCGAACCGTCATACCGCCGCGGTATCTCGGCATAGATTCCGCTAATTAGTAGCGGAATGACGATTGTGTATCGTGTTTTGCTAAAAATCACAGAATGCAGTCTGGTTACCTTATTAGAAGTTTAGCTTTAACTTTAAATGGACTACTCAACCGTAACAGACTTGGCTAAATTTCTCGGACAATCCACGTCTAACCCTTTTTTTGCTGCAGTAAAGTAAGCAAGGAATTGCATAGCAACACTGTAGATGATTGGAGAGATAAAATTATCAGCGTCTGGAAGTTGCACCACATCTGCGCAAACTTCCCTTAGGAATGGCGCTCCTTGCTTATCACTGAAGGCAATTACTTTGCCTTTTCTTGCAATAATCTCTTGTATATTAGATAGCGTTTTAAAGAATAAACTATCATAAGGGATAATTGCTATAACAAGCACAGTAGAGTCTATTAAAGCAATAGAACCGTGCTTCATTTCTCCCGCTGCAATACCAATGGTATTGATGTATGAAAGCTCTTTTATCTTCAATGCACCTTCCATTGCAACTCCATATGAGCTTCCTCTGCCAATTAAAATAACGTTATTGTGTTCTAATATACTGCCTGATATATGTTGTATTTTCATCACATTTAAAACATGCTCAACATGCTTGGGAATAGAGTTGATAGCGTTGCTTAGCTGTTTTATTCTCTCTCCACCCAGTACACCTTTTATTTTTCCAAGCTCCACGACAAAGCATGCTAAAGTTGCAAGTTGTGCAGAGAAGGTTTTTGTTGAAGCAACACCAATTTCTGGCCCAGCAAGAGTATGTAACACAATATCTGAGATCTTTTCAATGCTGCTGCTAAATGTATTAGTTATACTAATGATTGTTTGCTTCTGTGATTTCGCATAACGCAGCGCTTCTATGGTATCTGCAGTTTCGCCAGATTGAGAGATGAATAACCCAATGCTGCCTTCTTCTAGCTTGACGTTGCTATACCTAAATTCTGACGAGATTTCTAGATATACTCGAACTTGAGCGACACTTTCCAGCCAATACTTCGCTATTAGCCCAGCAAAATAAGATGATCCGCATCCAACTATAGTAATGTGATTCAGTTCAGAGAATAATTTTTTGTTGACCTCTTTATATTGCTTGTAAAATTGGTTTATTGTTTTGTTTAATGCACAAGGTTGCTCAAAAATCTCTTTTAACATGAAGCTAGGGTAACCATTTTTGCTAATTAGAAAATCACTTGGACTACTATTTTCTATACTGCGTTTAACTTGTGTACCATTGTTGTATATACTAACTCCACTAGATTTTATCACTGCAATGTCATCATCTTCCAAATGCGATATTCTTTCCACAAATGCACTTAAAGCATTAGAGTCAGATGCAGCAAACACTGTGTTACAGTTATAGCCTATTGCTAAAGGCAAATTTCTCTTCGCAACAAATAAGGCGTCTGGATATTCTGCAAATAATAAGACCAAGGCAAATGAGCCATGTAAGTTGTTTAAACACTTAAATAGAGAATCAATTGGCGACAATCCTTCATCAAGATATAAGGTTAGCATGTTTGGTATGATCTCTGTGTCAGTGTCAGTATGGAATGGCATTCCCCTTTCTTCTAGACCCTTTTTTAGCAGATTGTAATTCTCAATTATGCCGTTATGAGCAACAACAACGTTATTTGTACGAATGGGGTGAGCATTTTTAAGGCCTGGAACTCCATGTGTAGCCCAGCGAGTATGTGCTATACCAACTGTACTGTGAGACATCTTGCTGTCATCAACAACTTCACATAACCTTTCGACTTTACCTTCTGATTTTTTGACTTCTATCTTACCTTCGTTGTTTATGATTGCTATACCTGAAGAGTCATATCCCCTATATTCCAATTTTTGCAACCCAGTTAGTAAAGTTGGTATTACTGAATCACCGCTACTTACTACACCAAATATTCCACACACAAATGGATCACCAAACAAACTTTTTTCTAAACATGTTAAGCATTTTTGCCTTTATTACTGGTTGATTTATATTCTTTTTATCATTCTTTCGATTTTACCTTTTTAATTGGTTTAGCTGCTACTTTTTGAGTTTCTTTGCTTAAAACCTCAGATATAGCGGACTTTAGAACTTTTATCTCAACTTTTGGTGCTATTTCTATTATAAATTGTGCATTTGCCTCATCAACTTTATTAACTTCACCTATTATTCCACCAGAAGTAATGACTGTATCACCACGTTTTATTTGATCTATCATCCTTCTATGTTCTTTTAGTTTTTTTTGTTGTGGGCGAATAATGAGAAAATAAAATACCACAAATATTAAAATCAATGGAGTAAAACTAGCAAAAGATGCGCCGATACTTGATGTATTGCTAGTTGCATCTGCTGCAAAAACTTCAGAAATGAGCATATTTAATCCTAATTGTTAATGATAAAAACAAACCTATTTAAGTATTAATTACAATACCATGCCATGTCAAGTTTGGTGAAGGCGTTTCTCAATACCGGCAATAATACTGCGAATTCTAAGTTATGCTAAAACTAATATGACGGGAGTGATGAGACTTGAACTCACGACCTCATGCGTGACAGGCATGCGCTCTAACCAACTGAGCTACACCCCCCTAATTTCTTTTTAGCATTTTCGGGCTTCAACTTTAAAGCTAATAAACATGTTGCCCTTTGTCAATATTTTTTGTTTGCGCTTTGCTGTCTTTTCTATTACTATGTAAATAATTTAATTTCACACATGGCTTGTACAAGTAGTCCCATTAGGGTTATGCCATGGAAGATAAACTATTTGGAGGAATGATATATGACAAATTTGCCTAAAGTCACTGTGCGTGATTTAGCTGAATCTGGTGTACATTTTGGTCACAAAATTAGTCGCTGGAACGCAAAAATTGCTCCATACATATATGGAGTGCATCAAGAAAATCGTATACATATAATTGATTTGCGAAAAACACTACCATTGCTACAGGTGGCCATGAAGGTTTTATATGACGTTGCATTTCAAGGTGGTCGCATTCTATTTGTTGGTACAAAGTTTCAAGCTTTTGATATTATTGCAAGTGAAGCGATTCGTTGTGGTCAATATTATGTGAATCATCGTTGGCTTGGTGGTATGCTTACTAATTGGGGCACTGTTTCTTCTTCGATAAAAACCTTGATGCAATATGAGAAAATATTAAATGACGAGGATAGCATTTTAACAAAGAAAGAATTGGGAAACATTGAAAAGAAAAAGCAAAAGCTTGATAAGGCGCTTGGCGGTATTAGAGAAATGGGAGCAATTCCTGATATCTTATTCATCATTGATACTAATAAAGAGCATATAGCGGTTAAGGAGGCTAAGAAGTTAGGAATTCCAATAGTTGCAATACTTGATACTAATTCTGATCCAGATGGTATTACTTATCTAATACCTGGAAATGATGACTCAAGAAAATCAATAGAGCTCTATTGTAAATTAGCTACCGACTCTATATTAGCTGGAATAGAGTCTAGTCTAGCAAAATCTGGAGTTAAGATTGATGATATAAGGGGTGATGAGTTTATTCAAGAAAAAGAAGATGGTATTGTGCAAACTAAAAGGAGACGTAGTAAAGTTTACAAAGAAGAAGAAAGGGAGGTAGTAACAAATGAAGATGAATCCAGATGATATAAGAGAATTACGTGATAGAACAGGGCTTGGCTTAAGTGACTGTAAAAAAGCATTAGAAGAATGTGATGGTGACATTAAGAAAGCCGTTGATAAGTTACGTACAATAGGTCTTGCTAAAGCTGACAAAAAATCTGATAGAGTAGCTTCAGATGGGCTCGTTGCTATGTGTTTGACTGAAAATTGTGGTGTATTGATTGAACTCAATTGCGAAACCGATTTTGTCGCAAGGAATGAGAAATTTATAGAGTTAGTTTTAAATTTAGCATCAATTGCTCATCAAGAACGCTGTACTAGCGTTGATGAGTTAAAAAATGCCAAGTATGAAAGCATTGGCACAGTGCAGGAAGCTATTATGAATGGTACGTCAGTTCTTGGTGAGAAGCTAGAGTTAAGCAAGCTTTGTTACTTAGAAGCTAAGGATGGAGTTATTGCTGGCTACGTACATGGTGATGTGTGTGGCTTAGGTAAGATTGGTGCTTTAATTGC
This sequence comes from Wolbachia endosymbiont of Drosophila ananassae, assembly GCF_008033215.1. Lineage (NCBI taxonomy): Bacteria > Pseudomonadati > Pseudomonadota > Alphaproteobacteria > Rickettsiales > Anaplasmataceae > Wolbachia > Wolbachia endosymbiont of Drosophila ananassae. The sequence goes on along the minus strand of NZ_CP042904.1, from coordinate 369,336 downwards.
ATTGCAATCACCCGGTGATAAGGCAAAGTTACAGGAAATTGGAAAACAAATAGCGATGCACATAGTTGCTATGAAGCCTGAAGCTTTGTCTATAGATGATTTAGATCAAATGAAGTTGAAAAATGAACGTTCTATAATTGAAGAACAAGTAAGGAGCTTAAATAAACCTGAAGAAGTAGCAAAAAAAATAGTAGATGGACGAATGGCTAAGTACTATGAAGAAGTTGTTTTACTGGAACAAAAGTTCATAAAAGATGATAAAATGAAGGTTTCTGATTTTATAAAATCAAGCGAGGTGAGTGCTGTTAAACTCTCTAATTACAAGTTACTTGTTTTGGGTGGTGCAAACTAAATGGTAAAAAATGTTTCCCTCAATAAATGAAAAAAGCGAAATAAAATATTCCAGAGTGTTATTTAAAATTTCTGGTGAAGCTTTAATGGGGTCACAGTCTTTTGGCTATGATATGGGAATAATAAGCCAATTGTGCAAAGATATAGCTGATATTAACAGGCTTGGAGTTCAGGTATGTATTGTTGTTGGTGGTGGTAATATCTTTCGTGGCACATCTGCGTCTTTAAGTGGCTGTGAAAGAGCAAGTAGTGATTATATTGGAATGCTTGCAACTATAATCAATGCTTTAATTTTACAAAACTTTTTAGAAAAAAATTTAATAGCTTCTAGGGTATTATCTGCAATACCCATGGCCACTGTATGTGAACCTTACATAAGAAGGAAAGCTATTCGTCATTTAGAAAAAGGTAGAGTGGTAATTTTTGCAGCAGGCACAGGCAACCCATTTTTTACTACAGATACAGCTGCAGCCTTACGTGCTGTTGAAATGAATTGTGATGTTATTCTAAAGGGTACGCAAGTAAATGGTGTATACTCCGCTGATCCGAAAAAAAATGAGGATGCTGTAATGTATGATAGGCTTTCTTACACGGATTTATTGACTCGTGATTTAAAAGTTATGGATGCATCAGCAATTTCACTTGCTCGTGAGAATTCTATTCCAATTATAGTTTTTTCTTTGAAGGGAGAAAAAATAGTCAATATTATTAAGGGTCAAGGTACTTATACTATAGTTTCAGATTGTAAACATTAGGTAATTTATGTTAAATGAAATAAAAGCTAAAACAAAAGAAAGAATGCTAAAAACTATTCAGTCCTTTCATGATGATATTAAAGGCGTACGCACTGGTAGAGCTAGCGCATCGTTGCTTGATGGTATAGTTGTAAATATCTATGGTGGACATCAAAAGTTAAATCAGGTTGCAGGTGTTTCGGTTATAGATAACAAAACTCTATCAATTAAAATTTGGGATATTAATGTTGTCGGTGAAGTGAAAAATGCTATATTAAATGCCAACTTGAATTTAAATCCTGTTGTTGAGGGCAATACCATACGTATAGCTCTTCCGGACTTAACACAAGAAACCCGTGAAAAATTAGTGAAATTATTGCATCAGTTTGCTGAAAATGCACGGATTGCCATTAGAAATATACGTAGAGATATTATGGAAGAAACAGAAAAAATGAAGGAAAATAAAGAAATCTCAGAAGATGATTTTCATGGTGCTAAAAAGGAAATACAAAATATTACTGATAATAATATAAAAAAAATTGATGGTGAATTGTCCATCAAAGAAAAGGATATACTGAATCACTAAATGATATGGAGAAAGCTTACATAGCAAATGATGTCATTCCAGTGCTTGACACTGGAATCCAGTCTTTACTATACAACTATCTGATGCACTTGTTTGAAATCAAATTTCCTGGATCCCAGTGTCGGAGCACTGGGATGACACCAATTTTGCATTCAAGTATCAACTATTGGTGTCACTACAGTAACTCTCTTCCTGTCATGCAAGTAGCTGACACCTTCCAGGTGTCCATTGAAATCCAAAAAATTTCACTCAAGTCAAAATTAGGTTAAATTTAAATGTTGAATCAAGAATCTTTACCGAAACATTTAGCAATTATTATGGATGGTAATGGTAGATGGGCAAACAATCAAGGAAGAGTAAAAATTGATGGTTATAAAAAGGGCAGTGAAGTTGCATACGATATTGCCAAGTATTGTACGGACTTAACCATACCCTACTTAACTTTGTATGCATTCTCTATGGAGAATTGGCTTAGACCTAAAAACGAAACTGACTGTCTATTTGATTTATTTTACTCCGTTTTAACTAATGAAGATAAAGTCAATTTCATTTGCAACTGTAACATTAAGTTGAATTTTATTGGCAATTTAAGTCTGTTACCCAGTAAAATATTGGATCAAATTAAAAAAGCAGAAGAAATGACACATAAGAACGATGGTTTATTACTCACTGTGGCAGTCAGTTACGGAGCAAAGCAAGAAATTACACAAGCTATAAGCAATATTATAAAAGAAAATATTGCTTATGTATCAGAAGAGGAATTTGAAAAATTTCTGTATACTAAAGATTTGCCAAAATTGGATTTATTAATTCGCACTGGCGGCGAAAAAAGGTTAAGCAACTTTTTATTATGGCAAGCAGCTTATGCTGAATTGTATTTTTGTGATACTTTGTGGCCTGATTTTTCTTGTCAAGATTTGAGCAAAGCATTAGAAGATTATACAAAAAGAGAGAAGAAATATGGTAGATAATAATTTTATAGTTAGAATGTTGTCCTCAATAGTAATATTATTCATATTTTCTTTTGCTACATATTTCAGTGATTTATCGTTTTACCTATTGATTTTTTCGATAGCAGTTTTATCTTCTTTTGAATGGTATAATCTAACCCAAGGAAACAAAATTTTATACGTTTTTGCATTATTATTGATTGCACTACCAAGCGCCTCATTAATATATTTATATAACCTACCACAGGGAAAATACGCATTAGTATGGTTCGTCTTAACCATTTGGGGAATTGACATTACTGCCTACCTATTTGGTAAGAATTTTGGTGGGGCTAAAATTTGCCCAATTCTTAGCCCTGGAAAAACTTGGACAGGACTTCTTGGTGCGATTTTAGCTGGAGTAGTGTGCACAATTTTTGGATCAATATTTTTTGGTCTATTTTCAATTTTTTATTCTCCAATCATTGGCCTTGCAATTGCTATTCTAGCGCAACTTGGCGATTTTACTGAGTCGCTTGTTAAAAGAGCTTACGGTGTTAAAGATAGTGGAAATATGATACCTGGCCATGGGGGAGTGCTCGACCGTATGGACAGTTTCATTTTTACTGCCCCTCTTATTGCTATTTACATAAGCTAAGTCTGCAGAAGTGCCATTAGAGCTCATCCCTAGTCAGCTCCCCAACCGCTTCTACAGTACAGTCATGGACAAACGTCTTTTCACAATAAGGGCAGGCTATTTCCTCTTCTTCTCCCATATCTAAATATATTAATGGATGGCCAGAACCCTCATCATTCTCATCACCATGACAACAAACTTTTCTATTATTAACCCTCACTTTTGACATGCTGCTCCTTTAGCTTATAACATTTTATATATTGAATATACCCATTCAGAAATAAAAAACAACAAGCACTATTCTCCATTTTTTATCCTATTCAGGTTAATCAATTCGTTTTGAACGCCTTTTGATACAAATTTGCTAACATCTTCTCCTAATCTTGCTATTTCCTTTACAAAACCTGATGAGATAAATTGAGTATCTTCAGAAGCAGGAAGAAATATGGTTTCGATTTCAGGAAGAAGTTTATAATTTACCCAGCTCATTTGAAACTCGTAATCAAAATCCGACACTGCTCTTAATCCTCTAATAATAACAGAAGCATTCTGCTCTTTGGCAAACTTCACTAGCAACCCATTAAAAGATATAACATCTGCATCAATTCCTAGTCCTTTGATTTCATTTTCAGCCATGCTTGTGCGTAGCTTTGTGTCAAAGGCAGTATGCTTATTAACGTTTTCTGCAACTCCTATTATTAATTTATCGACTAGTTTACACGCTCTTTTGATTATGTCAAGATGCCCAAAAGTTATAGGGTCAAATGTGCCAGGGTAGATTCCTATTTTGTCATTAATGTTCATCCTTTATTTTTATAAACTACTTTAAAAACTTTTGATAGACATAATAACATTTTTTATCTAAAAATAAAAGTATACAGTTGGCCTGATAGCTCAGTTGGTAGAGCAAAGGACTGAAAATCCTTGTGTCGCTGGTTCGATTCCTGCTCAGGCCACCTTCTCTTTCTTGGCAAACTTGCCTTTTTGTTATAAAATACTCTATATCGTAATATAAATATTAGGGAGGCAAGTCATAGTATATAAATATTATAATAAACTATTTAATATCTTATTAATTATAGTTCTATTATTAAGCAATATTACTTATGCTGACGTTAGCGAAAAACCGGCATCTCAACATGTAACCAGAAAAGAAGAACCAGCGTCAACTGTCTTGACGGCAGAAAATACAGTAAATAATGACGTAGTTGTTGGTTTGTTGAAAACGGAAGAAGCACATGAACTTGGGCTATCTCAAAATATCTATGAGATGTTTAATAACTTTGTGGTTAAGACTGTACTGATTGATTATAATAAGATAATTAGCCTTAAAAAAATTCAGACAGAGTCACTTAATCTCGCAAAACAAGATAAAACATTGGCAAAAAAGCTAACATTAGACCGAATAAAAGTTGAAGTTGCACAATTCATTAAAGAGCACAAAATAAATAGGATATTTATTCCGGATAATTTACATTCAGCACCCACTCCTTATCGCCAGCTTGTTACTGAAGCAATTGTAAAAATAGTTGATGATAACCCTGCAATTCATTTGCTTGGCATATGTGAAGGCATAATGAATGCAAAGGGAATTGAAGTAGTGAGTGTTGTGAGTGATGAAGAGAAGCAAAGATCTCATTTAAAATCAGCACCTAATCCACAGAAAGAGGATGTACCTCTCCAGCAGATAAAGATCGTTCCAAATAGTCGTTTAGCAGAAGTAATAGCCAAATTCCTAATACCTAATGAAAATGGCTGGTTTTCAACATATTTTCCAGATGCTCATTCAGGAGCAGTAAGTAATACACCAGAAAATAGAAGAAAATTGGAGTCACTTGGATATAAAGTTGCAGCATTTTCCAGTGAGGGGGTAATAGAGGCTATTGAAGATAAGCACGGTAATATTTACTTTCAATGTTATCCAGAAGCCCTTGTTGTAAAATCATATAAAAACCTCTATTTATCAAATTACAAGGAACGTCAAGTGTCTACACTAGTTGCTATAGCGATTATAAATGATTTTCTCTATCGTGCTTAATGCCTATAGCTTTAGGCTTACACGACGATTTGATAAACGATAGATTTGTCATGTATCCGTTCAGGCAATGGCGTCAACTTAAGGAAAAATATCAGCGATAGTGTATAAAATTTCTCTCCAAATTTTTTATCATTAAATTATCCAAAGAGTGCAAGGGACAGCACTTTTGTTTCTATTTTATTGCAACAAAAAAGTTTAAAATGTGTCTTTTTTAGGTGAGGCATGCAAAAAGGAAAAGATCTTATCTTACAAATTAAAAATGCAATATACTCGAAAACTTTTCAGAAAATCCATTGTGTTGAGTTTTACACGAACAAGAAAACTTCCTTTTTCGACAGTATTTTCTATGATTTTAAAGTTAGTTAAAAAAAGTTTGGGAATAGAATGTGAACTTATGGAGCCATTGACATGTGACCTTACCCAGAAAAAGTGGAGAGAAAGTTTGGAATGTTTTTCACAAAGAGAATGATGAATCAAAATGCTCAGGAATGCAATAGTTAATAGTGACGTTGTTTGTTATAAAAAATTTCTATATATTCAAATATAGCAGTTTTGATATGCTGTTTAGAGTGCCGAGAGGTGTCTATTGGTAACTCCCTTTTTAGAGAACTGAAGAAGCTTTCCACAACAGAATTGTCGTAACAACAACCTTTATAACTCATCTATGTTTTTTATGGATAAGAGATATTGATAACCTTGCGAAGTATATTGTGAACCTTGATCACTATGTAATAGTAGATTTTTGGCAGGTTTACGCTTGTTAACGTCCATTAATAAAGAGTCCATAACCAATTGTTTATTTATTGAACTGCTCATTAACTACCATGCGTGAATATAGATCGATTATTGTTGCCAAATATAGCCATCCTTCTTTGGTTTTTATATAAGTAATCCCATACTTTATTTGGTTGATCGACAATAAAGTTTTGGTCTAATATATTGGGAGCTACTGTCCGTTTGTTGTTTCTTAATTTTAAATTTTCTTCTCAATATAGCCTGAATACCATTTTTCTGCATAATACTTTGCACTGTTTTTAAGTTGCAACTTTTACCCAAAGCCTTTAATTCAGCATGAATTTTAGGAGCTCCATATCTACATTTAGAAGCTTGATATATTTTTTGAATATCTGCTAATAACTCTTTATTTGCTGATTCTCTACTGCTTATTTTCCTTGTAGTCCACTTATAGTAGCCACTAGCAGAAAACCCTACATAATTCCTGCACTTTATAGTGTTTACTATGCTCTTTTATGAAAAAATATTTTACTCTTTTTGACTGGCCAGGGCTTTTTTTAAAATGTCTCTTTCCCTTGTTACTCTTGCTTTGTAAATCAAATCTCTCTTTGTCATAAGGTGCTACATCTGGAAATGCATTTGCCGCTGACTTTTTTTCGTTATATTTCTTCATCCATTTTCCTAATACACTATCCCTTATTCCTAGATCTCTTGCTACTTTTGCAACTGGTTGACCTACCTTTCTTTGTTCATTTGCCAGCTTAACAGCTTCCAATTTGAATTCTGCCGTATATTCTCTTACCATTTCTAATCCTCCAAAATTTTATTTTACCCGAAAAAACTCCTTTCTTTCTCTCCACTTTTTCTGGGTAAGGTCAGTATGGGAAAAGGTGAAAGATGTACTAAAAAACCCAGAGATGATAAAAAAGGAATACCAACGTAGAGTATTAGAAAATAAAAATGATGAATCATCAGAGAAAAAGTTTGCAAGAAGAGAAAATTAAATAAAAGAAGGTATCGAAAAATTAATGGAAGATTATTATAGTCAAGAAAATGCAGGAGAGAAAGGATATATAAGCGAGGAAGAATTTAAACAGACAATGAGAAAAATGAAAGAACGCTTACAAGGGATAGAAGAAGAGAAAAAAAAGGTAGTTGATCAGAAGGCAGTAGAAAAAGGAATAAGTCTTATTATAAATAGCATAAAGAATTTTTATTCTAGTGTAAAATCGAACCTGGAACAGCTAGATTGGCAAACTAAGCGCGGCATTATTAAAGCATTAATAGGACAAATTAACATTGGTTGTGATCAGGTAGAAGTAGGATTTCAGATCGAAGAACCAGCACAGGATGGGGGAATTCTTAATTTGTATCATTGTACTACACATCATAATAAGGGGGTTGGCGAAGGGTGTCAAGTAATTCCGTTCCTTATGGGTAAAAAAAGAGAAACTCTAAGTTGCAGCCGCACAATGTTTCTCTTTTCTGCTGTTGATGATTATTTCGCCTATTGTAACTGCCGCTAGAATAAAGCAATAATATACCTGTGTTAATAAAGAAATAGGTGATACAGAGGCGATGCTACCTGCTAGCAATAGTTGGGAACCATAAGGTAAGATACCTTTTGTAGCACAAGCAAAAACATCTAATAAGTATGCGCTGCGATGTGGCGCAATACTGTGTTTTTGTGCAAGCCTTTTTGCAATGCCACCACTTAGTAAAATAGCAATGGTATTATTGGCAACTAAGGTAGTAAACATAGACGCAATTCCTGCTATCACAAATTCAGCTTTAGTTTTTGTGATATTGCTTTCATCGATGAGTTTATGCAACGCTTTTTGACCTTGCTTGTACATTATATGGCTCAATCCACCGATAAATAGAGCAAATATCACTATTTCGTTTACTTTTTTGAAACCGTCATACACGTCATGAGGAAATTGAATGATAGCATAGTCAAAAAAAGTTATTCCTAGCACACCAGCAATAATTATGTTTATAGTTATTGTTACTAAAGTGGCGACTTCAAGCAGCCCCATGATTATTAAAGAAATGTAAGGAATAATTTTTATTATAGAATAATAATCTAAATTTGATATAGAAATAATTTTTGTACTATTTGAGGCAACTGCTAGGTAGATGAGTGTTATAATGCTGGCAATAAGTGCAACTTTAGAGTTCATTTTAAGTTTATCTTTTGCTGAAGCTTCCTGTGAAGAAACAGATGCAATGGTGGTATCAGATATCATCGAAAGGTTATCGCCAAACACGGCACCACCTACTACAGTTGCAGTTCCTATTTCGAGACCAAAAGCTCCACTTTTTGCCAGATTAACAGCTATAGGTACCATCAGCGCAACAACTCCCATAGATGTGCCAATTGCAGTTGAAATAAAAGCAGAAGCCAAAAATACTCCAGGCAGCAGTAATCTTGCTGGAAGGAAATTAAGAATTAAATTAGCAACAGTGTCTGCGCTACCGATTGATTGAGTCACCGCAGAAAATGCTCCAGAAAATAAAAAAATTAAACACATAGTAAGGGTGTTTTTGTCACCCATGCCCTTGATAACAGTATCGATGTTATGCTGAATTTTATTTGTACCACGTGAGACAGCAAAAAATAGTGCTGGTAATAAGCAGATTACTGGTGAAACCTGATGAAGTGGATTATCAGTTCCGATAAAAGAAAAATAAGCACCACTTCCAAGATACAAGATTAAAAAAATAATCAAGGGGACAAAAGCTGTCATTTTACTGTACCTAAACTTATAACTATAACTAATTAAGTGGTTTTAAGCAAGTTTGGTTTTCACTAGTTCTACAGGAAGTCAATAGCAGAGTTTTAAACTTCATATTTAATCTACTAAATAAATAGCACATGTAGCTTATTGCTTGACAATAGGATCTAATTGTTGTCTAGATTCCAGCATCACGCGCACAACTGTACGAACATTTGTTTGCGAAGAAATGTTATAGCTGGTTTTGCTTCAAACACAAAGATATCATCCGAGTAGCTGAATACTTGGATCCAGAAAATTTTGCTGCGAATAAGCAAATTTGTTTGGTGAGCATAGAAAGTGGAATGTGTAAGCGCAGCCTCAACAGGGTGTCATCCAAGTAGCTGACTACTTGGATCCAGCTGAGTTGGTGAGTATAAAAGTATAGCTAACGCGAGCTCTACGTCATACCGCCGCAGAATAATTAACGTCATACCGCGATTCATTCGCAGTATCCCTTCGCGGTATCCCTTAGCCGCTAACAAGCAGCGGGATGACGGTTGTCGTTTAGCCATAAACATTAAGGAATTTACCAAATGAAAAAAAAGGCAAAAGAAGCCCCGTGGTTGGCTAATTACTTACATTATACTTTCAAGTATGGCGTTTTTTTATTCTAAACGCTTAATAACCGCGATTTAGCTGCTTTTTAATGCAACTAACCTTTAGTCATAAATGTTTAAGAAATTTACTAAACAGAAAAAAAGGCAAAAGAAACCCTAGGGTAGCTAATTATTCACTATCCATTTTTTAAGTTGGCGTTTTTTGATGTTTTAAATGCTTTATAAGCGTATTTCAGCTTGTATAGGTAAAAACCTAGAAATTTGATAAAGACATAGAGTGCACATAGTGCAAAAAATTAAACATGAGACGCCAGATACGTGAGTTTTTTTGTCATTTAATCTGTACAGAGAAGATAAATAAATAGCTTCAGTTTCATGATAAGGAGGCTGGCGGAGTTTGTCAAGTAAGTTTTTTATTTCTAGCGGTTGTTGCCAAAAACTATACAAGAAGTCTATTGAAATTACGTATATCAATCGTTGTAAAATCACACAATTGCTCTGTAGAGCTATGCCCTGTAATAATTACTATACCATTTTGCTCAGAGCGTATTGAGATTAAGTTCAGCACTAATTCACACGTTGCACTATCAAGATTACAAAATGGTTCATCTATCAGCCAAACGTTTGCATTAGAAATCAAGAGGCGAGCAAGCGCAACTCTCCTTTTCCAGCCTGCAGAAAGTTCGCCATATCTAATATTAAGTACAGGTTGCAACTGCAAGCAACAAATAGCTGCCACAATCAATTCTCTAGTATTTCGTATTCCTGCCCAGAATTCTACGTTTTGAGCAACAGTTAAGCTATCTTTACAGGCATTCTTATGGCCTATATAGACCATAGAAGATATATAGGATTTTGGATCATCATATATATCTTTTCCACAGTGCCTTATATTGCCTGATACCGGTGGTAAAAGTCCAGATAAACTTCTAATTAAGCTGGTTTTACCACTACCATTTGGACCAGTGATTAGAATCTTTGATTTTAGCTCAGCTTTAAAACTGAGATTCTTAAATAGTACCTTATTATTACGAGTGCAGGATAAATTTTCACATTCAAGCATGGATTATCTGCCCTTTCCCTTATGTTTACCTTGAGTTGAAGCCTGAGCTTTTACAAACAGCTCCCAAAATCCTTTCTGTCCGCCTTCTCTATGTATCAATTGTGCAAAACGCTGCATTAAACCATTACCCATCATAACCATCTTTGTCCATTTACCTACCGGTTTTGCTATGTCAACTATTTCTGGATCTTCTTTATAAACTTGCACATCTTTTTGTTTCTCGCGTAGCGTTTCTTGTTGTTTCATCAACTCTTTTTGCTTATTTTTTTGATATAATTCATTGAATTTTCTGTCTTCTTCCCACTCTTCTTTAAAAACTTTTCTAGGAAGTATGATTTTTCTAATGCGATTTTTGTATATTTTTCTCAAAAAGAGAAATACTGCAGCTACAGCAAGTAATGTTACGCTATATAATATGATCTGTGTAAGTGGCATTTCCTGTATCTAATTCATTAAAAATACCCTTGCTATTATACCATAATTATAGAAATTGTGCAATTTTTTTGCGGGTAAAGACAATATAAAAGCAGTACTGCTCTATTTCGAAAATTGCGCAAATATCTGACGAACGGGCTTGTATGTAATAAGGTTTATTTCTATACTTCTTAAAGAATTTAGAAGTAAAACAAATATGAACTGCTATAAAACTCATACGTGCAATGAACTGAGGAAGAACGACGTAGAAAAGGAAGTTACCCTTTCTGGATGGTTATACCGTAAGCGTGATCACGGCAACCTAATCTTTGTTGATCTAAGAGACTTCTATGGAATCACTCAACTAGTATTTAATAATGACAAAGACTTTTTTGATGAGATATCAAATTTAAAATTGGAGAGTGTAATTACTGTTACAGGAATAGTTGAAGCTAGAACTGAAGATACGGTAAACAGCTCTATTTCTACCGGAGAAATCGAGGTGATAGTCAACAATTTGCGCGTTGAGTCGGAAGTTGAGTTCCACTTTGATGAAGAAATAGCAAAAGAAGAAAGAAGTATATTGGCAAGCATTACCGGCGAGCAAGAATACCCAGAAAACATGAGATTTAAATATCGATTTCTTGACTTAAGACGTGAAAAAGTCCGCAACAATATTATTTTGCGCTCACAAATTATTGCAGAGCTCCGCAAGCTCATGATAGAGCGAGGATTTTTAGAGATTCAAACTCCAATACTCACTGCTTCCTCTCCTGAAGGAGCACGCGACTACCTAGTGCCAAGCAGGCTAAATCCTGGCAAGTTCTATGCATTGCCACAAGCTCCGCAGATTTTCAAACAGTTGCTCATGGTTTCAGGGTTTGATAAATATTTCCAAATTGCACCGTGTTTTCGTGATGAAGACGCAAGGGCTGACCGTTCTCCGGGAGAGTTTTATCAGCTAGATCTTGAAATGTCTTTTGTAACTCAAGAAGACATCTTTCAGATTATTGAGTCTACCTTATATAGAGTGTTTGCTAAATTTTCTCGTAAGTCTGTTGATAAAGATTTTCCACGTATTACATATAAAGAAGCAATGCTTAAATATGGTTCTGATAAGCCAGATCTGCGCAATCCACTATTAATCAGCGATGTTACAGAAATTTTTCGTGATTCAGGGTTCAATATTTTCAAAAGCAATATTGAGCGTGGTATGGTAGTGAGAGCCATCCCTGCACCTAAAACAGCAGAGGAACCACGCAGCTTCTTTGATAAAAAGATAGAACATGCGCAAAAAGAATTCGGTGCTAAGGGTCTCGGATATATAACGTTTGATAAAGATGGAACTGCGAAAGGCCCAATTGCTAAATTTCTTGATGAAAATAGGCTAAACCACATAAGAGAAGCAACAAACATAGAGCCAGGAGATAGTGTATTTTTTGCTTCTGACAAAGAGAATGAGGCGGCAAACATTGCAGGAAAAGTACGCACTCTTTTAGGGTCAGAACTCAGTCTTATAGATGATAATATCTTCAAGTTTTGTTGGATCATTGATTTTCCATATTTTGTATATGACGATAAAAGTAAAAAAATCGATTTCTTTCATAACCCATTCTCCATGCCACACGGTGGTCTGAAAGATTTAGAGGACAAAAATCCACTGGATATCCTTGCTTACCAATATGATCTTGTTTGCAATGGAATAGAACTGTCAAGTGGGGCGATTCGTAATAACAAACTGGATATCATGTATAAAGCTTTTGCCATTGCAGGTTATAGCCGGGGAGAAGTTGATACAAGATTCGGTGCACTTGTACGTGCATTCAGATTTGGTGTTCCTCCTCATGGTGGAATAGCACCAGGAGTTGATAGAATAGTTATGCTGCTTGCTGATGAGCCAAATATTCGTGAAGTAATCTGTTTTCCTATGAACCAGCAAGGTGAAGATGTTCTAATGGGTGCTCCTTCCAAGGTGGAGGATAAGCATTTACGTGAATTATCCTTGAAGGTTATTGAATGAAAAATTTTATAGCAAGGAGCACCGGTTAATGATATATTAGGTTATGTTAAATTGAAAGACCATGAATAATATCCAAAAAGCAATACTATCGGGCATGATCTGTAACATGATTGTGTGGTATGAACTCACTCTTTTTGGAGTATTAACAGATACAATCATCAACGTTTTTTTCCCATCAGAAGATCATTATTTGAGTACACTCAAATTCCTTGGTGTTTTTGCAATTGGTTTTGCGTTTAGACCAATTGGTGCAGTAATTTTTGGTTATATGGGAGATAAGTATGGCAGAAGAAAGACTTTACTTACTTCAGTAATATTAATTTCAATATCATCCACAATTATGGGAATTATACCTGGGTATAAAGAAATAGGGTTGCTTTCACCTGTATTGCTTGTGTTTTGTAGAATAGTGCAAGGAATAACTGCAGGAGGTGAAACAAGCATTAATACAGCATTTACGATAGAGCATTCAAAAGATAAAAAAAATCTAGGTTTCTTAGGAAGTATGAAGCCCTTTAGCGGAGCCCTTGGAACGCTCTTATGCATAACAATGATATTTATCTGCAAAAGAGTTACAGGTGAGAACTATGAAATATGGGGATGGAAGTTGCTTTTTTATTTTTGCTTTTTTTTGGGGACAATAGGTTTTTTAACTAGGTACATATTAAAAGAAAGCTTAGCATATAAAACTAATAAGTACGCTAATAATTTAGCACATTCACCATTGTTAGAACTAGTAAGAAACTATAAAAGACCGCTTATTATTTCAATCAATCTGGGAATTGCTCAGAATGCAATTGTCTACGCAGCAATAATGTTTTATAATATATCAATAAAAGAGCTAGTTATTTTATCCATTAGTGTTAAAGATTTAATGAGGATAGTAATACAGGTTGTATTTGCAGCATCTGCGGTACTTTTTGCAATTTTATCTGATAAAGTTGGAAGAAAACGCGTAATGATTCCTGTACTGATTATGCTATCTCTGATTGGTACATGTGTATTACCATTATTATCTTCCGTTAACCACTATGTCGTAATAATAACTTACTTATTGATTACTATACCAGTAGGTGCATCTTTTGGAATATATGGTTCTGTTATTTGTGAACTGTTTCCAACAAAAGTAAGATGCACTGGCGTAAGCTTAGCAAATAATATATCTGCAGGAATTTTTGGTGGCCTTTCTCCATACATATGCATGTGGCTTATAGAAAAAACCGAAACAAAACTTGCAGCAGGCATTTATCTTACTGCCTGCGCATTAATTAGCCTAATATCTGTGCTTCAAATTAAAGCCAAAGACAGAAAAGTTGATTGGTGAAATCGTTTCAGTCGAAAAATAGCGCTTCAATGGATTTTTCGATGTGTTTAGTGATAGGAGCGGTGATAGTGATTTCTTTATTGTTTGGCAGTTTTAGAGATAAAGAATGCGAATGAAGGTGAATTTTATTTGCTATCCCATCAATAAAAGCTTTTTTACCACCATATTTACCGTCACCAAGAATAGGGCAATTTATATGAGCTAAATGTGCACGTAACTGATGGGTTCTGCCGGTAATTGGTTGTAATTTTAAATAAGCAACATTGTGTTTGGATTTTGCTATAATTGAAAAATGCGTAGTGGCATTCTGAGGTGAATTTTCATCAACGACCACTTTTTCTTGACCTGAAACATATTTTTTCACCAATGGATAGTCTATTGTTCCACTATCCTTGCTCGGTATGCCAGAAGTTAATGCTAAATAAGTTTTTTTTACTCTTCGTCCTTTAAATTCTTCCATAAGGTATCTGGCAACATTAGCGTTGCGTGCGAATATTATCACTCCACTCGTATCTCTATCTAGCCTATGGACAATTTTAAATGTTTCTCCCTCTCTTATTTGGTCAAGCAAATCACTCATGCTAATCTTTACTTTTACGCCACCTTGAACGATGACCCCTGCGGGTTTGTTTATAGCTAGTATATATTCGTCTTCATATAATATGTTCTCTCTTAGTAGATTCACTAACTTTTCATTATATTTGCGATCAGAATTAGCGTTTTCAATATAATTCAAGTGCTTCAGCGTTATAGTTTGCCCAGAATTTACTCTATCACTGGACTTTGCTTTGCAATCATCAACTTTGATTAATCCTTTCCTTAAAGATTTTTCAATTACAGATTGCTTTAGATCAGGAAAGATTCTTCTGATGTACCTATCCAGCCTAACGTTATCGTCTTCTATTAATATGGTTTTTATACTTTGTAGCATTCCATTATTTATAATGAATAT
This sequence comes from Wolbachia endosymbiont of Drosophila ananassae, assembly GCF_008033215.1. Taxonomy (NCBI): domain Bacteria; kingdom Pseudomonadati; phylum Pseudomonadota; class Alphaproteobacteria; order Rickettsiales; family Anaplasmataceae; genus Wolbachia; species Wolbachia endosymbiont of Drosophila ananassae. The sequence continues at coordinate 354,216 of NZ_CP042904.1, read as the reverse complement.
CTAGTGAAATGTCAATTATTGGTGTCATTCCAGTGTCAAGCACTGGAATGACACCGAAGGGGCTACTGCCGTCATAAAGGAACCAGTGTCAGCTACTCGGATGACAGGAGAAGGAGACTACTGAGATGACAGCTAGCCTGACAACCGTCATCCCGCTGCTTGTTAGCGGGATCTAGAGATACCGCGAATGAATCGCGGTATGACGGTTCGCGGCGGCATGACGTAGAGCTTGCGTTAGCTATACTTTTATACTCACCAACTCAGCTGGATCCAAGTAGTCAGAGCACTGGGATGACAAAAAAAGGAGGGCACTTGGATGACGGGAGAAGGAGCTATTTAGATGACATCGTTTACTATACAATGTTTGTACAGTTCTGGATAAAAAAATTAGCTAACAAATTTATAAACATCAGTATACAGCTCATCAACGCTTGGTTCTTTACTATTTTTGGCAAAATCTTCCGACTTTTTTACTAAATCACGTATTTCCTTATCAATTATTTTGCACTCTTCTTCTGAAGCCATTTTATTATCTGTCATGTATTTCTTTAAAGTGCTTATAGGGTCATGATTTTGCTTCATATCTTCAACTTCTTCTTTTAAGCGATAAGTAGCAGGATCTGACATTGAGTGACCGCGATATCGATATGTCTTCATTTCAAGCAGGATAGGCCCTTTTCCGCTGCGTGTGTGTTCCGCTGCTTCGCTTGTAGCCTCATAAACAGAGAAAAAATCCATTCCATCAACTTGTTTTCCAGGAATACCAAAACTTTCTCCTCTTTTATATAACTCTGTTACTAAAGTTGACCTTTGCACGGAGGTTCCCATTGCGTATTCATTATTTTCTATGATGTAAACCACAGGCAACTCCCACAAAGATGCCATATTAAACGATTCATATACTTGTCCTTGATTTGCAGCACCGTCGCCAAAATATGTAAATACCACATTATCTTTTTTCTTATATTTATTAGCAAATGCTATTCCTGTGCCAATTGGAACTTGTGCTCCCACTATTCCATGCCCGCCGAAGAATTTTTTTTCAACGTCAAATACGTGCATCGAACCACCTTTACCTTTCGAGCATCCTGTTTCTTTGCCGGTAAGCTCTGCCATTACAACATTTGGATCAGAATCACATGCGAGCATTAAGCCATGGTCTCTATAACTTGTGATAAAAGCGTCACCTAATTTTGATGCAGCTTGAGTTCCAACTGCAACTGCTTCTTGTCCTATTGATAGGTGACAGAACCCGCCTATTAATCCCATCCCATATAATTGTCCTGCTTTTTCCTCAAATCTGCGTATGAGTAGCATTTTCCTGTAGAATCCAATTATCTGTTCTTTAGTGAAATTTTCTGCTTTCATATCGATTTCTTTTTCATTAAACTAACACAATACCAGGAATTTTAAATTTTTGCTAATGAACTATTACCACTGGCTTGAGGCTTTTCACGTTATCTCTGTTATCATGTGGATGGCAGGTATGCTTTATTTACCCAGGCTTTATGTCTACCATGCAACTGTAAAACCGGGATCGGAAAATGATAGCTTGCTTCAAACAATGGAAAAGAGGCTACTTAGATATATCATAAACCCTGCAATGCTTTTCTCACTTGGTCTTGGAATTACACTAATGGTTATTAGGGAAGCATATCGTGAAGGATGGTTTCATGTAAAAGCATTTGCAATACTTTTGATGTTAATTATTCATATGCTACTTGCAAAATATAGGAAAAATTTTGCAATGGGTTCGAATAAGAAGTCACATATTTATTTTCGCGTTTTAAATGAAGCAGTTACAGTATTGATAATAGTTATAGTTATTATGGTTGTTGTAAAACCTTTTTGACTGACCTTACCCAAAAAAAGCAGAAAGCTCGTATCTGTTCAGATGCATGGCTAATGTACAATACTGAAATAAAAATTCCAGTGCTCCCTTTCTTGTCATCCCAGTGCTTGACACTGGGATCCAGCTTTCTTTACAAATTCACCAAAAGTGCTTCATTCTATAACGCAAAACCCATACTCACCAAACTCAATGCATTACTTGCAATTAAGTTTCCTGGATGCCAGTGTCAAGCTACTCGGATGACGCCATTCTTTTTCCTGGATCCCAGTGTTAGCTACTTGCATGACACCATTCTTTTTCCTGGATCCCAGTGTCAAGCACTGGGATGACAAGAAGAGGGCACTGCCCTCTTGGATGGAAGCCAGTGTTAGCTACTTTCATGACACCCTGACAACCGTCATCCCGCTACTTGTTAGCGGGATCTAGAGATACCGTGATGGTATGACGTAGGGGTTGCCGAGAACTTGTCATCCCAGTGCTTGACACTGGGATCCAGTTTTTCGTATAATTTTGTCAAAATCTATTGTGCTAGCAAGTTCACTAGCGTCACGCGCTGGTCTGTTAGACATTTACGTGTAGGGTGAAGAAATTTTGAAAAAGACATACCAAATATGAAAGGCCTATATATTAAAACTTACGGCTGTCAGATGAACGTTTATGACTCCGTTTTAATGGAAAATGTAATTAAACCTTTGGGGTTCAACGTTGTTAGTGATGCAGGGAAAGCCGATTTAGTGATACTGAATACTTGTCACATTAGAGAGAAGGCAGCAGAAAAACTTTACTCAGAGCTTGGGAAGATTCATTCGTTACGAAAAGAAATGACTATAGTGGTGGCTGGGTGTGTAGCGCAAGCAGAGGGAGAAGAAGTTTTCAGAAGGGCTCCTTTTGTTGATATTGTTGTTGGTCCGCAGAGTATCGCTACCTTACCGGAACTGATAGTCAAAGCAAGCAGAAGTAAAGGTCATGTAATAAACACTGATTTTCCTGAAGTTGCAAAGTTTGATAAATTGCCAGATGAATGCTATGGCAATAGCCAGGGGTCTTCTGCGTTTCTTGCCATACAAGAGGGTTGTGATAAATTTTGTACGTTTTGTGTAGTGCCCTATACTCGTGGAGCTGAGTATTCACGGCCAGTGAATGAAATATTTCGTGAAGCATTGAAATTAGTTGCAAATGGGGCAAATGAGATCAATTTGCTTGGTCAGAACGTCAATGCTTACCATGGGGAGTGCGAAGGGGAAGTGTGGGATTTAGGAAAATTAATTAGTCATATTGCTAAAATTGAAAAGCTAGAGAGGATTCGTTATACAACTTCTCATCCAAGAGATATGCATGAATCTCTCTACTTGGCACATGCGGAAGAGCCAAAGCTCATGCCGTTTGTTCACCTGCCTGTGCAGTCTGGTTCAAATAAAATATTGCACGCGATGAACAGGAAACACACTGCAGAGGAGTATTTGGAAATAATAGACAGATTTCGCAAATTGAAACCTGAAATCGAATTTTCTTCTGATTTTATTGTTGGTTTTCCTGGAGAAACCGAAAAAGATTTTGAAGAAACTATGAAATTAGTAGAAAAAGTTAGATATGCTCAGGCTTATAGTTTTAAATACAGCCCAAGACCAGGCACACCGGGAGCGGAAAGAAAAGATCAAGTACCAGAAGAGGTTAAAACAGAGCGCCTTCTTCGTTTACAGAAATTAATTAGTAAGCAACAACTTGAGTTTAACCAGAGTATGGTAGGTAAAACTATACCTGTTCTATTTAGCGATAAAAAAGGTAAACACCAAAACCAAATTATTGGTAAAAGCCCATATATGCAATCAGTGTGCATTGATGATTCTGAAGATAAATACAGGGACAAAATAGTAAATGTGAAAGTGTTGGAAGCTCGGCAGAGTAGTTTGCTGGGGTGTGCATTTCACTGATTTTAAGCAGCGTTAAATATAAATCTTAAGCAAAGAGTATTGAAAAAATGCAATCATAATCTTTTTCAAAAGTTACAAAGTTTAATTGCTACCTCTGCTGAACGGGTACCTTAAACCTACAAATTTGAGCTTACCTATATCAATTTTTTGTACAAGATGAGTTAGTAACAACTTTATGTATAAAATTGAAGAAGAATAAAAATACAATAACGAGCATTAAATTAAATATTCCCACCTTTAAAAAACCCTCTTTATATATTTCTAAAGATTCTAAATAATTTATTTTACCATTTACTGAAGGAACTGACATAAATTTTGATATTGCAACTCCGGCTAGGTTAGAAAACGCTAATGACAGCATTACTATACCCATCACTACTCCTCTAAGGTTTTTGGGGGCTAGTGTAGTTGCTTGTTCTTGGACTAATGGAGCAATACATAATTCTCCCAGTCCCATAAAGGAGATAGCAATTATTAAATATAAGTATTCTACTTTACCTTCAATGTTAGAGTTTAAACATCCTATGTACAGTGTGAAAAAACACATAGCCATTGTCAGAAGGCCAAGGGTAAACATGGAAGTTGCATATTTTTGCTTAAACTTCATGTATGTTCCAAAAAGAAAGCCAAATATTATAATTGACAAAGGATTTATGGCTTGAGAAACTGAAGCTGGGATTGTTATACCTAATACATTGTTAATAACGTTTCTTTCGGTGAATAAGTTAACCAAAGAGCCAAGCTGCATTTCTAAAGCAAAAAAACACAAGAAAAATACCACAAGAATAGATAATGCCACTAATTTTCGTCTTTGTTCTGCTGATAATTTAGATATTATATAAATAAATATGCCCAGAGCTGTTATTCCAATAAATATGAGCATATTAGTAAAAAATTCACTATGTATAAGCATTTTAGCAATTATTGATGATGACAGAAAGCTTCCTATCAATACTATACCAAAAATTTTAATCCCTAATATGCGCTTATTCATAAGCTCTGGATAAGGAGAAAGGCCGCTATCTCCTAAAAGATTCTGAAATTTGAGAAAAAAGATTAGCCCTATAGACATCCCAATACCAGCTAAACCAAAGCCGTAGTGCCAGCCAAACAAGTGGGCTACATAACCACATGAAATAGAAGCCAATATTGCTCCAATATTCACACCTACGTAAAATAAAGTAAAGCCTCTGCTACGTTCAGGATCGTCTTTGCCATAGCATGAACTAAGTAAGTTAGTTACGTTCCCTTTAAACATACCAGTACCTATGGCTATTAGAGATAAACCTAAATATAATAAACCTGGTTCAAACTTAACCAATGACATGCAAGCATGACCTGCTATCATCACTATCCCTCCAAGCAACACCATGTTGCGGAATCCCATCAACTTATCAGCTAAAAAACCTCCAAGTATTGGTATAGCATAACCTGTTGCAGCAAATAATGAGTAAATAGTAAAGGCCCTCTCATCAGTGAAACCTAAGTGAGAAGTCAAAAATAGGACCAAAAGTGCCCTCATTCCATAGTAAGAGAAACGTTCCCACATTTCAACAAAGCACAACATTTTTAAAAATTGTGGAAACTTATCTGTCTTCTGATCCATAAAATACCCCTAAAGCTTGGGTTAATGTTAAGTAAAACAATAAAAACTGCAAGTAAAACTTAAAAAAAGGTATTGGAAGCTCGGCAGAATAGTTTGTTGGGGTGTGAGCTACGGAAATATTTTTGAATTTGTAATTTTTCAGAAAGCCCTATATTCTTTAGTTTTACATAGCGAACATGAAGTCAAAGCATTATCCTGATACAGTAAGTAATCCTGATTTTTCGTCGTTAGAAAAGGAAATCATAAAATTTTGGCAGGAAAATAAAGTTTTTGAGCAGTCAGTTGAAGAACGTTCCAAGGATAATTGTTTTGTCTTTTACGATGGGCCTCCGTTTGCAAATGGACTTCCGCATTATGGACATTTACTCACTGGTTTCATCAAAGACGCATTTGCAAGATATCAAACTATGCTGCAAAAAAGAGTCGAACGTAGATTTGGCTGGGATTGCCATGGATTACCGGCTGAGATGGGTGCAGAAAAAGAACTTGGAATATCTGGTAGAACTGAAATAGAAAAATTTGGTATTGAAAAATTCAATAACCATTGCCGTACTTCTGTGATGAAATTTTCATCAGAATGGGAAAAATATGTCAATAGACAAGCAAGATGGGTGGATTTTCACAATGACTATAAGACTATGGATAAATCATTCATGGAGTCGGTCATGTGGGCATTTAAGCAGCTTTATGATAAGGGCTTAGTATATGAATCAGTACGCGTTGTTCCATATAGTTGGGCTTGCGAAACTCCATTATCCAATTTTGAAACAAGGCTTGATAACGCGTATAGAGAAAAGACTAGCAAAGCTGTAACTGTTGCATTTGAGCTTTTAGAAAACCCACAGCAATTTAAAAATATTGAACAAAAGTGCAAATTACTTGCTTGGACTACAACCCCATGGACGTTGCCGAGCAATTTAGCTTTGGCGATAGGAAAGGACATCAAGTATTGTGCAGTGTCAGTCCACTCTTTGGCAGCGCGTGAAGCTGGAATCCAGGAAGGTAATAAATGTTTGCATGCTGAAGTGACATCAAATCAACCTAATGAAATATATATCTTTGCTGAAAGTTACCTAGAGAAATTTATTAGCCACTCTGAACAAAACAATATTCCATATGAAAACTGCAATATAAAACTTAAAGCGAATGATCTTGCAGGTCTTTCTTACAAACCACTGTTTGACTATTTTAAAGACACAAAAAATGCATTTCGCGTTTTTATTGCTGATTATGTTACAGGAGAAGACGGTACTGGCGTTGTGCATACTGCTCCTGGATTTGGTGAGGAAGATTTTTACCTTTGCCAAAGCCATGATATTCCAGTTATTTGTCCAATTGATAACAGTGGAAAATTTACTGCTGAAGTTTCAGATTTGGCAGGGGTTCATGTTTTTGATGCCAATGATACAGTAATAAAAAAATTGAAAGGGCAGGGGAGTTGGTTTAAGACTGAGCAATATATTCACAATTATCCACACTGCTGGAGAACTGATACTCCTTTGATCTATCGCACTATGCCTTCTTGGTATGTTGCTGTTACAAAATTCAAAAGCAGAATGGTAGAGCTAAATAAGAGAGTTAATTGGATACCAAACCACATTAGAGATGGTCAATTTGGAAAATGGCTTGAAGGGGCACACGACTGGTCAATTTCACGCAATCGATTCTGGGGTACACCAATCCCTGTATGGAAATCAGATGATGCGAGATATCCAAGAGTAGATGTATATGGTTCAATAGAAGAACTGGAAAGAGATTTTAATGTTAAAATAGACGACTTGCACAGACCATTTATCGATACTTTAACAAGACCAAATCCTGATGATCCAACAGGAAAATCAGTTATGCGCCGTGTACCTGACGTGTTTGACTGCTGGTTTGAATCTGGCTCGATGCCATTTGCGCAAATCCACTATCCGTTTGAAAATAAGGAGTGGTTTGAATCTGCGGATTTTATCACTGAATACATAGCGCAAACCAGGGGGTGGTTTTATACGCTCTTTGTATTGTCCACTGCTTTGTTTGATAGGGAACCATTTAAGAACTGCATATGCCACGGTGTTGTTTTGGATGTAAAAGGGCAAAAATTGTCCAAACGTTTGAATAACTATGCAGATCCAATGGAGGTTTTTGATAGATACGGTTCTGATGCACTGCGTTTTCTTATGCTTTCTGGATCTATTGTTTGTGGTGGTAATTTGCTACTCGATAAAGAAGGAAACTCAATACGAGATGTTCTGAAAAACGTAATAAAACCTATTTGGAATAGCTATCACTTTTTTACCATGTATGCAAATGCAGATGGGATTAAAGCTGAAGTTTGTAAGGATTATCAAAGCACTATTGATCGTTACATGATTTCCAAGTGTTTTGAAGCTGTAGAAGGTATCCAAGCTTCTATGAACAACTATAACTCCCAAGAGGCTTGCAAAATTTTAATGAACTTTTTTGAAGTGCTAAATAATTGGTATATTCGTCGCAGTCGCGAGCGTTTTTGGAAAAGTGATTTGGATCAGGATAAAACTGATGCTTATAATGTTCTATATACGGTTTTTTATTACATACTAAGAGCTGCAGCTCCTTTGTTGCCACTTATAACAGAGAATATATGGCAAGGGCTTAAGTATGAAGAAACATCTGTTCATTTGGCTAATTTTCCACAATTAGAGAAGTTTGATAGTCAGCTCATTGCCAAGATGGATTTGGTGAGAGAGATATGCAACTCTGCACTCTCTATTAGAAACACTTTTAACATACGTATCAGACAGCCACTTGGCAGTATGATCATTTATCATCAGTCTTCCTGTAGTTTTCTTGAAGGTGAGCCGTTTTCTGTCATCCCAGAGTTCTCTCCTGTTATCCAAGTAGCTGACACTGGGATCCAGTGTGCTGCAGATTCAAATGAGTACCAGGAGATGATAAAAGATGAGGTAAATGTAAAAAAACTGGAGTTAGTAAACAGACTTGAAGATATTGCATCACTAGAGTTAAAGCTAAGTTTTCCGCTGCTTGGAAAGAGAATACCAGATAAAATTAAGAAACTAGTTCAATATGTCAAAGAGGGAAAATGGAAGCAAGTTGAAAATGAGCAAGTTTTTTTAGGTAATGAGTCAGAAAATTACATCATAGAAAAAGGCGAATATGAACTATTGTTAAAAGCAAATAGTGGATATTCTGCTGTGTTTGATAACAACAAAGGAGTTGTCATTCTAAATACTGAACTAAATGATGAATTAATTCTAGAAGGGTTAGCGAGAGATGTCGTGAGGCTCATTCAAGAAACCAGAAAACAAGCTGATTTTCATATATCAGATAGAATCAGAGTAATAATCAAAACAGAAGATGAGAAAATTAAGGAAGCAATAAATACGTGGTTTGAATATATAAAAGAGCAGACCCTTGCCTTATCTTTGGACATTAATACAGAAATTGGAACTAACTTCTATTCTAAGGAATATCAGGATTTAAGTGTTAGTATTGAGCGTTAAATTTTTAATAAAGTTGCAAGATTGTCAGTATTTATGCTATACTTAAGGTAATTGGATAAGGTTATAATATGAATAAAGCTGTTGCAGATGATTATGAAGAAGTTGTTAACAATAGTGGTGGTTTAGGTAAAGCAGAATCTGTTGTTACTTTGGAGGAGGAAGAAGAGTTTTTTGATGCTATGGAAGCTGTTTCTAATGTAGAAGAAGGGAATAATTTAGGTCTTGCTACTTCAGAAGAGGAAGAAGAATTTTTTGATGCTGTGGAAGAACAAGAGCCGTTAGCTAATTTTAACGTTCCACTCAGTATATTTCATTATAAAGATTATAACTCTGATTTTTTTACTTCCTGGTATAATATATCAAGCGAAATATTTAAGGAAATAAATAGAACTTGCCCAGAAAAGAAAATATTAAATTTAGCTCTGTCAGTTTTAATGCTTCCTTATATTGCTTTTACTGCACTGGGATTAGTCGTATGCAGTAGATTTCAAGCAAACAGCAAGACACAAGACAGTGTAGGGGAAGATAAGACAAAAAAGAGTGAAACTGGCGTGCCAAAAAGATTGGCATATGGTGTTCTTGCTGCAATAGCAATTTTTGTTAATATGGCTGTACTTGTAGCCTTAGTTGTTCCTGCAACAATTGCTTTGGCTACTTTTTATCTTTTAAATAGAGATTTATCTCACTCTTTAGTTACTGCTCTTAAAATAAGTATGGGGCGGTATTCTAATAAGCATCAAAATATTGAGGTGTCTTTTCATGAAAAGGAAGTTACTGGACCAAATATTGCGTGGGATATGGAAATAGAATTTCCACCGCAATTTAAACGATTGCTTAGAGATTTGTATGAAAATGAAAATAACAAGTGGTTTGATGTGACGCGGAATTCAGAGCATAGCATCGTACTGAAATTGTCAACTAACATCAATTTAAAAAATGGTCTTAAGCCCTTACGCAATGAAATCAAGGATGTGCTTGCAACTTCTATTCAGGAATTTGCGAAGACTATGGAAGAACTGATAAAGCTAGAAAAGAAAGAGATTACATATGATAAATTGAAGGAATTATTGAACGAATTCAAGTCGAAAGTGGTAGATAGTATAGGTCCTAATTTGACAAGTCACTTAATACAAAGTGCTTATCAAGTTGCCTTTATACAAGCAATTAAGTTTCAGCGAGATAGACGGGGAGAAGATTTTTCGCTGGAAGATGAGATAAAAAATTCTTTAGTGAGACAGGAATTAGAGAGTTTAAGAGGAATAGGTCAAACAAGGTGTAACGATATATATAAGAAATTAAAAGAAATACATGAAAACAGTAGCTTAACAAATGACACCTTAAAAAGGGGGTTAGAAGACCTTTTTAAATTCGAATATGATGATCAAGAGATTGAGCGCAGGCTGATAAAATCAGTAATGAAAAAAGTTCAAGGTAAGTTAAGTCAATCAGATATACCGGATAAGGAGAAGCAAAGCCTAAGGAAGCAGCTTGAAGATTTAGAAAAAAAAGTAAAGGTTCCATCGGATAAGGAAGCTTCAGCTAAAATAAATGACTTTATAGAAAAGATGTATTTAGAAATAAAAAAATATAAAGTGCAAAGGTTACTTCGAGAACAAAAAAAGGGTGTTTTACGTTTATGCAAGAAATTAAGAAAATATGGTGAATCAGGTCTAGCAGAAATAATTGAAGCTTTTCGCGTGCAAGATGAAGGACATTTAGAAAAATCTACATTAGAACAAACACTCAAAGATCAAAATAAGCGTTTACAAGCTGAACAAAATAACAGGGAAAAAGGGCATCCGGGTACAAGATCAATAGAAGTGCTCTTAAAAAGGAATGAAGAAATTCTGAAAGCATTAAAACAGTTAGAATTAGGCAAAAAAGAATTATTGATAAATGAAGAAACAAAAAATGATTATAAAGAAGAACTAACGTCTCGTGAAAAAATAAAATTTGCAGTAATAGAAGATGATTTACTGAAGGTATTCAAGCTTGAAACTTTTGATGAAAAAGAAATCAAGAAGTTATTAGAAAGAGCAGAACTGGAGTACTGTTTAGCAGAAAAACGCATCAAATATCCTGTAATTAAAACAAAAGATAATATCAAACATTTTAGTCAAAATTTATTGTCTCCTTTGATAGACAATTTGACAAAAAATATAATAAATAATATACCAGGAAATAGTGAAGGTTGTATACAGAAAGTTAAGAACTGGAGTAAAGTTATGTTTGGTGCAATAAAGATTGGAGCATCAAATGCTTATAAAGAGACTACAGAGAGAAAAGCGTTAAATGTGGCACATAATACTTATAAAGAAGGAGAGACATTTCTTCAATGTTTTCAGTCAAATTATGAAGGTATTGGAGCCTTTTTAGGTAATTTATTTTCTGATGATGGGGTAACATTTAAAAATGATGTGTGGCCTAAAATAGAAGAGCATTTGCATGGAATGTGGGATAGATTTTTCAAGGATATTGAATTCAATATTGGAAATAAATTGGATGAAGTAAGTGTGACACAGCAACGGCAGGAAACTATGATTGTGACTCAACGATAAGTTCTCAAAGTTCCTCCGGTATTTTCACATACTAAATTAACTATAGCACTTGATTCTTTTTGGATCTCTTTTTCAGTTAAAGTGTGGATTGGAGAGCAAAAAGTAACTGACAACGCTATAGACATCTTATTCGGTTCTATATTATTTCCATGGTATACATCGAATATCAAAACTTCTGTGATGAGCTCTGAGCTTTTTTTTATCACATTGATTATGTTACCTACTTCCACATCCTTATTTACTATAAATGCAAAATCACGTTTTACACTTTGGTATTTATAATCGATAAATTTCTTTCTACTTACAGGTAAATTTTCAATATTTTCTAGTATTACCTCAAAACCTACAACTTTTTGCTTGATATCAAAAAGATCTAATATATTAGGATGCAACTCTCCAAAATAACCTGCTACTTTATTCTTAAAAGAGAGAGTGCCTGACTTTCCTGGGTGGTAATGTTCTTTTTCTGCTTTCTCTATCGTTAAATTATCACAATTAACGTTAAAAAACTCCAAAGCTGCTATGCAATCAGCCTTTGCGTCAAAAACATCTACTTTCCTATCAGTATTATAATGGTTTCGCGGTAAATTATTTCCTGTTCTTATTCCACTTAAGACATGTTTAGACCGAGCTTCACCATCGTAAATCGGCCCAATTTCGAAGATTGCAAGATCAGATATTCCGTGGGCAATATTATCAGCAGTAACTTGCAATAAATTTGGCATAATACTTGGTCTCATTATATTAAAGTTATTGTTAAACGGATTATCGATGATAAATAACTTATTCGAGTAACCAAATTTTTCGGCTGTTGATTCACTCATAAACGACCAGGTTAGCACTTCATGAAACCCTCTGTTTGTCATCAAAATACGCAAATTGTCGTATGTACTATCTACTTCTTCAACATTATTTGGTAGTGGTTCTTCTTTTATTTTGTCATAGCCGTATATTCTTGTTACTTCTTCAATTAGGTCAGCCGGTATTGTCACGTCCGGTCTCCAGCTTGGTACTTGTACATTCCAATTGCCTTCGGTTTTTTTATCAATACTAAACCCTAGTTTCGTTAAGATATCAAGCACCTCATCAGGCGATACAGACACACTTCCAAACTTGTTCACATCCTGATAATCAAAGCTCACCTTGGTGTCAACACTATCTAAGCTGCCAGCAGACACTACGCTTGAGGTTTCTCCACCACATAAGTCCAGAATCATTTTAGCTGCAAGGTTGAGTCCATCAAAAGTAAATCCAGGATCAACTGAACGTGCAAATCTGTAACTAGCGTCTGTGGAGATGCCGAGCTGCCTTGAAGATTTAGTAATAGAGATGGGATCGAACCAAGCAGACTCTAAAAAGATATCAGTAGTTTCAAGAGTACATTCACTGCACTTACCACCTATAATTCCAGCAATTCCATGAATATTTTTATCACCTGCAATAACGCTTATGTCTTTGTTTAATAAGTATTCTTTACCGTTCAAACCAGCAAATTTTTCTCCGTCGTTTGCTTTGCGTACTGTGAGCTCTCCTTCTATTTTTTTTGCATCATACGCGTGCATTGGGCGGCTGAAAGATATCATAATATAGTTCGTGATATCAACTATTGCAGAAATGGAGCGCATTCCTATCGATTCCAGCCTATCTTTTAACCATTTTGGGCTTTCTTGATTTTTTACATTGGCGATGTATATTCCACTAATAAAACTTTCCCCGTCAGTAACTTCAACATCGATTGGTGAATTTATGAAGCTGGTAAGTTGTGGAATGCTTAAAGTCTTTAATGTCCCAATTCCAGTTGCAGCAAGGTCGCGAGCTATTCCATAAATGCCTAAGCAATCTCCACGGTTTGGGGTAACATTTATATCAATTACAGGGTCACAATTGAAAAATTTATCCCCTACTTTATAATCATCGGAAAGCTCGATTATTCCTTCACTTTCCTCTTGAACCAACGCAAGTTCAGAAGCAGAGCAGAGCATCCCTTCACTTAGCACTCCTCGTATTTTTGTAGGCTTGATTGTGAAATCACTTTCTGGCAATGTGCTACCAAGAGATGCAAGCACAGTTTTCATACCTTCTCTAACATTGTTTGCTCCGCAAACTATTTGTAGAATTTTACTTCCGTCATCTACTTTACATAATTTTAATTTATCAGCATTTGGATGCTGTATCACCTCTAATACTTCTGCAACAATAAAACCAGCTAATTTTGTATTGTCGATCACATCTTCTACTTCTAACCCTATGTGAGTTAATTTATCGGTAATTTCTTCTAAACTAGCATTGGTTTCTAAATACTCCAGTAACCAAGATAACGTGAATTTCATCGATCTAACAAGAAACAAAAAAGTTATTGTAATATAAAATGTAGTGCTTTTAAAGCTTGTTGTAGTGGAATACTTCTACATCATTGTTTATGATGTAGAAGCTTTTGTAACTTTATATCTTCTTGCGAAGAGAAAGAATTTTTTCTATATCACCTTTTAAATCTATCTCCAGAAAGAATTTAAGACTTTCATAATCCCAGGCATCCTCATCAATGTTACCATCAAAAAAGAAGTGTATTATTGCATTGTTGAGTCCTATGTAATAATCGCGAGTATCTTCGTCAAGGAAACAATCTACTGATTCGATGTATCCGTTACCAAATTCCTGCTCCAAATTTAAAGGATGATTAGTGTTAATAAAATCTATTTCGTTCATTATATACCTCACTAAAAATTAAATTATAATCAAAATAAGATATTAAGTCAAGATATTGAATAATTTAACAAGATTAGTAAATTTTAAAATACAGAGCTGACTGTAATTAACATTCTAATTACATATTTTGTTAATATGTTAATGTTATAATAATACAGAGCCTTATCTTAATTCTTGACTTTGTCCTATAAAATTCATACTTTATTTACTGTTTATAATTCAGATTAAAATGGCATTAAATCCGCTGGAACAGTTTAAAGTATATACGGTAATAGAGTTACCTAGGTTATTTGGGTATGACGTAAGCTTTACCAATTCATCTCTTTTCATGATGATTTCGGTGATATTGGTGATACTCTTTTTGCTTTTTGGAATAAAGAAGGGGGCAGTAATACCAGGATATTTGCAAGCTGCAGTTGAGTATGTATATGATTTTGTTATTTCAATAATAGAAAATAACACTGGAAGCAAAGGCTTGCAGCACATTCCATTGATATTTACAGTGTTTATTTTCATTTTATCATGTAATTTGGTTGGTGTTCTTCCTTATAGTTTCACGGTCACAAGTCATGTGATAGTCACCTTCGCTTTATCGATGGTGGTTTTTATTTATATAACGATTGTTGGATTTAAAGAAAGGGGAGTAGAATTTTTACGCATATTGCTACCAAAAGGAACTCCTTCGTGGCTTGCACCTATAATAATTATTATTAAGTTGTTTGCTTATTTAGTAAGGCCGGTTAGCCTATCAATAAGGCTTGCAGCAAATATGATTGCTGGTCATACAATCATCAAAGTGATAGCAGGGTTTATTGTAAATATGAACATATTTTTCACTCCTGCGCCGTTTTTGTTCATAATTGCATTGATAGGATTTGAAGTATTTGTTGCAATTTTACAAGCTTATATATTTACTATATTAACATGTGTATATTTGTCAGATGCAGTAAAGTAATTGACTTCCTTGTAGAATATTTTACAATTATATTATAAAGAAATAATTAAAGGTAATATATGGATTTAGTAGCTTTAAAGTTTATAGCAATTGGTTTAGCTGTGTTTGGAATGCTCGGTGCTGGTTTAGGTATAGCTAATATCTTCTCTGCTATGTTAAATGGGATTGCGAGAAACCCTGAATCAGAAGGTAAAATGAAAAGTTATGTTTATATTGGTGCTGCCATGGTTGAAATCATGGGATTGCTTGCGTTTGTACTTGCAATGTTATTAATATTTGCTGCTTAACAGATGCCACAGCTTGATGTTTCAACCTTCTTTTCTCAAGTTTTTTGGTTTTTAATTTTTTTCTCTTCACTTTTTTTCGTGGTAAGTTGTTTATTTTTACCAAAGTTAGATAAAATAATAAGCACTAGAAGTAAAGAAGTATTGGGTTCTTTTAATAGTTCTGTTCATCTTTTAAGACTCACGGAAGAGCAGATTGCCAAGTATAATGCCGCTTTAAACCAAGCTAGAATACAGGCAAAAAAAATCATAGATGATGCACTTGCTCAGGTAGAAGAAATGAGAGCTAATGTTAAGAATATATTAGAAGAGGAAGACAAAAAAATGAGCAAGCTTATTGAAGAAAAAGTGGCAGAATTTAAATCTGAATATACTGATCAGTTAAAACAAATGGCTACTAGTATTGCTTTAATTTATTATACTAAATTGACCAATTCTGAAATTGAAGAGGAATTTATTGCTGACTTGGTGTCCAAAGAATTTTAGGGGTTTTTATGTCTACATCACTGATTATCGGTCTTGCCTTCTTGGTAGGCTTTGTTCTTTCGTATAAATTGCTGAAGAAAGTGATAAAAAATGCGCTTAACAATAAGCGTAACAAAAGCAAATTTTCAAGTGAAGAAACTGAAAAATTCAGGAAAGATATGTTGGAGTATTACAAAAAATCTTCTGAAAAATACAAAAAATTAGATGCAGAAGTTAATGAAATGATGAATGAAGCACTTGATAAAGCTAATAGTATCATTAAGCACAATAGACAGCAGCTAGATCAGACATTAGATGACAATGCCCATTCTAACTTGAAGAAAGTCACTGACCAAGTTGAAAAAGCTCTTGGAGATTTACAGGCTAACACAGCGAGTATAGCTGCTGATGCTGTAAAAAAAATAATGCATGAACGTAAAGATGATAAGCGTAGTAGCGAGGTCATATCTTCATTTTCACGTGACTTAAATAAAAAATTGCATTAGGTTTAATGCCTATACTTCAAGCTGATAATGTAGAAAAAATTAAGTTTGATTCTAGTTTATGCAAAGAGCAAGAGAAACTTTTTTACTATAAATTTAATATAATTCCTTGGCAAAAATTAAATAATACTACTTTTTTTATGGTTGAAGACACAAGCCGAGATATCAACCGTTGGGTCGAAGCTCATTACGGTATTGACTATGTATTAATAAAAGTGGATAGCGAACAGATTTTAAATCTTCTTAACTCGCACTTTGGTATTTCAGAATTTGCAAGCAACTACTTATATTACAAGAATCCTAATTTTTCAGCTAAAAGCATTAAACTAAGCTCAATATTTTTTGCTTCTTTCTTTATTGTAACTTCAATTTTAACACTAACAGAGAAATATACATATTTTGCTTTGATGTTGATATTTATAATCGGATGTTCTAGTTATTTATTCAAGTTTATAGCTACAATTTTTAACTTATGTGAAACCTCTAATCAAAAAGTGGATTATAGTAAGCTGAATGAAGAAGATTTTCCTATATATACTATTTTATTGCCTGCTTTTAAAGAAAGTGCAGTGATAGAGCAATTGATCGAAAGCATTGAAAGTTTGGATTATCCAAAATCAAAATTAGATGTGAAGCTTCAGGTAGAAAGTGATGACCAAGAAACGCTAGCAGCTATAGAAAAGTACACTTTACCGCAGTATTTTGAAGTAATAAAAGTGCCTCATTCTTTGCCTAGAACAAAAGCCAAGTCATGCAATTATGCTATGAGCTTTGCTAGAGGAAAGTATGCAGTAATATATGATGCGGACGATAAACCAGACCCATTGCAGTTAAAAAAAGCACTGATTGAATTTAATAAGGGCGACGATAAGTTAGCCTGTGTACAGGCGAAATTAAATTACTATAATTGTGATTGTAATTTTCTCACAAAATCCTTTTCTCTGGAGTATATGAACTGGTTTCAATACTTATTGCCTGGATTCCAAAAAATGAACATGCCAATGCCTTTGGGTGGTAGCAGTAATCATTTTTCAGTAAAAATTCTAAGAAAAATGTTTTTCTGGGATGCTTATAGTGTTACCGAAGATGCTGACCTCGGTTTGAGACTTGCGCAAATGGGATATAAAACCAGGATGATTGACTCAGAAACATTGGAAGAGTCACCAATTGCTGTATTTGCTTGGATTAAGCAAAGAGCGCGCTGGATCAAAGGCTATATGCAAACTTATATTGTTCATTTAAAAAATATAAAGTCTCTTTATAAACACACTGGATTTAAGGGAATTTTGCTATTGAATCTTTTTGTTGGCTCTGCAGCTTTTTTATTTTTTACTACTCCATTTTTACTGCTTTCATTGATATTAACTAAAGTTTTAAATGAATTATTTTTGTACTACTTTGTAGTGGTATACGTTACTAACCTGATTCTTTTGGTAATAGCTGTCAAACAGCAAAAGATGCCTTTTTATTTTTATATAGTATCGATATTTTTTCCGGTCTATAGTCTGCTACATAGTGTTGCAGCTTTTCTTGCCTTATGGGAATTTATTCTTTACCCTGAGCGATGGAACAAAACTCAGCATGGTTTATGGAAGCAAAACCTGTAGCTATTTGGCTTTTTCTCTGCTCGGTCATGGTAATTCTCATGGTAGGAATTGGTGGATTTACCAGACTTTCAAAAGCAGGATTGTCAATCACGGAGTGGAAACCAATTACTGGAACATTACCACCACTGAGTGAACAAGACTGGCTACAAGAAAAATTAAAATACGAAGCTACACCTGAATATAAAGCACTTAACTATGGTATTAGTATGGAGGAGTTTCGCGCTATATACTTAATAGAATATATACACAGATTGGTTGCAAGACTAACAGGTTTAGTTTTTGTCCTGCCATTTATATATTTCATATTAAGAAGAAAAATATCTAAAAAGGTAGTAATAAAGCTATTTGTGGCATTATTATTTGGAGCTTTACAAGCTTTTGCTGGTTGGTATATGGTAAAAAGCGGCTTGGTAGCCAAGCCTCATGTTAGCCACTATAGGCTCGCACTTCACTTATTATTAGCATTAGTTATCTTTGCATTATTGTCATATCAATTTTTTGATTATCAGATAAGGCCACAACAAACAAAACTTAAGGTTAGTGGTAACACTATATACTACGCAAGGATGATTTTGGTCCTAATTGTAATACAAATAATTTTCGGCGCATTTGTTGCGGGATTAAATGCTGGTTTGATTTACAATACCTTTCCACTAATGGACGGACAAATCGTTCCAGAAGATTTATTTTTCTTACAGCCTATATGGCTGAATATCTTTGAGAACAGAGCGACAGTGCAATTTATACATCGAGCACTGGCATTGCTAATACTAACTTTGGTAGTAATACTCACAGTAAAAAATGCTAGCATAAAACCGGTATATATTATGCTGCTCTCCGTCGTCATTCAGATCATTTTAGGTGTAATTACTCTATTATTGCACATACCGATAGCCATTGCCATAGCTCATCAAGTGTTTTCATTTATCTTGTTTGGGTCAAGTTTATACTTCTTGTGTTATTTAAGGAAGCAGACTACATCACCAATCTGCACATTTTTTCCTTCTTGAACGGGAATATTTTTTATCACCATTGCTGCTTCAGCACATATGATATTTTCCATTTTCATTGCCTCCACCACAAATAAAGGTTGTCCTATTTCCACCTGATCTCCTACATTTACGTGCAATTTAACTAATAAACCAGATATTGGGGATTTTACAGCATCTGCTGAAATCCCTTCTGTTTCATTATTTAGCATTAACTTACTTAATTCAGCTACATGAGGTTTTAATATACAACACTCAGCTTTCATACCTGCATGTCTTATGAAGTACTTGCTGCCTTGTCTTTCTATTTTAAGTGCTATATTGGTATCGTCATTAATTGTGATATATAGCAATCTATAACTTGATTTCCACTTGCCTATAACGGAGTATTTATTGTGATTATATACCGTTATTAATATATTATCTTGGTATTTTGCATTTACGGAGTACTCATTGTCATTTATATTCACTATGAATAAATCTCTTGCACGGTCACCTGCCATCCGAGTAGCTGATACTGGTGCCCCTTCTTTTTTACTAGATTCCAGTGTCACGCACTGGAATGACACCTGAGATGTTTCATTCACTGCTTTATGATGGTACCTTTCTTCATTTTCCAAATGAACATATAACGCAGTGAAAATAAATATTTTAATATACTCCTCTGTAACAAAATCGCCGTGAAACCCACTAGGGTAATGATCTGGAATGAATCTCGTATGGAGCTTTGCTGCGATAAAATTTGGGTGATGGAAGATGGATTCTAGAAATTCTATATTATTTGTTACTCCTTCTATATAGCATTCAGACAATGCTTTTTGCATTCTGCTGATCGCTTCTACTCTATCTTTTCCATATGTTATCACTTTGGCAATCATCGAATCATAGAACATGCTAATTTCTGAACCTGCAGCAACTCCATCATCTATTCTTACATAATCATTTTCACCCGGTTTATCGTAATATTTTATTCTTCCGCTGGAAGGGAAAAATTTCTTCGATGGGTCTTCAGCGCAAATTCTACTTTCTATTGCAGAACCAGTAAGTTTAATATCATCCTGATTGAATCTCAATTTCTCTCCACAGGAAGTTCTAATCATTTCTTCTACTATGTCTATTCCAGTTATAAATTCTGTTACTGGATGCTCAACTTGCAATCTCGTATTTACCTCAAGAAAATAGAAGTTTTGGTCTTTATCTACAACAAACTCAACAGTGCCTGCTGAAAAATAGCCAACTTGCTTTGCCAGAGAAACACATTGAACATACATTTTTTGTCTTACTTCTTCACTAATGAATGGACTTGGCGTTTCTTCTATTATTTTCTGATTATTCCTTTGTATCGAGCATTCTCTTTCTCCAAGACAAACTATATTGCCATATTTATCTGCTATGATTTGTATTTCAATATGTCTTGGCAACTCTATATATTTCTCTATAAAGATACTGCCATCCTTAAAACTTTTCTCTGCTTCATTTGTGGCTGATGTAAATGCTAGTTCAATTTCTTTTTTGGAATTTACAATTCGCATTCCTTTGCCACCACCGCCTGATGCAGCTTTAAGCATAACGGGAAAACCGATCTCTTCAGCAACTTGAGCTGCATGGGCAGCATCGCTGATCTTACCCATATATCCTGGCACTACATTCACTCCAGCTTTTTTTGCCGCTTCTTTTGCTGTTATTTTGTTGGCTGTAACTTCTATTGTTTCTGCACTGGGGCCGATGAAGTCTATATTATGTTTTTGAAGAGCACGTGGAAAATCTGGATTTTCTGCTAAAAAACCATAGCCAGGATGAACTGCCTCAGCACCTGTTTCAACTGCTACTTCACATATTTTTTCAATGTTTAAATAACTGAGGCAAGAAGGCGAAGGGCCGATATATCTTGACTCATCTGCTTGCCTTACATGCACAGAATTTACATCTGCATCCGAGTATATGCACACACAAGATATACCCATCTTATGGGCAGTTCTGATAATCCTGCAGGCAATCTCTCCTCTGTTTGCTATTAAAATCTTACTGTACTTCTTTTCCGTCATCTTATCAGTATACTTTCTTAGCTTGAGAAAGTAAATTTCTATATCATTGCCTGCAATTTTTTGTTATATCCTTGCAAGATCCTCATTACTAAAAGTTTCTACTGGAGTGCTCACGTCATGCAAGTCATGTATCTCACTAAATACTTTGCCTGACAGATACGCAGCCCCACCAGAAATTATCCCAGCCATCGAAGCCAATGCAAGAGACTGAGAAACTAAAAATAAAAAGTATAAAGACAAACATAAAGCAGCAATACATGCTATCGCTCCTACTATATATAAGCATAGGCGAAACTTCTGGTTACATATAAAGCTGTCTTTTATGCCTGCGATTTCTTTTATTTCTTTTTTGACTGTCTTACTAACCCAGTCAAGAGGAGTCTTTTTAGATTGATCTAGCGCACATCTATTGCACAATGCCTCTTTAACATAATTTTTGACATTTTCTAATTTTTTCGGATCACAATTTGGGTTAGTTTTTTCAGACTCCAAATGCTTGAATATTCCTTTTACTACACTTGGTAATATCCCCACTTCTGCTGCTATATGAAATGGATTTTCATGATCTTTATTGTACTCTAACAAATGAACATTACTTTCAACACTTTTCTTGAAAATAGATAAAAACTTATCAACCTTTCCTGTTTTTGCAGCTAAATGCAGGAGATTATCTCCCCTAATTCTTTGTTTTGTTTTATCAAATGGGCCGGTGTAATGCCAATTGATATTAGCTTCATTATCTGAAAGCAATTTTGCTATATCTACAAGTTCATACATAACTCACCTCGCTATATTTAACCAACACTAAATTATACAACACGATTTATTAAAAATAAAGAAAATTTAATCTCTCAGGATAAATAAATTCTACATTGTTACAAACGTGGATTTTAGGTATCATAGCCTATACTTTACTGTAACAATAACATGCTAGACGTAGTCACGAGATTCGCTCCATCACCAACAGGGTTTTTGCACATTGGTGGGGCTCGTACTGCGTTATTTAATTGGCTCTATGCAAAGCATCATGGTGGCAGGTTTTTGCTAAGAATTGAGGACACCGACAGAAAACGTTCAACGAAAGAAGCAATTGATGCAATTATAGAAGGGCTAAGATGGCTCGGTGTGAGCTATGATGGGGAAATAGTATATCAGTCAAAAAGAATAGAGCGGCATAAAGAAGTAGCAAACCTTTTAGTTGAGAAGGGTAGGGCGTATCACTGTTATTGCCCTGAGGATGAAGTTGCAGAAAAGAAAATAAAAGCAAGAGAAGAGGGCAAGATATACAAGCATAAATGTACTACAAAACCTCCTTCTTGTCATCCAAGTAGCCGACACTGGGATCCAGAAGAAAATATGTGGTCACGCGCTGGAATGACATCGGGTGTGAGGTCAGTTATCCGTTTCAAAGTGCCAGACTCACAAGAGATCGTTATTGATGATAAAATATACGGCCAAATCAAAGTAAATAGCAACCAGCTTGATGATATAGTGATCTTACGCTCTGACAACACTCCAACATATATTTTTGCTGTCGTAATTGACGATCATGATGCTGGAATAACTGATATAATACGCGGTTCTGACCATCTCACTAATACCTTTAAACATCTGCTAATATACCAGGCTCTTGATTTTGACATTCCACGCTTTGCACATGTGCCGCTTATCCATGGGGAAGATGGGAATAAGCTATCCAAAAGGCATGGTGCCACAAGCGTTTGCGATTATGAAAAGATGGGAATATTGCCAAAAGCGATGCGTAATTACTTGCTGAGACTTGGCTGGAGTCACGGCAACGATGAGATTATTAGCGATGAGCAAGCAATAGAGTGGTTTAATTTAGAAAGTATTGGTCGTTCACCTGCACGGCTCGATTTCAAAAAACTGGAGCATTTGAATAACCACTATATTAGTAATATGAGCAATGAAGATATTCTGACTCTAATGCTTAGAGAAAATACTCTAACTGACAAAAAAAAGGGCTATTTACTGCAGGGACTGACAGAGCTAAAAAAAAGAGCAAACTACCTGACCGAATTATTGGATTTAGCAAAATTTTATATTCAAGATCCGCCACTTGATTTAAGTGAAGAGGCTGAGCAAATTGTCAAATCTAACCTCGATATAATCAAGTTACTCGCGTCATTTCTGTCAGAGATCGGTGATGAAAATTGGAATAAGGGTTTTTTATCTTCTCAGATCAAGGAATGTGCAAAATTGCACGATATGAAAATAAGCGATGTATACCACTCATTACGCGCCCCTATAACTGGAGTAATGGATGCACCTGGAATCATTGATATCATGGTGATTCTTGGTAAAGATGAGTGTATAAGAAGGTTACAAGCAATTTAAATGAAATAAGAAAATTTCTTGACAAGCTTTGCCAGCCCCTTTATCATGACAGTGAAGCTATTGTATTTGCTTTCGCCAATCTGCAGATTAAAAGGTAAGGATTACTTAATGTATCGGCGTCTTATGTTTAATTTTTTGCAGTATATAGATACTGTATGTCTTTACAAAACTTCATCTACATCTAGATTTTTATCTAAATAAGCTGAACGCGCTTACAAAGCGTTACAAGACATCAAAAAATGCCAATACTCGACAAAGATAGTAAAAGACTAGCTAACTCGGGGATTCTTTGTCTTTTTTTCTGCTTGGTAAATTTCTTAAACATTTGCAGCGTAGGTTAGTTGCAATTAAAAGCAGCTGAATTTCGCTTGTCAAGCGTTTAAAACATAAAAAACGCCAATATTTTAAAGCGGATAATAACCACGGGGCTTCTTTTGCCTTTTTTTTCGTTTGGTAAATTTCTTAATGTTTATAGCTAAACGACAATCGTCATCCCGCTGCTTGTTAGCGGGATCTAGAGATACCGCGAATGAATCGCGGTATGACGGTTCGCGGCGGCATGACAATAAGCTCGTCATCCCGCTACGTGTTAGTGGCTGAGATACTGCGGCGGTATGACGTAGGATTGCTGTCATCCCGCTACTTGTTAGCGCCGCGGCGGCATGACGTCTTAACTATAGAAAACTTGTATAGATTTTTTCTACTTCTGTGATATCATAAGCCTGTAATGATAAAATAAGTAAATATGGATAAGTCAGCGTATGAGATCATAGAACATGAGTATGACGTGGTAGTAGTAGGTGCAGGTGGAGCAGGGCTCAGAGCAACGCTTGGGATGGCTGCAACTAATTTTTCAGTTGCCTGCATTTCTAAAATTTTCCCTACACGAAGTCATACAGTTGCAGCACAAGGCGGAATTAGTGCAGCTTTAGGTAATATCGGTGAAGACGATTGGCGCTGGCATGCATATGACACAATAAAAGGTTCAGACTGGCTTGGTGATCAAGATGCAATAGAATATATGTGTAAAAACGCTGCTAAAGCTGTTATTGAACTTGAAAATTTTGGCGTACCTTTTTCTCGTACAGAAGATGGCAAAATATACCAGCGCTCTTTTGGTGGAATGACAACTCACTTTGGTAAAGGAAAATCAGCGCAGCGCACTTGTGCGGCAGCAGATAAAACTGGGCACGCAATCCTTCACACTCTATATCAGCAGTGTCTTAAATTCAACGCTGAATTTTTTGTTGAATACTTTGTGATTGATTTAATTATGGATAGCGAAACATGCTGCGGAGTTCTTGCTTGGTCGCTATGCGACGGCACATTACATAGATTTCGCGCGCATAGGGTGGTGCTAGCAACAGGTGGATATGGACGTGTTTATTTCTCTGCAACAAGTGCGCATACCTGCACAGGTGATGGTAACGGCATGGTAGTAAGGGCTGGATTACCACTTGAAGATATGGAATTTGTACAATTTCATCCAACAGGAATATATGGCTCAGGGTGCTTGATGACAGAAGGATGCCGTGGCGAAGGGGGATATCTCGTTAATTCTCAGGGCGAAAAGTTTATGGAACGTTACGCACCAAAAGCAAAAGATTTAGCTTCCCGTGATGTGGTAAGTCGTGCAATAACAATTGAAATTAGAGAGGGAAGGGGAGTTGGGCCGAAAAAAGATTACATGTATTTAACTATAGCGCATCTTGATCCGGAAGTAATAAAACTCAGATTGCCGGGCATTAGCGAAACCGCAAGAACTTTTGCTGGAGTTGATGTCACTAAAGATCCAATACCGGTCATTCCGACTGTTCACTATAACATGGGTGGCATTCCAACCAATTATTATGGAGAAGTGATCACGCTGAAGCAAGGTAAGGAAGAAGTGGTAGATGGACTATTTGCAATTGGAGAAGCTGCGTGTGTCTCTGTGCACGGTGCAAATCGACTTGGCTCTAACTCGCTTCTTGATCTTGTGGTTTTTGGTAGAGCTGCAGCGCTCAGAGCAAAAGAGAAGCTAAAATCCGGTACACCACATAAAAAATTGCATTCAGACTGCACAGACTGGATAGTAGATAGGTTTAATAAAATGCGATTTGCCTCCGGTGGGCTAAAAGTAGCAAAAATACGCAGCGAAATGCAGAACACTATGCAAAAGTACGCATCAGTGTTCCGTGTTGCTGAAGTTTTAGAAGAAGGCAAAAAAGCTATAAAAAAGGTAGCAAAAATGATGCCTGATATTTCACTTGAGGATCACAGTATGATGTGGAATAGTGATTTAGTTGAAGCACTGGAGCTTGCTAACATGATCCCACAAGCGGTTATTACCATGGAATGCGCAGCTAATCGCGAGGAAAGCAGAGGTGCCCATGCTCGTGAAGACTTTCCTGAACGTGATGACAAAAACTGGATGAAGCACACTATAGCGTGGCTTGAAGAAAAGAAAGGGCAAATTAACGTAAAAATTGATTATAAAAAAGTGGCTGAAAAAACTCTGAGCGGTGAGATTGATTTCATAGCGCCAGAGAAGAGGGTTTACTAGTTACACTATCCCTACACAATTTTTCAACGAGTTCATATATTGATATGGCACTCATTTTAGTGTCTGGAGGACTCTCAGTATGCTCTGATTGATTTGGTGATTTTTGCACCTCTTGCTCTTCTAAATCGTTGGACTTATTTTCTATATCTTTAACAGAGTTATTGCATTGTGTATCATTTTTTGGTGCGTTATCTTGAAGTGTAAGTTGCTTTTCTTCAGTAAACTTTCCTTTAATTTTTCCAAATCCTTCATAAATATTTTCTAAATTCAAGTAAATAAGATAACAAACTCCAATAACTGCTATAATAGATGAGGCAGTTGCAATTGTAATAATTCCTTGAGAAGCACTGAATATTGCTGCACAGGCTAAAGCAGCAAATACAAGCGTTGTCACTGCTTTACAAGCAACATTATTGATGTACTTCACAATATCGCGTGCTTTTAACTTCCTGCCAA
Source organism: Wolbachia endosymbiont of Drosophila ananassae (assembly GCF_008033215.1). Lineage (NCBI taxonomy): Bacteria > Pseudomonadati > Pseudomonadota > Alphaproteobacteria > Rickettsiales > Anaplasmataceae > Wolbachia > Wolbachia endosymbiont of Drosophila ananassae. The sequence continues at coordinate 327,868 of NZ_CP042904.1, read as the reverse complement.
AGTTGCACTTCAGTTCAGTTCTCATATCATCTGGAATAAGCGCTCTACCCATTGATTTCTCTATTCCTTTTATAGTTTTATAATACTCTTTGCTCCATAATCTTTCGGGTAGTATTAACTGCTTTGGATCAACACCATTTTGCAATAATTTTACACAGAACTTGATCGTGTTATCACGGCTCTTAGGATTGACCAAATTATGTTTATCTTTTGTCGTCTTAGTAATTAACGCTACTTGTAGTGGTGTTCGTTCTTTTTCGTTAGTGGCGTTTGCAGCTTTACTAAATTTCTCTTTTTCCACCGAATTTAAAATCAACTCTAAACATGTAACTTTTTGTTCTCCTTTTAGTAAAGCAATGTGGTGCAGAGCATTTTTTTCATCTTTATCTTGCACAGTAATATCTGCACCATTTTTTAGCAATAGTTCTAGGGTTTCATACCTTTTAGTTTTTTCAAATTTCTTAAGTGATCGGTTCTCACTCTTCTCTTGTATGCGCTGGAGTATCTGATGGAGCGGTGTTTGCCCTTCCTTGTTAGTAGTATTTACAGCATCATCTTTATTTGAAATCAACTCTAAACATGTAACTTTTTGTTCTCCTTTTAGTAAAGCAATATAGTGCAGAGCATTTTTTCCATCTTTATCTTGCACAGTAATATCTGCACCGTTTTGTAGAAATAACTCTAAGGTTTTATACCTGCCAGTATCCTTAAATTCTTTTTTTACTACATTTTTTATTTTATTTTTCAATGAAGGTTCTTTACTCTTTTCTTGTATGCGCTGGAGTACCTGATGGAGCGGTGTTTGCTCTTTCCCGTTAACAGCATTTATAGCCTTACTAAATTCATCCTTACCTAAAGTCAACTTCAAACATGCAACTTTTTGTTCTCCTTTTAGTAAAGCAATATAGTGCAGAGCATTTTTTCCATCTTTATCTTGCACAGTAATATCTGCACCATTTTTTAGCAATAGTTTTAGGGTTTCATACCTTTTAGTTTTTTCAAATTTCTTAAGTGATCGGTTCTCACTCTTCTCTTGTATGCGCTGGAGTATCTGATGGAGCGGTGTTTGCCCTTCTTTTTTATCATTTACAGCTTTTATAAATTGTTCTTTTTGGCCTGTTTCTAGCAATATATTGAGAAGTTTAAGTTTTTGTTTTGTTTCAGGTTTAACAATCAAGTGTAAAGCATTGTTACCATCTGTGTCTTTAAGGCTAATATCCGCACCTTTTTCCAATAGTTCTTTAAAAAGTTTTTTATCACTATTTTTAATTACTGGATGTAATAGATAATTATCATTACTATCTGGAGTATTTATGGTATGTGGTATAATTTCTTTAATTTTTGCTTCTGTATTGATTCTTATTTCTGGCTTTAATTTAGATTTCTTTCCTTGCTCTGCTAATTTTTCTAAGAAATTACGGTAGTATGTCTTTTGCTCCTCTTTTAAGTTTTGTAATTCTTCTGTAGATAATTCTAAATTATCAGAGCTGGCCCCATGCTCTAACAATTTTGTAAGAAACTTAAGTGTGTTATCGTTACTTCGAATTGTATTAGACTCATGTTTTTCTTTTGTTACCTTGTTAATTAGTGCTACCTGAAAAGGGGTCTGATTTTCACTATTAATGAGTTGTGCTAGATCTTCCTTGGTGACCGTTTTTATTAGGGTACCCAGAAACTTGCATTTCTGTTTCTTTTCCAACGACGCAATGAAGTGTAAAATATTATTTCCTTTCTCATCTTTTATGCTGCTAATATCCGTACAATCTTTTAGATATTTTCTAAATTTCCTGTTATTTCCATTTTTGATCGCTTTTAGTAATAGAGCGTCGTTGTCCGTTGTTCCATTTACTTCATGATCATCTCCAACATCACTGCCGTAGCCACTCTCTGTTTCGCTGTCCCTACGGTTGTGGGTAAAACAATATCTGCTATTGTCAGTAATTTTAGAAATTACTTGCTTTTTTGTTTCATTTGATATTTTTTTCGATCGTTCTATTGCTTTATCTAGCACTGGAAGGAAGCATTGGACATAATACCTATAATATTTTTCTTGTTCTCTAAGTGATTCTTCTAATTTAGTTAATACTTCAGGACTAGCATCTTTTTCAAATAACCTTTTACACTTCTTGAGGGTTCCATCTTGACCTCTTGGTTTTTCACGCTTGTGTTCTTCTTTTTTTACCTTTCTCTCTATAATGCCATACAATTGCTCGTCTTTTCTATCCTGCTCTTGCTTTTTATTTTTATCTATGCATTCACCTAATTTATCTGCATTAGTAGTTAGTGCAGTTATATCTATACCCATACTAAAACCTCAATATTAAAAGCTATTTAAGTTGTCAGCACTAAACTAACAACCAAGAAGTTTGACTTTTAAATTGAGCTAAACGTTGTATATGTATAGGTGGAAAGGCAGAAAACTAGTTTCTATTAGAAAATCTGTTATCATAGTCAAATCCTCACTTGAACAGTTGCTACTATTTTAACCATTTAATCTTAAAAAATAATAAATATAGCTAAACTGCGAAACGTGCTACTGGCTAAAATAGGATAAGAAACTATAGCTGCAAATATCCAAATTGATGTTTTTATCAGTCTTCCAGACTTGGTTTTTCTTTTAGTTTTTTAAGTCTTTCTTTATTTAGTATGGAGCTTATCTCTTCTACACTTTTATCAATATCATCATTGATTATTACATAATCATATTTATCACGTTTGCTTATCTCTTTTTGAGCTTCGGCTAATCTGCGCTCTATTTCGCTTGCATCATCACTATTACGCTTTTGCAAACGCAACCTAAGCTCTTCCATTGAAGGGGGAAGTATAAAAACACTTACAACTTTTTTTCTCATGAGCTTGAATAAGTGAAATGCTCCTTGCCAGTCTATGCTGAGTAAAACGCTTATTCCATTGCTTAAGTTTTGCTCTATAAAATTTCTTGGTATACCATAAAAATTCTCAAAAACTTTGGCGTATTCAAGCATTTGGCCAGCTTTGCATAACTCGTGAAATTTTTCTTCGGTAACGAAAAAATAGTCTTTTCCATTTATTTCGCCGGGGCGAGGCTTGCGCGTAGTCATAGAAACAGACCTAACTAAATTAGTTGATCGCTCAAGTAATTTTGCTGATATAGTAGTTTTTCCAGCTCCAGAAGGGGAGGATAGAACCAATAATACGCCCTCACTTTTTACGGTCATTTTTCTTTGCATTTTTTAACATGGTGCTTTTTGGATCAGAGTTTAAAAAGCTAGAACCTTCTAAATTAGAATTTGATAAGTTGGTGCCAATGAGAGAAGAGTTATCAAAGACAGTATAGCGCAAATCGGTCTTTTCAAAATTTGCCTTATTCAAATTAACGTTTACAAACTTTGCTCTACTCAATGTTGAATTAGAAAAATCGGCATTTTCTAAATTCATATCCTTAAATTCAAAGTAAGAATAATTTACATTAAATTTTTCACCCTGTGATATTTTCTCTTGCAAATCTTTAATCGAAGTTATAGCATTTTCTGAACCTGTGAGTTTCTCCTGCCCTTGATTGTCAATCAAAATTGAATTATCAAATTTGCAACCTGTTAAGTGAGCATCAACAACTGAACTTTTATATATGCTTGAAGAGAGAAAAGACATATCACTAATTGTTGAATTACTCAAATTGCTAAGAAAAAAACTAGTTTTCCTAAAGGCATTAGCGTGAAGCAAAGAAGATCTGAAATCGCTTTCAATAAAATTTGAATTAGTTACTTTTAAATTGGACCAACTCGAATTATCAGCTAATAAATTAAAGAATGTTGAATTTTCTATTTCACTGGAATCAATATTATGGCGAGAAAGCGTACTGTTATAAACTTGAGAGTCTTGGATTTTTATCTTATACATTGAAGTTGTAGAAAGGTCTGAATCTTCTATCTTTGCAGAGGTAAATAGTGAATGGTCAAAAAATGAGCCATTCATGTTAGAATTTGCAACTTTAGTATTATGAAACTTTCCGTGACGAATGTCAGCATTAGAGACATTAACTTGATGCAGTTCACTAAAACTAAAATCAATATTGGATAAATCAGCATCATGAAGATTTGCTTCAGAAACATATGCATGTTTTATCTTGGAACCATTTAGTATAGATTGAACAAAACTTGAATTATCGTCATTCACATAGGAAATTTGTGTGTTGCTTAAATTAGTTTCGTCGAAGTTACTGTCAATTATGATAGAAGAATTAAGGCAGGCATCGGAAAGATTGCTACCTGTAAAGTCTGATTCTTTTAACTCTGCACCATATATGTTAGCATTTTTTAATGAAGAAAATTGTATCTTTAATTTATATGCATCCACTCCAAAGAAACTTGCATTATTAAGGTTGTTTTTCTGCATAACAGTATCGTTTATTTCACTATCACTAAAATTTACGTGGCTAACATTCGAGTTTGATAAGTTGGAGAAATTCATTTTCACATTCGAGAAATTAGTATGCAAACCAATTACGTTGTGCATACTTACTTTTTTGAGATCGGAACTGATAAAATCAGCATAACTAACATTAGACTGATCAAATACGATATCTGTTAAGTTTGCAGAAACAAATTTTGTAAAACTCAAATTTGTACCTTTTATTTTAATGCCATGTAAATTAGCATTGGAAAAATTAGCACCACGTAAATCAACATCAATGAAAGACACATCGGATAAATCGGTGTTAGAAAAATCGGCACCAATCAGACTTACTCCATCAAAAACAGATTTACTTAGGTACAGTTGGTTAAAATTAGCTCCATTTAAGTTAGAACCAAAACCTTTCTTAAAATCTTCTGGCACGCCCTCTTTGTGGCACTGCACCAAAAATTCAGCAAAGTCTTTTTTACTGTAAGATACGTATTTTACATCATGCAGAGCGTTTAAAAAATCACTAATCTGATTTTTTTCATCATTTGTTTCGTTTCCATAACATAAATGACCAACTAAAATTAATATCAAAAATCTAATCATCTTGCTTATCACACTGCAACTCATTGTTTTCTTTCGTTTTCACAGCCCAATCGTACATTGCTGAGCTTTCTTTATTGTCTATTTTTCTATCCTCCAAAAGGTGTGGCATCATTTCGGCAATCGCATTTATTATCTTGACCTGCTTTCTTTCGATTGCTATATCAATTGGGGATTGAAAATTATTATTAACTACTCTAAGATCAGCACCTTGTAATAAGAGAAAGCGCACTATGTCTACCTCACCTTGTTTAACTGAATAAATGAGAGGAGTATCACCCAATTTATTTCTAAACCTTAGTATCTCTTGAATTGTTAATCCAATTTTTTCTAGCTTACTTATTACTCCTCTTAAGCAAGTTAAGTTGTTCTTCTTAATGCAGTAAAAAAATTGCTTACTGTAATCATCAATAAACACAGTTGTAGGAAGATGCTCATTAAGGCTATCATATTGTCGTTTATATATTGACTTGCTTTGTATGTCTTTATGACCCCATTCTTTTATTGGTTCTCTGTTTAGCTTTGTCCATTTTTGTAAACTTTTCTTTTCACTTTGCTCTTCTTCATCTTTTTTAGTTATAGGTTTTACTCTATTGCGGTCCTTGGAATTACTGTTTGTTTCTTTCACTTTTTTTTCTTCAGACTGATTCTCTACTTTTTCTTTTTTTCCCTCTAATAATTGACTCGCATCACTTTTTGAAAGTTCATTATCTTTTATATCAATCTTCTGATCAGCTTGTAGATTTTTTTGCGGGTTAGCTGTATTCTCATTTAAATCAGCACTTAAAGGCAAAGGCTCTGGTTTCAAATCTTTATTCACTTCTTTATTGACCACATTTGGTAAATTTTGAGCAAATTTGTCTGTGCTTCCTTCTAGCTGGTCATTTGGCAAACCTTTATCAATCCTTTCACCTTCACTTGTAGTTTTTTCAACCACGGAAGCTTTATTCTCGTTGTGTTGCAGCTTCTCTTTATCGGTAGTGTCGTCTAATCTTTTGCTCTCAGCCTCTTGTGTTTGTTTAGCATCGACGTTGCTTTTTAACTCATCTTTTTGATTTGTGCTATCTTGCTTCCTTACACCTACATTTTCGTTTTTATGAACTGATTCAATTTTCTTTTCTTCAAATTGCTCTACAGCAAATAGGCTCAGTGATCCGAATACAACAGCTAATAATATAAAATATAAAATATTTTTCATAAATATCCCAAGCATAAGCTTAATTAAAATGATACTATAATCAAATGATTAATCTACAGTAAAAAATGCCTTAGATAAAAAACCAATAGAAAGGATAAATTACTACACATTAAACCTAAAGTGCATTATATCACCATCTTGCATGATATAATCTCTGCCTTCAAAGCGAATTTTTCCTGCGTCTTTGCAAGCTGATTCACTTCCATACTTTATGTAGTCTGCAAAGCTTATTGTCTCTGCTTTTATAAAGCCTTTCTCAAAATCAGTGTGGATTACACCTGCTGCTTTATCGGCTGTTGACCCTATTTTTACTGGCCATGCCCGTGCTTCTTTGGGGCCCACAGTAAAGAAAGTTATCATACTCAGCACTTCATACATAATACGCGCTACTCCATCAAGGCCTGATTCTTGTAAGCCAAATTCCGATAAAAAACTCTGTTTTTCCTCTTCACTATCAAGATTTGCAATATCTGCTTCGAGTTTTGCTGAAATACAATAAAATTTACTTTTATTTTCCTCCGCCATTCTCTCTACCTTTTTAGATAATTCATTGCCAGTTATAACATTTGTATCTTCAACATTGCAAACGTACATAACGGGCTTTGTTGTCAGCAATTGAAGCGACTTCATCTCATCTTCATCGATATTCTCCAAACTTCTTGCAGGTTTACCTAATTTTAAAGTAGCCAGTACCTCTTGCATTAATTCAAGTTGTCTCTTTAGCTCTTTATCACCTTGCTTTGCTTTCTTTTCCAATTGAGGAAGCCTTTTTTCTATGCTATCAATATCAGCTAGGATTAATTCCATTTCTACCACTTCAGCATCTGATATTGGATCTATTTTACTGTGTACATGGCTGATATCGTCATCCGTAAAGCACCTGAGCAGATGAACGATGGCATCAACTTCTCTGATATGGCTTAAAAATTTATTGCCGAGCCCTTCACCTTTGCTCGCACCCTTTACCAGGCCTGCAATATCTACAACTTCTAATTGATTATAAATTATCTTCTCTGAACCGGCAATTGCTGCGATTTGTTTCAAACGCTGATCTTTTATCGAAATCTTGCCTATATTTGGCTCGATTGTGCAAAAAGGATAATTTGCAGCTTCGGCTGCACTTGACTCTGTAAGCGCATTAAATAAGGTTGATTTTCCTATGTTTGGTAACCCAACTATACCGCAGTTAAAACTCATATTTGCTATTTAAAGCTACAACTATTGCATAATTTAAAAATTTCTGCTATACTTAATTAGTTGCTTATTAATAATTTTGTTGGTATAGTAACATATAGCTCAAATTAAGGTAAAAACTATGGCTGAACCTAGGAAACGGAAGCTACCAAGTGATTTTCATGATGTTGAGGTTGGAATAAAAAGGCCCAGGATCTCAGGGCAAGAAATAACTCTTTTAAATAGTAACCCTTACCCTGACAATTTCTATGTAGGACAAGCAATTGGTAATGGAAGCTGTTTTTTTGACTCTTTCAGGCAAAGTCTAGAACAACAGACAGGAGAGCAAGTTACTGCCGAAAAATTAAGAAATGATTGTAGGGAATTTGCACAAAAGAATCCACCAAAGTGGTTTACAGATGCAATTGCCAATGGTTATGATAACAATGGCCAGCACCGTAGTGAAACTGTAGATGATTATACAGCAAACATTATGCGTAACGATAGGTGGGGTGATCCTGACGTTGAAGGCAGAATACTTTGTGAAAAGTATAAGGTAAAGCTACATGTTATAGAGAACCAGACTGTTGATAACCAAGATTTGTTTTTGCATGAATTAATAGACAATTCAGGTTCAAAAAGTGCAGGTGAATACAATAAAGTTAATTATGACGACAGTAGTGTTTTGCATGTAATAAACAAAGGACATGCTCATTTTGAACCATTGCTTGATAGAAATAAAAGTTTAGCAAAACAAGAGCAAGAGGAAACCAAACTTAAACAAGAGCAAGAACAAGAAGATTGCCTATTAGCAAAAAAACTGCAGCTAGACGAGATCTTAGAGTATTGTAACCTTTCAAAGGATATCTCTGAGAGAGCAGAGGTTGAGAAGAGGTTTGATGAGTTATTGGCAGAAAATGCTGATGGAAAAATTTGTGATGTTGTAGAGCAGTGCGTTAGTGATATAAAGCAACACATTCAACGCTCTGAGAAGCAGAAGTCTTTGAGTCCGTCATGTAGCATGGAAGAAGCAAAAATAGAAAGACTATCTCATCAACAGCAACAGCAACAAATACCTGCACAGTAAATTTTCATAGCCCTGTATATTTTTATATAGGGGTTTGTGCAAGCATTTCATATAATATGAACTTGCAGTATGTACTAACCTAAATGCAAGTTGACCAGGAGACTAGTTTAATTATTGATGCCATAGAGGAATTTGGTGGTGAGGCTAGGCTTGTCGGCGGATGTGTGAGAGACTCAATTTTGCAACGTGATGTCCACGACATCGATTTAGCTACTAATTTGCTTCCCAATCAAACAATTAAAGCGCTAAAACTCCGTAATATAAAAACTATTCCAACTGGCTTAAACCATGGAACTATTACTGCAATCTTAAATCAGAGGTCTTTTGAAATTACGACACTAAGGCATGATGTGAAATGTGATGGTAGGCATGCAAAAGTAGAATTTACTAATAATTGGCAAGCTGATGCTTCAAGGCGTGACTTTACATTTAACGCTCTATATGCAGATAAGCATGGCCATATATATGACTACTTTGGTGGCATTGAGGATTTAAAGGTGCGAAGGTTAAACTTTATAGGCAACGCTGAAGATAGAATTAAAGAAGACTATCTACGTATTTTAAGAGCATTTCGTTTTCATGCAAAAATATGTGTCGGAGATTTGAGTGATGAAATACTAAACGTATGCAAAAAGCATTCGCATATGATCCAAAACCTCTCTGGAGAGAGAATAAGAGATGAAATACTTAAATTGCTGGAGTGCAATGATCCTTTTCCAACACTTAAGAGCATGCAAGAATCTGATGTTTTGCAAAAGATTATCCCAAAAGAAGTAAAATGCGAAATTCTGTCTTCGTCACTTCTTTTCGGCACTGATGCACTAGTAAAATTAGCGTTACTCCTTAGGACCACCAAAAATGACAGGCTAAGTCTTGGAGAATATGTAAGTAAGTTTCTACGTCTTTCAAACAAGCAAAAGAAAAAGCTGTTATTTTTATTATCCAACGATATCAAAACAGAACTCTCAGAAAAAGAGCAAAAAAAATACATATCTTTATTTGGTAGAGAATTATATTGTGATTTAGTGAAAATTTGTGGTGTTGAGTCTGGAGAAAATGTTGATGAATACATTTCATTTGCTAACACATTCAATATTCCAAAATTTCCTTTATCTGGCGATGATTTAATAAGTATAGGTCACCAGCCAGGAAAAAGTTTAGGTAGAAACTTGGAATTGCTAAAACAACATTGGGAAGATAGCTCCTACACTTTAACAAAAGAGGAGCTGGTGCTTTATGCTAAGAGCCTATTCTAACTGCGTATCCGTTCAGGAGAGTGGTTTAAGAAACAATAGATAGGAGATTTTGGAAAGGATTGAGACCCCTTTGTTTCCAAGTTAAGTATAATGAAATTATCCGCTCAAGGAATGTATTTCCCCGCTTTGATTGTGTAAAATATGAGTTTTTGCGATAAACGACATAATGCCGAATTTGCCGTTCAGCGTGGTTATTTGTCAGCGGAATATTTTCTGGGTCATCTAAAAATTTCCACATCATTCTTTCAGATCTCAGAACATTTTTTGCAACTCGAGAGGCTCCAATTGCTTCAGGTAAACGAGATATCTCCTTCAAGTAATACTTTGTACGTTTTCTTAATTTTCTGGCACGTCTGACAAACCTCAAAACATCTATCTCACTTTTTAGTAAAGCTTTTTTTAGTGCAAATAATTCAGTGGCCACGTTTCTCAAGTAACAACCCAGAACTTTAACTTCAATATTCCAACTATGTGCTAATCTTTCAAAATCTCTTGATAAATGTGCCCAACAGATTTGCCTGTTTTTATCGGCAAAATAATTGTATGCTGCATACCTGTCAGTTATTACCAAGCTATTGCGATTGCAGAATTTACTATTTTGTAAAACTTTCATTCCTCTTGACTCTGTAAATTTTACAAAACTTGCCGTATTGCTTGCAAACATCCAACACCAAGCGAGTTTACCTTTGTTATAATGGCTCGTTTCATCAATATGTAGAACTTTACTCCTACTTATCTCTTGTTCGATCTGCTCATACATTTTTTTGCATTTTGAAGCAACTCTATGTTCACTATTTGATATGCTACCGACGCTTATGTTCAAATTGAAGATATCATTTACGACACTCGCTATTTCGCGTTTTGAATTTTTGTAGAATCCGCTGAACGCTGCAATTATTGACTTAACCCTTGGACCAAATGTATCTGGCGTAACACCTTCCGGTAACTTGCTACTTCTTCTCTTTCCGCATCTCCGACAACGGCCATGTTCTAACTGATATTCCACTACATAAGGCTTGATTTCTGGAAGATCAACTTTCTGATGAATATATGGTTTTTCACATATTGCAATTTCTCCTCCGCATTCGCAAGTATTAGGCAACTCTATCTTTACTACTTTATCTGCATCCATGTTGGCGCGAAAACTTCCTTTATGACCAACCTGACCGCCAATATTCCTTTCGCTTTTCGGCTTATTCTTTTTTATTTTATACAACTCTTTGGAACTTGGTATTGATGAATTTTTTGAGCTTAAACCGAGTCTTTCTCTTAACTCAGCATTTTCTATCTTTAAAGCCTTATTTTCTGCTTTTAAACTTTCATTCTCTTTTTCCAATCTTTCTATTTTTGCTTCTAACCTTTCTATTTTTTGCTGTAAATTTTTGCAAAGTTCTAAAAGGTTTACCATATTATTTCACTTTTGCTCTATGATTATCTTTTTAGATCACCTTGTCTACCTTATTCTGCCACTCCGCTGAACGGATACCTAACTGCTTTCTGACTGTTCAATGAATGTATGCTTGCAATATTAGGGGAACTCATAGAGGAATTAGGTATATGTTCTTTTTTAGCTTTTTCTGTTAATTGATATTCGTTTACTCCTCCTTGAGTTTGATTACACATTCCCTGATCTGGAGATAAAAATTTATCTCTTATGCTTAATGCCAGTTGTAACTCTTGAATCTTATTTGAAAAACATTTCATTTTAGCCTCTGTTAATTTTCCTGTAACAATTTCTTTAAGCAATTCTCCTGAGTCGTTATTATTATTATTCTTGCTATTAAAGCTGTGCAAGATAGAGTCTACAATCTTATTTACCCCTTCTTGTTTGTTAAATTCTAATTTTTTTACGCATTTTCTAACAGAAGGTGACAACTTGGCTTTTAACGTGTCATCTCGTAGTTCTTTACCCATATTTTTTCCAATGTTACAATGTTCGTTGACAACTTCTTTAACCTTAGCTTCTATGATCTCCCTTGCGGATTGTTTCAAATTACTTTCTAATAATTCAAGCAGCTTACTGCTTTCAAATTTGCCATCATCTTGATTTGATAGAGACTTTATAGTTTCATTAAGCACGTTATGGCAAAAGTGTTTCTTTTCAAATTCAGAAAAACTTTTTTTCAACTCTTTATTTTTATCAGATAAAAATTTATCGCAATTCTCATTCCCACGAAGCTTAGATAAACCCTTTGGAATTTTTGACTTCATAGAACCAGTAGTTGATTTTGCAGTAGATACTGTACTCACTGTATCTGGCGCTTTAGTTTTTGTTTGCCCTTGTGTATCTTTCTCTGTTAACTTCCCATTTTGTTGTTCATCTTTAGCTGGTGAACTTTCAATTTGTTGATTTTTTAATGTCAGATTTTCATCAAGTGTTTTTGTACGCTCTCCAATAGAAAATATTGCAACATTTCTTGCTCTTTCTAATTTTGCATTCAGATGTTCAACTTGCTCTTGTAACTCTTCTTTTTTTTTCTTCGATTTTTCTTTCCTGACTTCTTCCACCCTTTCAAAAAGCTCGTTTATTTTATTGGTAAATTCTGCTCTGAGTTCAGTTAATTCTCTTCCCTGGCACCCTATCATCTCAGATTTTGCCTTCAACTTTACTAAAAACCCTTTCTCTTGTTTATCTGTAACTTCTACCAATTCTCTATAATTCTTTTTAAGTCTTATGATTATAGATTGCAATTCTCTATTTTCCTTTTTTAACGAGCTATTTTTTGATTGTAAGTCCGCTTTAAGCCTTATGATTATAGATCGCAATTCTTCAATTTTCACTTCCAATAAGCCATTTTTTGATTGTAAGTCTTCAACCTGCTGTGCTTGATCACTATTTTTATCCGTTGTTTCGACGTATTCGGTCTGCATTGCTATATCGTGAAATGTTACTTTATTAGTTTGAACCTCTCCATCCTTACTTATTACTCCACTTTGGCTCTCTCTTACTGCTACTTCAGGTTTTAAGTCAACTTGAACACTTCCATCTATTGTCTTAAAAGCATCAGTTTGAACTTCATTGTTTGCAGTAGTTTTATCGTAGTACAAAATATTTTCTGCCCATCTATTCCATCTCTTGGGCAATATTCGTCCAATCGTTTTTAGATATAACCAAGCAAATACAGTAGACCAGCTGTATTTTTTTTCCTTTCGTTTAATATTAATTTCATAATTAACCTTATTATTAATATTTAGCATAAAATTACCTTATTTTTTAACTTTAATTTACAGAAAATTTTAATAGTAATAGAGTTATATATATTAGTATAAATGTTAAACAAATACTAACGCAGGTGTCAAATTATGGTAAAGTCTTTGCCCGCCTAATACACTTTAAGCAGAAATGTACATGTCTGCAAGTACAGCATTTGCTTTTTCTATCGCTCTTGCTAACACTTCCTGTTCATTGTTCTGATTTTTCACATTGATTACCTGAGCAGCTAAGTTTGCAGGAAAAGTGACCAAACTGACTTCCCATAATTCCACTTGTTTTAACACTCTAGCTCCGCTTTTATGATCAACATCATACTCTATAGGTATATAGCCGATGGAAAGTCCGTTAATTGCCCCAGTTTTGAGCATCAAATACACTTCTTCTGCTTTCTGAATACCCAAAAGTAAATGTGCGGTTATATACAGGCCAACATCATTTTCATAAATATCTATGATGCTACCTATAGGTTCGTCAGGATTATGCTGCCAAAGGAGTTTTATTTTATTTCTGTTTAAATTTTCCTTAAATGCTCCGGGCAATATCAGATCATTTTGTTTATCAACTATGTTAAAAACGCTCGCATAACCAGAAAATACACCGTTTTCTCCTATACTTTTTATTGACAATGGTGAATAGAGAAATTTCTTATTCATAAGGCCTCCTGTAGGTTATAGTATTGGGAATTCTGTTTGCACAACGCACTGCAATGTCAAATCTATTTTATGCAGTTCTCTAAAAAGGGAAAGTATTTTTTTTTAGTTACAAAATAATAAATGAGACTATGAAAGCAATAAAGATCCCAGCGTCACGCGCTGGGATGACAGTAGGAAAACTCAGATGTGAAAGCACTCAATAACAGTCTAGAAAGTATTGAGATATGAGAAAAATCTGTACTCAGGTAACATCAACAATTGATATCTCTAGACAAATTTGATCCTACTTTTACTTCTGACAGAATAGAGATAACGTTCTCTTGTATTTTTTTATATCTAGCGATTTCTGATTCATTTTTTTGCACTTCCAATCTATTATGGAGTAAACTAGAAACATCTCTTACTAACGTAGAAATGTTTTGTGCGGCCTTATATGCTATTGTTCCAATAATAAAGCTAGCAAAGGTATTAATTCTATCAGTAGTAAAATCAGAAAAGTTTGACATGTTGGCATGGAAAACAGGAATGCAAGTAAGACTACCAGGACCATTATAGTAATTACCTTTAATAGCATTAATAGCCATCAAACTCACAAAGCTAGTAATACACCCAACAATAAAAGGTATCATCCAAGTAGCCCCTTTCTCGTCATGCCGCTGCGAATCGTCATACCGCCGCGGCGCTAACAAGCAGCGGGATACTTAACCATCATTACACCGTCATACCGCGATTCATTCGCGGTATCTCTTAACATAGATCCCCTACTATACCTTAACATAGATCCCGCTAACAAGTAGCGGAATGACAACAATCCTACGTCATACCACCGCGGCGCTAACAAGAGATCCCGCTAACAAGCAGCGGGATACTTAGGGATGACGGTTGTTGTTTAGCTATAAATATTAAGAAATTTACCAAATGAAAAAAAAGGCAAAAGAAGCCCCGTGGTTATTATCCGCTTTAAAATATTGGCGTTTTTTATGTTTTAAACGCTTGACAAGCGAGATTCAGCCGCTTTTAATTGCAACTAACCTACGCTGCAAATGTTTAAGAAATTTACTAAGCAGAAAAAAAGACAAAGAATCCCCGAGTTAGCTAGTCTTTTACTATCTCTGTCGAGTATTGGCATTTTTTGATGTCTTGTAACGCTTTATAAGCGCGTTCAGCTTATTTAGATAAAAATCTAGATGTAGATGAAGTTTTGTAAAGACATACAGTATCTATATACTGCAAAAAATTGAACATAAGACGCCGATACATTAAGTAATCCTTACCTTTTAATCTGCAGATTGGCGAAAGCAAATACAATAGCTTCAGTTTCATGATAAGTGGGCTGGCGGAGTTTGTCAAGCAAGTTTTTTCGTTTCTACTGAATGACAGTTGTGGCTTGGGAGGTAGTGCAAGAAGTCTATTGTATTACTGAATTATTAATAATTCAGTAATAGTGCCTGCTATGTAGCTAAAATTTTCCTTTAACTTAAGCTATATGTAGCTAAAATAACTTGGGTTTACCGACGATTTGACAAACGACAAATTCGTCATCCCGCTGCTTGTTAGCGGGATAACGCGGCGGTATGACCCTGACTTGCATTAGCTATGTATAATAAAGGGAATCTATGACAAAAGAATCATTGGTAAAAACTGATATAGTGAAAGTTGAAGACAAAAAGGCGGTAAGAAGCTTTTTTAAAATACTAGGTGGAGTGGCAGATGCTGTAAGATCGTGGATTGGTAACATCAGTCCTGATTTAAGCAACAGTCGCGATATCGATAGTTTAGTCTTGAAGATGAACGAGTGCTTAAATCCAAAGGGAGGGGAGGTTTCAGCACGTAAGAACGCTGTATCTCTTGGTAACCTGTACTTGAGCTTATCAGAGAAAGGTAAAATAAAATTTCTACAAACCCTGGCAGAAAAATTTAATCCGAATAAAGCGGAAATAGATGAGAAAATTAAAGAGTATAAGAAAAACCAAGATCCCGAGTTAAACTATAAATTTGAACAGGATTTAATAAAAATTCTTGAATCACCGCGTTCTAAAATATTAAAGCAATTTATTTCTTTACCAGAAGGCCTTAAGTTTATTGTTGATATGCGTTCTGATGTGCTTAAGCTAAAAAACCAACATAGAAGCTTGAATCCACTAGAGAACGAATTAAAAAATATACTCTATACTTGGGTTGATGTTGATCTACTCGATCTTCGTCAAATCACTTGGGATTCACCTGCATCATTGCTAGAAAAACTTATAAAATATGAAGCTGTGCATAAAATTTCCTCTTGGGGCGACCTAAAAAACAGACTAGATTCTGATCGTCTCTGTTTTGCTTTTTTTCATTACAAGATACCAAACGAACCTCTAATTTTTGTAGAGGTTGCATTGGTGGATAAGATTGCAGATAGCATTCAACACCTTTTAGATGAGTCAGTACCTTCAAATGATCCGAGTAATGCAAGCACTGCTATATTCTATTCAATATCAAATACTCAAGCAGGGTTATCTGGAATCAGCCTTGGTAATTTTTTGATCAAAAGGGTTGTAGAAAAGCTATCACAAGAATTTAAAAGTATAAAAACATACGCAACTCTTTCTCCAATACCTGGCTTTACGAAATGGCTAAAAAACAATCTAAACCAAGATGTCACTTTATTGGGCAAACTAAACATAAAACAATCTAGTGCAGAAATTTTAGAAAGTGCAGAGCAATTAAAAACTAATGTTGAATGTACAAATGAAACTAAACAATACATGCTTAAACTATGTGCATATTATTTACTAAAAGTGAATAATAGTAATGGAAATACTTATGACCCGGTGGCGCATTTTCATTTAAGCAATGGCGCATCAATAAAACAATTAAACTGGATGGCGGATACTTCTGAAAAGGGTATTAGTCAGTCGGCTGGAATGATGGTAAATTATCTGTATGAGTTGCCTAAAATAGATAATAATCATGAAAACTATATGGTTAATAAAGTGATTTCCTGCTCGAAAAAAGTGTCGTCTATGTTGAAGGAGTAAATAGTCTCTTAATAAAGGATTGCCCTCACAACACTTAAAATGTAAAATAGTTTCACTAATTAAGTATAGTGGGCCATAAATGAACAACATAAGGAATTTCGCAATAATAGCGCATATAGACCACGGTAAGTCAACGCTTGCTGACCGTTTAATAGAGGAATGTAACGGCCTTGAAGCAAGAGAAATGATCAATCAAATACTCGATTCAATGGATATAGAGCGTGAACGTGGCATTACAATTAAAGCACAGACGGTAAAACTTAATTATACGGCAAACGACGGTAATCAATATTGCCTAAATCTCATGGACACCCCAGGTCACGTTGACTTTTCTTACGAGGTAAGTCGAAGCTTAGCCGCATGTGAAGGTTCACTTTTAGTGGTAGATAGTAGCCAGGGCGTTGAAGCACAAACCCTTGCAAATGTATATAAAGCTATTGACAACAACCATGAAATAATAGTTGTGCTCAATAAAGTTGATCTTCCTGCTGCAGATCCAGAAAAGGTAAAACTCCAGGTTGAGGAAGTAATTGGCATTGACGCAAGTGAGTCAGTTTTAATATCAGCAAAAACTGGACTTGGAATAAAAGATGTACTGGAAGCAATAGTAGCAAAACTTCCAGCTCCTCAAGGTGATGTAAATGCTCCATTGCAAGCAATTTTGGTTGATAGTTGGTATGACACTTACTTAGGAGTAGTAATTTTAGTGCGAGTTAAAAATGGAGTGCTAAAAAAAGGCATGAAAATTGTTATGATGTCTAATAATGCTACATATCAGATAGATAATATCGGTATTTTCACCCCTAAAAAAGTGATGACGGGTGAACTTTCAGCGGGTGAAGTTGGTTTTATAACTGCTTCAATGAAGGAAGTAGCAGACTGCAAGGTAGGAGACACTATCACTGAGGAAAAGAGACCTTGTAGTGAAGCACTTCCTGGATTTAAAGAAGTGCATCCTGTGGTATTTTGTAGCATTTTTCCTCATAAAACGGATGATTTTAAATATCTAAGAGAAGCTCTAGAAAAGTTACATTTAAATGATGCAAGTTTTACCTTCGAAGCTGAAACTTCAAATGCACTAGGCTATGGATTTCGTTGTGGTTTTTTGGGAATGTTGCATCTTGAAGTTATTCAAGAAAGGCTCGAGAGAGAATTTGATTTAGACCTAACAGCAACTGCACCGAGTGTTATATATAGGGTTACAACACGAAGTGGTGAAATTTTGAATATTCATAACCCAAGTGATATGCCAGATCCAACGAAAATTGAAATTGTGGAAGAACCATGGATTACCGCAACCATAATGGTCCCTGACCAATACTTGGGAGAGATTCTATCTCTATGTGAAGAAAGGAGGGGAGAACAGGAGGATTTATCTTACATTGGTAACACAACAACAGCATTGTTAAGATATAAATTACCACTGTCTGAAGTTGTTTTTGATTTTTACGATAGGCTAAAATCAATTTCCAAAGGATATGCAAGCTTAGATTGGGAAATTTCCAGCTATCTGGTAAGCCAAATAGATAAATTAAGCTTTTTAATTAATGGAGAGCCCGTAGATGCACTGGCTTGTATCGTTCACAAAAGTAGGGCAGAAAAAAGAGGGCGTGAAATATGCGCACGCTTGAAGGATTTAATACCACGTCAGCAATATAAAATCGCGATTCAAGCGGCAGTGGGCGGAAAAATTATTGCCAGAGAAACGATTAACCCATACAGAAAAGATGTAACAGCTAAACTCTATGGTGGAGATGTAACGCGAAGAATGAAACTACTTGAAAAGCAAAAGAAAGGTAAAAAAAGGTTACATTCTATAGGGAACGTAAATATTCCACAGAATGCTTTTATTCAAGCCTTGAAGATAAGTGATTGATCTTAAAAGACTTCTTGTATAGTTTTTGGCAACAACCGTTAGAAACGAAAAAACTTACTTGACAAACTCCGCCAGCCCCCTTATCATGAAACTGAAGCTATTTATTTATCTTCTCTGTACAGATTAAATGACAAAAAAACTCACGTATCTGGCGTCTCATGTTTAATTTTTTGCACTATGTGCACCTTATGTCTTTATCAAACTTCTACCTACATAAGCTGAAACGCGCTTATAAAGCGTTTAAAACATAAAAAAACGCCAACTTAAAAAATGGATAGTGAATAACTAGCTACCCTAGGGTTTCTTTTGCCTTTTTTTCTGTTTAGTAAATTTCTTAATGTTTCTAATTTAGATTAGTTGCGGTTTAAAAGCAACTGAATCGCGGTTATTAAGCATTTAGAATAAAAAAACGCCATACTTGAAGGTATAATGTAAGTAATTAGCCAACCACGGGGCTTCTTTTGCCTTTTTTTTCCATTTGGTAAATTGTATCCGTTCAGCGGAGTGGCAGAATAAGGTAGACAAGGTGATCTAAAAAGATAATCATAGAGCAAAAGTGAAATAATATGGTAAACCTTTTAGAACTTTGCAAAAATTTACAGCAAAAAATAGAAAGGTTAGAAGCAAAAATAGAAAGATTGGAAAAAGAGAATGAAAGTTTAAAAGCAGAAAATAAGGCTTTAAAGATAGAAAATGCTGAGTTAAGAGAAAGACTCGGTTTAAGCTCAAAAAATTCATCAATACCAAGTTCCAAAGAGTTGTATAAAATAAAAAAGAATAAGCCGAAAAGCGAAAGGAATATTGGCGGTCAGGTTGGTCATAAAGGAAGTTTTCGCGCCAACATGGATGCAGATAAAGTAGTAAAGATAGAGTTGCCTAATACTTGCGAATGCGGAGGAGAAATTGCAATATGTGAAAAACCATATATTCATCAGAAAGTTGATCTTCCAGAAATCAAGCCTTATGTAGTGGAATATCAGTTAGAACATGGCCGTTGTCGGAGATGCGGAAAGAGAAGAAGTAGCAAGTTACCGGAAGGTGTTACGCCAGATACATTTGGTCCAAGGGTTAAGTCAATAATTGCAGCGTTCAGCGGATTCTACAAAAATTCAAAACGCGAAATAGCGAGTGTCGTAAATGATATCTTCAATTTGAACATAAGCGTCGGTAGCATATCAAATAGTGAACATAGAGTTGCTTCAAAATGCAAAAAAATGTATGAGCAGATCGAACAAGAGATAAGTAGGAGTAAAGTTCTACATATTGATGAAACGAGCCATTATAACAAAGGTAAACTCGCTTGGTGTTGGATGTTTGCAAGCAATACGGCAAGTTTTGTAAAATTTACAGAGTCAAGAGGAATGAAAGTTTTACAAAATAGTAAATTCTGCAATCGCAATAGCTTGGTAATAACTGACAGGTATGCAGCATACAATTATTTTGCCGATAAAAACAGGCAAATCTGTTGGGCACATTTATCAAGAGATTTTGAAAGATTAGCACATAGTTGGAATATTGAAGTTAAAGTTCTGGGTTGTTACTTGAGAAACGTGGCCACTGAATTATTTGCACTAAAAAAAGCTTTACTAAAAAGTGAGATAGATGTTTTGAGGTTTGTCAGACGTGCCAGAAAATTAAGAAAACGTACAAAGTATTACTTGAAGGAGATATCTCGTTTACCTGAAGCAATTGGAGCCTCTCGAGTTGCAAAAAATGTTCTGAGATCTGAAAGAATGATGTGGAAATTTTTAGATGACCCAGAAAATATTCCGCTGACAAATAACCACGCTGAACGGCAAATTCGGCATTATGTCGTTTATCGCAAAAACTCATATTTTACACAATCAAAGCGGGGAAATACATTCCTTGAGCGGATAATTTCATTATACTTAACTTGGAAACAAAGGGGTCTCAATCCTTTCCAAAATCTCCTATCTATTGTTTCTTAAACCACTCTCCTGAACGGATACGGTAAATTTCTTAATGTTTATGGCTAAACGACAACCGTCATCCCGCTACTTGTTAGCGCCGCGGCGGTATGACGTAGGACTGCTGTCATCCGAGTAGCTGACACTGGGATCCAGTTGAGCTATTTCAACAAAAATACTGCATTTGAGATGAACGTTCCAGACTTATTTATAAATATAACAATTAAAGTCTGGATTCCAGCGTCAAGCACTGGAATAATATCGTTTACTATGTCTATATTACAATATTTGTGCAGTTGTGTGTCAACTACTTTTGTGGCACTGTTTGTTATTCAATCTTTATGCTAGTTTTACTAAAAATTATAGTATTTTAGGTATAATTGCAATATCTAAATTTAAGGTATAGAGATGAACCCTAGGAAAGTTTTTAATATTCTTTTTATAGTATTATTTATTTCTTTTTCTCATGTTGGGAGTGCTGCCGCTGACACTAATACTGATACAACTGCTCAAGTAATATGTAACATTATTGGCTACGTTTGGGGAATAGGCGGACCGCTTATGACCGTAGTGATAATAGGTGCAGCTTTGCTTGCGATATTTGGTAGAATGCCATGGCCAGCTCTTTTTGCACTCGGTATATTTTGTGCTGTATTTTTCGGTGCTAAAACTATCGTCATAAAAGTAATGGGTGGTATAGGCAGCACTGGAAATACTTCTTTGATGGACCAATGCGGAACAGGAGACACAAAAAAGAACTATTTTTTTCTAAAACAGACCTGATGCACGGCTTCAACTATATCTTCCACTTGCGGTAATGCTTTTTTTTCTAGATTTGCAGCGTAAGGTAAGGGGATGTCCTTGCCAGTTACACGTACAACTGGAGCATCAAGGTAGTCAAATCCTTGTTCCATAACAACGGCTGACAGCTCTGCTCCTATTCCTGCAAATGGCCATCCTTCTTCTACACTAACTAACCTATTAGTCTTCTGAATAGAGTTAATAACAGTTTGAGTGTCAAGTGGTCTTAAGGTTCTGAGGTCAATAACTTCAGCTTCTATACCTTCACTCGAAAGTAAATCTGCTGCATTTAAGGCATCCATTAATTTTAATGAAAAAGCAGTGATAGTTACATCCTTTCCTTCCCGTATAACAGCAGCTTTGCCTATCTCAAGTAGATAATCTTTGTTTGATAGCTCAGAGTCAGAAACTTCATGCTCATGTCCATAAGCTATTTCGTTTTCTAGAAATATTACCGGATTAGGGTCACGAATTGCAGCTTTAAGCAGACCTCTGCAATCTGAGGCAAAATAGGGTGCTATTACTTTTAACCCCGGTATATGCGAATACCAAGCTGCAAAGCATTGAGAATGTTGTGCAGCAACTCTTGCTGCAGCGCCATTTGGTCCACGAAATACTATAGGGCATCCAAGTTGTCCGCCTGACATATAATTTGTTTTTGCTGCGGAATTCACAATTTGGTCAATAGCTTGCATAGAAAAATTAAAAGTCATAAACTCGACTATTGGCTTTAATCCAGCAAATGCCGCTCCAACAGCAAGGCCAGCAAATCCATGTTCGGTAATAGGCGTATCAACTACTCTGTTTTCTCCAAACTCTTTCAGTAATCCTTTCGTTACTTTATAAGCACCATCATACTCTGCAACTTCTTCACCCATGATAAGCACATCAGAGTCGTTTTGCATTTCTTCTCTAATTGCTGTGCATAAAGCTTCTCTTACACTTAAGGTTGCCATTTATAAACTTTTATAGACTTTAACTAAAGTAACTATATCAGAATTACTGGGGGTAAGTAAAGTGTACAAATTAAGTTTTACAAACATCATGACCAACTCATTCCAAAAAAAAATCTTCTCACGCTTGCTGTTTTTTGTTGCTGGAAATGGCTGGATTATTTAAGCTTTTAGTAATGTATGTTGTTAAATTAATAGCAATTTATTTGGAAATAACAGAAAAATTTATGATAGTTTTATACTCTAAATAGAATAAGATACTTCTGTCGGTGTCTTCACGTTTGAAACTAACCTTATTCTATCTCTTTCTTGTTCTGGACTTAACCTGTGAAGCGCGTAACTGAAATCTTCCTCACTCACTATAAGCCGTCTTTGCGCACCAGCGCTAATTTTTGCTTCATTCACTAATTGCTCCAACTCAGCTCCAGAATAGCCTTCAGTCTTGTCTGCAATGTCTTGGAGGCTTAGCTTTTCATCAGTTTTTGTACCTCGCATATAAAGTGCCAATATCTTTTGTCTCACCTCTATGTTTGGATTAGGGACATAAACCTTCTGACCTAAACGTCCAGGTCTAATAAGTGCTGGATCTATACCACCGATAAGGTTAGTTGCACCAATTACTATTATATCTTTTCTGCTCTTAAATCCATCTATTTCAGTTAACAACTGTGTTAAACTCTCTCGACAATGGTAAGCTGAGTTATTAGCGGTACTTCTTTTTTGAGCAACTGCATCTATTTCATCTATAAAGACTATACAAGGAGAATATTTTTTTGCTATTTTAAAAAGCTCGCGTACAGCATGTGCACCATGACCAATATATACTCCAATAAGTTCAGGACCTGAGATGCTTATGAAATTCATATTTGATTCACCTGCAATTGCACGAGCGATAAGTGTTTTACCATTTCCAGGAGGGCCATATAATATGTAACCTCTTAGTGAATTAATACTTTTATTTCCAAACAGCTTGCGCATTTCTTCTGTCATTTGGTCACAGCAAATCATCTGCAACCGTTGTCTTAAGGAGTCATCAATTATAGCATCAGCAAATGTTATTCTTTTATCATCTGAATTAGCTAATTCTATCGATATAGGCAGCTCTACTTCCTTTAGTTTGCTGAATATTTGATCATATATAAACCAAGCAATAAAAAAGAAAACGACAAGTAACACACAAGGCATAGCTTCACTAACATAATGTGCAGCTAACTCATACCCTTTACTAAGCAACATTGTATGCATATAGGCAAACAAAAAAGCGATAGAGATAATAGTTGCCACGCATAGTAAACAGATTGAAATTCTTTTTAGTAATTCTGAAATTTCAATTTTTTTCATCTTAATACCTTATACCAATTTTAAACTAAGAATAATTTTATCTAGCTTACCTATTTTAGCTTGATTAGAGCGTTCAGAAAAATTATCAAGTACGTACTTTAATTTATTAAATACTAAAAACAATATATCACCAAAGTTTACCAAATTCATTTTCAAAAAACAAGATTTTATTATTAACCCGAATTCTGGATTAGATTTTAGGTAAATTATTGAAAGTCTTGAATTTTACTAAATTAGTAACTAGTCTTAAAATGCTTACTGCTTTATCGTAAATGCTAAAACAATAAGCTATTGATATTCTTGTTTTTCTGTATTTGTCTTTTAAGGAAAATTTTAACCAGGTTGAGGTGAGTTTTTTGAACATTCCCGTACTGCCTGCTTATTTCTAGCAGTTTTTTCTTCTTTTGCTTCTTCCATTTTAGAGCCTGGTTCTTCATGTGTATCAGTCACAGGTTCTTTTTCTGCTTGCATTATTTTACCTGATATGTACTCCTTAGCTTGCTTAGCGAGCTCGATTACAATAGCTACTCCAATTGCAGTTGCAATCAGAAGTACTGGTATTGTAGCTCCCATAGCTAACAAAGAACTAACTGTAGTTGATAAAGAATCTACTTTAATTATTGGAGTCAAGCCACATGCAACAAGGCCAACTCCGGCTGCAACACTTCCAATAAACAAGCCAGCTAGACACGCAGTTTCTTTTAATGTTAACCCGCTATGACGCTCATATGGAATTGGATACAAAAGAATTGTTATGAAAGCTGCAATTAATGGCACTACATAGATGGCTCCAACAGTTCCGCCTATTATCAGAGGTGAAAGACTAGTGAAACTTAGTAAGAGACCTATTAAAGTGCCTATTATAGCTCCTATTATTGCTGCCACGCCCAGCATCGCTAAATAAATTACACCCACCATAACTTTGTCCCTATGTTAATAACATTTTAGTTTCACACACCATAATAAAAAAGTCAACCCACACCTTAGGTTGCAAAATCCCAAAAAGCAGCCACAATGAAATAAGCAAACATTTACAAATTAAATTTAGTGCAAACAAGGGTGTTGATATCAGCTATTCTCTGCAGAATCGCAATATGGTATGACCATATGCTCTTTATCGATCTGGTTAACATAATTAGTAGAGAGTTTTGTTGTGCAAAAGATGTTTACAACAGAATACTGCAATTGTTTGGAATTGCAGGACTGGGTGCTATGGTAAGGCCACTTGGCGCATTCATATTTGGTCACATTGGTGACAGGTATGGAAGGAGAATGGCATTAACGATTGCTATCTTGCTAATATCGATTCCGTCTAGTCTCGTTGCGTTTATTCCAAGTTATAGCAAAATAGGTATAACTTCTACTATATTGCTTCTTGCAATCCATGTGACACAAGGGATTGCGCTTGGCGCTGAACAAGGAGGCAGTTCTGTTTATCTCATAGAGCATTTACCTAATAAGAAAAAACTAGGAATGTTTTTTGGAATAATAAGTTTTGGTCGCTCCATTGGCATCTTGCTCTCTGTGATTGTAGTGATCATCTGCAAAAAAAACACTGATTTTAACGCTTGGGGTTGGAGGTTGCCGTTTACTTTTTCATTTGTTTTGGGGTTAATCAGCGCATATAGTGTATACACATTAGGAGAAACTCCAGCATATGAAGAAAATCGAAAACAAAGGAATTTATCTGATTTGCCAATAATAGAGCTTATAAAACGCTACAAGAGAGCTCTGATACTTGCTATTTTAATATCTGTACCTGTTAATGTTGTTGTTGGATTTACCATATTTCTTCGAACAATTGCAAAAGAAATAGTGTCGGTTGAGACGTATGTAACAACATATGTCAATGAAATTGTGCTCATTATAACCAGTATATTAATGCCGGTATCTTCAATAGCGCTCGGAATGTTAGCTGATAAAGTAGGAAAAGAGCGCACTACAATCTTATTTACAGTGATCACAATGGTACTGTGTTGTCCTGTGTTATCTACTGCATACTACTATAAAAGTTATCTTATAATTATGCTTGGTGTAATGGCTCTTTCTATAATAGAAAGGGGTATAAATCCTATAGGAATAGTTGCTGCTGAACTTTTTCCTACCAATGTTAGATTTAGTGGAGTGAGTTTATCACGTAACATCTCTTATGCGTTACATGGAGGATTTACTCCTATGATATGCACTTGGTTTACTATAACATTTCCTCAAGTAAACTTTGCCGCTGGGCTTTATGTAGTCTTTTGCTTATTGGTCAGCCTGGTAGCAATATTGCAAATAAAACCGCAAGATAAGAAATTTGATTGGTCTTAGTTTTCTCTTAAGTGTGTATTCTCCTAAGTTGAAAAAAGGTGTGAAAAATGCGCTAATCTCGCTAAATGAGAAAATTTTATTGCGGAAAAATTAGAACGATCAAAAACACATGCCATGATAAACTTTTTTATGCGTAACACTAATTTCTTATTCTATTCGTCTAAAAAAACAGTATTTCCAACTGTAAATTTAAGTTTTTACAAGCGTCACAAATATAGTATGATATAAGTTAGGCTTTATAGAGGGTATATGACAACAAATACAGAAAATAATAATAGAATTAATATAGTACGTGAACAAGCAGGAAATGCTGTTCATTCAGATATTGCTTACTCAGAAAGAATACAAAAATCAGTAGAAAATGAAGCATTGTGTGATGCGTGGTCTAATTTTGAGTACTTTGAAGATGTGTTGAGAATAAAAAACAGCACCGATAGGGAAAACAGAATTAAGCAGCTTATCAAGGAAGATTTAGATATAAATGCTACAAAAAATGGCAAAACTATTCTAGACGTTGCTATAGAAAAAAAATGCTCATCGAAAGTTATAAGTTCATTAATAAGCAATGGCAGTAGGATTGATACTATAAATGCTAGCGATCGTACTGTACTGCATAGATCTGTTAGGAATGAAAATAGAAAAGTTGTTGAGTTGTTTTTAGAAGCTAATGAAAAAGAAGTGTCTCAGTACCTGGTAGCAAGGTTTTTGCCATTGTCTATGTTATATCAAAAAATAGAAGTAAATGCTAAGGATAATGATGGTTGTACTGCTTTGGATTATGCTCAATATGGCAGTGAAATGTATAGCTTGCTGCAAAAATATGGAGCACAACATAGTGAAAAGTTTTTATACTCACGCAACCTTAATATAGGGGAATTAGATTTAAATAAACTTGTTTCTGACCATAACTACTGCTTTGATGTGCTTACAAAAGCATTAGAGATTGAGGACAGATGCGAAAAGGAAGAGGTTATAGATTGGTTGCTAAAAAATGGTGCTAACATTAATGTTAATAAAGGTGATCAAGCCCTACTGAGTGTTGCAGCTGAAAAAGGTGATGTTGAAAATGCTGTGCTATTGCTTGAAAGGGGAGCACATGAAGGAGTAAATTCTCAAGATGCTGAAGGAAGAACGTTATTACTAAATGCAATTATTCAAGATAAGTTGGGCCATGCAAAATATCTCATAAAACAAAGAGTTAACGTTAATATACCAGATAATAATGGAAATAGCTCACTACACTACGCTGTTGTCAATTTTATTAAGCAGCGCTTAATTGAATGTGATGAAACCTATACAGCTAACGCTACTTTTTATGATTTTCTTAAGAATGGTGCAGATCTCTATATCAAAAATCATGATAACCTTACAGCATTTGAATATGCTTTTCACGCAAGAATAGCTCCTAGGGAAGCTGTTTATTTATTCAAGCTATATATAGAAAGAGGTGATCAGAGTGAAAACATGCAGTTAGTAAAAAATTTCAAATTGCCTTCTGGTGAAACACTATTGGAGTATTTTTTCAACAATAAATTATTTGATAGTGCTCAATCTTGTATAGATCTAGGAGCAAATGTTTCGCATAATGGGTCATCTTTACTGATACAAGCTCTTCAGAATCGAGATATAGAAGGTATCGGGTTTCTTTACGAAACAGAGCAGACATTCCAAATAACGCAAACATTTCAAATAATAAGAAAAACTGTAAGTTGTATTTCCAAGTAGCGGTTGGATGTGTAGCGATGTTTTCGCTTGGTATGGGAGCTGCAGCCACGTTTACTCTAATTAAAATGTCTCCGCTAGTGTTAGTAATAGTAGCTGTGACCTTCTTTTTGACTGCAATAGCATCTATGTCTCTGTTTGTATTATATAAAAAAGTAAAAGGGGAACGCAAACACGAGGTAATTGTTAATAATGCTGTATTTAACATAAGTCTAGAAGAAGCAGCTAATGATTTGTTTAGCGGGTTATCAACTATAGCAGAAAGAGGAGCAGAAGCAGGTGCACTATACCTGGAAGTAAAGGAAAAGACTGAAAGTGTAGCTAAAAAAATGACATCCAAAAAGGAATTAATTGAAGCAAGATTTCAAAATATACAAGAAAATTTCATTAATAAGTTAAGTAATTTTGAAGAACTTCAAGGTGCCAGAGATTCTAGTACTTTAAAGAAATTCTATGCTGCTGTTAAAGATGTTCTAAAGATACGCTCCAGCATCCCTATTTCCAATTTACATCTATTATCGCTTGTTTACCATTTATCATTGGAAGTATCATATGCTATTTTTCAGGCAATAACTGATCCAATTCTTGGAAGTACAATTTTAACTGCCATAAGTGAAAGAAAATTGCCTGAAGATAAGCAGTGGGCTAAGGTATTAAAAAATACAGTACCAAACTTAATAAGAAATCAAGAAGTTGTGCGGAATGTTATAGTACCAACTCTTACTGATATTTTAAAGAGCCTATCAGAATCAAGAGAAGAAAGAAAATTTATAATCTATACTCTGGTCTGCCTGAAAGAAGTGATTGATGAAGTTTATACGACATCGGTACAAGAGTCATTGTATAGGATATTAGGAGTAGAACTTGCAAATAGTCTAAATGGTATGGTACAGGCAATAAGTAACCTATTAGGCTGCTATGGACACAAAGAAGTAGAACGTGCAAGAACCGCAAATGAGTTAGATTACAGAGTAGGTAAACTTACACCTGAAGAAACGCAGCAATTCGTTATAAACTTAGGAGAGAGAGTAGGATCTCTCAGGGAGTTTGAGGGTCGAGTTACAAATAAACAGTCAATTAGTAAATTGATAGATTATTGTTTGGACCCAAAACTGAATGATAGGGAAGCAGCCGCAACACTATTAAATTATATACTCACATGTACTGAAGATGGTCGTTATTTGGCCGCTGAAGCTGGTACTAATAATAATTTATCTAGCAACTCTAATGTTGTACTTATTACGCACGTGGCAGCAAATCGATCTGCACAGTTAGACTAGAGGCGGCTATATGGAAAAAAGTGAAGATAGTTTCAGAGTATCCGTTCAGCGGAGTGGCAGAATAAGGTAGACAAGGTGATCTAAAAAGATAATCATAGAGCAAAAGTGAAATAATATGGTAAACCTTTTAGAACTTTGCAAAAATTTACAGCAAAAAATAGAAAGGTTAGAAGCAAAAATAGAAAGATTGGAAAAAGAGAATGAAAGTTTAAAAGCAGAAAATAAGGCTTTAAAGATAGAAAATGCTGAGTTAAGAGAAAGACTCGGTTTAAGCTCAAAAAATTCATCAATACCAAGTTCCAAAGAGTTGTATAAAATAAAAAAGAATAAGCCGAAAAGCGAAAGGAATATTGGCGGTCAGGTTGGTCATAAAGGAAGTTTTCGCGCCAACATGGATGCAGATAAAGTAGTAAAGATAGAGTTGCCTAATACTTGCGAATGCGGAGGAGAAATTGCAATATGTGAAAAACCATATATTCATCAGAAAGTTGATCTTCCAGAAATCAAGCCTTATGTAGTGGAATATCAGTTAGAACATGGCCGTTGTCGGAGATGCGGAAAGAGAAGAAGTAGCAAGTTACCGGAAGGTGTTACGCCAGATACATTTGGTCCAAGGGTTAAGTCAATAATTGCAGCGTTCAGCGGATTCTACAAAAATTCAAAACGCGAAATAGCGAGTGTCGTAAATGATATCTTCAATTTGAACATAAGCGTCGGTAGCATATCAAATAGTGAACATAGAGTTGCTTCAAAATGCAAAAAAATGTATGAGCAGATCGAACAAGAGATAAGTAGGAGTAAAGTTCTACATATTGATGAAACGAGCCATTATAACAAAGGTAAACTCGCTTGGTGTTGGATGTTTGCAAGCAATACGGCAAGTTTTGTAAAATTTACAGAGTCAAGAGGAATGAAAGTTTTACAAAATAGTAAATTCTGCAATCGCAATAGCTTGGTAATAACTGACAGGTATGCAGCATACAATTATTTTGCCGATAAAAACAGGCAAATCTGTTGGGCACATTTATCAAGAGATTTTGAAAGATTAGCACATAGTTGGAATATTGAAGTTAAAGTTCTGGGTTGTTACTTGAGAAACGTGGCCACTGAATTATTTGCACTAAAAAAAGCTTTACTAAAAAGTGAGATAGATGTTTTGAGGTTTGTCAGACGTGCCAGAAAATTAAGAAAACGTACAAAGTATTACTTGAAGGAGATATCTCGTTTACCTGAAGCAATTGGAGCCTCTCGAGTTGCAAAAAATGTTCTGAGATCTGAAAGAATGATGTGGAAATTTTTAGATGACCCAGAAAATATTCCGCTGACAAATAACCACGCTGAACGGCAAATTCGGCATTATGTCGTTTATCGCAAAAACTCATATTTTACACAATCAAAGCGGGGAAATACATTCCTTGAGCGGATAATTTCATTATACTTAACTTGGAAACAAAGGGGTCTCAATCCTTTCCAAAATCTCCTATCTATTGTTTCTTAAACCACTCTCCTGAACGGATACGTTTCAGAGATAAGCAAGCAAATGACAATTGATAGACTTAAACTATGTTCTCAATTTCTCAAAAAAATCCTTTAACAAAAAAGAGCATTCTGTTTCTAATATCCCACCATAAACTTCAGGTATATGGCTGCAAAATTGAAATATCTTAGCACCATTTTCGATTCCTCCACCTTTGGGATTATAAGCTCCAAAGTACAATCGTTTAATTCTGGCAAAGGAAATAGCTTGAGCACACATCGGACATGGTTCTAATGTTACGTACATATCAGTATCACAAAGCGTGGAAGTTGAAAATGCTTGTCTGATCGCTAACATCTCTGCATGTGCAGTTGGATCGCTGGATATATTGTGTGCAGAAGAAATGATATTGTCTCCACTCACTATTACAGCACCTATGGGCACCTCATCATTTTTTTGAGCGAGTTTGGCTTGCTCTATGGCAAGCTCCATATATTGATACTTAAACACTAGGCACTTATTTCTTATCAATTGCTGCTTCAATAAATGATACAAAAAGAGGATGAGGAGAAAACGGCTTTGATTGAAACTCTGGATGAAACTGCACACCAATAAACCACGGATGACTCTCTAACTCCACTGCCTCTATGCACGTTCCATCTTCTGATATGCCACTGCATAGCAGCCCATTTTTTTCCAAATCATCTTTATAATCTGAATTGATTATGTATCTATGCCTGTGTCTTTCTGAAATAGTAGTGTTACTATATGCATCCATCATTTTAGAGTTTGCATTTATATTACATTTGTATGCCCCAAGTCTCATGGTTCCACCAAGATCGTCATCTTGATCGCCAGCTAACTTAACGATTGGATGTTTACAGTTACGAAATTCTTCAGAGTGTGCATCTTCAAGCTTAACAACATTACGAGCAAATTCAATAATTGCAAGCTGCATACCAAGGCAAATTCCGAAAAATGGGATATTATTTGTACGGGCATAATTTATTGCTAATATTTTACCCTCTACTCCGTCATCACCAAACCCCCCTGGAACAAGGATTGCATGAGAATTCTGTAATTTCTCTCCTATAAGTTTTTCATTTATAGGTTTTTCTTCCTTCTCTCTTGAGTTAACCCAATTTATCTTTACTTTGACTTTATTACTAATCGCACCATGATTTAATGCTTCAACCAGTGATTTGTATGCATCAGGGAATTCGGTGTATTTTCCCACTATAGATACAGTAACTTCCTGTGTTGGGTGCCTTATGGAATGCACTATTTGATCCCATTCAGTCAAGCTTGGTTTTGGCTTACTTAAATGAAAGTGCTCCAAAATTTGCGTATCAAGCCCACATTGGCTATACAACACCGGTAACTCATATATATGACTCACATCAGGGGCAGGTATCACATTGGATAAAGAAACATTGCAAAGCTTAGCTATTTTCTCTCTTTGATTATCGAAAATTTCTTTCTCACTGCGGCATAATATAATATCTGGTTGTAACCCCGCGGAATTTAACTCTCGAACTGAATGCTGCGTTGGCTTTGTCTTTAATTCTTGCGCTGCGGTAAGATATGGTATTAAAGTTAAGTGAATAAGGATAACTCTTTGTTTTCCTAATGTGTAGTTAACTTGGCGTATAGCCTCCAAAAATGGTTGGCTTTCAATGTCACCTACAGTTCCGCCTATTTCACATATTACAAAATCTAAACCTTCCGTACCATTAAAAATGAACGATTTGATCAAATCTGTTACATGAGGAATGACTTGCACAGTTTTGCCCAGATAATCACCACGCCTCTCTTTCTTCAATAACTCATGATATATCTTACCAGTTGTTATATTGTCATCTTTTGTTGCTTTAATTCCAGTAAAACGCTCATAATGCCCAAGATCCAAATCAGTTTCAGCACCATCTTCGGTAACAAATACCTCTCCGTGCTGAGTTGGGTTCATTGTCCCAGGATCAATGTTGAGATACGGGTCAAGTTTTCTGATACGGATCTTAAAACCGTGAGCTTGAAGAAGCGCACCAACACTCGAAGCAACTAAGCCTTTACCAAGCGATGACACAACTCCACCTGTGACAAAGATAAATTTAGCTTCCTTCATTAATTTTCAAATGGAACAGAAGTAGATTCACTTTCTTGCTTTTTTTCTAATATAATTTTTTCTGCGATCGATTTTTTATGTACGTCTTTTGAACATAATCCTGACAATAGCAATGTGTTTATAATAAACAATCCAGCAACAATAGCCGTTATTCTGCTGAGCGGGTTTTCAGAAGATTTCACTGGAATCATCGAGTTGACCCCCTGTTGTGTATTACTAAAACCACTTAACGAACTACTTCCAGGCGGCTGCAAGAGCACTAAAATTACTAACACAACAACCAATATTATTTGAAATATACTTAATACCGCTACTGACATTATAGATAGGGCTGAAAATAAAAATCTTAGCAGTACAAAGCACGTAAGTCAAGAACATCTGTCACCCAAATAACTTGAAATCTAAGTATGTATTTACTGCTTACCTTATTTTGATTAACATATGCATAAGACTTTGGGCTTAATATGTATCACATTTTAAAATATAAAGATTATGAACCAAAAATAGACGAAAGTGCTTTCATCGCAGGTGGTTCGCATATCATAGGCAAGGTTGAAATAGGAAGAGATGCAAGCATCTGGTTTAATTGTGTAATCAGAGGGGACGTTGGATCAATAAAAATAGGTAATGGAACAAATATTCAAGATGGAACGGTAATTCATGTGGATAGAAACCCAGGTGGTGACACAATTATTGGCAGCATGGTAACAGTGGGACATTTTTGTGTGTTGCACGCATGCACGGTGCATGATAAGGCGTTTATTGGTATGGGCTCTACCGTGATGGACCATGCAGTTGTGGAGCCTGAAGCTATGGTAGCTGCTGGCTCACTGGTAACACACGGAAAAGTGATAAAAAGTGGGGAAATATGGGCTGGCAGGCCAGCAAAATTCTTCAAAAAAATGTCGAATGAAGAAATTAAACATATCGCGCAGTCGGCACAAAATTATATTATGTTAATGAAGGAATACAAAAACTGAAGTTCGCGTCAAGTGTTTTACTTGACACGTACGTCTCAGCTCAACAAACTGTGTTAAGCTGCCTTGTTTTTCCCCCACTTACTCCTTGCACTTCCGCTCCATTCACTTGAGTACTAGGTAATGCTGCATATGTAATACTACCAACTGCGAGTGTAGATACTACTGCTATACCAACCATTACCCAAATATCTAATCTCACTGTACGTTCAAGTGCAGTAAATGCTATCAGTCCAGCAGCAAGACCCATACCAACAGTAGCAGTGTACCGTCCTCCATTGCCTTGTTTTGGTTGCTCAGTTGTTTTGTTTTTAGCTTCTAGTTCTTTATTTTCCTTCTCTAACTGATGAACTCGAGCATTTCGAGCTTGTAAGTCTTTCTTTAGGCTTTCAACTTCAGCATTTGGTTGGTTTATTTTAGCTTCTAATTCTTTTATCTTATCCTCTTTATCTTTTAACTGAGCAGCATCTGGTCGGTTGCTTAACTGTGCCTCTAAATCTTTTATTTTCTCGTCTTTATCTTTTAACTGAGCAGCATTTGGTTGGTTGTTTAACTGTGCTTCTAAATCTTTTATTTTATTTGTTAGTGTTGTTTTTTCACCCTCTAACTTCGTAACAGCAGCATCTGGTTGAGCTTTTAATGCTGTTATTTTATTCTCTTTCTCTGTTAACTTTTGCTGTAACGCCACAGCATCTAATGCTTCCAATTCTGTTATTTTAGCATTTTTCTCTTCTAACTGCTGCTGCAACGCTGTAGAATCTATTGCCTTTAGTTTTTCCACTTCAGCTTCTAAGTCTTGTTTTTCCTGCTGAGCTGTGTCCAATTGATCTTGTAATTCTTGTGTTTTAA
This sequence comes from Wolbachia endosymbiont of Drosophila ananassae, assembly GCF_008033215.1. NCBI lineage: Bacteria > Pseudomonadati > Pseudomonadota > Alphaproteobacteria > Rickettsiales > Anaplasmataceae > Wolbachia > Wolbachia endosymbiont of Drosophila ananassae. The sequence goes on along the minus strand of NZ_CP042904.1, from coordinate 293,645 downwards.
TTCTCAATTCCTCCTCAGCTTTCTTCTTTGCAGCTTCTAATTCTTCATTTTTCCCCTTTAACTGCTCTTCTGCAGCTTCCAATTCTGTTGTTTTAACATTTTTCTCTTCTAACAATTGTACTGTGGGATGGCAAGATAGGGCTTTTACCATAATCTCCTCTTTCCTATCGTTAAGGCCTAACAGATTTTTCATTTCTTCTAGGCGACTAAAATATTTGCCACCCTTTTTCCCAACGGATTTTACATTCATGATTGTATTATCTCCTAGTTCTTCTTGAGGATAAGAACCAGTAATATATAGTTGTTGATCATTTAGCGTACAGCCCACATAAAACGTGTCATCAATTATAGCACCACTCTTATCTACGTTTTTATACTTTTTAAATTCTTCATAATCATCTTTTTTTATAACAAGCACTATTTTATCATCGGCAACCTGTATTGTACCATTCTTTAAGCTTAGCATAACGAACCTCAATTATAATTTAACATTACATAATACCCTTAGAACCTAAGGTCAAGTAATATTTTTATCATAGCATAGAAAATTTATGTTCGTAAACAAAAAATTTTGGCGTAAAATTGCCGTAATTGTGCTATAGCTAAAGTAATTTAGGTTTACCGACCATCGTCATTCCGCTGCTTGTTAGCGGGATCTAGAGATACCGCCGCGGTATAACGTTGCTAGCTTAAGGTTTAAAATTGAGAAATATTTATGTTAAAAGAAAAATACGGCTTTAAAGAAGTTGAAGACAAATGCAACATATTGTGGGAAGGCAGTAAAGTTTACAGGTGGAATGGTGGAAAGGATAACACTTTCACTATAGACACACCTCCACCGACAATATCGGGAAAACTCCATATTGGCCATATATTTAGCTATTGCCACACGGACTTTATTGCAAGGTTTCAGCGCATGCTGGGGAAAGATGTGTTTTACCCAATTGGGTTTGATGATAACGGGCTTCCCACTGAAAGATTGGTTGAACAAACCTATAAAACCCGTGCAAAAGAAGTTGGCAGAGAAAAATTTATAGAGATGTGCCATGAGGTTATTGAAAAATCAAAGCAAGAATTCAAGGAACTATTTAAATCGGTCGGCATTAGTTATGACTGGGATTTGGAATATCACACGATCAGCAAGGAAACTGTGACGCTTTCACAGATGTCGTTTATTGATCTATATAATAAAGGGTATGCATATAGAAAAATGCAGCCCATCCTTTGGGACCCGGTTGATAAAACAGCAATTGCGCAAGCAGAAATAGAAGATAAAGTTTTTGAGTCATCCTTAAACACGATAGTTTTCTCTACTCAAGAAAATGAGCAGATCAATATTGCAACTACGCGACCTGAGTTACTTCCCGCATGCGTTGCAGTTTTTTGTCATCCAGAGGATGCGCGCTACACTCATCTGATCGGAAAAACAGCGGTAGTGCCAATTACAAAGGAAAAAGTACTAATCATTGCTGACGATAAGGTCAAAATAGATAAAGGCACTGGGCTTGTTATGTGCTGTACGTTTGGTGATGAACTCGACATATATTGGCAGCAAAAGCATAACCTGCCGATGAAAATTATCATCGATCAGGATGGGAGGATGAACCTAGATGATGTCATTCCACCACACCCCGGCGTCATGAAAGTAGCTGACACTGGAATCTACGATGAAATAAATGGATTGAAAGTTACAGCAGCAAGAAAGAGGATGATTGAAATCTTGAGTGGAAAAGGACTTTTGATAGAAAGCACTAGCATTTCTCATTCTGTTAAGTGTGCAGAAAGATCTGGTGCACCACTTGAGATATTACCTACTTATCAATGGTTTATCAAGACCTTAGAGCAAAAAGCTCAAGTATTAGATAAAGTAAAAGAATGCAATTGGCATCCAGCTACTATGCGTAAACGTATGGAAGTGTGGATAGAAGGGCTAAATTGGGACTGGTGCATCTCAAGGCAGCGCTATTTTGGTGTGCCATTTCCAGCATGGTATTCCAAACGTAAGGGAGAAGAAGGTAAAATTATTCTAGCTGAAGTAAAGGACCTGCCTATAGATCCATTGAAAGATTTGCCAAAAGGGTATAGCAAAGAAGAGGTTATCCCAGATCAAGATGTAATGGATACCTGGGCCACAAGTTCAATTACTCCTCAACTGAGTGCACTGGCAGTAAACAGTGAGTTTAGCTTACCAAATCATCGCTATGATACGATATTTCCTGCAGATCTGCGCAGCCAGAGCCATGAGATAATAAGAACTTGGGCTTTTTATACTATTTTAAAGGCACATTATCATGCAAATTCTTTACCTTGGAAAAACATTATGATCAGCGGTTGGTGTTTAGCAGATGATAAGAAAAAGATGAGTAAATCAAAAGGTAATATCATCACTCCTCATGTAATACTTGAAACTTATGGAGCTGATGTAGTGCGCTATTGGGCAGCGAACTCAAGGCTTGGAGTTGATACAGTCTACTCTGAAAATATATTCAAAATTGGCCAGCGCCTCGTTACAAAACTTTGGAACGCTAGCAAGTTTGTTTCCATGTTCATGGAAAAGCATCAAACAGTAAGCATAAATTCCATCAGTGAGACGATGGATAAGTGGATATTGTCTAAGTTATACAAAGTAATAGGTAGAGCAACAAATAACCTATTACAGTTTGAATACTGCGAAGCTTTGGGCGCAATAGAGGAATTTTTTTGGAAAGACTTTTGTGATAACTACTTGGAATTAGTAAAAAAACGCGCGTACGGAAGCAGTGAAGCAACCTTAAGTGCAAAACAAAGCTTGGCGTATGTGTTAAATGTTATTTTGCGGTTATTTGCACCTTTCTTGCCATACATTACAGAAGAGATATACCACCAGTTGTATAGTTATAATTCTGTACACAATCAAAGTAATTGGCCAAGCAAAGAAGAACTTATCTACGATAAATATTCAGAGGAAATGGGAGATAATGTTATTCAGATATTAAATATTATCAGAAAGATAAAAGCAGATAATAATGTGTCAGTTAAGCATTTGATAAAGAAATTAGTGATAAAAGCAGATCTACGAGAGGACAAATTGAATCAATCCGCGCAGAATGATTTGCAGGCAGTGTGCAATGCGGAAATGATAGAGTGGATGCAGTCTGAGCTTGAAACTGAGAACGGAAAATACATAGTGAATATAGATTTATATTGATTTTTATGTGAAATTTGTTTGACTTCCTTTAATGTGAGCGTTACCATAACGATAACTTTAACTTATGAGGGAACGATAGTGGGAAATCTATATAATAAAACTAATGCGCCATATCTTATAGCTGGTACTCTTGCTACTTTGGCATTGCTTGCATCTGGGACACTCGCTGTTGCTCCTTATGTTGCATTCTTATCTTCAATTGCAGCCTTTAATGTAGCTCTTCCTGTTGCCTTGAGTTTATCTATACTATCTACTTTGATACTCGTACTTTCATGCAAGATGATTAGTCGAAATAAAAAATTAGCTGCTCAAGGAGCGGAGCTTAATGAAAAAACTGAATTAGCTGCAGAGCAAGAAAATACAATACAAAGCTTAGAACCTCAAATCAAAGGGCTAAATAAGAAAGTTAGTGATCTCGAAACAAAATTAGATGAAATTTCAAGGCAAGCTAATGGTGCTGCAACAAAAGATGAAGTGGAAGAGCTAAAGGCAGGGCTTAATGGTGCTGCAAAAGATGCAGTGAAAAAGTTAATAGAAGATGCAGCGGAAGAGCTAAAGAAAGAGCTAGAGGTAAAGATTGGTAATGCTGCAACAAAAGATGAAGTGAAAAAGTTAATAGAAGATGCAGTGAAGGAAGTTGAAGTAAAAGAAGAGCTGCAGATGAAGTTTTATGAAAAAGGTAAAAAAAGATATAAGACAACATTTGATGATGTTATACTTCAAAATGAGAAGAAACAAGAGCTGAAAGAGATTTATGAATCACAAAAAGAATCAGATGCGGCTCTAAAAAAAGGAGAAGGATAAATTTTGTATGGTCTACCAGGAACTGGTAAGACTATGATTGCTAAGGCAATTGCGAGTGAAACTAAAGATACATCTGCATTTATAAGTGTTTCTGGTTCTAGTTTGTTTAATATAAAAAATATAGATGATCTTTTTAAAAAAGCAGAAGAAAACGCTCCTTGTATAGTTTTTATAGATGAAATTGAAGGCTTTGGCAAAGCGTATAGTTCTGATGATAATGTACAATATTTAAAACATTTCTTAACTAAAATTGATGGCGCTGACCATGTAAAAGGTGTGACGGTGATTGCTGCAACTAATCATATAGGTATTTTAGATAAGGCACTTGTTAGGGGAGGTCGTTTAGGCAATCACATTGAGATTCCTACATTAGGTACAGATACGCGTAAAAAAATAATCAACAAGTATTGTCAGAAGGAAAATTTGCAAAGTATCGCTCATACAATTTTAAACAATACTAGTGAGGGTTTTTCACCAGCAAATCTGATTAGTTTATTAAAGGAAATAGAAGGTTGTGCAAGTAAAGTACGTGACAAGACTAAGACTGCGGCTATTTGTCGAAGTTTTAAGAGGACTCATAATATTAAAAAGGTGTCGAATAAGCAGACTAACAGGAAAATTGAAAATTCTATAGGAGAATCACAGCAATACACATCCAGACCATCACATAAGCTGAATGACGCTTTATGTGATTCTGGATATACCAGTATATGTTCTACCCTGATCAATAGCTAACTAGACATTATAAGTACAATGGTACACTCGATACACAAGGTCTAAGTCATTTTTTAGCTAGTAGACTGAAAATGGGAAGTTTGTTGTAGGTGCAGCACTATAATTCCTCCACAGATAAGAGAATTTTAATAAATATATACAAGACTGCTGAACGTGGGGGGAGGAGGGGAGTAATGAGCAATTTGCTTAGTGAGGCTAATGCATTTTATTTTGTAGCTAGTTCCTTAGCTACTCTTACGTTACTTACATCTTTAGCGCTTATTGTAACTTCTAATGTGCCTCTTCCTCTAATTCTTGCTTTAGCTACATTATCTGTTTTGGTGCTTGCACTTTCGTATAAAATAATTAGTAATAATGTAGAATTGGAAGCAAAAGTAAAAGGTCAGTTAGAACATAAGGAGGAGATGCTTTCTCTTGAACACCAAGAGTTACGTGATGAAAATACAAGATTGAATGAAAGAGTAGATTCTTTAATGGAGGAATTGTGTCAATGCAAATTAGAAAGTGAAAAGAATAAGTTATGTTTAAAGTCAGAATATGAAGATGAGTTACGCTTAAGATTGGAATATGAAGATGAATTAAACTTGGAATTAGAACATAAAAGTAGAGAAGCTTCTTCTCTGCGTACTCAATTAACTATGTTAAGAAAAAAAGTAGAAGTAGAAGAAGTAAAACAATTAAAAACTTTAGAATCGGAAGAACAACATGAGAGCTCAGAAAGCGACATAGAAGAATTAGAGAAGAAGTTATGCCAGTCGGAAAAGGAAAAGAAAGAATTAGAAGGTAAAGTTAGTGATGAACGTCAAAAGCGCACTGATCTTGAAAGTAAAGTTGATAAATTGTGTACAAAGGAGAAAGAGTACTTATCTAAAATTAAGGAGCTGGAAAAGGAGTCATTATCTTTACAAAAAGAAGAGAAAGAATCTGATAACACATTAACAACAGTGAATGATGATCGCGATAATAAGGTGAAAGAATTAAACAGTTCACTTTTGAAGCAATCCTCTCAAATAGAACAACTTCAAAAAGCTTTATTGGAAAAGAAAAAAGAAGAAGTGCTTTTTTTGCAACGGATGATAGAATATGTAACAGATGAGGTAGAAAAATTAGTAAGGGAAAATGAAGTGATCAGAGATGATGATAAAAAAGTAATATTACAAGTGATTCAAGCAACAAAGTCTGTGTTAGTAGAAGAAGCTGCACAATATTTGCCAGGCGAAACGTCTGTTCCTTCATTTATGGAAGATCCTGGATATACCAGTGGATGTTCTACCCCGACCAACAGCTGCCACACATTTTGAGTACAGTTGTACACTCGATACACAAGGTCTAAGTCATTTTTTAGCTAGCAGACTGAAGATGGGAAGTTTGTTGTAGGTGCAGCACTATAATTCCTCCACAGATAAGAGAATTTTAATAAATATATACAAGACTGCTGAACGTGGGGGGGAGGGGAGTAATGAGCAATTTGCTTAGTGAGGCTAATGCATTTTATTTTGTAGCTAGTTCCTTAGCTACTCTTACGTTACTTACATCTTTAGCGCTTATTGTAACTTCTAATGTGCCTCTTCCTCTAATTCTTGCTTTAGCTACATTATCTATTTTGGTGCTTGCACTTTCATGTAAAATAATTAGTAATAATAAAAAAATAGAGGTTGAGAGAAATAAATTCGCTCAGAAAGAGCAAGAGTTGGAAAATAAAATAACTCTAGGAAAGGAAGCTGAAAAAGCTGCAAACAAAGAAGTGGAAAAATTAAAACATGAATTAACTCGAGAAAAGCAAAATTTAGACAAGAGAGCAAAAAAATTGAATCAGAAAGTAAATGAGTCAGAAGTTGAGAGAGAATCTCTTCTTGAAGAAAAAGAATCTTTAGAGAAAAAATTAGAAACAGCAAAGAATCATACGTTTGAAATAAACAATGAATTGGACAAAACAAGAAAGGAAATAGGTAAGCTTAGTGAGCAGGAAGAGAAATTAAAACTTGAAATCTCATGTTTGAAGAAACAGTTGGAAGAAAGAAGTAGATTTATTGCAAAGCTGAAGATGGAAGTGGATGATAATAAACATTTAGAGCTAGAGAATAAGGGGTTGAATGATAGAATAGAAACGTTACGTGAAGTACAAAAGGCACTACGTGAGAAAAAACATGAACTTAGTGAAAAAGTAGAGGTATTGAATAAGGAAAAAAATAAACTTTCTAAAGAAGTAAAGGAATTACGCGAAGAACAAGAAAAGCTGTACATAAGCTTAGATAAGCTACAATGTAAAATTAAAGAGGTCAACAAAGAAAAAGAGGATTTACGTCAGGTTTTATCTTGCAGTTATAGTTGGCAGGAGTTCAGCGAGGAAATGGAACGCTGTAGTAGCAGGGAGAAAAGAATGAGAGAAAGTTGTAGCAATGAGTTGAAAAGATTAGAAGATTTAATTTTAGAGAAATCCTCTGAAATAGAACAACTTGAAAAAGATTTGTTGAGAGAGAAGGAAGAAAAAATGTCTTATGTGGCAAGGATAACAGAATATATGTTATGCAAGTTAGAAGAATCAATAAAGAGAAGTAAAGTGATCAAAAATGATGATAAAACAGTAATATTACAGGAGATTCCAGTAATGAAGTCTGTACTGGAAGAAGTTGTACAAGATTTGCGAGGCAAAACATCTGGGAAAGATTCTGAATATGCATCATTACCAGACGAAACATCTGTTCCTTTACATGCAGGAGATCCTGGATATGAGTCTGAGGAAGATTCTGGATATAACAGTCGCTCATCCACTCCGATCAAATTGCCAAATTCACTATTGACAGAATCTTATGAACGCAGTCAGTTCAATCAGAGTGAAAGTATTTGCAAAACACAACAATGAGTCTTATTATAAGATAAATCATGCAAGATAATGAACCCAATAATATGCGCACTGGATACACAAGACTTAAATAAGGCTATTTCTCTAGCTAATGCTCTGCGTGGTAAAGTTGGCATGGTAAAGCTGGGATTAGAATTTTTTGCTGCTCAAGGTCTTTCTGGAGTGCAAGAAGTTGCAAAATGCAATGTACCAATTTTTTTAGATCTGAAATTGCATGACATTCCAAACACTGTAGCCAAAACAGTTGAAGTAATAAAAGTTCTGAACATTGAAATGTTAACTCTGCACATCAGCGGTGGAACAAAAATGCTTGAAGAAGCGCTAAGTGTAGTGCAAGGCACAAAAATAAAGCTGATTGGAGTGACAGTGCTAACTAGTATGAGCAATGAGGATTTAAACGAGCTTGGAGTAGCAAGAGAGGCAAAATCACAGGTAATTTTGCTTGCAAAGCTTGCAAAAAAGATTGGACTCCATGGAGTAGTCTGTTCTGCACTAGAAGCTCAAGAAGTGCGCCGAGAATGCGGTGAAGACTTTAAAATTATTACTCCAGGAATTCGTATAGATCCAGGTCATGACGACCAAAAAAGAACAGCAACACCAAAAGAAGCAATAAATTCAGGAGCTGATTATATCGTCATTGGCAGACCCATTACAAAAACTACAAGTAGTGCGGAGCTAATATTGAAATCCATGAAAGAATTTTAATATAATAACTTAATTTATAAAAATACTAACATATTAATTAGGAATAAGCATGAGTAATATCAATAGAATAATACGCGAAGTAATCAAGGAATTCCGCTCAAAATTACCAGATAAGGAAATAGAGGAATATTCTGGCAAATTGAATAAGCTACATATCTACCAGTGCAATAAGCATATAATAGAAAATAAGAAGCTATATCATTATACAATAAATGGGAAAACCCATGCTATGGGTCAGCATGGGCATAATTTTGTCAAGAGTTTAGAAGTTATCTTGAGGAATAAGCCACAAATTTCCTTAGAAGAGGTAATTGATTTTATGGAAAAAATAATTAATTTTGGTATTGATAGTTGTTATGGAGCATTTGAGATGATATTTGAATCTCGCTCTGGTGTTACAATAGATGATGCAGTTAATTTTGTAAAAGATAGCTTATCTAGTAAATTTTATGGATTCCATGGCAGTGGGATTTTCAAAGTAATATTAGAACTTAATCCAGAGAGCTCTCTTGAAGAGATAGAGAAACAATTTAGCAAAGTAGTAGATCCTTACTTTCTTAATGCTTGGAGTCGAGAAAGTGAAAGGGCTTTTGCTAAGATATGTAGGTTATGTAGAGAAGGACATGTGGAGAATATGCAGAAATTTGATTTTAGCAATTTTAATTTAGATCAAGATAGTGCTGGAGCATTAAGAGCACTGTTACAGTATTGTGTTGACGTTTCTAATCAAAAAGCTTTAGGTGATTCACATGAATTGCATAGAGAAGAGATGGAGGGGATATATAAATTTGATGATAATTACGATTTAAATTTAGATAGTGATCATAATGATAGTATCTGGCATTGAAATTATACTACAATAATAAAATAACTGGATAAAAATTATCACCAAAAAAATTCAAAAAAGTGCTTGACATAAAAGAACGAACATTATATAGTGTCATTATTTTTTATTTTACCTCGCTTAATTTAATTACTGGATTAAGCTTACAGTACTAAGCGTGGCACAAAGTGCCACGCTATTTTCCGGTTTACATTTTCAACAGATAAAAAATGATGCCATTTCAGTGCCAAGCACATAACTGTACGGATATTCATTTTTAAAGGTAAATTGCACAACAGATGATGTCATTCCAGTGCTTGACACTGGAATCCAGAAATTTTGCTTATAACTGAGCTGATGAGCTAAAGGTAGTTGTCTTACGCTAAAACAAACGTTTTTAATTAAGTTGCATAGAAGCTGGATCCCAGTGTCAGCTACTCGGATGACAAGAAAGGGAGCACTGGAATGACATCGTTTACTATGTACCATATTGCAATATTCGTACAACTGTGGGAAACATCTATGGATGCCATTCTTATTACCTTATTTCCATTTTTATTTCATTTTCAAAGGAGGCTATTATGTCACTTACCGATATCGCTCACCGTATCAATGAACTCGCTTCATCATGGGAGCAATTTAAATTAATAAATGATCGCAAACTAAAAGAAATTGAAAGCAAAGGGCGTGCTGATTCTGCAACAATTGAGCAGCTATGCAAGGTAAATAATGCCATTGATGGTTGCAAAGAGCGTTTAGACTTGATCGAAACTGCAGCTCAACGTCCAGAAGTAAATACAGATTTTAGCACAAGCGATAAATATTTTTCTGATTATATCCGCAAGGGAATGGAAAGCGGTTTATCGCACAAAACCCTCAGTGGAGATGATAATGATATCGGGGGGTATCTAGTTACTCCGCATATTGTAAAACGCATAAGCAAGCGCGTAATTGATTCGTCCCCAATGCGACAAATATGCTCCAGTCAAAGAATCTCTACTGAAACATTGGATTACATTATAGAAGATTTTGACCGCGCCGGTGCAGGTTGGAGCAGTGAAACAGTAGATGATGAGGACGGTGGCAATAAGTCTAAGTATGATTTTGCAAAAGATACGGACACGCCCAAAATCCAAAAGATTTCTATCACGACTTACGAGTTATATGCTCAACCACAAATATCACAAAAGTTACTCGATGATGCGTTTGTCGATGTTGAGAGTTGGCTGGTGGAAAAGATTGCCGAGACTTTTAGTAAGGAAGAAAGCGAAGCCTTCATTAAGGGTGAGGGCACTTTTCAACCAAAAGGAATTTTAGCTTATGAAAATGGAAACAGTTATAATAAAATAGAGCAAGTTAAAACTGAAAAATTAGATAGTGATTCAATAATGATGTTGTATTACTCTCTGGACGAATATTATTCCAAAAATGCGTCATTTTTGATAAACAGGAGTACGTTGAAGGATATCAGGCTGCTAAAATCTCAAACAGGTCAGTATCTCTGGCAGCCAAGTCTGTCGCTTGAAGCTCCAGATACTTTAATGGGAATACCAGTATATCAATCTGCCGATATGCCACCAGCGCCAAACAATCAGCTACCAGTAATTGCCGATGGCAGATTTCAAACAAGCTTATAAGATTGTAGATAACAGAGGAATGAGAATATTAAGAGACCCTTATACGAATAAACCTTATGTGAGGTTTTTTGTCACTAAGCGTGTCGGCGGAGAGGTTGTAAACACCAGTGCTATTAAATTGTTGAAAGTTGCGAGCAAGTACTAAAAACTTCCGCAGCATCATCTTTATAGCTGATCAAAGCAACACATCATACCGCGATTCATTCCATAACTGTACGAACATTGTGATTTTGGCCCATCAGGAGGGTGTCATCCCAGTGCTTGACACATATAGCTAAACTGACTTAGATTTACCGACAGTTTGAAAAACAAAAATTCGTCATTCCGCTACTAGTTAGCGGAATCTATGCCGAGATACCGCGAATGAATCGCTGTATGACGCAGGAAAACCTTGCTTCTTACATTATGTAATTTTATTTTTAGCGTTGCTTCTTATATTATGTAATTTATTTTCCATAATGTATATTATGTAATTTTCGATGCTAAGATCTGTTATAGCTCTCAGTATGATATGAGTGATTCTCTTTTAATAATTATTTTTTAAATAGTTTGTTGGTTCATCAATTTCTTTAGGATTGATATCTACAATTATTTTTCCGTTTTTTAACAGAATAATCCGATCTGATATTTTTGTTAAAAAATCCAAATTGTGAGAAGCGATAATCATAGTAATACCCATATCTCTAACTGATTGTAGTAGTTCCACAACGTCGACTATTGTTGCTACATCTAAACCAGACGTTGGCTCATCGCATAATAGAATCTTTGGATTCATCATTAAACTTCTGGCAAGCGCAACCCGCTGTTTTTGCCCACCAGATAGATTATTAGGGTAATCATTTTTTTTAGAGGCAATACCCAAAGACTCAAGTAGTGAATAACTTTGATCCTGAGTTTTATTTTTAAGCTTGGGAGCATATGTAAGATTTTCCCAGACAGTCATATGTGGGAAAAGTTGAAAATCCTGAAATACAAAACCAGTACTATCATTGCATTCAATGCTACCAGAATCTAAAACTTCGAGTTTTTGTATACAACGTAACAATGTTGATTTACCACTACCAGAAGGACCAGCAAGACCAACTATAGATTGTTCTATAATCAGGTTAATATTATTAAGTACTGGAATATTATTAAATAATTTACAAACATTATGCATTTTTATCATATATACCTTTCTGTTCAATCTTTTTGCCTATATATTCAATTAGTAATACAAGAGCGTAATAATAAGCCCCAGCAAGACAAAGTGGTATAAAATAAGTAAATTGTTCTGCTGCAAGCATTTGCGCAGAGCGCATAATATCAACACCACCAATAGTAGAGATTAATGCCGTTTCTTTAAGGAGTGCAATGATCTCATTTATCATTGCAGGAAGAATATTTTTAATAACTTGTGGTAATATAATATCTCTCCACATATAGAAACTAGGTATTTGTAAAGTTTTAGCTGCTTCAAACTGGTTTTTTGATATAGTTTCAATACCAGCTCGTAAAATCTCAGCAATATAAGCACAGCTATTTAGACCAAATGCTATAATGCCAGCACTAAATATGTTTAATTTAATTCCTGCAATGGTTGGAGTCATAAAATAAACAACACTTAACTGTAATATAAGGGGGGTGCCACGTATTACAGATATAATTCCATTAATTAATGGAATACAGATCTTATTATATCTGAGTACTGAAAATAACCCTCCTAGACTCATACCTAAAAGCAGTCCTCCAATCAATAATTTTAAAGTAAAGGCAAGGCCTGTTCCAACAAACAAGAAATTAGAAATTAATTCTTGCATCAGTTATCTCCTAGCCATTTTTCTGCTATCTTTTGTATTACACCTTTACTTTCTAAACTTTTTAACGCCTCGTTTATTTTATCCTTTAAATCAGATCTTTTATTCACAGCAATAGAATAACCATTATCTGACTTAGCGATGGCTGACCATGATAGACCAGGATTTTTTTTGCTAAATACTTTACCTTGGAATTCATCAATTAGGACGCCATCAACATGACCAGACTTTAATGTTTCTACAGCTTGATTATTATTGTCTATAGCAATAATTTGAGCTGTTGTAGGAACATGCTCTTTTAGCCAAATTTCCATGACAGTTCCTAGTTGAACGGCTATCTTCTTGTGAGTTAAGTTGTTTATACCGGCTATGGGTTTATTTTTGTGATATAGAATACCAAATTCCCCTGTATAATAACTATTTGAAAAATCAAAATTTTTTTCACGCTCTTCTGTGCTACCAATAGTAGATATAGCAGCATCTACAGAATTACTTTGCAATGCTGCAAATATAGTACTAAACTGCATATCTTTAAATATCGCTTCTTTACCTAACTCTTTTGCTACTAATTGAGCAAGCTCAATGTCAAAGCCAGTAAATTTACCATTTTCATAATATTCAAAAGGTGGATAATCTGCAGAAATTGCAAATCTAATGATATTATCGTGTTTATCTTCCTTGCATCCTGTTAATAGAATACTTATCACTATAATAGCATTTAAAATATATTTTTTCATATTACTAATTTATATTCATGTTTTATTCATCTTATGAGTATAGACATTAAAAATTGAATAGTCAAGAAATAATGAATATAATTTCAAATATACTTATTACATATTCAATATGAGGAAAATGCATAATGCATGACAACACACTAGGTGAACATATTTTAAATATTATTCAAAATCACGAAATTTTAGAGCAGAGCGATTTACAGACCTTGCTTAAAGAAAGAGGGCACAACATTCCTCAGGCTACTTTATCAAGAAAATTAAAAAAACTTAAAATTGCCAAAGTTGCTGGTGTATATAAAGTAATCGATATCAACCAGTATCAATTACCATTGATACTTAATATGCAAATTTCGGATTTTGGTTTAATAGTACTACATACCCAACCAGGACAAGCTAGCAGTCTGGCTTACTTTCTAGATCAGAAATATGTTATTTATTCATTAAATAATAGCAAAAACATAGGAATTATAGGAACTATAGCAGGTGATGATACAGTATTATTGATCATCAAAAGTAAGACTGAACTTAACAAAGTATTACAATCAATTTATAAAACATTTCCATATTTAAGTCTTGAATAAGAATGTTGTAAGTTAAAAATGTGATATAAAGGAGATAAGAGGGATTTCTTTGTTTAAATCTTTGTCTTCTTTTTTTCAATATACCTACATATCAGAATGGACAATTCATATAGAATCAGCATAGGTATTGCAAGCCCTACTTGGCTTAATACATCAGGTGGAGTTAAGATTGCAGCGATAATAAAAATTACCACTATCGCGATTCTGCGTTTATTTGACAAACTTTGTGTAGTGAGTAACCCTACTCTCACCATTAATGTGAGTATTACTGGAATTTGAAATGCAGTGCCAAAAGCAAACATAAATTGGAGAACGAGGTCTAAATATTCGCTAACTGATGGCATAAACTCTATTGGTATACCGAAAGATTTCCCACTATGTTCAAAAGTGATGAAAAACTTCCAGGCTAAAGGAAATATATAGTAATAGACTACAGTAGCTCCCGTTACAAATAAAACCGGTGTTGCAATCAAGTATGGCAACAACACTGCCCTTTCACTTTTATATAACCCAGGTGCTAAGAACATATAAAATTGCCATGCAAACACAGGAAAAGAAAACAAAAGTGCGCTCATTATTGCAACTTGGAGATACACAAAAAATGCCTCTGTTAAGTCTGTGTAAATTAAAGAAAAACCTTCGCTACCTTTTGTTGCTTCTATTAAAGGTGCGAGTAAAAAACGGTATATATTTTCCTTAAAGTAATAACAAAAACCAAAAGCAACGCAAAAAAATAGAAAGCAAAAGATAACTCTTTTTCTGAGTTCCGCAAAGTGCTCATAAAATGAGGCGTATTTGTTTGAGTTCCAGTTCATACTTTACTATAGCTCAATAATGCTATGTCTAACATTCTCAGCGAAAAAGCCCACTCATTGTCATACCACGCTGCAACCCTGCATATATCACCTGTAACATATGTACCAGTTAAATCCACAATTGCACTATAAGGGTTATGCACAAAATCTATTGAGACTAAAGGTTCCGCACATACAGAAAGCACATTGCTTGCTGCATCCTTAAACATTTCATTGATTTCTTTAACGGTCGCTTTCTTATCAGTTGTAAATTTAAAATCAACCATAGAAACATTGCTAACCGGAACTCTGACGGCAGTGCCATCTAGCTTTCCCTTTAATTCAGGAATTATAGAACCAATTGTTTTTGCTGCCCCGGTTGTAGTTGGCACCATAGATAATCCGCAAGCCCTTGCTCTACGCAAATCTTTATGATTACCATCAAGAACATTTTGATCATTCGTGTAGGCATGTATAGTAGTCATAAAACCGCTTTTTATGCTTAAACTAGAATGTAGGACTTTCACAATCGGAGCAAGGCAATTTGTAGTGCAAGAACCTGCTGATATCACTTTATGCTCTTTTTCGAGCATATCGTCATTCACACCATAAACTATAGTGACATCAGCATCCGGAACTGGAGCAGAGACAATTACTTTCTCTGCATTGTGCCTTATTGCTTCTTCACGTTTATTGAATGCACCAGTACATTCAAGTATTACATCAACATTCCAAGGAATATTTTCAGGATTCCGTTCTCTATATAAAGAAAACTTTTTGCCATTTATAGAAATCCAATTTTGAGACTCATTAAAATCAATATCACCACTGAATTTGCCATGAACAGAATCATATTTAATCAAATGTGCATGCTGCTTTGCACTGAGCGATCCATTGACAGCTACAACTTCTATTTGTTTGCTATATTCTTCTATTTCGAAAATAGCACGCAATACGCCTCTGCCTATTCTACCCAGACCATTAATTCCTACGCGAACCGTCATCTCTTCATTCAAAAAATTTAATTATAGAGGATATCACTTGATATTTCATTTTATTCTTTTGACTGCTAATTGGCAGTTTTAACCTTAATATATTAATATTCACCTTGACTAAAGAACTATAATACTGTATCATTTTATCAATAGTATTGAAACTTTAATAGGAGGCTAATTATGTTATTACAGAGGATCATTATAGATCAATTAGAAAAAATTTCAGGCCAATCATTTCTACACAAACTTGCTACCGATAAAGAATATTTTAAGGAAGTGTCAAGGTATTTGGAAGAAAATCATAAGATGAGCTTAGAAGAGTTTATAATTAGCGTTTATAGATCAAGTGGAGGAGATGTCAATTTTCGTGATTATAAGGATGAGGCAGCATTATATTCTGCATCAGAAAACGACAATCAAGATATGGTTCGTATTTTAACATCATGTGGTATAAGCATTGATGACTTTAATTGTGAAATTAGTAATAGAATACAGGAAAAATCTGAACAATCTAGGAGAATTTCATTAAGTAATAATGCTAATGTTTCACATATCTACGAAATAATACGCAGAATTACTAATATAAGAGATGCTTTCCAACATTTGGACCTTAGACACAGTGATAAGAGACCTTGTATCTTGAAAAAAGCATCTAGTGTTTTTAAGCTTAAGCATTAGGTGGAGAAGGGAAGAACTCTGGAAGATTCCTTAGATATAAAATCTGTAGAAAAGAAAAGAGTTCCCTTCTCAAAAGTAGAGGCTGGACGGTATCGTAGAAAGGCCTAAATGGTTCTAATTCTGTATTCACAAGGTAAGCCTTACTTTTCATTTTTAATAGTAGTATATGGAGTTATATATGATCAACAACTTTTTAGGTATAGATGTTTCAAAAGAACGCTTTGATGTTTCTCTCTCATTCATAAGTAAAAAAGGAAAGCGTGAAACTAGGAAAAGGAAATTTAAAAATGATGATACTGGGTTTCAAGGTCTACTGAACTTTCTACAAAAACATAACGTAGAAGAAGTAAAAGCTTGCATGGAATCCACTGGTTGTTATAGCGAAGCTTTGGCTGAGTTCCTCCACAACGCTGGATATTTCGTTAGTGTTGTAAACCCAGCTTGCATAAGATTTTATGCAAAAAGTAAGCTTACACGACAAAAGAATGACCAGACTGATGCAGAGATTATTGCAGATTATTGTCAAAGACAGGAACCTTCTCGTTGGACACCACCTTCTCCTGAAAAGAAAAAATTAAAACATCTTTATCGTTGCTCAAATGCGTTAAAGGATGAGTTAACATTAGCAAATAATCATTTAGAAAAGAAAGAGAGACTGCCTAAAGAAGTTGCAAATGCTTGGGAAGACCTTGCAATGAACATAGAGCAAAAAATAGAAACAATAAAAAACTCCATACGCGAACTATTAAAACAACACAAAGAATTGTTGGAAGATTTTCAACTCCTATTAACTATTCCAGGAATAGGAGAGGAAACAGCAATAGCTATTTTAGCTGAAATTCCTGGTATAAAAGCCTTTATAAATGCTAGGCAATTGGCAGCATATGCTGGAACTATACCACAAAATATAACATCAGGCTCATCCGTACATGCCAAGCCCAGATTAAGTAAAACCGGTTCACGAACATTACGTAAAGCAATGTACTTTCCTGCTATAGCAGCTAAAAAGCATAATCCTATCATTATGGCTTCTTGCGAAAGATTAAAAGAGAAAGGCAAGCATGCTATGGCCATAGTTGGTGCTGCAATGCGTAAGTTACTTCATATAGTTTTTGGTGTTTTAAGTTCAAAAAAGGCCTTTGATCCAGATCATATCAAGAACTATAGGGCTAAAAGGTTAACTGAAGGTTTAGTACTTTAAAATCAAAAAATGCTTCTAATTCATCTTATGTAAAATGGCATCTTACACAAATTTATTGAATGTTGTTGGTTAGTGGATATGTTGATAAGTAAATTTCTGCTGTTTTATATGTAACTAATTTACTTATCAACATATCCACTAACTATAATCTGTATACTGCTACACAGTTGGAAGTATTTTTTGATTTTATTATGCAATTTGGAGAATTTTTATGACTTTTTTGTTGACTAACAAGACGGTATCTTTTTTCTACTTAGTTTGGGTTATGCAAGAAGTCTATTTACTTCTTAACTTGACGCACATGATGTCTTGCAGCATCATCTACTGTCTCTAAATAAATCATTGCTAGACATATACCACTGTGTACTTCTACGGATACCTTATTGCCTAAACTTCGATTAAAGCAAGAATTTTTTCCCGGAAAAGCAAGATTACTAAGGTGCAGTTCCCATTTTAATCCTTTAGTTGATATTTGAGCTCTCGGTATACCAAGTAAAGATATTTTAGTATTTTTTGGCAAAGAAAAAAAATGGGTAATACCTTTTTGTAAAGTGTAACCTACCATGGGAGGTGAAGGTGTGTAAAAGATACTACCTGTACTTAGAAAAATGTTAATATTCTGTAGTATGTGATCAATTGCTCCTCCAGTAATACCCGTTACTATTGATGGCAATAACTTTACTGTTTTTAAGTGAGCCATTGCTTTAGAAAAGTCGCAATAATCTTGATCAGGTAGATATATCGTATTCAAATTAGCACGTAAATCCAGATTTACGCTATCCAAATCTCCTACTACAAGATCAGGTTTTACGCCAATTGATAGAAGCTTGTTTGCTCCTCCATCTACAGCAATAATAGGTATATCTCGTTTAAAAAACGATGAGCTCGGTATTTTTCCATTTAGCACTACAATAGAACGATATTGTTGTTGTGTACTGCAGTGCAGCACATGATCATGGTGCAGGTTTTGCATCGTAGTAACATTTTTGAATAATTGATATTATGCTAATCACTAATCCAGCAATATTGCTAAGCACCACAAAAATTGAGCTCTGGTAAAGACCATAGCCAATCCAAGACAATGAACAAATAAGATAGTTTACTAACATTAACATCGATACATCACGAGTAACTTTAGTGATATATGCTTTATATACTTGAGGTGATAATCCAATTAGAGATGCAATTAACGCAATGAAGCCGAAGCATTCTTCAATATTTATATACATACATTTTCCTACGCTTGCTTTAACAATATCAGGTTCAAAGGGTTGTACTTTATGTACTCTCAGCTTTTCTAGAGCACCCCTAATGCGTGTAATTTATAACATCATTTAGTCTATTAATCAAGAAATTAATAGTGACTTGCATTTATGAAACCCAATCGGCTTCTATGCTAATTATTATCTAAACTAATCGTCGGTTGTGCATCTTGCTCAGAGATTAGGGCAACCAACAAATTATTTATCAATTGAACCTTTTGCTTGCCATCTAATTGTAAGCTTTTGTTTTTTTCAAAATGAGCTATTACTTCCTCGACAATTCCTATTGCATTTTGCACTATATGCCTTCTTGCCGAAGTGATAGCATGTGCTTGTTGACGCCTTAACATTGCTTGTGCAATCTCGGACGAATACGCCAAATGCGATATTCTTGCTTCTGTAATCTCAATTCCTGCAATATCTAATCTTTGTTGTAACATTGACCGCAATTCATCTGAAATTTTATCAGAATTTTTACGTAAAGATTCCTCATTGCTCTCGCTGTCATACGGATAGTTACTAGCTAATTCTCTTATTACTGAGTCACTTTGTACAAAAACAAATTCGTGATAGTTGTTAACATTATAATACGCCTTTGCAGGGCTATTTACTCTCCAAACAATCACTGCTGAAATCTCTATTGGACTTCCATTTGCATCATTAACTTTTATTTTTTCTGTGTTAATATTCTGAAATTTTAGGGAAACTATATATTTGCTTGAAAAGGGAAGCGTTACACATATTCCAGACTTAAAATAAGTTCCAATATAATGACCAAAAAATTCTATCACTCTTGCTTCATTAGGGTCATTAATAAAAAATCCTTGAAGAAAAGTCAAAATTGAAACGGCAGCAACTCCAAGTGCAATTGTGCTGTCATATGCCAAAAAAAGCAGCGATAAAATTAATCCTAGCGCTATTAGTACAGGAAAAGCCCGAATTTGACTCAAATTTCTATCGTTTATCGTATTCTTATCCATATTGTCTTTAAACTTCTTTTTCACTTGAACTCTCTCTGTTGATCGTTTTATTTATCTTATTTACAAATAGTTTAAACTCTCTTAATTCATGATCAGGCAATTTTACTTCAGTTTTATGTGCTATCGTAAGCGGATCAATGTGTTTGCCATTATATATAACTTCGTAATGTAAATGGGGTCCTGTTGCAACACCAGTGCTACCAACATAAGCGATGATCTGCCCCTGCTTTACTTTAGAGCCTAACTTTATATCGCCACTAAATCTACTTATATGCGCGTAACAGGTTGAATATTCATTTTTGTGTTTTATTTTGATGTAATTTCCATAGCCACCATTCTTTCCTATATATTCTATCACACCCTCTGCAGCAGCGTATATGGGAGTGCCAAGTTTAGCTGCATAATCCACTCCTTTGTGAAAAGCAATTTTACCGCGAACAGGATGCTTTCTATTGCCAAATTTTGAGGATATGCGATAATCTCCATTTAAAGGATTTGCAAAAATTTCGCCATTTTTTAAGCTTATTCCTTCTTTATTAAAATACCTTTCTTTGCCGTCTTGCGATTTATAATGATATAAACTAATAGCTTTCTTGTTTATTGTCAGTGAAGCATATAAAATTTTTTCTTCAGTCTTCTGATTATTAGGCAATCTCTCAAAAAGAACCTCCAATTTACTCTCTGGCACAATGTCTTTTTTAAAATCAACACCAAAATCTTTATATATGTTGATCAATTTCACCACTGTATTTGGCGCCAACCCTTCCGTGGCAAAAAAGGAAGATTTTATGGTACTGGATATGAATAACAACTTTCTATCACTTTCTGTCGTCAAAGTAGCTTTTTTTTTTCTGATTCCATGCTGGAATGGCTGTGCAAGATCTGTTGATGTTTCAGTAGCATATGCTGGTAAAATACAAAGCAATACAAATATTACCAGCCTCATAGCTTATCAACAAAAGTAAAATTACCTTCCACATACTGTACATCGTCGTTATCTTCTAGCTCTTCAACCAATGCAGATAATTTATCAATCAACTCTTTATCGCTAATTTCAATCAGATCTTTTGGCTGCCATGAAAGACGAGCAAGTTCTGGTTCTCCAAATTTTGCATAAAAGGCATCGCGTACTTTACCAAAATCTTTTATTTCACAAGTTATAACGTGTAATCCTTCTTTGTCATTTTCCTCAACATTCAATACTTCTAATTCGATTCCATGACTGAATAAATCGTCAAAATTCACACCCTCTGCTTTATAGACGATTAAGCCTACATGATCGAAAAGGTAACTAACGCTTCCTGTTTCTCCTAAATTTCCACCCTTGCGAGAAAATATATAACGTACCTCAGAAGCAGTACGGTTGCGGTTATTAGTCAAGGCATGGACAATGAGTGCAGTGCCAGAAGGCCCATGACCTTCATATTGGATTTCCTCGTAATTTTCTCCAGCAACGTTACCAGTTGCATTTTTTATTGCTGTTTCTATTTTATCTTTTGGTAGATTTTCCTTGCGTGCAGCAAATATAGCAGAGCGAAGGCGCGGGTTGAGTTCGGGATCGGGCAGCCCTTGCTTTGCAGCAACTGTTATTTCTCTAATCAGCTTCGTAAATTTTTGAGAGCGCTTTGCATCCTGAGCGCCTTTCCGATGTTTTATATTTGAAAATTGTGAATGACCAGCCATATTCAAATAGTTAAAAACCTAATTATATATCAAAGCATAGAAAAAGCTAAAGCAAATTTTCAAGCCTCTGGCTTGGCATCTTGCAGGTTTTCTGCTAATAACATACTTTCATACTACTCAGCTTCTAAGTCAAGGCCAAGAGCTGAATGGGCTGCTACTAAATAGTTAATAGA
This sequence comes from Wolbachia endosymbiont of Drosophila ananassae, assembly GCF_008033215.1. Taxonomy (NCBI): domain Bacteria; kingdom Pseudomonadati; phylum Pseudomonadota; class Alphaproteobacteria; order Rickettsiales; family Anaplasmataceae; genus Wolbachia; species Wolbachia endosymbiont of Drosophila ananassae. The sequence continues at coordinate 272,011 of NZ_CP042904.1, read as the reverse complement.
CTTAGAAAAATATTTAGAATCCTTATAGCTTGCCATATTCTGGAAACGCTTAATTGCTGCTAAATATTCACCACGCCTCAGGTAAAATTTACCGATAGAATACTCTTTTGTTGATATATGTTCTGTGATTAATTTTGCTCTTTCCTTTATCTCGTCTACATATTCGCTGCCTGGAAAGAGATTAATGTACTCAGTGGCTAGCTCTAAAGTTTTATATGCAGTTTGCTGTCCAAGTTGCACTTTATTAATTTGCATGTAATAAGATAATACTCTTAAGTAGTATACATATGGTAAATCTTCACCATTTGAATAAACATATATATAATCATCCATATCACTTGCAGCACTGCTATAGTTACCCATATTATAGTGAGAGACCCCAGATAATAATTTTGCTTTCATTGCCCAATAAGAAAAAGGATACAAATCCTCTATCTTATGAAATGCCCTAATAGCTTGTTTATATTTTTTCTGGTCAAAAAGTTCAACTGCTTCTTCATATAGTTCAGTTTCAGTTTTTTCAAGATCATCCGCATACGATTGTGTAAAGGAGCAAATTAGGAAAATAAAGCACGTGATTAAAGTCTTATACATAAGATTTTTTTCGATCAAAATAAAGTATAGACCTAAATATTACTTAAATAAATAAATTTCTTAGGCAATAGCCGGTCCTTCTTCTTTATAACTACGGTCAGAACTACCTGCATTTCTTGATTCACCTCGTCCTTCCACTTTTGGATCTTTCAGCGTCTTACTGTAGGAATGTATAGTTAAGACCTGTACAGCCATAAAAATTGCAATACCTACCAAGCCTAAAGTAGGTCCAACAGCAGGATTTAAGGACGATGCTAATGCTATTAACATTATCCTTCTTATTAAAAATACAGAAGAACCAGCAAGCGCCAATCCGGCTACAGATATATTGCTAGTTTTCTTGCTAGATTTCTCATCAAGATCAGACTTGTATCTTGAAAAAAGCATCTAGTGTTTTTAAGCTTAAGCATTAGGTGGAGAAGGGAAGAACTCTGGAAGATTCCTTAGATATAAAATCTGTAGAAAAGAAAAGAGTTCCCTTCTCAAAAGTAGAGGCTGGACGGTATCGTAGAAAGGCCTAAATGGTTCTAATTCTGTATTCACAAGGTAAGCCTTACTTTTCATTTTTAATAGTAGTATATGGAGTTATATATGATCAACAACTTTTTAGGTATAGATGTTTCAAAAGAACGCTTTGATGTTTCTCTCTCATTCATAAGTAAAAAAGGAAAGCGTGAAACTAGGAAAAGGAAATTTAAAAATGATGATACTGGGTTTCAAGGTCTACTGAACTTTCTACAAAAACATAACGTAGAAGAAGTAAAAGCTTGCATGGAATCCACTGGTTGTTATAGCGAAGCTTTGGCTGAGTTCCTCCACAACGCTGGATATTTCGTTAGTGTTGTAAACCCAGCTTGCATAAGATTTTATGCAAAAAGTAAGCTTACACGACAAAAGAATGACCAGACTGATGCAGAGATTATTGCAGATTATTGTCAAAGACAGGAACCTTCTCGTTGGACACCACCTTCTCCTGAAAAGAAAAAATTAAAACATCTTTATCGTTGCTCAAATGCGTTAAAGGATGAGTTAACATTAGCAAATAATCATTTAGAAAAGAAAGAGAGACTGCCTAAAGAAGTTGCAAATGCTTGGGAAGACCTTGCAATGAACATAGAGCAAAAAATAGAAACAATAAAAAACTCCATACGCGAACTATTAAAACAACACAAAGAATTGTTGGAAGATTTTCAACTCCTATTAACTATTCCAGGAATAGGAGAGGAAACAGCAATAGCTATTTTAGCTGAAATTCCTGGTATAAAAGCCTTTATAAATGCTAGGCAATTGGCAGCATATGCTGGAACTATACCACAAAATATAACATCAGGCTCATCCGTACATGCCAAGCCCAGATTAAGTAAAACCGGTTCACGAACATTACGTAAAGCAATGTACTTTCCTGCTATAGCAGCTAAAAAGCATAATCCTATCATTATGGCTTCTTGCGAAAGATTAAAAGAGAAAGGCAAGCATGCTATGGCCATAGTTGGTGCTGCAATGCGTAAGTTACTTCATATAGTTTTTGGTGTTTTAAGTTCAAAAAAGGCCTTTGATCCAGATCATATCAAGAACTATAGGGCTAAAAGGTTAACTGAAGGTTTAGTACTTTAAAATCAAAAAATGCTTCTAATTCATCTTATGTAAAATGGCATCTTACACAAATTTATTGAATGTTGTTGGTTAGTGGATATGTTGATAAGTAAATTTCTGCTGTTTTATATGTAACTAATTTACTTATCAACATATCCACTAACTATAATCTGTATACTGCTACACAGTTGGAAGTATTTTTTGATTTTATTATGCAATTTGGAGAATTTTTATGACTTTTTTGTTGACTAACAAGACGGTATCTTTTCTGTTTCCTTTTTCTTATTTTTTTCATGCTTATCAATATAAGAAACAAGAGTTGCAAGAAAAGCAATTGCATTGGCAAGAAATAAAATTGCATCCTCTGCTGCTTCAAGTGAAGATGTTTCACCCATTATCATACCTACAATAACCAGTGCAGTTGTTATAGCCTCAATATAGATCAAACACTGACCTATATCAGAAATATTGTGCTCTTTTTCCTTTACTTCCTCTCCATTTTCAATAATCTCCAACTCTCGTTCTTTTTGTGCTATCTTCCTATTATTGTAAATTAAATATAGCGTACAAATAAGAGATAAGACTGTAAAAGGTAATATAGTGTGGCTTAGCGCGCCACTTATCACGCCAAGTAATACCTGATCGCTATATGTTTTTTCCAGTTCAATCGCCATCAGCAATGTAAATGGGACCATTGTTGCCAATGATGCACATTTTCTATATAGCTCTCTTTTTTTTAGTGCTAATAGTTCTTGTTCTAGCCTTTCTCTTTTGACTTCTTTATCAACTGTTGGCCAAAAATCCCAAAAAAACTCTTCTAATGGTTCAAAATCTCTTTTTTTCTTATTCTTTCCTGGAACCTTTTTAGTAGAAGAAAATTTGCCACTAGGTATTTTCATAATATTAACCTAATTAGTTGTAAGTTAATACAATTATACACCTTTTTGCTTTCTGAGTCAATATCACTAAGATATTAACTACTCTTGTCTATTAACTATTTCCTAGGAGATTTAATCAATCTGTTTGATGCCGGCTAGGATATAATTATAGCCTGACCACATAGTTATAATAGCTGCAACCCATAAACAAATCGCACCTGTATATTGAATCATATAATAATCGTTCATTATTAGCGCTACTACAGCAACCATCTGCAAAAATGTTTTAATTTTTCCAGCTTTGCTTACAGGTAGACTAACATTTGTAGCTATCAAAAACTCCCGCAAACCCGAGACTAATATCTCCCTACAGATGATGATAATCGATGGTACTATTGTAAAATCATTTATCTTCTGCTTATAAACTAGCATAATTATCGTTGAAACCACTATTAATTTATCAGCAATTGGATCAAATAGCTTGCCAAATTTTGATTGGACTTTCCACGCACGCGCCAAGTAACCATCAAAAAAATCCGTAATGCACGCAAACACAAAGATTGATATTGTTATCAGGCCTGCATATTTATTTTCTATATAAAAACTTAATATTATTGCTGGTACTGCAAGCGCACGAGAAATTGTAAGCAAATTAGGCACGTTTTTCTTAAGCATGTAATACCATTCTACGTAGTAGGTAAACTTATACAGAAGTACACCAGAGTTCACAAGCTAATAGTTTACAATTGAACATTTATAAAAACTCCATATACTTAAAAAATACAAGCTTAAAATATAAGGATGTAATGATGAACGATGATTTAGATAGTACCACAAAACAAGAGGCACTTAATTATCACAGTAGAGGTGGTAAACCTGGTAAAATTTCAATCATGCCAACAAAACCTTTATCTACCCAGTATGATTTGTCACTTGCTTATTCCCCTGGCGTTGCAGCTCCGTGCCTTGAAATAGCTAAAAATCCTGAGGTTGTTTATGATTATACGGCAAAAAGCAACTGTGTTGCTGTCATTTCAAATGGCACTGCAGTGCTTGGACTTGGTAATATCGGTCCTCTTGCTGCAAAACCTGTCATGGAAGGCAAAGCTGTTTTATTTAAGCGTTTTGCTGATATTGATGCAGTTGATATAGAAGTTGGTACAGAAAATATAGAAGATTTTATCAATGCAGTAAGGTACCTTGGGCCAAGTTGGGGGGGGATAAATTTAGAGGATATAAGATCTCCCGATTGTTTTATAATAGAGAAACGTCTGAATGAACTGATGGATATTCCAGTGTTCCATGATGACCAGCATGGAACTGCAGTGGTTGTTGCAGCTGGTATAGAAAATGCTCTTGATATTGTCGGAAAGAAATTAGAGGACGTTAAGATCATTATGAATGGTGCTGGAGCAGCCGGTATTGCATGTTTAGAAATACTAAAGTCCATGGGCGCTAAAAATATAGTGCTGTGTGATAAGCAAGGAGTAATATACAAAGGTAGAAACGAGGACATGAATGAGTGGAAGGAAAAATATGCAATTGATACTTCCGAACGTTCTCTACTTGATACAATAAAAGGCGCTGATGTATTCATCGGACTATCTGCAAAAGATGTGTTAAATGAAGAGATGTTAAAGAGTATGGGCAAAGACCCGATTATTTTTGCTCTTGCCAATCCCGATCCAGAAGTAAGGCCTGAGTTTGCAAAATCTGTGAGGCCAGATGCAATAATTGCAACTGGTAGGTCAGATTACAACAACCAAGTCAACAACGTAATGGGTTTTCCTTATATATTTAGAGGGGCACTTGATGTACATGCAACAACAATAAATGATGAAATGAAAATTGCAGCTGCAGATGCAATAGCAAAGCTTGCCCGTGAGCCAGTACCAGGTGAGATATCTGCAGTCTATGGCGGTCGTAAAATGGGCTATGGACGTGAATATATAATACCTACTCCATTTGACCCAAGATTAATTTCTATAGTAGCTCCTGCTGTTGCAAAAGCCGCAGTTGATTCAGGTGTTGCAAGAAAGGCAATACAAGATTGGAGTAAATATGAAAATCAATTAAAATCTCGCCTTGCTAGTGCACTTAACATGCTGAAATTACTATCTTCACAATGTTAGTAACTATATAATCAATAATTCAATTGCACCCAGTCGTTTTAGATTTATAATGAAAGTATTGTAATTTAAAGCAAATCAATGGTTATTGCAATTCATGAACTAGAAAGAATCGTCAAACAATCGTTCCCCGATGCTGATATAAAGATTCATGATCTTGCTGGAGATGATGACCATTATCATTTAAAAATAAACTCCAAGTGTTTTCTTGGAAAGACAAAAATAGAACAGCATAAAATGGTATATAAAGCTCTGGAAGGTCAGTCTATACACGCCTTGCAACTGGAAACTAATACTTAAAAATAAGGTGAATTTATGAGCAATTTTGAACAAATAAAAAAAGATATAACAGAAAATGATGTGGTATTGTATATGAAAGGCACTTCTGATTTTCCTCAATGCGGATTCTCTGGACTCGTCGTGTCAATCCTAAAAAAATTGAACGTGAAGTTTAAGTATATTAACGTGTTGGAGAATGATGAAATACGTGAATCTATAAAAAAGTTTTCTGATTGGCCAACAATTCCACAATTATATATAAAGGAAGAGTTTATTGGTGGTTGCGACATCACTCGCGAGATGTACGAAAAAGGCGAACTGCAAAGTTTATTGAAGGAAAAAAAAATTATTGCGGAATAAGTACCAAGAAACCAGTGCCCAGACGCTGGATAACGTAGTATAGCTATGAAAAAGGATCTTATGTCTTAAACCGTATCCGTTCAGGGGAGCGGCAAAATAAGGTAGACAAAGCAAGATAATAATGTTGATGTTAACACTATTGTCAAGTTTACTGGCCTTTCTATTAGTGAGATTGAAGAATTAAGTGTGAGCGGTTACAAATAATTTGTATCCGTTCAGGAGAGTGGTTTAAGAAACAATAGATAGGAGATTTTGGAAAGGATTGAGACCCCTTTGTTTCCAAGTTAAGTATAATGAAATTATCCGCTCAAGGAATGTATTTCCCCGCTTTGATTGTGTAAAATATGAGTTTTTGCGATAAACGACATAATGCCGAATTTGCCGTTCAGCGTGGTTATTTGTCAGCGGAATATTTTCTGGGTCATCTAAAAATTTCCACATCATTCTTTCAGATCTCAGAACATTTTTTGCAACTCGAGAGGCTCCAATTGCTTCAGGTAAACGAGATATCTCCTTCAAGTAATACTTTGTACGTTTTCTTAATTTTCTGGCACGTCTGACAAACCTCAAAACATCTATCTCACTTTTTAGTAAAGCTTTTTTTAGTGCAAATAATTCAGTGGCCACGTTTCTCAAGTAACAACCCAGAACTTTAACTTCAATATTCCAACTATGTGCTAATCTTTCAAAATCTCTTGATAAATGTGCCCAACAGATTTGCCTGTTTTTATCGGCAAAATAATTGTATGCTGCATACCTGTCAGTTATTACCAAGCTATTGCGATTGCAGAATTTACTATTTTGTAAAACTTTCATTCCTCTTGACTCTGTAAATTTTACAAAACTTGCCGTATTGCTTGCAAACATCCAACACCAAGCGAGTTTACCTTTGTTATAATGGCTCGTTTCATCAATATGTAGAACTTTACTCCTACTTATCTCTTGTTCGATCTGCTCATACATTTTTTTGCATTTTGAAGCAACTCTATGTTCACTATTTGATATGCTACCGACGCTTATGTTCAAATTGAAGATATCATTTACGACACTCGCTATTTCGCGTTTTGAATTTTTGTAGAATCCGCTGAACGCTGCAATTATTGACTTAACCCTTGGACCAAATGTATCTGGCGTAACACCTTCCGGTAACTTGCTACTTCTTCTCTTTCCGCATCTCCGACAACGGCCATGTTCTAACTGATATTCCACTACATAAGGCTTGATTTCTGGAAGATCAACTTTCTGATGAATATATGGTTTTTCACATATTGCAATTTCTCCTCCGCATTCGCAAGTATTAGGCAACTCTATCTTTACTACTTTATCTGCATCCATGTTGGCGCGAAAACTTCCTTTATGACCAACCTGACCGCCAATATTCCTTTCGCTTTTCGGCTTATTCTTTTTTATTTTATACAACTCTTTGGAACTTGGTATTGATGAATTTTTTGAGCTTAAACCGAGTCTTTCTCTTAACTCAGCATTTTCTATCTTTAAAGCCTTATTTTCTGCTTTTAAACTTTCATTCTCTTTTTCCAATCTTTCTATTTTTGCTTCTAACCTTTCTATTTTTTGCTGTAAATTTTTGCAAAGTTCTAAAAGGTTTACCATATTATTTCACTTTTGCTCTATGATTATCTTTTTAGATCACCTTGTCTACCTTATTCTGCCACTCCGCTGAACGGATACAATAATTTACCATTTCTTCTGGTTTCACTATCCTTTCAAACTCTTCCTCAGTGAGCAGTTGAAGTTTTGCTGCTGCTTCTTTTAGAGTGATATTTTCTTTATAAGCAAGCTTCGCTATTTTTGCTGCATTGTCGTACCCTATATGCGTATTTAATATAGTGACCAACATCAACGACTGATTCAGTAAATCTTTTATCCTCTCTTCATTTGCTTTAATACCAACTACACATTTTTCTGTAAAATTTAAACTTGCGTCAGCTAAAAGTCTTATAGACTGCAAAACATTGTAAATTATCACTGGCTTAAACACATTCAATTCAAAATGACCGTTTGAACCACTAATGGTTACAGCAACATGATTTCCCATAACTTGAGTGCATACCATAGTCACCGCTTCACACTGAGTTGGATTCACTTTACCTGGCATAATTGAAGAACCAGGCTCATTTTCCGGTAACATTATTTCCCCAATTCCGCATCTTGGACCAGAACCAAGCAGCCTTATATCATTTGCAATTTTCATTAAACTGACTGCTACTGTATTGAGTGTTCCACTGAGCTCAACTAAAGCATCATTTGCTGCTAGCGCTTCAAATTTATTGCCTGCTGAAGTAAATGGAAGGTTAGTAATTCCTGCAACTTGCTTTGCAAAATCTTCAGCAAAACCCTTTTTAGTATTGAGTCCCGTGCCAACCGCAGTGCCACCTTGTGCAAGCTCATATATATCACTTAAAGTTGATTTTACTCTCTCTATCCCCTTTTTAATCTGGGCTGCATAGCCAGAAAACTCCTGTCCTAGTGTTAGGGGCGTTGCATCTTGCAGATGAGTACGTCCTACTTTTATTATATCTTTAAATTCCTGAACCTTATTATCCAGCACCTTATGCAATTTTTCAAGATTTGGAATAAGCAAGCGGTTTATCTGGTCTGCTGCTGCTATATGCATTGCTGTTGGAAAGGTGTCATTTGACGACTGACCATAATTCACATGATCATTTGGATGTATCGGAGATTTACTACCCAAATTACCACCTAAAATCTCTATTGCGCGATTGCTGATCACTTCATTCATATTCATATTAGTCTGCGTTCCGGATCCGGTTTGCCAAACAACAAGCGGAAATTCATTATTAAATTTGCCATCTATTACTTCCTTTGCGGCTGCGCAGATTGCGTCCCCTACCTTATTATCTATGCTACCCTGCTTCATGTTAACATGTGCTGCTGCAAGTTTTACTATTGCTAATGCTTTAATCAGAGGCTCTGGCATTTTTTCTGTGCCAATCTTAAAATTTTCTAAAGAACGCTGAGTCTGCGCTCCCCAGTAATGTTCACTTGGTACTTTTACTTCCCCTAAGCTGTCTGATTCTATTCTCGTCTTTCTATCCATATTTTCCTCCTGGTGTTATGCAAACTGGTTCACTACATAATTTTTTCATGCCTACTTCTTGGTTAATTAAATCATACTAGATCCAAGTAGTCAAGTGTACGAACATTGCAATTTTCAGGTAACTTGCATGGTAGATGTACAACTGTACGAACATTGTCTAGCAGGAGGGTGTCATCCCAGCGCCCCTATGATGTCATCACAGTGCTTGACACTTGGATCCAGAAATTTTATTAAGTTGGTAAGCATAAAAGTAGCCGTTTTATGTTAAAATACAACGTTTTGATGATTATGAAAAGGCTGGATCCCAGTGTCTGGGCACTGGGATGACACCCTTCTGGTGGACTCAAATCACGATGTTTGCACAGCTGTACGCTTAGTTCTGGTTGCACGCTACCATTCTTGTACATCCATAAATAGAAAATTTACGCTTTAAAAGGATCATATACATCGATTTCCTTAGAATTACTCTTTTTCAATTTTTCACTTAATAATCTTAAAATAGGCTGTAAATCACCATTAATTGATAAGCACAGCACTTCTTTATTGAGATAATTAGCTAGGTGATTCTTCTTTTCCAGAATTTCTGCTTCCCTCAATAAGTCGCATTTGTTTAATACTACAATCTCTTCTTTTTCAACAAGATCACTATTGTAAAGTTCCAATTCATTATGGATACAACTATAAGCCGAAACAACGTCATCGTGAGTTACATCGATTAAATGAAGTAAAATTTGACACCTTTCTATGTGCTTTAAAAATTTATGCCCGAGCCCAACTCCAAGGTGAGCATCAGTAATTATTCCAGGAATATCTGCTATTACAACTTCGCTATCATCCACTTTTACCATGCCTAAATGAGGTCTTACGGTGGTAAATGGATAATCGCCTACTTTTGTATCGGAATTTGAGCAGCGAGTCAAAAATTTTGATTTACCTGCGTTTGGCATGCCAATAATTCCAACATCTGATAAAACTTTTAGTTTTAATAATACATGTTTTTCTTCGCCAGGCTGACCGTAAGTAAAATGTCTTGGTGCCTTATTAGTAGAAGATTTAAAATTAGTATTTCCAAGTCCACCTTTTCCACCCTGTGCTACTTGAAATTCCATACCAGGCTTGTCAAGGTCTACTATTATCTCTTCACTTTCTTCATCAATTATTTGTGCACCAACTGGAACTTTAAGTATAACGTCTTTCCCTGCTGTGCCAGATCTATCCCTGCCTGCACCATTTTTTCCACTATCTGCTTTAATGTGTCTTCTATAACGAAAATGAAGCAAAGTGTTGAGATTAGCGTCGCTGATGAAAACTATGTTTCCACCCTTTCCTCCATTACCACCATTTGGACCACCAAATTCAACGAACTTTTCTCGACGAAAACTTGCACAGCCATCACCACCGTCACCGGCTTTTAAACACAATTTTACTTCGTCTATAAAACCCATGCTAACCCACGATAATATTTAGCATCCTTTCCTAACGTGCTTTCTATTCTCATTAGCTCATTATACTTCGCGAGTCTATCAGAACGCGATAGCGACCCGGTTTTTATTTGCCCGCAATTTGACGCAACTGCTATGTGGGATATTGTTGTGTCTTCTGTTTCACCTGAGCGATGAGAAACAACAGCTTTATAGCCATTTGATTTTGCCATTTCAATAGCAGCAAAAGTTTCTGTTAACGTCCCTATTTGATTTGGCTTGATCAGTACAGCATTTGCCATTTTTTCCTCTATTCCTTTGCATATCAGTTCACAATTTGTAACAAACAAATCATCCCCGACCAATTGAATTTTATTCCCTAGTTTTGCAGTAAGCAATTTCCAGCCTTCATAGTCGTCTTCACTCATTGCATCTTCTATAGAAATTATTGGATATCTTTCCACAAGGTTACAATAATATTCGGTTAACTCTTCTGAAGTAAGCCCCTTACTTTCAAATTCGTAAATTCCATCTTCATAAAAAGTAGATGAAGCAACATCAAGGCCTAGTGCAAAATCACTTTGCGCTGAATAACCTGCTGATTCTATAGCGTATATGATCAAATCAAGTGCTTCTTCAGTACTTTCAATATTTGGTGCAAAACCACCTTCATCCCCTACATTTGTGCTATAACCTTTTTTCTTAAGAATGCTACGTAAGTTGTGGAATACCTCCGCAGATATTCTAATCGCTTCGCTGAAAGTCTCAGCACCGACCGGAAGAATCATGAATTCTTGGAAATCGAGCTTATTGTCTGCATGTACTCCACCATTAATTATGTTAATGAGTGGAACCGGCATAACACTCGTCTGCTTTCCTCCCAAATATCTATATAGCGGCATTTTGAAACTGTTTGCTGCTGCTTTTGCAACTGCAAGAGACACACCCAAAGTTGCATTTGCTCCAAGTTTTGATTTGTTTTTTGTTCCATCCAGTTCAATTAATGCTTTATCAATTGCATTTTGGTCCGCTGCATTCATTCCAATGATTTCATCTGCTATTATCCCATTTACAGCTTGAACAGCTTTCAGCACTCCCTTACCACAATACCTTTTCTCATCTTGGTCCCTGAGTTCCAAGGCTTCTAATTTACCAGTTGAAGCTCCAGAAGGTACAGATGCCCTGCCTATTGCGCCATCACAGAGCTCAATTTCTACCTCAATAGTGGGGTAACCCCTGCTATCTAAAATTTCTCTTGCAAATACGTTATTGATTATCTTATTCATTACATTAAACCTTAACTTCCGCAATAAGTGCTGCAGTTTCTTTTGCTAGCTTAGCTATATTACTACCAGCACCAATAAATAATACTATATCACTTGGACTTGTCGAATCACTAATAAAATGTGAAATGAGCAAAGCATCATTCATAATTTTTGTGTTATTAAATCCATTACTGATTAAAGCTTTTTGTATATCATCAATCCCACAACCAGGAATAGGCTTGTCTTCTGGGGGATGAACAGGAGTGAGGATGACATAATCAAACATCATGAAAATTCGTATGAATTCATCAAAAAAATTACGAATGCGGGCAAAACGAAGTGGTTCGATAATTCCTATTACTTTTCCTTTAGTAATCGAACGTGCAGCCGTTAAAGTTGCATATATTTCATTTGGATGATGGGCATAATCCTCAATTAACTTAACACCTTTAATATCGGCAATCAAAGAGAATCTTCTTGCTACTCCTTGAAATTCCAAAAGGCCTTTTTTAATCTCTGCATCGCTAATTCCGAGCTTTATCGCAACTGATATTGCAGCTAGTGCGTTACTGACTTTATGCATTCCTATTGTGTTTGATAGTACTACGTTTTTTATTCTGTGGTTATTGTCAATCAACACGTCAAATTCTATGCTGTTAGCATGCTGTTTAATGTTGCTGGCTCTAATGTTACCACTTTCAAACCCAAACATCATAGAGTTACTTGCATCATAATTAATGCCTACAGAATCAGGCAAAATTGCAAAATCTGCTTTATTTATAAATTGAGAGAATGCATGCTTAATATCGTCAAATGTACCATAATGATCCATATGATCGTCGTTAATACTCGTTATGACAGTAATATTTGCAGGAATTTTTAGCATGGTTCCATCAGACTCATCAGCTTCGATTAAAAAAATGTCACTCTTTCCAAGTCTTGAATTACTCTGATACGAATTTAGTATTCCTCCCACAATTACAGTTGCATCGATATTAGAATGATCAAAAATGGAAGCAATCATTGCTGTTGTCGTTGTCTTACCGCTCGAACCTGAAACCGCTATCACATATTTATCTCTTAAAAGTTCAGCAAGTATGTCTGATCTATGCAAAATGGTTTTATTGTTATTTCTCGCTGTTACTAATTCCACATTATCAGATTCTATCGCAGAAGAATGTACAACTATTTGAGCTTGGCTTATATTATTAGCATTGTGACCAATGTAAACTTCTATACCCAGCTTTTGTAATCTATCTACATTGTTGTTTGACTGCGCATCACTGCCTTGAACTTTGTAATTGGAATTGTGAAGAATTTCAGCAATAGCGCTCATTCCAATTCCACCTATACCAATAATATGTATTATTCCTTTTTGAGTTTTGTTAATATTTAGCAGTAGATGTTTACTCATTACTAAATTTATTATAGTATAATTTAAAATCCTCATAGTATCGAACCCTCTTACCGAATACAATGATAAAAAACCTAGCCTTCCTATGTCTAATATTCGTTTTGATGAGTAGTTGCAGTTTTAGCAACAGGTTTAACTGCACTGCAGGTCATTATAAAATTGGCAGCAGCTACACAATAAATGGTATAACTTATTATCCAAAAAACTGTAAACACTATGAAGAGATAGGGATAGCATCGTGGTATGGAATAGAAGATCATGGCACACTTACAGCAAATGGTGAAGCGTTTAACCGTCACTTGATCTCTGCAGCGCATAAGACTTTGCCCTTACCCTGCTTTGTTCTTGTCACTAATTTAGAAAATGGAAGAAAGCTTGTTACAAGGGTTAACGATAGAGGGCCTTTTATTGAAGGCAGAATAATAGACTTATCAGAAAAAGCAGCTCAAGTCTTAGGATTTCATAAATCTGGGCTTGCAAAAGTAAAAGTTCAATACCTAAGAAAGATGTCAGAACAATTGATACAAAATACTCCTCATTACAGAAAGCAATATGAAAAAGAAATGCAGAAACGTCATCCGAAACAAGACAGTGCAGAAAGTAAGGGATATGTTGCATTTTTTAAAAGTGCTCAGGCTGCTAAATCAGCTGCATCAAAGCTTCGCAATCAAGGAATAAAAAATGTTAGATTGCTTTTTAAGAACGATCAATATTGCGTGAAAGTGAGTTATAGGTAGTGGTGAGTGCAGAATTTGAAAGATTTGGTTAATGTAAGGAACGCTGGCTAACTATTGTAAGTTAAAAATGTGATATAAAAAAGATATCAACAATTTATAGCTATACCACCGCGATATCTCTTAGCCGCTAACACGTAGCGGAATGACGAGCTTATCGTCACGCCACCGCTAACCGTCATACCGCGATTTATTCGCGGTATCTCAGCCGCTAACAAGTAGCGAAATGACAGCAATCCTACGTCATGCCGCCGCTAACCGTCATACCGCGATTCATTCGCGGTATCTCAGCCGCTAACAAGTAGCGGGATGACGAGCTTATCGTCATGCCACCGCGAACCGTCATGCCGCGATTCATTCGCGGTATCTCAGCCGCTAACAAGTAGCGGGATACTTGACCTTTACAGGAATGACAGTTGTCGTTTAGCTATAAATATTAAGAAATTTACCAAATGAAAAAAAAGGCAAAGAAACCCTAGGGTAGCTAGTATTCAAATTCTCCCTTGTCTATTTGACGTCTTTTACTGTCTTAAACACTTTATAAGCGCGTTTCGGCTTGTATAGGTAGAAACCTAAAAGTTTTATAAAGACATGAGGTGCATATAGTGCAAAAAATTAAGCATGATTTACGCCAAATACATTAAGTTTTTTGTCATTAATCCACTGCAGAGATTGCGAAGATAAATAAATAGCTTCAGTTTCATGATAGGAGGGCTGGCGGAGTTTGTCAAGTAAGTTTTTCGTTTCATCCAATGCGCTGCCAAAAGTTTGTTATGCAAGAATGCACTAGCCATTTCTCACAGATTCATTTAAACTTAATCAAGTAGGAGTATTATTAACGCGAAAAGAGTTTAATTAGAGATTTAAGTGATATGGCGCGTGAGGAAGATATAAACCAATTAGTAGAAAATGGATTTGATATTAACTCAAAAGATGCAAGTGGAATCACTCTCTTGCATAAGTTCACAAAAGAAGGCGATTTAGTTGGAGTAAAGTCATTACTAGAGCACGAAGCTGATTTCAATGTCGTAGACAACGAAAATAGAAACCCTCTGCATTACGCCATTATGCATGGACACAAGAAAGTTGCTAAACTTTTTGTTAACCAACTGACAATTAATTCCAAGGATAAAAATGGATTCACTCCACTGCACCTTGCTGCACTACAAGATGACACGGAATTAATAGATTTTTTGATAACAAAAGGCGCAAAAATTAATGAAAAAGATGCCAAAGAGGGCTATACTCCTCTTCATATAGCTTCACTATACGGTTCTAAAAAAAGCGTCCAAATTTTAATTGATAGCGGAGCAAATCTCGAATGTGAAGATAACAATTTTCGTACTCCTTTGTTTTTAACCATTTATCAATGCACCGCACATTATGACAGCAGAGCAGAAATTATAGAATATCTGATAAAGAAAGGTGCAAATATAGAAGCCAAAGATGCAGAAAATAACACTACGCTTTTCCTAGCAGCGTATAACAACAAAATGCAAATAGTAAAACTTATTGCAAAAAAACAGCAAGCAAGTAACGATAAAATTAAACTTAAAGAGTTTTTTTGCACAAAAAACAACCATGGTTTTGATGCGTTAGATTGCGCTATTGAGCATAATAATAGAAAAATGGTAACATTTCTTGTTTCAAAGGGAATAGAAGCAAACGATCAAGATTTTAATGGTAACGCTAGGCTGCATAAAGCTAGCCATAATGGTAACACTAAAACAGTTAAGCTCTTATTGAAGCTTAAGGTAAACGTTAATGCTGTTACTAAATGTAACAGAACTCCCTTGCTACTCGCAGTTAAAAAAGGCCATACACAAATTGTGAAAATGTTATTGGAAGTTAGAGCCAATATGAACATTTGTGAGCAACAAGGTTTTGCACCTCTACATCTTGCTGTTCAAAAGGATTATTTTGATATAGCTCAGTTGTTAACAGAAAAAGGTGCAGACCTTAACATTAAGTGCAATAACGGTCATACCGCAATAGATATGTTCATTAGCAAGGCTCATAGCAAAAAAAACATCGAAGAAAATTACAAAAAATTTTGTAGATTTTTGATGCTTTACCTGAAAGAGCTACATAGTAAACACAAAGCCTGTTGTATACTTTCAACCCTAGCTCTAAGCTTAACAATTATAGGCTTACCATTTATTTTCAAGCCTATTATTAAATACAGAGAAAGAAGTACAATATATAAAAAAATTAGGGCTATGCTGGTCTACATTTAAGTACAAGAAGAGTATACAAAAAATACATAGCCAAAGCTAATACACGACAATTATCTGCTCGATGAAAATGAGATTAAATGTATCCGTTCAGCGGAGTGGCAGAATAAGGTAGACAAGGTGATCTAAAAAGATAATCATAGAGCAAAAGTGAAATAATATGGTAAACCTTTTAGAACTTTGCAAAAATTTACAGCAAAAAATAGAAAGGTTAGAAGCAAAAATAGAAAGATTGGAAAAAGAGAATGAAAGTTTAAAAGCAGAAAATAAGGCTTTAAAGATAGAAAATGCTGAGTTAAGAGAAAGACTCGGTTTAAGCTCAAAAAATTCATCAATACCAAGTTCCAAAGAGTTGTATAAAATAAAAAAGAATAAGCCGAAAAGCGAAAGGAATATTGGCGGTCAGGTTGGTCATAAAGGAAGTTTTCGCGCCAACATGGATGCAGATAAAGTAGTAAAGATAGAGTTGCCTAATACTTGCGAATGCGGAGGAGAAATTGCAATATGTGAAAAACCATATATTCATCAGAAAGTTGATCTTCCAGAAATCAAGCCTTATGTAGTGGAATATCAGTTAGAACATGGCCGTTGTCGGAGATGCGGAAAGAGAAGAAGTAGCAAGTTACCGGAAGGTGTTACGCCAGATACATTTGGTCCAAGGGTTAAGTCAATAATTGCAGCGTTCAGCGGATTCTACAAAAATTCAAAACGCGAAATAGCGAGTGTCGTAAATGATATCTTCAATTTGAACATAAGCGTCGGTAGCATATCAAATAGTGAACATAGAGTTGCTTCAAAATGCAAAAAAATGTATGAGCAGATCGAACAAGAGATAAGTAGGAGTAAAGTTCTACATATTGATGAAACGAGCCATTATAACAAAGGTAAACTCGCTTGGTGTTGGATGTTTGCAAGCAATACGGCAAGTTTTGTAAAATTTACAGAGTCAAGAGGAATGAAAGTTTTACAAAATAGTAAATTCTGCAATCGCAATAGCTTGGTAATAACTGACAGGTATGCAGCATACAATTATTTTGCCGATAAAAACAGGCAAATCTGTTGGGCACATTTATCAAGAGATTTTGAAAGATTAGCACATAGTTGGAATATTGAAGTTAAAGTTCTGGGTTGTTACTTGAGAAACGTGGCCACTGAATTATTTGCACTAAAAAAAGCTTTACTAAAAAGTGAGATAGATGTTTTGAGGTTTGTCAGACGTGCCAGAAAATTAAGAAAACGTACAAAGTATTACTTGAAGGAGATATCTCGTTTACCTGAAGCAATTGGAGCCTCTCGAGTTGCAAAAAATGTTCTGAGATCTGAAAGAATGATGTGGAAATTTTTAGATGACCCAGAAAATATTCCGCTGACAAATAACCACGCTGAACGGCAAATTCGGCATTATGTCGTTTATCGCAAAAACTCATATTTTACACAATCAAAGCGGGGAAATACATTCCTTGAGCGGATAATTTCATTATACTTAACTTGGAAACAAAGGGGTCTCAATCCTTTCCAAAATCTCCTATCTATTGTTTCTTAAACCACTCTCCTGAACGGATACGATTAAATACATTTTTAATATTTTTATAGAAATCTATTAGTATAGATTTTGTATGCTGTTCTAATGGCTATTTTTAAATGCTTAATACTCCTCTTCATTATTTCTTGCACACATCTACCTACCAAGCAATATCCTATTAACATAGACAATTATAAGCACGATTATCCGTTGCAACAATATAACACCTCTTTGGAGATTAATGAACCGGCAATACCAGAAATTATGCCTTTACCAATAGAGTTTCCCGATCTCACAATCAGTAATCAGCTTATTTCTATTAATGTTAGTGAAGAAGTATCAGTAAAGGATTTGCTGATTGAGATAGGAAAACTTTCTGACGTTAACTTGGATATGGACCCAAAAATATCAGGTAATATTATTTTAAAGCTAAAAGATAAGGATATAAACGAAGTAATTCAGAGTATAGCAAATAGCGCCAAACTGCGTTACTCAACAAGTAATGGTGTAATTAGAATTGAGCAGGACTTGCCATACGCACAAAATTATTACGTAGACTTCATCAATATTCAACATTCTGCTCAAAGCAGTTTCGTCATTAATAACAATATTACTAACAGTGATGGAAGTAACGTTGATAGGGACTATAACAATGTTATGAAGTCTCAATACAGTAGTGACTTATGGAATTCATTAGAAAAAGGCTTGAATGCAATAATGGATGTTAACGGGGTGGATGATGGCGAATTCCTCTCATCCAACAGAGAAGCTGGTGTTATTATTTTGAATGCTAGAAAAGATATCCACAAAGCTGTTGAAGAATATATTAATAAGGTTAAGAAGTTAGCGTCTTCTCAAGTAATGATAGAGGCAAAAATAGTTGAAGTTGTGCTAGATGACAAATACCTTTCTGGTATGAACTTAAATGACTTACGCGATGGAACTAAGTCTATAATAAATCAAGATAACTCCATTATTAACCTAGCAATGAACTTTGGTGCGAATGATCTAGGAGATTTAGTAAAAAATTTAGACAAATTTGGCACTTCAACTGTAATTTCAAGCCCCAGAGTACATGCTATAAATAATCAGCAAGCGATGATTTCATTTACTAAAAACCATATTTATTTTACTTCCGATATACAAAAAGATACTAGAAACTCTAATCAGACCTTAATTACCAAGATGAATAGCGTTCCAATAGGTATTGTGCTAATAATCCACCCAAGCATTAACATTGATACTAGTGAAATATTCATGGATATACATCCAACTTTATCAAGAATTAACGGCTACGTTAAAGATCCAGATATAGAGTACGTCGCACAGCAGAGTAAAATGAAATTAAATAGCGACATTCCAATTGTTGAAATCAGAGAAATGAACTCTATGTTAAAAATTAAGAGCGGTGAAATTATGGTAATCGGCGGGCTTATAGAACATAGAGAAGATAAGCAAAGCTTATTGCACCAGAAGTCAAAAAGGCTAGCGAATAATATTAGAACAGTAGAAACTGTCATTTTTTTAAAAGCAACAATCGTACCAACATTTGGTTTGTTAGATAGAAAAGATAAGAATTTATATATATATTAAATTATCACTAAAAATTAAATATCAAACCAATTTCAATATTGTGAGTAGATATGTCATCTGCAACAGGTATCGGAACGCTAAAGTAACGATAGCCGAGAAAGGTTTTGACTTCTGGGATTATTGAATAATCAACACCAAGTTTTATTTGATAAGCAAACCAAGGAACATTAAGTGGCATTGAATTTTGGGGTGACCCACTAATCCTTTTTAATCTAAAAACTGTTGGCCCTATACCAAGACCGATGTACGGAGCAAATTGTATATCCTGAACGCTGGGATTATAATAGAAGTTTAACAAAAACGCAAATATACTTGCTGATTTATCAAATACCAGAGGAGAATTACTATTTTCAATATTGGCTCTAGAATACATGGTTTCAAAATCAACTCGGCCATTTTCTCCAGCATAGTAACCTAAAGATATGCTGTTAAGCCACTGGAAATCAATTTTACCATCAAATTGCTGTATACTTTTAATTTCATTTGCCACTATATTTTTTATTATAAAACCATAATGACTTTCAACTAAAGTTAGGACTCTTTTTCCTATTTCTTGTATACCCTTTACAAATGTTTCTGAATTATCATGGTATACCTTACCACCGTTAGCGCTAACATAAAAATCAAGTTTTTTTGATTTTTCTTTTGTAGGCTCAGCTTGATCTGCAATACGTGACCACATATTTTTCTGATTAGCTACTTGGAGAATAGAAGGTTGCTTAATAGGACTACTTTCAAGTTCTTGATATTTTAAATCATTTATTAGTATTTCTTTTTCAGTAACCTCTTCAGAACGTATTACACTTTCATTATTATCTGTTTCTAATTTTAAGGGTTGTACTTGCTCAATGTGTGTATCATTACTAATATAAGTAATAAAAAAATAGACACATGAAATGAAAATCAAAAATAAAGTAATAGATATTCTAGTTATCATAAATGAATTCACAATTATCATTTACAGTATAATTACTATATCGTATATTTCTTCAATGTACAAAAATTAAGAAAAAATATTTCCAATTAGATAATTATTTTCCACTCCTTTAACATTAACTTTCACAATACTCTTGGCTTGAGCTTTTGATTCAAGCTTTATTAATGCAAAATTTTCTGCTCTACCGACATTATTTTGCTCAACCAGAACACTTTGCTTAGTGTTGATCAAGGATTGACAAAAACTGCTCATAATTTCTTTATTTACTTCTCTTAAATTTTTTACTCGTTCTTTACGCACATTCTCTGGTACTTGTGGCATTCGTGCAGCAGGTGTATTTTTCCGCTCTGAATATGGAAAAGCATGTAGGTAAACTATATTTGTTTTTTTCAGTAAATCAACTGTATCCTGAAACATTTCATCAGTTTCTGTTGGAAATCCAGCAATAATATCAGCGCCAAATGCTATATTAGGCCTCAAGCTCTTCATTTTATGACAAAATTCTATCACTTGTTCTCTGTTGTGACGACGCTTCATTCTCTTTAGTATTAAATTATTACCAGATTGTAGACTCAAATGTAAATGAGGCATAAGTCTTGACTCATTAGCTATTAAATCCATTAATTCGTCGTCAACTTCAGCAACATCGATAGAGGAAAGTCTTAGCCTCTTCAACTCTGGTATATCCTTTAAAACTCTCCTAATCATTGAACCAAGTGATGGCTTACCCAACAAATCTGTACCAAAGTCAGTAATATCAACCCCTGTAAACACTACTTCTTGATATCCATTTTCTACAAAGATCCTGATTTGCTCTATAATACTGTTTATTGGCACAGATCGATTATTCCCTCTTGCCTCAGTAATTGAACAAAATGTGCAGCTATGATTACAACCATTTTGAATTTCAATAAATGCCCTTGACTTATCTTCAAATCCATTAATTAGAACAGGTTCTACTTGGTTATCACTGACCAAGATTTTATCGTCATTTAGTAAGTAATTTTCAGCTTTTAGCTTATCTTGATTACCGAGCACTTTACTTACACCAGGAATGCTACTGTAAACTTCTGGATCCAACTGAACAGCACAACCAACTACGATAATTTCTTTATTTGGATCATTTTTGTAAATCTTACGTATCTTTTGCTTTACCTGACGTTCTGCTTCGTTTGTCACTGCACAGCTATGCACCACAACAACATTTTCTCTCTTTGCTTTTTTTAATGCTTCTTTGATTAACTCGCTCTCGTAAAAATTTAGACGACAACCAAATGTTATCACTTCATTCATGTTAGTATTTTTTGCTTTAATAGACCTAAATTATATCAAATATCCAAGCAAAGTCTCTTGCATGACTATTTTTTTGTAAATAAATGCTATGCAAGCAGCAGACACTGGGATCTCAACGATTTTCACTCAGACACAGTATCACTCCTTTGCTTATTATAGTCTTTTGACCTTTTTAAGATACAATCCGGATTGGATACTGAGTTGGTGAGTATAAAAGTATAGCTTCTACGTCATACCGCTGCGGTATCTCTTAGCCGCTAACAAGTAGCGGGATGACGATTGTCGGTGAATCTAAGTTACCTTAGCTACATTTCTAGCTGTAACTATAAATGTATGGATTTTTTATCGTGCCATGTTATAATTAACGTCTTGCTAAAAATTAAATATTGATGAATGAACTAAGAAAGTTAAGTATTACACAAATGCATGACGGGCTCAAAAAAAAGAGTTTTTCTGCCGTTGAACTCGTAGAGGCGCACATCAGTGCGGTTGAAAATGAGAAATTAAATGCATTTATAACAAAAACCCCAGAGATAGCAATGAAAGCTGCTAAAGCTGCAGATGAACATTTCTCTAGGCAAAAGGATGATTTAATCTCGCCGCTCATGGGTGTACCAGTTGGCATCAAAGATCTATTCTGTACAAAAGGAATAAAAACAACAGCATGCTCAAAAATGCTGGAAAATTTCGTTCCGACTTACGAATCTACGGTGTCTGACTTGCTTTTAAAAAGTGGAGCAGCCATGCTCGGTAAGCTTAATATGGATGAATTTGCTATGGGTTCTGCGAACACAAATAGCTATTTTGGCCCTGTTGAAAATGTGTGGATTAGAAAAAGCGATGGGGAAAAAGTTGTTCCTGGTGGATCATCTGGTGGATCTGCAGCATCGGTTGCTGGATTTTTATGCGCTGGAGCGTTAGGGAGCGACACCGGTGGATCTGTACGCCAACCAGCAGCTTATTGTGGAGTGGTTGGAATAAAGCCAACTTATGGAAGATGCTCGCGTTTTGGTATGATTGCATTTGCGAGTTCTCTGGATCAAGCAGGAGTCATTACTCGTTCTGTCTCTGATTCAGCATTAATGCTGGAAGCAATTTGTGGCTATGATACAAAAGATTCAATATCGAGCGAAAAGCCAGTGCCTAAACTTTCTAGCTTTATAAATGGTGATGTCAAGGGTAAGTGTATTGGTATACCAAAAGAATATAGGATGGATGGAATTTCAGAGGAAATAGTTCATAATTGGGAAAGAGTTGCTTCCTATTTAAAAGAAAATGGCGCTGAAGTTGTTGACATTACTCTGCCACATACTAAATATGCAATACCAGTCTATTATTTAATCTGTTCTGCTGAAACTTCATCCAATCTTGCTCGTTACGATGGTGTGCGTTATGGATTAAGGGTTGATGCTGATACCCTTGAAGAAATGTATTCACTAACAAGAGCAGAAGGTTTCGGTAAAGAGGTGAAAAGAAGAATTTTAATTGGCGCTTATGCGCTTTCCTCAGGTCATTACAATGAATATTACGAAAAAGCACAGTGTATCAGGGCATTAATCAGAAATGATTTTATAAAAGCGTTTGAAAAAATAGATTACATACTTGTGCCATCTGCTCCAACAGAAGCTTTTGGCTTAAATGAAAAGCCAGATCCGCTAATTATGTGCATCAATGATGTGTTTACTGTGCCGGCAAGTCTGGCAGGATTGCCTGCTATTTCTGTTCCTGTTGGGCTCTCCAATGAGGGTTTACCACTTGCCTTGCAAGTGATTGGAAATTATTATGATGAAGCTGGAATATTAAATGTGGCAAGTGTGATAGAGCAAAATTGCGGCAGAATAATTAGACCTCTTGCATAATCTATTTTTTGATAGTAATTTTTGCATTAAAATTTGCTTACGCTCCTCAACGTACTCTATGGTTCCATTTTTAGATGAATAGCAAAAACAGGGTATATTAATCTGTTTACAAAATTTTCGTGTAACAGTTCACACTTAATTAAACCATACGCGTCAAGTTAAGAGATTGTGAGCAAATTTAGAGAGGTTAAAGTGGATACTCTAGCCCTTCTACGTTTGTCTTTTAATGAAAATCGCGACCAAGTTATAGTGAGTTTTTTAAGAAATGCTTTTAAACTATTAATTTTGGTTAATACTAAAAATAACTCTCTAACCCGCCTTTTTAGCTCAATAAATGCCTTTGTTAAGCTAAGTTCTGTATTCTTTTTCACTTCTGTGCAACCAACTATGCCGTGAAATATAAGAATTGCGCACAATTTAGCATATAGTTCACATAATACTCTGCATGGCTTTCCTTTTAGCTTATCAAGCCTGATATGGCTTTTATACAATTTAAATAATAACTCAATTTGCCACCTTACTCTGTAAATCGTTAATACTTGCTCAGCACTAATTTTATTTTCTGGAACATTAGTTATACCAGTTCAATAATTTTTGATTTCTTTTAGAGGATCCTGCGATCTTGCTAATCTATTAGCTTTCCTTCTTCTGGCCATAGACTGTTCTTCAGTTAGTTTCTGACATATAATTCTTACTCTAATTTTTGCTTCTTTTCCTAACAATACCTCGTTTTCTAAAAATCTCTAAACATTCTAATAACTCCATTTTTTGATTTGTTTCTACATCATATACGTTGGTATCGACGACTTATGAAATAAGCTCCTATTTCATTGATTTGTTTAAAAGAACTTGGCACAAAATAACCGAGATCAGATATTAGCAAATCATTGCTTAATATATTACTTAAATGTTTCCTATATCCCTGGTCTGATCTTACCCCCTCCGTTAAATTAAGTTGGTCTATTATCTGATTCATGTAGTCGAAAACTAATTGTAACTTTATTCCAGACTTAGTATTGCTTTCATAGCCACTGTAGCTAGTACCATAACCTTTATACATCTCTTCCATACTGTTAGGTAGAGTAATATAGCTACTGTCCAATAATTTAACACTATTAAATTGCTGTAAGATTTTGCAATCAACTTGCAAGATATTTTTAAAGAGAATCACAGATTCATTATACATCCTTTTCATAAATTCCACTGCTTCTTCAGTAAATCTAAAATCCAAACCTTGTTTTGTTATATCTATCGAGTCCTCGTTTAGTAATTGACACATTGTTTCTACGCTACAATTATCAACTCCTATATTACCCAAGACCATGGCTTTTACGAATGATGAACCTTTTAGCTTTCTCTTTCTTTTTATAAACCTTGTTGTAATTGAGATTTTCTCTGCTTTTTCATTAAAAAATTCTTTGAGCTTTTTTGATAAGCAAGTTATTTTATTCATTGGTTCTCTCACTAAAAGTATATCTGGGAGAACTTATACCTTATTATTCTATCTCTTTCATACCTTTATTTCCTTAACTTGACGCGTATGGTAGCATGGAAGATATGTACAAAGGATATGGCAGTAGCTATAGAGATTGTGAGAATAATACCAAATCAGGAATAAAGCTACAGTTAGTCTTTGATTACCTGAATCAAGCGCTAGATAAGTTAAATTTTATGGAAGGAATAAGGTCGGATCAAGGTTATAGGGATTATCTGAACGGTTTATCAGCCAATGATTTGCTAATATTTGACTTGGGCTACTTTGTGCCTAGTTCTTTTAAACAGATTGATGAAGCAGGTGCATATTTTGTTAGTCGTTATAAGTCTGATACCAATATATATGATATAGAAACAAATCAAAAAATAGAGCTATTGGAGTATTTGGAAGGTCAATTATCTTCAGAAAAAGAAGTATTATTAGGAAAGGAAGTAAAAACTAAGGTAAGAATTATATGTCAAAAGCTAACTGAAGAACAGTCTATGGCTAGAAGAAGAAAGGCTAATAAATTAGCAAAGTCACATGGATATACATCTTCTCAAAAGAATCAAAAGTTATTAGATTGGTCAATATTTATAACTAATGTTCCAGAGAGTAAAATTAATGCTGAACAAATATTGACGGTTTATAGAGTAAGATGGCAAATCGAATTACTATTTAAACTATATAAAAGTCATATCAATCTTGATAAACTAAAAGGAAAGACAAATCCATTTAGAGTATTGTGCGAGCTATACGCAAAATTATGTGCTATTCTCGTATTTCACGGAATGATTGGCTGTGTAAAACTAAAAAAGAACACGGAGCTCAGTTTAACAAAGGCATTTATTGAATTGAAAAGGCGGGTTAGAGAGCTCTTTTTGATATTAAACAATATTGTCAATAATTTAAAAATTTTTCTAAAAAAGCTTACTATAATCTGGTCAAAGTTTTCTTTGAAAGACAGATATAGGAAGACCAGGGTATCTACTTTAAGCTCTCTACATTCCTTAACTTGACGCGTATGGTTTTTTGAACATTCCCTGTTAAGATGCCTAATCTACTTTCAGCCCCTCAGTATGTAAACTGCGTGGTAAAGACTCTAATTCCTTTGCAGCACTTAAACTTTTATTTTTTGCATGTATACCAAGCTTATTGAATTCTCGAGCAGCAGGAAACACCCTTGCTTCAAGAGAGCCAGCAGTTTTATTATAATGATCAACAGCACTTTTTAAGCTCCTGCGCAAATTATCAAAGTTTTCACCCATTGTGCAAATGCGCTCATATAAAATATGACCTAGTTCACTGATTTTCTTTGCGTTTTCAGCTATCATCTCTTGCTTCCATCCATACGCTATTGCTCTCAGCAACGCAATTAGAGTGATCGGTGTTGCAATGATCACTTTTTTTTCCACTCCAATCTCTATCAAAGCAGGCTCATATTCCAGTGCTGCGCTAAAAACCCCCTCCCCTGTTAAGAAAAGCACCACAAGTTCTGGCGTATTTTCAAATTGATTCCAATACTCTTTTTTACCCAAGTCATTTATGTGTTTTTTTATTGCCAGGGAATGGTTCTTTAATTTCTCCTTTTGTATTTGCAAATCATTTTGTGATATAGCATCCATGTAAGAATCAAGCGGCACTTTAGCATCTATTATTATTTGCTTTCCAGATGGCATTTTGATTATTAAATCAGGACGCAATAAATTATCCTCGTTTTTATCAATCACTGACGGCTGAGTAAAAAAATCGCAATACTCAATCATTCCTGCCATTTCTACCACTCTTTTGAGTTGCATTTCACCCCATTTGCCCCTAATGTGAGGTTTCCTCAGGGCATTAGCAAGGTTGGAAGTTTGGTTCATCAGCGCTCCAATTTGCTCCTTTAAACCTTCATAGGCCCCTACCCTCTCCTTTTCTAGCTCACGTATTTCATTATCGAATTTTTCTAATTTTTCTTTTATTGGAGTTACAACTTCGTTGATCGTTGCTTGTCTTTTTTTGAAATCGCTTTCCGTTTCTTTTAATTTACTATCGATTACTTCCTTTGCTAAGTTCAGAAAATTATTGTTATTTGTTTGCAAAGCATCAAGAGAGAGCGCTTTAAAAGTGTTTGTTAATCTCTCCTCTGCTTTTGTTAGTAATTCTATTTCCTTTTTCTTTTCCTCACGTTCTTTTTGCAGAGTTACTTCAAGTTCTGCTCTTTTGACCCTTAAATCAACTATTTCTTCATTCTTCGTAAGCAAAGTTTGCTTTGTTTCTTGAAGTTCTTGCTCTAATTTACATAAATTACCCTCAAGGTTTGCTTTCTTTTCGCTCAGTTTTTTTACGATAATGTAGAAAAATAGTAATAGAGAGACAACCAGAGCTATAGAATTGAAAAGCATCAGAATAAAAAAGCTGTATTTACAATTCTATATGATTTTTGTGTGTATAAGAAAGAAAAAAGGAGCACCTAAAGAGGTGACCTTACCCAGAAAAAGTAGAGAGAAAGTTAAGACGTTTTTATCATGAGAATAAATTGTGCAGGAATGCAATAGTTAATAGTAGAATGTCTACGTTATTTGTTATAAAAGATTTCTATGTATTCAAATATGGCAGTTCTGGTTTGTTGAGCGAGAAGTATCAATAAGCAGCTCCCTTTTAAGTGAACTTTTCTGCAACAGAGTTATCGTAACAACAGCCCTTATGGCTCATGCTGGAAATGATGTTTTTTGTATTCAATAGAAATTGGTAATTTTGAGAGGTATACTGTGACCCTTGATCGCTATGTAACAGCAGATTTTTATCGGGTTTGCGTTTATCAACGGCCATCAATAAAGAATCTATAACTAATTATCATGTTACTCATTAACCACCATGCGTGAATATAGGTCAATTATTGCCGCCAACAACCTTCTTTAGTTTTTATGTAGGTAATCCCAAACTTTATTTGGCTGATCAGTAGTAAAATTTTGATCCAATGTGTTCGGAGCCACAACTCGGTTGCTTATTTGCTGTTTTTTATTTTTGAACCTTCGTCTAAGCTTGGCTTTAATGCCATTTTCTTGCATAACACTTTGTACTGTTTTAATTTTTGCCTAAAGCTTTTAATTCAGCGTGAATTTTAGGGGCTCCATATCTGCATTTAGAAGCTTGATGTATTTTTTGAATATCTGCTAGAAGCCCTTCTTTTGCTAATTCTTTACTGCTTTTTTCCTTAGCAACCAATACCACCAGTACAAAACCCTACATAGTTCCTGTGTTTTATAGCAATTTCTATATAAAAGAATACTTTACTCTTTTTCTTTGCCCATGGCTTTTTTTAAGATGTCTCTTTCTCTTATTAGCTCTTTTTTTAGATCAAATCTTTCTTTGTCATAAGGAGCCTTTGCCTGGAAATGCGTATGCTCCAGACATTTTTCCATCATATTTTCTTACTTAACATACTGCTATCTATACCTAGATCTTTTGCTATTTTTGTACTTGCTTGACCTGTTTCTTTAACCAGCTTAACAGCTTCTAATTTGAATTCTGCTGTATATTCTCTTCTATTTGTCATATTTTGAAAAAACGTTTTATTTTACTCCAAAAACGTTTTAACTTTCTCTCTACTTTTTCTGGGTAAGGTCAATTTACCGCCGCGGCGCTAACTAGTAGCGGGATGACGGGTTACCAAATTGTAGAAGTTGCTTTAGCTATAAATTCAAGTTTTATCAATGTCTTGTGTTGTTACCCAAATAATGGTTGTGCAAGCGCTTAATTTTTTGATCAAAAAGGAACAAGTTTAGTAAAAAATAATGATATTATTAGTGGAACATAAAACAGTCCCACTGCAGTACTGATTAGAAGCAACAGAGTAGCTTTATCTGGTTGATAATTCAAAATATTAGCAAGTATTATACTGGACCCAGAAACTGGAATAATAGCCAGCAACATCAGTGCTTTATATATGCTCTCATCGTATATACCTATAACATGCTTGTCTAAAAGGACAATTCCTAAAACAAACAGTGGCCAGAATACGTACTTTGCTGTAATAGTGATCAAAGCAAGCTTCCAATCTATTTTAAAGCTTGCAATATTCGCAATGCTCACTCCAAGTAGCACCATTCCTAATGTGACAAATGTACTTCTAATATTCATCATAACATCTGTTAAAAAAGTAGGTATTTGTATATCGTATATACTTAAAAAGAAGCCCAGAACCATCGCATAAAGCGAAGGAAGTTTGAACAACTTTAATATGCATTCTTTTGCAGTATAAATACCATTTGCAGCTATGTAAAATCCTAAGCTGTTTTCAAATAGCGCCATTCCTATATAACAAACAACATATACAGATACTGAATCTTCATCAAATAAAGCCATGGCAATCGGCAGGCCAAAATAACCCATACTTGTGCTGCCCGAGCTAAATGCTAATATGTTTCTTGTGTTATCCTTAAATAAAAAAGAAGAAAGATAATACACTGATAAGGACATAGTGCTACCTATAAACCATATCAAAATCGGCAGAGAAATTACTTTTAAGTTAACTTCTGTATGAGAGACTCCATATAAAATCACTATTGGATTAGCTATATAAAAAAGTATTTGAGATATAGTGTTTCTATCAATTTTAAGATATTTTCCTGCTAAGTAACCAATAAATATTGTAATATAAATAGGTAATATTTTGAGAAAAAGAGTAAGGAACATACTAGCCTATTGTAATATTTTTGATTGATAAAGTGACATTAGATCTTAAGGTGTTGTAAAAGTAAACAAAATTTATTTTCCAATTTATCCAGCTCATAGTTAATTAAATTAGTGCCAAAATTTGTTTTTACATAGGACTTAAGAATGACATTTGTATGATAAAATTATGTTAAGTTTCTGTAAAGCTTCTTGCATATTTTTGAATAATGACATATTTACTAAAAATTAAACTGCTTGTAGTAATTTAGACGGACTGTTGAAAAAGTAAGAGGAAATAAGTAAAGTTAGGACAGAGAGTAAGAGCTTTAACATAGTTGTCATATTTTTCTTTAATTAACCCTAGTGTCCAATTTATCCACCATTCCTTCACATGAGGTGTTTCTAACCATTTTAATAACAGTAAAAAATGTTCTTCTTTCAACGCTTTAAATGTGATATTTTTATTCATTAATTGAAAATCTCAAATGTTACTACCCTTTCTATTAATCCTGTCTCTAATTGCCAAGTTCATTGAAATTGACATTTCCGTACCTAGTTTTCCTGATATGGTGCACTATTTTAACGTATCAGAAGGAACAATTCAATTAACTATTGCTTATAATTTTTTAGGCTTTTGCATAGGAGGGTTGTTTTTTGGTCCATTGTCTGAATGCTATGGCAGAAGGAGAATTATGATCATAGGTAACACTTTGTTATTAATCGGCGCTGTTGGTTGTGTTTTTGCACCGTCGATTTTTTGGCTTTTAATCTCTCGCTTTGTTCAGGGCATTGGTGTTAGCACATCTGTAGTTGTGTTTGCAATCGTTGCAGACAGCTACAAAGGCGACGAAGCGGTGAAATTTATTGGAATCATGAATTCTGTTCTTACAGTTGTCATGGCAATTGCGCCAGTGTTAGGCAGTTTCATCAATGAAATTGTAGGATGGCGTGGTAATTATGCAACTGTTGCAATACTTTGTTTAATCTCTTGGGTTTTGCTGCTTTTAGCGTTACCAGAAACAAAAAAGGACCGCGATATTTTCAGTTTGAAAAAAATGATGAAAGATTACAGAAAACTACTATCTAGTCCGAGGTTTGTTACGTTGTCTTTGATGTCAAGCCTCTTTTCTGCTGCGTATATGTCATTCATTACTTGTGGACCTTTTCTGTATATGAAGACTTTTGGTTTATCTAGCACTATTTATGCACTACATCAAGGTGCAATAGTTGGGTGCTTCTCACTCATCAGTCTATTTGCTGGCAAAATCTTGCAGAAACTTGGAGCAATAAAGTGTGTAATTTCTGGTACGAGCGTGGGTGCTATTGGGTCTCTATTGCTTGTAATATTCAGTATAATTGTACCCCACTCTTTCTACTTAGTAACACTGTCTATGATTATTTTTTCTATCGGTTGTGCAATTTTCCAGCCAGTGATTTTTAATGCATCAATAAATGTTTTCCCTGAAATTAAAGGCACAGCTTCTTCTGCAGTCTCGTTCATTAGAGCTTTTATCATGGCTATTTTTATCGGCTTAACAAGCTACATTTACAATGGTCAAACAATTAGTGTAGCTGTTCTTGTTTTATCCGCGATAGTACTAGAACTTGTTTTTACTGTCTATCTATTGCGTTTAAAAGATCCTATGTAATTAATAAAGATATTCCATTGTAGGCTGCTAACTTTCCCCGGCCAATCTTTCTGCTTCATTGCGTGAAATTAATGCCTCAATAAATTCATCTAGTTCACCTTCTTTTATGATCTGCTCTAGCCGATGTGAAGTTAGATTAATTCTGTGGTCTGTTATTCTTGATTGTGGAAAATTATATGTTCTTATGCGCTCGGAACGATCACCAGAGCCAATCTGACTTTTCCTCATTGTTGACCTTTCCATTTCTTTTTTTTGTCTTTCAATTTCGTATAGCCTTGCCCTCAATACTTTGAGCGCTTTAGCTTTATTTTTATGCTGCGATTTTTCATCTTGCTGTATCACAACTATCCCTGTTGGCAAGTGGGTGACCCTTACTGCGCTGTCAGTTGTATTCACTGATTGCCCTCCAGGACCACTGGATCTATAAACATCTATTCGTAAGTCTTTTTCTTCTATTTTAAAGTCAACTTCTTCTACTTCAGGTAATATCGCAACAGTAGCGGCAGAGGTATGCAACCTTCCTGAGGATTCAGTTTCTGGCACTCTCTGTACTCTGTGCACCCCTGATTCAAATTTCAACCTTGCAAAAACTTCTGTTCCATTAATGAGTGCAGAAGCTTCCTTATAGCCACCTATACCTGTATTAGAAATGCTTATTGGCTCGAACTTCCAATTTCTTCTTTCTGCATATTTTTGATACATACGAAATAACATTGCTGCAAATAATGCTGCTTCTTCTCCGCCTGTACCTGCTCTAATTTCTAATATTGCATTTCTTGAGTCATCTTCATCTTTGGGCAATAATGCTAACTTTAATTTTGCTTTTATTTTTGGTAATAATACCTTGTGCTTTTCGAAGAATTCTTCTTTTGCTAACTCTTTTATATCACCTTCGCTGTTTTCATCTTTCATTATTTCTTCTAAGTCTGAAATTTCCTCTTTCAGCGTGTTATATTCGTCAATTATCTTGATTATTGGCCTGAGCTCAGAGTATTCCTTTGAAAGGGTAATGAATTCTTTTTGACTTAAATTGGTAGGATTTTCCAAATTTCTCTCTATATCATTAAATTTTTTCTTTAAGTCTTGTAAATTATTTTCCATATCCATATAGCACAGATCTAGCTAAGTAATATATACTGAAATAAAAAATTTCTTATATCAAGCAATAACACTATAATATACCTACTACCTTCTAGTTGAATATAATGGCAAAACAGATAACATCAAACTGCAATTTCATATTTGGAGCTTCGGACATAAAATCATTACCAAATGAGTCGGCTCCAGAGATTGCGTTTGCTGGTAGATCAAATGTAGGAAAATCCAGTCTGATTAACTTACTGATAAACAGCAAAAAAGCTGCCAGAGTTTCCTCTAAACCTGGATGCACTAGACAAATAAATTTTTACTCTATGTACAATGATAAGTTCAGGCTTGTTGACCTACCAGGGTATGGTTATTCTCATGCAGGTAAGGAGGAAATTATACAATATTTAAACTTAATTGAGTATTATCTAATTCAAAGAAGAAATCTAAGAAGAGTGTTTGTGTTGATAGATAGCAAGGTAGGATTAAAAGAAATAGACAAAGACTTCATTTATTGGTTAATATGTAATAACATTAACTTTAACGTTGTGCTAACAAAAATAGATAAAGTAAGTCAAAAAAGCTTAGGTGCTGTTATAGAAGATATTCAAAGATGGATTAATAATGAGAATGTGTCAATTCATCAAATGAGCATCCGTGTTAAGCATAAAATAACCAAGGTAAGAGATGAGTTTTTCAAGTTTACAAGATAAAAAAATGAAGAGTAGTGAATTCTTAAAGGGTGAGGTATCATTTGAACAAAAAGCAGAAATATTATTTGAAGTGCTATCTAATATACCTAGCTTTGTAGGCGAGACTTTTGTCATTAAATGCGGTGGTACAATAATCTTAGATGAAACACTATTTAACACTTTTGTGCATAATGTTGTCTTGTTGAAGCAGCTTGGTATAAATCCGGTAATAATTCATGACGGAGAATATGAAATTAACTCGGTGTTAAAAGTGCTGGGTATGGACAGTAAATTTGTGAATGGTATCAGACTTACAGACAGAGACACTATGAAAATCATTGAAATGGCACTGTGTGGCTCAGTTAATAAAAAAATTGTTCAGCATATAAATTCTGCTGGTGGTTCAGCTATTGGATTATGTGGAAAAGATGGTAACTTAATTAAAGTCGAAAAAATAACCGCTACGCTTAGAGAAGATAGATCAAATAATATCGAAAAGATATTAGACATGGGGTTCATCGGTAGACCCACTGAAATCAATCCTGATATATTATTTTTTATTGAAGAATCAGATTTTATACCAGTTATTGCACCAATTGGTCATGGAAAAGATGGGGAAACATATCATATTGATGCCGATAGCACTGCAAGCGCAATCGCAATCGCAGTTTCTGCATCTAAAATGATAATCTTGAGTGACACAGATGAAGAAATAGATAAAATTGGTGGCAGGAAGATATCTGTTAAAAATTTAAATGCATCGATTGATTGTGGGAAAATTAAAGGGGAAAAATTTATTGAAAGGCTTATGGCATACGTTAAAATGGCGGAGGAATGTGCTGGAGTTGTTCACATAGTTGATGGTAGAATACCTAACATTATGCTTGATTTATTTACTGAGAGTAATTCAAGCATATCGATTGTGAGTGATTTATAGCTATACTGCTTGCAACTACACGAATACCAAGAGGGTGTCATTCAAGTAGCTGACACTGGAATGACAGCAATCTACGTCATACCGCGATTCATTCGCGGTATCTCAGATCCCGCTAACAAGCAGCGGGATGACGGTTGTCGTTTAGCCATAAATATTAAGAAATTTACCAAACAAAAAAAAGGCAAAAGAAGCCCCGTGGTTATTATCCGCTTTAAAATATTGGCGTTTTTTATGTTTTAAACGCTTGACAAGCAAGATTTAGCTGCTTTTAATTGCAACTAACCTATGCTGCAAATGTTTAAGAAATTTACCAAGCAGAAAAAAAGACAAAGAATCCCCGAGTTAGCTAGTCTTTTACTATCTCTGTCGAGTATTGGCATTTTTTGATGTCTTGTAACGCTTTATAAGCGCGTTCAGCTTATTTAGATAAAAATCTAGATGTAGATGAAGTTTTGTAAAGACATACAGTATCTATATACTGCAAAAAATTGAACATAAGACGCCGATACATTAAGTAATCCTTACCTTTTAATCTGCAGATTGGCGAAAGCAAATACAATAGCTTCAGTTTCATGATAAGGGGGCTGGCGGAGTTTGTCAAGGAATTTTTATGGCTGCGCTGGAATGACATCATTTACATTTATCACTTTTGCAGATACAATTTACATGCTATAATTGAGTCTTCATAGATGGTAAATTGGAGTGCAAAGAAGTAAAATTAAAGTAGAAATAAAAAGATTATCACACGGAGAAGACTTGTCTCTTCCATGTTATGCAACTGTGCAAAGTGCTGGTATGGATCTTTATGCTGCATTGAATGACTCTGCTGTTTTAAATCCACTTGAGAGATTACTTGTTCCAACTGGAATTGTGATTGCAATACCAAACGGTTTTGAGGGGCAAGTACGCCCACGTTCTGGTCTTGCTGCAAAACATGGAATCACTGTCTTAAACTCTCCGGGCACTATAGACTCTGATTATCGAGGTGAGGTTAAAATTTGCCTAATTAATCTAAGTAATCAACCATACGAAATAAAAAGAGGAGATAGAATCGCACAAATCCTTATTTCTCCGGTATCTCAGGTAATTTGGGATGACAGAGAAGAATTCTGCGCAGAAGAAACCGGTCGCAATGCAGGGGGCTTTGGCTCAAGCGGCAGGTAGCTTACGAAAAAGCTTGACTATGACAGTTCTTTTATACACAATTTAAGCATATTAATATTTTATTAAATGAAGTCGTTTATGCTAACTTTCAAAAATCATTGTGGCCAGCTCCACAAAGCAAACACTGTATTTGTTGCATTTACTGCTATATACGTTATAGGTGGATTAGCAATACTTTCAACACCGCTTTGGAGGCCTTCAACTTGCAAGCTAGCAGCTTTTGCAGCTACACCACTTGGAATGGGCGTTTTAGCATTTGTTGCTGCTGCGCTGACTTATTTAGCAATATATGCTATCAGCAAAAATAACGAAATATCTGAGTTGAAAGCTCTGAAGGTTATTAAGGATGGGTTGCTAGTAACAAAAGACGCATTTAGGGAAATTGCAAGGAATAACCAAGTTAAAGATGAAGAAGGTAAGGTAGAAAAGGATAAATATTATATAGACTTCAGCTTAGAAGGCAAGAACTACCGTATTATTGTTGATATTAATCAGCTTACCAGTATACTAGGCAATACTTTACTCTTCAAGATAGGTTCACTAAAAGAGAAAAACGATGAAGGTAAGTTCGAGGCAGTAAATGAAACAAAGTGGAATAAAACATTAGGTTTAGACAAAGATGGTGCTAAAGAGGTTAACACTTATTTAGGCTCACCTATTGTTGAACAAGCTGCTAAAGGAAAAGTACTAGACTAGACAGCTAAGTATAAAAGAGGTAGATTAAGTCTGCCTCTTTGTTTTTTTGATTTTCAGTGTTACGCGCATAACTGCATGGATGTTGCGATTCTCAAGGCAACGTATCTGTTTAGATGCATGGCTAATGCTGAAACAAAAATTCCAGTGTTCCCTTTCTTGTCATCCCAGTGCTTGACACATAACTGTACAAACATTCATTTTTGGTATCCGTTCAGGAGAGTGGTTTAAGAAACAATAGATAGGAGATTTTGGAAAGGATTGAGACCCCTTTGTTTCCAAGTTAAGTATAATGAAATTATCCGCTCAAGGAATGTATTTCCCCGCTTTGATTGTGTAAAATATGAGTTTTTGCGATAAACGACATAATGCCGAATTTGCCGTTCAGCGTGGTTATTTGTCAGCGGAATATTTTCTGGGTCATCTAAAAATTTCCACATCATTCTTTCAGATCTCAGAACATTTTTTGCAACTCGAGAGGCTCCAATTGCTTCAGGTAAACGAGATATCTCCTTCAAGTAATACTTTGTACGTTTTCTTAATTTTCTGGCACGTCTGACAAACCTCAAAACATCTATCTCACTTTTTAGTAAAGCTTTTTTTAGTGCAAATAATTCAGTGGCCACGTTTCTCAAGTAACAACCCAGAACTTTAACTTCAATATTCCAACTATGTGCTAATCTTTCAAAATCTCTTGATAAATGTGCCCAACAGATTTGCCTGTTTTTATCGGCAAAATAATTGTATGCTGCATACCTGTCAGTTATTACCAAGCTATTGCGATTGCAGAATTTACTATTTTGTAAAACTTTCATTCCTCTTGACTCTGTAAATTTTACAAAACTTGCCGTATTGCTTGCAAACATCCAACACCAAGCGAGTTTACCTTTGTTATAATGGCTCGTTTCATCAATATGTAGAACTTTACTCCTACTTATCTCTTGTTCGATCTGCTCATACATTTTTTTGCATTTTGAAGCAACTCTATGTTCACTATTTGATATGCTACCGACGCTTATGTTCAAATTGAAGATATCATTTACGACACTCGCTATTTCGCGTTTTGAATTTTTGTAGAATCCGCTGAACGCTGCAATTATTGACTTAACCCTTGGACCAAATGTATCTGGCGTAACACCTTCCGGTAACTTGCTACTTCTTCTCTTTCCGCATCTCCGACAACGGCCATGTTCTAACTGATATTCCACTACATAAGGCTTGATTTCTGGAAGATCAACTTTCTG
This sequence comes from Wolbachia endosymbiont of Drosophila ananassae, assembly GCF_008033215.1. Classification (NCBI taxonomy): domain Bacteria; kingdom Pseudomonadati; phylum Pseudomonadota; class Alphaproteobacteria; order Rickettsiales; family Anaplasmataceae; genus Wolbachia; species Wolbachia endosymbiont of Drosophila ananassae. The sequence continues at coordinate 235,229 of NZ_CP042904.1, read as the reverse complement.
ATGAATATATGGTTTTTCACATATTGCAATTTCTCCTCCGCATTCGCAAGTATTAGGCAACTCTATCTTTACTACTTTATCTGCATCCATGTTGGCGCGAAAACTTCCTTTATGACCAACCTGACCGCCAATATTCCTTTCGCTTTTCGGCTTATTCTTTTTTATTTTATACAACTCTTTGGAACTTGGTATTGATGAATTTTTTGAGCTTAAACCGAGTCTTTCTCTTAACTCAGCATTTTCTATCTTTAAAGCCTTATTTTCTGCTTTTAAACTTTCATTCTCTTTTTCCAATCTTTCTATTTTTGCTTCTAACCTTTCTATTTTTTGCTGTAAATTTTTGCAAAGTTCTAAAAGGTTTACCATATTATTTCACTTTTGCTCTATGATTATCTTTTTAGATCACCTTGTCTACCTTATTCTGCCACTCCGCTGAACGGATACCATTTTTGAAGGTAAATTGCACAACAGATAATGTCATTCCAGTGCTCCCTTTCTTGTCATCCAAGTAGCTGACACTGGGATCCAGCTTTTGATCGAAAATGTTGTATAGTGCACAATCAATTTTTCTGGATTCCAGTGTCAAGCACTGGGATCTGGTAGACAATGTTCATACAGCAGCTACTCGGATGACACCTTGTGCTTGCTGGCTATAATTGCTAAGGATTTTTATTTAATTTAACTGCATCTTTTGCCTTATCCAATAACCCATTAATAAAACCAATTTCGCTTGGTTTATCAAGTAAATCAGATGCAATGTTAGTATATTCATTAATGACAACTGGAACTGGCGTATCACAATTAGCTAACTCACATATTGCAACACGCAAAATAGATAAGCTTATAAGATTTAACCGTGAAAGGGACCAACTTGGGTGTAAATAAGACTCTATTATTTTATCATATTCTTCACTGCTTTTTATAACCTTATATAACAAGTTTTCTAAGAACTGATGTTCAAATTCTTCACATTCAAATATATCTTTCAACTTATTTATGTAGTCCTTAAGCTCACAATTTTCCAGTTTAAAAGTGCTTTTGTTGTAACCTACGAAAATATTTGAATAAGCAATTTGTACAGCAAGAAATCTTGCCGTGCTTCTTTTTATGCGCCACTTTTTATCTACTGGTTTTTCCTCCATTATTTTAATTTATTGTGTAAATCTATCATACGCAAAACAGTTGAGGCTGCATGGCCACCAACGTTCTTTTTGTTTTTATCAGCTCTAACTAGTGCTTTATCTTTGCTGTCAGCGGTAATTACACCCATACCAAGGGGTATTGCATAATGCATAACAACCTCATTTAAGCCTTCAATTACTCCTTTACAAACATATTGATAATGATCGGTTTCACCGCGAATTACGCACCCAAGAGCTAAATAACCATCATAATTAGTATGCCCACTCTTGACTGCAAAAAGAATTGTAGCTGGTATCTCAAATGTACCAGGAACCTCAACTACATCGTAACTGGCATTACTGCCTTTTAATTTATCAATTGCACCTTCAAGCAAAAGGTTCGCTATTTCAGTATAATAAATCGAATTAACTATTAGTATTCTCGACATTTACTACCACTTTTTTTGTTAAAAACAACTTTATTAATGACTGTTGAATTAGAGTTATAATATTACTAAATATCCAATATATTACCAGGCCGGCAGGAAAAGAAGAAAAAATAAAGACAGAAATGTAAGGTAAAAACTTCATAACATTTACTTGAATATCATCTTTACTGGTTTGATCTTTCTCACTTAGCTTCTGCTGAATTATCATGGTGGCACCGAAAATTATAGGTAAAATGCCTATAGAAATAGGAAAGTTATAATTAAACAACCCAAATAATGTAAAGATGTTCGTTGGGTCAGGAGCTGAAAGATCCTTAATCCATAAAAAAAAAGGAGCATGCCTCATCTCTATAGTAACAAATAATACTTTATATAGAGCAAAAAATACCGGTATTTGTATTAGCATGGGAAAAATGCTCGACATTGGATTTACGTTGTTTCTCTTAAACAATGCAATTGTCTCTTTATGCTGCTTTAAGCTGTCATTTTTATACAACTCTTTTACACGAGTTAGCTCAGGCTGCAAGCTTTTCACCTTGAACATTGAAACATATGATCTATTAGATAAGGGAAGCATCAAAAGTTTGATTACTAAAGTCAGCAATAATATTGCTAAGCCAAAATTCTTTAAAACGAAGTTAAAGTATTCAAGCAGTAAAAACACTGGTTTAGTTATAAAGTAAAGAACACCAAAATCTACAGCTTTATCAAACAAAGGTATATTGAGAGTATCCTTATAAGAATCCAGTAAATTCAACTTTTTTGCTCCAGCAAAAAAATAATTCACATTAGAAGTGCTTGCACCAGGAAGTATACTCTTATAAGACTTAACAAAATCTACTTGAAATTTATCAATATCATTAGCGTTAGTATGTTTAATGCTTACATTTATTTTATCAGATTTTTCAGGTATGATGACTGTGAGCCAGTATTTATCAGCAAAACCAAACCAATTTTTTTCACTTGTATTTGCTTTTATTAAATGTTTCTTGGAGATATCCTTATACGTCCACTCCTCCAGTTTATTATCAAATGCACCCAGTACTCCCTCATGTGATATCCAATAAGACTCATTAATATTATCACGTTTACGGTTGATTTTACCATAAGGAACCAAAACTACATTATCCTTTGTATTATTTTCAACAACTTGCTCAACTTTAAACATGTAATTATCGTCGAGGTTAATTTTCATTCTAAATAAAATGCCATTCTCATTGTCCCAAGATAAATTGACCTCTTTTTGATTAAGTTTATCTGCTCGCCAGACTGCTTTAGAATCTGGAACTTTAATCTTGTTACTCGGATCGAGCCACCCAAATTCTGCGAAATATACATCTTTTGATTCTGCAGGTGACAGTAACACCACTTGTGGAGAAGAAGAACTCGGTTCTAAGTGGTAATTAGTTAAAATTAAGTCATCAAACCTTGCACCTTTCAGAGAAATTGATCCTTTAATCATGTTATTGGTTAAACTAACCCTCTGTTCTCGAGTAGAATTAATAATTTCAGAACGATTCTGGTGTATTATAGGAGCAAGGTCGTTAAAAGATTCGATATGTTCAATCAATGGCTGATTTTGGTTTGTACTAAAAAAATTATCATAAATAATACGCCAAGACACCATGATTAACATGGAAAGGATAGCTGCCAAAATTAAACTTTTTGCTTCTGACATGAAATTAAATCAAACATATCTTCTTAAAGTGTATACTAAATATTGTACTAAAACAATGAAATTTACTTATTTTGAATAATAACTTTTAACGCTAATCTTAAAAATTTATTGTAATGGCTTCAAATTTTAACGATAAACTGCTCTTTTTAACCCAAGTAGCTGACACTGGTTCTTTTTTTCTAGATTCCAGTGTCACGTGCACAATTGTACAAACGTTTGTTTTCGAAGACAGTGTGTTAGCCGGTTTTACCTCAAGTACAAAGGTGTCATCCCAGTGCCTTGACTACTTGGATCCAGAAAAATTGATTGTGCACTATACAACATTTTCGATCAGAAAACTGGATTCCAGTGTCAAGCACTGGAATGACATCAGGAAGTGCGTTGTTAACTTTTTGCTCAAATAATGATTATGCAAGAGGTCTGATATGAACGCGGTGAAAAATCTAGTTATTTGGTTACTAATAATAGCCACCACTGCAATGCTTATTGATTCACAAAGGGACAAACTAAGCGACAGATTTCTCAGTACTTTTTTACCATATAAAGGAAGAATTCAAAATAGTGGAAGTATCGAATTTACGAAATCATACGATGGACACTTTTATATTCAGGCTCAAGTCAATGATAGCAATATAACGTTTTTGCTTGATACTGGAGCAACCGATATTGTTCTATCACAAAAAGACGCATTACATGCTGGTATTAACTTACAAAACGTTCAGGAGTATCCGTTCAGGAGAGTGGTTTAAGAAACAATAGATAGGAGATTTTGGAAAGGATTGAGACCCCTTTGTTTCCAAGTTAAGTATAATGAAATTATCCGCTCAAGGAATGTATTTCCCCGCTTTGATTGTGTAAAATATGAGTTTTTGCGATAAACGACATAATGCCGAATTTGCCGTTCAGCGTGGTTATTTGTCAGCGGAATATTTTCTGGGTCATCTAAAAATTTCCACATCATTCTTTCAGATCTCAGAACATTTTTTGCAACTCGAGAGGCTCCAATTGCTTCAGGTAAACGAGATATCTCCTTCAAGTAATACTTTGTACGTTTTCTTAATTTTCTGGCACGTCTGACAAACCTCAAAACATCTATCTCACTTTTTAGTAAAGCTTTTTTTAGTGCAAATAATTCAGTGGCCACGTTTCTCAAGTAACAACCCAGAACTTTAACTTCAATATTCCAACTATGTGCTAATCTTTCAAAATCTCTTGATAAATGTGCCCAACAGATTTGCCTGTTTTTATCGGCAAAATAATTGTATGCTGCATACCTGTCAGTTATTACCAAGCTATTGCGATTGCAGAATTTACTATTTTGTAAAACTTTCATTCCTCTTGACTCTGTAAATTTTACAAAACTTGCCGTATTGCTTGCAAACATCCAACACCAAGCGAGTTTACCTTTGTTATAATGGCTCGTTTCATCAATATGTAGAACTTTACTCCTACTTATCTCTTGTTCGATCTGCTCATACATTTTTTTGCATTTTGAAGCAACTCTATGTTCACTATTTGATATGCTACCGACGCTTATGTTCAAATTGAAGATATCATTTACGACACTCGCTATTTCGCGTTTTGAATTTTTGTAGAATCCGCTGAACGCTGCAATTATTGACTTAACCCTTGGACCAAATGTATCTGGCGTAACACCTTCCGGTAACTTGCTACTTCTTCTCTTTCCGCATCTCCGACAACGGCCATGTTCTAACTGATATTCCACTACATAAGGCTTGATTTCTGGAAGATCAACTTTCTGATGAATATATGGTTTTTCACATATTGCAATTTCTCCTCCGCATTCGCAAGTATTAGGCAACTCTATCTTTACTACTTTATCTGCATCCATGTTGGCGCGAAAACTTCCTTTATGACCAACCTGACCGCCAATATTCCTTTCGCTTTTCGGCTTATTCTTTTTTATTTTATACAACTCTTTGGAACTTGGTATTGATGAATTTTTTGAGCTTAAACCGAGTCTTTCTCTTAACTCAGCATTTTCTATCTTTAAAGCCTTATTTTCTGCTTTTAAACTTTCATTCTCTTTTTCCAATCTTTCTATTTTTGCTTCTAACCTTTCTATTTTTTGCTGTAAATTTTTGCAAAGTTCTAAAAGGTTTACCATATTATTTCACTTTTGCTCTATGATTATCTTTTTAGATCACCTTGTCTACCTTATTCTGCCACTCCGCTGAACGGATACGTTCAGGATTTTAAAATATATGAAACTGCGAAAGGTCAAATAAAAGCTGGAGTGGTTCAAATACCTCAAGTTAAAATAGGAAATTTTTTGATTAATGATGTACAGGCAAGCGTTAACACTCATTCTATGTCTCATTCACTACTTGGAATGAGCTTTTTAAGGTATTTTCATTTCACTATAAGAGATAATAAGTTGATATTATACCGCGACTAAACACTTCTACAATCTAAAGCTCTGTAGGTCAATATAGGAGCAGAAATAAATATTGCAGAACAAGTGCCAATCAAAATACCAAAAAAAATGATCAAGCTGAAGTCTTTCACTGCATCTGTGCAGATTAATGCCAAAGGAAGAGCAGCAAGAAGGGTTGTACCAGAAGTTAATATAGTGCGAAATAATGTAGCGTTGATACTTGCATCTACTATCTCACTCATCCGCCCACTTTTACCACTCTTGCAATACTCTCGAATCCGATCGTATATAATTACTGAGTTATTGATTGAATAACCAATGACAGTGAGGAGAGCTGCAACTGATGAAATATTAAACTCAATGCCAGTTAGGCTAATAAAACCAACAGTTAAAATCACGTCATGAATCAGTGCTGTTATTCCACTGAATCCACATTGCCAATTAAATCTAAACCAAACGTAAAAAAATATTCCAACAATCGCGATCAACATGGATAACATTCCTTCAAATATTTGTGTTGAGCTTATTTGTGGGCCAACATAGTCTATTTTACGATAGCTTATTGAGCTACCTAGCTTTTCTTCTAGTATGCTTTTTATCTTTTTGATTTTATCTTCATCTCCTTCATCTTTAAAACGCATGACTAAATTATCACCCGCTTTTGAACTCTGCACTGTAAAACCATTTTCTTTTAATGCATCGAGAATAGAGTGATTCTCATCTGAAGATTTTATCTCTATCAAAATTCCGCCTGCAAAGTCTATGCCTAAGTTCACTCCACGCAGTACAACAATGAGCATTGAAAAGATGATAAGAATAATGCTAACGAGTGCTGTCAAATTTCTATATTTACTAAACTTGATATTGAGGTTATCTGGAATGAGTCTAAGTGCCATGCTATTTACTTAAACTTGAATTTTATATACTTTTCAAAAAATTCACTAGTTTATTCTGTGATTGTTTGATTATGTCAATTTTTCCATCAGTTAATTCTTGTCTGTCAATTAAGTTCTATCTAGCTTGCATACTACCATTTTGAAGTACATTACAAAAGCGAAATACTGCCAATTTGGCCCATCATTTTATCTCTGCAAGCTTATCCCCCCCTTGTTATGTTAGCAACGCAATCTAAGCTAGGTTCCTTCATAGCAGTGTTAGGTACACTGCCATACCTTTCAAAACTTTCGTGCTCTATAGCTTCCTCAACACTTTTTCCTCCTAAAAGACAGTTTTCCCCTAAACTTTTTCCCTTATCTTTTAACTCATTAAGCCTTGCTCTGTTTTCCCCATCAATCTCCACTTTTATTTTATTGCTGCCTTTCTCACTAGGACTTAGATAAACACTTATCTTTCCTACCTCAGTAGTAAAAGACATTTCAATACCACCTTTTGAGACATCCATATAATTTCTTTTTTCCCCTATTTCTTCTACATTTTCAACTCTTACTATACTTTCTCCAATTTTGAGTATGCCAACTCTTAAATTTAAGTCTTTGGCTTTTTCATTGTTTAGGATTTCTGCAACTTCAACAATACTATCTTGCGAGTACTCTATACAAAAATATCTATTATCCTTGTCTACTCCTAATACATTTTGAGTCTGCTTGCTTTTGTTTACAATACTTTCATATGCTAAATTATTAAGTCCTAAAATATTTTTATTCCTTTGACTTAAAATCTCTTTTTCTCTGTAAATACAATTTACATAATCATCGTACCTTTCTTTAGTAAATTTATTTAAAGTTGCACCCTCCGATATTACTTGTAATATCTTTTTCTCCTCTAGAAGTCTAGAATTCTCAGTAGAATCGACCCAATATAGTTCTTGTGTTGTATTAATTATACAGTCTACAAAGGACTCGCCGTCTCTATATGGAAAAGTGAACATAATTCTTTGTTCCAGTGCTTGGCTTATAACTTCATCAAGTCTCCCTTTCAACTCCTCAATATCATCTTCACATAGACCAACTTCATGTGAACTACTAAGGATTTTGTCCATTTCTTGCCAAATATTTTCATACTTCTCCCTTTCTGCTTTATTCAGTTCTATTTGGGCTAAAAAAAAAGAATCTTTTTTTCTTATTATGTTTGTGTTTTCATCATGAAAACTTAGATGACTGTAGCGTTCACCACAATCTGTATCATAATGACCAACATTATCATCACCACAGTCCGAACTGTCTTCTGAGTTCCCATCACTATCTGACCAATTGTTAACTTTCGGAAATTCTGAGCTTTTCTGTTCACCTTCAAAAGTCTGATTACTACCACCAGCGCCCTTTGTCAAATTTTCTTTACTTTCACAAGAACCATCTGAACCATAGCCCTCATTCCCTTTTGGATCTGAATCATCTGGATTACAATCAGAAGTTATTTCTGTATCTTCAGAAATCTGTTGATTATCACTTTCACCTAACAAACCACCATTTGTTGGATTACATACATTTTCTGTATATTTTTGATTATTTTGTGCTTCTATTTTCCTCTTCTTGTACAACGGTTCAAACTGATCAATTTCAATCGATCGTACTCGTTTCCTTGAAGGAAAGTCCTCTGGAATCTGATCCTCATCGTCAGAATTGTGACCTGAATCACAAATTACATGATCATTGCAGGTAGAATTATGCTCTACTGAATCAGTACTTTCAAAAATTTGTGGATTATTACTCACGTCTGGCAAATCACCTGATAAACCAGTCTGATGATTATTTTCACCTGCCCAACCATCAGTTGGTGTTGGAATGCATATTCCTGTATATCTTTGGCTATCAAGAGAATCATTAGTTAATTGTACTTCTGTATCAGTTGTCCGGTTATCCTCATCATCGGAACTAATACCTGAATCATGGCCATCACCTTCTTCTGAATCTGAATCACCTGACCTATGATTATTACTGTTATCACTTGTACAAGAATCATCGGAGTGCTGTAGAGGAGTTTGTGCATTACTTTCAAGATTTTGACACAAATCGCTGTAAGGAGTGTGCATAACTTCTTCCTTGCCTGATACCTCACCATTCATATTGTATAACCATCACTCACTAATCCCTTAGTGAATATCGTAATATATAGGTCTGTCAATAAAAAAATATAACTTTCTTTGGTTCTAACCTTTGCAAATCAGTATCTATAGCCCGGTAATTTCTCATATATTGCACTCTGGACCTAGGAGCGTTGTTAATAAATCCACGACAGCTAGACAACCTTCGCCCGTTTACTAAAAGGAAAAGCAGCAAGGAGCGAACCAAAAGCGATAAGAAAGGATCCAAGCCAGATTATAGACATTCCAGGTTTATAGTGCACTTTGGCTGCGATTTTGCTCTTACTCTTATCAATCTCTCCAATTACAACATAAATATCAGAAAGCAAATTGTGGTAGATACTGCTTTCAACATTTTTCTGACCTTCCACAAGGTAAAATCTATATTCAGGGGTTATCTCACCTAATATCTTATTATTCAGCAAATTCCTGATATCCATTGTACCCCTCACTGCATGGAAATTTTTTTCTTTTATTAGCTCAATATTTCGTAAAGTAACTTTAAATTTATTGACTGTTATGCTATCCCCTATTTTTAAGTAATTTTCTTTTTTCTCCTGCCAACCAACCGAATATGCTATACCAAGCACTAGAATTGCCACTCCAGCATGAGCTGCCATCATTGCATAGTAGGATTTAGAAACTTTTTTTGCTAATAAAATTGATTCGCTCTTAAATAAACGAATTCTTTTACTGTATGCTTCTAAAACAAAGATTAATAATGCTATGGAGATAGTAATTGATAGCACAATTATTAGCTCCATGTGAAAGATAAACGGCAAAATAGCTGCAGCACTGCAGAATGAAAATCTATATTCGCGGAATATTGGCAATAGACTATTTCCCTGCCAACTGCAGTATTGCCCGATCATGGTGAGCACTAGAATAGCCAGTGCAATAGGATTAAACAAAGAATTGTAATATGGTGCTCCAACTGAAATTAATTCACCGGTTAAATATTCGAGCACTGTAGGGTATAAAGTGCCAACGAACACAATGAAAAAGGCAGTGATAAATAATAGATTGTTCATTAACATCATTGTAAAGCGGGAGAAAACAGAGAAGTTTTGCTTTGGTGTGTAATTAGGTCCCTCTATATTTTTTTCCTGGATCCCAGTGCCAAGCACTGGGATGACAGGTGGTGGTGTAAGAGATCTATTCTTTTTTGCAAATGCGATAAATACTACAAGGCTACTGACTGTAATTACACCAAGTAGAGCTAATATATATAGTCCATATCTTGGGTCATCTGCAAACGTGTGCACTGAGGTGAGTATTCCTGAGCGGACTAGAAATGTTCCAGTCACACTCAATATAAAAGTTGTAAGCGTAAGTAAAATAGCAAAGTTCCTTAAAACATTGAAATTTCGCACCACGAGCAACAAATGTGTCAGCGCTACTGCAATTAGCCACGGCATCAAAGAAACGTTTTCCACTGGATCCCAAAACCAAAATCCACCCCACCCAAGTTCGCGATATGCCCACCAGCTACCTAAGCTGATGCCCAAAGTGAGCAGCGACCAAGAAATAAGTACCCAAGGCCTGACAATTTTAGCCCAAACATTTCCTTCAACTTTTGCAATTAATCCAGCTATAGAGAGCGAAAAAGGAACGCTAAATCCAAGGTACCCCAAATATAATATCGGTGGATGAATAGCAAGGCCTATATCTTGCAATATCGGATTAAAACCCAATCCATCTTTTTCAACGCTTGGCATTTTAGTGAAGGGGCTGGATTCAAGTAAAGTGAACAGTAAAAAACAAAAGCAAATCAAGCCTTGGGTGATAAGAGATATTTTTTTTAATTTACTACCATTAGTTCGTTCTGGTGTCATTCCAGTGCTTGACACTGGAATCCAGTTTTTATTATACTGCCATTTGATGTACTCATTTGCAATTAAATTGTCTGGATCCAAGTAGTCAAGCACTGGGATGACAGAAGGTATATAAATATCCATTAGTAATAAATACATGGTGAGCACTAAGGTCCAAAGCAACATGGACCCTTCTTTATTTCCCCAAACACCACAAATCTTGTAGATTAAAGGTTTTGTTGTGTGTGAGTGGTAGTATACGTTTTCAAGTGAAAAATCATTTGTAATGTGGCAGTAGATCAAAATAGCCATTGATGTTGATACACAAAAAAATATGGCAGTGGTAATAAACCGACAAGAACTAAGCGGTAAAAACAAATATGTCAAAGACAATAAGCAGGCTAGCAATAGCAATATATTCCCAAGTTCAGGCATAAAAAATTATAGTTTTTATATAAACAATATTACTGATGACAAGTAAGAAGTTAAAGTGTTAATTGACACTTGCTATTGATGCTATAGCTAAAGTGGCTTAGGTTTACCTACAATTTGAAAAACAACAAATTCGTCATTCCGCTACTCGTTAGCGGAATCTATACCGCGAATGAATCGCGGTATGACGTAGGGAAATCTTTCTTGGGTCAGCTATAGCATAATGCTCCCATAGTTAGCTGTCTGGCATTAATTAAAAATTAAATATTAAATCTTTATACTTTTATAGATAGCGTTAATATTGAGGTAACATTGTGGGTACAACTAAGATTAGTAAATTTCCATTTAATATAAAAGGTAAAGTGGCAAAACAACATGCCGAACCAATAATCGAAAAAAATCTCTATACTATTTTGGGATTCAAAGATATAGAAGATTTTGAAAATAAGACAAGTAAGCTTGTTAATAAAAAAGTTTGGCAATCATTTGTTGACTGTTTTGCAAAGGAAATAGATTATGCAGCAACCGAAAAAGTTGTAAAAAGCATCGTTTGTAACATTGCAAAGAGTGATCGCGGTGATGCTTTTACCAAAGCTGAACGTCTAATATTAAATGAAAAACAAGGTGATAAAAAGAGAGAAAAAGCGATTAGAGAAGCTATTAGTATTTTGAGAAAAATCAATCCAGAAAAAGCCTTTAATGAACTTTCAGTAATAAAAAAACAAGCTGAAGATTTTTTACAAACCGATTTTTATAAAGCTCAGAGTAAACCACTTCAAGGATTTGCTCCATCTGGTGGACAGCTCTTTGCAGAAGTTCTAAAATATATAGAAACACTAGAAAAATTAGCTGAAGTTAAAAAGGAAGAGCTAGTTAAAGATTTCTTGTTAAATCATGTTAGTTCATTGAATAAAAAGTATCCTAAATCACAGAGTAAAAGGGAAGATGCTATAACAATACTATCAAATGATGAGTTGAAGAATTTTTACAATAAAGGTGTAAAAGAAGGAATATTACAACCAATGGCATCTTACAAAGAATGCAGAAACCTGTATGACAAAATGAACCAGATAAAAAATGAATCCAAAAGTATAATTAAAAGAGAAGAACGGGAAGAAAATTTGAAGAAAATAGATAAGTCGATAATCAGCGCAATTAATGACATAAAAAAACATAGAGAAGCAATCCTTAACTGTAAAGACTTTCAAAGTTCTTACATAAAAGAGAAAAAAGAACATCCATTTAGAGGCAACGCATGTCAAAAAATGATTGATATATATCAAGAGAGAATTGTTGGATATCAGGAGAAAATTCGTCAAAACTTAAACCAAATAAAAGCGATATTAAAAAGTGCGCCGCAAGAAATGGATGATGTGGAAGAATTAGAGGAAATAATCGATGGTATACATGAAGCAAAACAGTTCGATGAAGATTTTGATTCAGCTTTAATTTGTTTATCGAACATGCAGAATGAGCTAGATATTCAACTGGAAAATCCTCCAACAGAGCTAAGAGTTTCACACATTAACGTTAAAACTGAGCTAACTAGGTTATAAGGGCGGGGTTTTTGGGATAATTTTAATTCAAGACAGCTCTTAGTCTGTGTTTTAATTTGGTTGTGTTTTATTAAAAAAACTTTAGATTTATTGCATAATCGATACTCAAATATAATGACACAGACTTGGAATTTGTTACAAACAGGGCAAAAGGAAGGCTATAAAATTGCGTATACTAATGCTCGTATTATCGACCCAGAAACTAAACTTGATATAAAAGGTTCGCTATTGACTGAAGGGGATAAAATTGTTGATTTTGGCGAATCATTATTTTCAACAAGTGGAGTTGATGAAACAATAGACTGTAAAGGGCTTGTTCTAATGCCAGGCCTTATTGACATTCACGTACATTTTCGTGAACCAGGGCAGGAACATAAAGAAACTATATATACAGGTAGCAAATCTGCAGCTGCAGGAGGCGTTACAACTGTAGTTTGTCAGCCAAACACTATTCCAGCAATTGATAGCGTTGTTTTGGCTAAATATTTGAAATATAGAGCACTTGAAACTTCACATGTAAACGTTGAATTTTACGCTAAAATCACCACTTTGGAAGAAAAGTTGACTGAAATGGCACTTTTAAAGGAAGCAGGTGCGGTTGGGTTCACTGATGATGGCATGCCAGTTATGAACCCAATGATTATGAGACAGGCGCTGCTTTATTCAAGCATGCTGGGTGTTCCTATTGCTCAACATGCAGAAGATTTAAATTTATCAGCAGGTGGTGCAATCAACGAAGGTAAAATTTCTGAAGAATTGGGAGTAAAGGGGATCTTGAGTGCGTCAGAATCGGTTATGGTAAATCGTGATATACTGCTAATGAAGGATATGGAAAATGTGCACTACCATATTCTACATGTCTCTTCAAAAGATTCACTTGATGCTATTAAACGTGCAAAAGATTTGGGATTAAATGTTACGTGCGAAGTAACCCCTCATCACTTCACTTTGACTGAAGATATAGTAAAACAACATGGAGCAATTGCAAAAATGAATCCGCCGCTTCGCACTGAAGAAGATCGTTTAGCTATGGTTGAAGGTTTAAAGACAGGTGTGATTGATTGCATTGCAACTGATCACGCTCCGCATGATCGTAGTTCTAAAGATCTACCACTTGAAAATGCTGCATTTGGTATTGTTGGTCTTGAAACAATGCTGCCCCTTTCACTTGAACTCTATCACAGTGGGCAAATGGGTCTACTTGATGTGCTTGCAAAATTGACATATAAGCCTGCAGATATAATACACATACCACGTGGTCGTATACAAAAAAACCTTGCTGCAGACTTAATTTTAGTTGACCTCAATCATGAATGGGAAATTAAAACTGACAACTTTGCTAGTAAATCAAAGAATTCTCCTTTCGATGGTCGCAAAGTAAAAGGACACGTAGTACGTACTGTTGTGTCCGGCAAAACTATATACTCGCAGAAGAGTTAGTTATCATATCTTATCTATTCCAATTTGTTATCACCAGAATGGGCTAAGTGCACCTAAATTTAAATTAAGAAATCTTACACTGTCTCCGAATAAACACATCCTCTTATCTTTCCCTAATCTGTAAAGTTATTTTGTCTATCAATCTGATTCCAAAACAGCAAAATTATTGTATAATGTTACTTTGAAGTTTTATTTTCAATGCACAAGTTTGCAATACTTTTTTCTATACTGCTTGCAATAGTTGCTTACTACCTAAACAATGAAATCATATTTGAAATAGCAAAGCTATTTAGTGATATCTTTATCAGCTTGCTCAAATTAATAAGCTTACCTCTGGTTTTTTTATCCATAGTTTCCACAATTTCAGGGCTCAAGGACTCAATTGAAATCAAAGTCTTAGTTAAGAAAACACTATTTTATACTCTGCTTACAACTATTATAGCTGCGTTTGTTGCATTATCGTTTTATTTGTTAATAGATCCAGCAAGAAAAAATTTCATAAGTAATACAATAGGGAGTATTAACAGCAATAACCACAGTTATTTTTCATATTTAAAATCACTCATTCCTTCTAATTTTGTGCAAGTTTTTCTTGAAAATAATATGATTGGTAGCATATTGATCGCTTTTTTGATGGGTGGAGCTATTGTTTCACTTTCAAAAGAAAAGCAGGATATATTATATCAAGTATTCTCTGCACTTTTTGATACGCTACTTAAAATTGCTCAAGGGTTATTAAAATTTATTCCGCTTGCTGTGTGGTCCTTTATCACATGTTTTTTGCACGAATTAAAAGGCGGTAGCGAGTTCTACAGTCTTTTTTGGTATTTTGTTTGCATAATGTCTGCAAATTTTGTACAGGCATTTCTGATTTTACCGCTACTTATGTGGTATAAAGGCATATCACCAATTCAAACGCTAAGGGGAGTTATGCCGGCACTCACACTTGCGTTTTTTTCTAAATCATCCAGTGCAACGCTGCCCACAACCATAGACTGTGTGCAGAACAAGCTAAAGGTGCCAAAGAAATTGTCGTCTTTTATTTTACCAATATGCACAACAATTAATATGAATGCATGTGCTGCATTTATACTAATCACTGTAATGTTTGTTGCAGAAATGAACGGATACGCATTTTCCTTGAGCGAAATGTTGATATGGATTTTTTTAGCTACAGGGGCTGCAATTGGTAACGCTGGAGTGCCGATGGGGTGCTATTTTATGGCAACCAGTTATCTCGTATCGATGAATGTTCCTTTGCATATTATGGGACTGATTTTGCCTATTTATACAATCATCGATATGTTTGAAACTGCAATAAATGTGTGGTCTGATATTTGCATAACTCAGATAATTAATAAAGAATGTAATAGTGAAACTTAAAAAATGATATTAGACGAAAATAACCTAATAATAAAAGAATTTAAAGAAGCAGAAGCAATTTTGCATGGGCATTTTATTTTATCTTCTGGATTGCATAGCAATACATATATACAATGCGCTAAAATTTTTGAAAATCCAAGCAGAGCCATGAAAGTTTGCGCATTATTAGCAGATAAAATAAAAAAAGAATTAAATAGCTCCATAGATTTAATATTATCTCCTGCAATTGGTGGAATAATTGTGGGTTATGAGATTGGCAGGCAGCTTGGAATAAGGACAATGTTTTGCGAGCGCGTTAATGGCAAGTTTGAATTACGCCGTGGATTTGAAATTAAAAAAGGTGAAAAAATATTACTTATCGAGGATGTGAT
Organism: Wolbachia endosymbiont of Drosophila ananassae; assembly: GCF_008033215.1. Taxonomy (NCBI): domain Bacteria; kingdom Pseudomonadati; phylum Pseudomonadota; class Alphaproteobacteria; order Rickettsiales; family Anaplasmataceae; genus Wolbachia; species Wolbachia endosymbiont of Drosophila ananassae. The sequence continues at coordinate 219,547 of NZ_CP042904.1, read as the reverse complement.
AACCACAGGCAAATCTTCACTTGAAGCAGTGGAATGTGCAGAAGGGGAAGGAGGTAAAGTTGTTGCTGAAGCTTCTTTGATAAAGAGAAATAGTGAAACGAAACTGCCTTTTCCTGTCATATCTTTGATTGAACTGAACATCAAAAACTACAGCGAGGAAGAACTTCCAAGTGAATTAAAACAACTACCCATAACAAAACCTGGGAGTAGAGAATATTTAACAAAGTAATCCTATAATATCTTGGAAGCACAGCACAGCTTTAGTTATTTACTCTAAGTGTATTTTATGTATACTTATTACTAAATTAATTTTGAAATGATAGAAAATGAACGAATTTAAATCGATCCGTAATATAGCAATAATCGCACACGTTGACCACGGTAAAACTACTTTGCTTGATAACATGTTAAAACAAAGTGGCACGTTCCGCGAGAATCAAGAAGTTCAAGAGCGAGTGATGGATAGTGGTGATCAAGAGCGTGAACGAGGAATTACAATACTTGCAAAATGCACATCAATAATGTGGGGTGATGAAAAAATCAATATTATTGATACGCCAGGGCACGCAGACTTTGGTGGAGAAGTAGAAAGGGTATTGTGCATGGCAGATGGTGTGTTGCTGCTGGTTGATGCTGCAGAAGGTCCAATGCCACAAACAAAATTTGTGCTCTCAAAAGCACTAAAAGCAAATTTGAAGCCAATTGTGATAATCAATAAGGTCGACCGACCAGACAGCAGAATTGATGAAGTATTAAATGAAATATATGAGTTATTTTTTAACCTTGATGCAACCAACGAGCAGCTAGATTTTCCAGTGTTGTATGCTTCAGGTAGAAATGGTTGGTGTGCTAAGGAGCTTTCCGATGAAAGAAAAGATTTAAGCCCATTATTTTCAACGGTTATAGATTATATAAAACCTTCTGTTTATGATCAAAATGCACCTTTTGCTATGTTGGTCACTCTACTTGAGTCTGATAAGTTTCTTGGCAGAATATTGACAGGAAAGGTTTATCAGGGCGTTGCAAAAGTCAATTCAGATCTTAAGGTGCTTGACCTCGATGGTAAAGTAATTGAACGAGGGAGATTAACTAAATTGCTCTCATTTTCTGGCTTGAAACGCATTCCAGTAGAACAAGCTGTAGCGGGAGACATAATTGCAATTGCAGGACTTGAGGAAGCTTCAGTTTCAGACACTATAGCAGCACCAGAGGTTACAACTGCAGTAAGCTCAACTCCAGTTGATCCGCCGACAATGGCGATTACTCTAAGCGTTAATGATTCGCCTTTTGCTGGACAAGAAGGTACAAAGCTTACCTCAACTGCTATAAAGGATCGCTTATACGCGGAGGCAGAAACAAATGTTGCAATTACTGTGACTTTGGCACCAAGCGGTGAAGCGTTTGAAGTAGGTGGACGTGGTGAGCTACAGCTTGGGGTGTTAATTGAAAATATGAGAAGAGAAGGTTTTGAGCTTTCGGTATCACGCCCTCGAGTGCTATTTAAGGAAGAAGATGGCAAAAAACTTGAACCTATAGAGGAAGTAGTAATTGATGTGGATGATGAATATAGTGGAATCATCATGGAAAAACTCAGCTTCCGAAAAGGTGAAGTGACTGACATGAGACCTTCTGGCAATGGCAGGACAAGATTAACGTTTTTAGTGCCATCAAGAGGATTAATTGGTTATCAAGGAGAGTTTTTAACTGATTCTCGGGGTACGGGCATAATTAACCGTTTATTTCATAGTTATGCTCCACATAAAGGTCCAATTTCTGGAAGGCGCAATGGAGTTTTAATTTCTACAGATAAGGGTGAGGCTGTGGCATATGCAATTTTCAATTTGCAAGATAGGGGAATTATGTTTATCAAACCACAGGATAAGGTATATTGTGGCATGGTTGTCGGCCAGCATAGCCGTGACAATGATTTGGAGATAAATGTGCTAAAAGGTAAACAATTAACCAATGTAAGAGCTTCAGGTAGTGATGAAGCCATAAAACTCACTCCTCCAAAGATAATGACCCTGGAGGATATGATAGCGTATATAGACGATGATGAATTGGTAGAAGTAACCCCAAAATCTATACGTTTACGCAAGAAATTCCTCGATCCAAATGAACGCAAACGTGCAGGAAGGGCAAAAAATAAGGAGTAATCAGAGGTTGAACATTTGCGAAAAATAGTGTATAATTATTCGTCTCCTAATTGTATTTAATTATGGCCTTTTCGAAATTTCTCGATCCAAAAAACAATTTCGCGTTCAAGAGAATATTTGGCACTGAGAAAAATAAAGATATTCTCATTCACTTTCTCAATGATATATTGGGCTTCGCTGGCAAAGATGAAATAGAAGAAATAGAATTTCTCAGCACTATCATGGATGCTGAGATTGCCTCTAAAAAACAAAGTATTATTGATGTTTTCTGTACTGATTCTGCTGGAACCCAGCTAATTATTGAAATGGTGCGACCTGAAAGTCTTCGGTCATATTGTTTAAAAGGAGAGGAATTCCTTCAGAAAGAAACTAAAAGAGTTCTAAAACTTATTAAACCAGATGTTTTGCCATCTGAGTCTACGCATCAGTGCGAATCGGGTAACCGGTTGGTGCCAAGCGATGCGGACAATGAACCTCCTCTTGAAAAAGAAGATGCTCAATCGTGAAAGGAGCATAAACTACAAGCATCATGTGGTTGGAGAGCTAGGCTTAGTGGTATGGTGAACGTAAGTGAAGCTTCATAAGTATCGTAACGATTAAAGAGCTAAAGATGCTGATAAGCTCCGACCAAAAGGTAATGTGACATTTTTCATTTCTGGATGTACGCAAATCACCGGTATAGAGAAGTCACCTAACCCACTGTTGTATGACAGAAAGAACAGGGTAAGCCTGTATTTCCGCCTATATGGCAAGCAAACCGCAAGGAACGCTGATGAAAATGCAGGTAAAGGATAATGGAGAAAGCGAATGCCATTTTGTAACGAAATGTATAGAATTTGTAACATTAATTCGCGTGAAAACGAGCAGATTTCCATTTGGTCCCTCGTGACAAGAAACTTTGTTAACCACTTGAGATAGAGAAGCAGATGACCTTACCCACAGAAATGATGAAGAAATTAGGAATATTTTTTACAAAAAGGACAATACTAACAAAAGAACTTTATTCTATTTAGAATATAAAGTTACAATAAATTTTCCTGTCATCTCCAAATAAATTACATTAACTTAGTATTGTATATTGTTAATAACTTAAATAATACAACCATTTTCAGCAACAAAAACCAAAGGTCTTGAGATACAAGATATTTGTATGGTTACTATGATAGTTCCTTTTTTAAGAAAGTTTTAAATTTCATACCTAACAATAAACAACTTTAGGTTTAAATTTATGAAATCAGTTGTTATATACATCAGCAAATACGAATTTAACTGGTGTTATGGACTTAAATAAATTTACCGAAAAAGCAAAAAGTCTAATTCAAAGTGCTCAAATGAAAGCGTTGGGAGCTGGGCATCAGATTTTTATGCCTGAGCATTTACTAAAAGTGATGCTTGAAGATGAATCAGGTTTAGTTCAGGATTTGATAAACGCTTGTGGTGGAAGTGTGCAAAGTATTTCTGATGCTGTGGATAGCGCAATAAAAAAGTTGCCAGTAATTGAAGGTCCAGGAAGTGGTGGCCTTCAACTTTCAAGAGAAATAGCAAAAGTTTTTGAAGATTCAATTGGTATTGCAAGAAGAAATAAAGATTCATTTGTTGCTGTTGAGCGTTTACTACAGGGCCTCACTGCACAAAAAGATGATACTGTAGGCAAAATTCTGGCAGAGAATGGTGTGACTCTACAAAAACTGAACTCAGTTATTGCAGAAATGAGACAAGGCAGCAGTGCGGACTCGCCAAACAGTGAGGAAAAATTAAACGCGGCAAAGAAATATACAAAAGATGTTACAGAGCTTGCTATGCAAGGAAAGCTTGATCCTGTAATTGGTCGTGATGAAGAGATCAGAAGAACTATGCAGGTATCACTGAGGCGGACAAAAAATAATCCAGTGCTGATCGGTGAACCTGGTGTTGGAAAAACTGCAATAGTTGAGGGGCTTGCAAATAGAATTGTTGCAAACGATGTGCCACTTGGTTTGCATGATGCAAAGGTCTTAGCTTTGGATCTTGGAGCACTAATTGCTGGCACTAAGTTTAGAGGAGAGTTTGAGGAAAGGTTAAAAGCAGTGATTAATGAGATTTCGAGAGCGGAGGGAAAAATTATATTATTCATCGATGAATTGCACACTTTAGTTGGAGCAGGAGCAACAAGTGGTGCAATGGATGCCTCGAATCTGCTGAAGCCTGCTCTTGCACGTGGAGAAATTCGCTGTATAGGAGCCACAACTTTAGATGAATATCGTCAGCATATAGAAAAAGATCCTGCACTTGCAAGGCGTTTTCAGCCTGTGTTTATTTCTCAACCAACTGAAACTGATACCATTTCAATACTCAGGGGTTTGAAGGAAAGATATGAGGTGCATCATGGTATAAGAATTACAGACGGTGCAATAATTGCTGCTGCAACGTTGTCCAATAGATATATAACAGATAGGTTTTCACCTGATAAAGCAATTGATTTGATTGATGAAGCAGCAAGTAGGGTGAGAATTGAAATGGATAGCAAGCCTGAAGTTATTGATGAACTTGAGAGAAAGGTTATACAGCTAAAGATTGAAGCAGAGGCTTTAAAAAAAGAAAGTGATGAAAATTCTAAACAGCGTTTAAAAAAGATAAATGAAGAGATCGAAAATCTAAACAGTAAATTTGCTGACTTGAACAGCAAATGGCAGATGGAAAAGAATAAAATAGCTAGAATACAAGAAACAGCCGAAAAATTAGATAACGCTAGAAAAGAGCTGGAATTGGCTCAGCGGAGTGGAAATTTAGGAAAAGCAGGAGAGCTGATGTATGGTGTGATCCCTCAGCTTGAGAATGAATTAAAAAATCAGGAAAAGGTTACTGATAGTTTCTTAAAGAAAGAAGTGACTGGAGATGATATTGCAAACATTGTTTCAAAGTGGACGGGAATTCCAGTTGATAATATGATGCATAGTGAAAAGGAAAAACTCCTTAACATGGAGAATGAAATAGGAAGAAGAGTAATAGGGCAGAAAGATGCAATAGAAGCGATAAGTAATGCAGTTAGGCGCTCCCGCTCTGGGGTGCAAGATACCAACAGGCCTTTTGGTTCATTTTTATTTTTAGGTCCAACTGGAGTTGGTAAAACTGAACTTGCGAAAGCCTTAGCTGAATTTCTGTTTGACGATCAATCAGCGCTTCTGCGTTTTGATATGTCAGAATATATGGAAAAACATTCTGTTTCAAAGTTAATTGGCGCGCCTCCAGGGTATGTTGGCTATGAACAAGGTGGCAGATTAACTGAAGCAGCGAGGAGAAGACCATATCAGGTAATCTTATTTGATGAGATAGAAAAGGCAAATCCAGATATATTTAATCTATTGCTGCAAATCTTGGATGAGGGGAGACTCACTGATAGTCATGGCAAATTGATTGATTTTCGCAATACCATACTGATTTTAACTTCTAACCTTGGCGCTGAGATAATGCTAAAAGGGAATGTTGATTCTGTAAGAAATGAAGTGATGCAAATAGTTAAATCAACATTTCGTCCAGAATTTTTAAACAGGCTGGATGAAATTATTATATTTCACAGTTTAACCAGAGATGACATCTATAAAATTATAGATGTTCAATTTTCTTATTTACAAAAAACACTTGCTAAGCGTAAACTGAGTATAAGTTTGTCGCAGGAAGCTAAAGAACTAATAGCACAAACTGGCTATGACCCTGAATATGGAGCAAGGCCCTTAAAAAGGGTTATACAAGAGTGTATTCAAAATAATTTAGCTAAATTAGTTTTATCAGGGGAAGTAGTAGAAAATGATGAGCTAATAGTGTACGCTCTTGATAATGAAATCTTAGTTAAAAAGGTTTAAGTTCACTGTGTATTTTTGTTAAAAAAAATGTGTATAGATCATAATGTTGACACTGAGTCTTTATTTAAGTTAGCTGATCAAGAAAATCAGCAAGATAAAGAAAAAATTAAAAAATTTATTAAGTATTTTTATAGTTTTGTTTATAAAAGCGACCTAAAAGCCAATGATAAGTTTTTGCTATATATTGTAAACGATGCTTACAATTTTGTTTCTCAAAAAGAGAAAGATGAAAGTAAGTTAGTAGTAAGTAATATAGATGATATACCAGGAATAGAAGGCGATTTTACCACGATTAAGATAACAAACGATGATATGCCATTTTTGGTTGACTCCGTTATTGCAACTATTAAGTCGCACGATTTAACCATATGCTATTACAGCAACAGCATAATTAACATTAAAAGAAAAGATGGCCTAATAGATGAGATTTACCCTTTGGAAGAAAGTAATGGAATAAAAGAGTCAGTTATATATGTAATTATCAAAGGTATAAGTGACAGTTTTGTTGATACATTAAAAGAATCTCTACAAAAAACGCTGAAAGCAGTTAATTGTGTTGTGAAAGATTGGCACTTAATGCTCAAGAAACTTGATGAGGCAAGTCTTTCTGTCATCCCAGTACTTGATACTGGGATCCAGGAAAAGGACACGTGGATTCCAGTGTCACGCACTGGAATGACACCAGACCGAAATCAAGAGCAAAAAGATTTTCTAGTTTGGTTAAAGAATAATAACTTCGTATTTCTAGGTTATCAAGAATATATTGCTGGTAAAGATGAAAAACTCGTCTGTGACAGCAAAAAGGACCTTGGCCTGATGAGAGTAGGTCAAAGTACGTTGATTCCTTCTGCAAACCTTGATTCCCTATACATATTGAGATCAGATCTAATCTCAATAGTCCATCGGCGTACATACATGAATTGTATAGGAGTAAAAGAATTTGATGACCAGGGTAATGTGGTAAAGGAACGGCGTTTTTTCGGGCTATTTACTTCTGTAGCGGAGGTCCAAGATATTAGAACTATTCCAATAATAAGAGATAAAGTTAAAGTTATAGAAAAAAATGCAGGGTTTGTAACCGGGGGCCACAATAACAAAGCTCTAATTTATATTTTACAAGTATTCTCATGTGATGAATTGTTCCAGTCTAATGAGGAAGAATTATTTCAAATTTGTACTTCTATTATGTCCCTTGCAATAAGACCAAGAGTCAAGTTATGCTTAAGAAGTAAGGGAGCGTTTACTAGTTGTATAGTGCTGATACCGATGCGTTATGCTAGCTCCAGGCTAATGCTCAAGATAAGCAATATATTGAAGGATGAGATAAATGCAGAAAATTCAGATATTTATAACCACCACATTATAAACGAATATGACTTAATGAAATTGCACGTGGTGCTAAAGGCTAAAAACGCTAGTGTTCCTGATGATGAAGTTTTGCGTATCGAAAACAAATTAAGAAACATTACAGAAAAGTGGGAAGATCGTTTTATAGACAATTTATACAATACTTTTAGCACTGTTGAGGATATATTCATCCGTTATTGCAAGGCATTTCCAATAAGCTATCAAGAGAGTTTCGAACCTCATGACGCATATTACGATATGAAAAAATTGGAGATAGTGAGGAAGAAAGGAGTTAGCGAGGTCGATTTAAGACTTACTCGTGATAATCTTAATTATCAATTAAAGGTTTATACTCCAAACAATGGAGGCCTTGAATTATCGAAGATATTAAGGATCACTAAGAATTTGGGAGCTAAAATTCTATCTCATAATGGCTATTACATAGAAATTAACGGTGGAATATGGATACACCATTTTGTGTTGTCAAGAGTCGATGAATTAATAGACAACATTACTCTAAAAGAGCAATTTGAAATAACACTTGCGAAAGTGTTTAGCAAGGAAATTAAAAATGACTATTTCAATAGTTTGATCATTATTGCTGGGCTCAAGTGGAAGGAAGTGCTTCTGATTAGAGCGCTAAGTGCCTATCTAAAGCAGACGTCATTTAACTACAACCCAGAATATATCCAAAAGGTAGTCTCAGAGTATCCAAAAGTAGTAAAGTATTTGATACAACTATTTCATGCAAGATTTGATCCTAACATAGACATTGATAGAGCAGAAACTACAGACATTGTCAGAGAAAAAATTGAGGAACTTCTAAAAGAGATCAGCAATGTTTCACATGATTACGTTTTGCGCTCGATATTTAACTTGATAATGGCTATTTTAAGGACCAGTTATTATCAAGATAATAAACCCTACTTATCCATAAAATTTGACTCAAGTAAAGTGAATGGTTTGCCTGATCCTCGTCCGTATCGTGAATTGTATATTTATTCAAACCTTTTTGAGGGAATACATCTAAGAGGAGGGAAATTAGCCCGTGGTGGCTTAAGGTGGTCGGATAGGACGGAAGATTTTCGCACTGAAGTTTTGGGGCTCATGAAAGCTCAGATGACAAAAAATGCGGTTATTGTCCCTGTTGGTGCAAAGGGTGGATTTGTAATAAAGCAAGCTTATAAAGATAAGAATATTTTAAGAGAGAAAAGTGTTGAGTGCTATAAGAGTTTTATTAGAGGAATGCTTGATATTACTGATAACGTGGTTGATGGTGAAATAATTCCACCAGAGAATGTGATTAGGTATGATGAAGACGATCCATACTTGGTAGTTGCAGCAGATAAAGGCACTGCTTCATTTTCTGATTATGCCAACCAGATAGCCTCTGAATACAATTTTTGGCTTGGAGATGCATTTGCATCTGGTGGATCAGCAGGTTATGATCACAAAAAAATGGGTATTACAGCCAGAGGTGCATGGATTGCAGCACAGAGGCATTTTTGGAAAATGAATAAGGATATTTACCAGGATGCAACTGTTATTGGAATTGGGGATATGGCTGGCGACTTATTTGGAAATGGTATGCTGCTTTCAAAAAATATACATTTAATCGGCGCATTTAACCATATGCATATTTTTGTTGACCCAAATCCTGATGCAGAAAAGAGTTTCACAGAACGTAAACGTCTCTTTAAGTTACCATTTTCAACCTGGATGGATTATAACAAAGATTTGATTTCTAAGGGTGGAGGAGTATTTGAGCGTAGCAGCAAGCAAGTAAACATTTCTCAAGAAATAAAAAAGTGCTTTGATATAACAGAAGATATGCTACCTCCAAGTGATTTGATTAGATATCTGTTGAAAGCAAAAGTGGACTTCATATGGAATGGAGGAATCGGCACGTTTGTTAAGGCAAAGAGTGAAAATCATAGCATGGTCGGTGACAAAGCAAACGATGAGTTAAGAGTGAATGGTAAAGATATTAGAGCTTCTATGTTTATAGAAGGCGGAAATTTGGGATGCACACAGCTTGGAAGAATAGAATATGCTGAAAGAGGTGGATATATCAATGCAGATTTTGTTGATAATTCAGCCGGAGTGATATGTTCGGACCTTGAAGTTAACATTAAGATTGCATTTGTTTCAGCTATGAAAGCAGGGGGTATTTCTTTAGAAAAAAGGAATGAAATACTGGCAAGTATGGTGGATGAAGTTGCATCCAAGGTGCTTGAGAACCACAACAGAATTGAAACAAAAGCATTACTTCTTGAGTGTTTGCAAGCTAAAGAGAGATTGGAGCAGGACCACAGGTTACTGCTCAGTTTAGAAAAATCTGGGCTGTTAAACCGAAGCGTAGAATTTCTTCCAGCTGACGAAGAGGTAGCAAGGATGTTAACCGGTGCAGAAGGTTTCAGTTCTCCTCAGCTTTCTATTCTAATATCTTATGCTAGAACAGCAATAAAAAATAAAATTATACATTCCGATCTGCCTGAAAAAGATCTTATATCTAATGACTACTTGCTAGGTTATTTTCCTAAAAAGATGTTAACAGAGTTTAAGGATTTCATATTAAAACACCAACTTCGTAGAGAAATTATCTCCACTTGCATTGCAAATGATGTTGTAAATAGGATGGGCTGTATATTTATTAATAATTTAGTTGAGAATACTGGAATTAAGGTACACGAAGCAGTTAACATATATATCGTTGTTAACCACCTATATGATTTAAATAACCTGTGGCAGAAAATTGATGAATTGGATGGAAAAATTGATATTAACTCATACTTGCAAATAGTGAGAAATGTGCAGAAATTTATTGGCAGAGTATCGTTTTGGTTAGTAAAAAATCTTAGCTTTGTAGAATTGGATGATGTTACAAAATTTAAAGATGCAATTGAAACTTTAGGCCATGATGTTTTAGATGAACACCTGTTAAAGGTCTATAATCATGGATACACTTCTTTAGTGGAACTTAATATAGATAAAGATCTAGCAAAAAAAATTGCTGACCTGTGCGTTCTTACTTATGCACTGGATATTATATCTGTTGCTGAACAGACATCTTTGTCCATTCTTGATGCTGGTAAAATATACTTTGAGTTAAAGTCGCTGTTAAGATTCGATCTGATTAGAACAATTGCCATCAAGATGAAAAGCCGCTCTTCTTATTGGGATCGCAGCTTAGTTAATGATTTATTGGACGATTTAAGCAATTACCATCACAAGCTAGCTGTTAAAGTCATAAAAGCTACTGATAACCCCGAAGATAAGGTTCAAACCTGGGCTTGTAATGATAAGGACTACATAGAACGTTATAATAGTTTTTTAGATGAGATGGTTGCTTCTAAACTTGATTTAAGCAAATTAATATTTATAATCAGAAGGATTAAAGTACTTGCTTCATAGGAAAATGTTCAATATAGGTCTTTCAGAAATTTTAGTTGTAGCTTTAGTGAGCATAATTGTTCTTGATAAAAATAAGGTACCTGTATTTATTGATTTTATTAAGACTATATATAGGTATTTTACAATTGTAAAGTCAAAAGCCAAAAGGTTATTGAAGGATGCCGGAATTGAAGACTTATATAAAGAGTGTAATACTGAGAAAGTAAATTACATAGTTGGTAAAAATGGTAAGCTTTATCCTACTTATGATATAGATAATACATCTAAAGATAATGACAGCGAAGATTCTGGTAGTAGATGATGTACTATCTAATGTCAAGCTTTTAGAAGCTCGACTAAAAGCAGAGTACTATACGGTTATCGTAGCTCATGATGGTGAAGAAGCTATAGATTTAGTAGCAAAGCAACAGCCTGATATTATATTACTTGATATCATGATGCCAAAGATGAATGGCTTTCAAGTTTGTAAGGAGCTAAAGAGTGATCCCTTGACAACCCATATTCCAATAATTATGGTAACTGCACTGCATGACACTCATGATAGAGTGCAAGGTATTAATGCTGGCGCGGATGATTTTCTGACTAAACCAATAAACGAAACTGCTTTATCTGCACGAATTAAGTCTCTCACGCGCTTAAAAATGATTATAGATGAATTGCGTTTAAGAGGAGAAACCAACGCTGAGATTGGCGGAGTAGCAGGAAACAGTATTATGGATTATTCCAATCAGATTTTTGATGCTAACATACTTGTTGTAGATGAGGACGTCTTTCAGGCAGAGCAAATATATAATGTACTAAAGCAACGCTTTAGGTCAATTAAAATACTGAGTGATCCAATAGAGGCATTAAAGGTTGGTATTAAGGATAATTACGACTTGATCATTTCTGATATGCAGTTTTCCAAAACTGACGGCTTGCGTTTGTGTTCTGGGTTTCGTAGTAAGGTGGAAACACGTTATACACCAATTCTAATTCTTTCTGAGGATTATGATAAAAACAATTTAGTAAAAGCACTTGATGTAGGTGCTAATGATTATTTAACAGTACCTTTGGATGAGGGTGAGTTAATAGCAAGGGTTAATTCGCAAGTAAAACGCAAAAGATATCAAGATGCCTTGAGAATGAATTTATTCAATAATGCGGAAATGTCTATAAAGGACCCATTAACTAACTGTTATAATAGAAGATATTTTGATGCACACTTAAGAAACATTGTTAAGGACTCTGTAGAAAAAGATAGAAGGTTGTCTCTTATGATACTTGATATAGACTATTTTAAGATGGTGAATGACAATTTTGGACATAGTGCTGGAGATGAACTTTTAAAGCAAATACAGAGAAGAATTTCTGAAAATATTAGAGTGACAGATTTGTTAGCTAGATTTGGTGGTGAGGAATTTGTTGTTGTAATGCCAGATACCGATACATCAGATGCGTATACTATTGCGGAAAGAATACGCAAAATTATTGCTAAAAAACCTTTTATACTTGCGGATAAAAATACAACCCATAATGTAACTGTGAGCATTGGAATTGCAGAAATGCAAGGATCTGACCTTGACAATATTAAAGAATTTATAGTACGTGCCGACAAATATTTATATAAAGCAAAAAACAGTGGTAGAAATAGAGTGGTTACTGGCTAGATCTCTGAAATTAGACATATAGCTAAAGCAATGTATGTTTACAGATAGTGCAATTGTACTAATGTTGTGATTTGAGGGCAGTCTCCACCAGGAGGGTGTCATTCCAGTGCTTGACACTGGAATCCAGTTTTCCATATAATCTCATCAAAAATGTTTATTTTCTAGCTACTTTTATACTTATCAACTCAGTATGCTTACTTACAATTAAAATTCCTGGATCCCAGTGTCAAGCACTGGGATCTGATGGGCCAAAATCACAATGTTCGTACAGTTATGGAATGAATCGCGGTATGACGTGTTGCTTGGGTTAGCTATAGATTTCTAAAATGATTTCAAAAAAATGATAACTAAGATTAAAGCGACAACATGAGGTTTCTCAGCTCTGGAAATTTCACGTTTAACTGCAAAAATAGATACTTATTTAAAAAATATCCTGTAACTTTCAGTCCTAACTGAAATTCTTGGAATGAGTAGCTGTTTTGTAGGTTATTATTGTATACATCATGTAACATTTGTGGAAAAGGTAGGAGTTTATCTGCATAATAATCTCCTGCTTTTTTTGACACTGCTCTACCAGTTTTTGGAGAAATAAATTGTAAATTTTCCTTAACACCTGTTACAGCGCATTTGGATAAGTCTAACTTGAATCCCAATTGCGTAAGAAGCAGAAGCTCTAAGTTAAGATAATGGCTTTGCCAAGACTGATTGTTGTGTTTAATTACATCGATGAAATATCGAAAATTGTCATACAGCACGGCACAGGGTTCACTTTCTGGAAGCACTTTTTCTAAAATAGAGGAGAAAGAAACAATAGTAATGCTTTTTAACCTATCTTGAAAGAAATGATGGAATGAAGATTCGATTAATTCGCACTTAAAAAAACCTAGATTTTCAGGTAACTTAGCACTCCATTCTGCATGTAATAGATTACTTATCTGAAACTTATAATTGCTATTGTTTGTTAGCTTAGTTAATCCCCTGCGCTTTCCATGATTTTTTGTAAACAGAGAAAGAATTAAGTTTTTATCGCCGTATTTTTTAGCAGCTATAATGATGCCTTCATCTTTCCATCTCATTTAGAGTGTATTGACCGTATGATATATAGGATAGTGCACCTAGAGCGTGTAATCCATAAAAATCACTTACTCCGTTACTGTTTGCTTCCAAAGTTTCAAGGCTATGAGAGAGTAAGTTATTGGCTGCCACTCTTCTTCCTGAGCCTGATGCATTTCATACTGAGCTTTTGGTTTGCTAAATAATTGTTTGAATGATTTTAGTAACATTACTTTTCCTCGTCTGAAATTTTGGATAATTCAGCTTCTAATTCTTCTATCGTCGGTAAAGCTGTTTTTATGTTCTCTGGTAGATTTTCAGTTATTCGATATTCTGCTAGCCCTATTGGCTTGTTCATGTCTCGGAGTGTATATTTAGCAAGTACATCGTCTTTAGATTTACATAAGATTAACCCTATAGAAGGTTGATCTGTCGAGTGCTTCAGTAAATCATCAACTGCAGAAAGATAAAAATTCATTTTACCAGCATATTCCGGCTTAAAATCCTTATCTTTTAGTTCAATCACTACGAAGCAACGTAACTTTAAATGATAGAATAATAAATCAATATAAAAGTCTTTATTACCAACATCTAAATGAAATTGTCTACCAACAAATGCAAATCCTTCACCGAGTTCTAACAGAAATTTTTCCATATGCCCTACGAGTCCTTTTTCTACTTCTCTTTCATGAGCATCCTTACCTATACTTAAAAAATCAAAAATATACGGATCCTTAAGAGTTTGATTTGCTAGATCTGATGTTGGATAAGGCAGTTTTTCTTTAAAATTTGTAATTGCTTTACCTTGCCGTTTATGAAGGCCAAGTTCTATCTGCATCACCATAATGTTACGTATGTTCAATAGCTTTTTTTACATAAAATAATCTTATTTCATGACTTTCTATTTTTTCCAAAAGAGTGATATTGTGATACCAAGTTAATTGTGCAAGAGGCTCCTGCACAAATTCAACATCAGGATATTCTTCGGCAAACTTACGCATATACTTCAGATTTCTCATGCTAAAGCCTTTCATTTCTGGAAATGTACTTCTCAAATCCTTACTTAATTGATCAATTACCTTAGCTCCCCAGGTATGTTCTTTTTGGCGTTTTAGGATCTCTGTACCAATATGGTGGTAAAGCAAAATAAGCTTACTATTTACTGCAAGTGCTGCTTTATAACGGTTTGTTGCAATATGATCCTTCAATTGCTCTAAAAATTCTGTATATTCTTTTGCTATAATTTTTGTCATACGGTTCCTTTTAATCCATTATACAATTCCTTTGTCTGTCGAGAAGACAATCTTTCGCTTGCCTTCAGCTTTGAAGGGATTCCTTATTGACTTCAAACTCGTCCATCAACTAAAATATATTGACTTTACGTGCAATATTAGCTTTAAACCAGTAAAACAAGCTGCTTAACATATGCGTTTTTTCTATTCGAATTATATTCTTTTTTTGTCTTTATGTTGTTTTTTGCTTTTTTCGTTATCTTCAACAAAAGCCCAAACGAATGATACGTTAGCTGTTCCTATACCACAAAGGAAAAAAGAAATAGTTGAGCACACTGTTGTAGCACAACCGAGGCAAATTATCGAAATGCAAGAAGAAGTCATTATTAACGAGGGTAAAGAATTCATTCCAATTCCAAAAAGAAAAAAAAGTGTAGAGAAAAAACTAAGAAGGGATGTTAGAGGGGCAAAAAATGAAATAGGAAACGAAAAAAGCGTTGAGAGCAAAAAGGATGAATTAGTTGTAACAGAAATTATTAACTCTATAAGAGAAAAGCTCACAAAATGCTGGAGCATTCCTGAAAGCATAGCTTACAAAGAAAATTTTAATATAAAAATTAACTTATTGTTATCCAGTCAAGGCGAGATAATTATGGCGGATGTAGCAGACAGTGATTCCTATCGAAATAATCCACTTTTCAGGTCGATAGCAGATAATGCAATGCGTGCAGTATATAAATGTAGCCCATTGACCGGCTTGCCTACTCAGCACCACCACATTTGGCGTGAAGTAACACTAGATTTTATTCTATAGCTAAAGTAATTCTATAATTTAATAAGCCCACTGTATCCGTTCAGGATAGCAGCAAGGTAGTATAACCATAGAGTAAAAGTGAGTTTACAACAAATGGTGTCATCCCAGTGCTTGACACTGGGATCCAGTTTTCTTTACAAATTCACCAAAAGTGCTTCATTCTATAACGCAAAACCCATACTTACCAAACCCAATGCATTACTTGCAATTAAGTTTCCTGGATCCAAGTAGTCTGGGCACTGCCGTCATAAAGGAACTAGTGTCAGCTACTTTCATGACACCCTTCTGGTAGGCCCAAATCGCAATGTTCGTACAGTTATGGAATGAACCGCGGTATGACGTAGGAAGATCTGAGCAAACTTTCAATCAGAAACAGCCAAAGATCTCTCTAAGATGTCAGTTTCTTTTGTATCTTCAACTTTACCGTCCTGGTCGAATGAAATTTGCAGAGACTTACTACTATACTTCCTTTTTCCTAAAAAATTGGCTTGTTTAATTTTATATGAGACATAGTACCAAACATTGTCATCGAACTTTGATACTAATGTTGGTGATCCTAAAGTGTGAACCACTTTTTCTTTATCGTCACCTACTTTTATCTTGCTCCACAATTCAACACTAATGCCAGGAGCTCCGTGATTGTGAATAGTGTGAGTGCAGCTCACTGTAAATAATAAAATAAAAGATATTAATACTCGCATTTCTGTTGATAAATTACTTGAAGCTATAATACACTAATAAATTATCTGCCGTCAAATTTCAAAAAAGTTAAATTGACTGATTCTCAATATCACTTAATATAATATTTACTTTAGAAAATAATAGGTGTCTTATGTCATTGTTAGAAGCAGATCCAATATACAAACCTTTTAATTACCCTTGGGCGTATGATGCGTGGCTGCAGCAACAAAGAATCCATTGGATACCTGAGGAAGTTCCGCTTGCTGATGACGTAAAGGATTGGAAAACTAAACTTTCAAGTGTAGAAAAAAATCTACTAACCCAGATCTTTAGATTTTTTACTCAGGCAGACATTGAAGTAAATAACTGCTACATGAGGCATTATTCAAATATATTTAAGCCAACGGAAATATGCATGATGCTTGCAAGCTTTTCCAATATGGAAACTATACACATTGCAGCTTATTCTTATCTTTTAGACACAATTGGCATGCCAGAAAGCGAGTATCAAGCATTCTTAAAGTATGATGCTATGAGAAAGAAGTATGAATACATGTTAGAATTCGAGGAAAGCAAAAAACACGATAAAAAACATGTAGCTAAAACTCTAGCGGTGTTTGGTGCATTTACCGAGGGGTTGCAGTTATTCGCATCATTTGCAATTTTGCTCAATTTTCAACGCTTTGGAAAAATGAAAGGCATGGGACAAATAATTGCCTGGTCAGCCCGTGATGAAACTTTGCACACCAATTCAATTATCATGTTATTTAATACATTTATTAAAGAGAATAATGAAATTTGGGACAACGAGTTTAAAGAGGAATTATATTCTGCATGTCGCACCATCGTTGAACTTGAGGACGAATTCATAAAGCTTGCCTTTGATTTAGGAGATGTTGAAGGACTATCCGCAGAAGAAGTGCGCAATTACATACGCTACGTAGCAAACAGACGGTTAATGCAATTAGGTCTTGAGTCCATATATGATGTCAATGATAATCCTATTCCGTGGCTTGATGAAATACTAAATGGCGTTGAACATACGAATTTCTTTGAAAATAGAGTAACAGAGTATAGCCGCGCAGCAACTCAAGGCACGTGGGAAGAAGCTTTTACTGAAAATGACACGAATAATAAGTGAATGCTAATTTCACTCTTTTTTGTCATTCCACTTTCATTACACCATTTGCTGTGCAGTTTAGACAGTTTTGCTTTACTTAACAACTAACTTACCATATATATGTCCATAGGACATTGGTATATAAGAACGTGCTACAACTATTAATCTTACTCACGGTCATCACTTCAGCTGCATTCTTTGGTCATTTAGTTCCAATGGAAGTAAAAACCTTCTTGTACTCAACGAGCCTTAGTATAAAAGAGGTTTTGCTATTTATAATGCCTTTTATTATTTTTGCGTTAATCTTTAGCAGTGTTAACAATCTTAAGCAGTCAGCTATAAAGTTCATATTGTTACTTATTATAATGATCTTCTTATCGAATCTGGCTTCAAGTTTAATAGCTTATTCTGTTGGGCATTTTATCATACAAAACACTTATTCAATACAAGATATAACGTATGAAGAAACAATTGTTCCCTTATGGTCGTTTAGACTGCCTGCATTGCTTTCTAATTTTTATGCCCTTGCTTGTGGATTTGTGTCCAGCATAGTAGTGTCCACACTGCTACCCAAAAAAAGCAGAGAGCTTTCGAACAAAATGTTAGATTTAACTCTCTTTATTTTGAAGACGTTTTTGACGCCGATTATTCCAATATTTGTACTTGGGCTTGCTTTAAAAATGCAGCATGATCAAGTTTTATCTATAATATTTAAGGATTACT
Source organism: Wolbachia endosymbiont of Drosophila ananassae (assembly GCF_008033215.1). Classification (NCBI taxonomy): domain Bacteria; kingdom Pseudomonadati; phylum Pseudomonadota; class Alphaproteobacteria; order Rickettsiales; family Anaplasmataceae; genus Wolbachia; species Wolbachia endosymbiont of Drosophila ananassae. The sequence continues at coordinate 201,519 of NZ_CP042904.1, read as the reverse complement.
CAATAATTTTCATTATTATAGCATCTGCAACCTACCTTTATGTTTTCCTCTTATATGGAGCAGCAAATTCATTCAAGATCACAAGCTGGATAGCTAGTATAGGCAATATGATACCGGCATTTATTACTGCAATGAGCACAATGTCTAGTAATGCAACTATGCCGCTTACTCTTGAAGGAAGCAAAAAAAATGTAAAGCAACCTGACATAGCATCGTCTGTTGTGCCAATAACTGCTAGCTTTCATTTAGTAGGTGATTGCTTTTTTATTATAATATTATCAATGATAATTGCCTCCGGTTATTCATTGTGCACAACAGACTATGTAACTTTCCTTCTCTATTTTTTGTTATTTAAGTTTGCTATCGTGGCAGTTCCGGCAGGAGGAATTATGGTAATGCTACCTATTCTTGAGAAATACCTCAAATTTTCTCCAGAAATGCTTTCGTTAATCACAGCACTGTATATAGTGTTTGATCCAATAATCACTTCAGCAAACGTTATGGGTAATGGTGCCTTTGCTATAATGTTTACAAAACTCTATGATAAGCTTAAGTAATGTCTATTTTAGCGATTGATACTGTAGGTATTGGTAGTTCAATAGCAATAGTTGATTATGATGGTAACTGTTTTGTAGAGCACAATTCCGCCAGCAACAATCATGCAGAATCATTTTTTCAAATTCTGAATACTTTGTTTGATAAGCACAACTATAATTATGATAAAATAGATCATTTAGTGGTAGTAGTTGGACCAGGAAGTTTCACTGGAATTAGAGTTGGTATATCAGCTGCACAAGGTATAAATCTTGCTACAAATAAGCCATTATACGGAGTTAGTGCGCTGGAAGTTCAAGCCTACGCAATATCTTTGCTTTGTACGAATAACAAAAAAAATATCAGAGCTATAGTCAAAAATGCTCAAGGGTTTTATACGCAGTTATTTGATTTCAATTTATTGCCACTATCTGCACCTGGATCCCAGTGTCACGCTACAAGCAGTACACATATGGATTGCAATTTAAATGCTAGCCATGCAGGGCTATTAGTCCGTTATAGATTAGGGAACAAGCAAAAATTAAATGAAGTTGAAGCTCTATATTTAAATGAGCCTCAGTATATGAAATCATTATAGACTATTCTTTCGCGTACATGCAATGTTACTAAGCTTGTGCATCTGGTTTACTATCTCTTGAGCTACTTCTTTTATACTCATATCTGAATTTTCTATCTCTATGGCACTTGGTGGTATAAATAAATCGTCAGTCCTAAATTTCTCTACAATGCTATTTAGATTAATCACCTTCCTATTTTTTCTTTGCCTTTTTAATGCAATACGCTTTTGTAATGTCGGTAGATCACACCTAAGTACCACAGGAAGGATTTCTGTGTTCATTTTTTTACTAAGCCTTACTATTGAATCATACATCCTCATGTTCTGGTCATTATTTTCCATCAACTCATCAATAAATATGTAATTTTTTGAGTGAATCGGATAATTTTCTATTACCTGAAGCATAATTTGCATAATGCCATATATTCTATCTTGAACTTCTTTAGGTATTTGATCACGTTCAAAGACACCATCGTATATAGAGCAAGCTTGAACATTGTTATAGAACTTACTATTTACAATTAATGCGTTTATCATATTAGATAATTCTATTGCTGTGGAAAGTTTACCACTTCCCGAAAGACCAGAGAGATATATGAAAAATCCTGCTGGCTGTTTTTTTGTGTTAATATTTACCATATTATTTTCAATCTTGAAACTTACATTTATAATAACATAAAAATGAAGCTTCAAAACATATGAAATATTATATAGAAAATTATTTTTGTAGTTAAGATATTATGTAATTTAAAAACATAAATTCTGTATATAAACTCTATAATAACGATAACTATTTTTAAGCAAGCTACAACACAAAAGTGTTTGGTATTCAGAAAGCAAGACAGAGTGGCATAGACTTATTAGTTTACTACAAGTCTCTTTTCGCGTATAAACCTTCAGAAGATTCTAACAGAGGATTGTGTTGTTAACAAAGAGCAGAGTAAAAAGGGATCTAGTCTATGCCTATCAGATTTTGTCCTACCTTAAGTTCGATGATCATACATATACTCACCTTTCAGTGCGTTCTGAAGATCAAAAGTCGTTTTATATTTATCCGTTTGGTATGCGTTTTGATGAAGTAGATGAACGTTCGTTAATGAAAGTATCATTTGATGGAGATGTAGTTGAAGGCAAAGAATATCAATATAATAGAACTGGCTATATAATTCATGGTTTTGTTTATCAAGCAAGGAAAGATATTCAAGCAATTTTTCACTTGCATACACCTTCTATTGTAGCGGTTTCTTCTCTCAAAGATGGGCTGCTTCCTATAAGTCAATGGGCACTGCACTTTTACAATAAAATCTCTTACCATAATTATAATTCCCTAGCACTTAGCGATACAGAAGGAAAGAGGTTAATAGCTGATCTGAAAGAAAATTTTGTCATGTTAATGCGTAATCATGGATCTATAATGTGTGGTCGGAGTATACAAGAAGCAATGTTTTACACGTATCATTTAGAACAAGCGTGCAAAACTCAATGTTTAACGTTAGCAATGAATAAGGAGTTATCAATTCCAAGTGAAGAAATTTGCTCAAAAGCTGTAAAGGATCTCCTATCTTTTGAAAGCAATCTTGGTGAGAGGGATTGGCACGCATGGGTTAGACTAATTAAAAGTAAGTTGTAAGTGACCTTACCCAGAAAAAGTAGAGAGAAAGTTAAGACGTTTTTGGAGTAAAATAAAACGTTTTTTCAAAATATGACAAATAGAAGAGAATATACAGCAGAATTCAAATTAGAAGCTGTTAAGCTGGTTAAAGAAACAGGTCAAGCAAGTACAAAAATAGCAAAAGATCTAGGTATAGATGGCAGTATGTTAAGTAAGAAAATATGATGGAAAAATGTCTGGAGCATACGCATTTCCAGGCAAAGGCTCCTTATGACAAAGAAAGATTTGATCTAAAAAAAGAGCTAATAAGAGAAAGAGACATCTTAAAAAAAGCCCTGGGCAAAGAAAAAGAGTAAAGTATTCTTTTATATAGAAATTGCTATAAAATACAGGAACTATGTAGGGTTTTGTACTGGTGGTATTGGTTGCTAAGGAAAAAAGCAGTAAAGAATTAGCAAAAGAAGGGCTTCTAGCAGATATTCAAAAAATACATCAAGCTTCTAAATGCAGATATGGAGCCCCTAAAATTCATGCTGAATTAAAAGCTTTAGGCAAAAATTAAAACAGTACAAAGTGTTATGCAAGAAAATGGCATTAAAACCAAGCTTAGACGAAGGTTCAAAAATAAAAAACAGCAAATAAGCAACCGAGTTGTGGCTCCGAACACATTGGATCAAAATTTTACTACTGATCAGCCAAATAAAGTTTGGGATTACCTACATAAAAACTAAAGAAGGTTGTTGGCAGCAATAATTGACCTATATTCACGCATGGTGGTTAATGAGTAACATGATAATTAGTTATAGATTCTTTATTGATGGCCGTTGATAAACGCAAACCCGATAAAAATCTGCTGTTACATAGCGATCAAGGGTCACAGTATACCTCTCAAAATTACCAATTTCTATTGAATACAAAAAACATCATTTCCAGCATGAGCCATAAGGGCTGTTGTTACGATAACTCTGTTGCAGAAAAGTTCACTTAAAAGGGAGCTGCTTATTGATACTTCTCGCTCAACAAACCAGAACTGCCATATTTGAATACATAGAAATCTTTTATAACAAATAACGTAGACATTCTACTATTAACTATTGCATTCCTGCACAATTTATTCTCATGATAAAAACGTCTTAACTTTCTCTCTACTTTTTCTGGGTAAGGTCAATTTGGGTCTGCACCATTTTTGAGTAATAGTTTTACTTCTTGTGCATTACCATCTTCTACAGCTAGGAATAATTGTTCTTCCTGTGTTTTTACGCGTGTTTCCACATTAGATATAAAAAATAACAATACTAAACATGCAATACCAATAATGCTAATATATTTTATAATTTTTCTCATAAGATATTTTACAATGCTTCTAATAATATTAGATATCATCTATAAAATTAAAAAATCCATGAAAGGGGATGAAAATATGTAAAAAAGTATTATTGATTAATTAAAAACAGATTTTGATTTGATAATACTAATAAAATCGATTTATCTTAAATTTACGTTGATTTTTACCTGTTATTTTTTGTAGTTTATCCAACGTAAATTCCAGGTAAAACAAAGTCGTTATCTCCAACCGTTACAACCAACTCTCCTTCTTTGTATCCGTTCAGGAGAGTGGTTTAAGAAACAATAGATAGGAGATTTTGGAAAGGATTGAGACCCCTTTGTTTCCAAGTTAAGTATAATGAAATTATCCGCTCAAGGAATGTATTTCCCCGCTTTGATTGTGTAAAATATGAGTTTTTGCGATAAACGACATAATGCCGAATTTGCCGTTCAGCGTGGTTATTTGTCAGCGGAATATTTTCTGGGTCATCTAAAAATTTCCACATCATTCTTTCAGATCTCAGAACATTTTTTGCAACTCGAGAGGCTCCAATTGCTTCAGGTAAACGAGATATCTCCTTCAAGTAATACTTTGTACGTTTTCTTAATTTTCTGGCACGTCTGACAAACCTCAAAACATCTATCTCACTTTTTAGTAAAGCTTTTTTTAGTGCAAATAATTCAGTGGCCACGTTTCTCAAGTAACAACCCAGAACTTTAACTTCAATATTCCAACTATGTGCTAATCTTTCAAAATCTCTTGATAAATGTGCCCAACAGATTTGCCTGTTTTTATCGGCAAAATAATTGTATGCTGCATACCTGTCAGTTATTACCAAGCTATTGCGATTGCAGAATTTACTATTTTGTAAAACTTTCATTCCTCTTGACTCTGTAAATTTTACAAAACTTGCCGTATTGCTTGCAAACATCCAACACCAAGCGAGTTTACCTTTGTTATAATGGCTCGTTTCATCAATATGTAGAACTTTACTCCTACTTATCTCTTGTTCGATCTGCTCATACATTTTTTTGCATTTTGAAGCAACTCTATGTTCACTATTTGATATGCTACCGACGCTTATGTTCAAATTGAAGATATCATTTACGACACTCGCTATTTCGCGTTTTGAATTTTTGTAGAATCCGCTGAACGCTGCAATTATTGACTTAACCCTTGGACCAAATGTATCTGGCGTAACACCTTCCGGTAACTTGCTACTTCTTCTCTTTCCGCATCTCCGACAACGGCCATGTTCTAACTGATATTCCACTACATAAGGCTTGATTTCTGGAAGATCAACTTTCTGATGAATATATGGTTTTTCACATATTGCAATTTCTCCTCCGCATTCGCAAGTATTAGGCAACTCTATCTTTACTACTTTATCTGCATCCATGTTGGCGCGAAAACTTCCTTTATGACCAACCTGACCGCCAATATTCCTTTCGCTTTTCGGCTTATTCTTTTTTATTTTATACAACTCTTTGGAACTTGGTATTGATGAATTTTTTGAGCTTAAACCGAGTCTTTCTCTTAACTCAGCATTTTCTATCTTTAAAGCCTTATTTTCTGCTTTTAAACTTTCATTCTCTTTTTCCAATCTTTCTATTTTTGCTTCTAACCTTTCTATTTTTTGCTGTAAATTTTTGCAAAGTTCTAAAAGGTTTACCATATTATTTCACTTTTGCTCTATGATTATCTTTTTAGATCACCTTGTCTACCTTATTCTGCCACTCCGCTGAACGGATACCCTTCTTTAATTTTTATTTGATTAGGTGTATGGTCCCATACCATCACACTCTGGGATCATACACCTAAAGTACTCCGACACTTGTATCTTTATGATGTGAGGCATTAGAGCTAAAATACCTCACAGGGAGGGTGAAGCTGATGCGACACTAATGCCATTAAGCCAGATTTTGCTTCCCTCCCATAGAGTTAAAGACTGAACAGTATCTTTTGGAATTATATCCCGTATTACAAGGTTAGTCTAAACTCTCAGTTTATTTATAGTCTTGGAGGCAATTTTATGCAAGTAAATGCTATTTTGGGTGTGGATATTTCAAAAAAGAAATTTGATGTTTGTTTGTTAGTGGACAGTAAAAAACGACACAAAGTCTTTCAAAATAATCAAGATGGTTTTGCAAAACTTGTAGTTTGGTGCAATGGCCATGGAGCAAATCTTACTCATTTATGTCTTGAAGCAACTAGTTGGTATGGAGAAGATTTGGCTACTTTTATGCACGATTTAGGACATAATGTCAGTATAGTAAACCCAGAAAGCTTTTGGCAAAAGTGAGCTGCTCAGAAATAAGACAGATAAATCAGATGCAGCTATGATAGCTAGATTTTGTATCGCCAACAAACCTGCTCTTTGGAAGCCCATTGCACCTGAAATGAGGCATTTGAGGGCGTTGCATGCAATCGCTAAAAGATGATAAGGTGCAACAGACAAATCGCTTGGAAAACAAAAATATGCATTCCAGTTGCAAAGAAGCTATATCTAAAGTAATTTTGGCAATAGAGGAGCAAATTATTGTTCTCGAAAAAGAAATTAATGAGCATATAAATAACTATCCACATCTAAAAAATATGGTGGAAAACCTTAAGACTATAAAAGGTATAGGATATCTTACTGCTGTTGCTGTTGTCGCAGAAATGCCATCAGTTGATAACTTTGACAATGCTAAACAATTTACAGCTTTTGCTGCCAGGACATTATCAATCGGGATCGTCAGTAAGTAAGAGAAGTTGCATATGCAAAATAGGATCTGAGCGTATTCGAAAAGCTCTTTATATGCCAGCTATAGTAGTCAAAAACCATAATAATCATTTTCAAAAGTTTTGTCAGCGTCTAGCAAGTAAAGGCAAATGTCCAAAAGTCATAGTTCTTGCGTTAATGCGAAAATTAATGCATGTCTTTTTTGGTATTCTTAAAAAGAATCAACCATTTAATTGTAATTTTGTTGGATAATTTGTTTGACAGCAGAGACAGTATCTGGGATGACACCCCGGGGTTTCTGGGGTGACAAAAAAGAGCCCCCTGAGCAAAAATCTTATAGCCACTTGAATGATAATTGACTTTTTGCCTAAAATAACTAAGAAAGAAACTTCTCATCAAGATAACTTAAATATATACTAATTCTCTTATTTTTAAAAGATTTCTCATCATGAATTGCACGATCAAAAACCTGAATTTGACTTGTTATAATGCTACAATTATTACTTGCAACTTCTAATACGCCACTATCAATTACAACCTTCTTTTCTGTTTGGTTACTCATTTTAACAGTAATCATACCAGGCAATAAATAAATTAAGTAAGAAGCATGGTGAGCTAAAATCATAAGCTCCCCTTCGAGCCCAGTTACTGAAAGAGAAACCACTCCACTGAATGAAATTTGATCATCAGGAGAGAAAAATTGCACTTTAAAAGTATTCATAATCTTTAACTTTTACTTAGCTTCAGCTTGTATTAATTCAGCCTTTTTTATTGCTTCATCTATATTCCCCACCATATAAAAAGCGGCCTCTGGTAAGTGATCATATTTGCCTTCAACAATCCCTTTAAAACTGGAAACAGTATCAGAAAGTGAAACAAATTTACCAGGCATGCCAGTAAATATTTCTGCAACGTGAAAAGGTTGAGAAAGAAATTTCTGAATCTTACGAGCCCTATCAACAATAATTTTATCTTCATCAGATAGCTCATCCATACCAAGTATTGCGATAATATCTTGCAGTGATTTATAAGTTTGCAATATACGTTTCACCTCAGAAGCTACCTTATAATGTTCTTCACCAATGATTTCAGCAGATAAAGACTGAGAAGTTGAATCAAGTGGATCAACAGCAGGGTATATTCCCATTTCAGCTATTTGCCTTGACAACACTGTGGTGGCATCAAGGTGAGAGAACGTAGTTGCTGGAGCTGGATCAGTTAAATCGTCCGCAGGAACATATATAGCTTGCACAGAAGTAATAGAGCCAGAAGTTGTTGAAGCTATTCTTTCTTGCATTGCACCCATATCAGTTGCAAGGGTTGGCTGATAACCAACAGCTGACGGTATTCTTCCAAGTAAAGCAGAAATTTCAGAACCAGCTTGTGTAAATCTAAAGATATTATCCACAAAAAATAGAACATCTTGGTTTTCACGGTCACGAAAATACTCTGCCATAGTAAGTGCTGTTAAAGCAACTCTAGCCCTTGCTCCAGGAGGCTCATTCATCTGACCATAAACCAAAACAGCTTGAGATTTTTCATGCTCATTTATATTTATTACATTTGAAGTGATCATCTCGTGATAAAGATCGTTACCTTCACGCGTTCTCTCCCCTACCCCGGCAAACACAGAAAATCCTTTATGAGCTTTTGCTATATTATTAATTAATTCCATTATTAGGACTGTTTTACCAACACCGGCTCCACCAAATAAGCCAATTTTTCCTCCTTTAAGATAAGGTGCAAGAAGATCTATAACTTTTATTCCCGTAACTAAAACTTCTTCCTGTATTCTCTGTTCAGTAAAACTTGGAGGTGCTCTGTGTATAGGCTCTAAGTTATATTTTCCCTTCAGTGGACCACACTCATCTATAAGCTCTCCAACAACATTAAAAATCCTTCCTAAAGTTGAACGCCCAATTGGCACCGATATTGGTGCACCTGTATCAACAAATTCATCCCCCCTTGACATGCCATCTGTGCTATCCATAGCAATACAACGAACTATATTGTCACCTATATGCTGCGAAACTTCTAAAACCAGCTCCTTATCCTTATATTTTAGTTTGCTTTTTAAAGCATTAAATATTTTAGGCAATTCACCTTCAAATTTTATATCAACAACTGCTTGAGTTACCTTAATCGCTCTACCTATATTCATCTCTTTATTTTTATCACCTAACACTATAATTCCATAAAAGAACTTCTAAAGAAAATAAATTTTATATTATTAATAGAAATTTTGCAACATTAAAACGCTTACTAGTTACGCTTCATTACAAACAATGCAAACGCATTTAATAGCCAAGTAATAATAAACAATACTAAACTAAGCGCATAAGCAGCAAGAGTTTGTACACTATTGAAATCCTGATCTCCGGTAAGTAATGTAGCGATCTGCACGGTAATAGTAGTAACTGAATTAAGAGGGTTAAAAGTCAAATTTGCGTTGATTCCCACAGCCATTAGCACAATCATTGTTTCACCTATCACTCTTGAAATTGACAATAAAATTGCACTTAAAATTGTAGGCATTGCATAAGGTATTGTTATATGCCATATAGTTTCCGCTGGAGTTGCACCAAGTGCCATGAAGCCATAACGCAAGCTTTTTGGAACAGATCTTATGGCATCTTCGAGTAAAGAAATAATAAAAGGAAGAATCATTATCCCAATCGATAAACCGGCAACTAAGGCACTTTCTGAGTGTATACTTAAACCAAAAAAATTTGCTACCTGCTTTATAAAGAAAGACAAAAACACAACCGCGAAATATCCATATACAACCGTAGGAATAGCAGACAAAACTTGCAAAGTTGTATTAACAATATAACGCACTTTCTCACTCGCATATTCACTAATATATATTGCAGAAAATAAACCAAGCGGAACGACAACTAACATTGCTATAATAGTTATAAGTAATGTACCAACTAAAAGCGGCGCTATACCAAAACATCCTATCTTCTCTTCATTGATAGTGACTACATTGTGGCCCCATTTCAAGCAAAACAAGAATTCTGAAATAGCTACTTTATTAAAAAAACTAATGAATTGAATAAAAATAGACAGCATTATAAATAAAGTGATAAAAAATGATATGGCCAAAGCCACAAATAACGAAAGTTTTATTATCTTATTTCTTTTATTTTTAAAGATAAAAGCAAGCATGAAAAAAAGTAACGCTATAGAAATAAAAGTTACAAAACAATTATTATAGAATACTAACAACCAAGTTAGCATCCATACACAACTAAGATATAGATAAGATTTAACCTTATTTACTTCTTGAAACCTACTAAAACAAAATAAAAGGATTAGTAAGACAGGTATGACTATCACCGAATTCATTCTTCCATGCATCAAATTTTATTCTACGAAAATGTCATACAAGTTCACCATTATTTGACAATAAAGTAAAACAATTTAAAATAAATAATTATATTATATAAAAACAATGAAGAGAACATTTCAACCAAAAAATTTGATAAGAAAGCGCAGACACGGATTTCGTTCACGTATGGCAACAAGAGCTGGAAGAAAAATCCTTAATAGGCGCCGTTCATTAGGGTGTAACAAATTATGCGCATAGTAAGTATAAAAAAAAAGATTTTTCTTCTGCTTTCAAAAATAAGTTAGCACTCAACAGTCTTTTTTATCGTGGGCTTTATATATCACTGTACGCTATAAAAGAAAGAGAACCTGAAAAGTACATTCATACTATTAGAGTAGGTCTGGCTATCAGTAAAAAAACCGGAAAAGCAGCAAAAAGAAATAAAATAAAAAGGCAACTACGAATGCTTGCTAAAATTAGCATTTTAAATATAAGTAATATAGGGCACTACTACATAATACTAACTCATAGAAACATTATGCAAGCAAGTTATAAAAACTTACAAAAAGATCTAACTATTTGCTTAAAAAAGATAAAATAAAAAAAATCTCAATTAAGGTATTTACAACTATATTTTTTATGATAATATAGGTAAAATTTTTAAAAATAGTTAATGGGTGTGGTGAATGGTAGAGCATATAAAAGAGGTAAATAACACAGGCTTTGGTCAGATGTATCAATTCTTATTTCTTCCTAAAGGAACAGGAACAGATTGGAGGTCAGCATTTCGCCAACAAGAAGAATTATTTAAAAAAGTGGGAAGTAATGTAATATTACCAGAAATCAGTAATTCTCCTTCAAAAGGGAATCAATTAGGGGAAGTAGGAACAATGCTAAATAATGTAGAAAATGACCAAGAACATATAAGAAAAAAAAGATATCGTGGTTAAAGTAAAAACTTAAAGAATAGTAACAAAACAAGAAAGTTAAAATATAGTATCCGTTCAGCGGAGTGGCAGAATAAGGTAGACAAGGTGATCTAAAAAGATAATCATAGAGCAAAAGTGAAATAATATGGTAAACCTTTTAGAACTTTGCAAAAATTTACAGCAAAAAATAGAAAGGTTAGAAGCAAAAATAGAAAGATTGGAAAAAGAGAATGAAAGTTTAAAAGCAGAAAATAAGGCTTTAAAGATAGAAAATGCTGAGTTAAGAGAAAGACTCGGTTTAAGCTCAAAAAATTCATCAATACCAAGTTCCAAAGAGTTGTATAAAATAAAAAAGAATAAGCCGAAAAGCGAAAGGAATATTGGCGGTCAGGTTGGTCATAAAGGAAGTTTTCGCGCCAACATGGATGCAGATAAAGTAGTAAAGATAGAGTTGCCTAATACTTGCGAATGCGGAGGAGAAATTGCAATATGTGAAAAACCATATATTCATCAGAAAGTTGATCTTCCAGAAATCAAGCCTTATGTAGTGGAATATCAGTTAGAACATGGCCGTTGTCGGAGATGCGGAAAGAGAAGAAGTAGCAAGTTACCGGAAGGTGTTACGCCAGATACATTTGGTCCAAGGGTTAAGTCAATAATTGCAGCGTTCAGCGGATTCTACAAAAATTCAAAACGCGAAATAGCGAGTGTCGTAAATGATATCTTCAATTTGAACATAAGCGTCGGTAGCATATCAAATAGTGAACATAGAGTTGCTTCAAAATGCAAAAAAATGTATGAGCAGATCGAACAAGAGATAAGTAGGAGTAAAGTTCTACATATTGATGAAACGAGCCATTATAACAAAGGTAAACTCGCTTGGTGTTGGATGTTTGCAAGCAATACGGCAAGTTTTGTAAAATTTACAGAGTCAAGAGGAATGAAAGTTTTACAAAATAGTAAATTCTGCAATCGCAATAGCTTGGTAATAACTGACAGGTATGCAGCATACAATTATTTTGCCGATAAAAACAGGCAAATCTGTTGGGCACATTTATCAAGAGATTTTGAAAGATTAGCACATAGTTGGAATATTGAAGTTAAAGTTCTGGGTTGTTACTTGAGAAACGTGGCCACTGAATTATTTGCACTAAAAAAAGCTTTACTAAAAAGTGAGATAGATGTTTTGAGGTTTGTCAGACGTGCCAGAAAATTAAGAAAACGTACAAAGTATTACTTGAAGGAGATATCTCGTTTACCTGAAGCAATTGGAGCCTCTCGAGTTGCAAAAAATGTTCTGAGATCTGAAAGAATGATGTGGAAATTTTTAGATGACCCAGAAAATATTCCGCTGACAAATAACCACGCTGAACGGCAAATTCGGCATTATGTCGTTTATCGCAAAAACTCATATTTTACACAATCAAAGCGGGGAAATACATTCCTTGAGCGGATAATTTCATTATACTTAACTTGGAAACAAAGGGGTCTCAATCCTTTCCAAAATCTCCTATCTATTGTTTCTTAAACCACTCTCCTGAACGGATACAAAATATAAGTATACCTACTGTCTAATTAACAAAGAAATTTTTATAAACTTGGCGGCGACCTACTCTCCCTTTTCAAGTACCATCAGCGCTAAAAAGTTTCACTTCCGAGTTCGAGATGAGATCGGGTGGTTCATTTTTGCTATAGCCACCAAGTCAATAAAAATTTCTAACTTAACAATTTTAACTTAATATTTAACACTGCATACACACATATAGAAAGCAAATAAATCAATCAGGCTATTAGTACTAGTTAGCTTCACATGTTACCATGCTTCCACACCTAGCCTATCAACGTGGTAGTCTTCCACGGCCTTAATTGGGAAATCTTTTTGAAGAGGGTTTCTTGCTTATATGCTTTCAGCAATTATCCCATCTATACATAGCCACCCAGCGATGCTATTGGCATAACAGCTGGTACACCAGAGGTATATCCATCTCGGTCCTCTCGTACTAGAGTCAGACCTTCTCAAATTTCCTTCACCCACGGCAGATAGAAACCGAACTGTCTCACGACGTTCTAAACCCAACTCACGTATCACTTTAATCGGCGAACAGCCGAACCCTTGGGACCTTCTTCAGCCCCAGGATGTGATGAGTCGACATCGAGGTGCCAAACGGTGTCGTCGCTATGAACGCTCGAACACCATCAGCCTGTTATCCCCGGCGTACCTTTTATCCGTTGAGCGATGACCCTTCCATACAGAATCACCGGATCACTATGACCGACTTTCGTCTCTGCTTGGCTTGTCAGCCTCGCAGTCAGGCAAGCTTATGCCATTATACTATCAAGCTGATTTCCGACCAGCTCTAGCTTACCTTCGCACGCCTCCGTTACTTTTTAGGAGGCGACCGCCCCAGTCAAACTACCCACCATACAATGTCCTAGTTCCAGATAATGAAACATAGTTAGATATCAAAAGTGTAAAGGGTGGTATCTCAAGGTTGACTCCATTATAGCTAGCGCCATAACTTCAAAGTCTCCCACCTATCCTGCACATCACACTTTTAATAGCAATGTAAAGCTATAGTAAAGGTGCACGGGGTCTCTTCGTCTAACCGCGGGTACCCCGCATCTGCACGGGGAATTCAATTTCGCTGAAGTGATGTTGGAGACAGTGGAGAAATCGTTACGCCATTCGTGCGGGTCGGAACTTACCCGACAAGGAATTTCGCTACCTTAGGACCGTCAGTGTTACGGCCGCCGTTTACTGGGGCTTCAATTCGGAGCTTGCACCCTTCCTATTAACCTTCCAGCACCGGGCAGGCGTCAGACCCTATACTTCCACTTACGTGTTTGCAGAGTCCTGTGTTTTTAGTAAACAGTCGCTACTCCCTATTTTGTGCCACCTACTCATAGTTGCCTAAAAGCAGGTTACCCTTCTTCCGAAGTTACAGGTATAATTTGCCGAGTTCCTTCAACATCATTCTTTCAACACCTTAGTATACTCTACTCATCCACCAGTGTCGGTTTGCGGTACGGCCTCATAAATATAAGTGCTATTTCCTGGAGCTTCTTTTAAGCATAGATCAATCCAATAAGATCTATACAAATACGAAACCCGTCACACTTAAGAGGTTTAGGAATATTAACCTAATTGCCATCGACTACTCCTTTACGGACTCGCCTTAGGAACCGACTAACCCTACGCAGATTAACTTAACGTAGGAACCCTTAGATTTTTGGTGAGAGTGTTTTTCACACTCTTTTACGCTACTTATGTCAGCATTCTCACTTCCGATATCTCCAGCAGTTTTCACAAACCACCTTCACAGACTTACGGAACGCTCCGCTACCGCGCCTATTGATCGAAATCAATAAGCACTCACATCTTCGGTATACAGCTTTAGCCCCGGTACATTTTCGGCGCAGAAAAACTTATTTAGACAAGTGAGCTGTTACGCTTTCTTTAAAGGATGGCTGCTTCCAAGCCAACCTCCTAGCTGTAATGGTTTTTCTACTTCCTTCCCCACTTAGCTGTAATTTTGGGACCTTAGATAGTGATCTGGGTTGTTTCCCTCTTCACCACGGACTTAGCACCCGTAGTGTGCCTGCTGTATAATTAATTGTTGGTATTCGGAGTTTAGTTAGATTTGGTAAGACGGTGAATCCCCCTAGTCTATCCAGTGCTCTACCCCCAACAACATACATACAACGCTCTACCTAAATAGATTTCGCGGAGAACCAGCTATTTCCAAGTTTGATTGGCCTTTCACCCCTAATCACAACTCATCCAATAATGTTGCAACATTAACTGGTTCGATCCTCCAGTGTGTTTTACCACACCTTCAATCTGGTCATGACTAGATCACTTGGTTTCGGGTCTAATCCATAAAACTAAAACGCCCTATTCAGACTTGCTTTCGCTACGCCTACACCTAACGGCTTAAGCTTGCTTCATAGATTAACTCGCTGACCCATTATGCAAAAGGTACGCTGTCACTCTAAATATCAATAAATTGATATAGAGCTCCAACTGTTTGTAAGCACTTGATTTCAGATTCTATTTCACTCCCCTCCCGGGGTTCTTTTCACCTTTCCCTCACGGTACTTGTTCACTATCGGTCGTTAAGGAGTATTTAGGCTTGGAGGATGGTCCCCCCATATTCAAACAGGATTTCACGTGCCCCGCTCTACTCAAGGATTTAAAAACTTTCTACTTATACAGGACTATCACCTTCTATGGTTACTATTTCCAGAGTATTCTAATTCTTATTCTTAAATCACTAGCCTTTTCCGCTTTCGCTCGTCACTACTAACAGAATCTCGGTTGATTTCTTTTCCTTTGGCTACTTAGATATTTCAGTTCACCAAGTTTGCTTTACATACTTAGTACGTAATAACTAGCTAAACTAGTTGGGTTTCCCCATTCGGAAATCTGCGGATCAAAATTTGTTGACAATTCCCCACAGCTTATCGCAGCCTGCCACGTCCTTCATCGCCTCTTAACGCCAAGGCATCCATCAAGTGCTCTTAATAATTTATTTATCCGACTATATGCAGAATATGCAGAGTTAAATATTATTAAAATTGAATTGAGATTAAATTAATCTCTACCATAAAACTTGTCAAACATCTAAAAACTAAATTAATCTTTTATATGTTATAACCTAATAAATAATATGTCAACGCCTTTTTGCACAAAACATTTACTTATATTATCAACAACAATATACTAGCAATCCTAAACAGTATAATCTGAGAAATATGTGGTAAACTTATATATACAGTAAAAATTAATAAAAAAGATATTTTGTAAGATAAAATGTGTTAAAATCAATTGCCTAAAAATGATAATAAACATTCGGAGTATTTCTAACGTATGAAAAGTAATCTCTCTTTTATAAAAAACGTTGCTTTAAATTGTATGTCTAAGCTCATTGGCGTATTAAATATTAAGAAAGTAAAACACTTCATTGTGAATAAATATAATACTCTTCATAAAGAAATGACAGTGCTTCTTAAAAAATCTAAGAACCTGTTAAACACCAACATTGAAATCGGTTTATATCACTTTTATAAAGGTAGCATATCAGATGCAAAGTTACGATTTTGGTTAATTAGCATATTTTACCCCCATTTACCTATAGTCTGGTATAACATCGGAAGGTGTCATTTTGCGGTAGGGAATACTAACAAAGCTTATAATTATTTAACAAGGGCACTAAAATTAGATAATGACCACGAAGAGGCGTCTTACTATATAAAAAAAATGACAAACTCAGCGCCTATTACAGAATTGCCAAAAAACCTCATAAGACAATATTTTGATTACACAGGTGAATATTTTGTTGAGCATTGGTTGATTGCCAAACAATATAGAGGGCATGAACTTGTACACATGATAATTACAAAAATCTTCAACAACTCCACTTCTGAGCTCAATATACTCGACCTTGGTTGTGGAACTGGAATATGTGGTCATTTCTTGAAAATAAATAGTATTGGAAACCATATAACAGGAATTGACATTTCAAGTAGAATGCTAAATATCGCAAGAGGATGCTTTATAAAAGGTAAGCCTGTTTACAATGAATTAATACATATGGAAATGAAAGAGTTTCTTAAACAAGAGAAAAACCAGCAGTATGATGTAATTATCTTTGCTGAAGTGCTACATTATCTACATGACTTTCAAGAAGAATTGGAATTAGCAAAAAGATCTACGAGCAAAAAAGGGGTTATTGTATGTTTAATAAGAAGAAAGGAAGGTGAAGGTATTGACTTTGTAAATAAAGGAGACTATTTTCGTCACTCAGAAAGTTATGTTCAACATGTTGCAAAAGAAATAAATATGCAAATAAGTTATATGAGTTACTGTAAAATATATGGCAGTCAGGTTGACGGTATCTTGTTTGCATTACAGCATCAACAAGAAAATCCGAAAAACCTAACTTAAAAATCGCTCAAAATGACTTTTAAGTATCTATATATAATAAAAGAATAAAAGGAACTTTATGAATAACATTACCATTAATTACGCAAAGGACAGCAAATTAACCGACTTTGGAAAAGCAGTTCTATCAGACAGGTATTTAATAGAAAATGAAAGTTATCAAGACCTCTTTGCACGTATTGCTAATTACTATTCTGATAATAAAGAACATGCGCAGCGTCTTTATGACTACATGAGCAACTTGTGGTTCATGCCTTCAACACCAATACTCAGCAATGGTGGCACTAAGAGAGGGTTACCTATCTCTTGCTTTCTTAATGAAACCGAAGACAGCTTGCAGGGAATAGTTGATCTATGGAATGAAAATGTTTGGCTTGCTGCACGTGGAGGAGGCATAGGTAGTTATTGGGGAAATTTACGCTCAATAGGCGAAAGCGTAAAGGGTAGCGGCAAAACATCAGGAATTGTTCCATTTATTGTAGTGCAAAATGCTCTAACGCTTGCAATTAGTCAGGGATCCCTAAGGCGAGGAAGTTCAGCAGTCTACCTTCCTGTATCTCATCCGGAGATAGAAGAGTTTCTAGATTTACGCAAGCCAACAGGCGGTGACCCAAATCGCAAAGCGTTAAATATACATCATGCTGTAATAGTAACAGATAAATTTATGCAGGCTGTTGAGAATGATCAAGAATGGAATTTAATAAGCCCTCACAACAATAAGGTTATTTCAACTGTAAAAGCGCGGGATATATGGATCAAAATATTAACAGCAAGAGTTGAAACTGGAGAACCTTACATTATTTTCCTTGATGCAACAAATAACAATAAGCCAGAATCTTACAAAAAGCTCAACTTAGACATCAAGATGTCAAATCTATGCAGTGAAATAACTTTAACCACAGGTTATGATCACCTGAATAAGTCACGCACTGCTGTGTGTTGTCTATCATCCGTAAACCTTGAGTACTACGAAGAATGGAAAGACAATAAACTCTTCATAGAAGATATAATGCGCTTTCTTGATAATGTATTGGAAGATTTCATAAATAAAGCACCGAATGAAATGCAGCGAGCAAAATATTCTGCAGCCAGAGAACGCAGTATTGGTCTTGGTGTGATGGGCTTTCATTCATTTTTACAAAGCAAAATGGTTCCTTTTGAATCAGTAACAGCACAACAATGGAATAAAAAAATATTTAAGTATTTACGCGAGCAAGCAGATATAGTTTCTAAAAAATTAGCAGAAGAAAAGGGAGCATGTTCTGATGCCAAAGAAGTTGATCTAATGGAAAGGTTTACACACAAACTCGCTATTGCTCCTACTGCTTCGATCTCCATTATTGCAGGTAATACCTCTCCTGGAATAGAACCATATGCAGCAAACGTATTCATACAAAAGACACTTACAGGTTCATTTGTAGTGCGAAATAAATTCTTGCAAAAACTATTAGCAGAAAAAAATCAAGACAATGATAAAATATGGTCTTCAATTTCAACAAACGAGGGTTCCGTTCAGCATTTAGATTTTCTTAGTGAGCATGAAAAATTGACATTTAAAACAGCGTACGAGCTTGACCAAAGATGGATTATAGAACATGCAAGTGATAGAACTTCGTATATTTGTCAATCTCAATCAGTAAATCTGTTCTTACCTGCCAACGTACATAAACGTTACTTGCACAAAATACACATGCTTGCTTGGAAAAAAGGATTGAAGAGCTTATATTACTGCAGATCACAATCAATGCAGAGAGCCGATAAGGTCTCGCATGACATATTCAAAAAAAGTGAAATATTGCAACAAAAAACAGATATTGACTACGATGAATGTCTGTCATGCCAATAGCGGCCTTACTCAAAAAAAGTAGAGAGAAAGTTAAGCAAATGGGTAAATAGACTTCTTGCATAACCATATAACGCACTTTTATTGGGAATAGAAACGAAAAAACTTTCTTGACAAACTCCGCCAGCCCTCTTATCATAAAATTGAAGCTATTTATTTATCTTCTCTGTACAGATTAAATGACAAAAAAACTCACGTATCTGGCGTCTCATGTTTAATTTTTTGCACTATGTGCACCTTATGTCTTTATCAAACTTCTACCTACATAAGCTGAAACGCGCTTATAAAGCGTTTAAAACATAAAAAAACGCCAACTTAAAAAATGGATAGTGAATAACTAGCTACCCTAGGGTTTCTTTTGCCTTTTTTTCTGTTTAGTAAATTTCTTAAACATTTATAGCTAAGGTTAGTTGCATTTAAAAGCAGCTGAGTCGCGGTTATTAAGCGTTTAGAATAAAAAAACGCCATACTTGAAAGTATAATGTAAGTAATTAGCCAACTACGGGGCTTCTTTTGCCTTTTTTTTATTTGGTAAATTTCTTAAACATTTATGGCTAAACGACAATCGTCATCCCGCTACTTGTTAGCGGGATCTATTGCCGAGATACCGCGAATGAATCGCGGTATGACGGTTCGCGGTGGCATGACGATAAAGTTTATACCTCGTCATCCCGCTGCTTGTTAGCGGGATCTCTTGTTAGCGGCTGAGATACCGCGAATGAATCGCGGTATGACGGTTCGCGGTGGTATGACGGTTCGTGGCAGCATGAAGATAATCCCGCTACTTGTTAGCGGCTGAGATACTGCGGCGGTATGACGTAGATTGCTGTCATTCCGCTACTAGTTAGCGCCGCAGCGGTATGGTGTAGGAAAATTAGCTATATAGCTAACTTGTACCACGCGTTAAAGCTTTTAAACAGGTCTTGGTTTACTTACTCCATTATTTTCTTTATTATCAGATATCATTTTAAATAATATGGAGGAGCAAATTGTCAGCAATTGCCATTATTGATTTTGGTTCACAGTTTACACAGCTTATCGCAAGACAAGTAAGAGGAATGGGTGTTTATTGTGAGATATTTCCAAGCAACATCAGTTTTGAAACAATATCAAAATTCAATGGGTTTATTCTCTCTGGAGGACCACAATCTGTAAATGATGATTGTTCTGAAACAAGTAGAGTAGTACATGAAATTATAAAACTTAATGAGGCAACAAGCGTTCCTATACTTGGAATATGCTATGGACAGCAACTCATTTGTCATTATTTTGGAGCAAAAGTAAAAGAGAGTTTCAAACAGGAGTTTGGTAGAACTAAAATCAAGATACTAAAAGAATCCCCCATTGTAAAGGATACCTGGGATGTTAATTCTGAAGTGGATGTATTAATGAACCATGCGGACAGTGTTGATACTATACCACAGGGATTTACTGTTATCGCATCAGGTGTGATAAATCAAACAATTGCAATGATTGTCAACGAACAGCGGAAGATTTACTGTACTCAGTTCCATCCTGAGGTTAAGCCCACAACAAATGGCAGTAAATTGCTCTCTAACTTCTTGGATATTGCAAATTGCAAAAGAGACTGGACAATGAAGTCGTTTATTGAGGAGCAAAAGGAAAAAATCAAAAATGTAGTAGGAGAGAAAAAAGTAATCGCTGCAGTAAGTGGTGGGGTTGATTCAAGCGTTGCAGCGGCTCTCACACATAAAGCTATAGGAAAACAATTGAACTGTATTTTTATCGATACTGGGTTGTTACGCAAGAACCAAACCATCGCTATGTTGAAAGAGATTCCGATAAATTACGTTGATAAATCAAATTTATTTTTGAGTAGGTTGAAGGGAATAACTGATCCAGAAGAAAAGCGAAAAATTATCGGTAACACTTTTATTGAAGTGTTTGAAGAAGAAGCAAAAAAAATAGGTGATGTGGATTTTTTGATGCAAGGTACCATCTACTCTGATGTAGTTGAGTCAGGGCATGCCTCAGACAACACTAGTACAATTAAGTCTCACCATAATGTTGGTGGGTTGCCAGAAAAGATGAATCTGAAGTTAGTGGAGCCTTTACGTTACCTCTTTAAAGATGAGGTAAGGCTACTTGGAAAAGAAATTGGGCTTTCAGACGAGATAATATTTCAACATCCATTTCCTGGACCCGGACTTGCAGTGAGGATTATAAGTGAAGTCGATAAAGAAAAGGTGCAAATATTGCAAGAAGTAGATGAAATATATATTAATACGATGAAAAATTACGATCTATATGATAAGATATGGCAAGCTTTTGCTGTATTATTACCAATAAAAACTGTAGGCGTTATGGGAGATGGTCGTACGTATGGATATGTTTGTGCTTTAAGGGCTGTAACATCATCTGATGGTATGACAGCCGATGCATTTCCATTTGAAGATAAGGATCAACACTTGCTAGTATTTTGGGATTTTTTACGTAATGTCGGCAGTATAATTGTTAATAATGTTCCCGGAGTAAATAGAGTTGTTTATGATATCACTTCTAAACCACCCGCAACTATTGAGTGGGAGTAAATCAAAAAGATCCCGCTGCTTGTTAGCTGGATCTAGAGATACCGCGAATGAATCGCGGTATGACGGTTCGCGGCAACATGACGATAACCTCGTCATCCCGCTACGTGTTAGCGGGATCTAGAGATACCGCGAATGAATCGCGGTATGACAGTTCGCGGCAACATGACGACAACCTCGTCATCCCGCTGCTTGTTAGCGGCTGAGATACCGCGAATGAATCGCGGTATGACGGTTAATTTTCTTTATTTTGCTTATAATTTCCACAAGCAGTGCAAACATAAATGAAGAATACAAATATCCTTTTGGTAATTCTATATGAAATCCATGAAGTATGAGGTACACACCGACAAGTAAAACAAATAAAATGGCGATTATTTTTAACCCTGGGTTAGATTTGATTAACTGGGCGGTATAACTTGATAAAAACAGCATTGCTAGCATGGAAAATGTAAATGCTGTAGCAATTATTACCATGTTATAAGTTAGTGCTATAGCAGTTAATATCGAATCAACCGAAAAAACTAAATCTATTAATATAATTTGTAGCACAACTAAAAAAAATTTTGATTTAACGTTTGCTTTCTTTTTATTTTTCTTACATACAAAGATGTCATCCCGTAACTCCATAGAGCTCTTAACAATAAGGAATAATCCCCCTGCGATCATAAGTAAATCCCTTGCTGATGCAGTGTGAAATATAGGTTTTTGCATTGATAATATAGATGATGTAAAAAATAGTATTACAAAACGCATTAATAGTGCTAATCCAAGGCCCATAAGGCGCACTCTTTCTCTCAGCGCATTTGGTACCTTATCTATTGCTAGAGAAATAAAGATTAAATTGTCTACACTAAGTATAGTTTCAAGTAGTGTAAGTGTCAGTAAAGTCCAAGCATCAGTTAGCATTTTTGTTTCAAATTCGGTTCTTCTTACTCTACAATAGATGTGTAAAAATTAAGTGACTTCACTCAGAAGTTTTATAGCAGTTCTCCAGAAAAACAGGATATATAAAGTTCAGCAGCTTCTTCTATTTTCGTTTTTGAGCAAAATCAATAATAAGAGAGTTTCTTATTTTCATGCACGCAAATAAGATAAAGCCTTATTTTCATTTTTGACTTTATTTGAAAATAATATATACTATAAAAATAGTGTGCTCGGTTGAATGAATGTATATTAAAGGATCACCATCAGGCAAAGTATTCGCTGGTTATCAGGCATTTATACCAAGCCCCTTGCCACCAAAATTTGAATGGGACAATGATTTAGTTAATAGTCTTTAAACCCTTACTTTACTATAAGGAAAGTGGTTGAAAACTTAGGTGTCGTATTTACAACAGCCCAAAGAGCAATCGTAAAGCTTGAAGATTTAGGCATCGTTTCACAAACTTCTCAAGGAAAGAGAGATCGGGTTTATTGTGCAACTGATATTTTGAATATTCTAGAAGAACCAACTAAGATTACAGAGAACTTCGATAGCACATTGTAGCTATTGTGATGAATAAATTCAGCAAACAGCAAGCTTAAAGAGTCTGATCCAATGGACATGCTGAACAAAAAGTAAGGAGCTCCTTTTGGAGGATTATATTAACTTATTAATTAATTGCTTGACTTTTAGCAGGATTTATTATATTATTTATTAATGAGTAATGCAATCAAACCAAGGAGGATAGCATGATAAATAATTTGGATTCAATAATTCTTGGAATAAAAGATGGTGAAAAGGCGATTGAAGATTTAAGGGTTGTTCTTAAAAAAAGAAAAGAAGAAGTTATTACTACACAGACATTTAATTACGCTTTACGATGCCCAAAAACTACAAAGGAAGCGATAGTACACGAAATTCTGCTTCATTTTATACAAAATCCTGGCGAGCAATCACTAGAACAAGTGATACAATGCTTAGATAGAGCAATACAATCTGGGATATATGCAAAAAACAACCCAATAAGAAATCTAGATGAAGAATTTCGTACTCATATAAACTTTAAAGATGAAGAGGGAAATACATTACTACATCATGCAGTTATAGGTAATAAAACTGAAGAAATAACCACCCTTCTTGTTGCATATAGTGCAAATCCTTTGATACAAAACGCGGATAATAAAATTCCTTCAGATTTAGCTCAAGGAAAAACAAAAGAAGTGCTTATTAAAAGTATGAAAAAACAAGCTCATACGAAAAAAGAAAGCGCTATGATAGGCAGTTTAGTGCCTGGCATAATGATTGGTGGTTTTCTTGGTGTTGTACTTGGAGCTGGTGTGTATGTTGCAGTAAGTCTTTCTGGTGGTATGATACTAGGTGTAATGATAGCATCTTCTCTTGTTGCTAGTATAGCTGTTGGGCTGGCCATGTATTTTTTGAGTCAAGACTATGAACAGGCTAAAGCGATAGAAAAAACTATTAGCACTGTTAGCTCTGAAATATCTGTTGATGATACAACTGTCGCAAATGGTAAAAAGGGGCCACAACTTACATAGAAAAAGCTATAGTATTTTTCAAACTAAATAATAAACCTTGTAATTAGGATATTCTGGATTCCAGCGTCACGCGCTGGAATGACAACTGTGTTTTTGCTTTTTTGTCATCAAATACTCCTGCTCTTTATGTCATCCAAGTGTCCTGACTACTTGGATCCAAGAAATTTAATTGTTTTAAATTTTCCCCTCTATACACCTATTTAAAATTTATGTTATTCACATGTGCAATATAATCTATAATAACGTTTATCAATACAATATATTAAAAAATATTATGAGCTTCGTAAAAGAAAAAAACACCCCTGTGATGGAGCAGTATTTGAACCTGAAAGCTCAATACAAAGATCATCTGCTATTTTATAGGCTAGGAGATTTTTATGAATTGTTTTTCGATGATGCTATTAAAGCTGCGAAATTGCTGAATATAGTGCTAACCAAGAGAGGTAATTCGTGTGGGCAGGACATACCAATGTGTGGAGTGCCAGCACACAGTAGTGAATCTTACCTACACAAGCTAATAGATTTAGGATTCAAAGTAGCAATCTGTGACCAATTAGAAACTGCTGATGAAGCAAAAAAGAGGGGCTATAAATCCATAGTAAAACGTGATGTAGTGCGAGTTGTAACTCCAGGTACAATTATAGAAGATTCGCTATTAGAGGATAAAAGCAATAATTATCTCGCGTCCATAGTTGAACAAAATGACGAATATGCTATTAGTTGGCTTGAATTATCAACGGGAAAATTTTTTCACACTTTAACGAGTTTGAAAGCTCTAGATAGTGATTTGTTGCGTATATCACCAAGAGAATTATTAATTTCTGAAAAATTCACTGAGGATGAAAAAATTAGATCGGTTTTAAAAAATTATAAAATATCAATTACGCAACACGCACAGAGCTTTTTTGAGTATAGTAAATCTCACAGAACATTATGCGAGTTTTATAAAATCAGGGAACTTGGGAGTATAGGAAATTTCAGCAAAGTAGAAATCATGGCGTGTGGTGCACTGCTTGAATATGTCAGAGTAACACAAAGGGGCTCTATTCCAAGGCTTGAATTCCCAAAAACCTATAAGCAACAAAATTTCATGCTTATTGATGCTTCAGCAAGGAGAAATCTTGAGTTGTTTTCAACTCAATTTGGTGAAAAGAAAGGTTCACTAATTTCAGTTATTGATCATACAGTTACAGCTTCTGGTGGACGCCTGCTCAAACAAATGCTCGCTTCACCCCTTGCTTGCTCCAAGGCAATCAATTTGAGGCTCAGCACCGCTCAATTTTTTGTAAATAATCATGAGCCACGCAGAAAAATACGAGAGATATTATCTAACATTCCGGATATTGAAAGGTCTTTATCGCGCTTAATACTAGGGCGTGGTTCACCAAAGGATATGAACCTATTGAAAATAGGCCTAGGAAAGACTTTAGAATTGTCTGAGTTCCTGTCTACCTTGCATAATTATTGTTTAAGTGAAAAATCAGAAATTAACTCTCAGATGTCATTCCAGTGCTTGACCAAAGAAAAGGAACCAGTGTCTACTACTCAGGTGATAAGTAGTGACGAAAGTGAACTAAGCACAATACATAAAAGCCTTGGCAATCATAAAGACCTATTTGAACTGTTAAATAGTGCTATACTTGATAATAACCTCAGTTCCGTGAAAGAAGGAGGATTTATTCACTCAAAATACAACTCAGAATTATCCGAGTTATCTTATATATTGAACAATAGTAACAAGTTGGTAACCAAACTTCGTGAATCTTATCGCGACCTAACTGGCATTGCCGCACTCAAAATATTACACAACAATATACTCGGTTATTACGTTGAAGTGTCAGCAAATCACAAAATAACTTCGGATATATTTATTCATAGGCAAAGCTTAGCAAATAGCATGCGCTACACTACTAATGAATTGAAAGAACTAGAAAATAAAATTCTTACGGCACGTGATGCTGCAATCGGCTTAGAAATGAAAATTTTTAGTGAACTGTGTAGTGAAGTTGCTAAAGAGTCTGAAAAAATTGCTCTTGCTGCAAATGCTTTGGCAAAACTTGATATTAGAACCGCGTTTGCAGAGCTTGCAGTGCAAAATAATTACGTAAAACCCATTATTGATGACAGCAAAGAGTTCAATATCTGTAGCGGAAGACATCCAGTGGTTGAAGTTAACAATAAATTCATTGCAAATAGCATCAATTTAGCTGGTATACATCTAATTACTGGTCCTAATATGGCTGGAAAAAGCACTTTCTTGAGGCAAAACGCTCTTATTGCAGTTTTAGCTCACATGGGGTCATTTGTGCCAGCAGAGAGTGCGCATATTGGAGTGATTGACAAGATATTCAGCAGGGTTGGCGCAACGGATAATATAACAGCTGGTTATTCTACCTTCATGGTAGAGATGATCGAAACAGCAACGATAGTAAATCAGGCAACGGACCGTTCCTTGGTGATACTTGATGAAATTGGTAGGGGCACAGGGGTGTATGATGGATTATCTATTGCACAGGCGGTGATTGAACATATTCACAATGTAAATAAGTGCCGCGCCATTTTTGCAACTCATTATCATGAATTAACTAAAGTAAGCAAATACTTGAAGAACGTGAAATGTTTTTGTGTAAAAATAAGAGAGTGGAACGGAGAGGTTATCTTTCTACATGAAGTAATTGAAGGCATTGCAGATGAGTCATATGGAATACATGTAGCAAAACTTGCTGGTTTTCCTGATTCTGTTTTAAATAGAGCAAGTGAGGTATTTGAGGAGCTGAAGGCTTGAATCATTATTATAAGTGAAGAATTACCTATACAATCGTGGTAGTAGCTATAGAAACGAAAAACTTACTTGACACCCTTCGCCAGCGCCCTTATCATGATAGTGAAGCTATTGTATTTGCTTTCGCCAATCTGCAGATTAAAAGGTAAGGATTACTTAATGTATCGGCGTCTTATGTTCAATTTTTTGCAGTATATAGATACTGTATGTCTTTACAAAACTTCATCTACATCTAGATTTTTATCTAAATAAGCTGAACGCGCTTATAAAGCGTTACAAGACATCAAAAAATGCCAATACTCGACAGAGATAGTAAAAGACTAGCTAACTCGGGGATTCTTTGTCTTTTTTTCTGCTTGGTAAATTTCTTAAACATTTGCAGCGTAAGTTAGTTGCAATTAAAAGCGGCTGAATCTCGCTTGTCAAGCGTTTAAAACATAAAAAACGCCAATATTTTAAAGCGGATAATAACCCCAGGGCTTCTTTTGCCTTTTTTTTCATTTGGTAAATTTCTTAATGTTTGTGGCTAACATGAACAAACATTTGAGAGTAACTTCCGCTAGTAGGGTGTCATCCCAGTGTCTGGGCACTGGGATGACAAAAAAAGGAGGCTACTCGGATGACAGCTAGCCTGACAACCGTCATCCCGCTGCTTGTTAGCGGGATCTCTTGTTAGCGCCGCGGCGGTATGACGTAGAATTTTACACTCACCAATTCAGTGTCCAATCTGGATTCCAAACTGGAATGACACCCTTTTGGATGGAAACCAGTGTCAGGACACTGGGATGACAAGAAAGAGGCTACTTGGATGATACCTATAGCCCTGTCATTCCAGCGCGTGACGCTGGAATCTAGTTCTTATTATATATCCAGAGATTTACTATATTAGTAATATCAAACTAGATCAATTCTTGCTACTTCAATTTTTCTTTCAGTTAATTCCTGCCTGGCACGTTAAGTCTAGCCTTTTATAAATGAACCAGAATTATAATTTATCTTTTAAAAATCTCAAATGTAATAAATTTATGTTTTAAAGGATTTGATATATCAAATTTTATTGTATTTACTTTCTCATCAAAAACTATAGTATTCTCATCTATGTGATATCTGTCTATTTGATATGCTAGTGAAAATGCGTCAAGCTTATCAGAAGTTGGAGGAGATTTATATACCACTACATTTAAAGTTTCTAAGTCTAAGTTCACTCTAACAGTCACAACACCTTGTTCAAACGAACTTTCAAACAAACCTTGAATAGATTCACCATGCATACATGGCGGGTCCATTCTTACAGCAGATATACATCGATTATATATTGCATCCCCTGAACCGTTGTGCATGCACATCGTAAAATCTTTACTTCCTTGAAAAAGGTCTATAAAATCTACCATAACACTTCACCACTACATAACAAACACTTTATAATATTATAAGTAACTAGCAAGCTCCATTACTAATTTCGTAGTGACTCTAATTGCAAAATTTAATATAAGTAGTAAAATAGAACCACTGAATAAAAAACATATGTTAATTAATACAACGTCGGAGCTGGAGGACATATGTGAGGGGTTGATAGCAAAAAAGCCAAAATTTATAGCAGTTGACACGGAGTTCATTAGAAATAATTTAATCTACTACCCAAAATTATCGTTAATTCAAATTTCTTACGGAGAGAAGAGTTTTATTGTAGACGCATTAGTGCCAGAAATTGATTTATCATTCATTAAGAAAATAATGCTAAATCAGGGGATAACCAAAGTGTTTCATAGCTGCCGGCAGGATATAGAATCCTTACTCACTGTGTTTAAATGTATTCCCACTCCCATTTTTGATACCCAAGTTGCTGCTATGTTTTGTCATTATTATCATGACTTTATTGGTTACTCAAAAGTAGTGGAGCAATATCAAGGAATAGCACTGGATAAAATTAAAGCTAAAAATTCAGATTGGTTAAGGCGTCCGTTGTCCGAAGATCAGTTAGATTATGCAGTAAACGACGTGGTACACCTATATGACCTATACCAAATATTGTGCAATAAACTTGAAGAAAATAATAGGATGGGTTGGTTTCAAGAAGAGATGGAATCAATAGTTGATATAAATAAGTATTTACATAGCCCAAAAGATGCATGGAAGAGGATTAAATTTAATTATGAAGTAAATCCAAGATTGATACTAACTGTTAAAGCAGTTAGTGAGTGGCAAGAAACCTTAGCACAGCGCTATAATATGAACCGTAATAAAATAATCAATAATGCTGTAATAGCTGATTTTATTGAAAAAAATGTAGAGCATGTTGATGAGATTTTAGATGATCTCAAGAGGAATACAAAAAATATAAAAGATGCGGATTTACTAGAGTTTGTGAATATTTTTAATGAAAATGAGAGAAATTGGATGCAGCAAAACAACACCTTATCGAGTAATTATGACAAATCTGTACTTGATATACTCTCAATTATTTTAGATAGTAAATGTAAAGAAAGTAACATATCAAGGAAATTAGTTTCTTCAAAAGATGAGTTAACCGGGTCAATATCTGGACAGACAGATAAATTATTCAAGGGATGGAGATATGATTTTTTTGGCAGGTCAGTTGAATCATTTTTGAACACAAGCTCAAAATTTGAGATTTCAGCAGTGAAATCCGCAAATAATATAACCAAAATTCAGAGTAATTTAGTGGAGAATAACTGTTGCTAAAGTAACTTAGATTTATCGACAATCGTCATCCCACTACGTGTTAGTGGCTAAGAGATACCGCGGCGGTATGACGGTTAAGTAGGGTGTCATCCCAGTGCCTTGACTACTTCGATCCAGGAAAATTGATTGTAAACGAGCAAACATTTTCGATAAAATTACCAAAAAGCTAGATCCCAGACTGGGATGACACCACCTACAAATTGCAATGTTCGTATAGTTATGTGCTTGACACTGGGATCTAGAAAATCTAGTTAATATATATAGAGAAACCTTAGCTATAGTTTCAAAAGAAGTCGAATGTATTTTGTTATATGATTATAAGTCTAACAGGCGGAATTGGGGTAGGAAAGAGCTTTGTAGCTAATTGCTTTCAAGAGTTTGGTGCTGTTGTATTTGATGCTGATTCTGTTGTACACCAACTTTATAAAGTGGATAAAAGCATAATAAGTTATGCAGAGAAAAATTTTCCTGGAGTGGTAGTAAATGGTGAAATAGATAGAACAGTACTGTCTAAATATTTCTTAGCCTACGATGAAAATTGGAAACAATTTCAATCTTTGGTTCACTCTGCTGTGCTGCGTGAATTAGAATTTTTTATTGCCAAGGAAAAAAAGATCGATAGAAAACTTTTAGTTTTAGATGTGCCACTTCTATTAGAAACAAAATTTTATTTATATTGCGACCTTATTGTTTTTGTTCATGCAGATAGCGTTGTGCAAGCTCAAAGACTTAACGAACGCAACATAGATAAAGAAAAGCTTAATCTAATCTCCGATGTTCAGTTATCTATTGAGGAGAAAAGGAAGATGAGTGACTTTATTATCGATACCAGTGTAAGCAAAGAGTATGTTTTTTCTCAAGTAAAAGATATAGTGGATTCATTAAACCTAAACACGTAGCTCTACGTCATACCGCCGCGGTATCTCTAGATCCCGCTAACAAGCAGCGGGATGACGGTTGTCAGGATCCCAGCAGCCTCCCTCCCCTATCATCCAAGTAGCCCCCTATGGTGTCATCCCAGTGCCCAGACACTGGGATCCAGGAAAATTGATTGTGCACTATAGCAACATTTTTGATCAAAAACTGGATTCCAGTGTCAAGCACTGGAATGACACCCTTTCGATGGGAACTGCTCTCAAACTACAACAGCATGAGTAGCTACAGAAGCTTTAATGATACAAGAAAAAATAAACAGCTATCATTTTTTTAGTAATTAAGTAAAATAGAGTGAAAGATTGCGAGGAAGTTTTGAAAAATAAGATAAAAAAGATAGTAATTTCAGGAAAGGAAGTGTGGCCAATCATCGAGGGCGGCAAAGGCATTGCAGTTAGTGATGGAAGATCAAGCGGAGCATTTGCTGCAGCAGATGCTGTGGGTACATTTTCTGGTGCAAATGCTAAGCTTATTGATGATAATGGCGAGTTAGTGCCACTAATTTATAAAGGCAAAACAAGAAATGAAAAGCATAGTGAATTGATTGAGTATAGTATTGAAGCTGGAATTAGTCAGGCAAGAATAGCAAATGAAATATCAAAAGGTCATGGAAGAATACACATGAATGTACTTTGGGAGATGGGAGCAGCAGAACGCGTGCTTCATGGCATATTAGAAGGAGCGAAAGGTTTGATTCATGGTATTACCTGCGGTGCTGGTATGCCTTATAGGCTTGGAGAAATTGCAGCTAAATATCAGGTTTATTATTACCCTATTATCTCATCGGTGCGTGCTTTTAAAGCATTATGGAAGCGTGCTTACCAAAGAATATCTTCCTATTTGCTTGGTGGAGTAGTGTATGAAGATCCATGGCTTGCTGGAGGGCACAATGGACTGAGTAACAGTGAAGACCCAGAGCTACCACAGGCTCCATTTGAAAGAGTTGCAGAGCTTAGATCTTTCATGAACGAGATCGGTCTTTCAGAAACACCAATTGTTATGGCAGGAGGAGTGTGGCATTTGAAAGATTGGGAACATTGGTTTGACAATCTGCAAATTGGACCAATAGCTTTTCAGTTTGGCACTCGTCCACTTTTGACGAAAGAAAGCCCAATTTCTGCAGAGTGGAAAAAGAAGCTACTCACTTTAGAAGAAGGTGATGTATTTTTAAATAAATTCAGTCCAACAGGGTTTTATTCATCTGCGGTGAGGAATAATTTTATACGTGAGTTACAGGAACGAAAATTACATCAAGTAAATTTTTCAGAAAATGCCAGCGAGGAATTCAATAGTGAATTTGCAATGGGTAGCAGAGGTAGGAAGATCTACCTTACTGCAAAAGACAAAGAGCTGGCAAATACATGGACTAAAGCAGGGTACACAGAAGCAATGAAAACCCCAGATTCAACTGTTATTTTTGTGACGCCAGATAAATTTAAACAAATAAGAGAAGATCAAATCAATTGTATGGGATGTTTGAGCCATTGTTTGTTTAGCAATTGGAAAGATCATGGTGACCATTCAACAGGACGAAAGCCAGATCCGCGTAGTTTTTGCATACAAAAAACACTGCAAAACGTTATACACGATGGTGATATTGAGAACGAACTCATGTTTTCCGGGCACAATGTGTACAAATTTAAGCAAGATCCATTTTATGAGAATGGCTACGTACCGGCAGTAAAAGAACTGGTGGAAAGGATATTGACTGGGTATTGAGTCAGTGACCTTACCCAGAAAAAGTGGAGAGAAAGTGTGGAATGTTTTTTACAAAAAGAATGATGCATCAAATTGTTCTGGAATGCAATAGTTAATAGTGACGTTGTTTGTTATAAAAAATTTCTATGTATTCAAATATTGCAGTTCTAGTGTGTTGAGCAGAGTGTTGTGAAGTATCAATAAGTATTTCTCTTTTCAATGAGCTAAAGAAGCTTTCTGCAACAGAATTGTCGTAACAACAGCCTTTATTACTCATCTATATTCTTTACAGCTAAGAGATATTGATACCCTTGCGCAGTATATTGTGAACCTTGGTCACTGTGCAGCAGTAGATTTTTAACAGGTTTACGCCTATTAATGGCCATTAATAAAGAGTTCATAACCAATTGTTTATTTATTGCACTACTCATTAACTACCATACGTGAGAATTATTGCTGCCAAATATAGCCATCCCTCCTTGGTTTTGATGTAAGTAATCCCATACTTTATTTGGTTGATCAACAATAAAGTTTTGATCTAGTATATTGGGAGCTACAGCTCTATTATCTGTTTGTTGTTTTTTAATTTTAAACTTTCTTCTCAGTATAGCCCTGATGTCATTTTTCTGCATAATACTTTGCACCGTTTTCAAATTGCAACTTTTACCCAAAGCCTTCAATTCAGCATGAATTTTAGGAGCTCCATATCTACATTTAGAAACTTGATATATTTTTTGAATAGCTTCGAGTAGCTCTTTATTTGCTGATTCTCTACTGCTTATTTTTCTTGTGGTCCACTTATAGTAGCCACTAGCAGAAAATCCTACATAATTCCTGTACTTTATAGCAGTTACTATATAAAAAAATATTTTACTCTTTTTGACTGGCCAGGGCTTTTTTTTAAATGTCTCTTTCCCTTGTTACTCTTGCTTTGTAAATCAAACCTCTCTTTGTCGTAAGGAGCCATGTTACCTCTACCTGGAAATGCATCTGCTGCCGACTTTTTTTCGTTGTGTTTCTTTATCCATTTTCCTAATAAACCACCCTTTATTCCTAAATCTCTTGCTATTTTTGTAATTGTTTGACCTGCCTTTCTTTGTTCATTTGCCAGCTTAACAGCTTCCAATTTGAATTCTGCCGTATATTCTCTTACCATTTCTAATCCTCCAAAATTTTATTTTACCCAAAAAAACTCTTTTCTTTCTCTCCACTTTTTCTGGGTAAGGTCAGTTTACTGGCCTCTCCATGAGTGAGATTGAAAAATTAAGTGGAAATCTGTGAACGGTTACCTTGGATGACAGAAAAGAGTGTTGGAAGGAGGCAATATTAAAAACTTAATTTCAGTCCAGCCAAGAACACATAACCAGAGTTGTTATTTTCTATTTTAGGTTCTTTGGTACTAAATTTTACAATATCGAAATAGTATGAAGTACCTAAAAAAAGAGAATTTTCAAGGCTTAAAGCATATGATGTTAACTCGTTTGTACCTTCGCCTGCAATATCCCTACCACTACTAAAATATGTTAAGCTCGATTTGTAAGAATCAGAACGGTAAGCGATACCTGCATTTATATAATACGTATTATTTGTTTCAGGATTATGCTTCTCACCAGATTTACCGCCATTACCATACGAAAAAATGCAATCAAGATCGAACAATTTTAGCTTCAAACCAAAATTCCAGTGTAGTAATTGATTACGACATTTATAACCTTCAGGAGTTCCATCTGAGCAACCAGTTAAATTTTCTCTTGCAAATTCACCAGTCAAAGCAGTAGTAAAACCTATATCATCTGACAAGCTGTTTTTATAGGAAAGGCCAGCAGCAATTAGATTGCTGTACTGTAAGTTATTTTTTCCTGGGACATAACTGAACCCGAGTTGAAAGTTATAGATTTCAGGGGAGATGTAGTTAATTGATGATTGTCTTAACCCTAGTTCTAGCCCATTATAATCGCTATAAATGTTGGGTTTTACCCAAAAAGTCTTGTCTTTATCATATCCAGGGTCATTATCTTTGTTTTTGTTACCACGCAAATTTGCATAGTTTGTCCAATGACCATTTATTCCCCCAGCAGCTGCATAAATTTTTGAAGTGTTAATTAACATGCTCTGACTAACTAAACTTCTTTTACCATATTCAACTGATCCAAGTTCCTGGTTTTTTATGATAAAATACCATTCCTCCATGTCTAACTTTTCTATGTCTAACGCTTTTAGGTTTGCAATACCAGAAACCCCTGCCTTAACATTAACCCCCATTTGAGTATTTGGATAAACTTGCTGTAGATAAAGAAAGCGCAAGTATGAATAACTTGAAGTTTTATCCTTAGCCTTAGCATTGAAAGAATCTCTGTTGAAGGCGTAGCCGAATCTCAAATCTATTTTTCCGTCTAGCTCTACATAAAATATTTCCTTATCCAAAATTGTTCTAGAGCTAGCACTATTCTGTGAAAATAATAACGAAAGCAGTGCTATCAGGTAGTACCTTAACTTCATAAATAAACTTAAATTTTTGTAAAAATTTAAGTTTAAACTCAATATAAATAAAAAACAACTTTTCAGAAGGCACCGCTGGTAGATTTTGCTGCCTGTTTTTGAGCTATATTCCCATAAATTATTGATACACTTGGTAATTTTCGCTTTAATAACTGCTTATTAATGGCAGAATGTATACGATTAATTATTTTAGATGTACTTTTTACATCGCAGTTAATCAAAACAAAAAGCACTTTATTCTCATCAATATACCCTAGAAAATCATCACTACGGCAATTTTTATAAAAATGTTCTATGACAACTTTCAGTGCATTATTTGTCTCACTACAGCTACTATTTAAGCCAATCACTCCTATAGCTGCATTAATTTGATGTTGAAAGGCAAAATTTAATATAACGTATAACTCTAGAATAGTGGACTCATTGCCCGGTATATCGAATAAGTCATGGTTTTTATATTTTTACCCATTAGATATTTATCTCTAAAGATTCCTAGTTTATGGGACAAACTGATATCACGTATTAATAGCTCATAATTTATTTTATTACTGGCAAATTGTGCAGTGCGGAAAACTTTTACTTTTGTCCTGATATCTTCTCCTTTAGCATCAGTTAAGGAAAAATCTATCACTTTAGGTAATATATCAAGTAAATCGTGCCCATTTTCGGTATACTCTAAATAATTCTTCATGTCGTCAGCTGCTCTTGCACTTAAAATATTGATTAACGGCTTATTAAGTAAATTCCCTTCCTCGTATTTTAACAAATTCCTTGCGGCTTGATTGAGCCCTAAAATTAACACGTTTTTTTTCTTATTATCCTGACAAACAGATACCACAGCATCATCTTTTCTTCTTGCAATTATGAAATCATCCATACTTTCATTCTATACAGCGTATTTATAAGTATAATAAGATTATATTAAAATTTACTTACTTATTGATATGCTTAATTAGGTATAGACAAAATGTCATATGGGATGGCTTTGTTAGCTGCTTTAGGTGGTAATAAATGGATAGTCAAGCAAAATTACATTTGTAACTTTGCTTGCCGTTATCTACACACCTATTTCCTGTTCTTTTCCTATGACTATACCTCTCAATAATTGTACATTGCTTTCTCTTACTTGTGTTACACCAGACAGAGTAGAATCAACGTTACTGTTTGGTTGTGAATCTTTCTTATTGCATGACGATGCTAAAAGTTCTTCTGAAAGATCTGGGTACAATCCTGACCGCTTAGGTGGTGCCGAAGGTTCTACCTTATCATTCATCTCACAATTGCCAGAAAGATCTATTACATCGCCTACTTTTGTTCCTTCTTGTTCTAATTTCTTCACATCTTCATTAGTTGCTTTCTCTGCACGCTTTGGTCCTTCTATGAAGTCTTGCATTTCCTTTTCAAAACTTTGCTCATAGCGTCTCTTTATTAGATGAGCCACACCTGCTGTTGCGTATAATGCAACGGCGATTGATAACATAATTGGTACTATATAAAAAAGTGTGATGTCAATCATAGCAAATAAGAAGCTAGGTCGTGGTCCATGTTGTACTCCCATACAAAACATGCCAAGACACATTACTGAAATACATGGTATGAAAAAGGTCAGAGACGCAGAAAGTACTAGTGTATTTTTCACATTTCTTACTCTTATAATTTTTTTTGCTCTACTATTAAGACTTGAATATGTTTCCCCAATATCAGTATCACCCTTAACATAAGCTGTTAGTTTTTTTTCCATTATCTCTATAAGCCCACTATTTAGTATAGAGAAATATTGGGATGGATAAGAATTTAATTTTGTTTTACTACCGTTAAAAAGGTTTTTGATGTTTTTTTTATATGACTTAATTTCCTCGATCTTAGATGCAGTTTCAGTTATTTTTTCACTCTTTGTAACAAGTACTTTACTCTGTTTAACATCCACTTTTTTGCCAGATAACTCAACTGTCTCTTCACACAATAGCTTCAGCTCGTCCTGTAGCTTTTTTAGCTCCTCATCCATTGCACCTTGCAGCTTTTGATTTAGTTTATCCAAATCATCTTTGGCTTCTTGAAGTAAATTTTTATGAGTGAAATATCTTAATAAAATAGGTAGAGTTAAAGGATCTTTTTTATGAGTAAAATACAAAGCATCCAGAGTAACACTATCAGGTATTATTTCTCTTGGCAGAGTTACAGTATTATCTTGATAACCAGAACTTTCTGAAACCAGATCTATTAGGTAGTTTTTATACCTTTCTTCACCACCATCGACTTGTCTAAAAAATTTTTTACGACTAAATATCGTAGCTAGTGCTTTTGTATCCGAGCCACCAGCTTGTTTTATAATCTCACTTAACATTGTAACCTCACTAATTATTTTATGCACGCAGTTTAACACTATTTTAATTACTTGTCAAAAGAGTATAATTATTAACTATAATATTTAATTAATAAAGCTTTGTTTCGTTTAATAAGGAGCAATCTAAGATAGACGGCTGTTAGAAACTCTCATTGCTGCCTTTTTGTTAACAGTGGTATTAGACTTCAAGTTACTGCAAAAAATATTTTAAAACATAGTGATATCTTGACTTTACCTAGTTAATATTCCAAATTATAAAAAAACAGATAGTTCTATGACGACAAGTCTATTACAAGGCAAAAAGGGATTAATAACCGGAATAATAAATAAGAGATCAATAGCATACGGTATAGCAAAAACTCTCTCAGAGCACGGAGCAGAACTTGCAATCACCTACCAGAATGAAATAATAAAAGAAAAACTATCACCAATAGCAGATGAACTAAATGTGGAGCTAATATTACACTGCGACGTTTCAAATGAAAAAATCATAGATAACGCTTTCGAAATAATAGAGAAAAAATGGGGTACTCTTGACTTTTTGGTGCATGCAATAGCATTCTCCGATAAAAATGAGTTAGATGGTAAATATGTCAATACTTCACTGGATAACTTCCTCAATGCAATGCATATATCGTGCTATTCTTTTACTGCTTTAGCGCAAAGGGCTGAAAAAATGATGTCAAATGGTGGTAGTTTACTTACTTTATCTTATTATGGCGCTGAAAAAGTTATGCCAAATTATAACGTTATGGGTTTATGTAAAGCGGCACTTGAAGCAAGTGTAAAATATATAGCATGTGATCTCGGGCCACAAAATATCAGAGTAAATGCAATTTCCGCTGGTCCAATCAGAACTTTAGCATCTTCTGGAATAAGCGATTTTCACTCCATATCAGAATGGAATAGAAATAATTCTCCGCTCAGACGCAATGTTACAATAGAGGATGTTGGCAAGGCAGCGTTATACTTATTAAGCGACTTAAGTAGTGGCACTACTGGAGAAATTTTGCACGTTGATTCAGGATATAACGTTGTGGGAATGAAGGTAGTTGACTAACAAAGCACTAGTTCCTTCGGGTTCATACACAACTCTATCAGGAGTTTTGTGACTGTGATTGCAGAAAACATCGAACATAAAATTCCTATTGATAGAGTGACAGAAAAGCCTCTTATTGCTCCACTGCCAATAATGAACATTATTCCTGCAGCAATTAATGTAGTGATATTTGAATCCAGTATTGTCTTTATAGCGTTTTTAAACCCTTCTTCAATAGCACGTTCCACTCTCTTGCCAGATTTGATTTCCTCACGAATTCGCTCAAATATTAAAACATTTGCATCCACCGCCATACCGACAGTGAGTGCAATACCGGCAATTCCAGGTAAAGTTAGAGTTGCTTCAAGCAGAGTGAGAATTGATAATATAAGAACTACATTAGAAAAAAGTGCAACAGAGGCCAATACACCTAATTTGCCGTAAGTGATGATTATAAATAAAGCCACGGCTATAATAGAGATTGTTGCTGCCATTTCCCCTGCCTTTATTGATTCTTCTCCAAGACTTGGGCCAATGTTTTTTTCTTCAATTATTTTAAGTGGTGCTGGCAGTGCTCCAGATTTTAAAAGTATTGCAAGTTCGCTTGCTTGTTTTTCAGTGAAATTACCGCTAATTTCTCCCTCTCCATTTAAAATTGGCTCACGTATTGTAGGTACTGTTAAAACTGTGTTATCCAGAACAATTGCAAAAGGTTTTCCTACATTTTCTTTAGTGATTTTCGCGAATCTTTTACTCGCTATGCTGTCAAATTTAAAATGCACTGTCGGTTTACCTAAATTGCCGAATCTAACTGATGCGTTAACCAGCGAATCGCCACCTATTTCAGTCTTGCGGAATATTGGATAAGAATTACCTAAAGAATCCTTGAGCATGACAGTAGTTTCGTGATCTATATCCTGCACCTTGGCTATGTTAGTGTTTGCCAAATGAAAAGCTAGCTTAGCAGTTTTGCCAAGCAGAGATTTTATCTGCTTGGTGTCTTCTACTCCAGGCACCTGCACTAATATTTTATTTTGCCCTTGTTTTTGAACGCTGACTTCCTTTGTGCCAAGTTTGTCCAAACGGCGTTGGACATTGTTTATTGATTCTGCAGCTACTTCACTGATCAAAGAATTTTTATAATGGGGTTTATACGAAATGAGAATCGAAGAATCTTTTCTATTTAGCTCTAAATTTGGATTTATCGCATTAATCAACACAGATGCTTTTTTATAATCATCAATATTATTTAAAGTTATAACGCTATTTTGTACGTTAGATTCAATATTTTTTGTTAGCAATGTCTCTTTTATTTCGTTAGCTAGCATGCTTAGCTTTTCCTTAAAATAGAAGTCTAAGTCTATGTTTAAAAGCAAAGATGCCCCTCCTTTCAGGTCAAGGCCTAAGTTTATTCTTTTTTTCGAAATAAAAAGCTTATTATCAAAG
Source organism: Wolbachia endosymbiont of Drosophila ananassae (assembly GCF_008033215.1). Lineage (NCBI taxonomy): Bacteria > Pseudomonadati > Pseudomonadota > Alphaproteobacteria > Rickettsiales > Anaplasmataceae > Wolbachia > Wolbachia endosymbiont of Drosophila ananassae. The sequence goes on along the minus strand of NZ_CP042904.1, from coordinate 162,220 downwards.
AAATTTGGCAGTGTTATGTATAAAGCAAATAAACAGATGCATAATACTGAAAAAGATTTGACTATAAGTCTGTTGTACATAAGTTGTAGGTTTAAAATTGTAATAATTGATTGTAAGTTAAAAATAGATTTTTGTAAAATTCTCTATTTGACCTTACCCAGAAAAAGTAGAGAGAAAGTTAAGACGTTTTTATCATGAGAATAAATTGTGCAGGAATGCAATAGTTAATAGTAGAATGTCTACGTTATTTGTTATAAAAGATTTCTATGTATTCAAATATGGCAGTTCTGGTTTGTTGAGCGAGAAGTATCAATAAGCAGCTCCCTTTTAAGTGAACTTTTCTGCAACAGAGTTATCGTAACAACAGCCCTTATGGCTCATGCTGGAAATGATGTTTTTTGTATTCAATAGAAATTGGTAATTTTGAGAGGTATACTGTGACCCTTGATCGCTATGTAACAGCAGATTTTTATCGGGTTTGCGTTTATCAACGGCCATCAATAAAGAATCTATAACTAATTATCATGTTACTCATTAACCACCATGCGTGAATATAGGTCAATTATTGCCGCCAACAACCTTCTTTAGTTTTTATGTAGGTAATCCCAAACTTTATTTGGCTGATCAGTAGTAAAATTTTGATCCAATGTGTTCGGAGCCACAACTCGGTTGCTTATTTGCTGTTTTTTATTTTTGAACCTTCGTCTAAGCTTGGTTTTAATGCCATTTTCTTGCATAACACTTTGTACTGTTTTAATTTTTGCCTAAAGCTTTTAATTCAGCATGAATTTTAGGGGCTCCATATCTGCATTTAGAAGCTTGATGTATTTTTTGAATATCTGCTAGAAGCCCTTCTTTTGCTAATTCTTTACTGCTTTTTTCCTTAGCAACCAATACCACCAGTACAAAACTCTACATAGTTCCTGTGTTTTATAGCAATTTCTATATAAAAGAATACTTTACTCTTTTTCTTTGCCCAGGGCTTTTTTTAAGATGTCTCTTTCTCTTGTTAGTTCTTTTTTTAGATCAAATCTTTCTTTGTTATAAGGAGCCTTTGCCTGGAAATGCGTATGCTCCAGACATTTTTCCATCATATTTTCTTACTTAACATACTGCCATCTATACCTAGATCTTTTGCTATTTTTGTACTTGCTTGACCTGTTTCTTTAACCAGCTTAACAGCTTCTAATTTGAATTCTGCTGTATATTCTCTTCTATTTGTCATATTTTGAAAAAACGTTTTATTTTACTCCAAAAACGTTTTAACTTTCTCTCTACTTTTTCTGGACTACTCCGAATCGGTTGACAAATTGGACGTTTGATAAGCATAATTTGGAGCTTCTTGTGTAATGACTATATCATGAGCGTGACTCTCTCTTAATCCTGATGCAGTAATAGTAACAAATTTACAATTTTTTTTCATCTCTTCTATATTCCTATTACCAGTATACCCCATTGCAGCTTGCAATCCGCCAATCAATTGATGGATTACTCCTGAAGCTGGACCTTTGAATGGAACTCTTCCTTCCACTCCTTGTGGAACTAATTTGAGTTTTGAATCTTTATCTTGAAAATAACGGCTAGCTGAACCTCGTTTCATTGCACTAATAGATCCCATTCCTCGATAGCCTTTATATGCTCTGCCCTTATACATAATAATCTCACCTGGGCTTTCGTCAGTGCCAGCAAAAATCGAACCAATCATCACAGAGTCAGCACCAGCTGCAATAGCTTTTGCAACATCTCCTGAGTATTTTACCCCACCATCAGCAATTAGTCTGACGTTTCTTGCTCTACACGCCTCTGCAACATTCTTGATTGCAGAGAATTGTGGCACACCAACACCTGTAACTATTCTGGTTGTACAGATTGATCCTGGTCCTATTCCAACCTTCACTGCATCAACACCCGCATCAATCAACGCTTCAGCAGCCTCCTTTGTTGCAATGTTTCCGCCAATTAATTGCGTATTAGGATACATCTTTTTTATTTCCCTAATGGTATTGATAACGTTTTCGGAATGACCGTGAGCAGTATCCACAACAACTACATCAACTTCTTCTCCGATCAAAGCTTCACATCTGTCTATACCATCTTTTTTACCAGTGCCAATTGCAGCGGCAACTCTGAGCCGCCCTTTACTGTCTTTACATGAATTTGGATATCTATTGTATTTTTCAATGTCTTTAACCGTAATTAAACCTATACAACAAGAATTTTCATCTACGACCAAAAGCTTTTCTATTCTATTTTCATGCAACAATTTCATTGCTGAGGCACTATTCACTCCCTGCTCCCGCACTGTCACTAACTTATCTTTTGTCATCACTTCGGAAACTTTTACATTCATGTTCTGGTCTTCAATAAATCTCACATCTCGGTTAGTTAAAATTCCAACTAACTTGCGTTGATCGACTACAGGAATGCCAGAATAATTGTGCTCTCTCATTAATGAAATTGCTTCCGCAACTGTTTTATCCGGTGAAATCGTAATTGGGTTATACACGATCCAACTTTCATATTTTTTCACCCTTCTTACTTCTAAAACTTGTTCATCTATTGATAAATTCTTATGTATGCAACCTATCCCTCCATGTTGGGCAATAGCTATTGCAAAGCCCGATTCAGTAACAGTATCCATTGCAGAGGATATGAGAGGGATATTTAGTTCTATATTATTTGTTAAATAAGTTTTTGTATCTGCACCGCAAGGCAATATATTAGAATAGGCTGGCAAAAGAAGTATATCGTCAAACGAATAACAAGCTTCCATTTTTTTCATAGGCTTTATTTAAAGCTTATACGCCAATTAATTAAATTGCAATAGGGCTTTTGCAAAATAAGCATTCTACATTATTTGCCAGCAAACAAAACTGCTCAATAGTTAAGTTTTCTGGACGTTCGTTTCCACTCAATTTAGCGTTTTCAAGGACAGTTTCAGTGTGGTTCGTTATATTTTGCAAGCTATTTCTCAGCATCTTTCTTCTTTGAGAAAAAACAGCACGTGTTAATCTTGTTAAGGTTTCCAAATTTACTGCAAATTTTGGGATAGGCAAAGGATTTACTGTAATTACTGAAGAATGTATTTTTGGTCTTGGAAAAAACTCTTTAGGTTCAATATCAAATTCCTTTTTTATATCACATAGCAACTGGCTTAGCACTGATAAGGAACCATAATCTTTAGAATTGGGTCTTGCCGTAATGCGATCTGCTACCTCTTTTTGAAACATTAATGTCAAGTTCGTAAAAAATTTTATATTATTTAACCACTTTAAAAATAACACTACCGAGATATTGTAAGGCAAGTTAGCAATAACTTTAACTGGGCGCTCTATCAGCTCTTCTTCTGTAACATGCAGTGCATCCGCTTCTATAATTCTATACTTTCCTTGATGCTCATTTAGCAGTTGGTCATGGTGTTTTACTAAATCTCTATCTTTTTCTATAGAAAGTAGAGACTTTGGATTATGCACCAATATTTCTCTTGTTAATGCACCATATCCAGGACCAATTTCAATGACATTAAAATTTTCCAGACTACCAGCTAAAGCGACGATTTTTTTTGTTATCTCACTCGATAAAATAAAATTTTGCCCTAGACTCTTTTTTGGCTTCAGTAAAAATTTTTTCATATTATTTTCATTATACAGTATTTTAAAAATTAGTTGACTAAAATTCATTGATAATTGTATATTATTAATGTGTTTAACGCCGGCTTAGCTCAATTGGTAGAGCAACTGACTTGTAATCAGTAGGTTGTCAGTTCAAGTCCGACAGCCGGCACTCTCGCCCATATAAGTAAAGTTGATGTCCTTTTTAATAGTAGCAAATTGGAAAATGAATGGAATGCGTTCTTCATTTGTTGACTTTATAGGCAAACTTAACAACAAGAGCAACGAAATTACCTCTAAATTAGTAATTTGCCCTCCTTTTACGTCATTTCCAAGCAGTATAGAGTTGAACAATAATATTAATATAGGAGCACAGAATTGCCATCATAAAAAGTTCGGTTCTTACACAGGTGAAATTAGCGCAGAAATGTTAAAAGAACTAGGGTGTACTTACGTAATACTTGGGCATTCTGAAAGGGCCAATGAAAAAGATAGTGAAATAAAACTTAAGTCGGAAATAGCAATAGAATCAGGCTTACACCCAATTATCTGTGTAGGTGAAAATTCAGAAGATTATAAGAATGAAAAAACAAAAGAAGTAATAGAATATCAATGTAAAAACCGCTTGCCAACACACGGTGAATATACCGTAGCATATGAGCCAATATGGGCAATAGGCACAGGTCATGTGCCAAATAATGATGCAATTGCTAAGGTGATAGAGGTAATAAAATTGTGTACTAGTAAAAAACACATTATATATGGTGGTTCAGTCAGTTCAGAAAATATAGAAAATTTGTTAAATATTTCAAATTTATCAGGAGTTTTAATTGGCAGTGCAAGCTTAGATTTCGATCACTTTTATAAAATTATACAACAAGTTGAAAAAAAGTTTTCTCTTATCAATTCTAAAATCAGCAACTAAGAATCCTATGATAAATGTCATCATTCCAGTGTCAAGCATATATAGCTAACCCAAGAAAGATTTCCCTACGTCATACCGCGATTCATTCGCGGTATCTCAGCATAGATTCCGCTAACGAGTAGCGGAATGACGAATTTGTTGTTTTTCAAATTGTAGGTAAACCTAAGCCACTTTAGCTATATCTGTACGAACATCTAGTATAGCTAAAGTAATCTAGAAAATTAACGATATTTTATTCCCCGGTGAACGCTCTATTTTGTTTTCCAACTCTAGTTCTAAAAGAGCCATTAGAGCTATGTTGGTAGAAAGTCCGCTTGCTAATATAAGTTCATCTATATCAACAGGTACAGAGTTAATATGATCAACTATAACAGATTTTGCCTGTTGTAATTTTTCTTGTTTTTGGTTAACAGCATAGTGCTCAACATCAAATAGGTTTTTTTGCTGCGGAGGTAGGCTAAACCTAACACTCTCTATTATGTCATCAGCAGATTCAATAAGCTTAGCACCGTTTTTAATTAAATAATTACTACCACTACAGCGTGAATCTAAAGGGAAACCAGAAACTGCAAACACCTCTCTCCCTTGATTTAAAGCAAAATCTGCTGTTATTAGAGAGCCAGAACGTTTCGATGCTTCAATCACTGCAACACCCAGCGATAGACCAGATATAATTCGATTCCTTTGAGGGAAATATTGAGGTTTTGGTTTAGTAGCAAATGGAAGCTCAGTAATTACTAACCCACCGTTCCCAGTGATTTTTTTGTATAGATCAAAATTCTCTTTTGGATACACCACATCAATTCCGCTTGCTGTAACAGCAATAGTGGAATGATTTTTGTATATTACACTGTTTGCTGCAGTATCAATTCCTTTTGCAAGTCCAGAAACGATAACAAAACCAGCTTCACTTAAATCAAGTGCCAACTTATTGGCAAAATTTCTTCCATTCATTGAAGAGTTACGCCCACCGATTATTGCAATTATCTCACGGCTTAATAATGATATATCACCAAGCGCAGTTATTACAGGAGGACAACTAGAGATATTTCTTAAAAGATCAGGGTAATCTGGGTCACATGCGGGTATAATTTTAGCTCCAATTCTTTCTGCATTATTGATTTCTTCTCGTGCATCTTGAATGCCATACACCTTATTATTAGCCACCCTATTGAGATATTTTAGCACCTCATCTAGCGATCCGTGTGTTTTTAGTATACTAAAAAACTTTATTGGTCCTATAGTTCTAGCCAAGCTTAACCATACTTCTAATTCTTTGTTGTTCAATTTATTTATCTTCATAAAAGGCTTGAATTTCTTATCAATTTAGTGTACCCAAGATAATGCAAATATACAGTGTTTTATGACGCATTTTGTTACAGATAAATGCATAAAATGTAAATATACGGACTGTGTGGAAGTATGTCCCGTTGACTGCTTCTATGAAGGTAAAAACATGCTCGTGATTAACCCAGATGAATGTATTGATTGCGGAGTGTGCATACCTGAGTGTCCAGTAGATGCAATTGTAACTGATGATTCCGTAAAAGATATTTTAGAACTAGATGAAGAGTTGCTGAGCAGCGAACAAAAAACTTTCAAGTCATTTTACAACATAAACGTAGAATACTCACAAAAATGGCCAAATATCACAGCTAAGAAGCAACCTCTCTATACTGCAGAAGAGTATAAGGAAAAAAAGGATAAAACAGCTTATTTTGATGAAAATTTAGAATAATACTGCTAAAGAGGAAGAAACTTTTTGTATTTCAGGGTTGTTGTTTTTGGTTGCTGAAAATAGTTGCGTTATCTAAGTTGTTATGCTGATAAATTAGTATCGATTAATTTAAGGATTAAGGAAAAAGGCTTATTGACTTTTGAAATATTTGATTATAAAACTAGCTGTTAGCATTAAATCTTGGGGGTAAGTTATGAGTATAAATAAAAGAGAAACCATTAAAAAGATTGAAGGGTTACTTTTTCAAGCGAACGGTAATCTTGAAAAAGCATGTGATCTATTATCAACAGTAGAGTTAACCGAAGATGATATTAAAATATTGCTGGAAGAGATGATAAAAGAGTATCATAGCTTATCTGAAAAGATTTCTTATAGTTGTGGAATTACTGCAGGCGGTGCACAAGATGCCAACGCAAACAGCTTCAACGAAGTTTTTAAGCTAGGTTCACAAGAGTTAGCATTAGCAATGATGTCAGATTTCAGAAAGTCTTATGATCAAGAATTATTTAAGAAATATAAAAAAGAAGAAATGTCTTATCCTGAAGGAGAAGGAATACAATTTATTAGAGAATTGAGAGTTCTAAGTAGAATACTTACTATATCTTTAATAAGGAAACTTGATGAAGTTTACAAGTTTACTCCAGAAGAAATTGAGCGTTTGAAGGAATATATGTTAGTTAGCAACTATGATACAAGCAAAAGTCTTTCTGATATAGACAAATATATGCATGCACTATCTGCCTTAATTAGAAACCCCTCACTTGATACAAAAAAGATATTTGAGCTAAATAATCGAATGATAATACACACTACAGCCTTAATTGATTTAGTAACTAGTGGAGTAGTGAAAAAAGAAGAAGCAAAAGAACAATCTGCTGAGGATTTAGAAAAGCTTATCTGTGAACAGTATAAAGGTGCAGCAAACAAGCCACTACCGTTGCCGAGCACGCTATTTGAAGTGGATAAAAAAAGTGCTTGAAGAAAGTTTATAGTTAGCCAAAGTAGGTATTTAATAAGCTTAATGTAACCATTATGTATGCTATATAGCAAAACATAGAATGCTTATGATTCCAACTATAGCAATTTTAAGTGGTGGATTTTCTTGTGAGAGAGAAATATCGCTTATGAGCGGAAAAGCAGTAAAGAAGGCGCTCGATAGCCTTTCATATAATGCAATAGAAATAGATGTTGACAGCAATATTGCTGAAAAGCTTAAAAAAATTAATCCGGGTCTTGCTTTTATCGCTCTGCATGGACCTTATGGTGAAGATGGCTGCATTCAAGGTTTATTGGAAATCTTAGGTATAAAATATACACACTCAGGAGTTATGGCTTCTGCCGTTGCTATAAATAAAGTGATGTCAAAGCATATATTTCGATCCCTTAATATCGACACTCCAAAAGGTTATGTAATTAGCCGAGAAGATGTACTAAAAAATAATATTAAAATCGATTATCCGTACGTCTTAAAACCAATTAATGAAGGTTCAAGTATTGGAGTGTACATAATTTTCTCGCACGAGGATTACTTAGAACTGAAAGATAATAGTTCTACTATAATGGAAAAGATGATCGTAGAAGAATACATACCGGGCATAGAGTTACATACTGCTGTATTGCTGGATGAAGCAATTGGCACTATAGAAGTACGACCAAAAAATAAATTCTATGATTATGAAGCAAAGTATACAGATGGATTTGCAGAACATATATTTCCTGCTAAAATTCCTGACAATATATATAAAATGACCTTGGAACACGCACTGAAAATACATCAATTTTTAGGATGCAAAACTATTTCCCGCTCAGATTTCCGTTATAATCCCAAAAATAACACTTTAAAAATGCTTGAGATTAATACACATCCTGGGTTTACTGAGTTATCGTTAGTGCCAGAAATTGCAAAATTGGCAAAAGGAATCAATTTTAATGAATTAGTTAAAATTATTATTGAAGATAGTTTGCAGCACAAAAATATTAGGGATTTAAGTCATGTTGAGCAGTATTACTAGAAGCCAAAGGAGTTTTTTGCGTAAGTGTGCCTTGGTTATTATCACAGCACTTTTTCTTACGCTAATACTTTACAGCTCACTTGATAAAATAATAAATCGATTTAATTACTACTTTACTTGGTATAATGACTGCCTATCTAGTTTATTACTCAGTAGTGGATTTTCAATCGACGAAGTAGTCGTGAGCGGCAATAAATTTACAAACAAAAAGGATATTCTAAGTTTGACAGATAGAACGCAACCTATCCTGTATATATCACTTTCAAAACTTGCCGGTAACATACAATCCGTAAGCAGGTGGATAAAACACGTAAGAGTTCACAGAATTTTGCCCAATACTCTACACATTAATATAGATGAGCATAAACCGTTTGCTCTCTGGAAAGATAATAACAAAACCTCGGTAATTGATTTTGAAGGTAAAGTGATCGTAGATGACTATCTAGTAGATGATCTTGTTGTAATTACAGGACAAAACTCGTTATCAAACCTAGAATTTGTTAGAGATGTGTTGGAGAGTAAAACTCAATTAAGAGACCACATTTCTTCTTTTGCTTATATAGGGAATAGAAGATGGAATATCATACTTGATAACGATTCCACAGTAAAACTGCCTGAAGATAACCCTTATAGTGCATGGGACTATTTAAACCACTTACACAATACAACTGATTTTACTTTCAGCGATTGGAGTATTATTGATATGCGTATTACTGATAAAATTTTTGTGAAGAGGTGATCTGCTGTAATCCAAGTAGCCCCTTTTCCTGTCATCCCAGTGCCCAGACACTGGAATCCCGCCGCGAACCGTCATACCGCGATTCATTCGCGGTATCTCTTAACATAGATCCCTTATTTAACCGCCATACCTTAACATAGATCCCGCTAACACGTAGCGGGATGACGAGGTTATCGTCATGTCACCGCGAACCGTCATACCGTCACGAACCGTCATATCGCGATTCATTCGCGGTATCTCAGCCGCTAACAAGAGATCCCGCTAACACGTAGCGGGATGACGAGGTTATCGTCATGTCACCGCGAACCGTCATACCGCGATTCATTCGCGGTATCTCAGCCGCTAACAAGAGATCCCGCTAACACGTAGCGGGATGACGGTTGTCGTTTAGCTATAAATATTTAAGAAATTTACCAAACGAAAAAAAAGGCAAAAGAAGCCCCGTGGTGCGAGTTTTGACTCTATATTACTGTAAGTGGCGCTGTAATAATGTGCTAACGCTTAAAATAAGCGCGATTTGGCTGAATGTAGAAAAAATAAAAAAGACATGCAGCCGCTATAATTTTATGTAATCCGCCAATAAATACCCTGAGTTTTTTACTGAATTTTGTCATTGAGCCTGCAGGTCAAAAACAAGTTTTGAGTCATAAATACCCTTAACACTACAATAAGGGGGCTGGCGGAGTTTGTCAAGGAATTTTTATGCAAGAGATCTATTGAAATGCCCCTGTAAAATTATACTATTAATTAGTACACTATAAATTTAAAATTATAGATATGTTAAGCAGATTGGTAATTTTGCTATTAGTTTTTATACTTCCTTTTTCTTCATACTCATACCAGTTTAGAACCAAAGCAAAGCAAGCAGTAGTCTTAGATTTAGCTTCAGACTCGTTCATTTTTGACCATAATTCTGATGAAAAAATGGCCCCATCTTCAATGAGCAAATTGATGACTTTATATATAGCCTTCGATTATCTAAAAGCTGGAATAATACACATGGAGGATAAATTTCGAGTAAGTAGAAAAGCGTGGGAAAGAAAAGGCTCTTCTATGTTTTTGAAAGAAGGTCAATTTGTTACAGTGAGAGAATTACTTGAAGGAATTACAATAGTTTCAGGTAATGATGCCTGCATAACACTAGCCGAGGGTATTGCAGGATCAGAAGAGAATTTTGTGGCTGAAATGAATGAGGTTGCACAAAATTTGAATCTGAATGACAGTCATTTTGTCAACTCAAGCGGGTGGCCAGATGGAGATCATTTTATGAGTGCAAAAGACTTGGTAATGCTGGCAAAAAGGATTTTCACTGATTTCCCTGAATATTATGATTTATTTTCTGAACAATATTTGACATATAACGAAATTGTACAAAAAAATAAAAATCTTCTACTTTTTCACGACATTGGGGTTGATGGCTTAAAAACCGGTTATACAAATGCTGGTGGTTACGGCATTGTAGCATCTGCAAAACGAAATGATAGGAGAATTTTTGCTGTTGTAAATGGTTTAAACACTGAGAAAGAGCGAATAGAAGAAGCAAAAAGACTGATACAATATTCCTTAAATCATTTTAACACCAAGAAAATATTCGCTCAGGATAGCGTAGTTGAGGAAGTAAATGTTCTCTATGGAAAAGATAAAAAAGTGCCTATTACAGTTGCAAACGATGTTACCATAACTTACAACCGCAAATTACATGACCAAATTAAGGTGCGTATTGAATATAAAGATATGATACCTGCACCAATTAAAAAAGGTCAAGAAGTGGGCAAAGTTTTTGTAGAAATACCAGGTATTGAGCAACAAACTACACCACTTTATGCAGCAAATGACGTGCAGGAATTGAATTTCGTAGAAAAGTTTTTTAGGATGTTGTTTTAAGTTTGATATTAAAGCAATTTCGAAAGAGAGATTTATTGCACTTTAGTGTAGTTTTAACTAACAATTTCTGTTACAATACAAGATTGAAGTGTTACGAAAATGTGCTGGTTATATTTGTTGCTGTCTAGTATCCTAGAGATACTGTGGGCTGTAACACTAAAGTTTAGTAACAGTTTTACTAAAGTTGTGCCTTCGATTGCAACATTGGTAATTATGATCATTAGCATTTATTTTTTATCTCTTGCAGCATGCTTTCTACCTATTAGAGTATGCTATGCAGTTTCCTCTGGAATATGCACAATTGGAATAACTATAATTGGTGCAACCACTTTCACAGAGAATATTAATTTATCTCAAGTTTTATGTATCGTTTTAATTGTAATAGGAACCATAGGGCTAAAGCTCTCTATTTAAACCTAAAGTTTATGCATGAATTGGATATATTTACTCTTATCGTCACTAATTGAAGTGTTCTGGGTCATAACACTTAAGCATAGTTGTGGATTTACTCATCTCGTACCATCAATAATTAGCATATTCTCCATGGCTCTTAGTACGTATTTACTTTCGCTCGCTACACGTTCTATACCTATCGGAGTATGCTATGCAATTTGGACTGGAGTGGGCGCTATAGGAGCTTCGATACTTGGAGTTTACCTATTTGATGAACCAGTTAATTTATTCGAAGTAATATGCTTTATTTTAGTTACATTCGGGATTATAGGATTAAAATTGTTTGATACTGCAAAACAAACTGTTGATAAAATGGAATAAAAGATCCCACTGGGATGAAAGAAGCAGATACTCCATATTGTCATGCAAATTGGAATCCAGACTTTTTTCTATATAGCATGGTGAAGACGGGAAACCGTAACCGTTCACACAATGGCGTCAACTTAAGGAAAAATGTCAGAGATTGTGTATAAAATTTCTCTCCAAATTTTTTATCATTAAATTATCCAAAGAGTGCAAGGGACAGCACTTTTGTTTCTGTTTTATTTCAACAAAGAAGTCTAAAATATGTCCTTTTTAGGTGAAATATGCAAAAAGGAAAAAACCTTATTCTACAAATTAAAAATATAATATACTCGAAAACTTTTCAGAAAATCCATTGTGTTGAGTTTTACACGAACAAGAAAACTTCCTTTTTCGACAGTATTTTCTATGATTTTAAAGTTAGTTAAAAAAAGTTTGGGAATAGAATGTGAACTTATGGAGCCATTGACATGTACCCTCAAAGCAAGCTTTTTCTAAAGCAAGGTATAAGATTTGCCATACAGGCTTTCAAGAATTTAAGCATCCAAACAGCCTATCAGGATGAACCTGAGTTGGAGAGGCTATAGACTTATTGCAGCAGATGGTTCTGGTATGAGATTACCCAGCTCTGGGGAAATTGTATCCGAGTTTGAACCAAATGGAACAACAGGCACCATTGGCAATTTGTTTGTTGATTTGTGTACTTCGCTGATTTGTAGTGCTCGTCTTGCAGCTTGGAATATAGGTGAACAAACGTTGGCGGCAGAGCAATTACCCGAAGTTATCACTCAAATGCGTTTATTAAATCAAGAGAAATTATTATTTATCTATGATCGTCTTCAGTAAAATTCATTCAGCAGCATTATGATTTGGAAGTAGATTTTATTTTTCGCTTGCAAAAAAGAAATTATAGTAAGCTATGGGAACGCTGGCGAATTAGATTTTGATTTTATATTAGAAAATGAAAAGCTAAAAAATAAAATGAAAGGACAGAAAGTAAGAGTTATAGTGCTGACATTAGCCAACTGAGAAACAGAGTTTTTGACCGAGACTTTGGAGCAAAGCTTATGTGTTAAGGTGGCACATAGAGGAAACGACTCAAAGTAGGAGCAGAGTTAGAGAATTTTTCTGGAGAGGCTGTATTACAAGAATTTTGGGCAAACTTGGTCATGTGCAATATATTATCGCTTCATATATGTGATGCACAAGGGCCTTGGAACCCAGATCAAATTACTGAGTATCGTTTAAATTTTTCAGTTTTATTTGGTGTAATGAGGCAGAAACTCTATCAGGTACTTATTGCGCCAAAAAACTTTCAAGCCCTTTTTAAGTATACGCGCTAAAGTTAAAATCCGACCGGGACAGCCGCAATAAAGTAGATAAGCCTAAACGCCATCATGTCTTTAGGAGAGTTTGCTAATGAAAGTTCTTAAGTTGACGCCATTGGCTGAACGGATACGATTTATTTCAGTGCATGAGCTGGTCCTTTTCGGATTTTAGCGCTGTGTACATAACTGCACGAACGTCTAGTTTAGGGGTAAGAAAAATTAGGGCCCGCAAATTAATCCAAACACATAAGTGTAGTGTTACCACCAAATGCTGTAGTGTTAACACTTACAACTTTTTCTGTAGAAAAACGCTGTAAATAATGAGGACCACCAGCTTTTGGCCCAGTGCCAGATAGTCCTCTACCACCAAATGGTTGTATCCCAACTGCTGCACCTATCTGGTTACGGTTGATGTAGACATTTCCAACTGATATTTTTTTACTTATAGTGTCAATTTGACTTTGTATACGACTCTGCAAAGAAAACGTAAGCCCATATCCAGTACTATTTATATCACTTATAACTTCATTTAATTGTGACTTGTTAAAACGTATGATATGTAAAATAGGACCAAATACTTCTTGCTTTAATTGCGAAATTTTTTGTATCTCATAAATATATGGAGGAAAGAAATAACCATTATGAGAATTTGTATCCATGGGTACTTTAAATAACAGATTTGAATCTTTATCCTCTGACATTTTTTGCGTATGTTGAGTGAGCATATCGATAGATGCTTTATCAATTATTGGACCAATATCAGTACTAAGTTGTATTGGGTCACCAATCTTGAGTTCTTGCGCTGCACCGCATATCATTTTTATCTGCTTCTCTGCTATGTCCTCTTGAATAAACAGCACTCTAAGCGCAGAACAGCGTTGGCCAGCGCTGCGAAACGCAGAAAGCAAAACATCCGTAGTCACTTGCTCTAAGAGAGCAGAGCTATCAACTATCATAGCATTGAGCCCTCCTGTTTCAGCAATAAGTGGTACGATAGGACCATCCCTATTTGCAAGCATTTTATTGATTATTTGAGCAGTTTGTGTTGAGCCAGTAAAAGCTACTCCGGCAATTCTATTGTCTGGAACTAATATTTTGCCTAAATATCCACCATCCCCAGGAATGAGGTGTAACACATTCTTTGGTATCCCAGCTTCATGTAGTATCTTAACAGCTTCGTAGGCAATAATCGGCGTTTGCTCTGCCGGTTTTGCCAGCACTGCATTACCTGCTGCAAGTGCAGCTGAGACCTGCCCAATGAAGATAGCGAGCGGAAAATTCCACGGTGATATGCATAAGAAAACTCCTCTGCCTTCAAAAAAGATGAAGTTATCTTCACCTGTTGGGCCCGGCAATTTTTTCCAGTCGCTCAGTTCATTTTTTGCTATCATTGCATAATAACGCAGAAAGTCGATTGCCTCTCTTACTTCTGCTATTGCATCGGATAAAATTTTTCCTGCTTCCACAATCAGAATGTAAATTAACTCTTTCATCCTTTCCTCAAGCAAATCTGCAGCTTTTTCAAGGCATTTAGCGCGCTCTTCTGCTGAAACATTCTGCCACTTAGCAAAAGCACTATGTGCTATTTCAAGAGCGTTTAAAGCTTGATCGCTTGTTGCACTTGACACTTCTCCAATTACATTTTCCAAATGTGCAGGATTCACTACTTCGATAAATTCAGCATTATCAAATAGTGCTTTTCCATCAATTATTGGTCCAACTTGCCACTTTTTTTCACTAAAACCCTTTATATCATCTGCAAATTGTGAGACTATCACAGAATCACTAATATCCATCCCCAAGGAATTTTTTCTTTCTGGTCCCAAAATATCTTGTGGTAATGGAATGCCTGGATGAGGTTCATAATTAAAATTTATAGCTTTTTCCAGTGGATCTGAAATTAACTCATCGATTTTAACGTTAGGATTACTTATTTGATTAACAAACGAACTATTAGCTCCATTTTCAAGAAGGCGTCTTATAAGATAAGGCAACAAGTCACTATGTTCCCCAACGGGTGCGTAGACACGACAGCTAACATTTGTTGCAAGCTCTGACATTGCATAATCATATAAGTCTTTTGCCATTCCATGTAAGCGTTGAAATTCAAATCCAGGGTGGTTTTTATCAGCAAGTTCCATGATAGAAGCAAAAGTATAGACGTTATGAGTTCCAAAGCATGGGTAAAAGCTGTTTGGTTTACTCAAAAGTTTCTGTGCGCACACGAGGTAAGATACGTCAGTATAGCTTTTTCTTGTAAATACTGAGTAATCATTTAATCCCAATTCTTGCGTACACTTGATTTCTGAATCCCAATATGCACCTTTTACAAGCCTCACCATAATTTTGTGCTTTGATCGAATAGCAACATCCTCTACAAAGTCAAGAACAGATAAAGCACGTTTTTGATATGCTTGTACAGCCAAGCCGAGCCCTTCCCACTCAGAAAGTGATTCATCAAGCCGTAATTGTTCAAACAAGATTAAGGAAATTTCAAGCCTTTCTGTTTCTTCTGCGTCTATGCATAGTGAAATGTTGTATTTTTTTGCCTCGCGGCAGAGCTCTAAAACCTTAGTGAATATCTCACCAGCAATTCGGCCAAATTGACTAAATTCATAACGTGGGTGTAAAGCAGAAAGTTTGATTGAAATTCCATGGGATTTAAAACAATCATTTATTTCAGTGGATTCACCTATAGCTTTTATTGAGTGCATGTACGAATTAAAATACTCTTCTGCATCCTCAGTTGTGTGAGCAGCTTCGCCAAGCATATCAAAAGAGTATAAAAACTTACTATTGTCATCTAGTTTTGCGTACCTTAAAGCTTCTTCTATGGTTTCTCCAACAACAAAATGATTACCAAGCATAGACATTGCTTGTTTTACTGCTTTGCGAATGATCGGTTCTCCTAAATTCTTAAGTAACTTAGAAATTGCGTAATAGAACTTCGAATCGCCTTCATTATCTCTCAATATACTGCTACCTATCATTAAACTCCACATGGAAGCATTGACGAACAATGAAGAAGAATATCCTAAATATTTACTCCATTCTTGATTGGCAATTTTATCTTTGATTAGCTCGTCTATTGTATAATCATCTGGTATTCTAAGTAGTGACTCAGCAAGACACATAAGCGCTATTCCTTCATCATTGGAAAGCGAGTATTGCTGCATAAAGGAATCTACAATACTTAATTTATTGTGTTTGATTTTTTCAATAACTTGTTTTGCAATATTATAAATTCTATTTTTTGAATCAGCCGAAAGCTCTGCTTTTTCTACAAGATAACGTATATAACTCTTTTCATCAGTACGATAAAATCCTTGTAAACGTTTTCTGAGTTCATTAGGTTCTTGTATAGAGCTTATCATATATAATTATCTCCAAAAAATACTCCGACACCATATGTATGGTGAAATTATATCATAACTTTGCGCAGAGCAAATTGCTATTTACAAAGGGATCAGGGCTGGCTAAAAGAAGTCCATGCAATAACTTCACTAAATCAAAAAGATTGTGCAAGTATGTAGCTCAACACTCCACCACACATCAAGTATTTAGTCTCAGTTGCGGTTTGTACACAGCATTTGAGTTGAATTGATTGCCTTGAATTATCCTTTCTTTTGATGATACATTCTAGATTTCCACCTGGCACTATTTCACCTTTTATGCTTATTACCTTACTACCATCAAATATCTTTCTGGTTATTCCATTTTGAAATACAAGTGGAAGAACACCCATACCAACTAAGTTGGACCTATGTATACGCTCAAAGCTTTCTGCAATGACAACTTTAACCCCCAACAATAAAGTACCCTTTGCTGCCCAATCCCTACTTGAACCTGTGCCATATTCTTTTCCTGCAACAATGATTAGAGGTACATTATTTTCCTTGTAACGCATTGCTGCATCAAAAATTGACATAATTTCTTGAGAAGGAATATATTTTGTATATCCACCTTCGGTGCTAACCATTTCATTTTTTATTCTAATGTTAGTAAAAGTGCCACGCATCATTACATTGTGGTTACCACGACGAGATCCATACGAATTAAAGTCCTGTGGCTCAATTCCAAGATTTTTTAAATATATACCTGCAGGACTACTTGAGGCAATATTTCCAGCAGGGGAAATGTGATCAGTGGTTATGCTATCGCCAAACATTGCCAATATTTGTGCACCTTTTATATCGATTTTATTATTTTTAGGTGATAAATTATCAAAATAAGGCGGATTTTGTATGTAAGTGCTGTTTGCATCCCAATTATAGATTTCACTTTTTTCACACTTTATCTTTCGCCAATGTTTATCACCAGAAAAAACATCCTTATACTTTTGTATGAACATCTCACGTGTTACCACATTTTTAACACAATCTTCGATTTCATTATTTGTTGGCCATATATCCTTGAGGTATACGTCACTTCCATTCTTATCTTTGCATATAGGATCTTTTGTCAAATCAATTTGCACAGTGCCTGCAAGTGCATATGCAACAATAAGTGGCGGAGATGCCAAGTAATTAGCTTTGACTAACGGATGAATTCTTCCTTCAAAGTTACGATTGCCAGATAAAACTGCAGCAACGGTTAAGTTTTTGTTTTTAATGCCATCTTCTATATCTTTATTGAGTGGACCAGAATTCCCAATGCAAGTTGTGCAACCATATCCAACTAGATTAAAACCCAAAGCATTTAGATCTACCTGCAATCCAGACTTTTCTAAATATTCTGTTACAACTTGTGACCCTGGAGCAAGAGAAGTTTTAACCCAAGGCTTTGATTTTAATCCAAGTTTAATTGCATTACGAGCTACAAGACCTGCAGCAATCATCACACTTGGATTTGAAGTATTAGTGCAGCTTGTTATTGCTGCAATAACTACACTTCCATCTTGGAGTTTATCGCTTTCCTTTGACTCATTAACTGAAAATGATTTAGAAAAAGACTCTGCCACTTGTGAAAGAAAAACCTTATCTTGTGGTCTTTTAGGACCAGCCATTACTGGCTTCACGCTCGATAAATCAAGTTCTAGTGCGTCAAAAAATGCTAACTCGTCACTACTACGCCACAGTCCTTGCTCTTTCGCATAAGCCTCAACTAGCTTAATCAGCTTTTCTGGCCTTCCGGTTAAGCTTAAATAATCTAGCGTTTTTTGATCAATTGGAAAAAATCCACAAGTTGCGCCATACTCCGGGGCCATGTTTGCTATAGTGGCTCTATCTGCCAAAGATAAATAATCTAAACCATCACCATAAAATTCTACAAACTTACCAACAACGCCTTTTGTTCTTAGGATATTGGTAACCGTCAGCACTAAATCGGTCGCAGTTACTCCTTCCGACAATCTGCCAATTAATTTAAATCCAACTACTTCTGGAATCACCATACTAATTGGTTGACCAAGCATCACAGACTCAGCTTCTATGCCTCCAACACCCCAACCAAGAACTGATAATCCGTTAACCATTGTAGTATGGCTGTCAGTACCAACTAAAGTATCAGGATATATGACTCCATCATTATTACACACAACTTGCGCTAAATATTCAAGATTCACTTGGTGGCAAATCCCTGTGCCAGGCGGCACTACTCTAAAATTTGTGAAGGACGATTCTCCCCACTTTAAAAATTGATATCTCTCCAAATTTCTTTTTACTTCTAACTCAACATTCTTACTGAATGCGGAAACACTTCCATAACTATCTACTTGAACAGAATGGTCAATCACAAGATCAACCGGTACAGACGGATTTATATTGCTTGGGTTTCCTCCATTTTTCTTAACATAGTCCCGCATTGAAGCTAGATCAACAACAGCAGGAACCCCTGTAAAATCTTGCATCAACACCCTTGCTGGTTTATAGCTAATTTCGTGATTAGTGTGTTTATTAACGCAGTCTGCTAGTACTCTTATGTCATCTAGCTTTACGTTTACTCCATCTTCATTGCGCAATAAACTTTCAAGCAGAACCTTAAGTGAGTAAGGCAATTTAGTCACATCTATTCCTAAAAATTCACTAGCACTACTTAGGCTAAAATAGTTGTATGACTTCCCGTCAATGTTTAAAGTCGTTTTTGCATTTAAAGAATTGTTCATCCTATCACACTATATTAGTTAAAATTGGAATTACTACCGTTACTTTTTTGTTGTTGACCTTGCTGCTCATACATAGTTTCAAAATCTATAGGATCTAGCATCAGTGGGGGAAATCCACCACTACTTGTAACTCTTGCAATTATTTCTCTTGCAAAAGGGAAAAGAAAAGTAGGTCCGCCAATAAACAAAGCTTGTCTTACCTCTTCCTCTCTCAACTCTTTTAAATTTTCTATTGAAAAAATGCCACAATATTTCGTCTCACAAATGAAAGCTACACCATCTTTTATGCCTTCATCTTTTACCGTTGCTTTGACTTCTATATGCAAAGTAATTTCATGAAAAGATTTTTCTTCATTCACTTCTTCTTTGTTTTTCGTCCCTTCTAATTTTGCTGAATTGATATTAACCATTACATTAATATCTGGAGCTTTACTAGAGGAAAGGAATGGCGAATTCGGATTCTCAAATGATAGATCTTTAACATATTGACCGTGAATTCTCATTTTTTGTTGTGGCATTTCTTACGTCTCCTTTAATTAAGTTGAGATATTTAATACTTTCTTATATAATATATTCATTTACAAACGAATAGCAAACCTGATTATAAGTTGATATGAAAAACATATTTTCATTAATAATTAATAATGTTCGGATACTTTATATGCCAAGGAGTTGAGTTACTATGATAGAGCTTGTAATATATGCTTTATTAGCGGCGTTCATTTTTTCACGTTTGTATAATTCTTTAGGAAGATCAGCCAACCTCAACCTAAAAAAGCTAACTAGTGTATTGGATGTAAGCCGAAGTAGAGAAGACGTAGTAGAAAACATTGAGGGTTACATTGATAGCAATGATGAAAATTCAATAAAAGTTACTTATGAACAAATATTAAAAAAAAATAAAGATTTTTCTATTTCCCACTTTATAGAAGGTTCAAGCATAGCTTTTGAATTAATAATAAAGTATTTCAATCAAGGAAATTTGTCTCAGTTAAAACCACTTCTCGATAAAGACTTATATGATAATTTTGCAGAGAAGATTAAACATCGTAAAGAGGTGCACGAGTCTATCATTGTTTCTATCGTTTCACAAAAGATTTTAGAAATAAAGCTAGTAAAAAATGTAGTGTTTATTGCAGTATATTTCCTTTCAGAGCAAATTAACTTCGTTAAGAACAATGAAGGAGATATCATATCAGGTAGTACATCCACTATTAATAAAGTTGAGGATGTATGGCAATTCAAAAAAAATGTTAATTCATCAGACCCAAGCTGGTTGCTTGTTTCTATTCACTATAAAAAGACAAGTAACGATAAGACAAATGACAAGTAAGATTAGTTTTATTTAGAGTTAACCATGGAAAGCAAGCTACGCGAACTAGTACTTGACACTGAAACGACAGGTCTTGACACTGAATCTGGTCATCGAATTATTGAAATAGGGTGTGTGGAATTAATTAATCGTATTCCAACAGGTAAAGTATTCCATCGGTACCTTAACCCAGAAAGAGATATACCTTATCACTCGTTTAAGATTCACGGTATTAGTGAAGAATTTTTAGAAGATAAACCATTATTTTCAGATGTTGCACTTGAATTTCTTGACTTTATATCTAATGATATTTTGGTAATTCACAACGCTGAATTCGATGTTAAGTTCCTTAACATGGAGCTAAGCAAGCTGAATGCTGGGTTAATTTCCTCAGATAGAGTGCTAGATACATTACCTCTTGCGAGGAAAAAATTCGCAGGATCACCTGCTTCTTTGAATGCATTATGTAAGCGTTTTGATATATCGCTAGAGAATAGAGAATTGCACGGAGCACTAGTTGATGCTCAATTGCTTGCAAAGGTATATGTTGAACTTACAGGAGGGTTACAAACCTTTCTGTTTGATAATGAATGCAATCAGGACAGTAACTCTACATTCGTTCAGCATAAAGTGCGTAATCTAACTCCCAGAGAACATTCACCAAATAGTGAAGAAATTGATGAACATAAGAAACTGTTAGACAAAATTAACAATACACTTTGGAATAAATATATTGAATAGGTCAACTAATAAAGATACAATTTAATTTTACTGAGAGCACCCTAATGGTAAGGTTTATAAGATTGTTATCTAATGTGCTAGCAGCATTAGCAGTTGTTTTTTTAGGTTATTGTTATTTCACTAAAAAAGGCATATTTGCCCCAGCAGCGATTCACAACGCAGAAGTTAAGATAGGCGGAGATTTTTCTTTAATTAATCAGGACGGACAGATCCTGCGCAGTAGTGATTTTAAAGATAAATACATGATGATTTTCTTTGGGTTTTCCTCATGCAAAAGAATTTGCCCTATGAACCTTGGGATAATTTCAGAAACACTTGCAAGGTTAGATGAGAAAACTAACAACAAGCTACAAACATTTTTTATCACAGTTGATCCTGAGCGCGATAGCACGGAAAGACTTAAAGAATTTCAGCAGCAATTTGACCACAGAATACAAATGTTAACTGGTGAAAGAGAAAAAATAGACGAAGTAGTTGCAAAATATAAAGTATATGCAAGCAAAGTAGACGGAGAAGAAGAAATCAACCATTCTTCGATAATATATCTTATTGGCCCTGGAGGAAGATATGTTACACACTTTGCAGCTGATTTAAATTCAGACGAAAGTCAATCTGATAAGATTTTGGCTGAGATCAGAAAATACGTAAACTGAATTATAGATTTTTCTGTTAATTAGCCGAGCACGCAACTGCATGAGCATTATAATTTAATCTCCACCTGGAAGACACATTGGAATGACACTATTTGCTGTCTTCAAAAATAAACATTCGTAAAGTTGTGCTTTTAATATGGGTTATCAGTTTAAAAATGTTGCTAATCAGCATATATGAATGTAATATTAATTAACATTCATAAACGAAGCAATACCATGGAAAATAGTTATAATGCCGATGCAATAAAAATCTTAAGGGGTCTTGATGCTGTAAGGAAACGTCCAGGTATGTACATTGGTGACACTGACGATGGATCTGGCTTGCACCACATGGTATATGAGGTTATTGACAACGCAATAGATGAGTCTTTAGCTGGATATTGTGATAAAATTGAAGTTAGCATAAATAAAGATGGTTCAGTATCTGTAACTGATAATGGTCGTGGCATTCCAACTGACATTCATGAAGAAGAAGGAATATCAGCAGCAGAGGTAATAATGACTCAACTCCATGCTGGTGGTAAATTTGACAGTAATACCTATAAAGTTTCTGGGGGATTACATGGTGTTGGAATCTCAGTTGTGAATGCATTATCAAGCTGGTTGGAATTAACTATTTGGCGCAATAAGAAAGAACACTTTATGCGTTTTGAAGATGGTGAGTCTATTGAACCTTTAAAGGTAGTCAACGAAAATACAAACAAAAGAGGAACTAAAGTCACGTTCATGCCATCAACAGAGACTTTTAATGGCATTAATTTCAGTTACTCAACGCTTGAAAGTCGTATAAGAGAATTAGCATTTTTAAATTCAAATATCGACATTACTTTACGTGATCTGCGCAATGAACCATATACAGAATCTCATTTCAATCAGAGCAATCAATCTAAAGACAATTTTGGTACAGCAAATTTTGTGCAGTATTTAGATAAGAATAAGACACATGTAACTAAAATTGCCAGTATGAAAGGAGATGCAGAAGATCTTGGCATCAGCTTGGAAATATCGATGGAATGGAATGATTCCTACTATGAGAATATGTTGTGTTTCACTAATAATATACGGCAACGAGATGGTGGTACGCATTTGGCAGGATTTAGATCTGCACTAACTAGATGTATCAATACCTATGCAACTAATGAAGGGTTTTTAAAGAAAGCAAAAGTAAATTTAACTGGAGAGGACGTTAGAGAAGGTTTAACTTGTGTTTTATCTCTTAAGATGCCTGATCCTAAGTTTTCTTCACAAACAAAAGATAAACTAGTTAGTTCTGAAGCACGTGCAGTTGTAGAAAGTATAGTTTCTGATAAATTGAGCACAATCCTTGAAACTGATCCCAAATTGGCAGCAAGCATAGTAGAAAGAGCAATCAGGTCAGCAAAAGGAAGAGAAGCTGCAAGAAAAGCGCGCGAGCTAGTTAAAAGCAAAAACAATATTGATATTGCAACTCTGCCAGGAAAGCTTGCTGATTGTCAGGAAAAAGCTCCTGAGTTATCGGAATTATTTATAGTAGAGGGTAATTCAGCAGGTGGTACTGCAAAGCAGGGGCGTAATCGTAAAACACAAGCAGTGCTTGCCTTAAGAGGAAAAATTCTAAACGTAGAACGTGTAAGTTTAGATCGTATTTTTTCATCTGCAGAAATAGGCTCTTTAATTACTGCAATTGGTGCTGGAATAGGGAGTGAACACTTCGATATTGAAAAAGCTAGATATCATAAAATTATCATCATGACAGATGCAGATGTTGATGGTTCACATATAAGAACTTTGATTCTGACTTTCTTTTTTAGACACATGCGTGAAGTTATTGAAAAGGGCTACTTATACATAGCACAGCCACCCCTCTATAAAGTTACAAAGAATGCTAAAGACACTTATATTAAAGATGACGAAACTTTTGAAGAGTATATAATAAACTCAGCAGTTAAAAGATTAACACTAAGTAGTACAGCTACAGAATTTAACGATTTGCGCCTTATTTTGAATAAATGCGTTAGCATTTCTAATATTAGCAAAAATTATGATAGAGAGATACCACAAAATCTCTTAGAGTCATTGCTAATTTTAAGCAAAAAGAATGCTCTATCATCGGCTGATGATATATTAAAGTATTTGAAGTTAATGTACAGCGAATATACTTGGGAAGTGGAAATAAAAGATGAAGAAAAAGAAATTCACATCTCTAAATTGTTTCAAGGATTGGCAGACAAATATATATTTGCACTTAGTATGCTTGAAGGCAAAGATATGCAAAACATATTAAGTTTGCTTGATGGTATAAGTAATTTATTTAATGGTGATTCATTTTTAAAATCACAAGAAACTGAAATAAGAATCACTTCTCCAAGTACGCTTGCAAAAATAATAATGGACTATGGTAAAAAGGGTTTAACTCTGCAGAGATTTAAAGGTCTTGGTGAAATGAATGCTGATCAGCTATGGGATACTACGTTAAATCCTGAGGCTAGAACTTTACTAAAGGTTGAAATAAAAGATTGTGAAGAAGCTGATTCCATATTTTCAATACTAATGGGTGATATAGTTGAACCACGCCGTGATTTTATTAATAGCAATGCACTCAACGTGCATGATGTTGATATTTGAACTTTTAGCAAAATGTACGAACGTTACGGGTTTAAGCAAAGACTGTGTCATTCAAGTAGCTGACACTGGTTCCTTTATAACGGTGTCATTCCAGTGCTTGACACTGGAATCCAGGTTGCTCACAAGCAAACTAGCATAGAAAGTGGTTACAACGTTTTCGATGAGATTGCAGAAAGGCTGGATTCCAGTGTCAAGCACTGGAATGAAAGCAGTCCTACGTCATGCCGCGATTCATTCGCGGTATCTCTAGATCCCGCTAACAAGCAGCGGGATGACGGTTGTCAGGGTGTCTCCCACTACCTTCTCCTGTCATCCCAGTGCCTCCCTCCCCTGTCATCCAAGTAGCTTGACACTTGTATCTTTATGATGTGAGGCATTAGAGCTAAAATACCTCACAGGGAGGGTGAAGCTGATGCGACGCTAATGCCATTAAGGCCGAATCCCAGATTTTGCTTCCCTCCCATAGAGTTATAGCTCTTCTCATAATAATCCAAATAAGGTAAGAATGGATTTATGGTAGAGGGGTTTGTATGCCAGCAGCGTATAGTTACGACTTAAGGAAAAAAGCAATGGAAGCATTGGATGAAGGAGAAAGTAGAGCAACTGTTGCCAAGAGATTTAAAATTGGAAAAACGACTTTATATGAGTGGCAGAAAAGGCGTGAGGAAACGGGAGATTTTCAGTCAAAAAAGCCTGGAAGCGTAGCATAAAATTACCGACTGGAATGTCTTCACCGAATTTGCAAAAAACCATGGTGGCAAGACTCAGTCAGAGATGGCCAAACTCTGGAGTCGACAAATGATTCACCGCGCACTTAAAAATATTGGATTTACAAGAAAAAAAGACCTACGGATATAAAGAAAGAAATGAAGAAAAGCGAGCTCAATTTGCAAGGGTTATAGCGACAAAACATCGTGATAATCTTGTATATATTGACCTTACCCAGAAAAAGTGGAGAGAAAGTTTGGAATGTTTTTCACAAAGAGAATGATGAATCAAAATGCTCAAGAATGCAATAGTTAATAGTGACGTTGTTTGTTATAAAAAATTTCTATGTATTCAAATATTGCAGTTCTAGTTTGTTGAGCAGAGTGTTGTGAAGTATCAATAAGTATTTCTCTTTTCAATGAGCTAAAGAAGCTTTCTGCAACAGAATTGTCGTAACAACAACCTTTATGACTCATCTATGTTTTTTATGGATAAGAGATATTGATAACCTTGCGAAGTATATTGTGAACCTTGATCACTATGTAATAGTAGATTTTTGGCAGGTTTACGCTTGTTAACGTCCATTAATAAAGAGTCCATAACCAATTGTTTATTTATTGAACTGCTCATTAACTACCATGCGTGAATATAGATCGATTATTGTTGCCAAATATAGCCATCCTTCTTTGGTTTTTATATAAGTAATCCCATACTTTATTTGGTTGATCGACAATAAAGTTTTGGTCTAATATATTGGGAGCTACGACTCTACTGTCCGTTTGTTGTTTCTTAATTTTAAATTTTCTTCTCAATATAGCCTGAATACCATTTTTCTGCATAATACTTTGCACTGTTTTTAAGTTGCAACTTTTACCCAAAGCCTTTAATTCAGCATGAATTTTAGGAGCTCCATATCTACATTTAGAAGCTTGATATATTTTTTGAATATCTGCTAATAACTCTTTATTTGCTGATTCTCTACTGCTTATTTTCCTTGTAGTCCACTTATAGTAGCCACTAGCAGAAAATCCTACATAATTCCTGTACTTTATAGCAGTTACTATATAAAAAAATATTTTACTCTTTTTGACTGGCCAGGGCTTTTTTTTAAATGTCTCTTTCCCTTGTTACTCTTGCTTTGTAAATCAAACCTCTCTTTGTCATAAGGTGCTACATCTGGAAATGCATTTGCCGCTGACTTTTTTTCGTTATATTTCTTCATCCATTTTCCTAATACACTATCCCTTATTCCTAGATCTCTTGCTACTTTTGCAACTGGTTGACCTACCTTTCTTTGTTCATTTGCCAGCTTAACAGCTTCCAATTTGAATTCTGCCGTATATTCTCTTGCCATTTCTAATCCTCCAAAATTTTATTTTACCCGAAAAAACTCCTTTCTTTCTCTCCACTTTTTCTGGGTAAGGTCAAATGCTCCATCTCTTCCTGTCAGCGGCCTTCCTTCTCTTATCGATGATAGAATATTTGCTTCCAGTTCTTTATAGTCTACCAATCCGGTAGTTTTATTTGCTATTCTTTGATTCATATGTGAAACCTCCATTTTTTTATATCAATTTATTACTTTTTTTTCGGTTTGACACACTTTTTTGAACCATACGCGTCAAGTTAAGAGATTGTGAGCAAATTTAGAGAGGTTAAAGTGGATACTCTAGCCCTTCTACGTTTGTCTTTTAATGAAAATCGCGACCAAGTTATAGTGAGTTTTTTAAGAAATGCTTTTAAACTATTAATTTTGGTTAATACTAAAAATAACTCTCTAACCCGCCTTTTTAGCTCAATAAATGCCTTTGTTAAGCTAAGTTCTGTATTCTTTTTCACTTCTGTGCAACCAACTATGCCGTGAAATATAAGAATTGCGCACAATTTAGCATATAGTTCACATAATACTCTGCATGGCTTTCCTTTTAGCTTATCAAGCCTGATATGGCTTTTATACAATTTAAATAATAACTCAATTTGCCACCTTACTCTGTAAATCGTTAATACTTGCTCAGCACTAATTTTATTTTCTGGAACATTAGTTATACCAGTTCAATAATTTTTGATTTCTTTTAGAGGATCCTGCGATCTTGCTAATCTATTAGCTTTCCTTCTTCTGGCCATAGACTGTTCTTCAGTTAGTTTCTGACATATAATTCTTACTCTAATTTTTGCTTCTTTTCCTAACAATACCTCGTTTTCTAAAAATCTCTAAACATTCTAATAACTCCATTTTTTGATTTGTTTCTACATCATATACGTTGGTATCGACGACTTATGAAATAAGCTCCTATTTCATTGATTTGTTTAAAAGAACTTGGCACAAAATAACCGAGATCAGATATTAGCAAATCATTGCTTAATATATTACTTAAATGTTTCCTATATCCCTGGTCTGATCTTACCCCCTCCGTTAAATTAAGTTGGTCTATTATCTGATTCATGTAGTCGAAAACTAATTGTAACTTTATTCCAGACTTAGTATTGCTTTCATAGCCACTGTAGCTAGTACCATAACCTTTATACATCTCTTCCATACTGTTAGGTAGAGTAATATAGCTACTGTCCAATAATTTAACACTATTAAATTGCTGTAAGATTTTGCAATCAACTTGCAAGATATTTTTAAAGAGAATCACAGATTCATTATACATCCTTTTCATAAATTCCACTGCTTCTTCAGTAAATCTAAAATCCAAACCTTGTTTTGTTATATCTATCGAGTCCTCGTTTAGTAATTGACACATTGTTTCTACGCTACAATTATCAACTCCTATATTACCCAAGACCATGGCTTTTACGAATGATGAACCTTTTAGCTTTCTCTTTCTTTTTATAAACCTTGTTGTAATTGAGATTTTCTCTGCTTTTTCATTAAAAAATTCTTTGAGCTTTTTTGATAAGCAAGTTATTTTATTCATTGGTTCTCTCACTAAAAGTATATCTGGGAGAACTTATACCTTATTATTCTATCTCTTTCATACCTTTATTTCCTTAACTTGACGCGTATGCTTTTTTGAACATTCCCAACGAAAAAAGAAAAACAAGGTCTAATTTTCTTTTTTATTTGCGATTTATCTATTAATTAACCGTGAAAGGTTACGTGTAATGCTCCTTCACATAATTATCAATAATTGCCTTAAATTCTTCAGAGACATTATCACCTTGTAAAGTTTTGAAATATTTGCCGTCTTTGTAGACTGCTGAAACAGGTTTTTCTCCATATCCAGGCAAGCTGATTCCCAAATTTGCGTGTTTGCTTTCTCCAGGACCGTTTACTATGCATCCCATAACAGCAATGCTCATATGCTCTACACCTGGATTTTTTTTCTTCCATATCGGTATATGAGTTTTTATATAGCCATTCACCTCTTCAGTTAATATACGAAAACGATCGCTACTCGTGCGCCCACAACCAGGACATGAATTAACCTGAGGGTTAAAGTATCGCAAGCCTATAGACTGCAATATTTCCTGACACACCACCACTTCATTAGTACGCGATTCACCAGGACGTTGAGTCAAAGAAGCCCGTATTGTATCTCCAATGCCATTTTGCAATAAATAAGTAAGCCCTGCTGCGGTATTTACCACACCTTTATTGCCCATACCAGCCTCAGTTAAACCCAAATGCAGCGCATAATTGGAAGATTTTGCAAGTGCCATATAAACTAAAATTAAATCTTGCACTTTGCTAACTTTACATGAAATGATTATTTTGTTTGAATTTAGACCAATTCCTTCAGCTTTTTTTGCACTATCAAGAGCAGACATTACAAGTGCTTTGCGCAGTATAACATCAGAAGGCCTTGAATTACTAAGCGAAGAGTTTTCATCCATCAATTTTTGCAAAAGGTATTTATCAAGACTACCCCAATTTACCCCAATTCTAACCGGAAGATCGTGCATTATTGCATACTCTATCACCCTTTCAAACTTCTCATCACGTTTGTCGCCAAAGCCTATATTGCCTGGATTGATTCTAATTTTACCCAGCATTTTGATGTTGTCTGGATAATCTTGAACTAATTTATCTAGCTCATATTGACCGCAGCCTACCAATATTTTACCGTCAAAACCTTCTTTATTTATCTCTTCTACTATATAAGGTATTGCTCTTGCTACCTCCTCTGAGTTCAAGGCAATTCGCACCAATTCTGAACCTGTACGCGCTAGTTCTGTTATCTCTTTTGCATAATGTTTTGCGCTACTTTTTATATTATCAGCATCTATATGCACGCCAAGCGCCATAGATTGTACAACTACAGGATTATTTCCGCCTATCTTTACTTTTCCAACTTCTACAACATGAGTTTTGTGCCTGGAAATCTGCGATAATTCATATGTATTATCATTCAATATCAGGTCTTTATCTAGCATATTATTAATGGCCAATATTGTGATACTATTTTACTGTGTCAGCTACACTGCCAAATGAACTTGAACCATTCAAACTATAAGCATCTACGTTATCCAAATTAGCAATAGAATCATGTGAGCACGTTCTTCTTGATGGAGTTTCTTTTATAGTGATATTTATAGGAGAAACTTTCTTTTCTCGTGTTGAAGTAACTTTCTTCCCTTCTTGTTGTTCACTTTCATGCTGCTTATTTTCATACTGGGAAACTGGCTCTTGATCTATAAATACAGCACCCTTTAAACGTGTGATATTAATACCATGCTGATTTATCATAGCGCTCTCTTCATCGTCGACTATGCACGCTTCCATGTCATTTGGCTCATTATCAAGACTAGCAATTTTTTTCTCTTTTAATTTTTTGATTAGATCTTCTTTATTTATAGCTCGATCTTGTGACTTTTTTTTCTTGAGCAATTCCCTACGCTTTTCATATAGCTTATATGACTCAGCAAAATCCTCATCTGTATGAAAGCTTGCACCACCAGGGTTACCAGGAGGTATGTATCTCTTACTGAGCTTAGATTTAGCTTCAGCACTATGCACAGTAAAAAAGCTAGAAACCAAAAACATTAATATAAACAAAACTTTAGAAAAAATCCTAAGCATATGGTGCTATAGTAAATATCGTGTTTTAAAAGATAGCAATTAACAAACTTTAAGTAAACCAGAATCTTTACTAACTTTACAATACAAATATTTTTCTAAAAAGTGATATGTTTACTATCAAAAAATCTACATAGGCTAAGAGAAGAGGAAGGTGTTACAAGTTGCGTAACACCTTTTCAAGAAAAGTGTTATGCAGCTATATGTTTGCAACTTTTAAGTCATTCCGTAGTTTTTTAGTACCATCGGTAGCATCTACATTATTAAGTTTTGCGTCTGGTGTATCTTTAGACAAGTTCTTTTCTTTCTCCCTTTCACACTTAACTCCCTGATAGATACAGAATGCAACAAAACTAGTTATCGCTATTACGGCAACAGCAGTGGCTATGGTACAAATTAGTAGTGTTTTTTCTTGATCTGCTACTGCCTCTGCAAGTGTTTCCACTTTTTCTTGCAGGCCGTTTAAGTGCTCTTGCATAGCTTGAAACTGCTCAGTACCAATCTTGTCTTCTAATGCACTAAAAACTTTTTCAAACTGCTCAGCATCTATCTTTTGAGCTTCTTGCCATTCTTTTAATGCACTAAATACCTCTTCAAACTGTTTAGCATCTATCTTTTGAGCTTCTTGCCATTCTTTTAATGCACCAAAAACTTTTTCAAACTGCTCAGCATCGATTTTTTGACTTTCTTGCAATTCTGTTACACCTAACCAATTGCACAAAATTCCTTTTACCATTTTAACCCCCTAGTTAATTAATATATTATAATTTTACATTCCCAATGTTTAAATTATTATTAAATTAACTGTCATTATGTATTGACCTTTTAATAATTTTGTTTGACTTGCTTTTTGAAAGTGCGAAAACTTAAATTAAGGTACTTACGAAATACATGAAGAAAAATGCTTATTGTATTTTTGTAACCATTCACACTTAATTCTGCAATTCTTTGATCTCACTCATGGAGAGGCCAGTAAACTTAACAATAGTGTTGACATCAACATTATTAGCTAGCATTGCTTTTACGACTTCAATTTTTCCTTTCCGTACACCTTTCTCTTCAGCAAGATCAAGTCTGTATTCAAGGATAGCTTCTTCTTTCTGTAGATCCATCACTCTTTCTTCATAAGCTAGGAGATCTTTTTCACTCCAGTGAAACTTGTCTAATTCATCGTATGCTAGCTTTATTATTGGTGATTCCTCTGCAATTTTCTTTAGATCTTCATCTGTCGTTTCTTCTGCATGCTTAAAAAAGAAGCACCACCTTTCTATTGTGCTTTCTAGTTCCTCCACTCTGCTTTTTGAAAATTTAGGTAATTCTATAAAGACAAATTGAAAATCTTTTAAGTAATGGCCGTTGGTTTTTATATCACGTATATTGTGAGTAGAAATATACTCAACCTCTTCAGGGAATAGCATACCATTGGAAATAGCAATGAAGAAAACCTTCTTTAAATTAATGTAATTTTTATCAGCCTGCCTTGAGTAAGCCTTAGCAGCATAGAGTTGTGCGCGCTTTTCAAAGCCCTTGTCGCGAGCGAGCTGGTCAGGTAAGGAAGCAGTATTACTACTACCCCCTCCCTTAGAAACGCAGCATGCAGGTTTCCCCACACTACGCTTGAGCCCCTTATCTAAGTTCTTCTTTTCTAGAACCGGCTTGTCCTTCATGATTCCTCAGGAAACATCATTCTTAATGGTGACACCAACAGTAGAGAACCTTCTCTTGAGAAAGAGCTTGCTAACATTCTTGTTCGTTTCACTCTCTCATCAAAATACTTTTTCCATTTTAAGTCAAGGGGATTTGCATCCGCTCTGATTTTAACATGTCGTCTGATAGGTATATCAATCAGCTTAAGCAGTCTTAAATACCGTATCTCTTTTGGTTTGTTCTTGCATATGGGTGCAGCAAAGACCCATTGGCGTTGACCCATTACTTTGAAGTAACGATTCTTTATCCAACGTAATCCTTTACGAGGATGTCTTTTCTTTGCCCATTTCCATAAACTATGCCAAATTTCATTGTCGATCTTTCTAAACGCTTTTTTAGCACACACATGGTGATAGTAATTTCCCCATCCTCTCAGTAGAGAGTTGAGTGACTTAATTACTATAGCCTGAGTGTTCTCTATATTTGCTTTTATCAATGTACGTGCTTTATTAAGAAGTCTTTTAATACTTTCTTTCGAAGGTTTAATAATTAACTTCTTATTATATCTACGTACATTACAACCAAGAAAGTCAAACCCTGTTGTGATAGATGTAATCTTTGTCTTCTCTTCTGAAAGAATTAAACCTCGCTCATGAAGAAAAGATGATACTAAAGGCTTAACTTCATTTTCCAGTACTTCATGTGTGAAACCTGAAATAATAAAGTCGTCTGCGTATCTGATTACGTTCACTCCACTTCTGATTTTGTTTCTTCTTCTACTGCCGAGTTTACCAAATCGACTTTCCAATAACTTTTCAAGTCCGTTTAAGGCTAAATTGGCTAGTATTGGAGAAATTATACCACCTTGCGGGGTACCTGCAGTTGTGGGATACAGAGTTTTCGATTCTAGGAAGCCAGCTTTTAACCAACTATGCAGAATTTTCTTCTCCATAGGAATATGCTTCATAAGCCATTCATGATTAATGTTGTCAAAGCATCCTTTGATATCACCTTCAAGTATCCATTGTAGTTGATTACGACTTGCCAGTAACAAATGACAAGCTACTGTAGCATCTGCACAGGATCTTTTAGGCCTAAAGCCATAGGAGTGACGATCACTGATTGTTTCAGCTATCGGTTCCAGAGCAAACAGATATAATGCTTGCATGGCTCTATCTTTTATCGATGGTATTCCAAGAGGTCTTCTTTTGCCATTAGATTTACTGATATAAATCCGTTTTAGCGGAGAAGGTTTATATCCTCTTTGCTTTAACTGCTTTATTCCTTGAAATTTAGCATTGCAAGTTGACCATAATTGACGATCTACACCCGCTGTGTTTTTTCCTTGGTTTTCAGTTACTCTCTTAACAGCCAAAGCTTTTCCGCTAAAAGAGCGTGTGAGAAGATGTTGTAAAGCTTTTACCTTACCCCATCTTCCTTTTTGGACAGCCTTAACAATACGTCTTTGTAGCCTCACAATAACTTTCTGGCATTTCTTCCATGGCAACTGCTTCCATGCTTCAAAGCTTTCGGTAGATGCACTTACAGGTTTACTTGTAATCATCTGCTTTCCTACCTTAAGTGGTTAACAAAGTTTCTTGTCACGAGGGACCAAACGGAAGTCTGCTCGTTTTCACGCGAATTAATGTTACAAATTCTATCCATTTCGTTACAAAATGGCATTCGCTTTCTCCATTCTCCTTTACCTGCACTTCCATCAGCATTCCTTGCGGTTTGCTTGCCATGTAGGCGAAAATACAGGCTTACCCTGTTCCTTCTGTCATACAACAGTGGGTTAGGTGACTTCTCTATACCGGTGGAGTTATTATTTGCGTACATCTAGAAATGAGAAATGTAACTTATCCACATTACCTTTTTGGTTAGAGCTTATCAGCATCTTTAGCTCCTTCATAATTACGATACTTTGAAGTTTCACTTACGTTCACCATACCACTAGCCTAGCTCTCCAACCACATGATGCTTGTAGTTTATGCTCCTCTCACGATTGAGCATCTTCTTTTTCAAGAGGAGGTTCATTGTCCGCATCGCTTGGCACCAACCGGTTGCCCGATTCGCACTGATGCGTAGACTCAGATGGCAAAACATCTGGTTTAATAAGTTTTAGAATCCTTTCAGTTTCTTTCTGGAGGAATTCCTCTCCTTTTAAACAATATGACCGAAGACTTTCAGGTCGCACCATCTCAATTATATATCTTGACCCACTAGAATCCCTGCAAAGAACATCAACTATACTTTGTCTATCAGAGGCAATTTCAGGGTCCATAATGGTGCTTAAGAATTCTACTTCTTGTATAGTATTGACTTCAGTACATCCTAAAATATCATTTAAAAAATGGATAAGAATATTCTTATTTTTTTCAGTACCAAAGATTTTCTTAAATGTTAAATCTAACTTTGGATCGAGAAATTTAGAAAGAGCCATGGCAAGAATGCTTGAAAATATTAATAATTATACACTATTATTAACAATTATTCAATTATATTTTTAAGGAAGACAACTTTTAACTTTGTAAAAGATAGCCAAGAAAGTTGCATTTGCAGCAAATTTTAAGATACCCATCTATGGCCTAACTTAACGCACATGAACGTTCTCAGAAGCCCTGTTATTCTACTAATATCTCTCTCTTCCCTGAGTAATTTGGAGCGCTGACAACACCTTCTTTTTCCATTCTTTCAACAATATTTGCAGCTCTGTTATAGCCTATTCTAAGTTGTCGCTGAATGTAACTGGTTGAAACTTTTTGATCTCTTTGAATGATGGCCACTGCTTGATTGTAGAGGTCGTTTTCTTCATCCTCTGTTTCACCTTCTGATTCCACAGAAGAATTTTCATCTTCTTTGGTAATTTCCTCCATATAATTTGGCTCACCTTGCATTTTCAGATGATCAACTATATCTTGTACCTCATCATCGCTCACAAATGGGCCGTGAATTCGAATAATCTTACCACCAGAGGCCATATAAAGCATATCACCCATACCAAGCAATTGTTCAGCCCCTTGTTCGCCAAGTATTGTGCGACTATCTATCTTAGAAGTAACAGCAAAACTGATTCTCGTTGGAAAGTTCGCCTTTATCACACCTGTGATCACATCCACAGATGGGCGTTGTGTTGCCATTATGATGTGTATTCCTGCAGCACGAGCCATCTGAGCTAAGCGTTGAATAGAGCACTCTATTTCTTTGCCGGCAACAAGCATCAAATCTGCCATTTCATCTACAATCACTACAATATATGGGAATGTTTCCATTTTAATCGGCAGCTTTTCAAACAAAGGTTTGCCTGTTGTTGAGTTAAAGCCAATCTGCACAACGCGCTTCAATTCTATTCCACTATTCATCGCTTCTGTGATTCTTTGGTTATAGTTTATTACATTGCGTACATTCAAATACGACATCATGCGATAGCGATTTTCCATCTCTTTCACTATCCACTTAAGAGCGACTACAGCCTTTTTTGGCTCTGTTACCACTGGCGTTATTAGATGCGGTATTGCATCATATATTGAAAGCTCAAGCATTTTTGGGTCGATCATTATCATCTTACATTCATCAGGACTTAATCGATAAACGAGTGAAAGAATCATAGTGTTAATCGCAACTGATTTACCTGACCCTGTGGTTCCAGCAACGAGCAAGTGGGGCATTTTAGTTAGATCTGCAATAACTGGTTTTCCACTTATTTCTTTGCCAAGCGCAATTGGGAGATTTAAGTTTGCATTTTGGTATTCTGGGGATTCAAGCAAATCACGCAGCATTACAATTTCCCGTTCCTTGTTCGGCAACTCTATTCCCATAGCATTTTGCCCACGAATTATTGAAATACGTGCAGAGAGTGCACTCATCGAACGTGCAATGTCATCTGCAAGGCCAATTACTCTTGCAGATTTCGTGCCAGCTTGTGGTTCAAGTTTGTACAAAGTCACAACCGGCCCATAGCATACACTGATAATTTTTCCTTGCACGCCAAAATCACTCAGGACTTGTTCCAGCAGAGATAAATTTTTATTGCTCTCCATTTCATTCAGCTGCTTTCTCTGCAAAGACTCCTCTGCTTTAGAAAGTAAATGGATACTTGGAAACTTAAACTCACTTAAAACCTCCTCGGTAGCTTTTTTCTGTCTTTCTTTTGGTTGTTGTTTAGTAGTGATTTTAGTTCTATGTTTTTCTTCTACTACTAATGGTGCAATTGAATACTCAGTAGTTTTATGTGATCTGAAGAATGGAACATTTACAAATAAGCAAGCTATTTTTTTACATAAGAAGAATAGAGAGTAAATTGTTCTCTTCCAACCAACAGATCCTACAAGACCTATTGATGTTACTATCACAAATATATAAAACGGGCAGTTATTAATTAGTGCATTCCCTATTATTCCACTGTGTCTGTACCTTGCAGTGATGCCTAGCGAAAGTTGTGGTAGTATAGCACATATCCCTAAATTGATTAATATTAAATAGAGAATTTTTAGCAGCCTTTTTGATGGCCTGAAGATCAACAAGTAAACTATGGTTGTAGCTATTGTAACACTAGTTAATCCAAGAAATTGAACCAATATATCAGCTAAATATGAACTTACTATTCCACCTAAATTTGTCACTTTCTCATTTGTAGCTGTGTTTAAGGAAGGATCTTTATAGTTGTAGCTAAAAACTGATATATATATATATATTAAGAGTGATAGATATACTGCTGCTTTTAGATATCTTTTTAGCATCTACTTAAAAGTAGTAATTCATTGTATATTGTACAAAGCGAATTGCTATTAGCAATATCATTATAGATAAATCTAATCCGTTGAACGGTGGTATGTATCTTCTGATAATTTTTAGTGGTGGATATGTCAATTGGTTCAAGATGTGCATTATGCTACTGACAATTTCATTATATATGTTCACCATATTAAGTTTAATCAGCCAGTTTAGGACAACCCAACATATTAGAATGAAGCTATAAAGATCAAGTAACGTATTGAGTAGATATATGATTGGATGCATACATATCTATTACACGAAAGTTATATAAAAGACAAGTATTTAGCCTTTTCAAACTCAAAATGTTGTTTTTGCTGAACCAAAAAAAACTTCATTTTTTGAGCTGCGCAAAGCCACCTAAAGTAGAGAATGGACAAGGAAGGAGGGGTGTATAATATATATTAATGTTGATATTTATTTCTTATAAATATCATCTCTATGTCCTATCTCTGTGATAGTTACTATATGATCTAATTGATTTACTCTGTAAATTACACGATAGTCACCAACTCTTAGCCTTCTACATCCTTTTAAGTTATGATGTAGTGGTTCACCAAAATTTATTGGGTCAACTGTAAGACGTTCTTTTATAGCCTTTTGAACTCTTAGCCTTATTATCTTTGGAAGATTTGGTAAATCTTTTTCAACAACACTCTTTAGAGACTTAACCTTGTAACGCTCTAATCCCACTTAATATCTTCAAAATCAACTGTTTCTGCACCTTCAACATCACGCTCATCAGAAATTTTAGATACTAAAAAATCCTCCATTTCAAGCTCAACTGCTTCTCTAAATAGTTTTCCTGCTAATTCTTGAACGGGCTGTTTAGTAAATTCAGATAATTCAGCAAGATGCTTTAAAGTTTCTTCGCTAAGAGCTATGTTAATGCCTGAATTTGCCATATGTTTTACCAAAGTCCACTAATAATTATACAACATTTTTTTTAATTTTTCAATAAAGGAAGTTGATGATATGTAAGAAAAATTTTGCCACCTGCGTTAATAAATAATTAAAGATTTAGCATATTTATCTACCCTCTATTCTATTACTTAAGTTAGACCACTTTTTTCTATTAATATTTTTTGTTTATAAAGATGAGCAGTTACTCATCACGCAGTTGATCTATGGATATAATACTACCGTTTGATAGTTTTTCAGTACATTTTTCACTTTTGTATTCTTTATCAGAGTCGATACTGATTTTGTCAAATATTAAAACATCTCCTGAAATTTTATCACGAAACTCACTAATAGCAAAAAACGGTATAGTAATTCGCTCTTGTTTTCCTTGAAAACTCAAACTGACGCTAAATTTATCCTCAGAAACTTTTAAATCATAGAATTGATGCTGTAATATAATAAGCATTTGAGTAGGGTATGACTTTTTCAAACGATCTGGCATGGTCACACCATTAAAATATGTGAAAAATAATATTTCTAAGTGAGGGATAAAACCATTACCTGATATAACATCTAAAGTCTTTTTGATAACTTGAAACTTAGCAGAATTAAGCAGTTTTTTGTAATCTGTTTGCTCGATATAACTTTCACATACGTAAATTTTGGGGGAACTTCTGTTACCCGGCGTTCCCTAAACCGTGCTTTAGTAATAAACCGGTTGTGCTAAATTAAGCAGCAACACGATATTCTTCAGCAGCAAAATTATCGTTTGCATTTAAATTATGAACTCTTAGCGGTGGTGTCTAACCGAGCAAAGCTACCATCTTTACTATGCATGTCGATCCTTAATCGCCCCCGTATAATTAAAAAACATGGTGGAGGCGCCGAGTACTGCCCTCGGGTCCAATACACCTATTACAAGGTAATTTTATTGCTATAGTACACAAAATGTACATAGCTATTATATAGCAACATTAAATAAATGTCAAGATATTATGACCTTAAGTTGATTTATTGCTAAAACAAAATTAATATTTCCAGTAAAAAATTCTGTGCTCTTAACCTGACACATATGGCTTTTTGAATACTCCCAATGAAAATATTTATAAATAAATATTTACTCTTCTTTTTTATTGTTTTTAGGTTTTTCTTGATCAACCATTTCTCCACCGATCTCTTTTATTTTTAGTATCAACGACTCTGGTACATAAATGTCAATTACTTCTTCTGCTGTCACAAATAAAGCCTGATAAGAGTGTGAATTTATTATCCAATTAGGCAATATGTCTTCTGCTTCTATTTTATACTCTCCCTCTTTTTTGTCATATACTGTGTAGCAATATAAGTGCACAGCAAAAAATAATACATAAGAGAGCAATATTCCTTTAAGCACTCCGAGAAAGATTCCAGTAACTCTATCGATAAACCCCAAC
Source organism: Wolbachia endosymbiont of Drosophila ananassae (assembly GCF_008033215.1). Classification (NCBI taxonomy): domain Bacteria; kingdom Pseudomonadati; phylum Pseudomonadota; class Alphaproteobacteria; order Rickettsiales; family Anaplasmataceae; genus Wolbachia; species Wolbachia endosymbiont of Drosophila ananassae. Next base: position 123,330 of record NZ_CP042904.1, on the reverse strand, counting down.
CTTATGGGTAATAATATGTACATTAGCCAGTTATTTATTATCATGAATATAAGATTAAGTATAATAAATACAGAGATTGTAGAAAGTATGTTTAGTGTAACTTTAGAATCAAAATATTTACTATAATTTGGAGTGAAAAAATCATAGTGATTAGCTGTCAGAAAGACCGATAAAAATAGAAACATTAGTGCGCATAGCTCTTTTATAAAGCCTCTAGTTACCGAGATTATTACGCATAGAACAACAATGAAGATAATTAGGCTATCGAAAAGCATGTTTTATATCTATATGGTTTTCAAGATATAATAGTTGTAAATAACAAGGTTGTAAAATTAATTGTATTTATGCTGCATCAATTGATCTAAATACCTAGCGATCATGTCAATTTCTAAATTCAAATAATCATTTACTTTGTTGTACTGAAAAGTTGTATTTTCCCATGTATAGGGAGTGATATTTACTGTAAATTCCTGATTAACAACTGAATTCACTGTGAGGGAAACCCCATCTAGTGTAACGGAGCTTTTTTTTGCAACAAATTTAATTAATTCTTGTGGGCACGATAGTTTGATTTCATGAGAATCTAAATTTTGATTAATTGTTAAAAATTTTACTATCCCATCAACATGACCCTGAACCAGGTGGCCATCGATCTTATCGCTTAATCTCATTGCTTGTTCGAGATTTATTTTTTTTCCTATTCTCCACGTATTTAAGTTAGCAACCTTCATAGTTTCTTGAGATGCTTGGACTGTAAATGTATCGCTCATTATATCAACAACAGTTAAACACACACCAGAGCAAGCTATTGAATCTCCTTTATTTATAGAGGATAAATTTTGTGTCTTGATATGGAAAATTTGATCAGAGTTGGAGTGAGTGGTAGTATCAGTTATAGTCCCGATATCCGTGATAATTCCTTTAAACATATGGTGAAAATAAATAATTTTACCATGAAAAATTTTTTACAACAACTTATTTCTATTTTGTTATAGTTAAAGTAATTCTGGTTTACCGACAATTTAAAAAACGACAAATTCGTCATCCCGCTACGTGTTAGCGGGATCTAGAGATACCGTGACGGTATGACGTAGGAAAACTGAGCCTGCACTAGCTATAGGCGCGAGAAAGGGGATCGTTTTCACTTACTTGCTTAATAGATTCTATAGAATATTCAGAATATATAAAGCGAGCTAAATTCAAAATACACAGCGCGATTAATATTGGCAACCCTATGTTCAATGCTAACCCAATACTTTCCCTTTTTTCTGGTGGCACTAATCCTTTTAACATTGACACTTTTCCTAATGGAAAATGCCATAAGCAAAGTGTTGATGCAGATGCTAATATTATAAATAGACAAAAATAAGCCTTTTTTGAGGAAAATACAGTTTTTAACGGTGATTTGAGTGTAATGTTAGTAGGTGGTAGAGTTTTAGCTTCATTTGTTGCTGGTGAAAGATCTTTAATTGGTAAAGGGTTTGTAGATTTATGAGGAGTATTTTCATGTTGTGGAGAAGGTTGTTGTATATAAACACCTGAAACTAATTTAAGCAATTGCTCTTTTTTTCTATATACTTGTTTTTGTAAATATTCTTTACCTAAAAGTGAGTTACTAAGAGGTTGTGGCCTTTCGAGTATCTGTAATACTTCTGATATTTCGCCTGGCTCTAATATTGCATGTAATTGTTTATCTTGAAAGTAAACAATATTGAATACTGAGCTGAAAATATTGCAAAATGTTTCTGGATCTTGATTTTTGTATCCACTCATCACTTCAATAAATATTTTATCGAGTTTTTTCCCCCTGTGCTCAATTTGGTTATCTATCATAGCTACTCTAGCATCATTTTGTGCTTGTTTTATGGCTAATGGTTTTTCTTTCTCTGATAGTTCTTTGGTCTGCTTTTTTGACTTCTTTTTTCTGTTAGCCTTAAAATACTCTGTGTGCGAAGTAGTTTGACCTACATTCTGTTCTGCTTCTTGAGGTATTGGATTTTCTATACTACCCCCTGTCATCCGAGTAGCTTGACTACTTGGATCCATGTTTCTTTTTTCCTGGTCAAGCGCTGGAATGACACCAAATAGTATATTGTTGCTCTGTATAGAAAATTTTGGCAATTGTTGGGAAAAGAATTGTGACGTATTAAAAAGATTGGGCAGACAGAAAAAAGATCTAAACCAGAAAACGTTTTCATGCATTACAGCAACTGCTATCGAAGCGCGTGTAACTTGTTTTCCATTATTTGTTACATCGAAGCCAAATGAGCCTGTAACTGGTACGATTTGTCTATTTTGTGCATTTTTTTGGTTAGCTTCACTCTGTTCTTTTTTGTCTTCATTTTCAGTTTTTTCTGCATGTTGTAGCTTTTCATTTAGAAATAACTCGATTTGGTGCAAGTTGTCCAGGTTAATGTTTTCAACGTCTGTTTGTAGCGTTATCGTTGTGCCCTGCAGAAGGATTTGAGGCGGAGCATTATTTACGAATTCTTTTACAGTTTTATAACTGTTAGTTTTACAGTAGTTATTATATAGTTCACTGCTTTCTTTGGGCACTTTTATGTTTGCTGTAAAATTTTTTTCCCGGGAAAGGCAGATTTTGAAAAAATTAATTAAAGAGTTTATTCGAAATAACCTTATATTAAAGGTGTCTTTATCTGTTGCTGTTAGCTCAAATGAAAATTCTTGTATATTACTTTCAATACTTCTCGAGCGAATAGTACTGATCTTAATTGTTTCGCTAGAAAATGCTTTACTTATGTTTCTGGATTTTTCCTTAAAGAGCTTAGGTAAATCCTCTATTTTATACTTATTCTTAGTTTCAGTATTACTGTTGTGCATAGTTGATACAGCAAATTCATCAACGCAAAGGTAAATAAAAAAGATTAATTAGTCAATAAATTAATAATCAGAATAGGGCAATTTTTCGGATTGTTGATGATATTTAAAATTTCACTATAATGAAAATTTAAGCCAGCGTTTTTAAGATGAATAAAGAGTTATTAGATGACATACTTTCACTTGAAGATAAAGCAGTTTCCGAAATTGAGAATGCTTCTTCTTTACAAGATTTAGAAAAAGTTAGGCTATCATATTTGGGAAAAAAGGGTGTAATTAAAGCTTATTTTGACAACTTAAAAGAGATAGAAGACGCAGGAAAAAAGCGCAATTTAGGCGAAGTTATCAACGTTTTACGTAATAAGCTAGATCAGCTTATAATGAATAAGGAGAATATACTAAAAGCCGAAGAAGTTAACTTTAAATTGCAGAACGAGGCAGTTGATATCACGTTGCCTGCGAGGCCAGAAAAAATTGGCAAGGTCCATCCACTCAGTAAAGTTATAAATGAAGTAAAGCTTATTTTTGCACATATGGGTTTTAAAGCAGTTGATGGCCCTGATATTGAAGATGAATTTCATGTATTTGATGCACTGAATACTCCAAGTCATCATCCTGCGCGAGAGGAGCAAGATACCTTCTACTTAAAGAATAAAAGAAACGATAAAAGAATGGTACTGCGCACTCACACTTCATCTGTACAGATTAGAACCATGGAAAAAACAAAAAAATTCCCAATTAAAATAGTAGCCCCTGGTAGGGTATACAGAAATGACTTTGATGCAACTCATACTCCTATGTTTCACCAGATAGAAGGGTTATATGTCGATGAAAACGTCAATATGGGCCAGTTAAAATTTACTATTCATCACTTCCTTAATAAGTTTTTTGGAGATAAAGGGCTGAAGATACGTTTTCGTAATAGTTTTTTTCCTTTTACTGAACCCTCTGCGGAAGTGGACATAAGTTATAAAGGTAGTAAATGGATAGAAGTGCTTGGATGTGGTATGGTGCATCCAAATGTCTTTCAAAATGTTGGAATAGACCATACTAAATACAACGGTTTTGCGTTTGGCATTGGTATAGAAAGGCTTGCGATGCTAAAATATCAAATCAGCGACCTAAGAAGCTTTTACGATAACAAAATCAGCTGGCTTGATCATTACGGTTTTCATTTTTCATCTTTAAGATAAGTGATAAGTAAAACTCATACGTTCGTTATACTTGCTGCAGGGCATGGCAGGCGGATGAATTCAGATTTGCCTAAGGTCCTACACAAAATAGGCAATTTTTCCATGCTTCAGCATGTCATTTACAATGCAAAACAGTTAAATCCTGAAAATATTGCTGTTGTAGTTGATCAGCCTTTAATTGAAAGACTAAAGTGCTTTGAGGATATACAGTTAATTACACAAGAATCAACACTCGGCACGGGGGATGCAGTCAAAACTGCGATGAGAAACCTGAAAGAATTGCCAGATTCGAACATAGTTGTTGTGCAGTATGGAGATACTCCGCTCATAAAAAGCAGCACAATAACTAAAATGATTAGTTATTTAGAAGGCAAGGCTCTAGTTTGCCTAGGTTTTAGGGCAAGCAATAAAGAATATGGTAGGTTAATCATTGAGAATGGTTCCTTAAGAGAAATCGTAGAAGCAAAGAGTGATAAAAATAATCATGAAGAGTTTCTTGCCAATGCTGGAATAATGGTTGCATATGCAAAGAATTTACGTGAATTGGTGGAGAAAATAGAGTGCAATAGCTCAACTCATGAATATTATTTGACCGATATAGTTTCCATTGCAGTGAAGAGTAATTTAAATGTCGGTTACGTTATTACGGGTGGAGAAGAAGCAACGGGAATAAATAACAGAAATGACCTTATAAAAGCTGAATTTTACTTTCAAGAAAATAAAAGAAAAATTTTTACCGACGCCGGAGTAACACTTGTTGCGCCAGAGACTGTTTTCTTTTCTCTTGATACGCAAATTGCCAGAGATTCAGTTATTTACCCATATGTTTTTTTCGGTACTGGAGTGAAAATAGAGTCTGGTGCGAAAATACTGCCATTTTCGCATTTAGAAAATTGCTTAATTAAAAGTAATGCTGAGGTCGGTCCATTTACCAGAATACGCGGAAACACAACAATTGGTAATAAGGCAAAAATAGGAAATTTTGTGGAAGTGAAAACAAGTGAAGTTGGTCAAAACACTAGAATAAAACACTTAAGTTATATAGGAAATGCTAAAGTAGGGCAGGAGAGTAATATAGGAGCAGGCACTATTGTTTGTAATTATGATGGGAAAAATAAACATGAAACGAATATAGGGAGCAATTGCTTTGTTGGCGCCAATAGCTCACTAATTGCGCCGCTTAATATTCATGATGAATCTGTAATTGCAGCAGGTAGTGTTATAGTTGAGGATGTACCAGAAAAAAGCCTTGCAATAGCAAGAGAAAAGCAAGTAACTAAGAGAATAAAGTAGTCTAATTTAATTATGTTGTTGTGTCATTTTTAATATTAGACTTCTTGCATAACCATATAACAAACTTTTATTGGGAATAGAAACAAAAAAACTTCCTTGACAAACTCCGCCAGCCCCCTTATCATAACAGTGAAGCTATTGTATTTGCTTTCGCCAATCTGCAGATTAAAAGGTAAGGATTACTTAATGTATCGGCGTCTTATGTTCAATTTTTTGCAGTATATAGATACTGTATGTCTTTACAAAACTTCATCTACATCTAGATTTTTATCTAAATAAGCTGAACGCGCTTATAAAGCGTTACAAGACATCAAAAAATGCCAATACTCGACAGAGATAGTAAAAGACTAGCTAACTCAGGGGTCCTTTGTCTTTTTTTCTGCTTAGTAAATTTCTTAAACATTTGCAGCGTAGGTTAGTTGCAATTAAAAGCAGCTGAATTTCGCTTGTCAAGCGTTTAAAACATAAAAAACGCCAATATTTTAAAGCGGATAATAACCCCAGGGCTTCTTTTGCCTTTTTTTTCGTTTGGTAAATTTCTTAATGTTTATAGCTAAACGACAATCGTCATCCCAGCGGGATCTAGAGATACCGCGGAGGTATGACGGTGTAGATAGTATCCCGCTACGTGTTAGCGGGATCTATGTTAAGGTATGACGGTTAAGTAAGGGATCTATGTTAAGAGATACCGCGAATGAATCGCGGTATGACGGTTAAGTAGGGTGTCCATCCCAGTGCTCCTGTGATGTCATTCCAGCGCGTGACGCTGGAATCCCAAAAAAGGATGATGTCATCCTAGTGCTCCTTTTTTTGTCATCCAAGTAGCTGACACTGGGATGACAAGAAGAGGGCGCTGGCTCTTGGATGGAAACCAGTGTCAGCTACTTTCATGACACCATTCTTTTTCCTGGATTCCAGACTGGAATGACATCATCCTTTTTTCTAGATCCCAGTGTCAAGCTACTCGGATGACAGGAGAAGGGGCTACTTGCATGACGGTGTCGGTAAACTTAGAGCTATAATAACTATTTGCCTTTTTTCTGCTTAGGTTATGCAAGAAGTCTACTGTCTGAGAAAAGGTAGATAAAAGATGAAAACAGATAGAAGTATTTTAGTAGCTCAAAAAGAACGTTAAGTCATGCTTTTTATTTATATTGACAGCGTATATGACATCGTTTACGATTAAAGTTAATAACAATAATTTATATTTATCATGTTTGCAGTAATTGAGACTGGTGGAAAGCAATATTTAGTAAAAGAAGGTAGTATAATAAAGGTAGAGAAGTTAGAAGCTGAAGAAAAAAAAGAGGTGGAAATCAATAAGGTGATTTGTATTTCAAATAATGGCTTATCTTATTCATCTAATGCTACTGTTAAAGCTGAAGTATTGGAGCAGTGCAGGGGGGAAAAAATTATAATCTTTAAGAAGAAAAGAAGAAAAAATTACCGTAGGAAAACTGGTCATAGGCAGTATATAACTGTTCTTCGTATCAATGAAATTAGTCTTCAAAAGTAAGAGGTAAGATATGGCAACTAAAAAATCAGGTGGTAGTTCCTGTAATGGTAGAGATTCGGCAGGTCGTAGGTTAGGGATAAAGAAGAATGGGAAGGTTATTCCTGGTAACATAATTGTACGCCAAAGAGGCACAAAATTCCATCCTGGAAAGAATGTTGGTATAGGTAAAGATCATACGATTTTTGCTAAAATAGAAGGCTGGGTCAGCTTTAGAAGATCAGCAAATAAAAAGACTTTTATTGATATCGTGCCTACAGATAATATGAAAGCTTCAGCTTGAATAAATCATGGGTCTGTAGCTCAGGTGGTTAGAGCGCACGCCTGATAAGCGTGAGGTCGGAGGTTCAACTCTTCCCAGACCCACCATTTAGTAGTTACTAACTGTGTTTTCTATAGCGGTTTTGATATTGTATAAGCAAAAACATGAGTTTATATAAAAATTTAGTAACCAGTGAATCAGTGGCGGCTGGTCATCCAGATAAAGTAGCAGATCAAATTTCAGATGCAATACTTGATGAATACCTTTTCACTGATCCTTTTGCGCGAGCTGCAATAGAGACTTTAGTCACCAAAGATAACGTTATTATAGCTGGGGAAGTGTTTGGGCCTAACATCAAAAATAGCAGGATTGAAAGTATTGTACGGAATACAATAAAAGATATTGGTTACGAGCACGATGGATTCCACTGGAGAAAAGTGAAAGTAAATATATTGCTACATGAGCAATCAAATGACATTGCAATAGGGTTGGATCAAGGTGCTGGAGATCAGGGCATAATGTATGGCTATGCAACAACAGAGACAAAAAACCTTATGCCGGCACCCATTTTTTATGCACACTCGATTCTGAAAAATATCATGAGCGCAGTTAAAGAAGCAAAACTTGGTCCAGATGCAAAGTCACAAATCACTTTGGCATATGAGAATAACCTCCCGGTACGTGCTGAAAGTATTATTGTCTCAATACAGCACCCTGAGGATTTGGATCAATCAAAAGTAAAAGAAATAATTTACCCTTACATAGTTTCATCTTTACCTGAAGGATGGATGTGTCCTGAGGAAAATCTCTTAGTCAATCCAACTGGTAGATTTGTTATTGGTGGACCGGTTAGTGATTGTGGATTAACCGGACGAAAAATTATGGTTGATACTTATGGAGGTTATATTCCACACGGTGGAGGAGCGTTTTCCGGAAAAGATGCAACCAAAGTTGATAGATCTGCGGCTTATATGGCAAGATATCTTGCTAAAAATATTGTCTTTGCAGGTTTGGCTGAACGTTGTCTTGTGCAGCTTTCTTATGCAATTGGTGTATCAAAACCTACTTCATTCTATATTGATACATTTGGTGCGAATACGGTAGAGGAAGGAGTAATTAAAAAGTTTATCGAGAATAATATAGATTTATCAACAAAAGGCATAATCAAGCATTTATCGCTTAATCATCCTATATATAAACGTACAGCCTGTTATGGACATTTTGGTAAACAGTCGGAAAGGGACGGTGGATTTTCTTGGGAAAACATGGACTTATCTGCTGATCTTTGTAGAGAATTCAATATAGAAGGTAATAGTAAAATTTCTTTAGATTGCTAAAATTTTTGATTTACAGCCCCATATTTATATACTAGCTTATTGTTAAAGCATAGCACGCTTTTTCATAATAATTATACCACATTAGTAATAATTTTTATATTCAATTTTTATTGTGAGGCTTATAAAGTGTATAACGAAATAGAAGGAGAACTGTACAACGTAATTGTAAAAGAGTTTTCTGATCTTATTGATAAAATAAAAGAACACCCTTTTAATGTTGAATTGATAAATAATACATTAGATTATGAAAAATTCAAATTCTACCTTCAGCAGGATTTTCTGTATTGTATAGATTGCGCTCGTGCTTTTTTAATTGTTCCAGCTAGAGTTGATGATATTGAAATGATGAGTAGTTTAATCAATTTGGCACAAGGAGCATTTTATGTTCGAGAACAGTATAAAAAATATTTTGAAGATTGTGATCTATCTGATGATCACAAAAAGTCAAGAGCTTGTTCTGCCTTTACTGACTTTTTCATGAGTGCCGCATATCACAATTCTGTTAATGAAGCTTTAGTAGCATCTTATTCTTGCTTTAACATATACCAAATCGTTATACGCCATATGGTAAATGAGATAACAACTAAAGGGGTTAAAAATAACAAATACAAAGAGTGGATCAACATTTATAGTAGCGAAACAGTAAATGCTGTAATTGATGAGATTACTGATATTACAAATAAGCTATATAAAAAAGCTAGTGACTGTGAAAAAAAGAGGATGTATGAGTTTTTTAAGAAAGGGCTGGAATTAGAAATAATGTTTTGGGATGAGGCATATTACTCTAATATATCTAGCAAAGAATATTAGCAGCGGATTATTTACGTTAACTTGATCTTTTATCGGTAACTACAGTGTTCAGTGGCATAATTAGGAGCTGTTACGGGTCAAATCTTTTAAAGGATATAATTGAGCATCCTTTTAATGTTGAGTTAGTGAATAACACCCTAAATATAGAGAACTTCAAATTCTATACTCAACAAGAGGCATTGCTCTTAGGTGATTATATTCGTGCCACCTTAATTGCTGCATCCAGAATGGAAGATTATAGTAGTATTATCTTGCTTGCTGAAGTAGCCCAAAGAGCAGTGACTGCTAGTAAAGTGCTACATGACTATTGCTTTGCTATATACGGTATAAATCGTGGAAAGAAATCTCTTGAGTGTTTTAATTTCACTAATTTTCTTTTATCCATCTCGTATAGTAATACCTATGAGGCTATGACGGTTTTGTATTCTTGCATGTTTATATACGAGACTGTCGTTGATAGCATGAAAAATAGATTCAAGAAAAATAATAGATATAGGGATTGGTTTAATTTTTGTTACAGTGATTCAGTAAAGTCTGGATGCATTATTTTGGAAAATATTGTTGATGGATATTGCAGCAGAGCAAGAGAAAACGAAAAGAGCAGAATGCTTGAGTTGTTTAGAATAACTGCACAATTTGTGTTAGATTTTTTGAACGGTGCATATAATTTTTCAAGATTCAATCAATTTCCTAAGGAACATTGACAATTTTAAGCTAATTTGTATCCTTAATAAGTATTTTTTAAAATGCTATGAAAAGTAAAGAACATGATTTTCATTTAGTGGATCCAAGCCCTTGGCCAATTGCTGTATCAGCAGCAATTCTTATTCTTGCACTTGGATTAGTTGGCGCGCTTCATAAACAAATTGTCGGAATGTTTTGTTTAGTTTTGGGAATCTCCGCAGTATCAGGGGTGCTGTTTTATTGGTGGAGAGATGTAATAAGGGAGGCCATTTATGACAAATGTCACACTGCCATTGTAAAACATGGACTCAAATTTGCAATGTACTTGTTTATTCTCTCGGAGGTCGTATTTTTTATAGTGTTCTTTTGTTCATTCTTTAAAGCCTGGCTTGATCCAGTTTTTTTATTTGAGGCGTTTTCTCCTGCAAAAAAAGTTGAATGGCCCCCTGAGGGAATTTTGCCACCTGATCCGTGGTCACTACCATTCATGAATACATTAATATTATTGCTTTCTGGTACAACAATTACTTGGGCAAATCACTCTTTACTTAAAAATGATAAAAAGAGCATGATTAAAATGCTGTCCATAACTATATTGCTTGGAGTGTTTTTTATAATAGTGCAAGCAATAGAGTATCATGAAGCGAGTTTTTCTCTACAAGAAACAGGAGAAAAGCTTATTTATACATCCAATTTTTATATGATTACCGGTTTTCACTGCGCACACGTTATAATAGGAATAATATTTTTATCAGTGTGTTTATTTAGAGCACGGAAAGGCCAATTTACACTTCAGGACCATTTGTGCTTTGAGTTTGCCTCCTGGTATTGGCACTTTGTAGATGTAGTCTGGATATTTTTATTTTTGTTTGTCTATTGGTTAAGCGTTTATTAAGTGGTTAAAATAATAGGTCTAGATCCAGGAATAAGCAAGACTGGGTGGGCCATTATCAGCCTGAACGAAAAAAATAATATTGAATTTTTGGGCGGCGGTACCATATCAACTGATGGTAAATTGGGTACAGGTGAACGCCTACATATAATTTTTGAACAATTAAAGAAAGTAATTTCCCTATACTCTCCGAATGAAGCTGCGGTGGAGAAAATTTTTGTTAATAAAAATCCTAAATCTTCACTAACTTTAGGATATGCAAGAGGGGTTGTAATTTTAGCGTTAAAAATAACAAAGCTAACTATGAATGAATATGATGCAAACTATGTAAAAAAAAGCATTACCGGAAATGGCCATGCTGATAAGGATCAGATTATATTTATGGTGAAGCAGATAGTTAAAAATTTGAATATAAAATGTCACCATGCTGCTGATGCTCTTGCTGTAGCAATTTGTCATGCTTATACGAAAGGTTCTTGTTTTGTTGAGTAACTTTTATATGGGATTCAGTTTGAAGATTTCCAGATCTGGAAAAACTATTTGATTGTATTTATCTTGTCTAACGTTCGTTGCAAAATAATACATGCGGAGATTTTATCATCTATTTTTTTCGATTTTGTGATTGATATTCCAGTAATTTTTAGTGTATGAGTTGCGATAGATGTTGATAAGCTCTCGTCTTGTAAGTATGTATTTACTTTATATTTTTTTATTATTTTATTTGCAAATTGGATTATGGTTTTACACCATTTAGTTTCTTGCTCGTCTATGTTTAATGGTATTCCTATTACCATTGATCCAGCTTCATTTTCTTTGAATATTCTATGCAGATAACCTAAATCTTTGCTCATATTTTTTCTGTGATATATGCTATGAGCTGTGGCTATGAGCTGTGTTTTATCGCTAAATGCTATGCCTATTTGCTTTTCTCCCATGTCAAGGCACATTATGCGCTTATCTTTTGGAATAGACTTTAGAAACTCATCTGGATTTCTATGTAGCATCTATTAGACTTCCTTTAAAGTGACCTTACCAAAAAAGTGGAGAGAAAGTTAAGAAAATTTTTTACAAAAAGAATAATGAATCAAATTGCTCAGGAATGCAATAGACTTCTTGCATAACCCAAACTAAGTAGAAAAAAGATACCGTCTTGTTAGTCAACAAAAAAGTCATAAAAATTCTCCAAATTGCATAATAAAATCAAAAAATACTTCCAACTGTGTAGCAGTATACAGATTATAGTTAGTGGATATGTTGATAAGTAAATTAGTTACATATAAAACAGCAGAAATTTACTTATCAACATATCCACTAACCAACAACATTCAATAAATTTGTGTAAGATGCCATTTTACATAAGATGAATTAGAAGCATTTTTTGATTTTAAAGTACTAAACCTTCAGTTAACCTTTTAGCCCTATAGTTCTTGATATGATCTGGATCAAAGGCCTTTTTTGAACTTAAAACACCAAAAACTATATGAAGTAACTTACGCATTGCAGCACCAACTATGGCCATAGCATGCTTGCCTTTCTCTTTTAATCTTTCGCAAGAAGCCATAATGATAGGATTATGCTTTTTAGCTGCTATAGCAGGAAAGTACATTGCTTTACGTAATGTTCGTGAACCGGTTTTACTTAATCTGGGCTTGGCATGTACGGATGAGCCTGATGTTATATTTTGTGGTATAGTTCCAGCATATGCTGCCAATTGCCTAGCATTTATAAAGGCTTTTATACCAGGAATTTCAGCTAAAATAGCTATTGCTGTTTCCTCTCCTATTCCTGGAATAGTTAATAGGAGTTGAAAATCTTCCAACAATTCTTTGTGTTGTTTTAATAGTTCGCGTATGGAGTTTTTTATTGTTTCTATTTTTTGCTCTATGTTCATTGCAAGGTCTTCCCAAGCATTTGCAACTTCTTTAGGCAGTCTCTCTTTCTTTTCTAAATGATTATTTGCTAATGTTAACTCATCCTTTAACGCATTTGAGCAACGATAAAGATGTTTTAATTTTTTCTTTTCAGGAGAAGGTGGTGTCCAACGAGAAGGTTCCTGTCTTTGACAATAATCTGCAATAATCTCTGCATCAGTCTGGTCATTCTTTTGTCGTGTAAGCTTACTTTTTGCATAAAATCTTATGCAAGCTGGGTTTACAACACTAACGAAATATCCAGCGTTGTGGAGGAACTCAGCCAAAGCTTCGCTATAACAACCAGTGGATTCCATGCAAGCTTTTACTTCTTCTACGTTATGTTTTTGTAGAAAGTTCAGTAGACCTTGAAACCCAGTATCATCATTTTTAAATTTCCTTTTCCTAGTTTCACGCTTTCCTTTTTTACTTATGAATGAGAGAGAAACATCAAAGCGTTCTTTTGAAACATCTATACCTAAAAAGTTGTTGATCATATATAACTCCATATACTACTATTAAAAATGAAAAGTAAGGCTTACCTTGTGAATACAGAATTAGAACCATTTAGGCCTTTCTACGATACCGTCCAGCCTCTACTTTTGAGAAGGGAACTCTTTTCTTTTCTACAGATTTTATATCTAAGGAATCTTCCAGAGTTCTTCCCTTCTCCACCTAATGCTTAAGCTTAAAAACACTAGATGCTTTTTTCAAGATACAAGGAATCTTCCAGAGTTCTTCCCTTCTCCACCTAATGCTTAAGCTTAAAAACACTAGATGCTTTTTTCAAGATACAAGGTATCATCTAAGTAGCTGACACTGGTTTCTATCCAAAAGGGCAGTGCCCCTATGATGTCATTCCAGTGCTTGACACTGGAATCCAAACTTTAATTGTTATACTTGTAAATAAGTCTGGTGAGAATAGACGTTCATCTCAAAATGCAGTATTTTTGTTGAAATAGCTCAACTGGATTCCAGCGTCACGCGCTGGAATGACACCTTGTGTTTGCATAGCTGTACGAACATTGTGATTTGAGAGCAATCTCCACAAGGGAGGATGTCATTCCAGTGCCCAGACACTGGAATCCAGGAAAAAGAATGGTGTCATCCAAGTAGCTGACACTGGGATCCAGAAGACTTAATTTCAACCAAATAATAAAGGCTGGATCCCAGTGCTTGGCACTGGAATGACAGCAATCCTACGTCATACCGCGATTCATTCGCGGTATCTCGGCCGCTAACAAGTAGCGGGATGACGGTTATCGTTTAGCTACAAACATTAAGAAATTTACCAAACGAAAAAAAAGGCAAAAGGTATCCGTTCAGCGGAGTGGCAGAATAAGGTAGACAAGGTGATCTAAAAAGATAATCATAGAGCAAAAGTGAAATAATATGGTAAACCTTTTAGAACTTTGCAAAAATTTACAGCAAAAAATAGAAAGGTTAGAAGCAAAAATAGAAAGATTGGAAAAAGAGAATGAAAGTTTAAAAGCAGAAAATAAGGCTTTAAAGATAGAAAATGCTGAGTTAAGAGAAAGACTCGGTTTAAGCTCAAAAAATTCATCAATACCAAGTTCCAAAGAGTTGTATAAAATAAAAAAGAATAAGCCGAAAAGCGAAAGGAATATTGGCGGTCAGGTTGGTCATAAAGGAAGTTTTCGCGCCAACATGGATGCAGATAAAGTAGTAAAGATAGAGTTGCCTAATACTTGCGAATGCGGAGGAGAAATTGCAATATGTGAAAAACCATATATTCATCAGAAAGTTGATCTTCCAGAAATCAAGCCTTATGTAGTGGAATATCAGTTAGAACATGGCCGTTGTCGGAGATGCGGAAAGAGAAGAAGTAGCAAGTTACCGGAAGGTGTTACGCCAGATACATTTGGTCCAAGGGTTAAGTCAATAATTGCAGCGTTCAGCGGATTCTACAAAAATTCAAAACGCGAAATAGCGAGTGTCGTAAATGATATCTTCAATTTGAACATAAGCGTCGGTAGCATATCAAATAGTGAACATAGAGTTGCTTCAAAATGCAAAAAAATGTATGAGCAGATCGAACAAGAGATAAGTAGGAGTAAAGTTCTACATATTGATGAAACGAGCCATTATAACAAAGGTAAACTCGCTTGGTGTTGGATGTTTGCAAGCAATACGGCAAGTTTTGTAAAATTTACAGAGTCAAGAGGAATGAAAGTTTTACAAAATAGTAAATTCTGCAATCGCAATAGCTTGGTAATAACTGACAGGTATGCAGCATACAATTATTTTGCCGATAAAAACAGGCAAATCTGTTGGGCACATTTATCAAGAGATTTTGAAAGATTAGCACATAGTTGGAATATTGAAGTTAAAGTTCTGGGTTGTTACTTGAGAAACGTGGCCACTGAATTATTTGCACTAAAAAAAGCTTTACTAAAAAGTGAGATAGATGTTTTGAGGTTTGTCAGACGTGCCAGAAAATTAAGAAAACGTACAAAGTATTACTTGAAGGAGATATCTCGTTTACCTGAAGCAATTGGAGCCTCTCGAGTTGCAAAAAATGTTCTGAGATCTGAAAGAATGATGTGGAAATTTTTAGATGACCCAGAAAATATTCCGCTGACAAATAACCACGCTGAACGGCAAATTCGGCATTATGTCGTTTATCGCAAAAACTCATATTTTACACAATCAAAGCGGGGAAATACATTCCTTGAGCGGATAATTTCATTATACTTAACTTGGAAACAAAGGGGTCTCAATCCTTTCCAAAATCTCCTATCTATTGTTTCTTAAACCACTCTCCTGAACGGATACGGCAAAAGAAGCCTCGTGGTTGGCTAATTACTTACATTATACTTTCAAGTATGGCGTTTTTTTATTCTAAACACTTAATAACCGCGATTCAATTGCTTTTAAACCGCAACTAATCTAAATTATAAACGTTAAGAAATTTACTAAACAGAAAAAAAGGCAAAAGAAACCCTAGGGTAGCTAGTTATTCACTATCCATTTTTTAAGTTGGCGTTTTTTTATGTTTTAAACGCTTTATAAGCGCGTTTCAGCTTATGTAGGTAGAAGTTTTATAAAGACATAAGGTGCACATAGTGCAAAAAATTAAACATGAGACGCCAGATACGTGAGTTTTTTTGTCATTTAATCTGTACAGAGAAGATAAATAAATAGCTTCAATTTTATGATAAGAGGGCTGGCGAAGCTTGTCAAGTAATCTTTTGCATTTAACCCGTTTCTATGGGTAAAACAATCTGCATACCACTTAGCTAACATGAGTTTTGTTTTGACTTTTTGTGCTAATTTTGCAGAATATTAAGATTATCATTTAAATAAAATACATGACGAAAGAGGATTGGGAAGCGGTAATTGGGCTTGAGGTACACGCTCAAGTTTCTTCTAATACGAAGCTATTTTCTAGCTCATCAACGGAATTTGGTGCTGAGCATAACACTCAAGTTTCTCTAGTTGATGCGGCAATGCCAGGTACGCTGCCAATACTAAATTATTACTGCATAGAGCAAGCAATACGCACTGGTCTTGCACTTTCTGCAGAAATTAATAAGTATTCTTACTTTGATCGGAAAAATTATTTTTATCCTGATTTACCGCAAGGTTACCAGATAACTCAGTTTTTTGAGCCAATAGTTAAAAACGGTAGAGTATTTATCAACGACAATGAAAAAGAAATAAGAATTGCGAGAATTCATTTAGAGCAAGATGCAGGAAAGAGCGTTCATGAGGAAAGCAAAACTTATGTAGATTTAAATCGTGCAGGGGTTGCTTTAATCGAAATTGTTTCAGAACCAGATCTCCGTTCATCTGCGGAAGCTGCAGAATGCATGAAAAAATTGAGGCAGATTTTGCGTTACACTGGTTCGTGTGATGGTGATATGGAAAAGGGATCACTTCGTTGTGATGCAAATGTTTCTGTCCGCCTAAAAGGCAGTAATACATTTGGCACTCGTTGTGAGATAAAAAATCTGAACTCGATACGTCATATTGTGCAAGCTATAGACTATGAAATACAAAGACAAATTGAAATTTTAGAAAGTGGAGAAGAAATAAGTCAAGATACCTTATTGTTTGACGTTGCTTCGGGAAAAACAAAAGTGATGAGAAGCAAAGAGGATGCAAGCGATTATAGATACTTCCCTGAGCCTGATTTATTACCTGTTGAGGTAAGCCAGGAGAAAATTGATTTAATCCAATCATCTTTGCCCGAGTTGCCAGATCAAAAAAAGCTCCGATACATTGAGGAATTAGGTATCAATGAATACGATGCAAACGTCATTACTTCCGATAAGGCGATTGCTGATTACTTTGAGGAATTGATAAAAAAACATGATTCAAAGCTCGCGGTCACCTGGTTAACTGTAGAGCTTTTCGGTCGTTTAAATAAAGCAAATATTGATATTGTGAGCTCCCCAATCAAAGCAAATGCTTTGTCAGAACTCTTAGATTTTATCGTTGATGGAACAATCTCTGCTAAACTTGGTAAACAAGTTTTTGATATTATGTTTGAAACTGGAAAGCCTGCATCCCTTATTATAGAAGAGCAGGATCTCAAGCAAATAACTGACAAATGTCAAATTTCAGAGGTAATAGATAAAATCATCAATAGCAACCAAGATAAAGTTCAAGAATACAAAAGCGGTAAAACAAGATTATACGGATTCTTTGTCGGCGAAGTCATGAAACTCACCAAGGGAAAAGCCAGCCCTGATGTCGTGAATTCAATTTTGAGTGAGAGATTAGGATAAAAACAGGGGTAATGTATCTAGAAGATGATTCTACTTGGGGGGTCAAACGCATTTACCATGGTATTACCTTTCAAGAGTTATTGATCGTAATATCTCTAATGTCTAAGATGGGTAAAGAATGTTCTTTCTCCATAGACACAGAGTTAGAGTCAGCTCAAGGTTTTGATGATATTGTTGTCCGGCATGAGCAAAATAAAGGTATAGTACATGAGTTTACACAAGTTAAGCACAACCAAGATGGAACTGAAAAAATCAGTGTAAGTAGCTTATTAACAAAAAGTGGTAAGTTTAGTATTTTAAAACTTTTTCCTGCCTATTTAAAAATCAAAAATAGTGAAAAGTTTAGTGATGGAATAAAGCATTTTTTTGTCGCTACGAATATGGATTTTGATTCACCATATTCAATACAACATAAAGTAAGAAACCTAAGAGCAATGTTAAGTGGAGAAAATAAAGGAAAAAAACTTTCATTTGTAAGGATAGACACAAAAGATGAGTTTCTGGATATAGGTGATAGTGCAAGATATAGAATTAGTGATTCAGATGGTAGTGCTGCTCAATACTTGAAGCAAAATATGGATTTTATAAAGCGTGAGATAGGCAAGGAAGTTAGCAATAAAGAGATAGAAGACTTTTTAAATGAATCGGTGTTTGTGGTTAATTTACCCCATGAAGCTCAGCTAAGAGAATTATTGCTAGGTAAGTTGAGTAGTAGGTTGAACAAAAAGTTTGACTATATTGGTAACAATCAAATCTTTTGTAATGATCTTCTAAAAAAAATATCAGACTGGGTAAAAGATATAAAAGCGCGTCCTCTTTCGTACAAAGAAGGAGAAGAACTTTTTCGAGAAGTTGAGCTGTGGGCTAGTACTTTAGGTAAGATAGAACAAGGAGTAAAAGAAAAGAATGAAAGAATTGATAAAGTAATAGAACAACAACATAAGGATAGTAAAACACTACATAAAATATATGTGGCTGTAACGACACAGGATAACAAGCGGGTAGGGAAACCTATTCAGTTTAATATAAAACATCCGGTTGAAATGTTTGTTGGAAGAAAAAATGAATTGCAAGAAATATATGATAGGCTGCATAAAAGCACTGACAAACCAATGGCAATATCGCGGATTGTTGTTATTGGCGGTTCTGAAGGAGTAGGGGAGAGTGAGTTAGCCAGAAAATATGCTTGTGAATATAAAGAGCATTATGATGGTAATCTTGTATGGGTAAATGCAGGAACACAAAAGGATCTTGAAGAATCGTTTAAAGGATTAGCTAAGGAGTTAAATAGAAGGTTACCTGAAGGTTCGAAAATTTTTATTACAGATGAAGATACTGAACAAGAAAAGGGAATCAGATCTATTATTAAGAGTGTATATAGATATTTTAAAGATGTAAAAAGTCTTTTTATTTTCGATAATGCAAGAGAATATAAAGACATCAGTAAATTTTTACCACTGTCTTTATATCCTGACTATAAAAAACCTTATGTTTTAATTACTTCTCGTGATAATAAGTGGGAAGCAAGAGGAGATATAGAAGTAATAAAGTTAGATATATTCAATAAAACGGAGGCTTTGGGATTTATTAAGAAGTCCTTAAATATAGATGACCCTTTACAGGATAAGGAAATAAAAGAGCTAATGGAAAAGCTGCAGTATTTGCCCTTGGCTTTAAAGCAAGTGGTAGTGTACATTCGCAACAAAAATAAAGAATCAAAGTTGAGAGGTTATGGAAGATTTGAGATAAGTGATTACTTAAAGGAGTGTCA
This sequence comes from Wolbachia endosymbiont of Drosophila ananassae, assembly GCF_008033215.1. Lineage (NCBI taxonomy): Bacteria > Pseudomonadati > Pseudomonadota > Alphaproteobacteria > Rickettsiales > Anaplasmataceae > Wolbachia > Wolbachia endosymbiont of Drosophila ananassae. The sequence continues at coordinate 104,073 of NZ_CP042904.1, read as the reverse complement.
ACGGTACACAGGAAAATCACTTAAAGAAGGAGTTTGTAAAGATGAAGATTGTTATGCTGAAGCAGTTTCAATAACTTGTACCATTACGATGACACATATACAAAAAGAATACGGCTGTGAAACGTTGAATATTCTGGAGATAATGGCTTATCTTGCTCCTGACAAGATTCGTATAGAAGAAATCTTTTTAAAATTAATAGCAAATGATGAAGACAAACTGCGGGGTGCTGTTGAGCTACTTGATCGATATTCAATGATTGACTTGAAAGAGAAAGTGGCAAGTATTCACAGAGTAGTGCAGAGAATAACTAGATTAAAATTACAAAAGGAGGGCCGAGAAGAAGAAGTTCTAAGGAAAGCTTTGGAATTGGTAAACATTGGTGGTTTAACACAAGGTGGTATGAGTCATATTGCATCTGTATGGGGATACACAAGTATATACGGTAAGTTGATTGATAACTTTTACTTTAACTCATCTTATGTATATGGAGGAACACTGTTTATAAGGAAAAGCACCCCTTTGCACTTGCTTGCTGAAAGTGGTGATTGTAAAGCAATTAGTGCAATAGTAACACATATAGAAAAACATTACCCTGGTGAATTTGTAAAAACTGTTAATGTTAAGGACAATCACGGTCAAACTTTGTTGCATATTGCTGCTCAGAGTGGAAATTTGGGTGTAATGAAATGTCTAGTCAATAAAGGTGCTAGCACTAATACTAAAGATAAATATGATAATATTCCATTGCATTCAGCTGTTTACGCTGGAGAATTGGATATAGTAAAATACCTGGTTATTACAAATAATAACATTAATGCTAAAGGCGAAGATGGCAGGACTCCATTACACATTGCTGCTATAAATGGAGATCTGGATATGGTGGAATATCTAATCAAAAGTTATGCTAATATTGACGCTAAAGACAATTATGGTATGACTCCATTACATTTAGCTGCTGACGTTGGGGAATTAGGTATAGTGGAATACCTAATTAATGAGGATGCTTATGTTGATGCTAGGGACGAACACTACAGAACCCCATTATTTTTTGCTGCTGAGAATGGAAAGTTAAATGTAGTGAAGTGCCTAATTGAAAAAGGTGCTAATGTTAATGCTGAGAATGAATATGGCGAAACAGCATTACACCGTGCTGTCTATAGGGCTACTTTCAGTGGAGACTTAAGAATAGTGGAGTCTCTAATCAATAAAGGTGCTAATGTTAATGCTAGAGATAGAAATAGTAAAACTCTGTTACACTACTCTGCTTTATCTGGAAGCTACAATATTGCAGAATGCCTTATTCAAGAAGGTGCTGGTATTAATGCTAAGGATAAAGATGGCAACACTGCACTACACTTAGCTGTTATTAGGAGAAAGGTTGATATAACGAAGACGCTACTAAAACACAATGCAGACGTTAACGCTAGAAATAATTTGGGGAATACAGCACTGGACTGTGCAGTTGATAACTGCCAAGAACTTGTGGAGTTGCTTTTAGCTCATGGTGCATCCCGTGACTATTGAAATTTTGCATTTAATTTATAGCTCCGCTTCTATCAGGGCATAGGATGACAGAAGTGGGCTTTAATGGCTGTAGTACTATAGCTGTTATACGCCAAAAGTAAGTATTAGATATAACAAATAGAAGAAATTAGATAGAATGATTAAAGGGGCAAGGATATAAAGGTTTAACTTGAAATAACCTGATAAAATTTGAATCACACTTCCAAGTGCTGGCACCCATGAAAGTGATGCAACTGCACAAATCAGTAGATTTCTTACGATTTTTGGTGTTTTATGCTCGTTCTCTAGTTTGCGGTATGATTTTCGTATAGAGATTGTTATTCTACCTAAGTACCAGTTAACTATTCCACCAAGGCTTGATCCTAGTACTCCAAAAAATAACATAAGTAGTGGAGTGTAATACGACCTGAAATAAAGCATGGTATTGAACACAAAACCTTGATGTATGGGTAAGACTAATGATGATACTAGACTATCTGTGAATAACAGGAAGTAGTTTTCCATATGAGTTTACCAGGTTGTTGTACCATCTTCATTATCAGAAATTGTAACCCCTATTTGTTTCAACTGGTCCCTTATTTTGTCTGCAGTATTATAATCTTTATTTTGTTTTGCTGCTCTTCTTAAATCTATCAATCTTTCTATTTCTTGATGACTCACACCAGCAGTAAACCACTCTTGATAGCTTGACTCAAGAAGACCAATAAATCTGGCACTCTTAACAAAACTCTCAGTTAATTTAAGCTTTTCACTTTCATTACTCATTTTGTTGATTTTTGCAGCCATTTCATGTAATATAGCTAGAGCTTCAGGAATGTTTAAGTCGTTTTTTAAAGCGTCTATAAAATCTTTAGAAATCTCTGCATTACTTTCATCAATATTTATTGTATCTAAACCACGTGATAATCGATAAAATTTATTTAAGGTTTCCTGTGCATCAGAAATAACGTTTTCTGTCCAATCAAGTGGTTTTCTGTAGTGAGTTTTGAGCAGTGCATAGCGTATTACTTCACCCTTTATTCCACTATCTAGCAAATCCCTTACTTTGACTATATTAAATAAGGACTTGCTCATTTTCTCTTCATTTACTGTAAGAAAACCGTTATGCATCCAGTATTTTGCAAACATTGATCCAGCAAATGCAGACTTACTCTGTGCAATTTCATTTTCATGGTGAGGAAATTGTAAATCTATGCCGCCACCATGAATATCAAAATCTTTGCCAAGGTAAGCATATGACATTGCTGAGCATTCTATATGCCATCCAGGCCTGCCCTCTCCCCATGGGCTATTCCAATAACTTGAAAGTTTGTAGTCAATATCATTTGCAGGCTTCCACAGCACAAAATCTCCAGGGTGCTTTTTATTTTCATTAACTTCAACTCTGCTACCTGGAACCAATTCATCAGTTTTTTTTCCTGATAAAGCACCATATTCATGGTAAGATTCTATATTAAAATACACGTGTTTGTCAGATTCGTAAGCGTGGCCTGATTGCAGTAAATGTTCAATTAATTTTATAATATAATCTACGTTTTCCGTTGCTTTTGGTTCGTATGTTGGTTTTTTACAATTTATGCTTTCCATATCATCATGAAAAGCTTTAATGTAATATGTGGTTATACTTTCTATGTTGCTATTTTTCTCACTTGCTGCATTAATTATCTTATCATCAATGTCGGTTATGTTACGCACATAGGTAACTTTGCCATAACAAAACTTAAGTAGCTGAAATAACACATCATACACAACAACAGATCGTGCATTGCCTATATGTGCTGTGTCATATACTGTTGGTCCGCAAACATACATTTTCACATGATCTTTATCGATTGGTATAAAAAGTTCCTTTTTTTTTGTTAAGGTGTTGTAAAGCCTAACCATATACAAAGCTTTTGAGAAAAGAAAATGCCCCAATTATAAGTTGTGGCCCTTTGACTACTACAACAAGAGTAAGCAATAACCCACACAATGATATTAGAACTCCCAATATGGATAGAAACCCATCTTTACTCATGATACCAAGCGAAATAAGAGTCGTACCAATTGCAGGAATGAAGTTAGTAAGAGGTAGTGGAAGAGCTATTGATAACGCACAAAGCAGCATTATAAAAGCTAAAATTTTTTCACCGGGCCCATAGAAAATAAAAGACATTCTTGGTCTCATGAACTTTTCTATTTTTTTTAATGCTGGAGAAGTTTTTTCCACCACAAGAGCTAGTGTTGAACGCTGAAAAGATTTTCTTTCTAGCCAACTGGGCATCCAAGGAGAATCAAATCCAAATAGAAGCTGCAGTGAGAATAAGATTAAAGGTATAGAAAGAATAGTTGTATAACCAGGTGGAACCGGTATAGGCACCGATAGCGGCAAGGAGAAGATGATTATTAAAATACCAAAACCACGCTCATGCAAAGCTGTTTTAATGTCAAACAAAGTTACTTTATCGCTATCATTGTTATTGGTATCTGCAACTTCTTTTAGAATATCAGAAGCTAATTTATCACTTTTAGTCAACTTATCATTTTTTGACACGAAAAACCCTTGATAAAAATAATTCTTAACACAATTATTGTTTTATTTCAATATGCATTATTCATTTCGCGCTAGTACTTCGTTCTTTTGTTAAAGTGTTGTAAAGCTTTTAAGAAGAGAAAGTGCTCCGGTTATAAGTTGTGGTCCTTTGAGTATTACAATAAGAGTAAGCAACAACGCACACAATGACACTAAAACTCCCAATATGGATAGAAACCCGTCTTTACTCATAATGCCAAGTGAAATAAGAGTTGTGCCAATTGCAGGAAGGAAGTGAGTAAAAGGTAATGGAAGAGCTATTATTATTGCACAAAGCAACATCATAAAAGCCAGAATCTTCTCACCAGGCCCATAGAAAATGAAAGACAGTCTTGGCTTCATGAATTTTTCTATTTTTTCTAATACAGGGGAAGTTTTCTCTACCACAAGAGCTAGTGTTGAACGCTGAAAAGATCTTCTTTCTAGCCAACTGGGCATCCAAGGAGAATCAAATCCAAATAGAAGCTGCAGTGAGAATAAGATTAAAGGTATAGAAAGAATAGTTGTATAACCAGGTGGAACCGGTATAGGCACCGATAGCGGCAAGGAGAAGATGATTATTAAAATACCAAAACCGCGCTCATGCAAAGCTGTTTTAATGTCAAACAAAGTTACTTTATTGCTATCATTGTTATTGGTATCTGCAACCTCTTTTAGAATATCAGAAGCTAGTTTTTTATCTTTAGTTAGTTTCTCACTTTTTTGCACAATTATCCTTTAATAAAATATTCCTCTTAAGCTAACATAGTTGTTGCTGTATTTCAATATTTGTTATTTATTTCATACCAACACTTCATCTCTTTCATTCTTTAACCTGACTAAGTTTTTAAACAGATGACATGCACTAAGGTGCATGTCACGAAGTATGAGGACGCTAACGATCTGGTTCATTAGACGATAATTTTTCTGAGTCCTTAAGCTCCTGTTTAAGGTTTTTGATGCCTTTTCCTAAATCACCCATAACTTGCGGTAATCTGCCTGCACCAAACAGAACTAAAATTATTATTAAGACTAGAAACAATTGCCATGGTCCTAAACTCATTTTCACCTCCATTTAAAATATTGACCTTTAAATATTAAAACTTGACTGAAGTCAAGTAACACATAGATTATATCACCTTTATTTAATTATAAATCAAGGTTTTTTAATTATTTTATAACAATCCCAAACTAGATTATTTTCTTGCAGCGAATAAGTGGAAACTTTTCGCTTAACTGTAGAGTAGAAGAGAGCTCACTAAAAAACTTTGCTAGCGTATCATCTTTAGGCTTATGGTATATATCGCTAGAAACTCCTGATTGAATAATTTTACCATTTTTCATTACGTAGATAAAATCTGCAACTTTCAATGCTTCTTGCGGGTCATGAGTTACCATTAGCACAGGGATATTTTTACTTCTAAAAAGGGACAATATATGTTGTCTTATTCGGCACTTGAGCAGTATATCTAAATTAGAAAATGGTTCATCTAACAACACAACATCAGGGTTTTGTGCCATCACTCTTGCTATTGCAACTAATTGTTGCTGTCCTCCAGATAAGGCGTTAGGGTACATATTTTCATATTTTTCTATATTGAGTAACTTCAAGATTTCCAATGCAATTAGGTGCTTTTCTCTCTTGGAAGAGCTGCGGATAGCAAAGGTTATATTTTCTACTACTGTTTTATGAGGAAATAATGCAGAATGCTGAAAAATCAATCCGATATTTCTATGTTCTATAGCGACTGATGCCTTATTACTTGCAACTAACCTATCATTTATAAAAATAGTTCCAGATTTTGGATTTTCTATCCCCGCAATTAATTTCAAAATTGTTGACTTGCCACAGCCAGAATGCCCCAATAAACATGCAACATTTCCTTTCTTTACTTTAATGTTTATATTGCTTAAAGCAAAGTCGTTTTGATTGTTATAGAAATAACCAATATTGTTAACTAGCATTAATCTTACTTAAACCATGTTATTAAATATAATAGCATTATACTCAAGAAGTACAGAAATGTTTTTTGTCGTCATAAATTGGTTATGCAAGAAATCTAGAAAAGAAAGGATTTTTTGCTATAACTTTACATGAATGGTAGGAAACACGGGACTATAGCTCAGCAGGATAGAGCGTTGGACTCCTAATCCGAAGGTCGTGCGTTCGAATCGCACTAGTCCCACCACATTGCTTCACAAATTTTATGGAGATTTTTTTTCACAAATACGCACACCTTTTTTTGCGGTTTTAAGATATAAATTCCCTAATAATAAAACGGGTTTTGTGTCATTCCAGTACTCCTCTCTTATAATTTACGTGTTTAAGAATAACTTCTGCTAAACCTTTACTAATTCCAGGTATGTTTTGAATTTCAGCCAGAGAAGCTTTACTTATATTTTTCACTGAACCAAAATAAGACATCAACGCTTTTTTTCTTTTGTTGCCAATGCCGGGTATTTTGCTTAATTGTGAAACTATAAACTGTTTATCGCGTTTTTTTCTATGTGAAGTTATCGCAAAACGGTGGGCTTCATTACGCAGCGATTGTAAGTAAAGCATGACTTTGCTATCATTTGCCAGACTGAATTCTTCCCTGCCCAGCATATAAAATCTTTCATTTCCTGCGTTACGATCAGGACCTTTTGCCATACAAGCAAAAGGAACGTTTATATTCAATACTTCCAGTACATTCTGTACTATGGAAACATGTCCTGGTCCACCATCAATCAGTAAAAAATCAGGTATTATGCCTTTTATATTGCCGGAGAAACGTCTGGTTAGCACTTCCCTCATCATTTTATAGTCATCGCCTGAAAATTTTTCCTTTATAGTAAATTTTCTGTACTCACTTTTTAAAAAACCCTCCTGCCCTGCAACAACCATTACACCAATTTGTTGGTTTCCAAATATATGGCTATTGTCATAAACCTCAATACGCTTTGGAATGTTTGGTAACAAGAAGATTTTGCTAAGCTCTTCAAGCTTTTCTAGGTTATTTCTATAATCGATAAGCTTCTGCTCTAAGCTATGCTGAGAGTTATCATAAACAAATTTCAATAAATCACGCTCTTTTTTATTCTTTGCATGCAGAACTTTTACTGGCTTTTGAGCAACCTTATATAGTGCTTGTTCTATAATTTCCTTATCCACAATAGAATCTGGAACGTAAATTTGTATTGGAGGTATGTTAGCTGAATTATAAAAATTGACCAAAAAGGTGGATAAAATTTCATCATTTGAGTGATCACCACAGTTCTCGGCAAAGTAAGGAGTGCTGCCGTAGTTGTCTTTATTTCTAAACGATAACACACTAATACATGCTAGATCCTCTTCACGTACAATACTGAAGAAATCTGCATCTTTTTCAAAAGAAAAATCCGTGTGCTGTATTTGAATTTGCTCAAGAAACTTTACCCGATCTCTATATATAGCAGCAAGCTCATAGTTTTCTTCACTGCTGCACTTTCTCATTGTGAAAAGTAACTGTTCTTTCACTTCCTTATTTCTTCCAAGCAATGTATTTCGTGCCTGTTTTACTGATTGGCAGTAGTCGTCTTTTGTGATTTTATCTACGCATGGTGCTGAGCAGCGCTTAATTTGATATTCAATACATGGTCTTTTTGTTGAGGAAAAGTATTGATCTGAACATACTCTTAGGAGAAAAGCTTTTTGCAATGATAATATAGTTTGCTTAACAGCAGCGGCAGATGTAAAGGGACCATAATAATGAAACTCATTCTTCTTAAATTTGCCTCTATATTTTGCTATTCTTGGATAATCGTGCTTGGAAATTGTTATATAAGGATAAAATTTTCCATCCTTGAGCACAATATTATAAAGTGGTTTCAATGATTTTATTAGCTGTGCTTCAAGAAGCAGTGCTTCGATTTCATTCTCAGTGATGAATATTTCAACCTTAATAACTTGTGAGAGCATAACTCTAATTCGTTCAGAAAGATTTTCGAATTGAAGGTAGTCAGATAACCTTGACTTTAAGTTTTTTGCTTTTCCAACATATAAAACTTTATTCTTATCTCCAACCATCTTATACACGCCACAGGACTGTGGAGATGATTTAATTTGTTCTTTATATTGCCTGAGCATTTATCCATTGCTTAACCTGTATGAGGTTAAAATCTGCTACTAAATGAAAGATGGAAACTACATTTTCAAGCAAAGATAATCTGTTTCTTCTCAGCTTATCAGAATCACAGTTAATCTTTACACTGTCCATAAACTGATTGATAAACGGAGCAAAACCAGCAAGTTCATCAAGCGCTGCATTAAAGTGGTTATTTTTTATTGCTTGTTTTATGTTTTTGCAAGCAGTTATAGCACAATTTGATAGCGCAATTTCTTCATTTTCAATCAAAAACCTCTTACCGTAAGATGCACTATAAGTAGTGCCATCACTTTTTCTTACTTTGCTCATCATGTTACTGACTCTTTTGTAAGTGCTTAGAATCTGTTCACCTTCTGGCATACTAAGATAACGATCCAATATAACAGTTTGCTTTTCTGCTGTCAGCAGATCATTAATACCGATTTTATATAGTATTGAATCTACAATATCTTGCCTTATATCTCTATTTTTTAAAATAACCTTGAATCTTTCTAAGCAGAATCTAAATACTAGTTCTGAAATTTGTTTTCTATTTGGCTTATCAACTGATGTTGTATTTTTATTAAATAGAAGCCTTGAATATAAAGATACTGACTTATCTATCATTAGCCTAATTGGAATATGCAAATTATTTTCAAGTATTGTCCTAATGATACCAATTGTCATTCTCCGCAAACCAAACTGATCATACGAACCAGAGATTTTCTCACCTGCTGCAATTAAACCAACTAAGCTATCCACTTTGTCTGCAATTGACACAGCAATTGCAGAAGGAGATTTAGGACACTCTTGCTCTGGCCCGATTGGCTTATAATGCTCAGTTATAGCTTCCACTATTTCTCTATCTTCTTGAAAATAAGAAGCATAATATCCACCCATTACTCCTTGTAATTCTGGAAACTCTCTTACTATCGATGTTGCCAAATCAGCTTTTGCCAAATATGCAGCGCGTTCAACTTTTATCAGCGAAGCATGTGGAATAAATATAGCTATATACTTTGACAGAGCCGTAATACGCTTCACCTTTTCCCCCACGCTGCCAAGTGAAGCATGAAATAATATCGAACCTAATTTTTTGACATAATAATCTAGATTTTCCTTTTTATCTTGAGATATTAAAAATTGGGCATCAGCAAGACGTGCTTCTAATATTCTTTCGTGTCCTTTAACAACTTCACCATTGTTGACGTTGACAACAGTGACAAAGTGTGAAATTCTCTTTCCATTACTTAAAGCAAGGTATTTTTGTTGTGTATTAACTATACTAAGTATTACTTCCTTCGGTAATCCAAATGACTTTTCTTGATTCACTTCACCAAACAGTACGATTGGCCACTCTATAAGCCCTGTCAATTCATTTAGTAAATAATCATTTTTCTCAAGTTGTAAATTCTGCTCTTTTGTGAATTTATTAATCTGATCTAGTATAAATTGCTTTCTTTTGTCCATTTGGAGAATTACACTGTTTTTTTCTAGCAATTCAAAATAGTCTTTAGGTGCTTTAACAGTTAACGCTGTACCACTTGAGAGAAATCGATGGCCATATGTTGTGTTAGATGCTGTGATCCCTGCAAAAGACACAGGTATTATTTCGTCATTTAAAATGCATAAAATGTTTTTGATTGGCCTAACCCACCTTTCTTTTCCTTCGCCCCATCTCATGCTCTTCAACCAAGAAAAGTTTTTGAGCATTTCCTCCAGTTGATTTTTGAGGAATTCTCTGATGTTAAATGAGCAGCTTTCTCTTTTAATGAAGTAAAAATCCTCATTATTTACTTTTCGAACGAGCAAATCTTCTTCATTTTTCTGATATTTTCTTAAAAAACCTTCGATAGCACTTTTTGGTGCGTTAATGTTTGGTCCCTTAACTTCGTTATTGGAATCCTTTAGCTCCAAAGCATTTATGTTGTCGACAAATAGGGTAATGCGACGTGCCGTTATAAAAACCTCCATTGATGTAAATTTTACATTATTTTTGTTAAAAACATTGGCAATACAGCTCTTAACTTGAACTGTAGCTGAATTCTGCATTCTCGGTGGTATTTCTTCTGAAAGGCACTCAAATAACAACTGCAACGACATACGCTATTTACTCATGTACAATTCACAACATTTTTTTGTCAGCTCTCTAACTCTACCAATATAAGCTGTACGTTCATTCACACCAAGCACACCTCTTGCATCAAGCAGATTAAGTAGGTGACTAGTTTTAATACATTGGTCATAAGCTGCCATTGGTAGCTCCTTTTCAATAAGGAACTTACATAATTTTTCCGTATCTTCAAATTGCTGCTGTACCACTTTAGTATCATAATAATCTAACGCTAGATAAGAAAATTCATATTCTCTTTGTTTAAAAATATCTCCGTAAGTTACACCGTTATCGTTCCAAATTATATCGTAAACATTATCTACACCTTGTATGCACATTGCTAAACGTTCCAACCCATATGCCACCTCACCAGGAATCATCTTGCAGTCAATCCCTCCAACTTGCTGTATATAAGTAAGCTGTGTTACTTCCATTCCATTGCATGTAACTTCCCATCCAAGTCCTGATGCACCAACACTTGGGTTTTCCCAATCATCTTCAACAAACTTAATATCACATTTTTCTGTAGATATGCCAAGAACTTTTAAGCTATCTAAATAGACGTCTTGTAAATTATTACCAGATGGCTTTATTATAACTTGATATTGGTGATGTTGATACAAGCGATTAGGATTATCACTATAGCGCCCATCTGCTGGCCTAATTACTGGTTGTAGATATGCAATTTTTGTCGGTTTTGTATCAATTGCAGACATAATTGTTGCAGGATGTAATGTGCCAGCACCAACTTCAGATGTGTATGAGTGAAGTATAACACATCCTTCACTAGCCCAAAAATCTTGTAACTCTTTTATTATACTTTGTAAGTTCACACAAATTGCACACTTTTTATACTAAATATATAAATAAATAAGTACTATTCAATACCTATTTTTTTAACAGTATCATGTAAATAATCACCTAAGACTGCTGAACTTTCCCTCACATACTGAATTATGCTTTTATTTAGGACAATTGCATCATGCATAGTTAAATCGCAGAATATAAATGCTGTTAAATACAGTAAAATCACCGCATAAAATGTGTGAAAAATCCCCTCAAATGTAATTGACATTGCATTATTATAGCTGAGCTGTATTGAACTTATTGGCCATGGTTTTATCACTTCTACGACATTAAAAAATACGTAAGGTATCATAAGAAAAAAGAAAAAGTGCATAAAATCATTAAACCAAAATGGGCATTGAAACATCTGCTTACATATATTCCCATAGAGTTTACTTACAGCATAATAAATTGACATTATTGCTGGCATTGAAAGTGCTACAGTCAGTACTTGCCCTGACGCTATTTGTATTACTATTTCTTCACCACTGTTTGCTGAAGGGTCTTGAGCATGAAAAATAAATATTCCAATTAATTGCATTACTAACATAACTATTGCCAATTTTGTAAAAACAGCAGCTACAACTATTCCTGAGCCTGGCATTTTATATAGTAAGTATTCGCCTCCATATGTAAGAATTAATATAACATCGACAATAAATAATATTAAAAAAGAAGACCAATAGTTCTGCCAACTTGGTAAATATCCTATTCCTAAAAGAGAGCTTACTGTTTTGGCAGGAAAAACCTTACCTAGCATCTTTCCCAAAAATTTAAAAAAAATCCCCATGTTCTAAGTAACACTTGGTTTATATTATTTATAATACTGTATTGTAACGGACTTATCAATAACTTAAAACATGTATTGGAAGATTTTAGGTAATATGCAGCAACAGTAGAAGAACGTGCGCCAAAAATTTAATAATTTTATAGGGCTTATGCACTTAAATTTTTTGCAATATCAAGTGCAGCGTAAGTGAATATTGCACTTGCACCCGCACGTTTGAAACCAATCAAAGATTCATAAATCACCTTGTCATAATCCAGCCAGCTATTATTTGCAGCAGCTTTTATCATTGCGTACTCACCGCTTACTTGGTAAGCAAAAATCGGAAAATTAAACTTATCACTTGCTGTTTTGATAATATCTAAATATGGCATACCTGGTTTAATCATAATAAAGTCTGCACCTTCATTTATATCCATTTCAATTTCGCACATTGCTTCGCGCGCATTTTTATAATCCATTTGATAACCACTTTTGTCTATAGAATGTGATAGCCCACATGAACCAACGACTTGCCTGAATGGAGCATAGAAGCTAGAGCAGTATTTCACTGCATAAGATAATATTAATACGTCTTGAAAGTTGTTATCATCTAATGATTTTCTGATTCTTCCTATTCTACCATCCATCATATCAGAAGGAGCAACTATATCACATCCTGCCTTCGCTAAAGCAAGTGCTTGCTTACACAGTACTGATATAGTTTCATCGTTTTCTACATCCATCTGATTATCTTTTAAAATGCCGTCATGGCCATGAATAGTGTATGGATCCAATGCAATGTCTGCAATAATACCAATTTCAGGTACCTTTAATTTTACAGCACAAATTGCTCTGCAGATTAAGTTGTCAGAATTATATGCTTCCTCAGCGTTTTCAGATTTTAGTTTACTATCAACTACAGGAAAAATTGCAACAGCATTAATTCCTAAATCTTTAGCTTCCTTAACTATAGACACTAATCCATCTATTGAATAACACTTTACATCTGGTAAGCCAGAAATTGGTTCAGTTGTTTCTTCTCTGTCATGAACAAACAGAGGAAGAACCAGATCATTTACTGATAAACTATTTTCACTTGTTAAATTGCGAACCCATTTGCTCGAGCGCCTGCGTCTTAATCTTGTATTTGGGAAATTAAACATTGGATCCAGGCAAATTCCCAGTAAAGAGCAACACCCCTGAAATGAGTATCACCCAAAACACTGATATTGGTAGAAATACTTTCCAACCAAGGCGCATTAGCTGATCATATCGATAACGAGGTATTGTTGCTCTAATCCAAATAAATACGAATAAAAGTATAATTATCTTCAAAACGAACCAAATTAAACCTGGAATTTTATAAAGCAAACCAAGTTCTAACGGAGGATACCATCCTCCTAGAAAGAATATCGTCATCATAGCACTTGCTAGAATCATATTTGCATATTCTCCAAGAAAAAAGAGGGCAAAAGGCATGGATGAATATTCAACGTTATATCCAGAGACAAGCTCTGCTTCAGCTTCTGGTAAATCAAACGGGTGACGATTAGTTTCTGCAAGCAAAGAAATAAAAAATATTATTCCTATAGGCATTAGTAGTAAATCAACCCAAAATGGCATATTGTGTTTCGCTACCACCATCTCTCCAAGATTTAATGTTCCAGTGGTAATAACGACTGTAGCAACTATTAAGCCTATTGAAACTTCATACGAAATCATCTGAGCAGCCGACCGTATAGCACCAAGAAATGCATAATTAGAATTGCTTGACCAGCCTGCAATAATCACGCCGTATACTCCCAGCGACGATATAGCTAGCACATAAAGCACTCCAACATTAATATTTGCTATAACCTTAGGAATAACTACTTGCTGGCCATTTTCTACAATTACTTCAGCACCAAACGGTATAACTGCCCAGGCAATTAATGCCAAGATAAAGGTAAGCATTGGAGCCATAATGAACAGTATGGTGCTCGCTCTAAATGGTATTATCGGCTCTTTAATCAGTAGCTTAATAGCATCTGCAAATGGCTGCAATAGCCCAAAAGGTCCAACTACACTCGGGCCGTGCCTTAGTTGAATTGCAGCAAGGACCTTACGCTCAAAGTATGTCAAATATGCAACTGAAAGTAGTAGCGGTACTAAAATAAATAAAATATTAACTAGCGTGTTCATAAAAAGCTTTAGTACAATCCGCCATTATTTTTGAAGCGCGACTTATTGAATCCGTCATATAAAAATTACACTCCTTTAAAGTAAAAGGTGTATCACTTAAATTTATTTTACCATTGCTAATTGGCACCCATGTGTTTTTTATCACTTGATCAGCATTTCTAAACTGTGGACCGATAGTATCTAATTTTTTTCTCACGTCAAATAAACTATCATATGGTAAGGAGAGATCCAAATATTGCGAGAGATTTTTAATAATTAACCAATCCTCCTTTGCTTCACCTGGAGGAAATACAGCTAAATTTGTTCTTTGCACTCGACCTTCAGTGTTTACATAAGTTGCATATTTTTCTGTATATGCAGCACCAGGCAAGATAACATCTGCCACATGTGCACCCTTATCACCGTGATGACCTTGATAAATTACAAATGTATTTTCTAATTTTGATGTATCAATTTCATCTGCACCAAGAAGATAAACCACTTCTGTTTCACCACTTTCTGCATGTTCCAATATTTGATTAATATCCCTTTCGCCTTTTTCAGGAACAAACCCAATATCTAGCCCACCAACTCTTGCTGCAGCTTTATGCAGCACATTAAAGCCATTCCAGTCATCTCTGACCATGTTAAATTTTTCTGCAATTTTGCCAGCTAGAATTAGAACTGATTCAGAATCATCTCTTATCAACGCATCTTGACCGATAATCAGCATAGGGTTTTGAGCAGCTACCAGCAGCTCACAGAACTTATGATTTCCATTTGCTATTTCACTCAAAATATCAGGATTATCGCCCAATTTCTCAACATGATACAAATATTCAATGTTAGGACCAACACTTGCAACAGGAAAGTTGCCCTGTAAATATCTCTTTCTCAATCTTACGTTAATGATCGGTGCTTCTATCCTTGGATTTGTATTTATAAGCAGACATAAATCTGCATTTTCTATACCTTCAATAGTGGTATTGAACACATACGATCCACGATTACTTGGTATAAGCTTTGCACCATCTTGCCTACAGTCTATATTCCCCGAGCCGAGCTTCTGCATCATTTCTTTAAGTAGAAGCATAGACTCACAATCTGCTAAATCACCTGCAATTGCAGCTATTTTATTTGATTTTGTATTCTTTAATTTCTTTGCAGCAACAGTTAATGCCTCATTCCAATCAACTGGGGCTAATTTACCATCTTTTTTTATATAAGGTTGATCAAGACGCTGAACTTTTAGTCCATCATAGGCAAAGCGGGTTTTATCTGATATCCATTCTTCATTTACCTCTTCGCTCAGCCTTGGTAATATCCTCATAACCTCCGGGCCACGATAATCAACTCTAATTGCGCTACCCACAGCATCTAGCACATCTATAGTCTCACAATGTGATAGCTCCCATGGACGCGCTGTAAAGGAGTAAGGCTTTGAAGTTAAAGCCCCTACCGGGCAGAGATCTATGATATTTCCAGATAATTCAGAACTAATATGCCTTTTTATGTAAGTGCTAATCTCTACATTTTCTCCCCTTCCGATTCCTCCAAGTTCATTTGTACCTGCAACATCAGACAAAAATCTAACACACCGAGTGCAATGAATGCATCGATTCATCGCAGTCTCAATCAGTGGTCCGAAGTGTTTTTTTGGCACAGCCCTCTTATGCTCATCAAGTCTGCTGGTTCCTTTCCCATAAGCCATCGTGATATCTTGCAAATCGCATTCACCACCTTGATCGCAAATTGGGCAATCAAGCGGGTGGTTAATTAGCAAAAACTCAAGCACACCTTCACGTGCTTTTTTAACCTTAGGGGTATCAGTGTGAATAACCATCCCTTCTGCAACTGGCATTGCACAAGAGGCTACTGGTTTTGGAGGTCCACCCTCCACTTCAACCAAACACATTCTGCAATTACCAGCAATTGCTAAACGCTCATGATAACAAAAACGTGGAATTTCAACGCCCACGACTTCACAAGCTTGAATTATAGTGAGCCCATGCTCTACTTCACATTCCTTAGAATTAATAGTAACTTTAACCACAACTATTATACAGCTTCCCACTTTATAGGATTGCCGCTTACCTCATCTTCAACCAGATTGCCGTTGTCATATTGAGCAGACATATAATTCATGCGCGAATCACGATCTATATATCTAACAGGTTTTACCGGTTTATCTTTATACATTTTTTGCTCAGCTTTCTTACGCTGAGTAGGGTTATTTTTACTAGCTGTCTTTGCTTTCCCACCTGCTGCCATATAAACTCCTAAAAACTTTTCATTCTATTTTAACACTTAAGTATATAGCGTCAATATTTAATAACTTTAAAATTTCAATAGATCTCTTATTATAATCATTTTACAATCATTGTTTAAATAAAAAGTTACCCCTTGATGCCATTCCAGCGCATGACGCACAGCTGTACGAACATTGCAATTTGCAGGCAATTTGCGTGGCAGATTCAAGTAGCTGACACTGGTTTCCATCCAAGACAGCAGTAGCCCTTTCGGTGTTATTTCAGTGCTTGACACTGAAATCCAGGTTTTGATTGGATACTGAGTTGGTAAGCATAAAAGTGTAGCTAACGCGAGCTCTACGTCATACCGCGATTTATTCGCGGTATCTCAAAGCATAGATCCCGCTAACAAGCAGCGGGATGACGATTGTCGTTTAGCTATAAACATTAAGAAATTTACCAAACGAAAAAAAAGGCAAAAGAAGCCCTGGGGTTATTATCCGCTTTAAAATATTGGCGTTTTTTATGTTTTAAACGCTTGACAAGCAAGATTAAGCTGCTTTTAATTGCAACTAACTTACGCTGCAAATGTTTAAGAAGTTTACTAAGCAGAAAAAAAGACAAAGAATCCCCGAGTTAGCTAGTCTTTTACTATCTCTGTCGAGTATTGGCATTTTTTGATGTCTTGTAACGCTTTATAAGCGCGTTCAGCTTATTTAGATAAAAATCTAGATGTAGATGAAGTTTTGTAAAGACATACAGTATCTATATACTGCAAAAAATTGAACATAAGACGCCGATACATTAAGTAATCCTTACCTTTTAATCTGCAGATTGGCGAAAGCAAATACAATAGCTTCAGTTTCATGATAAGGGCGCTGGCGGAGTTTGTCAAGCAAGTTTTTTCGTTTCTGCAGGCTACTTTCCGACACCAGTGGTGTTAAGTATTCGTACAGTTATTGGTGTTATCAAGATACTCCCTAATCTTCTTCGAATCCTCCCAGGCTAAACGTTTTTGTGCCGGTTGGCGAAGTAGGTAAGCTGGATGAAATATAGCGGCTGTGGTGATTGAATTGGACAAATATTGGTTAGTGTACGTATGAAATCTACCACGCAAATTCGATATAGTTTTTGTGCTGTCAAGAAGGCTATAACATGCGATTCCCCCGACCAAAATTAAAATTTGCGGTGAAACTAGTGCAATATGCTTCTCAACAAATGGTCTGCACATATCAAGCTCTAGGTCGGTTGGCTTTCTATTGCCAGGTGGGCGCCAAAATACGGTATTGCTTATATAAACTTTGGTGCGATCAAGATTGATTGCATTTAACATTTTATCGAGCAACATTCCACTTGCACCACAAAATGGTATGCCTTGAAGGTCTTCATTTGCCCCTGGAGCTTCACCAACGAGCATAATTTTTGCGTTTGGATTACCATCGGAAAAGACAGTATTAGTTGCAGTTTTTTTTATCTCACAACCTTCAAATGACTTTACTGCACTTCTTAATTCATCCACACTACCACATTTACCTGCAAGTTTCCTTGCTTCAATTATCCAATCACTTGGAAACATGTCTTTTCCATCTTTAGTGTCACCCCAGCGCGTATCTGCATCTTTCTTCTGGGTCCCAGTTTGGATAACAGAGGGTTCTTTGCTCTCCAACTTTTTTTCCTCTTCACCCTCCATTAGTGTGCAATCAACGCCCACTTCATGGTAAAATTTTAATAATTCTAGGTCTTCATTGCTCATGTTGCTTTTTAATCTTCTGTGCTTTTGTTATCGCCATATCATACTTTAATTTAGATAGATGTCTAATATATAATATGCCGTTTAAGTGATCTAATTCATGCTGAATACACCTTGCAAGCCAACCACTAGCTTTTAGTGTTTGTTCTTCATTATCTAAGTCTTTATATTTCACAGTTAGATACTTTGGACGCTTAATTTCATGACTTTGCTCTGGAATTGAAAGGCATCCTTCCTTGAGAATTACTTGTTCATCGGATAATTCTGTAATCTCAGGATTAATCATGTAAAATTTGCCAGTTGAGCCATATCCTGCTGGCTCATTTTCAATTGTTTCTAGCTGAACATCCACAACAAAAATTCTCTTTAACACTCCAACTTGCACTGCAGCAAGGCCAAGACCTTCTGCATCGTACATAGTTTCGAACATGTCGTTTACTAATTCTTTAATTTTATCGTTTATATCTGTTACTTCACTGGCACGTGTGATTAGTCTTTCATCAGGGGCAATTACAATTGGTAATATGGACATAAAAATTATAATTCTATGTTTTGCTTTTCCTTTTGTCCAGAATTTAGTGTATATTAAAATGTTGCTATATCTATAATAGAAATATAAATTATTAAAGAAAGCTACAATTTAAATGAAATTGCGTAATAAGGTTAACTAATGTACTCTGCAGTAATAGCAAAACCAAAGAGAAATGTTTTTGCTGTTTTAGACATAGGTACAACAAAGATTATTTGTCTAATCGTTAAGATAAATGGCAACTTCAGCTATAAAGTAACAGGAACGGGTTATAAGATTGCAGAAGGTGTAAACGGTGGATCAATAACTAATGTAAAACACGCAAATTACTCCATCTCATCAACTATAGGTTTAGCTGAGCAAGTGTCAGAAGAAACCATAGACCAGATATATGTGAACATTGCTGGATGTAGCATCTCATCTTTCAATGTACATAATGAAATTATTGCAGCTAATCATGAAATTTCTGACCGGGATATAAAACGCGTAGTTTTTCAGACGTTTGAGAAATATATTGAAGAAAATGTTATCATTCACAATATACCACTGAAATATCACTTAGATGACATGACTGACATAAAAGAAGTTGGTGGATTGTACGGAAAAAGACTATCTGCTGATGTTAATGTTGTCACTGCTTCGCGTCCAGCGCTTACCAATATTGAAAACTGTATTACCAATAATGGTGGATTAAATATGGCAGGTTGTATTGCTTCTGCATATTCTGCAGGTCTTGCCTGTCTGAGTGGAGATGAAAAAGAGCTCGGGACTGCTATTGTTGATATAGGCGGTGGGTGCACTGCAATTGGAATTTTCAAAAGAGGGAAACTTGTGTATGCAAGCAGCGTTCCAATTGGTGGCGTTCATATCACTCGAGATATTGCTTACGGGCTATGCACAAGCATAGAACGTGCAGAGTATATAAAAATACTGTATGGTAGCACTATCGTAACTTCAATAGATGAGAACGAATATATTACAGTCCAAAATAGTGAAAATGATGAACCTACTCAAGTATTCAAATCTGAGCTTATTAACATCATAAGACCAAGAGTTGAAGAAATACTTGAAATGGTAAGAGAGCAATTTCAAGAACAGAAAGATCCAATTAATAAAGTAGTGATCACAGGTGGAACTAGTCAACTTACAAGCATGAAGGAAATTGCAGGCTATATATTCAATAAACAAGTTCGAATTGGGTCCCCTGAATCTCTCAGTGGCCTTGATGGCGAATATGATAAAAATCCTGTATTTTCTGCTGCTATAGGCTCTATAAAGCTAATAGTTGACACTTTTTACAAAAATAATTCTGGTATTTTAGGTCAGGATGGTAAAATGAGTAAATTGTATAATTGGGTTAAATCAAAAGTTACAGTCTAGATTTCTGTTTTACCACCTTTCATACAAATGACTTGACACTAGGATCCATAGGACTTATTTTTATAATATGTAAAATTATTATGTTTATGTACTTGCGAGTAAGCGTACCAATTACAATAAGACATGGAAAATATGAACATAACTATACACTCACAAGAAGATTTTGAATTTATGCGCAAGGCTGGCAGGCTTGCTGCTAAAACTCTTGATTTCATTGCACCGTACGTAAAGGTAGGGGTGACAACTAATGAGTTAAATGATCTATGTCATGATTTTATAATTAATGCAGGTGCAATTCCAGCACCACTAAACTATAGGGGGTATCCAAAATCGATTTGCACTTCAAAAAATGCAGTTGTGTGCCATGGTGTTCCCGATAATAAACCACTTAAAGATGGAGATATTTTAAATATTGATGTCACGGTGATTTTAAATGGCTGGCATGGTGATACAAGTCGCATGTTTTGGGTTGGCAAGCCATCAATAAAAGCAAAACGCTTGTGTGACGCTACTTATCATGCATTGATGGAAGCAATCAAACAAGTTAAGCCCGGCAATAAGTTAAATGAAATAGGGCTTGCTATAGAGAAATATATTAGAGATTTTGGATATTCTATCGTACGCAGCTACTGCGGACATGGTATAGGAAAAGTCTTTCATGCTCCACCAAATGTAGTGCATTTCTATGATCAAGATGAAAATCTCGTCTTGAAGGAAGGTATGTTTTTTACAATAGAGCCAATGATTAATGCTGGAAAACATGAGACTCTGCTCAGTAAACTCGATGACTGGACAGTAACAACACGCGATCTTTCACTTTCTGCTCAATTTGAGCATACGATTGGAGTAACAAAAGATGGTGCTGAAATATTCACATTATCACCTAAGAATTGGCATTTCCCACCTTATAATTAGATTTTTTTAAATTCTGCTATACTGCAATTATACTTGGTTTACTTTAGGTGATTTTGAAGAAAGCTCACCCTTAATTTGCGATATAGCAACTAGCCCAATTAATGCACAGAAAATCATGTAAAAACTAGCTGAAGTCTCTTGTCCTGTAACCTTGATAATTGTTGTGCATATAAATGGTGCAAGGCCGCCAAAAAATCCAGCAGCTATATTTCTTGATAAACCAAATCCACTGTACCGAACCTTTGTTGGAAATAATTCGCACATAAGTGCACTGACAGGACCAAGCGATGCAGCTATTGGAATTATAAAAAGAATGTGTGCCAGCAAGTAATTGCCACTACATAACATTGAAAAAACTGGATAACTCACTATTACAAAAGCTATAAATGCAAACTTCATAACTTTTTCTCTTCCTACCTTATCAGAAAGTATTGCAAACAATATTGTCAATCCTCCAAGTGCAATTTGACTCAGTATTTCCACTATATGATTAAAATGAGTATTTACTGTTAATATTTTATTCGTAAGCACATTGAAAAAGACCAAATATATATAGAGAGACGCATTTTCAACCAAGTCAATACCTATTGATATTAGAACAGGCTTTTTGTAATTGTTTAATAACTCTTTTAATGGCAATTTAGACGGATTTTTTTGTCTTTTATACTCTGGGCTTTCATCAAGTATATATCTCATATATATGCTGATTAATCCCATTGCTAAACTGAAAATGAAAGGTAATCTCCACCCCCAAGATTCAAAATCAGATACTTTTTTGCATATGAGTACCGCTATCAAGCTTAATACTGAACCAAAAATTGCGCTTAATACTTCAATGCTGCCAAAAAATCCTTTTTTGTTTTTAGGAGCATGTTCTATTAAAAATGGCGCATTTCCTGCTTCTCCTCCAAGAGATATACCCTGCAATAATCTTAAACACACTACCAGCATTGACGCTAGTATTCCAATGCTTTGATAACCTGGAACAAAAGCAATTAATACGGTTGATAAAGTCATTAATATAATCGAGAGCAATAAGGCAACTCTTCTGCCATGTTTATCACCAATGTGACCAAATATAGCAGCACCGACTGGTCTCATTAAGAAACCCACTGCAAACACTCCAAAAGCCTTCAATACGCTGGTTAGTTGATCATCCGATGGAAAAAACACACCACCTATTATGTTTATTAAGTGGCCAAAAAGCATGTGGTCATACCACAATAAAGTGTTACAAATCAAACTTGAAAATATTACTTTTGTTATTTGCTGCATAATTTCCCTATAGCCTGTTTGACCTTATATATAAAAAAAAATGTGAACGTTATGTGAATATTATATTAACAATATTAAACCTTGATTTTAATATTATTGCTCATATATTCCGATAAGATACCATATTTTGGCAAGAAAATCTATGTACATAAATAAAATTGATGTGAAGAGTAGAGTAGAGTAGGATATCTACACCAACTGTACTTAAATTTTTTGATATGACACACACTCCAGTTTTGTTAAAAGAGATGCTATCACTACTATCACCGCAGGATGGTGGCATATACGTGGACGCCACATTTGGAGCTGGAGGGTATAGCAAAGCAATATTGGAGTCAGCTGATTGCAAAGTATATGCAATTGATAGAGATGAAACGGTAACTAAGTTTTATGATGATTTAAGCGTTAGATATCCAGATAGAATAAAACTATTCATTGAGAAGTTTAGTAATATTAAAAATTTATTAGATAGCAACAATATTGAAGGTATCGATGGAATAGTTTTTGACATCGGAGTTTCATCTATGCAGCTTGATAACGGGGATAGAGGGTTCTCATTTTTACATGATGGTCCACTCGATATGAGTATGGATAACTCTTCTTATATAAACGCTTCAACGTTTGTTAACGCTTTACGCGAAGAAGAAATCGCAAATACTATATATAACTACGGAGGCGAACGTCATTCTCGCAAAATCGCAAGAGCAATAGTAAATGCACGGAAGAAGAAAACTATCAAAACTACATTTGAGCTTGCGGATATTGTACGTTCCGTGGTATTTCGTGGAAAAAGCAAAATTGATCCTGCAACCAGAACATTTCAGGCAATCAGAATATGGGTAAACGATGAGCTGGGAGAACTTGAAAAGGGTATTAAAGCTGCATCTGAGATTTTAAGTGAGAATGGCAAATTAATTGTCGTCACCTTTCATTCCTTAGAAGATCGTATAGTCAAAACTTTTTTTAAAGATTTATGTGCTACTGATTGCAAGACATTCTCTCTGCTAAATAAAAAAGTGATCGAAGCAAGTATAGAAGAAGTAAGTGCAAATCCGCGTTCACGCTCAGCAAAACTAAGAGCTATACAGAGGTTGTCGTGAGAACTTTCTGCATCATCTCAATAGTTATGTTTTTTCTTAGCATTGTAGGACTATTTAAGGTAAAATTACATGTTCAGTCGTTAAATAGAGAGCTAATAAAAATAAAAAGTGAAATTAATTTAGTACAAAGTGATATAAAAGTTTTACAAGCAGAATGGAGCTATTTGAATAATCCAAAAAGACTTGCAAGCCTTGTAAAGAAATACCTGAAAAATAACTCTTTAATACTGGCTAGCCAGGTTAAAAATCTTGACTCTCTAAATGGCCGCAGTGTGCTAGCACAACTTAAAATCCATGATCAACAGTGAGATTAAGTCTTATTTTTTACAGATGAGCACATCACAATAAAACTTACTTTGTATCCGTTCAGGATAGCGGCAAGACCATAGAGTAAAAGTGAGTTTACAACAAATGGTGTCATCCCAGTGCTTGACACTGGGATCCAGCCTTTCCATAATCATCAAAACATTGTATTTTAACGTAAAACAGCTATTTTTATGCTTACCAACTTAATAAAATTCCTGGATCCCAGTGTCTGGGCACTGGGATGACAAAGGAGAGCAGTGTCAGCTACTTGCATAACACCATTTGTTGTGCAACTTACTTTAGTATGAAATTGCTTGCGTAAGATTTTGGCAGCCTCTTAACATTTTTTGGCATTTCAATTATGTATTTAACGTTGCGTTTTTTTGCGTAGAATACTGCTTTTTCAAGAGAATCAAACTTTAATACAATCTGTTTTTTTGGATCTTTTGAGCCAACCCACCCCATCAAAGGTTCAATGTAGTAAGAGCCAGATTCAATTTTTAGGTGCCAGAAATTTGTATTACCTAAACCAGATTGTGTTGCAGTTCTTGTTGGTTTATAAATCCTAAAAATTACTTTATCGTCAATGCCCATAGTTCTTGTTAAATAAGTTTAAATATATATCTAAATAAATCCTTTCACAAACAATTAGTATGAAAGAATGAAGTTTGAAATAAATATTTTTATGTTATATTATTATTAAATTATATTAAAAGGATTAGCTGAATAGGAGTAATCGATGACGCAACAGGAAATAGTAACAATTAATGCAGAGTTACGTGATATAACAAAAACAAAAGCGATGCATTCTCTAAGGAAGAAAGGAAACATCCCTGGAATAATATATGGAAAGGGCCATGATAATGTAAATTTGACATTGTCTGCAAAGGAATTCACGAAGCAATATAAATCAGGTTCTCTTTCTGCACATTTGATAGAGCTGAATATTTCGGGCAAAAAGGAATATGCTCTTGTTCGCGATATCCAATTGCATGTAGTAAAGGATACTGTGCAACATGTTGATTTTCAGTTTGTTGATAAAGGCAGTGAAATTAAAATAGACATACCTCTATCATTTGTGAATGAAAGTAAAGCTCCAGGAATCAAATTAGGTGGAGTGCTTAATGTTTTGTGTCGTTCTATTGCTGTTAAATGCTCTCCTGATAAAATACCTCAGGTTATTGAAGTTGATTTATCCGGTAAAATGATTGGCCAATCTATACATATCAATGATGTAAAATTACCAGAAGGTGTTAAGTTTGTAGCTCATGAAGAAGAAAATTTTACCATTGTTACAATTTCTGCTGCCGATAGTGACGTTGAAGAACCTCAAGCAGAAACAGAGGAATAGTGCACCTGATAGTTGGGCTTGGTAACCCTGGTAGTCAATATGAGTTAACTCATCATAATATCGGCTTCATCACCGTTGATGCAATCTGCAAATATTGGGGTTTTCAGTTGTTCTCTAAAAAAGCCGATTATCTGATAACCTCTGGCATGATTAATGATAATAAAATCATGTTAATAAAGCCTTATTCATTTATGAATAATTCAGGCATCCCTGTTGCAAAAATACGAAACTTTTACAAATTATCGCTAGATAATATCGTTGTCATACACGATGACGCTGATTTGGAACTTGGAAGAATAAAAGTAAAGAAAGGTGGTAGCTCTGCTGGACATAATGGACTTAAATCCATAGATAGTTTTATTGGCAACGATTATTGGCGCTTGAGATTTGGAGTGGGTAGACCTGAAGATCAAAGAAGCTTAGCAGATTATGTGTTATCAAAATTTTCAAATTTTGATAATGTTACTCCCTTAGTGGAAAAAATAGCAAAAAATATACACTTAATGCTGCAAGGAGATAATACAGCTTTTATCAATTTGATTGTATAATATTACGAAACACAGGGAGTGTATGGTCCCAGAGTGTGATGGTGTGGATTTAGTATGAACAATTCAGGAGATTTTGTCCACTGTAAAGATATAAACTCAAAAGGTGTAAGACCCTTAAGAGTTTTGAGTCTTTTAGCATAATTGTAGGCCATAACAAAGTCATAAAGATGCTCTTTGAGTTGCTGGTGAGACTGATAGTAATACTTCTTAACAGTGGCATTCTTTAAAGTTTTGTTCATACGCTCAACTTGCCCATTTGTCCAAGGATGGCTAACTTTTGTTAGACGGTGTTCAATGTCATTTTCTTCACAAGCTCTATCAAATATATGTTGAAAAGCGTATTTATGGCGTTTTTGGTTGGTAAATTGTACACTGTTATCTGTCAAAATAGTGTGGATTTTATATGGTAAAATTTTAATCAAATTACGTAGAAACTCAGCAGCTATAGGTTTTGTAGCACTTTTATGCAACTCAACATACGTAAATTTGGATGTTCTATCTATTGCAACAAACAAATATAACTTTCCTTCTTCTGTTCTGACTTCTGCAATATCAATATGGAAATAGCCTATAGGATATTGTTTGAATTTCTTTTTTGGTTTAACTTCGCCATCAACATCTGGTAGTCTGCTAATGCTGTGCCTCTGTAAGCAACGATGTAGACTAGAGCGAGTCAAGTGTGGGATTGAGGTTTGCAAAGCGTAGAGACAATCATCTAATGGCAATAGAGTATGCTTACGAAATGCAACAATTACAGCCTCCTCTTCTAAAGTTAAAACAGTTGATCTTGCATGCTTCGGACCCATATCAGCGTCTTTGGCAAAAGACCGTTTTCTCCATTTAATGATAGTTTTTGGATTAAGGTTATAGTACCTGGAGAGTTTTGCTATGCTCTCTTTACTATTTTGTATTGCTCTACGAATTGTCTCTGTTGTTTTGGCGCACCCATGTAATATTTGTCCCATAATTCCTCCTTTGATGGTATTGTTTTCTCATATTTTATCATACCATCACACTCTGGGACCATACATCCCCCCCTCCCCCCCTAATTCCTATATCAAACCTTTCTTTACTAGATTATATAGTCAATATAAAAAGCCATATAAAATTGCTTCCACTGCTGCCATGAGGAAATTGCTTATTCTTGCTAACTCTTTAGTCAGAGATGACAGGGTTTTTACTGAGGAATATAACTCTCTGTCTGTTTCTATCTAAGAGCCAGTATAGCTGTGGATAAGCACGTTTATACAGATAAAAGTACTTATCCACAGCTACATCAATTTTTCTATTGACTTTTAACACAACTGCTAAACAGATACATTCGTCATCCCGCTACGTGTTAGCGGCCAAGATACCGCGGCGGTATGACGTGGGAAACCTGACTTGCATTAACTATAAAATAGTGATTTATATAAATCCCATAGCATGCCGAATAAAGCGTTTTTTGAGGAAATTTGAATTTTCAACTGCAATCAAGCCAAGATTTCTTAGTGCTTTAGCGCAAAATATTCTGTTGGAAAGCATCCTATTTAATCCATCAGTTGCAAGCGCCATTGTAAAATTATCAAAGTATCTGTTACGTGAAATTTTCTTTAATAAATAACTACTGCCAACATCAGTACCAGCCGCTTTTGCAGCAACTACGTGCTTTATAACACTTTCTACATCTCTAATTCCAAGATTAAGCCCTTGACCTGCAACTGGATGAATTGAATGTGCTGCATCGCCGATAAGCAAAACTCTACCCTTATATAACTTTTTTGCGAAAGCAAAACTTAAAGGATAAAGTTTTCTTTCACCCTCTAATTTTATCTCTCCTAAATAAGAACCAAATCTTTTTTTAAGCTCTATAATAAATTCTTCTTCAGACAGATCCATTAGCATTTTTGAAATTTCAGATTTTTCTGTCCAAACTATCGAAGAAGTATAGCCACCCTTCATCGGTAGAATTGCAAATGGACCGCCAGGGAAAAAACGCTCCACAGCTAAGTTTTGGTGATGCAGTTCATGCTTTACATTAAATACTATGCTACTTTGTTTATAGTCAAATTTCACTGTCGGTATAGAAAATAACTCTGGTAATTTAGAGTTTTTGCCTTCAGCACAGATAAGTAGCGATGATATTAATTCCTGGTTATTATCAAGAATCACTTCCACATATCCTGAATCACAAACAATTGTTTTATAGGAATGTGGAGAGTATATATTCAGTTTATTTAGAAAATTATTGTTGATTGCATTCCATATAGTAGCATTGTTGATAACATAACCCATTGGCTCTTCGCTAACCATTTTATGATTGTAATGCACAGTAACCGCATCTAATATGCATATATCAAGTATTGGCTCAGCTTCACTTTCCACAAACTGCCAAATCCCTAACTTTTCCAATATTTTTTTCGAGCCTTGAGAAATAGCAAATGCTCGATTATCATCTACTACACGTGGTAGACTATTTTTTTCAATCACAGCTACAGACACAGAGTCACAACTGAGGCCAATGGCAGTAATAAGACCAAGTAACCCACCACCTGAAATGATTACATCATAATTCATTTTATTTACGCTAATTGTAAAATTATATTTTATCTGTTTTGAAAATAGTTTAAACAAACTTTATATATAAATTAAATTTTTTAGATCCCAGTGTCAGCTACTTGGATGACATCTAAAGACACTCCACCTTGTCATTCCAGCACGTAACGAACAACTGTACGAACATTTTGCGAAGGCAGTGTGTTAAATGCTATGGCCGGTTTTGCCTCAAACATAAAGGTGTCATCCCAGTGCTTGACACTGGGATGGCTTTGTTGCATCGCTACTTATGAAAGGCTAACTATAATTAGGATTATAAGCAACTTATTGAAAATCTTGTTTTTTTGCAATCAATCTGATCAAATTTAAGAATAGTAATTTGTTATTTATATTAATAAATTTAATTCTATTGAAAATAGCTAAAGCATTGAAATTCTTGAATTTTAGCCAGATTAGTGAGTGGTAGTGAAATTTCTTTTACTCAAATTTAGGTATTCACTGACCGTTCTTGTTATAAATACCAGAATAATAAGCTACTGATATTCTCCACCTTTTTTATCTTTAATCCATCATAGCTAGCGATGCAACAAAGCCCACTGGGATCCATTCTTCTTTTTTTCTGGATTCCAGCGTCACGCGCTGGAATGACAAAAGCTGCTAATTTTTCATGTAAATAATGGTTATGCAAGCAGTCTATTTTGTAACTAACAAAAGAGGACTTTGATTCGCATGTTTCTCACGCTTATTCTATTGTTTAACTATACTTTGAGCAATGTCTTCATAAATCTCTGCCAAATCCTCACTTAACATTAAAGGATTTCCGCAATCAGAAGCATGGCATATTTGTGGATCTAGAGGAACTCTGCCTAGAAGTTTGATGCCCAGCTCCTCAGACATTTTTTTTGCACCGTCTTTTCCAAATATGTATATTTTTGAGCCGCTTTGAATGAAATAACTCATATTTTCTACAATGCCAATAACCGGTACGCTGAGCTTTGTAAACATATCATAAATTTTGCGAGCATCGATTAAAGAGAGCTCCTGTGGAGTTGAAACTATTATCGCCCCAGTTAAGTTAAAATTTTCCATAAGACTTAAATGCACATCGCCAGTTCCAGGTGGTGTATCAATTATCAAATACTCTATATCGGACCATTTTGTTCCCATTAGCAGACTATAAAGTGCTTTTGTAATCATAGGTCCGCGCCATATTGCTGCACGATCTTTATCGATAAAATAGCCAATTGAAATAGTATGCAGTCCATACTTTTCTATAGGCATTGCTTTACTATCCTGTATTTCTGGCTTTAATTTTTCAGCGCCAAGCATTTTAGGAATTGAAGGACCATATATATCTGCATCAACCAGCGCAACTTTGTGTTTTAACTTTGCTAATGAGAGAGCAAGATTTAGCGCAACTGTGGACTTGCCCACACCGCCTTTACCAGAGGCCACAACGATTATATTTTTCACTCCTTCGATATGTAATTTAGCTTTTTGTTGCCCAGTTTGTTTTTGACAAGTAGCAACCACGGTCACTTTTGTCACCCCCGGTATAGCTTTAACAGCTTGCTCACAATTTCTTCTTAATTCTTCATTTGCTTGCGTGTTACCGGCAACTTCAAGCACAAAACCAACATCTTGACCTTTAATAATAATTGAGGATATTATGCCAAGAGCGATCACATCTTTACCGCTTTTTTGCTCTATGACTTTTTTTAAGTTCTCTCTTACAATTTTTTCGTTGATCATTAGCCTTTTAGGTGATTTCTTCCTGAAGTCGTTTAATCTCAGCTTGAGGAAGGCCGGTTGTCTGAGAGATAATATCAATAGAGATGTCAGCCTTAAGTAGGTTTTTTGCTACTTCAATCTTTCCTTCAATCTTTCCCTCATCAAGTTTTTTAGCGAGGATGCCTTCTTCTTTCCGCAGATCCATTATTCTTTCTTCATATGCTACTAAATCTTTTTCATTCCAGCTAAACCTGTCTAATTCATCGTAGGCTAACTTTATTATTGGTACTTTTTCTGCTATTTTCCTTAAGTCTTCTTCCGTAGTTTCATCTGCATATTGTTGTCTAAGTGAAGAAGGTCGCCCCTCCTCACTCGACTTCAAAACCGTACGTGAGACTTTGAGCCTCATACGGCTTCTCTCTAATTTGGTGCTTTTCATGCACACCTCCTGTGTAATTCATCGTGACAATGTCCATGTAACAAAGATAAGTTTGTGATCATATTGTTTCGTCTATTCTGGTCTTTGTGATGTATTTTTATTGTATCATCACTTTTAAACCATAGTCTACAATTATCGCATTTACTTTGGTGCAACCTCAATAATTTTATTACTCCTAGTGGCTTATCTGGTATTTTTCTCAGACGTTTACCCCAATATACCCAATCACCATCATATGGGGATCTGGTTTTTTGCACTTTGTTTAATAACATGATCGCTGTGTATAGTAAGACGTACCTTGTTACTTGTCATAAAGCGCCAGTTTTCGTTATTATACTTCTTAAAGTACTTTCTTTTTATCCAGCATTTCCCTTTGTTTGGGTGCCTAAAGACTGACCTTACCCAGAAAAAGTGGAGAGAAAGAAAGGAGTTTTTTCGGGTAAAATAAAATTTTGGAGGATTAGAAATGGCAAGAGAATATACGGCAGAATTCAAATTGGAAGCTGTTAAACTGGCAAATGAACAAAGAAAGGCAGGTCAAACAATTACAAAAATAGCAAAGGATTTAGGAATCAAGGGTGGTTTATTAGGAAAATGGATAAAGAAACACAACGAAAAAAAGTCGGCAGCAGATGCATTTCCAGGTAGAGGTAACATGGCTCCTTACGACAAAGAGAGGTTTGATTTACAAAGCAAGAGTAACAAGGGAAAGAGACATTTAAAAAAAAGCCCTGGCCAGTCAAAAAGAGTAAAATATTTTTTTATATAGTAACTGCTATAAAGTACAGGAATTATGTAGGATTTTCTGCTAGTGGCTACTATAAGTGGACCACAAGAAAAATAAGCAGTAGAGAATCAGCGAATAAAGAGCTACTCGAAGCTATTCAAAAAATATATCAAGTTTCTAAATGTAGATATGGAGCTCCTAAAATTCATGCTGAATTGAAGGCTTTGGGTAAAAGTTGCAATTTGAAAACGGTGCAAAGTATTATGCAGAAAAATGACATCAGGGCTATACTGATACCAATTCCCATTACACGGCAAACAGATGGACAAAGATGGAAGAAAAGCCATAATGAAGTAAGTAAAATAGTTGAGGTATAAATGGCATTAAGATCAAAATTATTGGATGAAAAAGTAGTAGAATCAGCAAAAGAAATGCTGAAGAAAGTAAGGAATAATGCATATGTTTCAAAAAAACTAAATGCTGTAATTGCAGCAAAAAAGTACAGTATAACGGCTGTAGCAAAAATATATTGCATTTCAAGAAGCGCACTAACTTCGTGGGTAAAACTCTTGAAATTTGGCAGAGAAGAAAAACTGTTTGCTCCTCCACAACGCCGTAGAAAAACTAAATTAAATCAGGTTCAACTACAGCAAATTGAAGAGTGGATAGAAGAAAATCCTAATATTACCATTAAAGAAATGAGAATAAGAATCCAGGAAAAGTTCAGATTAAATATCAGCAAATCTACAGTACACCGCTATATGCAAAAGATGAAATTCTCATATATTACACCAAGACCAGTTCATAATGGACAAGATAAAAGCAAACAAGAGGAATTCAAAAAAAAATCTCAATGGAGCTATTAGCAAGTATCCAGAAAAAGAGCTATTTTTCTTTGATGAATCACGGTTTGGCACACATTCAAAGGTTGGACATGGGTGGTTTAAAAAGGGGATTAGAACACAGGTTAAAACAAAATTAGGTAGGCAAAATTTCTATCTCTATAGTGCGGTTAATCCTAGAAATGGAGAGAGTTCTAGCTTATTTGCACCAAATGTCAACACTGATTGCATGAACATATTTCTTGAGCAGATGTCGCAATATCTAGAAACACGAGAGGCTTTTCTTGTTATGGATTGTGCTAGTTGGCATAGGTCAAAAAATTTAAAGGTACCTAAAAATATCGATATTATATACCTACCTCCGTACTCACCTGAGCTAAATCCTGTTGAGAGGCTTTGGTTATATATAAAACAGAACATTTTGCGCAATAAAATATACGATACAATTGCTCTGCTTGAGGGTGCTTTGTGCAAATTTATTACTTCTCTTGCCAGCTCCACAATTAAACAACTCTGCAATGTCTCCTATTTGACTGGCCAACAATGAGAGTTGGTATGAGAGGTTGTCCGGAAACTAGTAAATTCAAGCATATTCCCTCTTTAACATAACCCTACTCATAGCTAGGTATATGAAATTCTCAGTGGATGTTGTGAGTAAATCATACTCCTTCGATAGCCTTCTATTCCTATTAACCCAAGCAAAAGTCCTTTCTACAACCCATCTTCTTGGCTGTACTTTAAACCCTTGTTCTCTTGTTGGTAGTAGCTCAGGTGGCGTATCTTTGTGCACCCAAAATCTACATGGAGGCCTTTTAACAATTTCAATATCTATGTCATATTCTTCCTTTATGTGATTCTTTAAATTTCTTCCTTGGTATCCCATGTCAGCCCACATTTTTTTAACTTTAGTATATTTTGTTCTCATATTGTTTAATGCTATTTTAATACCATCTCTATCATTTTCGTTAGCAGCGCCTACGTAACAACCTAGTATAAAACCCTGAGTGTCTGTAATTATATGCCTTTTTCTACCCTTTACTTTTTTACTTCCATCATAGCCTTTGATCCCCCCTTTTCTGTAGTCTTTACAGATTGACTATCTACTATACAGGCACTCGGCTGCTCATTCCTTCCTATTTTTCTTCTACTATATTTTGTAATTTCATAATTCATTTTCTCAAAAATTCCCTGCTTCTTCCATTGCCTGAACTGCTCATACACAGTCTTCCATAGCGGAAAATCATTTGGTAAATACCGCCATTGACACCCTGTACGCAATACATAGAAAATTGCTTCTAATATTTCTCTTTTGCTATACTTTGGCGGCCTTCCTCCTTTCTTGTATGATACTCTGAAGTGTTTTTCTATTCTTGCCCATTCCCTTTCGCTTAGATCTGTTGGATACTTTTTTCTCATCTTTACCCCGTACTAAAATTTCAGATATTATAGCCTTTTACTTGTTTCCGGACAACCTCTAAGAGATACCGCGGCGGTATGACGATAAGGTTTATACCTCGTCATCCCGCTACTTGTTAGCGGGATCTATCCGTGACGGTATGACGTAGGACTGCTGTCATTCCGCTACGTGTTAGCGGCTGAGATACCGCGGCAGTATGACGATAAGGTTTATACCTCGTCATCCCGCTGCTTGTTAGCGGGATCTATCCGTAACGGTATGACGTAGTAGCCCAGTTTGGATGACAAGAAAGAGCTACAACACAACCTTTGGTTCGCGAAACGGAGAATATACCTTCTTCACTTCAGACAAATGGCTACTTACCTCCGATTCACGATTTTTGTAAAGAGCAGAAACATGCCGCATAATACCTAGTTTTATCTGCTCAGGAACATTGTCATAACCAGCTTCGTATACAACATCAACTGTATTAAATAAGACTTGACCTGACACTTTAAAAAAGTAAGTTAAAAATAATAAAAATAAAGGAGTGTTAGATATGAGTACAATACAGACAAAAATATTAAAACCAAAGCTAGAGAACTAGCAAAACAACTAGGAAATGTGTCTCAAGCATGCAAAGTGATGGGATACTCAAGAGATACATTTTATCGCTTTAAGGAGTTATATGAAAATGGAGGAGAGGAAGCATTACATGAAATAAGTAAGAAAAAACCGCTATTAGCAAACAGAGTTTCCGACGATATAGAAAGAGCAGTGATTGGTATAGCAACAGAATTTCCAGCATATGGGCAAAAAAGAGCTGCAAATGAACTGAGAAAAAGAGGTATAATAATTTCTCAGGGAGGAGTAAGGTCTGTATGGCTAAGAAATGACCTTGAAACTCTCAAAAAGAGACTTAAAGCACTAGAGACAAAAGTAGCTCAAGACGGAATCATTTTAACTGAAGAACAACTTGCAGCTTTAGAAAAAGTGAAAGAACAAAGGGAAGCTCATGGTGAAATTGAGACGCAACATCCAGGTTATTTGGGTTCTCAAGATACCTATTATGTGGGCAATATCAAAGGTATAGGGCGCATTTATCAGCAAACTTTTGTTGATACTTATTCCAGAGTTGCAATGGTTAAACTTTACACGGACAGAACAGCTATTACAGCTGCAGATCTTCTCAACGATAGAGTTATTCCATTTTTTGATGAGCAGAAAATTCCATTATTACGCATTTTAACTGATAGGGGTACGGAGTACTGTGGCAAGCCCGAAAATCACGCTTATCAGCTTTATTTGGGCATAGAAAACATCGATCATTCTAGAACTAAAGCCAACTCTCCACAGACTAATGGCATATGTGAAAGGTTTCATAGAACCATGCAAGATGAGTGTTACAATATCATCTTTAGAAAGAAAATCTACAGTTCTTTGGAAGATCTACAGATTGATGTTGATCATTGGTTGCGTTCTTATAATGAGACAAGACCTCACTCGGGTAAATATTGCTATGGCAAAACGCCTATGCAAACTTTTCTTGATAGCAAATATATTGCTTTTCAGAAAAATATTAGTAGCATTACACAAGAGCCTGATATTAGTTTTGACTACCTCAATTCTTCTGTCAGTTAATTCTTGTCTGTCAGATCAAATCTTGTCTTTTACATAATCTTCATATGAAACTTGCCATGTTTGTTTCACCAGTGACTTTTCCATATGCCATTCAGCGTAATCAGTTGCCATAAAAATTAAACTTGAAATCAATTTATCATCCTGGTCGTTCTCAATGCGTAAAAAAGATTTCACCTCTTCTAAAGTAACTGGAAAAGATTCAGGCTTAGATTTACGTTGCACAGATATTCTTGGTGAAGTAGATCTTATTGACATAATAACCCTCCTTTTTGATATAGCTAGAATAAGTAAGGTTTACCTCGTGACAGCGTGGGGCAAATCTTACTTACTTTAGCTATACAGCTTGCATTCAACATTAAGTTAGATTGGCGCAGCAACAACTCTGAGTGCTTTATCGTATGAATATATTAAGAAGAGAGCGAATTAAAGCTGTTTCTCCTTTTTTATTGATAAAATTTGAACTTATAGCATATTCAACTAGGCTAGATTTTAGTAGATTAACATTTTGAGAATGAATATTGTTGAAGATGGAGTTTAACTCTTTAGCAAGCAGACTGCGAAATTTCTGCACACTGTCATATGCGATGTTCTCAAGTTCATGTGCAAATTTATCTTGAGCTATAGTTGTTATATCTTCAATTTCCTTATTAAACTCCTCTAGCTTTTTTTCGTTATTTTTAAAATTTTTCGTAAAAGTTTTCATATCAATTAAACTCAACTACTTTTATGATTATAACTGTAATAAAAAAACTACCAAAGTAAAAAATTCGCACTACTGTGTAACTCATAACTGTACGAACATTGCAATTTGGGCCTACCAGGAGGGCAATGACTCTTATCCAAGTACCCTCTCTTCTTGTCATCCGAGTAGCTGACACTGGGATCCAGGAATTTTATTAAGTTGGTAAGCATAAAAGTAGCCGTTTTATGTTAAAACACAACGTTCTTGATGAGATTACGGCAAGGCTGGATTCCAGACTGGAATGACATCATCCTTTTTTGGGATTCCAGTGCAGCTACTTGCATCTGCAAATTGCAATGTTCGTACAACTGTGGGTGCTAAGTTTTACAAACACCGTTGTGCTGAACCTTGAATATCCACTTCTTTCAATTCAGTGGTAGGTTTCGTTGATATTGCATATGTAACGCCGCTAGCTATCAATGCAGATGTTACAAAAACTACAATTATTGGTAGAACAGACAAGTCGAAAGCAATACTGAGAGTAGCACCTACTGTTAACATAGTTACAAGATTCACAGAAGCAACTTTTAAGAAACTCATTTGTCTTTTTCCTGCTTTTTCTAGCGACACTTCATTTGTTTTAGTTTTTGTTTTGCCTAGTTCACCCTTAAGTGTTGTGTTTTCACTTTCTAGATCTTGTATTTCTTGTCTTAGTGATTCATTCTCTTTATTGAATTCTTTCAACTTAGTCCCATATCCAGCTATACAACTTTTTGATTCTTCTAGTTCTTTTTGCGCTTTTTCTAACAACACTTCTGTTTTAGAATGCTGACTTTCTGTTTTGTCTAATTTATCCTTAAGCGTTGCTTTTTCACTTTCTAGATCTTGTATTTGTTGTTTTAGCAATTCATTCTTTTTCTGCTTATCCTTTAGCTGAGTACGTAATTCTTTTAACTTAACTTTACTTTTTTTAACCTTTTCTGCTTCTTCTGGAGTTTCCATTGCGTTGTGTGTTTTGGAATGGGAAGAAGTACTAGATACAACCTCAGATGGCTGATCACACATACTGTTTAGTCTATCTATTAGGTCTTCATCCTTTATCAATGAGCGATCTGCTCCATATTTTATCAAAAGTTTTGCTAATTCTTTATTGTCATTTGCAACAGCAAAATATAAAGGGGTATGTCCATCTTTATCTTGTGCATTAATATTTGCTTTACGTTTTATCAAAAGTTTTACTGATTCTTTAGCGCTTTTTGCAGCAGCATAGTGTAAAGGGGTCACGCCATCTTTATCTTGTGCATCAACATCTGCTCCATTATCTATTAGATATTCTGCAATCTCTACATAACCATATGTAGCAGCATAATGTAAATGGGTCACGCCATCTTTATCTTGTGCATTAATGTCTTCTCCATTTTCTAATATAGATTGGCCTAAAGCTTCAGATTCATCTGCATCAAAATATATTCCACTATCGCCACTATTACTTTTATTTAAAAAGGTCTGTTCACCATTATATGTAGCACCGTATTGTTCCGAATGTTGATTATGACCGGTTTGTTCTATGCGCTTCTGATTATTGGCAAGTCTTTGTTCTACCTCTTGCAACTTTTGCTCCACAGCATTTCTTTCTCTTAGAGCCTGTTCTCTTTCTAATGTATCATCTACTTTGTCTGTATTGTTTTCATTAATGATTGAGTTTGAAGAAGTCTGTTCATCCTCATCTTGTACATAGATTTTTCTGTTGTTTGGTGTAGTTCCGTTGTTCTCTTCCTGATCTCTTGCATTACATGCTTGCACTGCAGCAGTTGCGTTATTTCCGTTCACAGCTAAATTTCCTGGAGTTTTATTATTAGGCTGCGGTAAAGTGCCTTGTCTATTTTGTCTTCTCGTAGCTCCTGCCTCAGCATAACGTTGTTCTCCTTCCTCTAACATTTCTATTATAGCCTTTTTACCTTTTACATCACCGACAATATCCCTTGGAGTTCGGCCTTGACTATCTCCTTCCTCTAACATTTCTATTATAGCCTTTTTACCTTTTACATCACCGACAATATCCCTTGGAGTTCGGCCTTGACTATCTTTTAGTAAAGGATTTGCGTCATTATTCAATAAAAGCTGAACTATCTCTTGATGACCATGCAAAGCAGCAATGTGCAAAGCAGTTAGCTTAGACTTAGCTTCATCAAGTTCATATATTGGTTCATTAACTTTTGCTTCCTTTGCTAGTAGGAGTTTTACTATTGGTACACTGTTACATTCCACAGCAAGATGTACTAACATATAATCTACAATTTTGTCTGAATCTAATATACTGAACATCTTATCTATCTTCAAATTGTTATAAGTGCTATATACTATTGAGTCTGCATCTTTTAGCTTATTCCCTATTCTTTCAAGTAAATTATTCTCATTTAAACCTTCACTCTTGCTTACCTCATTTATTATTTCAAAAAACTTTTTCTTTTCCATTGCCATAACCTTTCCTCTCAATTTATTTATTATTGCTGAACAGTCTCACAAAAAAGTTAAGTTTGTCGAAATTCCATGTTTGATCTAAAAATTAGTCATAAACATTTTCTATGCAAGTAGCTGACACTGGTTCATTCTATAATGGTGTCACAGCAGTCCTACATCATGCCAACGCGAACCGTCATACCGCGATTCATTCGCGGTATCTCAGCCGCTAACAAGTAGCAGAATGACAGCAGTCCTACGTCATACCGCCGCGGTATCTCCAGATCCCGCTGGGATGACGATTGTCGTTTAGCTATAAATATTTAAGAAATTTACCAAATAAAAAAAAAGGCAAAAGAAGCCCTGGGGTTATTATCTGCTTTAAAATATTGGCGTTTTTTATGTTTTAAACGCTTGACAAGCAAGATTTAGCTGCTTTTAATTGCAACTAACCTACGCTGCAAATGTTTAAGAAATTTACTAAGCAGAAAAAAAGACAAAGAATCCCCGAGTTAGCTAGTCTTTTACTATCTCTGTCGAGTATTGGCATTTTTTGATGTCTTGTAACGCTTTATAAGCGCGTTCAGCTTATTTAGATAAAAATCTAGATGTAGATGAAGTTTTGTAAAGACATACAGTATCTATATACTGCAAAAAATTGAACATAAGACGCCGATACATTAAGTAATCCTTACCTTTTAATCTGCAGATTGGCGAAAGCAAATACAATAGCTTCAGTTTCATGATAAGTGGGCTGGCGGAGTTTGTCAAGTAAGTTTTTTGTTTCTGCGAACTACCTAGATTAATATTATATAGAAAGTCTGCTGCCAATAAAGCCTAAACTTACCAAATACATTTCTGTAGATTCAGATCTACTTGACTTTGGTTTAAAGTATTTTACTGTTTTAAACATTTTTTTTAGCTCGTTACAAAAATCTTTATCAGATTCTCCTTGGAAAATTTTTACTACAAACGTGCCACCATGGCTCAAGAAATGCTTTGCAAAATTGAGCGCTGCCTCACATAAAAGCATAATTCTGATATGATCCAACGATTTTAAACCACAAGATTCGGGCGCCATATCAGATAAAATTACATCAAATTTTTGATCCTTGAATTTTTCTCTTAAAATTTCAAACTCATTGATAATATCACATTGTATAAACTCTACTCCATTAATTGCGTTCATTGGTTTTACGTCAAGAGCAACCACATTTGCACCTTTCTGAGATGCAACTTGTAACCATCCACCAGGAGAAGCACCAAGATCAATAATTTTTTGCCCTTCTTGGAATAATTTAAATTTGTTATCCATTTCTACCAGCTTATATGCTGAGCGTGACCTATAACCATCCTTGCTAGTTTTTTGCACATACTGATCATTCAAATGACGATGTAGCCACCTTGTTGAAGATAGTTTTCTGCCTCTAGCCGTCTTTACTCTAGTTTTTATTGCTAATACCCTACTTATTATTGATTATATCTTTAAGCTCTTTTTCAACTACTTCTTTTACCAGTGCATGTAGATATTTATTCAGCCATTCTGAGAGCTGAGGTTTTAAAAGAGATGTAACTAATTCTTCAACAGTAAGGTTCGCTTTTTTTTGTTGTTTATGCTGTAATTCGTTTTGCATTTTTCCAAGCAACGCTTTGATCTCTTCCATATTCTCTTTTAAAATTAGATGATCGTTATTTTGCGCTTGTAAGCCACTATTACTCACTTTTTTATTACTCGTTTGGATATTATCGTACAAATAAATATCTTTTTTTTCTTCTGAATTGTAGCTATGGCCATTAAATTGGTTACTGTTGCAAGCCATTTCTTCACCTTGGTCATCATTATCAATGTCCTCTTTTTCACTATTTTCTTTTTTGCCATCTTCTTCTATTTCTTCTGGATACTCTTCCTCAAGGTATAGCACATCATCATTTTCATCCTTTATTTCTGCTTTATCGTTACTCGCGTTTTTACCCGATATAGCTTTTTTTATATCTTCTAGGATATCTTTTACA
Source organism: Wolbachia endosymbiont of Drosophila ananassae (assembly GCF_008033215.1). Lineage (NCBI taxonomy): Bacteria > Pseudomonadati > Pseudomonadota > Alphaproteobacteria > Rickettsiales > Anaplasmataceae > Wolbachia > Wolbachia endosymbiont of Drosophila ananassae. Next base: position 64,134 of record NZ_CP042904.1, on the reverse strand, counting down.
GATTGATTGCCTTGTTCATCATGCATAGTGCTAATACCATTAAATTTAGAGGTCTATACTATTTATCATAAAAAGCAAGTTGTAAACACTAATCACATAATTGCTTTTTGCTTCAACTAAGTCTGAACGTGCTTTAAATAATGCATCTTCAGTGTCCAAAAGGTCAGATGTACTCTTTAAATTTAAGTTTACTTCTTGCTCAACTCCTTCCAATGCTAGAGCTGCTGCTTTTTCCGCTTCTTGACTTGCTTTGATAATGGCCTTTGCTGTCAACACATTATTCCAAGCATTTACAACTGCTTGTTCTATATTTTTTACCGTTTCATAATAATCGTAGGTAGATTTTTTTGCATCCATTTTAGCTTTACTGACACCAAAAGCATTAACTCCTCTCTTAAAGATTGGAACATCAAGAGTAAAAACTACATGAACATTTTCTAATAGTTTGTCTACCTTCATACCATCCTCCCCAAAATTTTTGCTTGCACTTAGATTTAAAGAAGGAAGCCACTTGGAGCTTTCAGCGATCACTTCCATTCCGGCTGCTCTTTTTTGATAAACTGCTGCTTTTAAAGATAAATTATTGGTTTTTGCTAACTGTAAACATTCATTTAGCTCTGGAACAGAAGGTAGTTTATCATTAGCTTCAGAAAGGTCATCAGCATCTTCGCCAATCAAATGATAATAAGCAATATTTACCAACTTTAATTTACCTTCAGCATCAACTCTTTCGGATATAGAAGACGAAAATTTTGCTTTTGCTAACAAAACTTCAGCATTGGTTACCTCTCCAAGGGAAAAGCGTTTTTTCATAGCTGACAAATGTTCCAAAGAAACGCGTTCTTTATGTTCTCTGAGCTTTAATATTTCTGTCTTTTGTAAAACATTAACATATGCTTTCACAGCATTAAGTGCAAGCTCTTGTTTTAATTGCTGAAATCGCATCTTTTCTGCTTTGAGAAGATGGCTTGATCGACTGAATGTGGCAAAGGTACCACCGCCATCGATTAATTTCTGGCGCAATGTAAGTTTTTTTTCAGATGTATCAAGATTAAAGTTACTATCGAAATTGTATTGCAAATTAATGTCAGGTAAAAATCCAGCTAACCCAGAAGATTTATAGTGTTTTTCTGCGCTTTTATATTGGTAAAATTGAGACTTTATTTTTGAGCTATTTTTGATGGCTTTGCTTATCACTTCTCCCACATCGGTTGCATAGCAACTTATAGTATTAAAAATGATCGCAAGTGTGATAATCAATCGAAACATTCTAATTCCTATGCATATTGGTTGCGCAGCTCAATTACTAACATAAATTACTTTAATAATCAATAACTAATATTGTTGACACTATTGAGAAATTAAGTATATCATAGCTTACTATTGTTGGATCAAATAATGAAGACTTTTTTCTTAAAGGAGAAACAAATCAATAAAAAGTGGTTTGTCATAGATGCAGAAGGATTAGTGGTAGGGAGGCTTGCAGCATTTGTAGCGACACTATTACGTGGAAAGCATAAACCTGAGTATACACCTCATATGGATTGTGGCGATAATGTAATTATTATCAACGCAGAAAAGGTGCATTTCACCGGAAAGAAGCTTAAAGATAAAATTTACTATAAGCATACAGGTTATTCTGGTGGTTTGAAGAAAACTACTCCAGATAATATTTTAAATGGCAAATTTCCTGAGCGTGTAATAGAAATGGCAGTGAAAAGGATGCTTGATGATGGGCCTATGGCACGTAGACGCTTTGAAAATTTGTATGTTTATTCTGGTTCAGAGCATAAGCATCAAGGACAGCAACCTGAAAAGATAGATTTTGCCTCTTTGAATCGTAAAAATAAAAAGTAATGGAGTAAAAATGAAGAGTTCTACAATAAATAACAATGATTGGTCAGAAAAGACAATTAAATCAGCAGTTGATTCGCTTGGTCGTTTATATGCTACAGGCCGAAGAAAAGAATCTGTAGCAAGAGTATGGATAAAGCCGGGGAGTGGAAAATTTAGTGTTAACAAAAAAGGCGATCTAATTTCTTATTTTAAAAGAGAGTCAGTGTGCCAAACAGTAAAAATGCCATTTGTTGCAACCTCTATGTTAGATAAATATGATGTATTTGCAACTGTAAAAGGTGGAGGGCTATCTGGTCAAGCAGGTGCTCTAGCTCATGGAATAAGCAGAGCTTTAAGTAGCGTAAGCCAAGATTTGCATTCTATATTACGTAATGGTGAGTTCTTAACTAGAGATTCACGTGTTGTTGAACGTAAGAAATATGGTCAACATAAAGCTCGGAAAAAGTGTCAATTTTCTAAGAGATAGTTATTTTATAGTGGTGTTTTTTTGTAAGTATTATACAAATATTTGCAAAAATGTATGATATCCTCTATTTTTGTGATGAATTTAGTTGACTATCGGTGTCAACATAATATGCTATTTATGTGATTTTTTCAATATTAAGGTAATTTATGAGTAAAGAAGATATAATAAAACAATTAAAGGAAGATTGTTCTAGTCAGAATATAGATATAACAAAATCTGATTTGAGCAAGATTCATGATGCGTTTATTAAAATAATAAAGAATGAGCTGCATGGGAAAGGTGAAATACGTTTGCATGGAATAGGAACATTTTCTACTGCTATCAGTCAGGAAAAACAATGTCGTAACCCCCAAAGTGGTGAGATCATGACTGTTCCTAAAAAGACAAGGGTAAAATTTAAAGCAAGCCAAACTCTTTTAAGTATTTTAAATGAGAAGGAAAAAGCAGCAGTTAGTTAGACATTGTCATTTTCATTGTTTTTACTACGCTGTGTAAGCCGTAAAATACAGCTTCGCTAATTAAATAGTGGCCTATGTTAAGAGCTGAGATGTGAGGTATTCTTGTCATCTTCTTAGCGTGTTCATAAGTTATGCCATGTCCTGCGTGGCATTCTATTCCTAATTTATTGACGTACTCTGCAGCATTAGTAATTAACTGTAACTTTTTTTCTGATGGATTATCACAGTAATCCCCTGTGTGAATTTCTATTATGTCAGGTTTTGTCCCTAGCTTTTCAAGATATTTTAGTTGATCAATATTTGGATCGATAAACAGTGAGACTTTTATGCTAGAGCTATGCATTTCCTCTATTATACTAGAAAGTTTACTGTGCATATTCACGATATCCAGGCCACCTTCGGTTGTTAATTCTTCTCTTTTTTCTGGTACTATACTAATCGAATAGGGTTTTACCTTTTTTGCTATTTCAAGCATTTCTTCCGTGGCTGCAATTTCAAGATTTAACTCAGTGCTAATGCTTTTTTTTAGGTTAAATACGTCTTCATCTCTAATATGCCTTCTATCTTCTCGTAAGTGTACAGTAATAAAGTCTGCTCCAGCGTCAATGGCTATTTCTGCTGCTTTCAATGGATCTGGATAAGAAGTTCCGCGTGCGTTGCGGAGGGTTGCAACGTGATCGATATTAACACCTAGTTTCACAATCTACCTCAGAAATTATTTATAGATTATACATGTTATTAGTTTTTTTGCATAGTCATTGTTTGACCTTACCCAGAAAAAGTGGAGAGAAAGAAAGGAGTTTTTTCGGGTAAAATAAAATTTTGGAGGATTAGAAATGGCAAGAGAATATACGGCAGAATTCAAATTGGAAGCTGTTAAGCTGGCAAATGAACAAAGAAAGGTAGGTCAAACAATTACAAAAATAGCAAGAGATTTAGGAATAAAGGGTGGTTTATTAGGAAAATGGATAAAGAAACACAACGAAAAAAAGTCGGCAGCAGATGCATTTCCAGGTAGAGGTAACATGGCTCCTTACGACAAAGAGAGGTTTGATTTACAAAGCAAGAGTAACAAGGGAAAGAGACATTTAAAAAAAAGCCCTGGCCAGTCAAAAAGAGTAAAATATTTTTTTATATAGTAACTGCTATAAAGTACAGGAATTATGTAGGATTTTCTGCTAGTGGCTACTATAAGTGGACCACAAGAAAAATAAGCAGTAGAGAATCAGCGAATAAAGAGCTACTCGAAGCTATTCAAAAAATATATCAAGTTTCTAAATGTAGATATGGAGCTCCTAAAATTCATGCTGAATTGAAGGCTTTGGGTAAAAGTTGCAATTTGAAAACGGTGCAAAGTATTATGCAGAAAAATGACATCAGGGCTATACTGAGAAGAAAGTTTAAAATTAAAAAACAACAAACAGATAATAGAGCTGTAGCTCCCAATATACTAGATCAAAACTTTATTGTTGATCAACCAAATAAAGTATGGGATTACTTACATCAAAACCAAGGAGGGATGGCTATATTTGGCAGCAATAATTCTCACGTATGGTAGTTAATGAGTAGTGCAATAAATAAACAATTGGTTATGAACTCTTTATTAATGGCCATTAATAGGCGTAAACCTGTTAAAAATCTACTGCTGCACAGTGACCAAGGTTCACAATATACTGCGCAAGGGTATCAATATCTCTTAGCTGTAAAGAATATAGATGAGTAATAAAGGCTGTTGTTACGACAATTCTGTTGCAGAAAGCTTCTTTAGCTCATTGAAAAGAGAAATACTTATTGATACTTCACAACACTCTGCTCAACACACTAGAACTGCAATATTTGAATACATAGAAATTTTTTATAACAAACAACGTCACTATTAAGAGGTTGTCCGGAAACTAGTAAATTCAAGCATATTCCCTCTTTAACATAACCCTACTCATAGCTAGGTATATGAAATTCTCAGTGGATGTTGTGAGTAAATCATACTCCTTCGATAGCCTTCTATTCCTATTAACCCAAGCAAAAGTCCTTTCTACAACCCATCTTCTTGGCTGTACTTTAAACCCTTGTTCTCTTGTTGGTAGTAGCTCAGGTGGCGTATCTTTGTGCACCCAAAATCTACATGGAGGCCTTTTAACAATTTCAATATCTATGTCATATTCTTCCTTTATGTGATTCTTTAAATTTCTTCCTTGGTATCCCATGTCAGCCCACATTTTTTTAACTTTAGTATATTTTGTTCTCATATTGTTTAATGCTATTTTAATACCATCTCTATCATTTTCGTTAGCAGCGCCTACGTAACAACCTAGTATAAAACCCTGAGTGTCTGTAATTATATGCCTTTTTCTACCCTTTACTTTTTTACTTCCATCATAGCCTTTGATCCCCCCTTTTCTGTAGTCTTTACAGATTGACTATCTACTATACAGGCACTCGGCTGCTCATTCCTTCCTATTTTTCTTCTACTATATTTTGTAATTTCATAATTCATTTTCTCAAAAATTCCCTGCTTCTTCCATTGCCTGAACTGCTCATACACAGTCTTCCATAGCGGAAAATCATTTGGTAAATACCGCCATTGACACCCTGTACGCAATACATAGAAAATTGCTTCTAATATTTCTCTTTTGCTATACTTTGGCGGCCTTCCTCCTTTCTTGTATGATACTCTGAAGTGTTTTTCTATTCTTGCCCATTCCCTTTCGCTTAGATCTGTTGGATACTTTTTTCTCATCTTTACCCCGTACTAAAATTTCAGATATTATAGCCTTTTACTTGTTTCCGGACAACCTCTAACTATTGCATTCCAGAACAATTTGATGCATCATTCTTTTTGTAAAAAACATTCCACACTTTCTCTCCACTTTTTCTGGGTAAGGTCAATTGACAACTGTCCACTTTCTATTCCCATGGATTCATATTTTTTGCCTTGACCAAGAAAAAATTCAGCTATTGCCTTACTTTCTCTTGCAACAACTTCTTCCTTAACAATTTTTCCTTTCTCATCAACGATACTTATAAAAGTTTCTTTTAGTGAGATCGCTATAATATTCCATGAGACTGCTCCTACTAATAAAAGTTTAAATTATTTTTGAAGAACTTATTCTACTGAATTCGTTACTTCGTGCTAAAATAATGGACTCCATCATTCAACAGCAATTACAGTATGTTTACCCTTTTTCTTGTTATTTTTCTAATCTATAGTCAGCGTTCAAAACCATATTCGAAAAGTATCTCATATATTTCCAGATTTTTTTAATGCTGTTTATTTCATCCTCAACATTGCCTCTACCTTTATGAACTAAGTAGCAGCATTAAAAATTATAACGTATTCCTACTTCTAGAATCGCGTCCGGTATTTGTACTGGTGGTTTAAAGCCACTTAGTTGCCCGCCTGCGGTAATACCAACTGTACCAACTATCTGTGGAGTAATTTCATAATCAACACCGACCTTTAGTTTATAGGAAATAGAACCCAGTATTTTATCTACTACAGATGCCTTCTCTCCAGCAGCTTCAATATCTTTGCTTGCAGGTTCACTTGTACCACTGTTACCAAAGCCAAAAGGTATTACTTGTAGGTATCCTCCTAAACCTCCGCTGACATATAGCTTAACGGGATCAATATCAAGGTCGGGGTAATAACGGTAATTTGCTAATAAGCTAGCCCCCATTTTCTTTTCTTCTTTACCAAACATATCACTTATGTCAGTGAGAACCTCAAGTTCAAACTTAGAGTTTTTGTCATGATGATAACCAAAAACAACGCTAGGTTTTATTTTTAAGCCACCACCCCATCCAGCACCAAAGTTTAAACCTGCATAGTACTGATCTTCTGACTTACTTGCACTATTATTAGCTGTACCTGCTAGAGATGAAGTGAGCAACACAGCTAAAGCACATAATCTTTTCATTTTCATATAACTCCTCATACAAAAAAATATATAATGCATAAGTATATATCCTTTATATTAAAAAAGATATAATCGCATGTTAAAAAGAGTATAACCATGAAGTCAAAGATGCGCTACGGATTTTTTATATAACTATATTTACTATCTTATTTGGTACAGCATATACAGTGCGAACTTTGTTTTGATCGATCTTACTGGACACAGAGTCTATCGCTATTTTCTTCAATTCTTCTTGAGGTAAGTTAATTGCCACTTCGATTGTCGCACGCAACTTTCCATTGATCTGCACTGCTATAGTTACCGTATCGTCAACTAATAATGATTCATCAGCTTTTGGCCAAGGTTGACCTCCTATTTCTTGCCATAGGCTTTCAGCTAAATGCGGCATAAATGGTTCGATTACTCTGATTAGTATGCATATACCTTCATCAATAAGAGATTTTCCAGCTGCTACGTCTATTTCAGCTATTAAATTCGTCATTTCACGAAATTTTGCCACTACACAGTTTAATCTGCAGTTTTCCAAGTCATCTGTAAGTCCATGTAAGAGTTTATGAATTTTTTTTCTGTACTCTAGAAGTCCACCCGTAACACTTTTGTTATCATAGTGCATATTCACAGGCTTAAGCTGCATGACCATACGCCACAATTTATTTACATAACGAGAACAACCTTCCACACCATCATCGGACCATTCCATATCTTTCTCTGGAGGAGTGTCAGACAACACAAACAAGCGAGCAGTATCAGCACCATACTTTTCTATGATAAAGTTTGGGTCAACTGTATTCTTTTTCGATTTGCTCATTTTTTCAACTTTGCCCACTTGAACTTTTGTACCTCGCGCTATTAATTCTTTTGCTTCTGCGGGAAATAGCCACTTACCATTTTCGTCTTTATAAGTTGCATGGCAGACCATTCCTTGAGTGATTAAAGTAGAGAAAGGCTCTTTAATATCAAAATAGCCACATTTGGTTAAAGCACGGCAGAAAAATCGTGAGTAAAGCAAATGCAGAATTGCATGCTCTATTCCACCTATATAATAATCAACAGGCATAAAACGATTACACGCATCTTTGTCTATTGATTTATCTTCGCTACAGAATGCAGCAAAATACCAAGAGGATTCAAAAAAGGTGTCAAACGTATCAGTTTCACGCTCTGCTTGCTTTCCACATTTTGGGCAATCAACAAATTTCCAAGTAGGATGTTTATCAAGTGGATTGCCACCACTTGTGAATTCCACATCCGCGGGCAGTATTACAGGCAGGTCTTTTTCTGGCACTGGAACAGTACCACAGTCTTTGCAATATATGATAGGTATAGGGCATCCCCAATAACGCTGTCTTGAAACTCCCCAATCGTGCAAACGATAGTTTGTTGTTTTCTTGCCTATTCCTTTTTCTTTGAGCTTTTTAATAATTACTTCCTTTGCTTCACTAACCATTAATCCGTTTAAGAATTCGGAGTTAAACATTACCCCATCACCAGTATACGCCTCCTTTGTCATCTGAGTAGCTTGACACTGGGATCCATTGTAAGAATTCTGGTCACGCGCTGGAATGACACCTAAGTGGGCTGAAGAAATAACGGGAATTATCGGCAAATTATATTTCTGTGCAAATTCAAAGTCACGCTGATCATGTGCAGGGCAACCAAAAATCGCGCCTTCCCCATATTCCATCAACACAAAATTCGCTATGTAAAGCGGCAATTCCTTATCAAGAAATGGATGTTTGACGTTTAATCCGGTGTAAACTCCTATTTTTTCATCGTTCTCTCTTTTCGATTTTATTTCCTGGATCCCAGTGTCAAGCACTGGGATGACAACAGAAGAACCATTCTTTAAATCCTGCACAATAGGATGCTCTGCTGCCACTGCACAAAAAGAAGCCCCAAACAAAGTATGAGGATAAGTTGTAAAAACCTTCAATTTCTTATTTAAGCCAACTACTTCAAACTCTATAGTTGCTCCTTCAGATTTTCCTATCCAACGCTCCTGCATTGTTTTGACTTTTTCTGGCCAATTTTTCAAACTTTGCAGGCACTTGAGTAAATCTTCAGCAAAATCAGTAATCTTTAAAAACCATTGGGATAACTTACGTTTTTCAACAACTGCACCTGATCGCCATCCTTTTCCATCAACCACCTGTTCATTTGCAAGCACTGTTTGGTCTACCGGGTCCCAGTTAACCCATGACTCTTTTCGATAGGCAAGCCCATGCTTTAAAAAATCCAGGAAAAATTTTTGTTCATGTGTGTAATAATTAGGCTCACACGTGGAAAGTTCACGGTTCCAATTATAAGAAAGACCTATAGATTTCAACTGTGCACGCATATTATCTATATTCTCTTTTGTCCATATTTCAGGGCTAATATTGTTGTCCCTTGCTGCATTTTCAGCTGGTAATCCAAACGCATCCCAGCCAATTGGATGCAAAACCTCAAATCCACGAGCTCTCTTGTAACGCGCTATCACATCCCCTATTGCATAGTTACGTAAGTGCCCCATATGAATTTTACCAGATGGATATGGAAACATCTCCAATACGTAACATTTCTCTTGTTTACTACTCTTGCTTACAGAAAAATCCCATTTATCTTGACAAAACCTTTCGACGTTTTTAAAATCATATTTCATATAAATCCAAATTTAATCACAGTTTGTGTGCGCCAAAGGATCAACCGCTTGGCCATTATGCCGTATTGTGAAACACATCTGCGGGTCTTTATCTTGTGTGCTTGATTTACCTGCAGATCCAATTACTTGACCTTGTTTTACTTTATCACCAATTTCAACATGTATGTTTTTTAAATAGGAGTACACAGTCATGTAATTATCTTTGTGTTCCACTATAATTAAATTTCCATACCATCTCAGCCCTTTGCCTACATATATCACTTTGCCGGGTGCGGAGGCAATTACGTTCGTTCCATTTTGAGCAGCAATTTTTATGCCATCCTTACACGTTTCATCAGAAGAGGTAGCTGAACCTTTAACTGGCATTACAAATTTACAATTTACCTCCACGTTTTGTGCATTATTGTTATCTCTGTATATCCTATTTATGATGGCTTTTCTACTTTCTTTTTGCACTGAAGGCTCCCTAATTAAATGGTACTCTCTTGTATATTCCAGATCTCTTTTTCCGTAAAATTCTTCGCCTTTAAGCAGCACAGGTGCGGGTTTTTGCAGGCCACAGCCTATTAATATTGCTAATAACATAAGAAATGAGGCTATATGCCACATTTTAAACTCTCATAAAACTCCAAAATTTTAGCGAGACGTAGTGTTTCACGTCTGCTTGTTACTTTCCTCGCTATTTATTTTACTAGTTAAATAGTCTCTCAAATCGGTGAGTTCTTGCAACAAATTCTTTGTGACTTTTATATCATTACCAAATTCTTTTTGCACTCCTTTTATTGTATATCCTTTATCATATAGCATGTATTTTACTTTCTTTATGGCCTCTATACACTTACGATCATATAGCCTTCTTCCTTTACGCTTTGTAGGCTTAATTTGATGAAATTGACCTTCCCAGAATCTCAAAACATGCTGTTCCAAATGTAGCTCTTCAGCTACTTCCCCAATCGTATAAAATAATTTTTCCTTGTTCATTAATTATTGATTGATTTTTTTATAATTTTTGAAGGCCTAAAAGAAACTGAATTTCTTGCCTGAATCATCACTTTCTCCGATGTATTTGGTATATTTCCTGGCCTTTCCTTCTTTTTTTTGACCAAGAATGTTCCAAATGACGATATTTTCACTATTCCATCCTTTGCCAAGCTCGTCTTTATTTCGTCCAATATATCATCTATTATCGAAGCAGAGTCTTCCTTTGATAATCCTATTTCTTGGTTTATATCTCCAACTATCGTTGCCTTAGTTACTGTTGTGTCTTTTGTTGTAACGTGATCCATTATTGATAAATATTACAATACGTAAATATAATATAGCAATCGACTCGAGATTCAGCTACTTTATTTTTTAGAGTATGTCTCTTTTGTTGCATAATTTAAAATACCGGCAACTATCAATATCGCAAATATTGCAAAAAGTGCCATTTTATGATCTGTAAAAAGTGCTAACATTGACACTATAACTCCACTGCCAATAAACATAAATCCATTGATAATGGATGATGATGTGCTGATGTATTTTCGTTTCACAATCTCGCTGCCGACAGTAAAATTAAGCATATGTCCTCCCGCAAAAAACCCGAACATTAACATACAAAAGTACACAACGTGGACTGTTAAATGGCTGTATAGTAAAATAATAATTGAGACGCCTTGCAATAAAGCAAAAGCAGAAATTACATGTTTCCTATTTTTAAATAAGTTTGAGATTCGATCTGCAATTGGAGCACCAACTGCAAGACCAAGCCATAGTATTGCAGTTGCTATACCTGACTCCATTGCATTGAGTTCTGAGTTGCCCAGTAACCTTGGAGCCCACAAGGTATTAAGTGCTAAAAATGTTCCAAAAGTAATAGCACCCACCACTGAAGTTATCCAGATATCTCTTAATTTTAGCACTGTTAATATAGAGCACATTACTGTCTTCATAGAGCTTTTTATTGTGCGCTTTTCTGAGCTGCTTTCTGGAAGTGTGTTTGGACAAAAAAGCGTAAGTACAAATATCAACACACCAAATAGTATTATGCATACAATCAGATTTTTCCAATATGCATCTTCGGCAAGCAAGTTAGAGAACAGTATTTGAATTACCAAAGCAGAAAGGCTTGAAATTGTCTGCACTAGTGAAAACATTAGTCCAAATTGGGCAGCGGAAAAACATATGCTACTTGTGTGAGCAGCACCAATAAAACCAAATGATGCTCCAGTTGCAATCAACACTTGAGACAAAATCAAATGGGAGAAATTGTCACTATTAATAAGGACAAAAAACCCCAAGATCATAGTTGATAACGAGAAAAAATAAATTTTTTTACTGGAAAAAACATTAAACGTTGCTCCACTAAAAAATTGTAAGATGGCGAAAGTCCAAGTATATACTGAATTAGCCAGTGCAACTTGCGCGATTGTAAGTCCAAGTTCCTTTTCGAGATTTACACTTATAAAGGTATAAATTATCTGCATGTTGCTGAATATAACAACCAAGTTACTAATCAGCCAAATGAACCAAGCCTTAGCTCTGCTTTCCATAAGATTTATTTTTATAAGTAATCTATTAGAAATTTAACACTAAGTCTCTTTTTAAGCTATTGTTTCCTGACTACTGTTATAGCTAACCCAAAAAACGGTTTCCCTACGTCATGCCGCCGCGGTATCTCTTAGCCGCTAACAAGCAGCGGGATGACGATTGTCAGGGTGTCATCCCAGCGCCCCTATGATGTCATCCGAGTAGCCAACACTGGTTTCCATCCAAGACGGTGTCATTCCAGTGCTTGACACTGGAATCCAGACTTTAATTGTTATACTTGTAAATAATCTGGTGAAAATAAACGTTCATCTCAAAATGCAGTATTTTTGTTGAAATAGCTCAACTGGATCCCAGTGTCTGGGCACTGGGATGACACCATAGGAGGCTACTTGGATGACAAAAAAAGGAGCACTGGGATGACAGCAGTCCTACGTCATACCGCCGCGGTATCTCTAGATCCCGCTAACAAGCAGCGGGATGACGAGCTTATCGTCACGCCGCCACGAACCGTCATACCGCGATTCATTCGCGGTATCTCAGCCGCTAACAAGTAGCGGGATGACGGTTGTCAGGGTGTCATGAAAGTAGCTGACACTGGAATCCAGAAAAAAAGAAATATGTATCAGCTACTTTCATTTGCTGCGCCTCGAAAATAAACGCTCATGTAGCTAAGCCATAAATCCAGTATAAAGACCTTTAATCATTGGCTTCGTAGTACTTCTCAACCAACTTATTAAGTAACCTTACACCAAAACCTACTGCTCCTCTTGGACAAATGTCAGTACCTTTCTCGTGCCAAGCAGTGCCTGCGATATCTAAATGTGCCCAGCAAGTTTCATTCACAAAACGCTGTAAAAACTGTGCAGCCATTATGCTATCTCCACCAGAGCCTGCAGGAGCGATGTTTTGAACATCAGCAATCGGTGAATCAATAATTTTGTCATAAGTTTCATTCATAGGAAAACGCCATAACTTCTCATTTACTTCATTTCCTGCATCAATCAGACGGTTTGCTAATTCATCATTATTTGAAAAAAGACCAGCATATTCGTTATTTCCAAGTGCAACCACTATAGCACCAGTTAAAGTTGCAAGATCAATCATAAATTTTGGTGAGAATCTATCTTGCGTATACCATAAAGCATCTGCAAGTATGAGCCTTCCTTCTGCATCGGTGTTCAACACTTCTATTGTTTGTCCAGACATTGAAGTTACTACATCACTTGGTCTTTGAGCATTACCACCCACTGCATTTTCTGCAAGTGCGACCACGCCAATTGCATTTACTTTTGCTTTTCGTCCTGCTAAAGCATGCATCACCCCAACCACAGTAGCAGAGCCTGCCATATCATATTTCATCGACTCCATACCACGTGAAGGTTTGAGTGATACTCCACCAGTGTCAAACGTTATACCTTTACCAACAAAAGCTATAGGCTTTTGTTCTTTAGAAGCCCCATTCCATTTTATCACTACTAATTTTGGTTCTTTACTACTTCCTTGTGCAACTCCAAGCAAGGCTCCCATTTTTTTCTCTTCCATCTGCTTTTTATCAAGCACCTCGATTTCAAGGCCAAGCTTAGTAAGTTCTTTTTTTATATGATCAGCATAGGATTCTGGATATAGAATGTTAGGAGGCTCTGTTATAAAAGAGCGCGCAAGGAATATACTCTCACCTTCTTGCCTTAAGTGCTCAAATGATCTTTCAGCATTACTTAATTGTTCATCTTTTACTAATACGGTAATCTCCTCTACCTCTGTAATTTTCTCATCCTTTTTAGTTTTATACTTATCAAACTTAAAACTACGCAGAAACGCACCATATGCAACATTTGCTGCACTACCTTCGATTAAAACCGCTGCTTTTTTAATTTTTAATCTGCTTAGCTCACAATATATTTTACCACCAATATTTAATTCTTTATTTTCATTCCATTCATCCTTCTTACCCAGTCCAACAACTATAACATTTTTTTCTTCTGGCAAAGCAGTAGAGAAAAATTCACCAAAACTTCCATTGAAATCGCTAAATTGCTTTATATTATCTATGACCTGTTTTCCTTGCAAAACTCCGTCATCATTTACGGTTTCGTTGTCTTCAAATAAACCCATTACTATTGTTTTAAAATCGGGCGAAATTTTAGAAATTGTTATTTTCATTGCTGGTATCTCCGTTGCAAATAATTGTAAACTGTACATAAAACATAGCAAAAACATCAGTAAGATATTTTTCATATACATCCTAAGTACAATAACACTTAAGTTTACTATGGACTCCCTTACATGCAAGGTTTTTTATCTTTTATTAGAGAACTTATTATATCCGCCCAAGGTAATGTTAAACGTATAGGTTTTTATGACCTGATCACTGTAAGTAAATGGTGTTATGAGAAGGCTTGCAAGCCCATTACTAACAAAATCTTCAAGAACAGGATCAGCGCAATTATCGCAATTATGGTCAGCAAAAAACATTTGCGTTGTGAATTCTGGAAAATCCGGATGTTGAACTAGAAAGTTGATATGTGGAGCTCTATCACCAATTTTACCAGGTGCTATCGTAATAAAATTATAATAGCCAAGATTATTCACTACAAACCTTCCTGATCCAGCAAAATTCAGATCATCCTCTATATTCTTATCGTAATGGTTCACGCCGCGTGAATTCGCGTGCCATATAGAAACTACAGCGTTTTGTATTGGTAAACAGTTTATATCAGTAATTTTACCTACTATGTGTATTAATTCTCCTATTGCACTATTTGGAGAACCAGGTTTTCTTCTTAAATTGTTTGAAGAGTTAAAATTTTTTGGCCTTGCATCAAGGTCATATATTTCTGGAGTTTCAATGCAGTTGAGCAAAACAGGATCAGCTGCAAATAGCGGCAAACTGAATACCATTTGTACTAAAAACGCTAATAAGATATTTTTCACATTCATTTCATTTATAATAGACTTCTTGCATAACCATATAACAAACTTTTATTGGGAATAGAAACGAAAAAATTACTTTACAAACTCCGCCAGCCCTCTTATCATAAAACTGAAGGTATTCAGTTATCTTCATCTGTGCAGATTAAACAGCAAGAAAACAACGTAGTTGGCGTCTTATTTTTAATTTTTTGCACTATGTGCACCTTATGTCTTCACAATATTTCTAGGTTTTTACCTACACAAGCTGAAACGCGCTTATAAGTCGTTCAAGACAGTATAGTACGCCAATTTGCAGGATTAGAGAGTGACAACTAGCTAACACGGGGTTTCTTTTGCCTTTTTTTCTGTTTAGTAAATTGTATCCGTTCAGGGGAGCGGCAAAATAAGGTAGACAAAGCAAGATAATAAAGATAATCATAGAGCAAAAGTGAGGTAATGTGGTAAACCTTTGAGAACTCTGCAAAAATTTACAGCAAAAAATAGAAAAGTTGGAAGGGAGGATAGAAGAGTTAGAGGCAGAAAATAAGGCCTTGAGGATTGAGAACGCTGAGTTGAAAGAGAGGCTTGGTTTAAACTCGAAAAATTCATCTCTACCGAGCTCTAAAGAATTGTACAAAACAAAAAAGGACAAGCCAAAAAGCGAAAGGAATGTTGGCGATCAGGTTGGGCATAAAGGAAATTTTCATGCCACAATGGAAGCGGATAAAGTAGTAAAAATAGAGTTGCCTAATATTTGCGAATGCGGAGGAGAGCTTGTAATATGCGAAAAACCTTATGTTCACCAAAAAGTTGATCTTCCGGAAATTAGGCCTTATGTAGTAATTGGAACATGGTCGTTGTTGGAGATGCAGAAAAAGAAAAAGTAGCAAGTTACCAGAAGGTGTTACGCCAGATACATTTGGTCCAAGGGTTAAGTCTATAATTGCAGCACTCAGCGGATTTTACAAAAACTCAAAGCGTGAAGTGGCTAGTATCATAAATGACATTTTTAATTTGAACATAAGTGTTGGCAGCATATCAAATCTTACTATTACCCACAAATATGAGGTTCGTGAGCAAGTCGCCATCCTTCTGCTAAATCAAAGAGACGTTTATATCCTTTCCAAAGAGTAATTGGTCCTGGTTTTGGGTCGCTTTTTCTTGCTAAATGACCTCCAAGTTCACGAAACGGCTTCTTTTATAGTAGGGGCTATATTTGGACATGGTTTCCTGTGTATTTTAACATATAAAACTTTCCATTCTTCCTCAGCTAATAAGGCAGTACATGGTAATGTTGGGTTAGTTCTTGCAATTGATGTAATAAAGAAAATTCTCCAAGCAATAATACTCACAACTGTTAGATATCTCATTAGTCTTTCTGCTATTCCAAGCCTACATTCTTCAACTTTGAGACCGGATTTAAAATTTTATGTAATATCTCTATTTTCCATCTAAGGAAATTGTAAGTTAAAAACGTGATATAAAAGAGATAAGAGAGAAAGATAACCCTGCTCACTAGGAATAGCGGGCGTGCGCGACCGAAAGGAAATTGGTATTACAACCGTTGGTATCAAGGTACGCTAGCCCTATCTCTCGATACGTTTGAATAGTTGCTTGGGACATATATATGCACCCGTTTACAATCTTAAATTAACTAAAACTATCGAGGTTTATTATGGTTACATCTTATCAAAATTTTATTGGCATTGACATCGGAAAATTTAAAAATGTCGTTGCAATTCACAAACAGAAGAATGCTGTCGAATTTGATAATAATGCTTCTGGTTGGCAACAATTATTTCAAGAGTTTTCAGATATTCTACCTAATGCTTTAGTGACTTTAGAAAATACAGGGAAATATGAGCTTGGCTTATCACATTTTCTTACCGACAAAAATATTGCCGTGCATCGAGCTAATACTCGTAAAGTAAAAAGCTTTATTTTATCTCACGGAACTTTAGCAAAGTCTAGATGCAAGAGCTCTTGCTCAATATGGATTTGAACGCCATAGAACTATCTCTCTATTTGTACCTACCTCTACAGAACAATCAACTTTGGCTGCACTTTGTCAACGTCGTGATGATATTACGCAAATGAGAACTCAAGAAAAATGCAGACTTGAAGCACCGGAAAATGATCATATAAAAGAAAGCTGTCAAAAGACCATTGAGTTTTTCGATAGTCAAATAAACGAACTCAATGATACTATACAAAAGATTATTGATGAAAGCCGCGAATTACAACAACGCCAAAAAATTCTTAAAACAGTTCCTGGAATAGGTAAAAAGTTATCACAAGATTTTTTGTGTTTAATGCCAGAGCTTGGTTACTTAAACAGAAAAGAAGTAGCAAGTCTTGCCGGAGTTGCACCGCATCCAAAAGAAAGTGGTAAAGCTGTTGGTTACCGAAGGATTACAGGTGGTAGAAGTAACGTTCGTTCAAAGCTCTTTACAGCCGCTATGGCTGCTACAAGGTCAAAATCTATACTTGGCGCCTTTTATTCTAAGCTTGTTGAAAGTGGTAAGAAGAAGATGGTGGCTATAATAGCCCTAATGCGTAAAATTATAGTAATTGCTAATACAAGACTTAAAGAAGCAATTAATTTGCATACTTAAAAATCTTCACAACGGTAACTGAAATTGGCTAATGAATATGTGCGTCCACACAGACTTAAAGCACATATTCATTAGCTTAAGCAGAAATTGCTGTGGTAGCTGTTTGATATAAAATTCTATTTCTATGACAAACGGGTTTTTATTGCCCATATAATTTGCAAAATTACACAAATAAAAAAATTTTTAAAAAACATAGTTGATAGCAGAAAAATCACCAATAGTAAAGCTAGCATATGATGAGTTAGACAAGTTTTGCTGGAATGAAAAAGATTTAGTAGCATATGAAGAAAGAATAATGGATCTGCGGAAAGAAGAAGCCATTCTTGAATACAAACTTGAGGAAGGTATAGAGAAAGGAAAAATCGAAGTTGCAAAAAATTTACTTAAAGCTGGTGTATCTGTTAATTTAATAGCTGAATCCACTGGCCTTTCTCAAGCTGAAATTGTACAGCTTAAGCAAGAAGTGGCCTAAGTATCACGGTTTTTAGGGCTTTTTTAGCTCGGCAGTGGTCTGAAAAATCCATTTTTCACTTTATAAAATGTTTATATTTTACCACCTACTTTATTTGAATAAGTTCTTCTGCCACACTCTGAACGGATACTTGAATCAGGCTCAAGTTGACAAGTAGATGTTATCTTGTTATAATAAATATTTATTAATTTAATCTTAACTTAAGAGGGTATTTATGGTAGCAAGTTATAGTGTTTTAAAAAGGTATGCGTTAGCCTATATAAAGAAATCTGGTAGTAACAGTGATGTTAAAGAGTTTTTACAATTTTGTAATACGCAAAATACCACAAATTGGAGTGAGGAGAATTTTAAAAATGCGTATGAAAAATTTACACATCCAAATTCAAGCAATAGGCACGATACAGGAAGCAGAAATGATCAATATAACGCAGGGAATAACGCACAACCTACAGGCTCTCAGATTACACATATACATGTACACAATAGAGGTTTAGACTTTTGGGATTATTTGCTATTACAATGCTGGATGGATTCTTTATTCGGTGGACGTGGTCACACTACGGTTAATAATATAACGAATATTAACAATGGTAATACCACTCATCAAGGGAGAAAAGAGAATAAAAAAGAATCAGAAGACAGTAGAAAGCTATTAGCTTTGGGTATAGTAGCTGCAGTTGTGTGTGTTGCTTTCCATGCTGGTATGTGTTTTTGGTATAACAGCAGCAGAAAAGTGGCTAGAAAAAAAGAAAAAATAGATTACCTGGATAGTAAATTTAAAACGTTCAGAAATATAGAATTTGCGGTTGGCGTTGTTTCTTTGGCAGCTTTGGTAGCTTGTGCTGTTTACCCAGTCTTACCAGTGTGGGGTTTAGCTATCCTTGGCGTTAATTCTCTCGTATGTTTTGCTGGTGGTTTAGCTTTTCATATGAAGCATGAGGAAGAATCAGAAAATATCGAGAAAGCTAAAGGAGCGGTAGATAGCTGTCTTAGACAAGGGCATGGTTATGGAGATTCTTCTCGTTATGATGCACCACCTCCTTACTTTTCTCAAGATCCTAATACTACTCCAACTGCTCCTCCTCAAAATGCATTTGATAATCCTTATTTGCAACAGAAGTTTGGGAATTGTAAGGGGTTCACGCGTGATAAAAATTAACAGTTTTATTTTTAGCCAAATTAATTGAATCAAGCTACAAAACCTGCTAAAGTTAACTTTGTGAAAGCACCCTTAGCTCAGTTGGATTAGAGCATTTGACTACGGATCAAAAGGTCGGGCGTTCAAGTCGCTCAGGGTGCACCACATTTTATAGGAAACAGAAGTCACACTTGAAATTAATATATGTAATACCTATCTTTAAAGGTTAAGCACTAAACTATTATATATGAGCAAAAAAGACTACTATGATCTGCTGGAAGTAGGCAGAAATGCCAGTATTGATGAGATAAAAAAAGCGTATAAAAAATTAGCATTAAAATATCATCCTGATAGAAATCCTGGCAATCAAGAAGCAGAGGAAAAATTTAAAGAAGTAACAGCTGCATATGAAGTTCTGTCTGACTCTGAGAAAAGGGCAGGCTATGACCGTTATGGCCACGAAGGTGCTTCTGGTGGATTTCAAGGCTTTAGCTCTGCAGGAGATTTTAGCGACATATTCAATGACTTCTTTGGTGGAGGATTCGGTGGTGGTGCAAGTAGATCGAGAGCAAAAAGAAGTACAACAGGAGTATCTGGAGCAGACCTACGTTATGATCTTGAAATTACCTTAGAAGATGCATTTAAAGGAATACAAGCGCCTATACATTATGTGACAAATGTAAAATGTGATACATGCCAAGGCACAGGTGGCGAAGGAGCAATTAAACCAGTTCAGTGCCACACATGCCAGGGAAGCGGTAGGATTAGAACTCAACAAGGCTTTTTTACCATCGAAAGAACATGTACTACATGCTATGGGGAAGGAGAAATAATACAAAACAAATGTAAGAAATGTGGTGGAAGTGGACGTAGAAGAGATGAAGTAAATATATCCGTTTCAATTCCAAAAGGCATAGAAGAAGGAGCTAAGGTAAGGATAAGTGGTAAAGGAGAAGCTGGAACAAAAGGTGGAAAAAGTGGAGATTTATACGTATACGTGAAAATAATTTTCCATAAAATCTTTGCTAGAAATAAAGCAGATTTACACTGTAAAGTGCCTATAAGAATGACACTAGCAGTGCTTGGTGGTGAAATCGATATTCAATCAATTGATGGAGCTAAAATAAAAGTAAAGGTCCCTGAAGGCACTCAAACTGGTACCAAACTACGTTGTAGGGAAAAGGGTATGCCATATATGAACTCACATGCTCGTGGTGATTTATACGTACAGGTAATAGTTGAGACTTTAAATCCAAAAAATTTAACTAAAAAGCAAATTGAACTATTAAAAGCGCTTGAAGAAGAGGAAAATGCAAGTGTACAACAGCAATCTGAAGGGTTTTTTAGTAAAGTAAAAAAAAAATAAGAAATCTGCTAAATGACATAAAGGGGTAACTGTTTACGGGTTTTCATTTAATCCTGCAATTCTTTGACCTTATTAATGGAAAACTTAACAATAGTGTTATTATTAGCCAACAGAAACTTCTTAGTTCCTTAAAACTATGTAAAAGCAATAAATTTCTTTATTTAAGGTCGAAGTTTTGCTATTCTCAGGTTTTAATAATTTAAATTTAATGAATATAAACAAAAATGAGTTTTTATTTCTTCCGCTTGGGGGAGTAGGAAGAATCGGGATGAATGTTAGCCTATATCATTACCAAGGTAAGTGGATTATGATCGACCTTGGTGTTGGTTTTGCAGATGAAACTATGCCAGGTGTTGAGCTGCTCATTGCTGATATAGATTTTATTGCTCAAAGAAAAAAAGATTTACTTGGAATAATAATTACACATGCACATGAGGACCACTGCGGTGCAGTGCCTCACTTGTGGGAAGAGTTGCAGTGCTCCATATATACAACAAAGTTTACGGTTAATTTTCTTAAAGAAAAACTAAAAGAATTTCGATTGGAAGGTATAGTGCCTGTAAAAGAGGTAGACATAAATGGCAGCATAAATTTGGGTCCTTTTACCGTCGAGTTTATAAATGTAACTCATTCAATTCCTGAGGCAAATTCAATATTAATTAGCACTGAAATGGGTAGTGCACTCCATACCGGAGACTGGAAATTTGATCCAAAACCTGTTGTTGGATTAACTTCTAATATGGAGCGTCTAAAAGAAATTGGCGATAAAGGTGACCTGCTTGCAGCAATTTGCGATTCAACCAATATATTAAGCAAGCATCACCCTGAGTCAGAAGGTGAAATTTATAATAATATTTATAACATAATAAAGCGGTCTAAAAAATTAGTTGCTGTTTCGCTATTCGCTTCAAATGTGGCACGAATTGAAACGATAAGCCAAGCTGCAAAAGCACTAAATAGAAAAGTAGTTTTACTTGGTAGATCTTTATGGAGAATAGTGAAAGTTGCGCAAGATAGTGGTTATTTAACTGATTCTCCTCAGTTTCTTGAAGCAAAGGAAGCAGTAAATTTTCCAAGGGAAGAACTGGTGCTACTTTGCACAGGTTGTCAAGGTGAGCCACTGGCAGCTACCGCAAGACTTGCTGCTAAGAGTCATCAAGCATTTAAAATGCAGCAAGGTGATACCATGATCTTTTCGTCAAAAATCATTCCTGGAAATGAAACTCGTGCGCACAACATGCTCAATGCCTTTATTGAGATGGGGGTAGAAGTTATTACTGAAAAAACAGAGCATGTTCATGCTTCTGGGCATCCAACAAGAGAAGAGCTAAAGGAAATGTATTCTTTAATAAAACCGAAGATGTCTATTCCAGTTCACGGCGAATATATTCACACGCATGCACATGTAAAATTTGCTAAAGAGTGCGGTGTGGCAAAAGCAATAATGATTGCACCAGGTGATATTGTTAATTTGGAGAACGGAGAAAAAGTTGATTCAATTGATGTTGACTACTTTGGTATTGATGGTATGCTGCTACGTCATCCGGAGAGCAGTGTTATAAAAATGCGTAAAAGAATGAGAGATGCCGGAGTTATTGTGGTAACAGCAGTTGTAAACAAGAAAAATAAATTGCTTGCTAAACCAAAAGTATTTGTACCTGGTGTTTTTGAAGTGCTAGAAGATGCAGCTACCATACAGAAAATTGTCAAGAAAGTTGAGTCGTTGTTTAGTTTGCAGCCAACAAAAAAAATTAAAAATAAGATTGAAAGTTCAATATTGAGTATCTTAAAGGAATATTTACTAAAAAGGCCTATAATTGAGGTTCAGATAGAACAGGTATGAAATGAATGAAGCTATTCGTTCATCTGGTGTTATTTATTTCGTTATTTATTCCTTATTTTACAAAAGCTGCTTTATATGTTGATATAAAAAAAAGCAGTGTTGGCAACATTGGTCTTGTTGTATCTAAATGTACATGTAAAACAGCGTTGGAAAGCGAATTAAGCGAAAATATTGCAAAGGTAATAGGAACAAATTTATCTAATTGTGGCTTATTTAATGTAAAACGTGGCGCGGAAGCTGAATCTAAATCTTGGAAAAGCGATACTGTAGTCACAGTAAGTTTAAGCGAAATATCTGGTAGTGCATTAGAGCTATCATTTCGTTTATTTGACACTTTTACAAAAAGAGAATTACTTACTCAGTCAGTTGTTTTTCCAGCAAAAGACTGGAGAAAAATTGGTCACCTCGTTTCGGATGTGATACATGATAGATTAATTGGTGAGAAAGGGCACTTCAACACAAAAATCACGTATATCGCTGAAGAAAAAGATAGCAACTACAAATCTGTGCGTAAAATTGCTGTGATGAATCAAGATGGAAGTAATATAAAATACTTAACAAATGGCGATAGATTTGTGTCAACACCGAGATTCTCACCAAATGGAAAGGGTATTGTTTATATCTCGTACGCAAATGGTAAAAGTTATATAATATTAAAAAATTTAAAAGATAACACTGAATCAATAATCAGCACATTTGAAGGAGTTGTTTCTGCACCAAGATTTTCTCCCGATGGTAAATCTCTTTTAATTTCCCACTCATTGGGTGGTGAAACGAATATATTATCTTTGGATTTAAGTAGTAAACGAACAAAAAAAATTACTAAAGGTTCAGCTATAAGCACTTCTCCCTCTTTTTCTCCAGATCAAAAGTATATGGCTTTTAGTTCTGATATAAGTGGGAGTCAGCAACTGTACGTTATCGATTTTACTAACAAAAGTAAAAAACCTAAAAGAATTAGTTTTGGAAGTGGAAGATATGCTACGCCTGTTTGGTCGCCAAAAGGAGATCTGATAGCTTTTACAAAGATTCAGTCAGGAAAATTTTACATAGGAGTTATGAAGCCAGATGGCAAAGAAGAACGTCTGCTTTCAGAGGGGCATAAAATTGAATCCCCGGCATGGCTACCAAATGGTAGAGAAATCATTTTTACAAGAACAGAATCACCAAGCAACTCTAAACTATATTTAGTAGACTTAGTAAAGAAAAATCAAAAAATGGTTTCCACTCCCACAAATGCTTCTTTACCGGATTGGTCTTATTTTTGAAAGTAGATCTATTATAGGTTTGATATGAGCCTTATTTTACTTTAATCGCTTATAACCTTTGGCACTACAAAATACCCATGCTCAGGTTTTGTATTGGACAATATCTCTTCTTTAATATTTTGAGAATTTATAACATCATCGCGTACATGAATGTCCTTGTCTATACTGCCATAACGCATAGGAGAAACACCTTCAGTATTAACTTGCAATAAAGTATCATGTATCCAATCCAGCATTGTCAGTTCTTTGGAGTAGTGATCAATCTCGTCATTTGATAACTTAATCCTTACAAGCTGTGCAATTTTAAGCATTTCTTCCTTGGTAATTGTTATTTTTCTCTTATTTGCAAATTCTATTAGTGAAGTAATAACGTCTTCTGTTGACTTAGCTGGCATTTCTACCTCCTTGGATGAAGTGAGTTAAAATATTTACAACCGAAACAACTTCTATTTTACCAGTTTTTTCAAGTTTGTGAAGTATGGTATCCGTAATCACTAATTTATCTAAAGAAGAGGAAGAGATTTTCTCAACTGCACTTCCTGAAAGCACACCGTGTGTGATGCATGAAGTTACGGACTTTGCTCCGTAACTTTTTAAAGCAAGAGCTGCATTACACAACGTTCCACCAGAGTCAACTATATCATCAACAATGACACAATTTTTGTTTGCAACTTCTCCTATTATGTTCATTACTTGAGATGTGCCTGCTTTCTCCCTATATTTATCTACTACAATAATCTTATCACTTAACCCTATCTTGTACTTTTCCTCTAAAGTCTTTGCAAAAGCACGTGCTCTACCAATTGCTCCAACATCAGGTGCAACAATTGCCAAATTTTCCGTGTGTATAGAGTCAACAAATGCTTCAAAGCAGTTCAAATTAGTTATCGGTACATCAAAGAATCCTTCAATTTGACTTGAGTGCAAATCAATAACTGCAACACTACTTGTACCTGCAGTTTGAATAAGATTTGCAACTAATTTAGCACTTAAAGCAGATTGCATATTATTGTTTTTGATAATTCTATCTTGTCTGCTATATCCATAATAAGGAATAATTACTACTATCCTTTTGGCTCCTAATCTATTTACTGCATCAATTATAAGCAGAAGCTCCATAAGGTTATCATTCACAGGGGGAGAAAGAGATTGTATTATATATACTTCTTGATTATATAGATCATTTGCTACTTCTACATTTACCTCGCCATCGGTAAACTTTGATATCCAAGCAGAGGATGGTTGAACATCTAGCCGGTTAACTACTGATTCCCCTAATTCCTTACTAGCATTACCTATTATTATCTTCATAACGCACTAATTGAGTTTTTAAGATTATACAGAAATTGTAAAATAATTGAAATGTAAGTTTCTTTATCTAGTATTCTTGTCGGCGAATTAGGTATCTCTTGTACAATGACCTGTCATTTTCACGCGTTGTTTCAATATACAGACCCAAATTGAAACAACTATACAAAATCCTGCTTATGTTTCAAGATAAATGACTTTAATGAAATATAATTTATCTAGTCATTTGTATCTGCTAACATACTACACTTCCCATTGTAGAGCCTCTGCAACTTACTGAAATTTATAATCGCTTTATAAAAAGCTTTATACTCTTTGCTTAATTGGAGGCGCTACCTCTGCACTTTCTGCTCTGTCTAGGGTACTACTTGGTTTTTCTGCAGTAATTTTTTGAATGCTACCATCTACCTTATTCTTGATATCTGCTCCATATGATCTTAATACTTCAATAGCTTTCTCGTTTCCACTATTCAGCGCAATATCCAAAGCATCCATTCCATCATTATTTTTGTGGTTGATAAAATTCTCTAACTCAAAGATTTTTATATATTGCTCAATGATGAATTCTACCACTTTTCCAGGGCAATTATTAGCGGCAGGAAAGAGTACTGCATTGTTATTATTGTCTTTCTTTGTTACATCTGCTTTGAGCTTGTCTATCAAATACTTGATAATTTCTATTCTGCTATCATCTTCTGCTTCAGTGCACTGCCTAGCAGCTAAAAACAGAGCTGTTCGCCCATTATTGTCCACATCTTCAATATCTTGTCCCTTATCAATTAAGGCTTGTATTATATTTTTGTTCCCATATAAAGCAGCAAAGTGAAGAGGAGTATACCCTTCGGTACTTTCTCTTTCATTAATCAATGCACCATGGCTAGCTAGTAATTCTATAAATTCTGGCGTATTTGCAAAAACTGCAAAGTGCATTGGTGTTAGATCATCTTTACCATGATTTTGAGTTTTTGCATTAACGTTTGCTCCATTTTTTATCAGCAATTTTGCTATTTCTAATTGTTTGCGTCCGATGGCAATATGCAGTGGCGTACGATTGCGTTCATAATGATCATTGACGTTTGTGCCACATTTTATTAGTAGTTCTGCAGCTTCAATATTACCTTCCTGAATTGCAACGTATAAGGAAGCATATCCATCTTTTGTTTCCTCTGTCATACGAAATTGCGAACATGTTAGTTCATATATTATTAAGGATTATTATTAAGTTTTTATTAATACAATATTAATGTAGCGGGATGACGAGCTTATCGTCATCCCGCCGCGAACCGTCATACCACTGCGAACCGTCATACCGCCGCGGTATCTCTAGATCCCGCTAACAAGCAGCGGGATGACGGTTTTTCAAATTATCGTAAGTCAGTTTAGCTATAGCTACAAGTTTCATTCTTCCCTTACAAATAACTTTACTGCGTCCTTTTTTCGGATTCAGAATTAGCAAGAAACGTTCTTGTAAGGTGGTCTACTAAAATTTTGCTTTATAAAACAATGTCTGAACTATGCAATTAATACATTATCAACACAACTGATTCATAAAAGCAAATATTATAACCACGAAGAGAGAAAATGTTATGCTTAGTTTAATAAGAAAGACCTTGAGAAAAAAAATGACTCATCAGGTAAACGATTCGAAATTGAAAGAGAAAGATGAAAAAAGTATTTTAAAATTAGCATCAAAAATAAAAGGCAAAAAAAGTAGCATTGCTGAAGAACTAGAAAAAATATCTAAAAAGGAAAAACAAAGGATTCTTACTACGGAAGTAAGCAAACATCGGGGTAAAGAACCAACTATTATATCACTTGCTTATGCTATACTACGTAAAGATAGTATAGCTGTTGAGAAAATGTTAAGAGTAGCTAAAGAAAACGGTATTCTGAAAGACATTCTTGACGCAACAACAACTATAAAATATCCAGGTGGTCAGGAAGAAACTTGCACACCACTTACTTATGCCATATTATGTAAAAATAGCAAAACTATTGAAGAAACTTTAAAAGTCTCTAAAGAAAACGGTATTCTGAAAGATATTCTTAACGCAACAACAACTATAAAATATCCAGATGGTCGGAGAGCAACTGTTACACCACTTGCTTATGCTATACTATATGAAGATAGTATAGCTATTGAAGAAATTTTAAAAGTCTCTAAGGAGAACGGTATTCTGAAAGATATTCTTAACACAACAGCAACTATAAGATATCCAGATAACAAGGAAGTGACTTACGCGCCACTTGCTTATGCTATGTTCTGGAAGGATAGCAAAGCTATTAAAGAAATTCTAGTAGCAGATGAAGAGAACAGTATTCTGAAAGATATTCTTGACGCAACAACTACTATAAAATATCTAGATGGTCAAGAAGAAATTTACACACCGCTTACTTACGCCATATCATGTAAAAATAGCAAAACTATTGAAGAAATTTTAAAAGTCTCTAAAGAAAACGATATTCTGAAAGACATTCTTGACGCAACAACTACTATAAAATATCTAGATGGTCAGGAAGAAATTTACACACCGCTTACTTACGCTATATCATGTAAAAATAGCAAAACTATTGAAGAAATTTTAAAAATCTCTAAAGAAAACGGTATTCTGAAAGATATTCTTGATGCAACAACAACTATAAAATGTTCAGATGGTCATGAAGAAACTTGCGCACCGCTTACTTATGCTATACTACGTAAAGATAGTATAGCTGTTGAGAAAATGTTAAGAGTAGCTAAAGAAAACGGTATTCTGAAAGATATTCTTGACGCAACAACAACTATAAAACATTCAGATAGCCGGGAAGTAACTTACACACTACTTGCTTATGCTATACTACGTAAAGATAGTATAGCTGTTGAGAAAATGTTAAGAGTAGCTAAAGAAAACGATATTCTGAAAGACATTCTTGACGCAACAACAACTATAAAATATCCAGATGGTCAGGAAGAAACTTGCACACCACTTGCTTATGCTATACTACGTAAAGATAGTATAGCTGTTGAGAAAATGTTAAGAGTAGCTAAAGAAAACGGTATTCTGAAAGACATTCTTAACACAACAATAACCATAAAACATAAAAATAATCAAAAAGTAACTGATAAGTTACTTGCCGCATTACATGATCGCAAAGTTATTCAAGAAATTTTAGACATAGCTAGAGAAAACGATATTCTGAAAGACATTCTTAATGCAACAATAACTATAAAATATCCAGATAGTGAAGAAAAAATCTACACACCACTTACTTATACAATATCATGTAAAAGCAACGAAGCTTTTAATACAACAAGAGCTATAAATCAAGATGGTCAGGAAAAAACTCACATCCCATTTCCTACCGTTTCCGTACTTGATGAAAGAGAAACTGAATTAAAATTAAAAGAAAAAAGACAAAGTAGAAGAGATGAGGGATTAAATTTTAACAATGGTAGT
Organism: Wolbachia endosymbiont of Drosophila ananassae; assembly: GCF_008033215.1. Lineage (NCBI taxonomy): Bacteria > Pseudomonadati > Pseudomonadota > Alphaproteobacteria > Rickettsiales > Anaplasmataceae > Wolbachia > Wolbachia endosymbiont of Drosophila ananassae. Next base: position 35,906 of record NZ_CP042904.1, on the reverse strand, counting down.
AGTGACAAAAATGTTGAAATAAAAGTTAATGGGGATATCTTGTTGCAGCATAGTAGTGGAACTAAAAATGAAATAAATCATACTGCTGTACGTAATGATGTAGGGGGGGTAAAGCCTCTAATAGAAAGTAGAGTAAATGTTAAAGTACAGAATATAAATGCAGTGATTGCAACTTCTGTGACATTTAAAATGATTGCAACTTCTGTGACACTTGAGTTGGTAGCTAGTAAAATAACATGTGTACTGTCAAAACCCACCACTAAATTGGAAGAAGTAGCTATAACATATTTTCAAGGTTTAGCACTATATTTGTGAAACTTAATTTATATGTGCTAAACAAGATGCTGATTAGTTTTATAGCTAACCCAAGAAAGGTTTCCCTACGTCATACCGCCGCGGTATCTCTAGATCCCGCTAACAAGTAGCGGGATGACGATTGTCGTTTAGCCATAAATATTTAAGAAATTTACCAAATGAAAAAAAAGGCAAAAGAAGCCCTGGGGTTATTATCTGCTTTAAAATATTGGCGTTTTTTATGTTTTAAACGCTTGACAAGCAAGATTTAGCTGCTTTTAATTGCAACTAACCTATGCTGCAAATGTTTAAGAAATTTACCAAGCAGAAAAAAAGACAAAGAATCCCCGAGTTAGCTAGTCTTTTACTATCTCTGTCGAGTATTGGCATTTTTTGATGTCTTGTAACGCTTTATAAGCGCGTTCAGCTTATTTAGATAAAAATCTAGATGTAGATGAAGTTTTGTAAAGACATACAGTATCTATATACTGCAAAAAATTGAACATAAGACGCCGATACATTAAGTAATCCTTACCTTTTAATCTGCAGATTGGCGAAAGCAAATACAATAGCTTCAGTTTCATGATAAGGGGGCTGGCGGAGTTTGTCAAGGAAGTTTTTCGTTTCTGTGAACCACCTGCTAACCGACAGCTAACATTAACTACCGATATCGTATCTGAAGAAGCCCCCTGGCCATTCTAAAAAATTTAATGCTGAGTACACCTTACTTTTGGCTTCCTCTATAGTGCTCCCTTCTGCTACTATATTTAGCACTCTTCCGCCATCGGAAACTAAGTTACCACTTTCATCCAATTTAGTACCAGCATGAAACACCAACACACCAGGAATGCTTTCAATCTTATCTAATCCTTTAATTACTTCTCCCTTTTGATAATCACCAGGATAGCCTTTACTTGCAACAACTACACAAACTGTAGATTTGTTGTTAAGTTCCACCATTTTGACATTTAACTTTCCTTCTGCAACTGACAACATCAATTTTAACAAATCGCAATTTGAATCAAATCTAGGTAATATAGATTGCGTTTCTGGATCACCGAATCTAACGTTATACTCGAGAAGTTTTGGGCTATCTTTGCAAATCATTAAACCAGCAAAGAGTACTCCTTTATAAGACGTACCCATGTTAACCAATGCTTGAGCTGTAGGGTATATTATTTTTTGGATAATTTTTTGCTCCATGTCCTTACTTATAATTGAAGGTGATGAGTACGACCCCATACCTCCAGTATTTTGGCTTTCATTACTTTCATCAACTCTCTTATAATCTTTTGCACACCCAAGAGTTACTACTTTCAACCCATCAATAAGAGCAAAAAAACTTACTTCTTCTCCAACTAAAAACTCTTCTATGATTATTTCTTCACCTGATTCACCAAATTTTTTCTCCACTAGCATTGAATTTATTGCTGAAAAAGCTTCGCTTTCTGTATTACATATAACCACCCCTTTTCCTGCTGCAATTCCATTTGCTTTCACTACAAGTGGAAACTTTATTTTATTGCTACGTACAAAATCTTTAGCTAACCCTTCATCAACAAAACACTCGTACTTGGCAGTTGGTATACCATATCGTTTACATAGTCCCTTGGTGAAAGACTTCGATCCCTCAAGTTTTGCAGTTGCTTGACTTGGAGCAAAAACATTTATTCCCTCTGCAACTAAATCATCAGCAAGCCCATCAATTATTGGTTGTTCTGGACCAATAACAACCAACTCTATATTTTCTCTCTTGCAAAATTGTGTAACATCCACTGAATTTTGAATATTTACATCCACAAGAGCCCCAAGATCTTTCATAGCTTGGCGACCAGGAGTTACATATAACTCAGTCAAGATAGGAGATTTTTTTAGAGCCCAAAGTAGAGCATGCTCACGCCCACCAGAACCTATAACCAGAACCTTCATCTTTATTTCCTCGCTTTTCTATATGTCAAAATTATTATTTGCTTATAACAGTATCATTACTCATGTATTTTTGCAACACGTTTGGTATTGCAATCGACCCGTCAGAATTTTGATAATTCTCCATTATGGCAATAATCGTTCTTCCTATAGCTAAAGCTGAGCCGTTTAAAGTGTGAACATATTTTTTTATCTTTTTATCAGTTTCTGAAGAGTATTTAGCGTTCATCCTTCTTGCTTGAAATGCACCACAATTTGAGCAGCTTGATATTTCTCTATATTTATTTTGCCCAGGTAACCATACCTCTATGTCATAAGTCCTTTGTGCAGCAAAACCCATATCGCCACTGCAAAGCAGCATTACTCTGTATGGCAATTCTAATTTTTTTAATATCTCTTCAGCAACACTCGTCATACGCTCAAGCTCATCATTTGATTGGTCTTCAGTTGTAATACTCACCAATTCCACTTTACCAAATTGGTGTTGCCTTATCATGCCTCTCGTGTCTCGCCCTGCGCTGCCTGCTTCTTTACGAAAACACTCTGAATACGCAGTAAAGCGAATAGGCAGTTCTTTTTCTTCCATTATTTTGTCAGCAACTAAATTTGTTAAAAACACTTCACTTGTGGGAATCAACCTCAATTCGTCGGTAGTTAAATACGAATCGTCAGAAAATTTCGGTAGCTGACCAACATTATACATAGCTTCGTTTTTCACCAAAGCCGGGTGGTACACCTCAGTATAGCCAAATTCATTAACATGCATTTCAAGCATACAATTTATTAGCGCTCGTCCAAGCTTAGCTAACTGTCCTTTTAATATCGTAAATCTTGATCCGGAAATTCTCGCCGCTTGTTCGAAGTCTATTAAACCTAATTTTTCTCCGAGTTCATAATGAGATTCTGGTACAAAATCAAACTGTCTTTTTCCTCCATATCTTCTCACCTCTAAATTAGAGTTCTCATCTGCGCCTATTGGCACATCTTGCGCAGGAATATTCGGCAAGTTAGATAAAACATTCACTAACTTATCCTTTTCTGCTTGTTCTTTTAAGCTGATTGCCTCTATCTCATTTGTGATGCTTTTTGACAACTCTATTTGCTCTTCACAGGGGCTCTTGCTCATTTTAAGCTTTTTTATTTCCTCTGTAATTTCATTGCGCTGCCTATTCAAATCCTGCAGTTTAGTGGTTAATGATCTTTTCTCGTGATCGATTTCTAATATCTCTTCCGCAGTAGATTCTCTAATTCCCCTGCTTTTCATTGCCTTTTCAAATCCTTCAGGGTTTTTGCGTATATATTCTATATCGTGCATATATTGTGCTATTACTAACATTGTTACTGTACTCCAAAAGCTCTTAATATTCAATATATTCTCATACTACTAAAATTATTATGGTTGATTTTTTTGTTAGAATTTGTTAAAATTTAATTAACTTAGCGTTCATAGGGTGTAGTATGTTGGGTATTACAAAAAATAATCAGAAAGAGAGCACTGACTTTGCTGGTGAGAAATTCGTTATCTACGCTACTTGTGTATGCCTAGCAGCCACATTCGCTGCTGGCTGTTTAGGGGCGGTAATAGGATCCCCTCTATTGACCTTTCCACTTGCTATGCTCATCTCTAACCCCGTAGTTTGGGTTTTAATGGGAATAATTCTTACAGTAGCATACAAAATGGTTGTTGAACCTTTATTTTACTTAGCGAAGAACTATATTAATGGAAAAAGAGCTTCAAAGGGGGAAAAGAGTGAAGAAAAAGATACAGAACTACAAGATTTGCAAGGCAAGACTCCAGAAAAGCAAGCAAGACCGAAAACTCCTGATAGGGATAGTGGTATTTTTGACTGCAAAGAAAATAAGGATTCTTTTGTATATAAGACAAATAAAAAAGAAGATTATAAATTTTGGTTAAGTAATTTTGATATTGCAGAGATTGCAAAAAGTTACTATGGATGGATGCCATATCGTAAAAAAGGTCACAGGGAATTTTCCAAAGGAGTGTTCTTTTCTTGCCTCGATAATCTTACATCTTTTCTGGGGAACCGATTGCAAGAATATAAAGATAAAGTAAAAGGGGATAACAATTTAGTATTATCTTCAATTCTTAACTTAAATAACAATCATTGGGTAACATTGGTTATTTCTCATGATGAAAAGAGTAAAAAGTTTAGAGCATATTATTGCGATTCATTTGGTGAACCATTACCAGAAGAGGTATCAAGTGCGCTACAGAAAACTCTAGGAATAGACAATAGTAGTATTAGAAACTCAAAAGCTAAACAACAAGATGATAAGTATAATTGTGGAATATTTGCCTTAGAGAATGCTAAGAAAATTACAGATATGCTGAAAGCAGGCAAATCGTTTGATGAAATTGATGATCAGCTAAAATATGAACTTAGTTCAGAGCAATTAATAGAGAAGAGAAAAGAATTTGCAAAAGCGTTGAAAAAGGATGAACAAAGCAGGGCTGGCACGCCAAGCCCTGTATTAGGTGGTCCAGGAAATATAAGTCGTAAAGATAGCGGAGTAAGTTTAGATTCAGTAGAAAGTAAGCAAACAAAAATTGTTCAATATAATACTACAGGTGATGGCAACTGCTTTTTCCATGCGGTATTTGGTGATAATAGCTCTGGTCAATATAAAACTGAAAAAGCACAAGATATGAGAATGGGATGGCACAAATTTTTAAGTCAATTTAACTCTTTGAATGATCCAAGGATGCCTGAGTTATTGAAGGGACAGATGCAGAAAGTTTTTGGTGCATTCTTAGAAAATCCAAATCATTTGATTGGTATGTCGGACTCAATAAAAGATTTGGTTCAGCATACAAACAGACGGGTAGAGAAGATCAAAAAAAAGACTAATAAATTAATAAAAAAGTTATGTTGTCTTACAACATTAAAAGAAAATGAAGTTATAGGTGATTTAAGAAGCATTAGTGCTAGTAATCTCAATATTAGTGAAAGAAAATATGATAGAAATTATAATAGTGATACTGCAGCAAATTCTTTTCTCAATGGCAAATCCATTTATAGATCTTATCTAGAGGCAATCAGCAGCCAAAGTTACCATGTTTTCATAGAAGAAATTTCTATCTTAGCTTCGCTGGCTAATATTGAAATTGACGTCTACTATAAAAATAATGGTAATGATGTAAATACATTGTTTCTGCCAAATGCGGGAATGATAAATGAAGGTTATCAGCAGAACAACGAGCTATGGGGAAATAAAGAACAAGAAACGGTATACTTGGCACCTGGTCATTATGAGAGAGCTGAGATAGTAGAGGTAGAGCCTTCTCTTATGGAAAAAGTAAGTTCGGCTATACAAAGTGTTGTAACAGTATGTGTAAATGCGCTAGGTTTGAACACATAGAATATATGTCCCTACAAGTAGGAAATTTGACAATTGATTCTCCAGTTATTTTAGCTCCAATGTCTGGAGTGACTGATTATCCGTTTAGAAGTATTGTGAAGAAACTTGGTGCAAGTTTGTTAGTTTCAGAGATGATCGCAAGCAGAGCTATGATTATGCAAACTCGCCAGAGTTTGCAAAAAGCAAAAGTCGATGCATTAACTGCTGTGCAGCTTGCTGGGTGTGAGCCAGATGTTATGGCGGAGGCTGCAAAATTAAACGAGGACATGGGAGCAAAAATTATAGACATAAACTTTGGTTGCCCTGTTAAAAAAGTTGTAAACGGTTATGCAGGATCAGCGCTAATGCGTGATGAGAAAAAAGCCGCTGAGATAATTGAAGCTGTGGTCAAAGCAGTGAATATGCCAGTTACGGTGAAAATGCGCACTGGATGGAACGATGAAAATCGCAATGCCCCGAGACTTGCGAAAATTGCCGAAGACTTAGGAGCAAAAATGATCACTGTGCATGGAAGAACAAGAGCGCAGCTTTATAATGGTCAAGCAGATTGGAAATTCGTTAGAAATGTTAAAGAGCAAGTGAAAATTCCAGTTATAGTAAATGGCGATATTAAAAATTTAAATGATATTCAGAATGCTCTCAAAGAATCTGGAGCAGACGGAGTGATGATAGGTCGTGGTGCCTACGGTAAACCTTGGCTGATTAATCAAGCAATGAACTTTCTCAGTGGAAGTGAAACTTCTGAGCCAACAGCTTCAGAGAAATTAAGCATCATACTCGAGCATTACGACAATATTCTTGAGTACTATGGAAATGACACAGGAATAAAGATGGCCCGCAAACACATAGGTTGGTACAGTAGCGGGCTTCAAGGCTCATCTGAATTTCGTGTGAGAGTAAATAACATGACAGATAGCACAGAAGTGAAAGAAAATATTATTGGCTTTTTTGGTCAAGAGACACACTAGCTGTACTCAATTCGACTGATCGTATGCCACTACGCTCTCTTCCTCACCAGAGTGTAAATGACAACCATTATCCATCAACCATTCCTCGTCATAAGTTTCAATATCAAAATATTTTTCATATTTATCCACATTATCACAAAGTGAAAGTGCTCTGATCTTATTCATAATCAAACCTGTACCAGCAGGAATTAATCTTCCTACTATAACATTTTCTTTTAATCCACTTAAAGGATCACTCTTCCCGCAGAATGCTGCTTCTGTAAGTACTTTTGTTGTCTCTTGGAAAGAGGCAGCAGAAATAAAGGAGCTAGTTTCAAGACTTGCCCTAGTAATCCCCTGCAGAATAGGAAGATAATGAGTAGACCGTTTGCCAGAGTTACTCATAGCATCATTTTCCCTATCAACTTCCAGCTTGTCAATGCTTTCGCCAACCAAGTACATAGTATCACCAGGATCAGTAATTTCCACTTTTTGTAGCATTTGTTTTAAGATCACCTCTAAATGCTTATTGTCTATACGAACACCCTGCAATCTATAAACTTGCTGTATTTCAGAAATCATATAGTGCGCTAAAGCTTCTAACCCAAGCACACGTAAAATATCATGGAGATCAGGGTCACCATCCATCAATAGATCACCTTTACGTACAAAATCACCTTCATTGACTATTACATGCTTACTTCTTGATACCAAATATTCAACTGGAGAAATTTGTTCATCTACAGGTTTAATTAATATACTGCGTTTTCCTCTACGGTCTTTTTCAGAAAACGCTACATAGCCATCTATCTCACTAACAATAGCATGCTCTTTAGGACGACGTGCTTCAAATAACTCTATAACCCTCGGTAAACCACCAGTAATATCACGAGTTTTAACTGACTCTCTTGGTGTTCTTGTAATAACATCACCTGCATGAACCTTCTGGCCATCTTGTACATTGAGCACTGCACCGATTGGTATAAAATAACATGCTTCAACGCCACTTGCGAGTGTCATTACTTTACCATTATCGTCAAGCAGCACAATACGAGGACGTAAATTAGCTCCACCAGAATGCAATTTCCAGTCTTTTACTACTTTGCTTGATATTCCTGTAGATTCATCCATCACTTCAGTGATCGAAATTCCATCTTTTAAGTCCTGATAAGACACTGTACCAGTCTTCTCCGTGATAATAGGCAATGTATAAGGATCCCATTCCGCAACTTTATCGCCAATTTTTACTGACCCACTCTCATCTACATAAAGCTTAGCGCCGTAAGGTACACTGTGCTTCAACTTCTCACTACCAAGGCTATCAATCAACACGACTTCACAGGAACGGCTTATCACAATTTTATTTCCGTTTCTATCTATAATTATATTACTATTGTTTAACTTTATTTTAGCATTAATAGAAGCTATAATATTCGAGGATTCAACGCCTCTAGTCATTACTCCACCTATATGAAAAGTACGCATCGTTAACTGAGTACCTGGCTCTCCAACAGATTGAGCAGCTATAACACCAACTGCTTCACCTATTGAAACAATTTTACCAGTTGCAAGGTCTCTTCCATAACATAAAGAACATACACCAGGACTTATTTCACAAGTTAAAGGCGATCTAATTTTTACAACATCAAGACCTGCAATGCTGATTTGCTTTACTTTATCCTCATCAATTAATTCCCCTGCTTTTACTAATAATTCTTTTGTCACTGGGTTATATATATCATTTGCAGCTGTTCTACCCAGCACAACACTCTCTAGAGATGCAACTATAGTACTTCCTTCAACTGTAGCTCTCACAACAAGACCATTTTTTGTTTTACAGTCATGCTTTGTAACTATGCAATTTTGAGATACATCAACTAAACGACGAGTTAAGTATCCAGAGTTTGCAGTTTTAAGTGCAGTGTCAGCTAAACCTTTACGCGCACCGTGAGTAGAATTAAAGTATTCAAATACGTTCAATCCTTCACGGAAATTAGAAATTATAGGTGTTTCTATAATCTCACCAGAAGGTTTGGTCATGAGCCCTCGCATTCCTGCTAGCTGTTTCATCTGTGAAGTAGAACCCCTTGCACCAGAGTTAACCATCATATACACTGAGTTGTACTTACTATTTCCATCATATATAGATATTGCTTTTAACATATCATTAGCTATCATATCCGTACACTTAGACCATTCATCTATAACCTTGTTATACCTCTCACTTCTAGTTATTAGCCCATCTTGATATTGCATAGAGAATTTCTTAATTTCACCCCTCGCGTGATCAACATGTGTAGCTTTAGTTTCAGGTATAACCATATCACAACGACCAAAAGAGACACCAGAAAATGTGGCATACTCAAAGCCAAGTACCATTAATTTATCAGAAAATGCCACTGTAGCACTTTGACCACAGTTACGATATACCAAATCAACTATACCAGTTATTTCCTTGACTGTTAATATCTGATTTATTAGATCGAAGCCTAGATTCTCATGCTTAGGAAAAATTTGCCATAATATTAAACGGCCAGGAGTTGTACAAACAGTTTTATAGTGAGTTTCACCGCTGCTATTAATATACTCCATCCTATACTTTATACTAGAATGAATATGTAAAGTACCATCACTCAAGGAATGCTCAACTTCACAAAAAGCACCAAAAGATGGTAAATTATCTTCCTTAGGTTCTTGTAAAGTCAGATAATATATACCAAGTACTATATCTTTACTAGGAACTATAATCGGTCTGCCATTAGAAGGACTTAAAACGTTATTAGTGGACATCATCAACACCCTAGCTTCAAGCTGAGCTTCCAATGAAATTGGCACATGCACTGCCATTTGATCACCATCAAAATCAGCATTAAACGCCGTACAGACAAGCGGATGAAGCTGTATTGCTTTGCCTTCAATAAGGATTGGCTCAAAAGCCTGAATACCAAGTCTATGTAGCGTAGGCGCTCTATTCAACAAAACAGGATGCTCTTTTATTACCTCTTCAAGCATATCCCAAACTTCTGGTTTTTCTGCTCTTATCAACTTACTAGCAAACTTAATAGTTGGAGCCATACCATACATCTTAAGCTTTGAGTAAACAAAAGGTTTGAATAGTTCAAGAGCCATTCTTTTTGGTAATCCACACTGATTTAGTTTCAAAGTTGGACCAACAACTATTACAGAACGTCCAGAGTAGTCTACCCTTTTTCCTAAGAGGTTCTGGCGAAAACGACCCTGTTTTCCTTTTAACATATCACTAATGGACTTTTTATATCCAACAGCACCAGCTTTATTTACCAAAGTATTACGACGACTATTATCAAAAAGAGAATCAACTGCTTCTTGTAACATCCTTTTTTCATTACGAATCATAATCTCAGGAGGATTTAAGCTCAACAATTTCCTCAACCTGTTATTTCTATTAATAATAGTCCTATAATGATGATTCAGATCAGAAACTGCAGGACGACCACTCTCAAGCGATACCAAAGGACGCAAATCAGGTGGTAAAATAGGTATAGTTGTAAGTATCATCCACTCAGGCCTATTTCCAGATTTAATGAAGTTTTCAACAATACGCAATCTCTTTATAATTTTCTTTCTTCTTATCTCAGAAGCAACAGATTCTAATTCTAGTCTTAAATCCTTCCTAATTTCATGTAAATCAAGGCGCGTTAGCAACTCTCTTATAGCTTCAACACCTTGCATAGCTACAAAACTATCGATCCCATAGCTATCTTTAGCTTCATTATAAGCTTTTTCACTAATAATCTCACCTTTTTCAAAAGGCGAAACAAGAGGATCTATTACGATATAATTATCGCTATATAAAATATTCTCAATATCTCTGAGAGACATATCTAATAATGCTCCAATTCTTGAAGGAAGCGATTTCAAAAACCATATATGAGCAACAGGAGATGCAAGCTCTATATGACCCATCCTTTCTCTTCTTACTTTAGAAGATGTAACTTCTACTCCGCATTTTTCGCATATGCGACCTCTGTGTCTTCTTTTTTTGTATTTTCCACATAAACATTCATCGTCATTGACAGGGCCAAAAACCTTAGGGCAAAATAATCCACCTTTCTCAACTTTGAACGTACGATAATTTGCAGTTGAAACATCTTCTATCTCACCACAAGATATACGCTTAATACTTTCAGGGCTAGCAATCGATATGCTAACCTCATTAAAAGGTTGTGCAATGTTAGTGTGAGATATATCTTCAATCACTACATCATTTTGCTTTAAATCTACATTTAAACATAAAGAACGTAGTTCTTTTATCATCACATTAAAGGATTCAGGAATTCCACATTCAAAATTACTGTCACCTTTTATTATCGATTCATAAATCTTAACTCTACCATTAATATCATCAGACTTCACAGTTAACATTTCCTGCAAAGTATAAGCAGCACCATAGGCTTGTAATGCCCAACATTCCATTTCACCAAAACGCTGACCACCAAAATGAGATTTTCCTCCAAGAGGTTGTTGAGTAACCAAACTATAAGGCCCTACTGAACGCGCATGAATTTTACCATCAACCAAGTGGTGCAACTTAAGCATGTACATGTAACCAACTGTAACCTTGCGGTCGAATTTTTCACCACTGCAACCGTCATATAATACAGCTTGTCCAGAGTTATCTAAACCAGCAAGTTCAAATAATTTTGCTATTTGTTCATCTTTTGGACCCTCAAATACAGGTGCAGCAACAGGAACGCCATCACGTAATTTGCGTGCAAATTCAATGAGATTATTATCACTAATATTACGAATATCATTACAGATAGATACGTTACTGCCATAGCTATAAACCTCAATCAGGAAGTTACGTAAATTGCTGTATGAACTTTTACAAGAGTTCAAATAGTTCTCTACTAACTCATTCAACTCGTCATTTAGTGCATTCTTATTAGGTGTATTTAAAACAGAAGCCGTTATTTCATCATCATCAATATTTTCAATTTTTTTATTATCAAGGTATGCTACTGCAAATTGTGTAAAATTATCATCGTTAAGGGACCTAATTCCCTTGCAAAAAGCACTTTTGATCTTATTGATCTCATCGAGAATATTACTTACCTTTTCCCCTAATTTTCTACAAGCCCAACCTACATGCGTTTCCAGTATTTGCCCTACATTCATTCGTGAAGGAACACCAAGAGGGTTAAGAATAATATCAACAGGAGTACCATCTTCCAAATAAGGCATATCTTCCACTGGCACAACTCGAGAAATCACACCTTTATTTCCATGTCTACCAGCCATTTTATCCCCTGGTTGCAGACTATGTTTCACAGCAATGAAAACTTTTACTGACATCGACACACCTTGAGGCAGGTCATAACCTTCATGTAATTTTTCTACTTTTCGCTTAAACTGTGCTATTGCATGTGATACTTTTTCATCAAAATCTTTTTTTAAGCTCTTAACTTGCTCAGAAATGGATTGGTTTTTTAATCCTATACCCCACCATTGCTCACGTTCAATAGAGTCAAATTTTTCTCGATCTTGAGAACCAGAATTAATAAGAAGTTTCTTCAGTTCATCATAGAAATATTCACTAGTAACATTGATTATATAATCTCGCTCTTCCTCAAAGTCATTTATCTCTTTTTGTTTGATGAGTAATGCCCTTTCATTTTCTTCAACCCCCCTGCGTGTAAAGACTTGTACATCAATTACTGTCCCTTCAACATCTGGAGATGTATATAAAGAGGAATCCGCACAATCGAATGACTTTTCACCAAAAATTGTCATTAATAACTTCGTTTCAGGAGGCAATGAAAGAGAAGGTTTAGGTGTAACTTTACCTACCAGAATATAGCCTGGACCAACTCTTGTACCAATTTTCACTATACCACTATCATCCAAGTGATATAGATTTTCTTCATTAACACCAGGTATAGCACGAGTTATTTTTTCTGATCCTAAAGGGGTATCATGTACAACACAGTCAAATTCTTCTATATGAATAGAAGTAAAGAGATCTTTTTTAACAACTTCACTAGAAATAATAATAGAGTCTTCAAAATTATAACCTTGCCAAGACATAAAAGCAACTAGCAAATTTTTACCAAGCGCCAACTCACCACTGTTAATTGCAGGACCATCAGCTATTACATCACCCTTTTTAACATAATCACCTACGCACACTAGCGGTCTTTGATTAATACAAGTATTATGGTTAGAACGCTGAAATTTCCTTAGATGATAAATATCTACGTCCAAGTAGTTAACCCTTTCTTTATCAAAAGCACGTATAACTATAGAGTTACTATCAGAACTATCAACTATGCCATCGCGTTTTGCTAAAACTACAGCACCAGAGCCAGAAGCTACAAAAGACTCCATACCAGTAGCAACCAGAGGAGCGGTAGGCTTCAATAAAGGTACGGCCTGACGTTGCATATTTGAGCCCATTAATGCTCTATTAGCATCATCATTTTCTAAAAATGGAATCAAGGAAGCTGCAACTGATATTACCTGCTTAGGAGATACGTCAATGTAACTAACTTGGTCGCTACTTACCATGACGAAGCTACCAGCATATCTACAGTATAGCATGTCATCAACAAAGCAATTATTTTCATCAAGCTTTACGCTAGTGTCAGCTATATGATGTGAGCCTTCGTCTATAGCAGAAAGATACTCAATTTGATCAGTAACAACCCTATTGACTACTTTTCTATAAGGGCTTTCAATGAAACCATATTTATTAATACGCGCGTATATAGCTAAGCTGTTGATTAACCCTATATTTTGCCCTTCAGGAGTCTCAATAGGGCAAATTCTTCCATAATGAGTTGGATGAACATCACGCACCTCAAATCCTGCCCGTTCTCTTGTTAAACCGCCAGGACCTAACGCGGATAACCTTCTTTTATGTGTTATTTCAGATAACGGATTAGTCTGATCCATAAATTGAGATAATTGAGAAGAATTGAAGAAATCTCTTAAGACATTAGTTAACACTTTTGGATTAATAAAATCAGATGGAGAAACTTTATCTAAACTAGAAGTGGACATAGAATCAACTATTGCGCGTTCCAATTTCAACAACCCAGTTCTAAATTGATTTTCTATAAACTCTCCAACTGATCTTACTCTTCTGTTTCCTAAATGATCAATATCATCTACAGATCCTTGACCGTCACGTAACAATACTATTTTTTTCACAATTTCAATAATATCTTCATGCGTTAAAACAGTTAAATCCTCATCATAATTTAATCCAAGGTAAGAGTTAAGCTTCAACCTACCAATGTTAGACAAATCATAATATTCCGGACTGAAGAAAAGATTACGGAAAAACTCTTCTACTATCTCTAAAACAGGAACTTCACCAGGACGCAAAACTCTATATATTTCATATAGTGCATCCTGATAAGACATGTTTTCATCTAAGAAAAGCGTATTTAATATATAAGGTCCAACAAACAAATTATCTATGTTCAACACTGATATTTCATCTACAGATAATAACTCAAGCTTCTTTATGTCTTCCAGCTTTATAGATTCACCAGCAGATAAAATTTTCGTAGAGCTAGCACTATCCATTAAATCTTCTGCGAGGAATAAACCACATATAGAATTAAAAGGAACCAGATACTCTTTCAATTCATTATCATATAGCTTTTTAGCTAGTCTTGAGGTAATACGAACGTTAGCTTTAAGCAGCACATTACCTTCAATATCCATTAAGTCGAAAGGCAGCCTCACTCCTTTAAATTTATCAGGAACAAAAGGCACTTTCCAACCATCTTTATGTTTTACATACTTTATTTTCTCATAAAATCTATCGAGTATATCATTATTTGATAGACCCAACGCCTTTAATAAAACTGAAATTGGCAATTTTCTTTTTCTATCAACACGAAAATACAAATGGTCTTTAACATCAAATTCAATATCAAGCCAAGAACCCCTATAAGGAATAATTCTAGCAGAATAGATCAATTTACCAGAATTGTAAGTTTTTCCCTTATCGCTATCAAAAAATACACCAGGAGACCTATGCATTTGTGAGACGATAACTTTTTCCACACCATTAATGATGAAAGTGCCCTTATCAGTCATCATAGGCAACCCACAAAAGTGGACTTTCTGCTCTTCTATAGATTTTACAACGGTTGCAAGTTTAGAATGATCTCCACTCTCTTTAATCGATTTATATTCATCAAGAGAAATACCATCCTGCATAACAACAAGACGTATAGAAGCAATAACCTGAGCAGAAAAAGTTACACCACGCTTTATACACTCAGATTCATCATACTTAGGATCATCTACCCTACAACTTATAAACTCAATAGTAGCCCTACGCAAAGGATCATTTATTGGAAAGATTGTATGAAAGATAACTTCAAGTCTTTCATTACCCTTATTCTTAGGAGTAAAAGAATCATATGATTCTTTTTGAACCTTAACCAAATCCAATAAAGAATCTTTTAAATCAATCGACCTAGAATAAGAAACTCTAGGAACAAAAGCACCAGAAGCGTACATATAAGAAGAATCAACCATTAAAATACCCCAAACTAATTAAAAGAGCTATATCAATATAAAATTAATACATTAAATATTATTCAAGCTCCACTTTAGTTGCTCCTGCTTCAATAAGTTTTTGCTTGATTTTTTCTGCTTCGTCTTTAGGAACATTAGCAGTCAAATCTTTAGGTAAAGATTCAACCAACTCTTTTGCTTCTTTTAAACCCAATGTAGAATTAACCTCTCTCACAGCTTTAATAACTCCTATTTTTTTACTCGCATCAATTTCTTTAATCACAACTTTATACTCAGCTTTTTCTTGAGCAGCAGGAGCAGCAGCATTATCACCAATAGGCGCCCCAGCACCAACAGCTCCACCAAGAAAAGAACCAGCAGGCAACCCTATTTTCTCTTCTAAAACTTTTACAAGTTCAGAAGCCTCTAATAGGTTTAAAGATAATATTTTATCAACCAAATCACTTGTTACATTACTCATAATTACCACCTTACTTAACAACAAATTTATTTTTTAGAACTATAATAATCCAAAACTCTCATAAGCCTCATAGAAGATGAATTAATAGACAACGCTAACCGAGCAGGAATATCATAAGATATTAAACGCATAATTTTAACACGCAATTCATCCAGAGAAGGCAACTTAGCCAGTTTATTAACATCTTCCACTGTTAACAATTCATTTAAATGAGCTGCGCAAATCACAGACATTTTTTCTTTGTTAGCATTAGTAAAATCAACTATTAATTTTGCAGCTTCTACTATGCCACTAGAGTATATAATAGCAACAGGACCGGAAAATTTGCCTGATAAATAAGAGAATTTACCAGTCCTTCCCAAAGCCAAGCGCGCTAGAGTGTTTTTAACTACTAATACCCCACCTGCTATAGACTTCAGACTATTCCTCAGAGTTAATGAATCATTAGCATTTATAGATTTAAAATTTACTAATATCAAGAAATCATTATTTACAAATACGTTTATTGTGCTCTGTATAAATTCATCCTTATCTTTACGCTTCACGGTATCACTCCCTTAAATTATATCTTCCACTTTGCCTATCTTATAAGCTTTACCCATAGTTGAATTTAAAAAAACACCCTTAAAGTAAATTCCTTTCGCAGAAATAGGTTTATTATCTTTAATTACTTTAAGAAAGGCTTTTAAATTTTCTAGCAAGTCATCAATATCAAATTTAATATTTCCTAATTTACCATGAATAACACCATTTTTATCTGTTCTAAATTTTACCTGACCAGACTTAATGGTTTTAATAGCTTCTGCAATGTTAGAAGTCACAGTACCAAATTTAGGGTTAGGCATCAGCCCTTTAGCACCCAATACTTTTGCAATAGGAGTGATTTTTGCCATAAAATCAGGAGTAGTAATGCACCAATCAACATCTAACTTTCTACCTTTTTTTATTTCTTCAACTAAATCCTCTCCTCCTGCAATATCAGCACCAGCTTTTTCAGCTTCTAATAAATGTTTATCTTGAGCGAAAACAGCTACTTTAATATTCTTCCCGATACCTTTAGGCAAAACTACTGTACCACGCACCTGCTCTTCAGATTTACGTGAATCTACGCCTAAATTGACCACAATATCAACTGATTCATTAAATTTTGCTGAAGCAGACTCAACAATCTTCTTCAAACACTGCTTAGGATTATCATTATATGTATTCATTTACCTAACCTTCCACAACTTCTATACCCATAGATTTTGCAGTGCCTACAACCATTTTCACTGCTGAATCTTCATTATCCACTTTCATATCAACCATCTTGCACTTTGCTACTTTAATTATAGCAGACATAGGTAATTTAGCCACTAATTCTTTACCAGGATTACCAGAACTTTTACTTAATTTAGCCTCCTGCTTAAGTAAATAAGCCACAGGCGGACCGCTGACAGTAAAATCATGAGAGCGATCATCCTTTATGGAAATTCGCACTGTTACTAAATCGCCTACTTTATAATTAGCGTTAGCAGCACTAGTAACTTTATTAAAAGCTTCACAAAACTTAGGAACAGGTATACCACGTGGACCAAGTACTGAAGCAATTTTCGGTCCTGGAACTGCTTTCCCAGCTTCCATAAGTAAGTTAATCTTAGCAACTATAACACTCATAATTAATCCTCTATTTTCTCTACTTGAGCCAGATCAAGCTCTATTATTGTCGGCTTACCTAAAATCGATACTTCCACATTAATAATTTTTTTCTCATCGTTTACCATATTTACCTTACCAGTAAAATTTTGAAAAAGACCATCATTAATTTTCACTTTTTCACCTTTTTCATAACCATAACCTAACTTCTTTGTCTCTTGAGCATTATAAAGTGCATTACACATTGAGTGAATCTCATCATCCAAAATCACCTTTGGAATATTACCGTTTTTCAAAAATCCATAAACCTTAAGAGATTTTGGTATACTATTGATAAAATTCAATACTTCATCGCATAAATTCACGTATAAAAAGACATAACCAGGAAAGCATTTCCTTCGTGTAGCAATTTTCTTAGATTTCAACTCTACTTCACTTAGCTCTTCATATGGAATAAAAACTTCCTTAAAGTAATCATTAACACCCAATCTCATAGAATTTTCCAATATATGTTGGCGCACTTTCTCTTCACAATTAGAAGCAACTCTCAAGATATACCATTTATACCTATTAAATTCTTTACACTTTAAACTTATCTCATCATCTAAAATCATCTCAAAATTACCAGATTCGCCACTGCAGAATCCAGGCGTTTGATTCAAAATATTTTTGCTTTCATCACACAGATGCATATATACATACACTTCACATAATTCTTTTATATCAGACTTTGAATTACATACCGTTTGATAAGGAATAAACACTTCCTTAAAATAAACAGCATTACTTACCAATTCGCGTATACCTTGCTCATATCCATAATCAACTTTAATGATATACCATTTATATTCACATTCCATAAATAATTCCAAATAAAGCCTTAATTACGTAAAGAGACATAAAATCCACAAAACAGAAGAAAATCGAAAAGCATAATATAACAATCATTACAACAAATAGAGATGACAACACCTCCTGTTTCTTTACCCAAGCAATTCTTCGTATTTCTTGCTTTATATCACAGAAAAAACCACACAAACTTTTTAACATTTCCACCACAACATTAATGCAGGAGCGATAGGAATTGAACCTACAACCTCTGGTTTTGGAGACCAGCGCTCTACCAATTGAGCTACACTCCTATAACTCAAACTCTCACTCCAAAATTTCAGAAACAACACCAGAACCAACAGTTCTACCGCCTTCTCTTATCGCAAAACGCAATCCCTTATCCATTGCTATCGGTACTTGCAATTCTACTTCTACACTCACATTATCTCCTGGCATTACCATCTCCTTCCCATCTAGCAATTTTATGCTCCCAGTTACATCCGTTGTCCTTAAATAAAACTGTGGCTGGTAATTCGCAAAAAATGGTGTATGCCTTCCTCCTTCCTCTTTCTTTAATATATAAACCTCCGCCTTAAACTTTCTATGCGGCGTTATCGTCCCCGGTTTTGCCAATACTTGCCCTCTCTCTACTTCTTCTCTTTTTGTTCCTCTTAACAATATTCCTACATTGAGTCCTGCACTTCCCTTATCCAGCAACTTCTTAAACATTTCTACACCTGTGCATATCGTCTTTTGCGTTCCCTTCAGACCTATTATCTCTATCTCTTCTCCCGTCTTTATCTCTCCCTTCTCTATCCTTCCTGTTACCACCGTTCCTCGCCCCGATATCGAAAACACATCTTCGATTGGCAATAAAAATGGTAAATCCACAGGCCTTGGTGGAACCGCTACATATTCATCTAACTTTTCCATCAATTTGTCTATTGATTTCTTTCCATATTCGCTGCTGTCATCCTCCAGCGCCTTGAGCGCTGAACCAACCACCACAGGCACTTCATCCCCTGGAAATCCGTATTTACTCAGTAATTCCCTCACTTCCATTTCTACTAAATCTATCATATCAGCATCAGCAACATCAGCTTTATTTATATACACCACGATATATCCAACACCTACCTGCTTCGCCAGCAATATATGCTCTCTCGTTTGTGGCATTGGCCCATCAACCCCTGACACTACCAATATCGCCGCATCCATCTGTGCTGCACCTACTATCATGTTCTTTACATAGTCAGCGTGCCCAGGACAATCAACGTGTGCATAATGCCTTTTCTCTGTCTGATACTCAACATGCGCTGTTGCTATCGTTATCCCCCTCTTCCTTTCTTCTGGCGCTTTATCTATCTGATCGTACGCTACAAAATTTCCATAATGCTTTGTTATTGCCGCTGTTAACGTTGTCTTCCCATGATCCACATGTCCTATTGTTCCCACATTTACATGCGGCTTTCCAAATGCTTCCACTACTGCTGTCATAATTATTACCCTTAATTATACTCTAACTTTAACTCATCAACCACATATTGTGGCACTTGCTCATAACAAGAAAAATGCATACTATACTGCGCCCTTCCCTGAGACATAGAACGCAAAACGTTGATATAACCAAACATATTTGCAAGAGGTACCGAAGCAGTAATTATTTTACTATTATTACCTAAATCGAGCATATCAGCAACATTTCCTCTTCTACTATTTATATCACCCATAACATCACCCATATATTCTTCAGGAGTAATGATTTCAACTTTCATTATAGGCTCCAGCATTTTTGGACCAGCTTTATTTGCCATCTCTTTAAAAGCACCTTTAGCAGCAAGTTCAAAAGCTAAAGGACTAGAATCAACCTCATGAAAAGCACCATCAAGAAGGGTAGCCTTAAAATCAATCAACGGAAATCCCGAAATTATACCACCTTCTTTTATCAACTCCAAGCCATTTTCTACCCCAGGAATATACTCTTTTGGAATAGCACCACCTACAATTTTACTTTCAAATTGAAACCCAGAACCAGGCTCAAGAGGTTCAAATTTTATTTTAACCTTAGCAAACTGACCAGCTCCACCAGATTGTTTTTTATGAGTGTAATCAATTTCAACAGATTTAGTGATAGTTTCACGATATGCAACCTGAGGAGCACCGACGTTAGCCTCAACGTTAAATTCGCGCTTCATTCTATCAACAATAATCTCAAGATGGAGCTCACCCATGCCTTTCAATATAGTCTGGCCACTTTCCGCATTTACTGACATTCTTAAAGAAGGATCTTCTGCAACCAACCTATTTAGAGCAATACCTAATTTTTCCTGATCTGAAGTGGTTTTAGGTTCCACAGCAATTTCAATAACAGGCTCAGGAAATTCCATACGCTCCAATAATATAGGAAAATCAACAGAACATAAAGTATCTCCGGTGGTTGTTTTCTTTAGCCCAACTAAAGCAACTATATCTCCAGCCCTAGCCTCAGTTATATCTTCTCGGTTATTTGCATGCATAAGTAACATTCTGCCAATCCCTTCAGTTTCGTTTTTTAACGCATTTGAAACGGTAGATTTAGACTTTAATTTACCAGAATAAATACGGATAAACGTCAAGCTGCCTACAAATTTATCCGTCATCACTTTAAATGCAAGAGCAACAAATTTCTCTTTTTCTGAAGGTTTGACCTCAATTTTCTTTTCTGAATCTTTAGGATCAATTCCAACAATTACATCAACATCAATAGGAGAAGGTAAAAAGTCAACCACACCATCTAAAAGTGGTTGTACGCCTTTATTTTTAAAAGCTGATCCACATAACACAGGAACAAATTTTCCTTTAATGGTCCCATTTCTCACGCATTTTTTCAGTAAATCTACTGGCAGATCATTAGACTCAAAGTAAGTATTCATCGCTTCGTCATCCATCTCAGCTGCAGCATCTAATAAAAGATTTCGATATTCTTGAGCCTTATCAAGCAAATCAGAAGGAATATCTTCATAAGAAAATTTAGCGCCCAACGTTTCTTCTTGCCATATAATGGCTTTCATAGAAATAAGGTCAATTATACCTTTGAAATCTTTCTCACTCCCTATTGGTAAATGAATAACTAAAGGTGCTGCACCAAGCTTCGTCTTTATCATATCAACACATCGATAAAAATTTGCCCCTATTCTATCCATCTTATTAACAAAGCAGATACGAGGAACGCTATATTTATCAGCTTGACGCCACACTGTCTCAGATTGAGGTTCAACTCCAGCAACTCCATCAAATACAGCAACTGCACCATCCAAAACCCTTAAAGATCTCTCAACTTCAATAGTGAAATCAACGTGACCAGGAGTGTCTATTATATTGACCCTATGATCATTCCAAAAACATGTTGTTGCAGCAGATGTGATTGTAATACCACGCTCTTTTTCCTGCTCCATCCAATCCATAGAAGCTGCACCATCGTGCACTTCACCAATTCTATTTTGCTTACCAGTATAAAATAAAATACGCTCTGTTGTGGTAGTCTTACCAGCATCTATGTGAGCCATTATCCCTATATTTCTGTATTTAGATATTCCAATTTCCATATCACAATTAATTAGCTAACATTAAAAACGAAGATGAGAAAATGCCTTATTAGCTTCAGCCATTTTATATTTTTCTTCGCACATCTTAAACGCACCACCGCGTTTATTATAAGCATCCAGTATTTCAGATTGCAAACAATCAACAGTGGTTTTTCCACTCTTTTTTCGAGCAGCAGAAGTTGCTTTAGCAATCCACCTTAACGCTAAAGAAACCGCTCTATCTTGTCGAACTTCAACAGGTACTTGATAAGTTGCACCACCAATGCGTCGAGAACGCACTTCTATAGAAGGAGTAACATTTCCTACTGCTGTCTCAAAAATTGATAACCCACCTTCGCCTATTTTCTTTTCAGCTAAAGACAAAGCGTCATAGATAATCTTTTCTGCAGTAGATTTTTTACCACATTTCATGATTGTATTAATGAAACGCATCAGCAAAACACTGCCGTAACGCGAATCAGGACTTATTTCTCTTTTTTTTGCTTTATTCCGACGAGCCATAAACTTTAACCAGATTTCTTTACACCATATTTTGAACGAGCTTTCTTTCGATTTTGCACACCACGCAGATCAAGGGCACCTCTTATTATGTGATAACGCACACCTGGCAAATCTTTAACCCGCCCACCACGTATCAAAACAACAGAGTGTTCTTGTAAATTATGACCTTCACCAGGTATATAAGCCGTCACTTCACCATACCCACTAATTTTTACTCTGGCTACTTTACGGAGTGCTGAGTTAGGCTTTCTAGGAGTTGTAGTATACACCTTAGTGCAAACACCTCTCCTTTGAGGGTTGCTTTTTCCCAAAGCTGGTACCTTTTTCTTATGGGTCAATCCTAATCTACCCTTACGTATTAATTGATTTATCGTAGGCATATGTTATAAACTCAAGCTCATTAAAATAACTAAGTTTTTAGTTATAAAATAATAAACCTCAATAGTCAATATAAAAATAAACATTACTACTCTAATAATTAAGCTCAACTGCCTTGAAAGCCATCAGTAGACTTCTTGCACTACCTCCCAAGCCACAACTGTCATTCAGTAGAAACGAAAAAACTTACTTGACACCCTTCGCCAGCCCCATTATCATGGTACTGAAGGTATTCATTTATCTTCAATCTGTGCAGATTAAATGACAACAGTATTACGTAATTGGCGTCTTATTTTTAATTTTTTGCACTATGCACACTTTACGTCTTCACAACATTTCTGGGTTTTTACCTATATAAGCTGAAACGCGCTTATAAAGCGTTTAAGACAGTATAGTACGCCAATTTGCAGGATTAGAGAGTGACAACTAGCTAATACGGGATATCTTTTGCCTTTTTTTCTGCTTAGTAAATTTCTTAAACATTTAAACTAAGGTGAGTTGCATTTAAAAGCAGCTAAATTGCAGTGTTTAAGACTTAAAAAACGCCAATACTGAAAATAGACAATGACTAGGGCTTCTTTTGCCTTTTTTTTGCTTGGTAAATTTCTTAATATTTATGGCAACATGAACTGGGCAGGAAGGTGTCATTCCAGTGCTTGACACTGGAATCCAGTTTTCCATATAATCTCATCGAAAATGTTGTAACCACTTTCTGTGCTAGTTTGCTTGCTTACAAGCAAACTTTTCTGGATCCCAGTGTCTGGGCACTGGGATGACAGGGGAGGAAGGCTACTTGGATGACACCATTCTTTTTCCTGGATCCAAGTAGTCAGGGCACTGGGATGACAGGAGAAGGTACTAGGATGACACCCTGACCTCGTCGTCCCGCTACGTGTTAGCGGAATCTAGAGATACCGTGACGGTATGACGTAAAGCTCGCATTAGCTATACTTTTATGCTCACCAACTTAGCTGGATCCAAGTAGTCAAGCTACTTGGATCTGCAAATTGCAATGTTCGTACAGCTGCGTGCTTGACACTGGGATTTAGTGCAGCTACCCTAAACTGGAAGCTCATCTTGCTATTTTTGGCTGAAAGAAACATATTTTTAGAATAATGAAAACAATCAGCACTTTAATTCAAGAAGGATCGGAGTTATTATCGTCACATAAAGTTGAATCACCACATTTAGATTGTGAAATCATCATGCAGCACGTACTTGGAGTGGAAAGATCATTTATAATTGTGAACCATGCTGATCAAGTGCCGATGGAGAAAGAACTTTTATTTTGGAAATTAACAAAAAAAAGAGCGGAAAGATATCCAATATCGCAAATAATAGGTAATCGTGAATTCTGGAGTAAAAATTTTATAGTTAATCAGCATGTTTTGGATCCAAGACCAGATAGTGAAACATTAATCTCAACAGTGTTAAAATATTACCCAAATAAAAAGCAGAGACTAAAAATTGCAGATTTTGGCACAGGCACAGGTTGTTTATTGATATCCGTACTTAGTGAGTATAAATATGCTGTTGGCGTCGGTTTTGAAAAAAGCTTGGAAGCATACAAAGTTGCCTATCAGAACACAAAAAAACATGATCTTCTCAGCAGAGCCAAAATATTTCCAAGTTCGTGGATAGAGTGCAGCGATTTATTTGATCTGATAATTAGCAATCCTCCATATATTAAAAGAAGTAAATTGAAAGACTTGCAAGCCGAAGTACAAAAGGAACCAAAAACTGCCCTTGATGGTGGTATTGATGGTTTGAACTGTTACTTGAGCATTTTTCCAATATTAAGGAGGTGTCTTAAAAAAAATGGGTTTGCGATATTGGAGATAGGTGAAGATCAAAGCAATATTGATAAAATAATCCCCTCATACGAATTAGCTTTTCAGGAATATGTATATGATTTGGCAGGAATGAAGAGATGCATTGTTGTGAAGCAATGTATAGCTCCGCTTCTGTAATCCTATGATAGGATCCAGTCTTATAGCTAAGACGATTTGAAAAATCGTCATTCTGCTACGTGTTAGCGGAATCTATACCGCGAATGAATCGCGGTATGACGTAGGAAAACCTGGCCTGCGCTGGAATGATGCCAAGAGATCTATTGTTTTTCTAAAGGGCAGTTAAGCTTTACTAGCAAAGTGGAAAGTAAGACCAGCCTCTATGCCGTGTGTGTGAAAAAAGTCGTTCTGTATGGTAGTAGATACTTGATTATCACCTGTTTGTTCAGCCATTCCACCTTTTGGCTTATCTTTGCCATTATCATGGTTGGGATCCCATTTTAAGGTGTCTAGTTTATACTCACTGCTACCAATAGCACCAAAACCTCTATATCCGATATGCATATTTACATCTTCGTTTATGCGATAATCAAGGCCAGCTTTTAATTGACCTGCGGGTCTTATTGACGATTTTTCAAACATTGTCATTCTTGTTGCACCGACTCCAACCCCAACATAAGGAGAAAAAGAGAAACGGTCACTTTTCCAATGATGATAAACATTTGCCATTACAGATATGTTCTCAATTTGGTCATGATTGACTATTGCTCCATAGCTCTCTTCTGGTCTAGTTTTATCCTTTGTGTAGGATATTGTCATCTGGCCGCTTGTTAAACCAATATTATCCACTTTTACAGAAGAATACATTCCTTCCAATTCAGCTCTGTAGCTATTGCCATTCAATTCCCCTGTATAACCCAATGCTACATTTGCAGCAAAAGGCGGATTATAATCTCCTTTATACTTACTTAGTGACTGACCTTCTGTGTTCTGAGCACTCCTGTCATTTACAGATACATTATTGGTAGCTGTAGCAGCAGTATCTCCAATTTTTGCTTTCAACTCACCCGTGTAATTTAAATATTGACCGTAATACCCACTACCAAAGTAAAACCCTTCTGTTTCACTCGCAAAAGATTGTTGTGACAACAGCAAAGCAAGCGCTGTAACCGCTAATGTTTTTTTACTAATCATTACTACTCCCCTAGTTAAAATAGCTAATCTAATACTAATTAATTAAAAATGGCTTAATATGAAAAACCTAATTATTTGCATAACTTGCACTTTCCTAAGCTAAAAAATAGGCGAAGTTAACCTTACTTCTCGTCATTTTTGAATTTATCATCAATATCCTCATCTTCAAATTCATCCTCCTCTTCTTCGTCATCAAACCCATCATCGCTCTTTTCCTCATCATCAAACCCGTCATCATCATCTTCAAACTTATCGTCGATATCTTCATCATCAATATCTTCGTCTGCAAATTCATTTGATTCATCATATACTGCATCTTCTGTTTTAGTTTCAGCAGGATAATCAACTGAATTAGGTCCCTCAAGAGCATTATTCCCCTCATTATTAACCTTATCTTTGCTCGCAGCGGCAGAAAGAACTTTGTTTGGGTCATATGGTTCTTGTGTAGGCACACGAGTTTGCTTGAGCAGTCTTTTTGTGAAGGTGCTATCACTATAGTACAAAATTTTCTTTGATTTAATTGGGTAAGTCGACTCTATTAAAATTATCTGATCGTCGCGTGGCAACATAATAACTTCTTGAGGCAATAGCAATGCTCTCTGTATTTCAGAGATATGTAACGACCTTGAAGCAGGATTCAAGTCTAAAAACTTAGGTTTGTTTAACGATTCTTGTTGTACAGTTTTATTTCCTATAAGTTGCGATATTAAATTAGCTGTTTCAATATTATTGGCTGCAAAAGTTATTCTGTAAGTCGAGTTTGACAAAAAGGAGTTCATCCCTGCTTCTTCGTATATTCCTTTGAGCTGCTCAGTATCTTGAACAATTAAGAATAACCTAACTCGATAACCACGAAAATATGCAATACCTGTTTGAAATTGCTCCATTTTTCCAAGTGTAGGAAACTCATCCATTAAAAACAATACGCCATAAGGCTCGTCATCTGATGGCAATTTTCTACATAAAAACTCAGTTGCCTGTTGGTAAAAAACCTGCATTAAAGGCCTGAGCCTAGTCAAGTTGTCAGGAGTTAAACCAACATAAACTGTAGTTTTCTTCTTTTTAAAATCTAAAATATTAAAATCACTTGACGCAGTTGCAGTATCAATCAATGGGTTTGCCCACAATTCAAGTGATGAGTTCATGGTTGATACAACACCCGACCTTTCTTTATCAGCTTTTTGTAAAAAAGCTGCAATGTTCATATATGCTACAGGGTGTAGTATTTTACCCATTGTATCAAGAGCAACAGCAAGATTATAGACTACATCATCACTACGCATCGTACGCACAACTTCACCAAAAGATTTGACTTTCTCTGGTGCAGCAAGTAAGTATAATACCACTCCAACAAATAAACTTCTTGCTTCATTTTGCCAAAAGTCTTGTTCAGGCATAATTAGGTTGGCTATTTTCTGCACATCGTCAACCATCTGTCCAGGTTTTTCACTAATCCATTGTAATGGATTGTAACAGTGACTTATTCCATCTGGCTGCGCTGGATTCCATACGTATACTTTTTGTCCTTGTCGTTCTCGCCAACCACTTGTTATTTCATAGTTTTCTAATTTTATGTCGTGTACAATTACCGAGTCAGTCCAAAATAATAAATTAGGAATTACAAAGCCAACACCCTTACCAGAACCTGTAGGTGCAAATAACAATGCATGCTGAAACCCATCAGAAATGAAGTATCCTCTTTTATCTTTACCAAGCAATAATCCCTTTTTGCTTCTTAATCCTGCTTTTCGTATGTCTTTCTCTGATGCCCACTGCGAATCTCCATGAAGTGATTCCTTCTTTTTAAATGGTCGCCACTCAATTATCCTTTCTCTTAAATTCCATAAGATAATCATTAAAACAATGATAGGCAGTGCAGAAGATATAATTAATGTGATTTTGAGCTCAAGGCTATATAACTCTGGATGATGCCAACAATATTGTATATGATCAAAAATCGTTGGCCAAAGAGCTTGAGGGAAAGGCGTCAAACTAGGATTAATTGCCTTAAAATCCACAGCATCCGGACCATCAGCAAACAGAACAAACAATATACCAGATAGATAGAAGCAAAACTCAAGTACGCTAAAAGCTACTACACCTCCTATGAGAATATTACGTAGGTGATTTCCATTACTCATAAACTACTCTTCCTTAACTTATGTATAAATTTAAGCATTTTCGCTCGCAGATCTAGTAAATAATATCTCAGAAATGCTTCTTTTGCCCCCACCGGTTCTTTTTAGCTGAATAACAATATCAATCACATTTTTAATGTATGGTATAATTTGGTCTGGAGGAATGCCAAGATTTGCCTGCATAACCATCAATTTTATTTGCTCAAGGGCCATTGTTGGACTATCTGCATGAAGGGTTGATATTGATCCAGGGTGACCAGTATTTATCGCCCTGAGAAAACTAAAAGCTTCCGCTCCACGGAGCTCACCAACTATTATTCTGTCTGGCCTTAAACGTAAGCACGCTTCTATCAAATCTTGAGTGGTTACTTTTGCTCTGCCCTGCCCTCCTTTAGAGGCAATTAGATGGACTTTATTGGGATGATCGTTCAAAACGATTTCCCTTGCATCCTCAACAGTAATAATTCTTTCCTCAGCTGGAATAGCACGCAAAGTAGCATTAGTAAAAGTAGTCTTACCAGTGGAAGTTCCACCACTAATTATAATATTTTTCTTACTTATTACAGCGTATTCTAAAAACTCTTTTATTTTTTTTTGCCTTAACAATAAATCCAAATGACGGTCAACTGGATTATCAGTTGCTTCTGTAACAGTTTCAGAAAAAGCCCCCATTTTTTCGTAATCATCGAGTGCTAACTGCATGCTAGAAGGCTTACGAATCGACATGACTACTTTATCAGGCTCACATGCTGGCGGAAATACTATCTGTATACGATAACCATTTGGTAATGTTGCCGAAAGTAAAGGTGCTTCTTCGCTAAGTTTTTGTTCTGTAGCTTGAGCAATCAGTCTGCCAAGAGATTTCAAATGGTTAAGATCGAATATTTCTAATTTTTCACACCTTATTTCACCACGATTTTCAATCCATACTTCCTTTGGCTTATTTATTGATATTTCATTTACGCCTTCTTCTTGAAATATGCCTTGTAATGGCTCCAAATATGTATCAAGTGCAGCATAGTTCATTTCATTGATTTAATATTGCCTGTGGAGGAAATACTATATCTTGGTTAACAAATACTTTCAATGCAGTGCCTTGATCGACATAAATAGTTGGTTTTTTATCTGTATATCTGCCCACTATATCTCGCATGTCTTTAGAAAAATCATTGATTGATTTCCCGATTGCTTCATCATAAACAGATTTGCTTCTTTTCTGAGTTTGCCTCAACAGTTGACGTACATCGTCTAAAGTTATACCGATATTGTCACTAGTAATTGCATCAACTCCACTAGCTCCAGAACTTTTTATCACACTTACTATTTCTTCCTTTATTATTCTCAGTAAATCCTGATCACTTTTAGCATTTCGAATTTTTTCAATAGCCCTAAGACCCAATTTCCATTTTTCGTCTCCTACCTTCCCAACTTCAGTTTTTATAGCATCCTCCAATCTCTCAACAATAGCCCCTTTGAGAGAAGAAATATCTATTTCAGTTGCAGTAATAGACTTCACTACATCCATTGCAGTTAGCACATCGATAAGATTAGAAGCCTTTTGCCCTATAACAGCCGAACTAATTGAAACACCAGCAAGTGCCACTGAAGAGAATAACGCACTTACTATTTTATTATCAACTATTCCCGCTATCCCTGCTCTACCAAGCTCGTCAGTACTAAGTGATGAGATTGCAATATCTATTCCATGTGGCAGAATCACTCTGTTCCAGTTTATATTTACACGAGATTTAGCAACATTCGAATCAAATGAATAACTGCCTATCAATCTTGAGCCTTTAGGTATTAAAACTGTATCACCAGTTTCTGCATAAACATCTCTACTCACCATAGCACGCAGCATTCCTTGCAGATCAGAGTTTATTGCAGTTTCAAGAACAGCATCAATAATTTTACCTTGAGTAATCATTAAACCAAGCTTTCCTACTCTGGTAGCTTTGCTCGACTGTACTGAAGTGTCGGATAAAATAGCATCAGCAGCCTTGTTCTCTCCACTACCACCTGAAATTGTTAACATTTGTGCACTACGTCTTTCTCTAGGGTAACCACCATCCCCTATTGTAGGAAACGAGGTAGGTAGATTACTAATAACATTGTTAGAAGGAAAATTTTGCTTTGGCAAAATAGGTATATTTGACACAGGGGTTTCTTTTGGTTTCTCTTCTTCTTTTTTAATTTGTTTTATTTCTGGTACGATTTGTGGTGTAGGAAGAGGAGGTAAGGGTGGTAAGGGATCGGTTATTATTCTTTCTGGAACTATTACATTATCTGGAACTTGTTCCAACTTTCCTTTAAATTCTTGAACGTTTTGCTTTGTTTCCTCTTTTTTAATAACTTCTGAATCCTCTTTATGAGAAGGACTAAAATAGAAATAATACACTCCACCAACCAGAAGCACTAAAATCATGACCATCAATGCCCTATGACCTTGATTAGAGCCAACTGTTACTACCTTATTCTCTATTTCTGATTCATCTTCTGAATTGTTACGCCTTTCTTTATTCATATTGCATGTACCACAGCTAAAGTGACCTATTTATAATTTCAACTTCACCATCTTCATAACGCATAAATAGCTTTTTATGTACTCCCTTTATTATAACATAATCATCAAATAACAGCCTTTTACAAGGTTTATCCTCCTCTTCTACAAAAATCTGAGGTATTTTATTATTATTTCTAAATTTTAAATAGGTTAAATAACCATCATCAAATAGCTCAATCGGAACTATATCCGCATTACCACCTTCATCAATATATGTATAATTGTACTTCGTATCATTTTCTTGTATTATTTTTTCTAGCTTGTCTGTAGTATATTGCATTTGAGTAGGTAAAGAAACCTCATCTAAATCAACATCAAATTCACCTTCTTCTTGAGGATAATAAAAACGTACTACGTAAGATATATCCTTTTCAGCAGAATAATCGTGATCTACTTTCTTAGCATCAGTATCCGGGTATTTATCGTAGTTTGGCCTTGAGATTAAATCAAAAATGTAATTTCTTTTTTTAGTTGTCGTAATAATCATGTTAGTGCGGCTACTAACTTCAAATGGCATGATAAGCAATTTATTGTCATAAGGATTAATTTTCCAACTTGATGCATCACCAACAGCGATATTTTTAACTTTTTCTCCTTCCGCAAATTCAATATAAGAATAGTAACCCTGACTAAAAACCACCGTAAATACTTCATTAGGGCTATACACAAAAGTCTTTATTCTACTATCTACAGAAATAGGTTCATTATAATTAATGGATGCGTTTAAATTGCTACTTACAAGTAAAACTAAAACTAATAATATCCTATACATATTCATCATCTACTCTATATGAAATAACTTGAAACCCTAATGGGTTAATATATCTTTGCTGATCATTCATTTCAAGCGATGCATATCTATATGACATAATAACTATCTTATTTTTTCTTGTGGAACTTCCATCTTTCCGTATAAATTCCACAAAAAACCTCACCTGAAGAGCATCGTTACCCAATTTTTGAATCGAGCGAATTTTAAATTCATTTTTGGTATCTGAATATAAATTAAAAAGATCATCCATATTCTGCGATCCTATATAATTTCTAAATTCATTATACACATTAGGTGAGGAAAACAACCTCACCTTTGTATAATAGTTATAATTATAATGATATGGATCAAAAACCTCCCTTGCTTTTATATACTCTGAAATAAAATAATCGTTCAGCGCTTCATCTGCAGAATACTGCTTTACTGTGACAGGATCAACCAATTGCACTATTCCCGATTTCTTGTCAATTTCTATAACAAATGGCTCAATAGTGCTACTTGTGCTAATTTTAAATATGACTAATATGCTGATAGAGATCGTTGCTAATAATATTAACGCAAATAAAAGTAGAATATTCCTTTGAGCAATAACTGTGCTGTAGCGGTTTGAATTCCAATTTATATCCTTATCTAACGATTCAGTACTTTTCTCTCGCTTAAAAAATCTTAGCATTTTAATATTCTTAAAAATCTTAACTTGTGTTAATAAACATAGCAAATTAACAAAGTAGTTACAACAAAAAAGCTAAAAAACTCTTAACTTATGGCCTAGCTTACCAAACTTTGTCTCCATATATGAATCGTTATATTTATTACGTTCCACAATAAGTGGTAGACACTTTGTAACCTCTATACCACTACTTTCCAATTCTGACAATTTCCTATCATTGTTTGTAAGTAATTGGATTTTGTTAATGTTCAATTTCTTAAGCATTTTAGCTGCAACAACAAAACTCCTTTCATCATCTTCAAAACCCAATATTCTATTTGCATCAACAGTATCAAGGTTATGTTCTCTTTGCACACTGTATGCTCTTAACTTATTAGTTAAACCAATACCTCTTCCATCCTGCATCAAATACAATATAATACCACTTCCAAAGTCAGCTATCATTTGAATTGCTTGATGTAACTGACTTCTGCAATCGCATGATAAGCTATCTAACAAGTCACCCGTATAGCACGAAGAATGAATTCTTACTAATGGTTCGTCATCTTTATCTGGATTGCCAATGATAATTGCATGATGTTCTCTTCCGCCACTTTCGGTTCTATAAGATATGATATCTACTTCTTGAGTCTGTTTTAAAAATAATGATGTTTTGCACACTTCATACACACTCTGATTTTGTTGAAAATCATTTACGAGTAACGTATCTAGTGCAATAATGTCATTTTCTTCACACCAATTTCGCATTTCATACTTATTCTCAAAAGTCATATCAGCTACTAACGCGTATGGCAATAATTCTGAGAACTTAAGCAAGGCAATAGCACATTCATCTATTGTCTTTGAGCATTGCAACTCTTTTATGCAATCTTCCTTTGAACAGTTTATTAAATGGAGCAGTTCATCAAAATTATTCACCAACAGACGTTTGCTGTTATGTTCTTTATTCTGAGATATGTATTTTACCTTACTTGAAGTTAAAGTAACATATACATTACTTGATATAAGCTTGTATTGATTAAATAAATCTCTTTCTAAAGCCTCAGCAGCAGCGAACAATAGGTAATTACTTTCATCATATATTACAATTGGCCGACCGCGCCTGATTTCGCTGATAGCTCTTTCTACCTTATTGCTACTCTGATTTCCTATAAACATTTTTACCCATATTAAACAGCGATAAAAACTGGTGCGGCCGAGAAGACTTGAACTTCCAAGGCCTTATGAGCCACAGCGACCTCAACGCTGCGTGTCTACCAATTCCACCACGGCCGCACTATATTCTAGTTTTTATATAATTATTTTAAATTACTTAATCATTTTAGAATTTTTCATCTAGAGTGTCAATCTGATACTAGAATAATTTAGAAATTGTTTGTATAATTTGATTATGAATTTTGTGATTATAAATTTTAATCATTTAAGATAACCTTACTACTAATTTTTAACTTAGGTTTTTATACAAATGAATATAGCTAATATCTTTATTTTTTTAGCTCTCTCTCTTATAACTAGCTTTCATTTCGTCCATGCACAAATATTATACACATGGTCTCAAGTTATCCCAGAAAATAAACTAAGCATACGCGCAATTACGGACAATGACATGTGTCCCATTGTTTATGTTGATGGCGAGGAAACAGAAATGCTGAATCGCAGCTCAATTAACAATGGTGATCATAACGAAACAGTTTGTGAACTGACAGTACAAACAAGTGCCAAAAACATTAGTATTGAGGATCTACGGGTTCCTATATTACCAAAAAAGGTTAATAAAATTGCTTTCATTGGTGACACAGGCTGTAGAATAAATATGTTATTTCAGCAGGAATGTAATTCGGTAGATAGCTGGCCTTTAAAAAAAAATTTAGATTCAATCGCCCTTCATAAACCAGATTTAATTATCCATGTTGGTGATTATCATTATAGACAAACAAAATGTAGAAATACAAAAAAGTGTGGCGATATTTATGGATATAATAAAGAAGTTTGGTACGCTGATTGGTTTGAGCCTGCAAAGGATATTTTATCACAATCCCCTTTCCTTTTTGTTCGTGGAAACCATGAGAGTTGTGATAGAGCTTATGAAG
The DNA here is from genome assembly GCF_008033215.1 of Wolbachia endosymbiont of Drosophila ananassae. NCBI lineage: Bacteria > Pseudomonadati > Pseudomonadota > Alphaproteobacteria > Rickettsiales > Anaplasmataceae > Wolbachia > Wolbachia endosymbiont of Drosophila ananassae. The sequence continues at coordinate 2,211 of NZ_CP042904.1, read as the reverse complement.
GATGGTTCAGGTATCTAGATTCATACCCCTTTTCGTCTGAAAAATGTGGAAACTTCGTTTCTAGTTGGTCCTTAGATGCTGGACCGATGAAATTTTTTATCTTCGACTCTTCATCCGGTGAGGATATTTTTACAACCCAAAGCACAATTGATGCTTTTGAGAGGCAATTTGATAAATTGATACAAAATAGTTCTGACAAGCCCATGTGGTTTTTAACTCATAAACCGCTTTGGAGATCTCCAAAAAAAGAATTTTTGACATTAAAAAGCCATGGTAATCTTACACAAATCGAAGCTTTTGGAGATAAATTTCCAAGCAATGTTACTACCATAGTTTCTGGCCACATTCATATAGCCCAGATTTTATTAATGGATAATGTTCCAGACCAAATTATAGTTGGAAACGGTGGTGCATCATTACACGCTCAAGATCAAGAATCTGTTTATCAAAATGTAGAATTTGACTATTTAAATGGTAAAAACTACTTAGCACACGAGGTTAGAAACTTTTTTGGCTTTGGCTTTGCAATACTAAATTTAGATGATCACGAATTTACCTTCTATAATCAACACAATAAGGAAATGTATTCTGCGAAGCTAACAGAAGATTTTAAACTTAAACGGATTAAAACTATAGTCGATTCATTTTAGGATTTGTTATTAGCTATTTTAAAAACGCTACTTAAACATTTTTTTTAATCGATTGATTTCATCAGCAAATTTTGAGTCGGTCTTTATAAAATTTTCTACTTGTTTTACTGCATGTATAACAGTAGCATGGTCTCTGCCACCAAAGTTTCTCCCAATATCTGGTAGGCTTTTTTGCGTAAACTTTTTGGCAAAATACATAGCTATTTGTCTTGGCCTTGCAAGACTGCGAAGCCTTCTATTGGATTGCATATCTGCAACCTTTATATTGAAAAATTCAGCTACTTTCTTTTGTATTTCTTCTATTGTGACTGACCTATGATTTGACCTAAGAAGATCGATTAGGGTTTCACTAGCTGATTCTACCGTCATACTTCTTCCAATTAATGAGGTATGGGTAACCTTATTTAATGCTCCTTCTAATTCTCTTATATTAGATTTTATGTTCCTTGCTAAAAACTCTAGGACATCTTTCGGAACATACATATTCATCTGCTCCACTTTTGCCTGCAATATACCAAGCCTTAATTCAAAAGTTGTTTCATTAATATCTGCCACCAACCCCCAACCGAGTCGTGATTTTATTCTTTCTTCCACTCCATCAAGATCACTAGGAGACCTATCAGCTGATATAACCAATTGTTTATTTTGGTCTATCAATGCATTGAAAGTGTGAAAAAATTCTTCTTGTGTACTATCTTTACCACTGATAAATTGCACATCATCTACCATCAATACATCTACTGATCTAAATTGCTCTTTAAATAACATAATATCTTTGCTTCGCAGCGCTGTAATATATTGGTACATGAATTTCTCTGCTGATAAATACACCACTTTTCTTTTTGCTGATGGGGAATTGACTATGTGCCAAGCTATAGCATGCATTAGATGTGTTTTACCAAGTCCCACTCCACCATATAGAAACAAAGGATTGCTGCCTAATATTGGATCTATAGATTCTGCCACACGCTTTGCCGCCGTAAATGCTAATTCATTTGGCTTTCCCACTACAAAATTATCAAAGGTGAACCTTGGATCCAGCGGCGAACCAAGATTATGATTACTTTCCTCTCTGTTTTTTAGTATAACATTAAAATTTGAATTCCTCTCCTCAATTACTTGAATATCAATAGAACGTATACTTTTATCTTCGCTTTGCCATAATGATAATATTTTTTTCATGTAATGAACTGTAATCCACTCTTTTATAAACCTTGTTGACACGGATAAAAGAACTTCCCCATTTCTGCTACTGACAAATTTTAGTGAACTCAGCCAGCTATTATATGTTGCTTCTCCATAAAGATTATAAAGACAATTTTGGATTTTTTCCCAAGTAACATTGTGATCCGTTACTGTAATAATCTGATCAAAAAACATAGTAGAAACCTTAGGGCTAGTTAAGTTCATATACCACACCAAGAAAAAAGCAATAATTAGAAAAATATAAGATAATCAATAGCTTACTGCAAAATGAAAAGCTAATACTACTTAATACATACTAAAAATTATGGTGATTTTTTGATGGGTTGTAAAGGGTATAAAAACATTAAAATTGATC